>CAWAPG010000003.1:0-230140 GCA_963783905.1 uncultured delta proteobacterium | reverse complement strand
TCCGGTTTACCTCCTGGACCGTGGTTTCCATTTTGGTTAAAAGACGATGTCGGCCACCGAACCTGCCGAACCCGGGCCCTGATCGCTATGCCGTTGAACAAGCCCTGCCATTCAGGTAATACCCTGGTGGCGGCAATCGCCGCTCCGGTGGTGGGGCACCAGGTTTCCCGCCGCCGCCCGGCCGCGCCGCATTTTTTCGCGGCTGGTGTCAATTAAGGACTGGGAAGCAGGAAGGCATGCACCGTGGTCATGGTCGCCTTGGCAATACCAATCCTGCGCCCCAGGATTTCCACGATGGGGGTTATACAGTTGGTTGTGCAGCTGCCGCAGGAAATTATCTCTTCGTCTCTATCGCTGATATTGACTCCATGCACCACGGTGGGGATATCATCGTCTTTTGCCGGGCCGACAGAAAGACCCGTTTCGCCCCGGCAGCCTGATGGCCCTCCAGGCCTTCCCGGTTGGTAAACATGCCGGTGCATTCAAAAATCACATCAATGTCCAGTTCGCACCATGGCAGTTCGGCGGGGTTCTTATGCTGCAGATAGCGCAATTCCCGCCGCCTATCGATAAGCTACTACTGTCGGCGGCAACCTGCTCATGGTAACGGCCGTAAACCGTGTCATAACGGAGCAGGTATATCAGGTTTCCAAGGGCATCAGGTCATTTACCGCCACAAGTTCCAGTCCGGACTGCTCCAGGATTATTTTAAGGGTTGCTCTGCCGATTTTCCCATACCGTTGATGGCTACTCTGATCATACCCCGTCCTCCTCCCTTTCATGTCTGGTTTTGATACCCGCAGATTCGCCGGCTTTGCCAGGAGTACTCATATTTTTTCTTATCCAGTATGATACGGTTTTCTCCATCCGGACCGGAACCGGTCCCCGGGTCTAACCCCTTGCCGGCCAGCATTGCCGGGCTTATACTGATGCCGTCATCGTTATAGCGAACATCGATCGCCGGTTCACCGATAACCGCGCCGGGCGAGGTCAGATTTTTTTCCTCGATCAATTTCTGCAGGGCACTGTTTACAACACCGATATCCTCTATCTGCAGCTCCTGCATAATTTCCTGGACGCTTTTGCCTTCATGCACCAGATCCCACAACCGTTGCATGTCAACCGCGGTCATATCCGCCATGGTATCTCCTTATTCATTATATTGTCGTTGCGTATAAAGGGTGACATACAAAAAACATACCAGACCGGAATCGGATACCGGCAGCCGTCAATGCCGGCCGGCCGCCGGATATTCATCCGGGTCCGTCTGCTGCTGTTGGTATGCTTTTTGCTAAATTACTCCTGATCTTTCTTTTTTTTTTATAAACTGACATTATCACCTCGGAGGTAATTATGAAAGTCGGCATCATCGGCGCCGGATTCGTGGGCAGCACCGCGGCCTATGCCATGGTCCTCGAAGGCACGGCAAGTGAAATAATTCTCATCGATATCAACCGGAAGCTTGCCGCGGCCCAGGCCGAGGATATCCTGCATGCCACCCCATGGTCCCATTCGGTAAGAGTTGCCGCCGGCGACTACCCTGACCTGCAGGGAGCGGCTGTCGTCATCCTTACCTGCGGTGTCAGCCAGAAAGAAGGCGAAACCCGCCTTGATCTTATGGGCCGCAACGCTAAGGTGTTCAGGGAGGTCATTCCCGGGGTGATAAAATACGCCCAACAGGCGGTTCTGGTCGTGGCTTCCAATCCGGTTGATGTCATAACCCATCTGGTGACGAATATTGCCAGGCTCGATCCGCACCGGATTATCGGGTCCGGAACCATTCTGGACACCGCCCGGTTCCGCACCCTTATCGCGGACCATTTACAGGTTGCGCCGCAGTCGTTCATGCCTATGTCCTCGGTGAACACGGTGATTCCGAGGTTCTCACCTGGTCCGGCGCCCGGGTGGGCGGCATGCCGCTGGCCGAGTTCGCCGAACAGACCGGCAAACCCGTTGATGCGGAATTCAGAAAAAGGATCGACACCAAAGTGCGGCAGGCGGCCTACAGGATTGTTGCCGGCAAGGGCGCCACCTATTACGGCATCGGCGCGGGACTGGCCAGAATTATTCGGGCGGTCAGGGATGATGAAGGAGCGGTACTGACCGTATCGAGCCGCAGCCGGGGGCCGGCTGATATCGGCACGGTTTGCATGTCGGTTCCCAGGGTGGTGCGGGCGGCTGGTGTCGGCGCCGAACTCTGGCCGCCGCTGTCGGACGATGAACATGCGGCACTGCTGAAAAGCGCGGCAATACTGAAGAAGGCCGCCAGGGAACTTGGGTATGATTAGCTGAAAGGAAAAAATATTGGAGTAATGGAGTAGTGGAGTGTTGGAATATTGTCAGCATACGATGCGTGCTGACGATGTTCCATCACTCCAGCTTCAGCCCGGCACCTGAACAATACTGCCGCACAATCGCCGGCCAGTTTCAGGGGGTGCCTCTGAAATTGGCCGGACCGGCGATTGCGCCGCAGTTTTTCAGTTTTTCAACTACTTATCTACAGTGCATCCAATCCTGCGCAGAAAGACACGTCCTGTATGATAAGATTATACGAGCCTCATGGATGGGACAGAATGATAAAAATTTAATTCTTATGCTGTACCGGAAAAATATCCTCTTTTTCAGGCGCTTACCTTTTCGAACTTGGTGTAAAGCTTTTTTATCCGCTGCCGCAGGTCCTTGATCTTTTGGGAATCCTCCTTGGTGGCCCAGCGTGGTTCACTGATGGAATATACATTCTTATGCAATTCATCAATATAATCCTCGGTGGCCATGCACCATTCGTCGGTGCAGACTGATTCCATCTTGCCGGCCTCGTTGATCTCCTTTTCCAGCATGGAAACACTTTCTTCCAGACCGACGACAAAATCCCGGTGCGTTTTCAGCATGGTATTTTCCATTTCCTTCTGTTTCTGCATGATTATCCTCCTTGGCTAAATTTTAATGAAATTGCATCACGTTAAACGGCAGGATTCAATTAAAAGACAAATCAGCATCATCTTGCTGTTTCCTTTCGTGTTCTGGCCTGGAAGATTTCATAATCTCCCGCTTTTGGGGCTTCTCCTGCTTCATTTCTTCAAGCACCTTTTCCAGATGCTTGAAGGTATGATCCAGAATCTGTTTTGGTCTCCGTTATCCATGTATCAATCCTTCAGTTGAGAATTTCTCGGTTTTATAAATAAACTATTTTCATTCTTTCCTTATGCCTATCAAGAAACGTGCCAACCGGAATTCTGTGAATAGTATGGCGGGATAAAAACCGGCCCCCAGCCTTGGCTTTGCCGTTTTTTCCAGGACCGATGAACAATGATTCAGCGACGGGCCGCCGGAATAAATCCTGTTCGGCAAGAATACGACCGGCCGGCCGTGCTTTTTCACGGCCCGTAATTAACGGTGCCGCAATTTTTGCAAATCTTTTTCCCGGCGGCAAACCGCATCCCAGGCTCGACCCAGGGGGTTGCTTCCAGAAATAATGGAGTTCTGGCACAGGAATTGATAGATATTGCGGTAAAGAGTACCGTTCCTGTTTTCGCAATGCAGCCATACCTTTTTAACATTTGTTCGGCTTTGAAAACGGGGACCGAACAGACATTTTGCCAGTAAGGGCACAGGTGAATGTGCAAAAAAAATGAACATGGAGGATAACATCATGGAAGTAAAAGACTATTGCCGCAATATGGAAACGGAACTCACCGCATGGAAAGCAAAATTATACGATATAATCCGTAAATTTGACAGCCTTCCCACCGGTGAAAAGGAACAGGCCTATGAAGACGTCAATGACCTGCATATGCTGATGACCGAAATGGAAGAACGGCTCGATAACCTGCGCAACTCCTGCTCCACCGGCTGGAAGCCCGAGGATGAAAAGGATTTCCGCGGCAAGCTGGGGGCCCTGGAGGAGCAGTACAAAAAGGTTGCCGAGGCAAAATTTGATTACAACTTCGGCGGCTGATTACACACCTGCCGTCAACAGCGGGGGAAAATAAATTTTTTCCCCCCGTATAATATAGAGGCGACAACAAGGAAAAAATCATGTCACCCGTACCCATGCACGAAGAAACCAAGGATTTGCAACCCTCCACCAGGGACATGGACCGGGCCCTCTCGTCACTTATTGAGGAACTGGAGGCGATAGCCTGGTACAACCAGCGGGCCGATGCCTGTGATGACGACGAACTGCGAAAAATTCTGCGCCACAACAGCGATGAGGAAAAGGAGCACGCCGCCATGCTGCTGGAATGGATCCTGCCGGCGGATCCATTCCAGCAGCATGGCGGCGTGCTCCTTTTCCTCATCGCTGTTGTGGCGCAGAATTTTTCGCAGTTCGTCGTCATCACAGGCATCGGCCCGCTGGTTGTACCAGGCTATCGCCTCCAGTTCCTCAATAAGTGACGAGAGGGCCCGGTGCATGTCCCTGGTGGAGGGTTGCAAATCCTTGGTTTCTTCGTGCATGGGTACGGGTGACATGATTTTTTCCTTGTTGTCGCCTCTATATTATACGGGGGGAAAGAAGTTCTTTCCCCCCGCTGTTGACGGCAGGTGTGTAATCAGCCGCCGAAGTTGTAATCAAATTTTGCCTCGGCAACCTTTTTGTACTGCTCCTCCAGGGCCCCCAGCTTGCCGCGGAAATCCTTTTCATCCTCGGGCTTCCAGCCGGTGGGGCAGGAGTTGCGCAGGTTATCGAGCCGTTCTTCCATTTCGGTCATCAGCATATGCAGGTCATTGACGTCTTCATAGGCCTGTTCCTTTTCACCGGTGGGAAGGCTGTCAAATTTACGGATTATATCGTATAATTTTGCTTTCCATGCGGTGAGTTCCGTTTCCATATTGCGGCAATAGTCTTTTACTTCCATGATGTTATCCTCCATGTTCATTTTTTTTGCACATTCACCTGTGCCCTTACTGGCAAAATGTCTGTCGGTCCCCGTTTTCAAAGCCGAACAAATGTTAAAAAGGTATGGCTGCATTGCGAAAACAGGAACGGTACTCTTTACCGCAATATCTATCAATTCCTGTGCCAGAACTCCATTATTTCTGGAAGCAACCCCCTGGGTCGAGCCTGGGATGCGGTTTGCCGCCGGGAAAAAGATTTGCAAAAATTGCGGCACCGCTAATTACGGGCCGTGAAAAAGCACGGCCGGCCGGTCGTATTCTTGCCGAACAGGATTTATTCCGGCGGCCCGTCGCTGAATCATTGTTCATCGGTCCTGGAAAAAAACGGCAAAGCCAAGGCTGGGGGCCGGTTTTTATCCCGCCATACTATTCACGGAATTCCGGTTGGCACGTTTCTTGATAGGCATAAGGAAAGAATGAAAATAGTTTATTTATAAAACCGAGAAATTCTCAACTGAAGGATTGATACATGGATAACAAGAGACCAAAACAGATTCTGGATCATACCTTCAAGCATCTGGAAAAGGTGCTTGAAGAAATGAAGCAGGAGAAGCCCCGAAAGCGGGAGATTATGAAATCTTCCAGGCCGGAACACGAAAGGAAACAGCAAGATGATGCTGATTTGTCTTTTAATTGAATCCTGCCGTTTAACGGATGCAATTTCATTAAAATTTAGCCAAGGAGGATAATCATGCAGAAACAGAAGGAAATGGAAAATACCATGCTGAAAACGCACCGGGATTTTGTCGTCGGTCTGGAAGAAAGTGTTTCCATGCTGGAAAAGGAGATCAACGAGGCCGGCAAGATGGAATCAGTCTGCACCGACGAATGGTGCATGGCCACCGAGGATTATATTGATGAATTGCATAAGAATGTATATTCCATCAGTGAACCACGCTGGGCCACCAAGGAGGATTCCCAAAAGATCAAGGACCTGCGGCAGCGGATAAAAAAGCTTTACACCAAGTTCGAAAAGGTAAGCGCCTGAAAAAGAGGATATTTTTCCGGTACAGCATAAGAATTAAATTTTTATCATTCTGTCCCATCCATGAGGCTCGTATAATCTTATCATACAGGACGTGTCTTTCTGCGCAGGATTGGATGCACTGTAGATAAGTAGTTGAAAAACTGAAAAACTGCGGCGCAATCGCCGGTCCGGCCAATTTCAGAGGCACCCCCTGAAACTGGCCGGCGATTGTGCGGCAGTATTGTTCAGGTGCCGGGCTGAAGCTGGAGTGATGGAACATCGTCAGCACGCATCGTATGCTGACAATATTCCAACACTCCACTACTCCATTACTCCAATATTTTTTCCTTTCAGCTAATCATACCCAAGTTCCCTGGCGGCCTTCTTCAGTATTGCCGCGCTTTTCAGCAGTGCCGCATGTTCATCGTCCGACAGCGGCGGCCAGAGTTCGGCGCCGACACCAGCCGCCCGCACCACCCTGGGAACCGACATGCAAACCGTGCCGATATCAGCCGGCCCCCGGCTGCGGCTCGATACGGTCAGTACCGCTCCTTCATCATCCCTGACCGCCCGAATAATTCTGGCCAGTCCCGCGCCGATGCCGTAATAGGTGGCGCCCTTGCCGGCAACAATCCTGTAGGCCGCCTGCCGCACTTTGGTGTCGATCCTTTTTCTGAATTCCGCATCAACGGGTTTGCCGGTCTGTTCGGCGAACTCGGCCAGCGGCATGCCGCCCACCCGGGCGCCGGACCAGGTGAGAACCTCGGAATCACCGTGTTCACCGAGGACATAGGCATGGACCGACTGCGGCGCAACCTGTAAATGGTCCGCGATAAGGGTGCGGAACCGGGCGGTGTCCAGAATGGTTCCGGACCCGATAATCCGGTGCGGATCGAGCCTGGCAATATTCGTCACCAGATGGGTTATGACATCAACCGGATTGGAAGCCACGACCAGAACCGCCTGTTGGGCGTATTTTATCACCCCGGGAATGACCTCCCTGAACACCTTAGCGTTGCGGCCCATAAGATCAAGGCGGGTTTCGCCTTCTTTCTGGCTGACACCGCAGGTAAGGATGACGACAGCCGCTCCCTGCAGGTCAGGGTAGTCGCCGGCGGCAACTCTTACCGAATGGGACCATGGGGTGGCATGCAGGATATCCTCGGCCTGGGCCGCGGCAAGCTTCCGGTTGATATCGATGAGAATTATTTCACTTGCCGTGCCTTCGAGGACCATGGCATAGGCCGCGGTGCTGCCCACGAATCCGGCGCCGATGATGCCGACTTTCATAATTACCTCCGAGGTGATAATGTCAGTTTATAAAAAAAAAGAAAGATCAGGAGTAATTTAGCAAAAAGCATACCAACAGCAGCAGACGGACCCGGATGAATATCCGGCGGCCGGCCGGCATTGACGGCTGCCGGTATCCGATTCCGGTCTGGTATGTTTTTTGTATGTCACCCTTTATACGCAACGACAATATAATGAATAAGGAGATACCATGGCGGATATGACCGCGGTTGACATGCAACGGTTGTGGGATCTGGTGCATGAAGGCAAAAGCGTCCAGGAAATTATGCAGGAGCTGCAGATAGAGGATATCGGTGTTGTAAACAGTGCCCTGCAGAAATTGATCGAGGAAAAAAATCTGACCTCGCCCGGCGCGGTTATCGGTGAACCGGCGATCGATGTTCGCTATAACGATGACGGCATCAGTATAAGCCCGGCAATGCTGGCCGGCAAGGGGTTCAGACCCGGGGACCGGTTCCGGCTCCGGATGGAGAAAAACCGTATCATCCTGGATAAGAAAAAATAAGAGTACTCCTGGCAAAGCCGGCGAATCTGCGGGTATCAAAACCAGACATGAAAGGGAGGAGGACGAGGTATGATCAGAGTAGCCATCAACGGTATGGGAAGAATCGGCAGAGCAACCCTTAAAATAATCCTGGGGCAGTCCGGACTGGAACTTGTGGCGGTAAATGACCTGATGCCCTTGGAAAACCTGATATACCTGCTCCGTTATGACACGGTTTACGGCCGTTACCATGAGCAGGTTGCCGCCGACAGTAGTAGCTTATCGATAGGCGGCAGGGAATTGCGCTATCTGCAGCATAAGAACCCCGCCGAACTGCCATGGTGCGAACTGGACATTGATGTGATTTTTGAATGCACCGGCATGTTTACCAACCGGGAAGGCCTGGAGCGCCATCAGGCTGCCGGGGCGAAACGGGTCTTTCTGTCGGCCCCGGCAAAAGACGATGATATCCCCACCGTGGTGCATGGAGTCAATATCAGCGATAGAGACGAAGAGATAATTTCCTGCGGCAGCTGCACAACCAACTGTATAACCCCCATCGTGGAAATCCTGGGGCGCAGGATTGGTATTGCCAAGGCGATCATGACCACGGTGCATGCCTATACTGCTTCCCAGTCCTTAATTGACACCAGCAGCAAAAAAATGCGGCGCGGCCGGGCGGCGGCGGCGAACCTGGTGCCCACCACCACCGGAGCGGCGATTGCCGCCACCAGGGTACTGCCTGAATGTGAGGGCTTGTTCAACGGCATGGCGATCAGGGCCCCGGTTCCGGCAGGTTCGGTGGCCGACATCGTCTTTTTGACCAAAATGGAAACCACGGTCCAGGAGGTAAACCGGATACTGCGGGAGGAGGCGGAAAGCGACAGGTACCGCAATGTTGTAGCGGTGTCGTACGATCCCTTGGTTTCATCCGATATCATTCAGGATACCCACGCCACGGTGGTTGATCTGGAGATGACCCAGGTCGTGGCCGGAGACCTGGTCAAGGTGGTCGGCTGGTATGACAACGAGTGGGGCTATGCCAGCCAGATGGTACGGGAAGCCCTGCGCATGTCTTTATTAGGTATGCCGCTCTGATGGATAATTGCTGAACACAGTGAAAGTGGCACAAATTTTGTATTTCATCTTACCAGAGATAAAATGGGGATAATTCAAAAACAGGAGGGTGCATATGTATGACAAAGAGGAGCTGTGTAAAAAAATTACCGAACTGTATCCGGATATCGGCGAGTGCGGAATTAATATCGACGCCCGTTTCGACAAGGAAAAAAATGCCTGGATCATCGATCTGAAGAAAGGGGCGCACGAACTGCAGCACCATCTGGAGATCCCTGATGCCGAGGACTGCATGGAAGGCAGACAATGCACCTCCCTGGGGCTGGAAATCGCGCAGCTGCGCAAAAATATCGAAGGCAAACAGTATTAAGTCCCGGCGTGAAAACGGACAGGCAAATTTCCGTGCCTCAAGACCGGCAACAAAGATGCAGTTGCAATAAATAATGAATAATGTGGCTGTGACAACATAAATATTGACCGGGAATTAATCCCGTCGCAATCAACGATAAAGGAGAATAATGATGCAGAAGATAGGTGATTTCTATCAGACAGACGACTGGAAAAATGAAAAGCATGTCCCGGTTATCGAAGCACCGGTATCGGTCACGGCCGACGAGAATTTTGAGGTTCGAGTAACCATCGGCAAGGAGGTGTCACATCCCAACACCACCGAGCATCACATCCGTTGGGTCCAGCTCTATTTCAAGCCGGAAGAGGGAAAATTCATCTATCAGGTGGGAAATTTTGAATTTAACGCTCATGGTGAAGCGGTTTCAGCCCCGAACGAAGGTCCAGTCTATACCCATCATTGTGTAACAGCTTCGCTCAAGATCAACAAGCCAGGCACCCTCATTGCCACCTCGCTCTGCAATATCCACGGCCTGTGGGAGAATTCCCACAAGATCTTGGTCAGCTGATAGGGCTGGTGCCATCGTTGTTTCCATGCCGGCATTTTTATCATATTGAACATCATTGGAGCGGATGGATTCAAAATGGCGGATAACCGTAAAATTTATGATTGCATCGTGATTGGAGCTGGCCCGGGAGGACTTCAGGGAGCGCTGCACCTGGCCCGTTTCAACAGAGAGGTTCTGCTGCTCGACCGGGGCGGCGGCAGGACGCGTCATGCCAGACACCTGGTGAATTATCTCGGTCTGCGGAAGATAAGCGGTGGAGAACTGATAAAGACAGGCCTGAACCAGGTAAAGAGTTTCGGAGTGGAGGTGATCCTGGCCGAGGTGAAGTCCCTGCAGCTGGACCGGTATTTCCAGGTGCGGGCCGCAAAGCACCGGTTCAGATCCCGCTTCGTCATCGGCGCCTCAGGGGCCCGGGAAAACATCCCGCCGATAATAAATCTCGGACGTTTTTTTGCCGAGTCGGTGTTCACCTGTGTCAGCTGCGACGGCTACCTGACCACCGGGAAAAAACTGGTTATTCTTGGAAATTCCGGGGAAAGCGTCCGTCTAGCCCTCGGTATGAAACAGATGTTTACCGATGACATCACCCTGGTATTGGCCCACTGCCCGGCTCCCGAAGGGTTTGCTGAAATTCTGGCCGAAGAACATATCCGGCTGATCTGCGGCCGGGCTGAAGAATTCCTGGGGGTAGATACCCTTGACGGGGTGCGGTTGGCCGATTCATCCGTTATCGAGGCCGAAATGATAATGCTGAGCCTGGGCGCCACTTTAAACGACGACTATCTTGCCGGCCTCCATCTTCAGCGCCAGGAAACGACCGGGAAATTCCTGGTGAATGCCCATAATGAATCATCCCTGGCCGGCCTGTACTTGACAGGCGCCCTATGCCGGGGGCATGCGCAGGCCATCATCGCGGCCGGCCAGGGAGCGGCGGCCGCCATCGACATCAATCAGAAGCTGCTGGGGTTATAGTCGGTCGGGTATGCTAGTGGCCCTGCAGGGTTATACCATATTTCTTCAAGAGGGCATAAAAGCGGGAACGCGACAAACCGGAAATCTGCAGGCAATGCTGTAGATCTCCGCAGTTCTGCTCAACGAGCTGGCGAAGATAAGTCTTTTCAGCCTCCTCAATCGCCATTTCCCGATAAGACTGCAGATCCTGGGATAATTCGACGTTGCTGAAATTGCCGGAATGGATAGTGCTGTTTCCATCCATGTCCTCCAGGGCCTTGTGGGTTACCTTTATCCTGATATCAGGAGGCAGATGCAGGGGATGGAGGGTGTCGCTGTCCTGGGCCGTGGCAAAGGAATATTCAAGGGCATGAAACAGTTCCCGGACATTTCCCGGCCACTCGTAATGTTTCAGAACCATGAGGAAAGCGGTGGAAAAATTTTTATCGAGTTTTTTGCTGCGACAGTATTGATCCCGGTAATCATAGGCCAGCAGGGTAATGTCCTCGACCCTTTTTCTCAGGGGCGGCAGTTCCAGGTGAAAGGTCTGGATGCGGAAAAGGAGATCCTCGCGGAATTCCCCCTTTTTGCAGAGTTCCTGCAGATTTTTATTGGTCGCGGCGATCAGGCGGAAATTGCTTTTGACTTCGACACTGCTGCCCACCGGCCTGAAGCTCTGTTCCTGCAGGACCCGCAGGAATTTTTTCTGCATTTCCAAGGGAATTTCCCCGACCTCGTCAAGGAACAGGGTGCCGCCATCCGCCTTCTTTATCAACCCGGTTCTATTACGGTCCGCCCCGGTAAAGGACCCCTTGATATGGCCGAAAAGGATGGATTCCACCAGGGTCGGGGTGAGCGAGGCGCAATCAACCACCACGAATTCACGATTTGCCCTGGAACTGACGGCATGAATGGAAGTGGCGAAAAGTTCTTTGCCGGTGCCTGATTCACCTGAAATCAGGACATTGGCGTCGGTCTGGGCCGCTTTGACCATTAAATTAAGGCAATGCTGCAGGAGCTGGCTGCTGCCCACAATACCTTCGGACCGTAAATCCCGGTGCACGGATTCCATTTTATCCAGGGTTTTTCCCGATTTTTCCCGGCGATAATTGATAACCCTCTTCAGGTGTTTGACAATACCCTGGGGTAGGTTCGGAACAACTATGTAATCCCAGCAGCCGCTGTTCAGAATCAATTCTGCCTCACGCGGATCCCCCTCCTGGGAGAAAACGAGCAATTCAGGAGAGGAGGGGACTTGCTGCATTGAGGATATGGCTTCACTGGCGGTACCGTCCGGCAGCCGGTCTTTAAGCAGGATAATATCATACTGGTATCTGGTGTTGCTGTGCAATGCTTCCCGAAGCGTATTGGCATGGGTGGTATGGATGGCAGGATCAAGCGCGGCGTCCATGATGGCATCGAAGGTCTGGATGTCATGATCCACTACGAGAATGTTCAGGTGGGGGATCTCTTCCTTGTTTTTCTTTTTTCTCATAAACAGGTCATTTCAGGATGCAGCAGAATTGCTCATTCAAAAATTGGGAGCAACAAAGAGAGACATGAACATTGTACGAATTGTTAAGTCTGCGATTATAATTTATTGTAAAGAATAATAAAATATAAAAATGACAGGGTGTCAAGCGATGTTGAAGGCTGCAACTGGCCGGCATGGGTGGAATTTCCGCCAGCCGGGACAGGGCTGTTCCGGCGATTATGAAACATGGTCAAGAATGTATTATCAATAAACGATTTATCCTACGACTCCGGCAAATTGAGCCTGGCAAGTGAATCGTAAGCCGCTCATCTGGCATGCTATTTGCTTAAGAGAATTATAACATGGGGATCAACTGGGCTTACATATTTATAGGGCGATCCCGGCAACAGAATCAGCGAAATATCTTAACACCACAATACATGAAATTGGGTTGCAACTTTTCAGTCATTCTGGCCTAATATTACATTTATTGTGGGAAAAAAATTGAAAATTAAAGACGTTCCACCACTTTTGATGGTGATGATAGAGAATGAAAAGTCATACTATACTGCTTGTTGAAGACAATCCCCGGGATGCTGATTTGATAAAGGAATACCTGGCGGAAGACGACAGGTACAGTTACAGCATCATCCAGTCCGAAACCCTGGGTTCGGCCCTGGAGTCACTGGCCGAAGAAAATATAGACGTGGTATTGCTTGATCTCTCCCTGCCTGACTCGAACGGTCTTGATACGGTCCGGACCCTGATGGCTGACTATCCCCAGGTGGTTCTTATCGTGCTGACCGGGCTCAAGGACCAGCAGATTGCATTGCAGGCCGTGCGTTTCGGGGCCCAGGATTATCTTGAAAAGGATCAGATCACGCCGCTGCTGCTGCACCGGTCCATAGCCTATGCGGTAGAAAGAAAAAAGACATTCCAGGAAAAAATGATACTTTTTTCCGATCTCGGCAAGGCACTGGACCAGCTGGAAGCTCTGCAGGGGGTTCTGCCTCTCTGCGGTTCCTGTAAAAGAATTCGCGACGACAAGGGGAACTGGCAGGCCATCGAGGTATTCATCCGGAATTTTTCCAGAAAGGATGTAAGTAATTTCATCTGCCCCGACTGCCGGAAAGAACTTTATTCAGATCTCTCTAAACCCTGAGCCCCGGTTCCATTTTCTCCCTTTTTCTCATAGTTGACAACTGGTGCAGGCAGGCAAGAATAAAGGCCGGCAGATTTGTGTCACCGCAGCAGGAAATGAGATTGCTGTCGATCATGACATCCCTGTCGGCAAGGAAGCCGCCGGCATTGGCAATATCCTGGGCAAGGGCCTTGCGCCCCGCGACCCTGCGGCCTGCCAGCATGCAGGCACTGATCAGCAGCTGCAGGCCATGGCAGATAACGAATACCGGTTTTTCTATCTGCATGAATTCACGTACCAGGCGCAGAACCTCATCACTTTCCCGAAGCCTGTCAGACGAATAACCGCCCGGAATGAACAGGGCCCCGTACTCCCGGGCATAAGCATCAGCCACTTCTCGGTCAATAACCACTAATGCCTGTGCGTTTAATCCTTTTACCTTGTTTTTGCTTTGCAGGCCGATGTGCACCAATTGATGCCCGGCCTTTCTGAACGCCGAGGCAGGCTGAAGATATTCAGTATCATTGAACAGATCAGTGATTAAGGTTGCAATCCTGGCCATGGTGTTATCCGTAGTATTCTCTATGCGCTGCCGTTAATCCAATCTCATATTTTATTATTCCTGGCGGTTCGTTGATCCGTTTTCATGGTAAATATGGTACCGAAACAGATGAAAGTGTGGCTGCACCTTGAGCTAATACGGTTCCAGGTGGGTCCATTCCGCATTTTCAAGCCACTGTCCCGGTTCAGGCCGTGAAACAAATTCAATGATATTTTCCATGAGCCGCAGATGCTTGGCCTCCTCTGCCGCCAAGGTTAAGAATATCCGGCGGTGATGTTCATTCTCCGATTGGTCCGCCTTTTCCAGGTAGAATTCATGGGTCTTATCTTCTATGTCCCTGGCTTTCCGGTATCTCTCCGTTTCCGCCGTTGCATCGATATGCAGGGGCTGCTTCTCCTCCTTCATGACCTGGAACACGTTTTTGGCATTCTCCAGGATGGGGCTTTCCTCTAATAGCGTTTCACGAATCCTGCGGCGCATGGCTTCAATGACCCGGTAATGCTTGACCTCTTCATCGGCCAGCATGATAAAGATCTTCCGCAGTCCCACGGTATTGCTTTCTTCGGCCAACTGTCGGTAATAATCCTCGCCATCCTTTTCCATCTGCATGGCATATTCATAAATGTTCAAGGTAAAAACCTCCTGTTGTTATTCATCTTGCCAGTTGATGCACTGTACCGGACAGAGATCCATGGCTTCCTGGACATCGTCCTCGGAACAGTCAAAGCTTATGACCTGGGCGTTTTCCATGCCTTCTTCATAGCGGAAACAGTCGGGGCAGGTCTCGGCACAGCTGCCGCAGGCAATGCATTCTTCATCGTCAATATGGAATTCCTTGGCCATTTTCATCTCCTGGTAATATTTTTCTCAAGATACAGTACTTTATCATAATTCCTTCAATATTCATGCCAGATATTTGGTGATTTAAATGATTTAGCAGGGTTGCCGAGCCGTTATGCTCGAGAACAGCTAATTTAACGAATTACTTTTCAGGAAAGATGAAATTGGTTGCCGGGGAAGGGCATTTTGTCCTGTCCTGTAAGATTAAGTCCTGCCGGGCAAGAAAGGACAAGCCTTTTTAGCAGATGAGAAAATTTCTTATTTACACGTTGTGCCGGTAAAATGTATTAGAGGTATCCATCACAGGATGGCATAATTATTGTATACAGAATGGTAGTGTATTAAAATGTTTTTATTATAAAAAAGAAAAGAACCACGCCGACCCGGGCAGTGATCCGCCCTGGCAATTTTAAAACCGGGAGGATGATGAAGAAACAGCATTTACAGATATTGCATTTTGAGGATAATCCGGCCGACGCGATCCTGGTCCGTGAAATTCTTTCCGAGGTGACTAACATCATCTGCACCGTTCATAATGTTGATCGCATGGAAGAGGGATTGCAACAGTTATCCGGCAAAAACTACGATTTGATTCTTCTCGATCTCAAACTACCGGACAGTAGCGGTTTTGCAACCTTTGCCACGGTGAAAAATGCTGCCGATCATGTGCCGGTCATCATCATGAGTGGTCTGGCTGATGAAAACCTGGCAGTGAAGGCGGTTCAGGAAGGGGCGCAGGATTACCTCATCAAGGGGCAGTTTGAGGCCAACCTGCTGATTCGCGCCATCCTGTATGCCATCGAACGCCAGAAACTCATTGTCAAACTGCAGGATGCCCTGGAAGAGATCAAGACCCTGCAGGGTTTTCTACCCATCTGCGCCCACTGCAAGGATATCCGGGATGACGAGGGTTACTGGCACCAGATAGAGGATTATATCCACACCCATTCCGAGGCGGAATTCAGCCATTCCATCTGCCCGGAATGCGCTGAAAAATTTTATTCCCAATGGATTGATCCACAAGAGATGAAAAAGAAAATTCATAAAAAAAACGAAGGAGCATGACAGGCTGTTTCTCCCGGCCATGTGCAGAACGGGAATGAACCTGTCAGAAGGTGAATTTCTTACCTGATGAAGTTTGTCACCGGACGGTTCCGTCATATTGTCCTGCTCAACTATGGAGCAGACCCGTCACTGCTGACTCCCTGGCTTCCTCCCCATACTGAACTGGATTTTCATAACAAGGTGACGTATCTCAGCCTTGTCGGTCTGCAGTCCTTTGCTCTTAAGGTATACGGGCTGCCTTTCCCGCTGTACCGGGAGCATGCCCAGGTAAATCTGCGTTTCTACGTACGTCGCCGGGTTGGCGGCACAAGATGGCGTCATGGAGTGGTGTTCATCAACCAGATAATTCCGCATCGGTTTATTGCCTGGGGAGTACGCAGGATCTTTCATGAAACAGTGATCTCACGCCGGATTGACGCGAGAATTAAAAAAAACGGCCGGGGCCTGAATCAGATGGAATACAGCTGGCCGTCCGGACAGCAGCATTGTTTTATCAGAACTGCTTTTCACGGGGGTGACGACGATATTGTCCCGGCCGCTGACCGTAATTTCTTTGTCGAACGCTACTGGGGCTACCGGGCGTTGAGGGATGGAGGCTGCCTCGAATATGACTTCGCCCATCCCGAGTGGGAAACGTACCCAGGCCTGGATACAGTTACCACTGCCGAGGTGGGGGATTTTTACGGACCGCCTTTTTCCGGGATTCTGCATCGTTCCCCTGATTCGGCCTTTGTCTGCCGCGGCTCGGAAATATCGCTTGCCCGGGGGCGTCGGTTGCAGAACGGGCCCGCATCATGATCCCGCCAGACTTGAAACCTGAGGCAGGTTTAATGCCCGGGTAAGACGATCAGGGCTACAAACCATGTCAGGAGCCGGTTTTTGCGGAGCCGTAGCGGGGAAAAATCAGCTTGAGAAAAACGCCGGTACCGATGCCCCAGGCGCCGTTGATCAGAAAGGCCGTAATCAGCAGGGAAGGATCCCAGCCGCCGCCCATGGGTTTGCCCTTGAGGGGCAGGACGATGAGCAGGGCAACCAGGGTAGGGAAAATAGCCCCGAAAAGAAAGGCGGTAAACCAATAACCCACCCCGGCAGGAAAACGCAGGTGGATAAAGGCGTAAATTATCCCCCAGACGCCGCCCCAGAAGGCCAGAGAAAAAACAGCCGGGATGCCGAATGGACTGGTGGGATGCATGGGAAAAGGAGGAAAAGGAGCCAAATTGACGGTTCGTAAAACGAGCAGTACCAGCTGATGAAAGATGAGAGTGCCGAGGAAACCGGCAATAAAACCGGCAACGATTCTGCCCCAGGCTGGAAGGTTTCGTGAAGTTTTTGATTCA
Organism: uncultured delta proteobacterium; assembly: GCA_963783905.1. GTDB lineage: Bacteria > Desulfobacterota > Desulfobulbia > Desulfobulbales > BM004 > BM004. Next base: position 213,118 of record CAWAPG010000003.1, on the reverse strand, counting down.
GTCATGACTCCTCCTTGCAATGAATTTTCAGGCCCTGCTTTTTTTCTTTACAATATCCATGCCAGGAAACCCGGCAAAATACGTATGCGCCGCGATCGTTCCCTGCGGTTGAGGTTCACGCCTGCCCCGTATCATTTCAGGTTCCACCCGCCACGTTTGTCTTTCCTGTTCCATCCTGATTTTCCGTTTTCGCTGCAGAACATTGTCCTATAGAACAAGATCAGACTTCCGGCCGTTGGCGGCAGAAAACAATGGAACGTTGAAAGCGAACCGATATAACAACACCACGGGGAGCGCTGAATCTGATGGCATAAATATTGAATAATTTATCTTACCAGCAGGATAATCACGCCAACCGGATCGAATGGAGAAGAAAATGGCAGCATACAGAAAGGATGAGAGCGGCAGGACCCCGATTCCTACCCGTCCCCTGGCAACCGATGAATTCACGGCTGCTGAACGGACTCCGCAACAGTGCCAGGTTGAGAGATGTTACCGGCTGCTCAGTGAAACCTACCGGAAGAAGCTCGGCCTGTCGCGGCGGGATTTCCTCCATTCCGCCTGCGGCATGGCCGCAGCGTTTATGGCCATGAACATGGTCTATGATCCGATTTTTACCGTTAACGAGGCTGAGGCGGCTGATCCTGAGGCTGCCGGAAAAAGGCTGCGCAAGCTTGGTGATCAGTTTATTTTTGATGTTCAGCTGCATTTTGTTCGTGATCAGTATGCCTGGAAGGAGTTGACTGGTCTCCGGCGCCATGCCATGGAATGGAATCCTGATCTGGCCGATGAGATCCAGAATCTCGAAAAGTTAAAGTTTGACAATTTTCTGCGCGAGGTTTTCGTGCAGAGCGATACCACCCTGGGACTGCTTTCCGGGGCTCCATCGGACGACCCGGAACGGTGGTTTCTAAAAAACGAAGAAATTGCCGCAGCCCGAGATGTCATCAACAGCGTTGCCGGCTCCAAGCGGTTATTTTCCCATGCCATCATCACCCCGGGGCAGCCCGGATGGCTCGAGGCCATCGACCGGGCGGCGGCGGAACTGAAGCCGGACAGTTGGAAGGGATATACCATCGGTGATCCTCTAAGCCCCTCGCACTATCCCTGGCGTTTGGATGACGAGAAACTTGTCTATCCCGCCTACGAAAAAATGGACCGGGCCGGGATCCGCAAAGTCTGCATCCATAAAGGGCTGCTGCCGCATGGATATGAAAACTCCTTTGCCGATGTCTGGCAGTACGCCAGACCTGATGACGTCGGCAAAGCAGCCCGGGACTGGCCGCAGCTCACTTTTATCATTTACCATGCAGCCATTCGCCCGCTGCAGGGTTTTTCCAAGGACTACATCGCCAGGTTCGAAGAGGACGGTTATATCCCATGGGTAACGGAACTTGCGGCGATTCCGGAAAAATATGGGGTAAAGAATGTCTATGCCGATCTGGGCACCGCATTTGCCACATCCGCAGTTACCTGGCCACGTCATTGCGCGGCCCTGATCGGCACCCTGATCAAAGGCCTGGGCGTAGATCATGTTCTCTGGGGAACGGATTCGGTCTGGTACGGTTCACCGCAATGGCAGATAGAGGCATTCCGCCGTATTGAGATGCCGGAGGATCTGCGCCGCCGGTATGGATTCGATTCCCTCGGCGCCCCGGACGGTCCGGTAAAACAGGCTATCCTCGGGAAGAACAGCGCCTGTCTCTACGGTGTTTCGCTCGATCAGGGCGCGATTCCCGGTAAAACGGCAAATGACCGGATAGCAAAACTGCGAAACAGTTTAAACGCAAGAAAAACATAATAACGGCCAGAATTGGACAGGTTTCGTGAAGTGTTGAAACATTGCTCCATGCAGTATGAACGAAACGGCTGAAGAACGTTTTTTATATATGTAATCCGTCCTTTGCGCAGAATTTCACAGATTCTCTTAAGCCTATGGAAATTTTTTACATTATCCTTGTGCTGCTAATAGTTTCGCGTATTTTTGCCGAAATTGCGGTTCATATTGGCCAACCGGAGCTTCTCGGCGAGATAGTGGCCGGCATCCTGCTTGGACTTGTAATTCATCATTTTAACCAGTATTTTCCTGTACTTGCTGACCTGGGAGAAAATGAGGTTTTCATCGTTATAAAAGACCTGGGAATATTTTTTCTCATCCTCATGGGCGGCATCGAACTTCGTCCCCGTGATGTGGCCAGGGCCTCCAGGGGCGGCATAATAATTGCGGCGGGCGGCATGTTCCTGCCGTTTCTGCTTGCCCTGCTCCTGGGATACATTTTTATTCCCCAATCCGAATATCAGGCTGCCCAGATAATTTTTCTGGGCACGGCTCTCAGTGTTACCGCCGTTCCGGTGGCGATCAAGGTGCTTATGGATATGAATTTGCTGGAGAGCAAATCCGGCATGGCAATTGTGTCAGCGGCCGTGATTGATGATGTCCTCAGTCTCATTCTCCTGGCGGTCCTTACCGCGGTCATTAAAACCGGCACCATCCCAGGCGGCATGAAACTGGCGTATCTGGTTATCAAGGTCGTCTTATTTTTTGGTATAACGACATTGATAGGTCATTATATTTTTCCGGCAGTCGGGAAATTTCTGCAGAAAACAAAAGCGGAAGAATTTGAACTCAGTACGCTGCTGGTTGTGGCATTTGCCTATGCCCAGTTAGCCGAAGCCCTGGGCATGCATTTCATTCTCGGCGCCTTTCAGGCCGGTCTTTTTTTCAGTAAACGCAATATTGAGCAGGAAACCTACGAGGATATCCAGAATAAAGTAAAGGGGGTGACCAACGGTTTTCTGGCCCCGGTTTTTTTTGCCTCGGTCGGCATGCATCTTGATATTTCAGCATTCATCGCCATACCCGGTTTTGTTCTGCTGCTGATCAGCGCAGCGGTCATCGGCAAGGTTTTAGGGGCAGGCCTTGCTGCCGGATTGATCGGTTTTAACCTGCGCAACGCCGCGGTAATCGGTGCGGCAATGAATGCCAGGGGTGCAGTGGAACTGGTTATCGCTGATATTGCTTTGCGGGCCGGCATCTTCACCCTGCCTTCGCCGCCGCCGATGATAATCGAACACATCTTTTCCGCCGTCGTAATCATGGCGGTCACGACAACCCTTCTGACCCCCCTTGCGCTACGGTTTATCTTTTCCGTATCAAACCTTAAACAATAACTTTGCTGCCGCTGCGAAAGACATTAATAACTCCAGAAAGAGGTATCCACACATGAAAATTATGGGACGCAAAGAAATCGAAAGATTAATTGAAACAAAATCAGATTACTGTATTTCCCTCTACCTACCTGTTCATCGTCTCGGTGATCAGCAGGATCCCATCCGGTATAAGAATCTACTCGGTGAAGCGGAGAAACTGCTGACTGCCCGGGGTCTGCGTTCCGCTGATGCCGTAAAACTCCTGGCGCCGGAGTATGATTTGGTGAAGGATTCTGATTACTGGATGAATCTGGGAGCAGAAGGCCTGGCGGTTTTTTATGCCGATGACCTGTGGGAAAGATATCCACTGCCGCGAAAGTTTGCAGAATCGGTTACCGTGGCAACCCGGTTTCGCGTTAAGCCCTTGATTCCGCTGATAACCGGGGACGGCTGCTTTTTTATCCTGGCGCTCAACAAGAGCAATACCCGGCTTTTTGTCGGCACCCGTCTCAGCATCACCGAAACCGGTCTGCCGGAGGGAGCACCGGCAAGCATAGCCGAAGTCCTGCGCTATGACGATCCCCAGAAACAGCTGCAGTTCCACACCGGGACCGGGGCGTCACGGGATGAACGGGGGGCGATGTTCCACGGTCATGGTGTGGGGATTGATGAGGAGCGGGAGAATATTATCCGTTTCTTTCAGCAGCTTGCCAAAGAACTCTACCCACAGTTTATAACCGAGCAGATCCCGGTTGTTCTGGCCGGCGACATATCCCTGCCGCCGATCTACCGTGACCAGGATCGTTCCGGCATGCTGTTTCCGGAAACCATTGACAGCAACCCTGAATCCATGACCCTGCAGGCCCTGCATGAGATGGCCTGGCAGCTTGTCGGGCCCGTATTTGCTGAAAAAGAGAAAAACGCCCGGGAAAAATTTGATGAACTTCAGGGTACCGGACAGACAAGCATTGATATCGTCGAAATCGTCATCGGCGCCCATGGCGGCCGGGTAGAAACCCTTTTTGTGGAGGAAAATGTAGAACAATGGGGTGTCTTTGACCCGGAAAAACAGCAGGTGAAGTTCACTCTGCAAGACGATGCCGACTCCGTTGATCTGCTTGATCTGGCTGCTGCCTGGACCCTGAAGAACAGCGGTGCGGTTTATGTCAAAAAACGGGACGAGATGCCCGGGGCTGAAAAACTTGCAGCGGTTCTGCGTTATTAGGCCGGGCAAGGGATGGAATCAGCGAACATAGCAGTGATTGGCGCCGGCCCTGCAGGAATCTGGATTGGGTGGATGCCGTCTACGCAAGGTAGCGGTTGCGCCCCAGGGGATGCTTTCCCTTACAACCATGACCAGGATCCTGCCTTGCCTGGATGGAGGAGGTGATTACCGATTACGCCTGGATATCCGTTACCGTTTCACGGGTCCGGGCCATGATGCAAAAATTCAGCCTTATCCGGCAATACCAGAATTCTGGCATAGATATTGTAAATGTTATTACAAGGATCGGAAAAACCCGATTAACCCGAAAGAATAAATCAAGGAGGTTTATTTATGGCATCAGTGGCAAAAGTAATTGAATTGAGCGCAGATTCTGAAAAAAGTTTTGAAGACGCCCTGGAGGCGGGAATCAAGCGGGCCAATGAAACCCTGCGTAACGTCAGCAGTATCTGGATCAAGGATAAAGTTGTTATAATCGAAAACGGAGCGCCCTCTGCCTACCGGCTGCACCTGATGGTAACCTTTAAACTGGACTGAGCTTCAGTCCTTCCGAAAAGCCGCGGCTGAAGCAGCAGTATCCCGCAGGATACTCTGCATCGGCCAATCCGGTCGAAGAGGTATAATCTTGTTTCTCAGGACACCGGCAGGATAATATCAACCGTGCCCCGCCTGCCGATGAGTGATCATCACCTGGAAATCATGTTGTTTCAGAGGATGATCATAATTTATTGTAAATATTTCCGTACTTCATCAAATCTCCAGGCCCGGCGGACCCATTCCAGACGAATGCGACACAGCTTTATTACCGCTGCTGCCCATTTTTGCCGGAATCGCGGACCGATATGGGCTGAATCGGATGCCCGGTCTCAGCATAACCGAAATGTTCATCAGTTGTTTATTATCTGCCGAAGAGCGGCCTGGAGATTTGGATAGGTGAAGTTGAACCCGTGATTCAGCAGGACACGGGGCATGACTCTCTGGCTGTCAAGCACCATTTGTGCATTTTTACCCAGGAGCATCCTGAGCAGAAAGGTGGGAACGGCCGGAAGAAAGACGGGCCGGCGCAGGGCGCGAGCCAGTTCCCTGGTCAGCTCCCTGTTGGTGACGGGTTTGGGCGCCATGCAGTTGACGGGGCCGCTCAGTTCCTGTCGGTTCAGCAGCGAGGAAATTATGCTGACCAGATCATCAACATGAATCCAGGAAAACCATTGGTCGCCGGGGCCCAGGGGACAGCCGAGCCCCAGCTTGAACGGCGGCATCATCTTTTCCAGGGCGCCGCCGTCAGGCCCGAGAATGATGCCGAATCGGCAGCAGACTACCCTGACATCGGCAGAAGCACATTTTTGCGCCTCCTTTTCCCAATCAACGGCAAGCCGGGCCAGGAAGTCATGGCCCGGCTTCGCCTCTTCGTCCAGCACTTCATCCCCCCGGTCGCCGTAGTACCCGACGGCTGATGTACTGATCAGGACGGATGTGCGGCTGCTGTCTCCGGCCAGCGCGGCACTGATGTTTGCCGTGGTGCGGATGCGGCTTTCCCGGATCAGCCGCTTGTTCTTTTCCGTCCAGAGACGGAAGATGGAGGCGCCGGCCAGGTTGATAACCGCATCATGCCCGGCAGCGGTTTTTTGCCATTCTCCGGCTTTCGTCGAGTCACCCTGAATATAGGTGAGTCCGGGCGTTGAGGATTGCCTGGCAGACCGGGAAAGGACCGTCAACCGATGATCCCCGGCCAACAGTTTTTTAACCAGGTGGCCGCCGACAAAACCGGTGCCGCCGGTGATGAAAATCTGCATTGCAGAGGTCTCCTTCGCGCTGGCCTCCTTTCAGCCGGCCGGAAAAATCAGGCACCGGGATCAGAGCTTGTCATACGGTGATGCCCTGAAAACCCATTCGCTGTCGGGATATTGGTCTTTTATTTTATGGTATGCCTTTTTCAGGGGCGCGGCTTCACCGCTGATCTTATACTGGGCGACACCGTCGAAATACAATGCCTCCGGCGCCGATGCACTGTTGGCATGGCTGGTAAGGATGCATTTGAGATGCTTGCGGCACTCGTCGAGGCATTTCATGTTAAAGTCAATCTTTGCCAGTCCCAGTTCCAGGGATGGAATAAATTCATCCGGCGGGAAGAAGCCGACGTTTGACTGGTGTATCTTGCCCATGGGATCAAGGATGATAATTCTCGGGGTCCAGCTGACACTGAAATCATCGGCATACGGTTCGGCATCATTGGGGATCCTGAGCGCTATAAATTTGTCATTGATGAAATCCGCCACCTTGGCTTCGGGATACGTAACTGCATCCATCTGCTGGCAGCCTATTCATTCAGGGTTGAAAAAATCAAGCAGTACGGCCATGTTTTCTTTGCGGGCCTGCTCGAAGGCGGTCTCAAATTCTGTTACCCATTGTACTTTTGGACTCATAAGAATACTCCTTTGCTGTGGTTCAATTATCCTGGTCAGGAGGTTGAAGTAATAGAGCGGGAATGTTGCCTCGAAAGTTTTTTTCTGGCAGCAGTACAGCAGATTTATTTCACATGCCGTCTCATGTCCCTGTTCTAATTCACTTATTTATAGCAATTGACATGCCAGTTTTGCCGAAATCATAATTTTATTTTGGCCCCTGCCGGTAAAACCTGAAAACCTGAGATCATATATATCCACCTGTTTATGCTGTTGGCGGCGATTTTGCATGAATACGAGCAGGAAGTCATGCCATCACCGTAATTGGCTCGGTTCATATATTCGGCCTCAGCGGATTAATTTCATTCGGAGGGAATCATGCCGGAACTGCCCGATGTCCAGGTTTTCAAGGAATATTTCGATGCCACCTCATTAAAGAAAGAAATCACCGGGGTCAAGACATCTGATAAGAGTCTCCTGGAAGGCATCAGCGGCAAAAGTCTCCGGGAGCGGCTGGTCGGCACCTCTTTTTCAGGAACGCAGCGGCACGGCAAATATCTTTTTGCCCGGCTGGCGGAGGGGGATTTTCTTGTCCTTCATTTCGGGATGACGGGATTTCTGCGGGCTTACAGGAATGAGGACAAGGCGACGGAGCATACGGCGCTGCTGCTGCGCTTTACCGACGGCTACCACCTGGCCTATGACTGCAAGCGGCGGCTGGGACTCATCAGCATGGCTGATTCAGTCGAAGAATTTATCAGGAAAAAGGATCTCGGCCCGGATGCCGGGAACCTGTGCCGCGACCGCGAGGCTTTTGTTGCGAGGCTTCGTGGACACCACGGGGCGATCAAGCCCCTGCTGATGAATCAGAAGGTCATGGCCGGCATCGGCAATATTTATGCCGATGAGATTCTCTATCGGGCCGGAATGCATCCTAAAAAGAAGGCGGATGAACTGGCTGACGATGAACGGAGGACTCTTGCCGTCAAAGCCTGCCAGATATTTGCAACCGCCATAGCAAAAAGGGCCGGGGAAAAGGGTTGGCCGCAGGGCTGGCTGCTGCCCCGGCGCAAAGCCGGCCGGGCCTGTCCGCGCTGTTCCGGCAAAATCAAACGCATAACGATTTCAGGCCGGGGAACATATTTCTGTCCCGAGCATCAAGGCTGAAAACGGATCAGGACCGGGCCCTGATGGTGTGCGGGATGTTTTTTCAGAAAAAGGTGCTTTGGGGAAAACATTAACTTATGGCAGAAAATACGGACATGATCCCGGAGATTGATCCGGCAAAGATTAAAGGTAAGGAATCAGCCGCAGATGCGGTGGAAAAATTACGGCAGGCCGTGTGTTTCCATGATTACCGCTATTATGTGCTCGATGATCCTGTCATCCCTGACGATAAATATGATGAAATCTTTGCATTACTGCAAACGCTGGAGGAAAAATATGATCTGAGGTCGCCGGATTCGCCCACCAGGCAGGTGGGAGGGAAGCCCCGGGATGAATTCGGCAAGGTTGCCCATCCGGTGCCGATGCTGAGCCTGAAGGCGGTATACGATGAACAGGAGGTGCGGGAATTTGATGCAACCTGCCGTAAAAATCTTGGCGATGCGGTGGAATACGTTGTTGAACCGAAATACGACGGACTTTCAGTCGAACTCATCTACGTCGAGGGTAGGCTTGAAACGGCCGCAACCCGCGGTGACGGCCAAAACGGTGAAGACATTACCGCCAATGTCAGGACCATCCGGGCAATTCCTCTGAAACTCCTGGCAGAGCAGGGTGCGGATATCCCTGCCAGACTCGTGGTACGGGGCGAAATCTACATGCGGCTCGATGAATTTGAAGATCTGAACCAACGGCGGCTGGAGGAGGATGAAAATCTTTTTGCCAATCCCAGGAACGCGGCAGCCGGTTCGGTACGGCAGCTCGATCCGGCTGTTACGGAAAAAAGGCATCTGCACGTCTATCTCTATGAAATTCCCATTTGTGAAGGAATGCGTTTTGAAACCCACTGGCAGATTCTTGCGACCATGCCGAAATGGGGTCTGCCCGTTAACCACGGCCTGCAGAAACTCGTTGACAATATTGACCAGGCCCTCGATTATCATGCCGGCCTGGTAAAAAAGCGCGATGATCTCGATTTTGAAATCGATGGCATGGTAATCAAGGTGAACAGTCTTGCCGGACGGGTTACGCTCGGGGTCAGACAGCGGGATCCGAAATGGGCCGTTGCCTATAAATTCAATCCGCGCAGCGGTATTACCGAAGTGGTGGATATTGTAACCAGCGTCGGGCGCACCGGTACTTTGACCCCGGTGGCGCTGCTTGATCCGGTGCGGATAGGGGGCGTCACCGTCAGCCGGGCCACCCTGCATAATGAAGATGAAGTCAGAAAAAAGGATATCAGAAAGGGTGATACCGTCAAGGTGGTCCGCGCCGGAGATGTTATTCCCGAAGTCATTGCAAGGGTAAAGAGCACGTCAAACGGGCGCGGACGAAAATTTTCCATGCCTGACGAATGCCCGGTCTGCGGTTCCGCTGTGCAGCGGGAAGGAGCCTTATATTTTTGTACCGACGGCATTTCCTGTCCGGCCCAGGTCAAGGGCTCCATTATGCATTACGGTTCAAAGGCAGCCCTGGACATTGAAGAACTGGGAGAAAAGACCGCCGGCCAGTTGGTGGATAAAAAATTGGTCCGGAACATTGGCGACCTGTATGATCTTACCGTGGATGATCTGCAGCAGCTTGACGGGTTTGCCGAGAAATCGGCGCAGAAGCTCCATGCTTCCATAAATGACGCTCGGAAGCCGACCCTGGCGAGATTTCTTTACGGTCTGGGCATTCGGCATGTGGGCCGGCATGTGGCCCGCATCCTGGCAGAGGAATTCGGCAGTATTGAAAAGCTGGAAAAAGCAGGTCTGGAGGAGTTGCGGCAAATAAGGGAAATCGGCCCGGAGATAGCCGCCGCAGTGAAAAAGTTTTTTGAACAGGAAGACAACAGAAAGGTGCTGAAAAAACTTGCCGGCCATGGGGTCAAGGTGCAAAAAATGAAGCAGCCCGGCAAAGGTGAAGCCCCGCTTTCCGGCAGAAAATTCGTCTTTACCGGCCAGCTGCAACAGTTTACCCGGAAGGAGGCCGAGGAAGCGGTGCAGGTGCGCGGCGGCCGTGCCACATCAAGCGTCAGCGGTGAAACGGATTTTGTTGTGGCCGGTAAAAATCCCGGCAGCAAGCTGGATGATGCTGAATCCAGGGGAGTGAAAATTATTGATGAGTCGGAATTTGTCAGGATGCTGAACCGAGGATGACCTGCGGGGACATTTCCTCCAGCCAGCTGCAGAACTGGAAAGGACCTCGGAGAAATGTACCATGCGCATCTCCTGATATTTCCCGCGGTCAGGCCCGCTCCCAATGGGTCGCGGGAAGCTTCAATGTCCTGGCGCTGTACTATATCTGTCTTATCCGGGGCCTTTACTTTGGTTCCATGGGGAAACCGGCCTTGCTCCATGCCTTCCAGCCGCTGTCCAGGGCATAAACCTTATCGAATCCGGCTTCTTTTAATTTTCGCGCCACACCGGCGCTGGTATTCTCATTGGGTCAGGAACAGTAAAGGACCAGTGTCCGGTCCCTGCCGTACCTTTCGGTCCAGTCTTCCTCCTTGTCAGGGGCCCGGAGTTGCGCGCCGGTTATTTTTTGTTTTGCCTCATCATGGTCCTGCCGGACGTCAATAACGACGATTCCCGGGTCATCAAGACGCTGGTGCAGTGCCAGAAAATAAAGGCGATGATTTTAGATGAATATTTCCATCGCTGATCCATGATCGGCATGGGGATCTGTTTTCGTCTTGCTGGACTGGAAAAATCCGGAGCCGGAGGCTGATTAATAGGTATGCTCGTGCTCGTGATCTACGCTTTTGTCATCAGGTTTGTGTCCTTCGGGATGGGGATGGGGGTGATCATGCTCGGTGCCGTCATGTTTATGCTTGTGCGAATGAATGTTAACTTCCCCGGAGCCCCTTATTTTATGCATATTTTTGCACTGATCTTTCCTGTTCCTTCGCATTCCGGACATTTTTCAGCCATGGATGAGCTCCTCTGTAATTTTTGCAGAATTTTATGTCAGATCTCAGTTATAATGATCTTACAAATTTCATGCCAGAAGGGATGAAGAGGGGTGGGGCTGTTGGGTGAATTATTCAGGTAATCAGCGTTTTTTGATTTTTTTCTTTATGTAGTCGGGAATCTTTTTCAGATCTCCGATTTCCTCTTTAAAGGTGGAGAGGGAAATTTCAACCCTGGCTGCACTTTTATGCCCCCCCGCCGAATCCAGGTTGCCGAAAAGACGGGTGGCGACCTTGCCTGCATCAAGCCGAAAACCGGCATTTCTGATAATTATGATCAGCTTCTGGCCATAAATTCCTGAAACCATGCACCAGGCGGTTTCCGCCATCTTCAGAAAAAAATCAGCAATAATTACCAGGGCGTCGGGATCCTTGACCTCACCCATGTGTATATATGCCGTATCTCCGATGAACTGCAGGGCATCAAATGCCTTGCGGAAGTCGTCGAGGTTTTTCTTGTTGATCTCGGAGAATTCAATTTTTTTGATGATGTTGAGGTTGACGTATGGATACAGGTAGCGGAACGCCTTGATATCGGCAGTGGTGGATGTCCTGGTAAAATTATTCGTGTCCGTTTTGATGCCGTAAAAAAGGGCGGTGGCAAGTTTTGCCGAGGGCGTGATATCCGCTGCCTTGAGATACTCGGTCATGATGGAGGAATTGGCGCCGTAATCTTCGCGTATGTCCTTGAAGGGTATATCATCGTTGGGGGCGGGCGGATGATGATCGATGAGAATGCTGAAATCGATATTGCCCAGCAGCTTCTGGTGATGGGGCTGGGAATCGACGATGGCCCATTTTGAGATCTCGCCGGTATCAATCTGTTTGATATAGGGAAGATTGATTTTCAAACAGCGGATCATCGCCAAGTTGTCGGAACGTTTAATCGCGTTCAGCCGGCAGATGATTATTTTCCGGACTTTGCGCCAGAACAGTCTTTTCAGGGCCAGCGCGCTGGCAATGGCATCCGGATCGGCAACAATGGGTATGCAGAGAGTGTCATCGGTTGAAACCATTTTCAACAGACTTTCATAGCGTTGTTTCTGCGAGGCGGACTGGGCTGGATGACTCATATGATTGCTTTTTCAGTTTGACTGTATCAATGCTGTTTACCCGGGAAGAATCAGGATCTGCTCTTCCTGGGTGGTTTTGGACTGCGTTTTATTTGCGGCAGCCGGTCGGCTGTACCCGCAGCCATGGGTAAATAACCTGGGATAAAGCCGGATTACGTGATGAACCGGAATCATATCAGGTGCCATAACATAAAATGGTACGATAGCGGTTCCCAAAAATAATAGCAACAAAATGAAAGGTGCGGGCCTGTCCTTTGCAGCGGGATTCCGTCTTCTCCGTCAGGACTGATACCGGCTGCACGGGGGAATTATTTCGCCCGTCCGCAGCGGTCATTCCGGGAATTCCCCTGTCGCCGTCATGGATGCCGATAGCAAAACCTTTCCCATGGCCGAACAGCCGTATTGCACATCCATCGAGTCTGGCGGAGAGGTGTTTTTAACAACAACATCGCAGTTCTGGCACCTATTTTGAAAGGAATAGAGAAAGAGAGAAACGGTACGTTACCGTAGGTCCGGGCAAAATAGCAATAACCGGTAAAGTTATGGATATTCTGACCGACAATGGCGACGAGCCGTTTAACCGCAGAAATAATTATTCATACAGGGAGGAATCATGCCTGACCGGCAGACAATCAAGCAATTGGGCGATGAACTGGGCAGGAGAAGAAAGGAACTGCTCGAACGCCTGGAGATGAATGAAGAGGAATGGTCCGAACTGCAGACTAAACAGGTTGAACTGGAGGAAAGGGCCACCAACGAATTTCTGGCAGCAACATTTGCCGGGCTGGATGATCAGGTCGTCCAGGAATTAGGCCGCATCGGCAAGGCACTGCAGAAAATTGAGAACGGCACCTATGGCATTTGTGAAACGTGCGGCCGAGAGATCAGTACCGAGAGACTCAAGGCCCTGCCCGAGGCGGAAACATGTTTAGCCTGCGCTGCCGGGAACAAACCTGAGTCTGCTCCCGGGCCTGAAGAATTTACGGTCGGGTCCGGCCGTAGCAAGACTTTACCGGCTGAACTGCGCGGCCTGGAAGATGAACAGCTGGCCGACCGGATCAGAGAATATATCCGCATTGATGCACGGATTCCCACGGAGGAGCTTGAGGTTTCCTGCCATGACGGCGTGGCCGCATTAAAGGGGTATCTGCCGAGTGAAAAAACGCGGCAGATCCTGCTGCAGGTTTTAGAGGACAGCCTCGATCTGCCTGAAGTAGAGGATTACATCGTTATTGACCGTAATCTCTGGCAGCAGAAAAAACGAACCCCGGGCCGCAAGGATCCCGGCAGGACGGACTACGACCAGGCGGCCGAAGGTAGCGGGCCGGCAACTTCCGGCGCATTTGATGCCCAGAAAAGCGGTCTGCCGATGGATCCGGCCGACGAAATAGTCCCGGAAAAAAAATAACAGTACGATATCCGCATAGCAGGGAGGAAAATCATGAAAATAATCAGTCCGGCATTCAGCCATGAAGGAACCATACCGTCGAAATATACCTGTGACGGGACAAATGTCAGTCCGTCGCTGCATATCAGCGAGGTGCCGGGCGGCACCCGCAGCCTGGCGCTGCTTGTCGAAGACCCGGATGCCCCCGGCGGAACATTCATCCATTGGGTGGTATACAATATTCCGTTAACCGTGGAGGCGGTTCATGAAAATACGGAACCGGGCGTTGTCGGTAGAAACGATTTTAACAAGACGGTTTACGGCGGCCCCTGTCCGCCTTCGGGAACACACCGTTATTTCTTTAAACTGTACGCCTTGGACGCCGAACTTGATTTAACCCCGGGCAGGTCGAAACAGGAACTGGAAAAGGCCATGGAAGGGCACATCGTCGCGACAGCGGAACTCATGGGACGATACAGCCGGGAGTGATACGGCCCCGGTTTTCAGGGCCGGTCAATGCCGTTTACAGCCGCCGCCTTCCGTCCGGTTAGCGGCAGGGGGCGGTTTTGCATTCAAATGTTTGACGCCATATCCAGGTCAACATCATAGGGCGGTCTTCGCTTAATATTAATTCAGATGCTCCCGGAAATAGTCGTTTATCTGTTTCATTTCCGCGGGTGAAAAGAAATCAGGCCAGTTGTCCAGGGTAAAGCCGGGGGCTTTGCGGATAACTTCCGGAGAAACCCGTATGAGGAGAGGTTTGTCATACTCCTGCAGAGTCACCATGGACCAGGGCACCGGGATTAGCGGGCCGATTATGCCGAAGGCGCTGCCGCGCAGCATCACGAGATAGGCGATGCATCCGTTTTTGTCGATAATCAGATCCTTACTGAAGCCGAGATGCTCGCCTTTATCGTTGGCCACTTCGCGCGACAATATGTCATTGGCGCGGTCGATGATTTTTTTGGCCGACTGCCTGTCATTCATGCCGGCGGCTGCCTGATCCGCCGCCCGGGCAACAGCCGCCGGCAGCAGGGCGGTCCCGCTGAAAAAAACAGCGAAGATAATGAACAGCGGCAACATTTTCCTGACTAGTGTATGCATGGTTTTTCCTCCTTGATGTCTTCTCGTAAACGGGATGCCTGTATCCGGACACCGCCGGCAAGGGGCATCATTGCCGGCACTGCTTGGAAACCGTTCAGCAACCCAGTTCCGGAAAATGAAGAAGCATCAGAAAAAGATTGATAAAATCGAGATAGAGCGTCGGTTTCCAACGGTCGTGGTTTTCTGAACGGTGCCATCATGGTTCTCTTGTTTCTCTATTTTTCCGGGATGAAATTATTGTATCCCGCCGCGCTGAACTGTTTTCAGATCTTACCGGATTCGGTTATGAAACGATACGGCGCCGCCTTCCTGGTCCAGCTGCTTCCCGGATATTCCTTCTGCAGGTGCTCTGCGGTTGCTTTGAGTTCGTCGGGATCATTTGTTTTTCTGAAGCGGTTGATGCCGCTGTAAAACATGGCCTCTTCCGCCACCCGGCTGTGCGGATATCCCTTGAGGACCTTATCAAAATGGTACTGGGCTGCGGCAAAATTTTTATTGTTTGAATAGATTTTCCCCAGGGCCAGCAGGGCAATGCCAATGAATTCATCCGGACCCAGATATCCTACAGACCGATGATTTTCCCGGCCCAATTTATCCAGGAAGACTATTGTCGGCAGCCAGGTGATATTGTACTGCTGAAAGTAGTCCTCCTCGCCGATATTCACCCGGAACGGCTGCAGATGTTCGCTGATGAAGTGAATGATTTTATCCTGACCATAGGTGTCTTTTCCCATCAGCCGGCAGACGGTGGAAACCGGATTGTAAAAATCAAGCAGTATTCCTTTATCTTCGGTAATCGCCGCATCTTCGGTGGTTGAAAAGTGTGATCTCCATTGGATGGTATTCATAAAGCTGCCTCGCGGTTGTAATTTTATTAAAGCTGCTGCTGGGTATGTAAATATTATTCAAATAGCATGCCAATGGGATGGCGAGCAGGTGGAGAAACTTTCCCTCGCAAAGGAGGTTTGTGGGGGTATACCAGTTGTCAATCGGTTTAATGTGCAAAACCCGGAAATATTGTCTTGATATAAAGGACGAAGTCCGGTGGTGCAGGATTACAGAGGGCCAAAAACCACAGATGATTTGCCGGATGGAATTATATTCCGGATGATTCGTTTCAGGTCGGGTCAGTCCTTTGAACACGATCAGCGAGCGCATTCCTCGCGGGTTATGCTTCGCATGCGCAAGCGGCTGCGGGGAACTTCAATCCTGGTCGTTTGCTCTCTTTTTTTGCCGATATTCGTCATTCTTCACCGCCTGGTCAGCTTCTTCTTTTTTCTGCTCGTCCACGGCCTCATCGTGTTCGGTTTCACCGGCAGTGCCGGCCCGACTCTCGTCAAGATTTTTCAGCGTTAAGGAAAGCAATGACGGGCGTTGGAGACGGAACCACCCGATGGCATATAACTTGCTATTTAAATAAATGAGATGCAACAAAAGCACACGGACTAACGAGGATTTATGACAACTGAAGAGCTTACACGCAGGGCTGTGCGTTTCTATAATCGGTACGGGCAGGAGCTTGAATCGATCCGTCAACTCCTGCATATTCAGCTCAGTCAACTGGCCCTGGCCTACACCCTTGAAAACAGACTGCCCCGGAATGCGGTGCGAATTATAAGCCGCACCAAGGAACTCAACACCTTTATCAACAAGCTGGAAAAAAAAGGCTGGCCGGAATTTTATCTGCCGACCGAAGTCATTTACGATCTCGTCGGCGCCCGTCTGATCTGCTGGTTTTACAAAGACTGCTACGGCATGGTTGATATTCTCAAGGATTCAAAACGGATTGAAATTTTAACCGATTCCATTGAAGACTATAATAAATCACCAAAGCCCTCGGGCTATCGGGCCATCCATCTTCTCTGCAAGGTCACCTATGATCAGGTTGTGCATCGCCAAAAAAAACATGAAATAATCGCCGGAAAAATGATCTGTGAAATACAGATCCGGACCCTTTTTCAGGATGCTTGGGGAGAGATGACCCACCAGATGCAGTATAAGGTGTCTGAAGAATATCGCGAGAAATACAATGACCTGGTGGCTTCCCTTGCCGACAGCCTTGCCGCCGAAGACCGGGCCACTTCTTCGATCAGGACCCTGACCCAGGAGCAGAATGCGAAATCGGCGCAAAGTGGATTCCGCAGCAGGTAGCGGCCCGACGAGCCTATTATTTCCCGTGATGCTCGGTTAATACATCGCCGGCGAGCAGTTCGGCAAATTTATCATGCCAGGCCGCAAAATCGGCAACATAATCAAAACCGCAGACGGTGCAGACATATTGTTTTTTCAGCGCCGTGGTTCCTTTTTGGGCCATCTGACTTTCTCCAATGTATTTCTCCGACATTTCCGGCGGAACGGCAGATTTTCATACTGCATGAGGAGTATTCCTGCCCGCGAGACAGATGCTGTTTGCCTCGATGCGGTGACGCAGGGATTACAAATCGTTTTTCTGACGGAATTCCCGTCGACATGCAGGTGATCTTCGCATTTCATCATGTCGAGGAGCAGCAGTTTTTTATGTAAAACTCAGCAGTATGTATGCCAGTAAAAATGACGGTGCGAAAAACGATACTCATTTTCAGGTTTTTTTGGGGCACGGAGATTACATAACGTGGGGCGAAATTAGAGGACCATCATCATATTTACCAAGTCCAAACGGACATGAATTTTTCTTCTGGCATATTTTCTGCTTCTGTTATTGGTGAAAAGATATAAAACAGGCCCAATGAAAAATTGAATCAAGGAGATGCAGTATGCATAAAACGTATACCCGATTCTGGTGGTTATTTGTTTTTCGAGGCATTATCGCCGTTCTCTTCGGCCTGGCGGCTATCCTGCTGCCCGGCATTACCCTGGATATCCTGGTGTTGCTGATCGGTGCCTTTTTCTTTGTCGACGGCATTATGTCGATTGTCACCTCCTTCGGGTCCAGGAGGGTGGAGCAGCGCTGGTGGCTTTCTCTGCTCGAAGGTATAGCCGGGGTCCTGATCGGTGTTATTACCTTTTTTATGCCGGGGATAACCCTGGTCGCGGTTATTCTGATGATCGCCGCCTGGGCCCTGATAACCGGGGTTTTCGAAATTCTGGCCGCCGTCCGTCTGCGCAAGGTCATCACCGGCGAATGGTTTCTGGCCCTGAGCGGCATTATCTCGATAATTTTCGGAGTTGTTCTCCTGGTTACCCCGGGAGTGGGGGCCGTGGCCCTGGTATGGATACTGGGGATGTATGCCTTGTTTTTCGGAATTCTGCTGCTCTTTCTCGGCTTCAAGTTAAAAAAGGTACTTCAAGCCGGCAATGGCTTCTGAGTTCTAAAATGCAGTCGATTTGACCTGGTCGGCCGGCGGTTTTTCTGTCAGCCAGGATCGGTAAGGGCGGTAAATTGAGCCATGGCTCGTACCGGGATCATTATGCCGAAAAAGCGTTCCATAAATCAGGATTTACCATGAATAACGCAGACAGAAAAACAGCAGAGGGAATACTCTTTACCGATCAGTACGAGTTGACCATGGCCCAGCTTTATTATCGGATGGGTCTGCATGAACAGCCGGCGCAGTTTGATCATTTTTTTCGCAATTATCCGGATTACGGCTCCCACCAGGCCGGCTACTGTGTAAACGCCGGACTTGCCTGGCTGCTGGATTGGCTGGTTGAGGCCCGTTTCCGGCCGGCAGATCTGGACTGCATGCGCGCCATGCGGGGCCGGACCGGCAGCCGGATATTTGCCGATGATTTTCTTTCCTGGCTCGGGGAGAACGGCCATTTCAAAGGAATCAGCATGCAGGCTATACCGGAGGGCAGGGTGGTGCATGCCAACGTGCCGCTTACCGTGGTTACCGGTCCCCTGGCCATGGTGCAGATTCTCGAAAGTCCCCTGCTCAATTATCTCAACTACCAGACTCTGATTGCAACCAAGGCGGCTCGGGTGCATGCGGCCGCCCGCGGCGGAGCGGTGCTGGAATTCGGCATGCGCCGCGCCCATGAACGGGGGGCCAATGCCGGGGTGCGAGGCGCCCTCATCGGCGGCGCCGATTTTTCTTCCAATGCCGGTATCTCGCATGTTCTGGGCAAACCCCCAAAGGGGACCCATGCCCACAGCATGGTGCAGGCGTTCATGACTCTCGGCGAAAACGAGATCGGAGCCTTCCGGGCTTACGCCGACGTGTATCCCGATGACTGCCTCCTCCTGGTTGACACGGTAAATACCCTGGAAAGCGGCGTGCCGAATGCCATTCGGGTATTTGAAGAACTCCGGCGCCGCGGCCATCAGCCGCTGGGCATCAGGCTTGATTCTGGTGATCTTGCCTATCTTGCCATCCGGTCGGCAAAAATGCTGAATGACGCCGGTTTTGCCGAGGCTAAAATTGTCCTCTCCAACCAGTTGGACGAACTGGTAATCTGGCAGATCATCAGCCAGATCCAGGAGGAAAGCCGCAAGGCGGGTGTTGATCCCGATGACCTCATCAACCGTCTGATCTATGGTGTCGGCACCCGTCTCATTACCTCGAAAGGGGCGGCGGCCCTGGATGGGGTCTATAAACTGGTTGCCCTGCAGCGTGACAACGAATGGCTCCCGGCGATCAAGATTTCCGAGACCCCTTCCAAGACTCTGAACCCAGGGAAGAAACAGGTTTGGCGGCTCTACGATGAACGCTCCAAAGCCAATGCCGATCTTATCTGTCTTGATGAAGAAAACCCGGACGACACAGAAGAATTTTTTCTGCACCATCCCACCGATCATGCCAAGCACCGCACTCTTACTGCTGCTGCTGTATCGAAGCTTGAGCCCCTGCTCATCGATATCATCAGGGACGGCAATGTGGTACACGACGCCCAATCCATTGATGCATTGCGGCAGCAGAGGCAAAGAGATGAAGATCTTCTTGATTCCGGGGTGAAGCGTTTGATTAATCCCCACGTGTATCATGTCTCTTTGAGCAGAAAAGTATGGGACATGAAGCAGCGGTTGATCAAGGAGGCGAAAGGAGCCTGAAATAACCGGGGAGAATCCCGTTTGCCTGTCGATCACCCATGCAATATCCGGAAAAAACATATGAAAAAGATTGAAGAACAACTGCAGAAAGGAGATGGATTGCTGCTCGTGGACGTGCAGAATGATTTTTGTGCCGGAGGACGTCTGGCCGTTGCCGGAGCTGATGTCATTGTGCCGGTGCTCAATGCCTGGATAGATGCCGCCGTGCGGCGATGCATGCCGGTGTATGCCTCCCGGGACTGGCATCCGAAACGGCACCTCAGTTTCAGGGAGCAGGGGGGAGATTGGCCGCCCCACTGCATTGCAGACACTCATGGGGCACAGTTTCATCCCAGCCTGCGTCTGCCGGAATCAACGGTAATCATCACCAAGGGGGTGCGTTTCGATCAGGATCAGAATTCGGTTTTTGATCAGACGGGTTTTGCTGAACAGCTTCGGTGCGACACCATTCAGCGCATTTGGGTTGGCGGTCTTGCCTTGGATGTCTGTGTTTTCGCAACGGTAATGGACGGCCTGCAGGAGGGTTTTGCCGTGAATTTGATCCGCAACGGCACAAAACCTGTTGATGAAACCAAAGAAAATACGGTGCTGCAGAAGATGGCGGCGGCCGTGGCAGAAATAGTCGAAATCAACGGGTGACTGACCCGGCATAACCAGAAACCGGGTCTGCCTACCGGGACAAATTGCAGCCCTGACAGTTTTTTCACGGCATCCTACCGGGATGGAAGAATTTTATCTGGCGGGATTCGCCAAGGCGAAGGCCTGGAACGGATCTTGCTAAATAGTAAGTTAATACCATTAAAATTTCTATCCCAGGAGGCAGCAGTTTTGTCCTACAAAAAAATTCTCTGGCCCACTGACGGCAGCAAGCCTGCGCTCAACGCCTTGCAAATGGCTCTTGAACTGGCCAAAACCTTTCAGTCCGAACTTTATGCAATGCAGGTAGTGCCCAGTGTACCGATGCTTTCCCAAAACGGTTTTACGCCTCAGGCTCCTTTGGCCTTTGATGTTCCTCTTTACGAAAAGGAATTGGAACAGAACACGAAGGAATCGTTGGAGAAAACAATAGCAGAGCACGTTCCGAAGAAGATCACGGTAAAATCGGCAGTTGAGCTGGGTGAACCCGCCGATGGGATCGTGGATTTTGCCCGGCGGGAAAAGGTGGAATTAATCGTCATGGCCACTCACGGCCGGAAAGGTTTTGACCATTTTCTGCTTGGTTCGGTGGCGGAGAAAGTTATTCGCAATTCACCGGTACCGGTACTGACGGTGCCGATGGTCACGAAGGGATCATTGGCAACCGTCTAAATCTGCCTTGAGGTTCAGCACAAAAGAAGTATACTGCACCATTGTCGACAAAGAGATGAAACGGAATAAAGGGATACATATCGGGACATCCGGATGGCATTACGAAAGCTGGGTCGGCACTTTTTACCCGGAAGGAATAACCGGGGAGGGGATGCTTTCCTCTTATGCCGATCATTTCAAGACCGTGGAACTCAACAATTCCTTTTATCAGCTCCCGGCTGAAAAGAGTTTGAAAAAATGGAAGAAGACGGTGCCGGAGGATTTTATCTTCGGGGTCAAGGCCAGCCGGTATATTACCCACATGAAAAAGCTGACAGGGGTTGATCCGGTCCGTACCTTTCTTGACCGGATTATCACCCTCGGCAGCAGGCTGGGCCCGGTTCTTTTTCAGTTGCCGCCGAACTGGAAGTGCAATCCGGGCAGACTTCGGAATTTTCTTCACCAGCTGCCGGACGACTTCCGATATGTGTTTGAATTTCGTGATTCTAGCTGGTTAAATCGGGAAATATACGAACTGCTGGAAGAATGCGGTGCCGCTTTCTGCATCTATGATCTCGCCGGCACCCAATCACCGAAGGAAGTGACAACTGACTTCGTCTATATCCGCCTGCACGGGCCGGATGCCGCCTACTCTGGTTCCTATGATACCCAGACCCTTGCCGGCTGGGCCGGGGCTATCTCCACCTGGGCTGACCAGGACCGGGAGATATTCTGTTATTTTGATAATGATCAGCAGGGTTATGCCCCCCGTAATGGCCTGCAGCTGCAAAACATGCTTTGCAGGGAAAAGTGAAAGGATGGCGGACTTACGTGTCGGTTATTGGAAGAAAGTGAAAATCTTGCTTGATTAATAAAATTCTTTTCTGAAAGGATAAAAAATGAAAAAAAGAAAGTGGGCCGTATGGCCCGGCAGACCTTATCCTCTCGGGGCCACCTGGAACGGGGAGGGCGTTAACTTCTCCCTGTTTTCAGAACATGCCGAAAAGGTGGAGCTCTGTCTATACGAAGATACCGGCGGGGAACTGCTGGACACAATCGACATCCAGTGGCAGACCGACCAGGCCTGGCACTGTTACCTGCCGGAGGCCAGGCCCGGCCTACTATACGGCTATCGGGTATACGGCCCCTACAAACCTGAATACGGACTGCGCTTCAATCATCATAAACTGCTGCTCGATCCTTATGCCAAGGACATCCGGGGACAGCTGACGTGGGATGACGCGCTTTTCGGCTACACCATTAACGATGACAACGGCGATCTCAGTTTTGATGAGCGGGACAGTGCGCCGTTCATGCCCAAGAGCAGGGTGATCGATACCGCCTTCAGCTGGGGAAACGACCGCCCGCCCGACATTTCCTGGCACGATACCGTGATCTACGAGCTGCACGTCAAGGGATTCACTGTCCAATGTCCCAACATTCCTCCTGAATTGCGCGGCACCTACGGAGGAATGGCCAGTGAACCGGTCATTGATTACCTGCGACGGCTCGGGATCACTGCCGTGGAACTGATGCCCATCCATGCCCATGTTGATGAACGCCATCTGGTGGAAAAGGGGTTGAGCAACTACTGGGGCTATAACACCATAGGTTTTTTTGCTCCTGAAATGCAATATTGCGGCACCGGCCTGGTCAACGAATTCAAGACCATGGTCAAGAGCCTGCATACGGCCGGCATCGAGATAATTCTCGATGTGGTCTACAATCATACGGCCGAGGGGAACCAGCTGGGGCCGACGCTTTGTTTCAGGGGTATTGATAATTCGGCCTATTATCGTCTGGCACCCGACAATCAACGCTACTATGAGGATTTCACCGGCACCGGCAATACCCTCAACATGCTGCATCCGCGGACCCTGCAGCTGCTCATGGACAGCTTGCGCTACTGGGTGTTGGAGATGCATGTCGACGGATTCCGCTTTGATCTGGCATCGGCCCTGGCCCGGGAGCTGCATGCGGTTGACCGGCTGGCTGCCTTTTTTGATATTATCCACCAGGACCCGGTCCTTTCCCAGGTAAAACTCATTGCTGAACCATGGGACCTGGGCGAAGGCGGCTATCAGGTCGGCAATTTCCCGGTGGGCTGGGCCGAATGGAACGGCAGATACCGTGATGCAGTACGTACGTACTGGAACGGCACGGAAAGCATGATTGATGAACTTGGTTACCGGCTGACCGGTTCCAGCGATCTGTACGCCTCCAGCGGCCGTCTGCCCTATGCCAGCATAAATTTCATTACCTGCCATGACGGCTTTACCATCCATGACCTGGTCAGTTATAATCAGAAGCACAACGAGGCCAATCAGGAGGACAACCGGGACGGCATGGACCATAACCGGAGTTGGAACTGCGGGGTTGAAGGACCGACCGACGATCCGCAGGTGAATGAACTGCGGCAGAGGCAGAAACGTAACTTTCTGGCAACCCTTGTCCTGTCACAGGGTATTCCCATGCTGCTGGCCGGCGACGAGTTCGGCCGCACCCAGGGCGGCAATAATAATGCTTACTGCCAGGATAATGAACTCAGCTGGATCGACTGGCGTCTTCTTGAGAAAAATGGTGATCTGCTGGAGTTCGTCAGGCTGATGCTCACTCTGCGGCGGGACCATTCGGTTTTCAGGCGGCGGCATTTTTTCCGGGGACGGAGCAGTAAAAACGGCGGCATCGAAGGCATCAGCTGGTTTAACAGCAGCGGCACCGAGATAAGCGTGGAGGAATGGACCAGCGGCGGACTGCATCATCTCGGCATGCTGATGGACGGCGAATCCATTGATGAGTATGATAAACGGGGCCGGCTGATCGAGGATGACAATTTTCTGCTGCTGCTCAACGGCGGTAATGAAAGCATTGAGTTCAGCCTGCAGTTCCTGCCGGAAGAATCCCATTGGCAGCTGGTTCTGGACACCGCGCGCGGACATGATGACAGCCGCCGGAATGAGATGATTTGGCTTGCCGATCCGTATACGCTGGAATCCCATTCCCTGGTTCTTCTGGTGCAGCACAAGAATAAGCAGAAATGATAAGTGCTGCGGCCGGGAGCACTACCTGTCTTCGGCCCATGAAATGAAAGAATGCCGGGTTCGGTTACCGGCGGTCACCCGAGGGATGGGATGGAGTTTATATCACCGGGAGAAGACTTTCAATAAAATGCATTGCGGTTCCTGCGATGCAGGACGACTTGCGGTCAGGTCCGTCATTCTGCAGGGCTGTTTCTCCAGCGGCCGGCAATCTCCGTGCTGCAGACCGGGCAGTGACCGCCGGTCAGTTCAACCGTTTGTGCCGAGAGTCTGTCCCTTTTTACGACCGTTTTTCCACAGTGAAAGCAGACGGTATCGTTTGGCGCCGCAACGTTTCCGAGGTAGACGTAGCGCAGTCCGGCCTCATGGCCTATCCGTCGCGCATTTTCCAGAATCTCCATCGTGGTGGCAGGCCGGTTCATGAGCTGATAGGAGGGATGAAAGGCGCTGAGATGCCAGGGAATATTTGCATCCAGTTCGGCAATAAATCCTGCGATTCCCTCCAACTCCTCGCGGGAATCGTTTTCACCGGGAATCAGCAGGGTGGTTATTTCAACCCAGATTCCCTTTTGATGCAGATGCTGAATGGATTTGAGCACCGGCTGCAGCCTGCCGTTGCAAATGGTGCGGTAATAGTCCTGCCGCCATGATTTGAGATCAACATTGGCGCCGTCCAGAAAGGGCGCGATCGTATCCAGGGCCTGTTCCGTCATAAAGCCGTTGGTGACAAAGATATTGTAGAGTCCCGCCTTTCGACCCAGCCGCGCCGTATCATAGGCATATTCAAAAAAAATGGTCGGCTCCGTGTAGGTATAGGCGATACTTTGACAGCCGTTGTCTGCTGCGCCGGCCACCACATCCTGCGGCGGCAGTGCCATGCCGAAGTCTTTTTCCGATTTTCTGCCATCCGCGGTCTGCGAAATCTGCCAGTTCTGGCAGAAGTCACAGCTGAAATTACAGCCGACCGTCCCGATAGAATATACCAGGGAGCCCGGCAGAAAATGATACAGCGGTTTCTTCTCGACAGGATCAACATGGGTAGCGATCGAGACCCCGTATACATGGGTATATAAAATACCCTCCTGATTCTGGCGTACCCTGCATTTGCCAAAATCATTGTTTTTAATCCGGCAATGATGGGAGCAGAGGAAGCAGTGGACATCCGTGCCGGACATTTTTTCATAGAGCATGGCTTCTTTTTTCATACCATCATCTCCCCTGTAAAGGACGTTTTCTAAATTTTATTGCCCGGTCCTGAACCGCTGCATCGAAAGCAGCCCTCATCTGTCAGGCTGTAGTTTCAAGGCCAGCCGGTAGATGATTCCGGCCTTATCATCGGAAATAAAGATCAGGCCCCCTTCCCTGATGTTGACATCAACCGGCCGGCCCAGGGCGGTTTCCCTGTTCTGGAGCCAGCCGGTGACAAAATCCTCCCTGCCGATCAGATTTCCCTGATTATCGAAGCGGAAAAGAACAATTTTATAGCCGGTCGGGATTGTACGGTTCCATGAGCCGTGATAGGCGACAAGCAGGTTGCCCCGATATTTTTCAGGCCAGCCGCTTTCAGGTGGGAAAAAATCAAGCCCCAGTGGTGCTGAATGGGCCTGGATGTCGATAAACGACGGTGTTTTACCGCTGCAGGCCGTTGTTGTTTCGCTTATGTCAAGGTAGTCGGTATCGAGGATGTTTTTTCCGTAACAGGTAGGCCAGCCGTAATCGTTGTCCCTGGCAATAATGTTGATTTCATCCGGCGGCAGATTATCCCCGAGGTAATCACGGCCCATCTCGGTCGCCCAGATGTCGCCGCTGGCAGGATTGGCAGCCATAAAAACGGCGTTGCGCAATCCTGCGGCAAATGTCCGGAGTCTGCCGCCCGAGGTGTCGATGCTGAGAATTTTTGCCCGCCGCCAATCGGTCTCCTCACAGGTATCGCATGAAGAACCCACAGAGATGAGAAGCGTGTTCTCATGGGGCTCCGGCATGAACAGCAGACTGCGGGTAAAATGACGGCCGCCGCCCGGCAGAGCGGCGATTTGCTCGGGAGAATAAGCCTTGAATGCATCCTGGTCATAGGCATAAGCCGTGACGTGGTTTGTCTCGGCAATAAAGAGTTTCGGCTCCGATTTGCGGGAAAAGGCAATGCCGTGGGGCCGGTTCAGGTTACCGGCA
Organism: uncultured delta proteobacterium; assembly: GCA_963783905.1. Classification (GTDB taxonomy): domain Bacteria; phylum Desulfobacterota; class Desulfobulbia; order Desulfobulbales; family BM004; genus BM004. The sequence goes on along the minus strand of CAWAPG010000003.1, from coordinate 187,176 downwards.
ACTTCGACTATGCGGTCGGCACGGCCGTTGTTGTCACTGTCGGGCAAAGCCACGACCTTGCCGGCGGCGGACAGGCTCACCAGCATGGTTCCTTTTGGATCAAAGGCAATATCCCGCGGTCCTGTCAGCCCTTCGGCAAAAACAGAAAGGGTAAACTCATCCGGATATGAGAGTGGTGATACATCGCTGCTGATCATGGTGCCAATATCATGCGATGATTTGAAAACAGCCGGATACGCGCCGCGGTAATTTTGCAGGAAAAAATAGATCGCCCATCCTGAGACAATTACCAGGGCAAGAATAAGAGTTCCGGGTAGAAAGTATTTTTTCATGTGATTCACCTTGCATGATCTTTTTTGCAAAATACGTTCCTGGATTCTTCGGCAGGAATAAAATGTTCAGTTAAAGATCAAAAGCTCTGAGTAAAATACACCGGCTGCAGGAAACAGTAAAGCTCAACACAGCCCTTTCACATGCTTGGCATAATCCTTGAGGTATGCGCTCGCTGCGTGTTTTCAATGTAAAAAATTGCAGATTATTTTTAAATTATATTCATTGGAGTTGCGGGTTTTCTGGCATGAATATTGCTTTTTTTATAAACATATCCTTGACGATGAGTCAGTAAAAAAAATTTTACCATACAGGAGGACAGGAATATGAAATTATCCCTCAGCGGTTTTTTTATCGTAACCTTGGCGATCTCCATTTTCGGCGTAATATCTTCTGCCGGAGCGGATGATGCCGTCCAAGAGGCAATTGCCATCATTCATCCCATTGCCGGGGAGAAGGTAACGGGTGTATTGCATATTATGCCGGCAGCAGAAGGAATTAAGATTAGCGGTAATTTCGCAGATCTTAACCCAGGTACGCACGGTTTTCACGTACACCGCTATGGAAACTGTACAGCCCCGAATGACGGATCAGTAGGACCGCATTTTTCTCAACTCGAGGAAGGAAAAGGATATCGCGGTGACTTGGCTCATATTGACGCAGATTCCAAGGGCGGGGCGGATTATGAAACTGTTGCCAAGATGCTTTCCTTATCAGGAAAATACGGGATCATCGGCAGGGCTATGGTGGTTCATGCTGTAAGCGGAGAAAAAATCGGCTGCGGAGTGATAGGAATCGCCAAGTAAAATCAGATAAACAGGTCCCGGATGATATGTCTTTTCCGCACGGATGGCGGTGCACCAAAGATTCAGAGAAAAATTCTGCATAATATACCCAAGGAGATGTTCCGGGGCAGGCGCAGTTCGCCGGCCGTCAGAAATTCGGCAATAATTATCCCAGGAGCAGTGTGTCGTCCCACTTTCGGTGCAAGTGAAAATGACGACTCGAATCAATTAATCTTTTATCGGAGGAATGACAATGGCAAAAACAAACTGGAAAATCGGAGTCCTGCTGCTGGTATGTGCTCTCTTAATCTTCCCGGTAATGGTACAGAAACAGGCAGAGGCCGCCGGGGATAAGACCCCGGCCGTAAAGATCACCGAAAAGGAAGGACTTGGCCGCTATCTTACCGACTCTGATGGCATGACCCTGTATCGCTTTACGAAGGATACCACCAACAAGAGTGCCTGTAGCGGCTTCTGCGTGGAAAGATGGCCGATCTTTTATACCGAGGTCACTTATGTGCCTGATGATTGCCAGGTAAGCGACTTTGATGTCATCACCCGTGAGGATGGCAAAAAACAGACGACCTACAAGGGAATGCCCCTCTATTACTTTGAGAAGGACAAAGAGCCAGGTGACACCAAGGGACAGGGTGTCTATGATTCATGGTACGTAGTGGCGCCGTAAAATGATCCTGCCCTAACAGCTGGCTGTAAAAAAACGGGGGCCGGTAACCGTTGCCGGATTTCCCGTTTTTTTTAGGGTTTCGTTCTGTGGGGGATACGTAACAGGAAAACCCCGGTGGTTCTTCCTCCTCCCGGATCATTTGCCTGATACAAAAATAGTGCTGTATTTTTTTCACATAAAACCAGCAGGGTTTTCCGTCTCAATGTGGGTGAAATGAAAACAGACCGATTCAATGATGGAATTTTCCGGAATTCAAAGGTATGTTTAGGGAAAAATATTGTATCAGCCGCTTTTTTTTTACAATAATGACCCCAAAATTTGCTTCAACCGGTGTAAACGATACCGGCAGAGGAGCATACGATGATTATCCACCGTCTCGTTGAAGACCGCAGCGCCTGTGCCATAATCGCCTTTGTCGACAAGCGGGGCCGCTCCAGTCATGCTGTCGTCGTGCATGCGATCGAAGCCCTGCGCAAGATGGGACATCGTTCGGGTGATATTAACGGTGAAGGTGACGGCTGCGGCATCAGTACCGACATACCCCGTGAAATCTGGAGCCGGCGCCTGGCCGCTCAGAATATTAGTCCTTATCTGGCTGAATCCCGGAGTTTTTTTGTCGGCCATATTCTGCTGCCGACAGCCGTCAAATCCGGGGCAGAGCAGATCCTGGCCCGGATACGGGATCTATTTGGGGCCGAAGATGCCGGCATTCTGATTGAAAATACCGGTTCGACCAGAGACCAGGAACTCGGGCCGCGGGCAGCGGTTGAGGCACCTCTTTTCTGGCAGGTGGGAGGACTGATAGATACGCAGGACAGGCAGCAGGCAGCGAGACGGCTCTTTGAACTGCAGATGAAGATAGAGCATGAGTTTCCCGGCGTGCACGTCAGTTCACTGAGTCTTGACGCGGTAATCTTCAAATTGCAGGGTGTGCCTGATCTGCTGCCCCGGGTTTTTCCTGAACTGATGGATGAAGATTACCGTTCCGTCATGGCTCTCGGCCACAGCCGCTATTCCACCAACACGCTGCCCACCATCGAGCGGACCCAACCCTTTTCGCTCCTGGGTCATAACGGTGAAATCAACACCATCGAGCGGTTGCGTTTCACCGGCAGGGCCCTAGGCATCCAACCGGTACCGGGCGGCAGTGACTCCCAGGATCTCAACCGCATTATCGAAGGCCTGATTAACCGGTATGGTCTTGATATTGTCGAGGCATTTGAGATGGTTTTTCCGGCCATTTATTCCGAAGTCGGCAACTACTCCCGCGACCTGCAGGAGATGTATACCTATTACCGCTGGTTTTTTCCAAGTTCCGCCCAGGGTCCGGCAGCTGTTGTCGGACGCTATGGCGACACCTGTCTGGGATCGGTGGATGCACTTGGTTTGCGGCCGCTCTGGTTCGGGGAATCGGATTACAGCTATTTCCTTTCCTCGGAGAAAGGTGTTGTCGATCTGGAACATACGATGCATGACCCCAGACCCCTTGGTCCAGGGGAAAAGATAGCTATTTACGGCGGCCGCGGCATTCAGGCGGAGGTCCTGGATTATGCCGGATTCCAGAAACGTCTGGTTAAAATGTTTAACGGCCGGAGCCGGACCAAAAGATACTTTTCGAGCTTTTACCAGGGACTGCCGCCGAGGACAACAGAAGATGAACCGGTTGACGCCGATCCGGATGGCGCCATGCCCCGGCTTAATCTGCTGGCTGCATACGGCTGGCGTCATTACGATTTAATAATGCGGCAGCAGGTTTCCCATCAGGGCCGGGAAGTTATAGGTTCATTGGGGTATACCGGGCCGCTGGCCGCCTTAGCACCGGAATCACTGCCGAATATTTCGGATTATGCCAAGGAGATGGTTGCAGTAGTCACCAACCCGGCAATAGACCGGGAACGGGAAAGTGAACATTTTTCCCTGCGCACCATTCTTGGCAGCCGTCCCGATATCAGCGGCGACCGGCATGCTCCCCCCCTGGCCCTGGAACTTCAGAGTCCCCTTTTAATTGATAAAACCGCGCTGGCCCCGTATGTTGCACCTGATACCTGCAGAGTGGTAAGCCGTGAATTCAATACCTGTCTTTATGAGGATGTCTATGATTTTTTCACCGGGTATGGCCGCGATGATTCCCTGATCTGCTCACTGGATTCGACCTTTGATGTTGACTCCGGTTTGGAAGCCCGGGTTGAGGAACTCTGCAGCGAGGCTCTGGCTGCCGTGGAAAAAGGTGCCGTGCTGGTGGTCATTGATGACACCGGTTCGTTCAGCAATCATCGGGTTTATATAGATCCGGCTCTCATCCTGGTGCGGCTCAATGACATTATGGTTTCCCGGTTTTTGCGCCATGAAGCCTCCATCATTGTCCGTTCCGGCGCCATCCGCAACCTGCATGACATCATGTTCATGCTCGGCCTCGGAGCCGATGGTCTGGTTCCTTATTTCATCTACCGGACCGCCTGTGCCAGTATTGATGACGACCATGACGGTAAGACCGTGCTGCGGAACAATCTGGCCGTTCTCCACAAGGGCATGGAAAAAGTGATGTCCACCATGGGGATTCATGAACTGTGCGGCTACGGCCGTATTTTCTCCACCATCGGCCTGACTCGCGAATTCGCGAAGTTGCTGGGAGTGCGTAATTTTTGCGGCGCCGAGGAGATCGGTCTGGATATTTCCCACCTGGAAAAAAGGGCAATGGATCGATATAGGCTGGCGGATACCGCGGAGGAACAGAAGATTTACCGCGATCCGGCCAGAAATCCGAAAATCGGCAAAATACTGCGGTCGGCAGCGGAGGGGAAAAAAGAGTATGCGGAAATGGCAGAGGGAATTGCGGTTGTCGATGCGGAACTGCCCACGGGCATCAGGCACCTGCTGGACTTTAAACCGTCCGGGGGAATAAGAAAAATTGTTCCCGAAGCAGTGGACATAACCATCGGCAACCATGCTATGCCGCTGGTAATTGCCGCCATGAGCTTCGGCTCCCAGGGAGAAAACAGTTTTCGCACCTATGCCGAGGCTGCCAGAATGGCAGATATTATATGTATTAACGGCGAAGGCGGCGAGATCCCGGACATGCTTGGGAAGTATCGGAAAAATCGCGGTCAGCAGCTGGCTTCCGGCCGTTTTGGTGTTTTTATGGCCTTTATCAATTCCGTTGATTATCTGGAAATCAAGATAGGGCAGGGCGCCAAGCCGGGCGAGGGCGGACATCTGCCCGGGGCCAAGGTCACCCCAATGGTGGCCAGTGCCCGTCACTGCAAACCGGGTATTACCCTGATATCTCCCTCTAATCACCATGACATTTATTCCATTGAGGACCTGGCCCAGATCATTACTGAATTGAAAACCGCCAATCCCCAGGCCCGGATATCGGTCAAGGTGCCTATCACCGGCGGTATCGGCACCATTGCCGTGGGCATTGCCAAGGCAGGTGCGAATATCATCAACCTGAGCGGCTACGAGGGTGGCACCGGTGCCGCCCGGCAGCATGCTAAGCGTTTTGTCGGGCTTCCGGCTGAAATAGGTATCAGCGAGGCGCATCGGGCTCTGCTTGAATCATGTCTGCGCGATTCCGTTGAATTATGGGTCGACGGCGGCATGCGTTCCGGAGCCGATGTTCTGAAAATGATTCTCCTCGGCGCCAACCGCGTCGGTTTCGGCACGGCGGCCCTGATGGCCATCGGCTGCATCAGCTGCGAACGGTGCCATCTTGACCGCTGCCCGCGCGGTATCTCCACCCAGCTGGGCAGCAGGGAAGAGGCTGCGGCCCGCGGCGTCAAAGGTTTCATTCCGCGGCATCGGAAAACCGAGGCCGAGAACCTGACCCGGCTCCTGCATTGTATCGGCGCCGAACTGAAGATGCACGCAGCATCCTTGGGTGCAGCCAGGGTGCAGGATCTTGTCGGCCGTACCGATCTGTTGGCGCAGGTGCGTTTTGCCGACCGGATTTCCGCTGAAACCATCCTGGCCCCCCCGGCTCATATCTGTGATCCTGACCAGTATCCGATGCCGCAGATAACAAGAAAACCGCTTAACTATCTTACCCGCCTCATCTCCGATCTGGCCATGGACCGGTTTGCCCAGAATAAAGAGCAAATGATTTTTGCCGGTGAAAATGTGCGTTCCGTAGACCGTGCCGTGGGCACGTATCTGGCCGGCGCCATCGAACGGCGCTATGGTTCCGATTCACCATATCTTGCCTCCCTGCGCCTCTCTTCCTCGGTTCCGGGCAACGGCCTGTGCGCTTTCAATACCGTCAATGTCGATGTAATTGTCGAGGGCGGCTCCCAGGATGGTGCCGCCAAGGGCAGTTTCGGCGGCTTTCTTGCAGTGCTGAAAGGCAGAAACCTGGTCGGCCGCAGGATTGACGGCTCCACCGGCAAAAGTTTTGCCTATGGCGCCATCGGCGGCCTGCTCCTCGTGCAGAATATGGCGGATTCACGGGCCTGCATCAGGCTTTCCGGAGCTGATGTTGTTTTCGGCGGCAGAATTGTGGAACGGGTCAGGGATGAAGAGGGCAATATTGCCTGCCGCGCCCACCTGAAGGGCTTTGCCTTTGAATATATGACCGGCGGCAGGGTGGTTGTTCTTGGTGATCCCGGCCCCTGGATCTGCGCCGGCATGACCGGAGGAGTGATTTACCAGTGTCTGTATCCCGAGTTCAACTTTACCTGCAAAGCCCTTGAAAAACGGTTGTCATACGGTGCCAATGTGAGCCTGAAAATGATCAGCGACGACGGTCTTGTCGACGTCATGGAATTGCTGGGCCGCTATATCAATGAACTGCAGAATAATTTTCAGACCAGAGAGGCCGCTGCGGTCAGTGATCTGTTGAAGGAAGCCGAAAAGCGTTTTGTCATGATTATCCCCAAACCGATGCGGCCGGCATCAGCGGAGTGAAAAAACATTATGAATTGGGAACCGGCAGTATTGCAAGTGTAAGACAGACCATCTCAGAGCCGCATCTGCCGGAATAATATTAACGTACTATTATATCGCATTATCTTTCGGCATCTCATAGTACAATCAAGTCAATAGAAACCCGTCAACTTATTACAGGAGGTCAATCATCATGAAAAAAAGGCTGACACGAATCATTCTGGCTGTGGCCCTGATCATTCCGGCAACAACCTTTGCCACCCCGGGTATAATGAAAATGTTCATCAGCAAGTATCCGGAAGTAAAGGAAAGCCAGCTCGCAAGCTGCAGGACCTGTCATCTGCCGGCGAATGACAACTGCCTGAACGGATACGCCGTGTCTTTGCGGGAGAATTCCCTGGATTTCGGAGCGGTTGAAGAGTTGGATTCCGATGAAGACGGCACCAGCAATATTGAAGAAATCAAAGCGCAGCAGCTTCCCGGTTCACAGGCGCAGCCGGATGAGGTATTTATCTTTACCAATCGTATCGGGGCCATAACCTTCAACCATGAAAAACATTCACTTGCCAAGGAATACCAGTCCGAGGGCAAGTGCGCCAATTGTCACGGCGAAGATAAATTTCCCAGAAAATTTTATGACAACAGGAGCTGGCAAAAAATTGCGCATCCGGTGTGCAAGGGTTGCCATCGGAAATCGGGCAGCCCTAATGCGCCGCAACGCTGTTTTGACTGCCACGACCGCAAAGCTGTTCAGGCTGACTGATTACCACTTTCGGGCATATTATTTCGCAGATGGATATGCGGTCGGAATAATTTGACTTTCCCTGCTGTTCCTCTGGGGATGTTGTCCTATGGGATAATTCGGAAGAGAGCTGCCGGTGCGCTGCGGCCGTAAATCGGCTGCCGTCCACAATGTGCCGGCGATATTTTTTTGGGGGTGGGTAGTTCCGGAAGGTGCGGTTTTGGGGCGGGCCAACTTCCCGCATGTTATCTTCCGAGTTTCTTGACCGTTTTCCGGAAGTTGTGTGCGGAAGCGGAGACTTCACTGAAGGCATGCTGCAGATCCTGCCACCCCTCAAAAAGATTCTGCTGCTGGGGCACATCAGGTTTCGCGGGACGATAGACTTCCGTGCCGCACAGAATTCGGCTCATTTCATCTGCATTGGCGCTTATCTGCGCAACATGCGTGATGATCTGGGAAATCTGCTCTTCATTGCGGCTGATCAGCCTGGCGCCGTTCGTCACCGTATTCCTCAGATTTTTCAGAGTCTGCAGGATATAGATAAAGATGATGATAACAACGACACAGGTTATCAACAATAGCAGCTGACCGAAGTTGACAGTAATCTGCATAAAGTTTTATGCCTCAGGAACAAACTCCTGCAGCCGTTTACAGGCCGGAGCTTACTTATTCAGCTTTTTCTTTACCCTTTTTTAAAGCCTTGTCCTTGGTCTCGGCTATGCTTTTTCCCACTTTATGCAGGGTTTCATTCGTACGGTCGGAAATAATCCGGCGGGTTTCCTTTCCTGGCCTTGGGGCCGCGAGAAGGCCTGCAGTTAATCCGGCCATAACCCCGGCTATTGCACCCAGTGCTATTTTCCCGGTATTATTTGTTTTTCTGTTCCATGGCATGTAATAGCGCATAATTTTTTCTCCTTTACTATGTTGTTACTTTTTGAAAAGATGCATAACGATTTTGATCACCTCATTAAAATTCGCGGCAAGGCTCCTGATGGAGTCCGTGGTCTCGCTGATCATAAGCATGGAGTTTGCGCTGCTCCGGATGATCGAACCGGCGGCGGCCTCGTATTTGACGAACTGCTCTTTTAATTCCCGGCTGAATCCTGCCGTGTTTTTGCTTAATTCCTCGAGGTGCAGCAAAAGCTTGGCAATATTTTCTTCGTTGCGGCTGATGGTTTTATCGGCCTTACCAATGAGATTGTTGGCGTTTTTCAAAACGATCAACAGGTAGATTCCGATTGCAGCCCATAGAATAAAAAGCAGCAGCAGCATGATCTGCTCAAGTGTGAACGTAATAGTCATATTTCCTCTGCTATTGATTCCTGGTTTTCATGGGTGCGCACGTATTGCGGCTGCAGACCTCAGTCGGCGGCTTCCTCCCCGGTTTCTTCAAGTTCGGCGCAAAACTCATCTTTTTTCCTGCTGATGTATTCATCAACCTGTTTCTTTTTTTCCGTCAACTCATTCTGCATGTTTTCAATCATCTCATTCGTCTTATTGGCAATGATCTCCCTGGTTTCCTTTCCTGGCCGTGGGGCAAAAAGTAATCCCAGCGCAACGCCTGCGGTAACACCGATCAATGTACCCGTAACAGCACAGGACACATTTTTTTGGTGCTGTTCCTGTTCCCGGTAGTCGCTGGCACTGGCCATAAAATCTGCAGCTTCCCGGGCAAGCAAAAGGTATCCGCCTAATCGCAACAGATTGTTTATCATAGGTACCTCCTCAACATGGATTAAGTTGCATGATCCTTCGTCCTTGCACTGTCTGCAGTGCTTTTTGTCTTTATTTTAAAATTATGCGAAAATTATGCCAAACCTGGTTAAAATCCGGTTTCGGCCGGTAAAAGGCAAAAATAAAATAATGTACTGGAATATATAATGTTTTCTCCGCTATAAAGTCTTGTCCCGCAGGAATTTTTTTCACGATTGCCCTGGCATATTATTTAGGGCCGGATGAGGCGGATATATCCGCATCAATTTCAACTTCTTCTCCCAGTATATTATCAATATAAAGCATCTTGACAAGCACCATGGCGGCCCCAGTAATCGGGGTGGCCAGGGCCAGACCCAGCAGTCCCAGTATGGAGCCCAGCACTATCTGTGAACTGAGAGTGAGCACCGGCGGCAGGGATACCTCTCGCTGCTGAACCAGAGGCGTGATCACAAAAGCATCCAGGAAATGGACAACGATATAGAGTGCGGTAACGTATAGAGCGGTTAGCGGTGACAGGTTGAAACCAAGAAGGATGGCAGGAATGGCTGAAACAATCGGGCCGAAATTGGGAATGAAGGTTAGAACCCCGGACAGGGTTGCGAGGCTGTAGGCCAGCGGAACCTGCAGAATGAACAATCCGGAAAAAATAAAAACCGTAACGAACAGCATGGCGATAAAGCGCCCGACAAGCCACTGCGCCAGGGTATAGTCCAGGGCCTGAAAAATCTCAGCCGCCCGTTCACGGCTTTTTGCCGGAAACAGATGGAGTATGCCCTTGATATAAATTTTGGGCGAGAAAGAAAGGTACAATCCTACAAAAAGGATGATGAATGCGCTGAAGATTACTCCGAATGTGCTGGCAAAAAAACCCAGGGCCTGGTTCGTCATGGTATCCGTCGCACTCCGCGTTTCCAGCCTGCTCCAGGACCGGATCGACTCCACGAGCCAGTCCAGTGATTCTGTTTGCTGCCGCAGTTCAGCAAAGGCATCCGGCAGGTGCTGGATAAGTTTTTCCCCTTGGGCAACAAGCTGGGGAGCAAGCAGCACGGAATAGGCGATGACAGAAACGAACATCAGCAGAACAGTAATCGTTATGCCGATTTTTTCGGGCAGGGGCAACAGCCTACCGAACAAAAATCTGTTTACCCCCCGGACAAAAATAGCAAAAAGAACGCCGGCAAAAATCAACAGCAGCATTTCCACCGCCGACTTGAGCAACAGGATGAACAGGATTGCTATGGTCAGAATACCCAGGCCGATGATTACCAGTTTGGCAAACTCAACTTTATTGAAATGGTTATTATCTGTATTCATGGGTGTCGGGCATGGGTGAAAATATGGAATTCAACCTGTTTTTCCTGAAACTCTTATCTTGCAAGTTGCGGGCCATCGTGCTGCGGCCCTTGGCTTTCATCTCCTGCTATAGATGCATGTAGGACTGCAGAGTAATTGAGGGCGTTCCGCGGGCCGCCCGGGAGAAATTGATTGCAGCTGTTGCCGACACGGTTCCGACGGGAGTTTCCTGTGGCTTGTGAGGGGATTTCTCCATGTTGAGCTGCTGCAGGATTTTCTGCAGTTCGGTCAGGGAATCCGCAGCTTCCCGGAAACGTCCTTCTCCGGTTCGACGGAGGTATTCATCCAGGGCCTGCTGCGCTTGCTGCAGCATCTCCACCGGCATGGCCCGGCCGGATACTTCCCGCCCTGTTTGCTCCGCTTCGGTTTCTCCGGTTCCGGCCAGCATCTTTTCAAGAGCTTTGTCAAATGTAGGACCGTGGGTCATTCTGTCATTATGCATGAGAATGACCAGACGCAATTCAGGATAGGCGGCGGTTTCGGCCTGCAGGTAGATGGGCTCCACATAGAGAATCGTCTTATCAATCGGGATGGCCAGTACATTACCACGGATAACCTGAGATCCCCGTTGATCCCACAGGGTCAGCTGACCTGACAGAAAACGATCCGGATCAATTTTTGTTTCCACCTGCTGCGGCCCGAGAATTCTTTTTTCCTTGGGAAACTTGTAAACCAGGAAACGGCCATAGTTTTCCCGTCGCACATTCCTGCGATCCAGCCGATCATTACCTGCCGTTTTTTAGGAGTAAACGGCAGGATCAGAACAAACTGCAGCTCGTTTGCCCCCGGCATCTGCCCGGCCTATGCTTTTGTGCTGTAATCCGGCAGCAAACAAGATGAGGACCGGGATCAGCAAAATTATAATAAGTGCGTTGTACATATTTTCCTTCGGTAAGAAGGGGACACGAGGGCGGATGTTGGACTAGCCGTCTCCGGCAGCAGGATTTTTCTGTAAGAATTCCTTCAGGGCTACGCCATTGTTATGTTTTCTATCAGCAGCACCGAATACCAGAGTGAGCCTGCCATTTTGTTCGATTGCGGCGAGTTTATCGACCTGTTCCTGCTTCTCGGTAAGCTCCCGGTGATATCTTTTTTTGAATTCCTCCCAGCGGCGAATATCGTGATTGAACCATTTGCGTAATTCGGTGCTGGGTCCAATTTCCTTGAGCCACTCGTCAAGTTTTGCCTCCTCCTTGCTGACCCCCCGCGGCCATATCCGGTCTATCAATACCCGATGGCCGTCGTTTTTTGCCGGTTTGTCATAAGCGCGTTTCAAACTTATTGACATATTCTGATTATCCTTATTGAGCTGGAGACGTTGTTTATGGAAACAGGACCTGCAGAACAGTATCGATGGCCAGCAGGCGTGCCTTGATGAGCTGCAGCTGTTTCTCCCCGAGGTCATTCCGTTTTTTTATCCGCAGCAGTTTCTGCAGATTTTTTTCGAGCGCCGTGCATGCCCGGTCTACCTGGAGATCATTGCTCATATGGCGGGTGAAATCGTCTTCAAGCCGGTCGATATATATATCAGCCTCAGCCGGAGCAGCGCTTGATTTGACACCCATGGAAGCTATCAGCTCTCCGGCCAGGTCCTTGAGTTTTGTACACCTGGCATCACTTTCGGTCAGCGACTTGCGGGTCAGGTTCAGTTTGCGGCGATAATGTTCTCTCATCAAATAATAACGCAGGCACGTCCCGCTGAATCCCTCATCAAAAAGGTCGGATGGATAAACGATGTTTCCCCGGCTTTTTGACATTTTTTTGGAGTCAAGCAGAACATGTTCGCCATGCAGCCAGAAACGGGAAAATTCAACCCCGCTTACGGCCTCGATGACGGCGATATTATAGTCATGATGCCGGTAGAGATTGTCAACCCCACCACAGCTGATATCAACCTCATAACCGAGATGCTTGGTGATCATGGCGGGATCCTGGATATTCCATGCCGGTCTGCCCCGGCCGAGTGATGTTTCCCAGAAAACCTCTCCGTCTCTTTTTTTATTGTATGCGTGCCAGAGAATAAAATCCCCCCGATTCCAGCGGTTGCCGTTATATGTATCCTTCCAGAAGCGGGGGCTTTTCCTGGGCCAATTCGACATGTCGAGCCGGAACAGCTTGCCGAATCCGTCAAATTTCAGAGGATCAAAGAACACACTATCCTGATAGCGGTAAGCATAGCCTTGGTGCAGCAGTTTCGTGATGAGCAGTACCGCCTGATCGATGCTGGTAGAGGAGCGAGGAATGAAATCCGGCAGCTTGATGTGCAGCAATCCGGCGGCACGGTAGAAATTATCGGCGGTACGTTCGGTGAGTTCCTCCAGGGATGTGGACTCTTCTCTTGCCCGCTGGATTGCCTTGTCTTCCACATCAGTGAAGTTTAACAGTCTTTCAACCGTATAGCCCAGATATTCCAGGTATCTGTGCAGAATATCTTCATAGAGAAAAGTCCGGTAGTTGCCAATATGGGCGGTATTGTATATGGAAGGACCGCAGGTGAACATTTTTACCGTATCCTGCCGTTGCGGGATAAAGGTTTCCATCCGTCGCTTCAAGGTATTGTGAAGACGAAGCGGATATTTTGTTTTTTTATGTATCATGGTTAATCCCTTGATAAATTCTGCTGCTTTTTCCGGCACTGTAATTATGAATAAAAGAAGACTATATCGGCTTACAAGCAATATTTTTGCCAGTTGCGGCAAGCGGCAAATAATGGCAGCTTTTTATACGACAGCTATCATTACGGCGGAAAGGCCCATGTCCGAAGGGCATCGTAAGGCACTGTACCAGTCTGGTGTAATCCAGAGAAGATGATACATGTTTTTTGCAGATAACCTTCAGGTTTGAGTACATCCGGATAAATCCTGTTCAATAGGACTTATCCTGTCGGAGAGGATAAGTGTTCCGAACCAAAAAATTCTGAAAGATACAGCGATATGGATTTTTGTTTCAAGGAGCCGGGGAAATGACTCCTGTTGTCCGTTCGGGATGCTGTTTCTATTTTCTGGCACGGATATTGATACCAGTTTGGTGAACATGTCGGACATCCGTATTTATTGAAATGAATCCCGGCACAGGATAGCAGAGAAGAGTTAAAGTCCTTACCTGAACATCAATTTCTGCCCATTTGTTGAAAACAGAAAACACGAGGTTTTGCAAAATGAAACTTTCCATACTTATCACCGGCACAAACCGTGGAATCGGATTGGAACTGGCCAGGATTTTCACCCAGTATGACTGGAATGTCATTGCCTGCTGCAGAAAACCTGACGAGGCTGAGGCCCTGAAGAGTATTCAGGCCGCATCCGAAGGCAGACTGAAAATCAAACGGCTCGATGTAACCAGGGATGAGGAAATCACGGCACTGGCGGAATCTCTTGCGGAAATAAACCTTGATATTCTTTTGAATAATGCGGGCATACTGGGACCGGAAGAGCAGGATTTCGGCTTTCTGGAAGAGGACGCCTGGCTGGAGACTTTCAAGGTTAATACCATCGGGCCATATAAAATAATGCGGGCTTTTCTCGATAATGTCGCAAGGAGCCAGCGCCGAATCATTGCCACCATCACGAGCCAGATGGGGAGCATAAAGAATAACTCCTCAGGAGACTATTACGCCTACCGGACTTCAAAAAGCGCCGCCAATATGATTATGAAAAACGTAAGCCTAGATCTGCATGTAAAAAGAATAACATGCGTGGCGCTGCATCCCGGCTGGGTGAAGACCAGGCTGGGGGGCAACCAGGCAACGTTGAGCCCGGCGGAGAGTGCCGCTGGAATTTTTAAAACACTCACCTCGCTCAGCGAAGAACAGAACGGCTCATTTTTGGATTATGAGGGCAGAAATATCAACTGGTAAAAAATTTGTCCGGCGAAGCAGGTGATATAAAAAGACGCAGATGCTGATTTGGATGTTTTTGCGTTTGCATCATGGAAATCGACTTTGTTAAAAACAGGTGCGGCAACAATGGCAAAACTGGCGGAGATCTAAGAAAACTCAAACATGAAGGTGAAAAATGATGAACAAAAATAAAACGATTAAAAACGCCCTTCGACAGGATTTCCCCGCGGTGAAAATAAACGATTCCCTGGAAACGGCCCTGAAAATCATGGCCCGGGAAAATCTCACCGCTCTTTTAGTTAATATTGATGAAGAGGTGGTGGGGATAATTACCATATCGGATATCATGTACAGCCTGGCGGATGAAGATGAGCCCCAGCAGATAACCGTGTCGTCATTCATGACCAAATGTGAGCTGATAACCACTAAGACTGTAAAATCTCCCTGCGTCCAGCTGGACGAAGATAAGGACCTCTTGGCTGCGATCAAGGTGATGAATGAAGCGGGCGTAAACCATGTACTTGTATCCCGCAGCGGCGGCAAGCCGGTTGGCATAGTCTCCAGTCTGGAAATCATAAAAGTTCTGGCAGCCTGATTATCAGAACAGCCAATAAGGGTTCAGCAGCGCAAAAAAAATTTTGATAGCGGCATAAGAGAGGGCGGATCACCTGGATGAGTTAAAGGCGTGATAGTGAAAATTGATATATTCGCTCCAGCAGAAGAGTGAAGCAAAAACCAATCAGCGCGAGCAGACGCTCATGACCTGTTTCATATCCGTTTTGCCAAGAAAGGTATTATGGATGCCGTCCTGGAGCAGGGTTGTCATGCCTCCCTTGATCGCCACGTCACGAAGATCCTCAACCAGACACCGGTCAATGATCTGCATTTTCATGGCCCGGTCGCCGATCAGCAATTCATAAAGGCCCATGCGGCCCCGATAGCCCACATCGTTGCATTCCTTGCAGCCTTTCGGTTGATAGAAAAACAGATCGTCGTTGTAGGGTACGTTGAGACGTTCATCGAAGTATTCGCCGTAGAGATTTTTGATATGGTCATATTCGAACTTATCCGGATGATAAGGCTCCTTGCACTGGGGACAGAGCACCCGTGTAAGGCGCTGGGCTAGAATACCCAGGAGGGCGTCGGCAAAGTTGAAGGGGTCCATGCCCATATCAATCAGGCGGGTGATGGTTTCCGGGGCTGAATTGGTATGCAGGGTGCTGAAGACCATGTGACCGGTGAGCGACGCCTCGATTCCCATCTTAACGGTTTCCCGGTCACGCATCTCGCCCACCATGATGACATCCGGGTCCGCCCGCAGAAAAGCCCGCATCGCCTGGGCAAAGGTGGGGCCTGCCTTGGGGTTGACCTGCAGCTGCCGTAAGCCGTACTGGGTGATCTCAACTGGATCCTCGGCGGTCCAGATTTTTCTTTCCGGTTTGTTGATATAGGCCAGGGCCGAATGCAGGGTAGTGGTCTTGCCGGAACCTGTAGGGCCGACGACCATGACTATGCCGTAGGGCTTCTGGATGATATTGACGAACCGTTCAAAGGTTTCCTGGCGCATCATCTCATTAAGGGGAATGGGTTCGGCGGATGTCAGAAGCCGCAGGACCACATCCTCGTTATTGTTAGTGGTGGGAATGGTGGCCACGCGGAGTTCAACCAGCTTGTTGTTGGAAGTTTTAAAACGGATTTTACCGTCCTGGGGTTTTCTCTTTTCCGAGATATCCATCTTGGCCAGCACCTTTATCCTGGAGACGACGGAGCGGATATAGCTGCTCGGTACGGTCAGCGCCTTCTGGCAGCGGCCGTCAATTCTGTAGCGGACAACGGTTTCCTTTTCATAGCCGTACGGCTCAATGTGGATGTCTGAGGCCATCTGATAAAAGGCATCCTCGATTATCTTACGCACCAGGAGAACAACCGCATTATCATTGACATCCGCCTCTTCGTCAAGAAGCTCCGTATCCTGATAGGAAGGTTCAAATTCCTGTTCTTTGAGCTGGTCGAGGATATCACCAACCGACTTGGTGCTGGCGGTTTTTTTAGTTTTCATCGCCCCCTTGTAGGAGAGAAGAAATTGTTCAATATCCTCCTTTAAGGCGAAGCGCAGCTCTACCTGGGGAATGCGATACAGCTGCTGTACATCCTGGATTTTGCTGTGGTCGTTAGGATCGTTTATGGCAAGTATAAGTTCATTGTCGTCCATATGCAGAGGAACCCAGAGGCCGCGTAGAAAAAAATCTATATTCTTGCCCTTGATATATTCAATCGGGTTATAGATGGTCGTGGTCAGATCCTCAAAACGGACCCGGTAAAATTGCGCCAGCAGCTTTCCCAGTTCTTTTCTGCTCAGATCAAAATCATCGATCAGGACCTTTTCCAGGTCCCTTTTTTCCCTATCGGCCTTGTTGATCGCCTTTATCATTTTTTCTTCAGTGAGGATTCCGTTCTGGACGAGAATGGTATACGGATAAGGTATCTTGCCATTGCTCTGCAGTTTCCGGATCGAGGAGGCTTCCCCTTTTCTGTTGCGGGGAAGATGTTCCAGGATGAAGCGGCCAAGGGCCTCAGCAATTGCCTTAACATTATTAACATCCTCATCTAAAAAGGCATCGGAAGTTTTTTTGTTAATAAGTTGTATAACGCCGAACAGGGTTTTCTTGCAGTAGACTGGGGCTGCCAGAACCTGCCTCGTGGTAAATTTGGTTTGATTGTCCCATTTAGGGTTGAATGTAAGTTCCGGGTCGATGGACTGTAATTCTTTCTGGTTGTAGGCATCGGCTATATTTACCGTTGATCCGGTGGCAGCAACAAAGCCTGCGATACTTGTTTTATCAATGGGAAGTCGGATTTCCTTGCGCAGCCGTCCGGCCTTTACCTTTGAAACTATCTGGTTTTTCTTGTGATCAGCAAAATAAATGGTGAATGCTTCAGCATCAAAATAATACCTCATCTCCTGCTTC
The DNA here is from genome assembly GCA_963783905.1 of uncultured delta proteobacterium. Classification (GTDB taxonomy): domain Bacteria; phylum Desulfobacterota; class Desulfobulbia; order Desulfobulbales; family BM004; genus BM004. The sequence goes on along the minus strand of CAWAPG010000003.1, from coordinate 169,877 downwards.
AGACCTTTGAGCAGTTCATTGACACTGGTGGCGGCACGGAAAAGATTGGCAAGTTCGATCTCATTCTTAAAGCGGTTTTTAAAGGATTGTTTGGTAGGTGTATATTGAATATTGGCGTGATTTACCGGCATAATTTTTTCCCTTTATGGCAAGTTTTCCATCTGGAGTTCGTTTACGAGAAGAAATAATTATATTTGTCCGTATAGCAAATATATATCCCTACACGGATAAAACAATTGTACTTTGGTACTACGCCAGATTTTATAAGGACAAATGTATAATAAGTATAAAATATTTTTGGCGGAATGGCAAAATTTTATATAAAATTGAAGCAAAATCCATTCATGCGAATGTGTTTTGCTTTTTGAGGATTCACACCATAATTTATGGAAGTATCCATGAATGATATACCATCCATGAATCCCTTACATATGGAGGAATAATTATGGGAAAAAGAACGGTTCCGGTGGCGGCTCTTCTGCTATTTGTCATTGCAGTCATCCCGAGTTTTGCCGAGCAGCTTACTCCGGTGGAAAAAGGAAAGGCCCATTTCAACAACCCGACATTTGCCGGCGGCAGAAAATCCTGCAGCGAATGTCATTCTGACGGCAAGTACCTTAAAGACGCGGGGATGAAAACAACTTTTCATATCGGCGGCGGTGAACAGAACAGCCTGGAAGATGCAATAAATGTCTGTATTGTCAATGCCAACAAAGGACATGCCATTGATGTCAATTCCGACGAGATGGAGGAACTGGTACTGTATATCAAGTCACTCGGAGGGCAGAAAGAACCTGCTGACACCAAATAGAACGCGGGCAGCGCCGTAAAAAAAATCGGTCCATTTTCCGGGGGATGGGACTTTATTGTACCTGGAAAGAAACGGTATGTAATATGATGCCGGAGGAATCCTGCAGTTCAACTTTCCAGTCGCCTTTCAGGCCGGCAACCTTTTTGCTGGCATAGGTTCGCCAGCGCTTTCCCTTTTCGAGGGGTAGAGACACTCTGGCCATTTCACGGTCGCCATAATACCAGACAAAACTGACTGTAGTGTCCTCATCGATATTTTCCACCTCGAGAAAGCAGAATACCTCTTCCGTATCGGCTGAAAAGGTGTTGGCTACAGCCACCGGCTCTCGGTCTACAATTCCGGCGCACATCACCATGCGTTCAAATGTAAATCCCGGGTCATCCATTGATGCTGCCGGAGAAAAGAAAGAGAGCAAAAAAATTGCGGCTGCCATGATTCCAAGAGCTACAGGACGTGATTTCATAAAGACCTCCAGGGACGGTTTTGTCCGGTAAAAATTTATATTTTATGCAATGGTTAATTATCACTGCGGGAAGAACAGCCGGTGTAATTGGGCCACACTCTGCACCCCGGCGGCCAGCACTTTACCGTTTGATACATAGGCCGGAACCGCTCTGACATCAGACGTTCTTGCCATTTCTTCATCGTGCACCACCTTCTGTACATAAAATTCCAACTGCTTCCCGGATTCAAGATCATGGGGATCCAGGCCTGCTTTTTCGGCAAGTTTCTTAATAATTTCAAGTTTGCCGATATCGCAGCCATCCTGAAAAAAACCCTTGAAAAGTGCCCGGTTGAATGCAGCAAACCTGCCATGGTCGGCAGCCCATTTCGCGGCAGCATGAGCCAGTCGGGTGCGGGGCTGCACCGGCGGCCGCTTCATGGTAAAACCCATTTTTGCCGCCAGCGGATAAACATGCTGCCGCCAGATGCCTGTCAGGTAGTCATCATCAGGCTTTAAAAGCGGCACCGGATCCGGTCTGAGTTCAAATGCTTTCCAGTCTACTGATATATGGGGCATCGAAGCAGCAAATTCCGTAATGGCAGGCTCCGCCAGCCAACAGAATGGTCAGACATAATCGGAGAAAATTTCAAGGGTAATTTTTTTATTTTCCATAGGCTTTCTGCAGAAGGTGATCGGCATCAAAAAATATTATTCCGGACTCTCCCCGGTTTTCCCGGGGTTGGAAAAATGATCATGTGCCATCCTGAATGTCAAAAAATTATATAATAATTTTAAGGGGATTGATTGATGTTTTTTCGAGAAAGTTTTGTATAAATTAGTTGAGAATAATATATAACCATGCTAAAAATATGCCATTTTGTTAATGATGCATTCTGGGTGCGTCGTTAGCAAAATCAGTTCTCGGGATAAGGGCCTGATCTGCATCTTTTTTCATGGACACATAATTTTATATTCTACCACCGGAGGCGAGTAAATGAAATTAATTTTCCGATACACGGGCGTATTGGTGATTGCAATTCTCATCTGGGGAATCGGGCAGGTTCAGGCTGAAACGCTGCAGGAAGCGGTGCGCCGCATGTTGGAGACCAATCCGGAAATACGGTCGATCGCCTATAACCGGATGGCGAGGGAGCAGCAGATTACGCAGGCAAGGGCAGGGTACCTTCCCAGTTTGGACTTCTCCAGCGGTCTCGGGATCAATGACCGGGATGATCCTCTGGACGATAGACTCTGGACCGAGTCAACCGTCCTGACCCTGCGGCAGAATGTTTTCCGTGGTTTTGCCGATCAGTATGAAGTCAAGAGACAGGAGGCGCGGGTCGATTCCGCCGCCTACCAGCTGCAGGGCACCTCGGAAAAAATTGCCCTGGACGCTTCACGGGCATATCTTAACGTTCTCCGCCAGTTTGAACTTTTAGCCCTGGCCCGGGAAAACCTGACCTCGCATCAGCGGATCAACGATCAGATCAAATTGCGCAGCGAATCCGGGATTGATCGTCGAGCGGATCTGGATCAGGTCATGGCCCGCCTGGCTCTGGCGGAATCGGATGTGGTTGTGGCCGAGGCCAACCTGGCGGATGCCGAGACGGATTATCAGTTCGTCGTCGGCATCTCACCGGTTGATCTGGTGAAGCCCCAGCCGGTTGCCGGGGTGATTCCATCCAACCTGAAAGAAGCACAGCGTCTGGCCCTGGAAAACCATCCCATCCTCAAATCCGCCGAAGCCGACCTGGAAGCGCGGATGGCCCAGCATGTCGTTGCCAAGAGCAACTATTATCCCCAGGTGGACATCGTGGTCGATCAGATCTGGCAGGATGATATCGATGTCGCCGGCTACCAGGACGAGCTGCGGGCCACCGGATACCTGCGGTTCAATATATTCAACGGCTTCGGCGATAAGGCCCGCATTGCCGAAACCAGCTATCTTGTCAGTGAGGCCCGCGAGATCATGAACAACACCAGGCGGCAGGTTATTGAATCCATCCGCCTTTCGTGGGTTGCCTATCAGGCCGCCGACAACAGAATTGCCTATCTTGAAAATTATGTTAACTCCACGGGAGCAACTTCCGAGTCCTTTACCAAACAATGGAATATCGGCCGGCGGACACTGTTTGATGTTCTTGATTTGGAGGCCGAACGGATTAATGCTAAGATTGATCTGGTAAATGCCCGCTATGACAGAATATATGCCCAATACAGAATTTTAAGCCGCATGGGACAGCTGGTTCATGCGTTTGGGCTGCAGTGGCCGGCTGAAAGCAGAGTTGAAGGTGGTGCCGGAGAGGACTTGCATATTACTCCTGCAACGAAAGGATAAATCTGCTGCAGGAAGAGGTTTTGCGCCGGGACCATGGATTATATGCCCTGGACACCTCTCCCATGATTCCGAAATCACTATTGTCGAGTTGCTTATTAAGGCTATAAGTTGTTAGAATGGGGCGGCAAATTTTTGCAGCCCCATTTCTTTTCAGCGGCCTGTTTCCGTCTGCCGTGAACCCGCTGCGAGTGGAAGTTTTCAAAGAAAAATCGGTGATTCCGCCATAGTGGCCAAACATTCTGATAAAATAGAGTTTTCGCTCGCTGTCCTGGTTTTTTTTTCCTTTATGGTTTGCCTGGCTCCGGTCATTTTGGGGCAGGGGTTTCATCTCAATCAGGAACTTCTCGATAAGATTGAACATAAATACGGCAGAGAGGCACGTTCTCTCCTGATGGCCTGGGAGGATCTCATAGATGAGAACGCAGGCCGAACGGAACTGGAAAAAATCAGGCTGGTAAATGATTTTTTTAACCGGATGGAGTTTGTCGATGATACGATTCACTGGGGGAAAAAGGATTACTGGGCCACACCATTGGAGTTCCTGAGTACCGGGGGCGGAGACTGCGAGGACTTTTCCATTGCAAAATATTTCACCTTAGAGGCAATGGGGGTTGCGGAAGAAAGGCTCAATCTTACCTATGTCAAGGCCCTCAAGTTTAACGTCCATCATATGGTTCTGACATATTACAGCACTCCGGGCACCGAACCGCTCATTTTGGACAATCTTGTCCGGGAAATCAAGCCGGCATCGCAAAGAACGGATTTGCTGCCCATATACAGCTTTAACGGTACGGGTTTGTGGCTGGCGAAGCAGCGAGGCCGCGGCCGGCTGGCCGGAAGCAGCAGTCGTCTGCAGCGTTGGCAGGACCTTATCCAGAGAATGGGGGCGGAGAATTTCTGAACCGGCAGGGAAACCGTATCGGCCGCAGATATTTAAGAGTCTGGTAATATTTTGTCCTTGAGACTGAGCCAAAATAACTGATGCAATAATGCAGGGGTAAACTATGACACTTTACCGACAACTCGTAATTTTTACTCTGGTCCTTTTCTTCCTGTTATTTGTCGGCACCTGGTTGATAACCCTGGACAGCACCAGGACCTTTCTTCAGGATCAACTGGAATCGCACGCCCAGGACACGGCAACCTCCCTTGGCGTTTCAATTTCACAGTATAGTATTGACAATGATCTGCCGGCAATTGAAAGCCTGATCAATGCCGTATTTGACCGGGGATATTACCGGATTATCAGATATTCTGATATTCATGGCAACATTCTTATCGATCGATCCCTTGAGGTTGCCATTGACAATGTGCCGCAATGGTTTATCCGCCTGGTGTCATTAAAAACTCCGGAGGCTGCGGCTAATGTCATGGCCGGCTGGCAGCAGGCCGGCACAATTTACGTCAAAAGCCACCCCGGTTACGCCTACAAAACTCTCTGGGAAAATGTTGTCCGCATGACCCTATTGTTCCTGGTCTGCGGTATTGCAGTTCTGATTGTCGGAGGAATTGTTCTGCGGTTACTTCTGAAGCCGCTGGTATCGGTGGAACTGCAGGCAGATGCCTTGTGCAGGAAGGAATATGAGATCCAGGAGAATCTGCCCCGGACCAAGGAACTGCGGCGGGTAGTGCAAGCCATGAATCGCATGACCGAAAAGGTCAGGGAGATGTTTGCGGAACAGGTTGCCATTGCAGAAGGACTGCGCAATTATGCCTACAGTGATGCCCTCACCGGCCTGGGCAACCGGCGTTATTTTACCGGCCAGATAAATGCCCGGCTTAATCAACGGGACCAGACCGTCCGGGGTCTTTTGCTGCTGGTACAGATCAATGATCTGCATGGATTGAATCAACAGAAAGGTATTCCTGCAGGAGACGAACTTCTGCAGCGGGTCGGGACTATGCTGCAGGAGTCGACAAAAGAATATGCCGGCGTGGCGCTGGCCCGTTTAACCGGCGGCGATTTCGGCATCTATGTACCCGACGGTTCAGCATGGGACGCCGAATCAATTGCTGCGGCCGTAAGCACCCGGATAAGCGGACTTGCCGTTGAAAAACTCGCCCTGTCGGAGAATATCGGCCATGTCGGCGGCATCATTTTTGAAACTTCCACTTCGCTCGAGCGGCTGCTCTCCGAGGCGGATCTGGCATTACGGGCGGCGCAGCTGTCCGGTCCCAACAAATGGCAAGTACTTACTGTATCTCCTGAAGCCGGCAGGATGCCCCTGGGCCGGCAGCAGTGGAAAGAAACCCTGGAACGCGCCCTGTCGGAACGAAAGATCACCCTGGTTGCCCAGCCGGTTGTCAATACCTACGACCGGAATCATGTTATCCATCAGGAAGTTTTCTGCCGCATCATCCAGGATGACGGCAACCTTCTGGACGCCGGCTTGTTCATGCCCTTTGCCGAACGTCTGCAACTGGTGTCGTACCTGGATCGTATTGTTCTGGAAGAGGTGCTGCACCTGGACGGAACTGCAGGAAGTATTGACCGGGTGGCGGTAAATGTGTCGCCGACTTCAATGGTGAACGACTCCTTCCGCAGCTGGCTGGTGCATGTCATCAAGAATCTGCCGGAAAAAGCGGCACGGATCAATTTTGAGTTTGCCGAGTTTGGTGCGGTGCAACATCTCGAACTAATAAAGGAATTCCGTACAGTTGTGCACCGATATGGCCACCTTGTAGGTCTCGATCATTACGGCCAGAGCTTTTCACACCTGGGTTACCTGAAATCACTGCGGCCCGACTATGTCAAGATTGACAAGGCATACACGGATGAATTGAAAAATGTGGAGGGCGACAGCAGATTCTTTATCGGTTCTCTCTGCTCCGTGGCCCACAGCCTTGATATAACCGTTATCGCGGAAGGAGTTGAAACCGAAGAACAATGGCAGCTTCTTAAAGAGCTTAAGCTTGACGCGATTCAAGGTTACATCATCGAGAGGCCGAAGCCGCTGCGTGAAAAAATGCAGAAGAGTTGAAAACGTTTATGCAGGAAATGCATGTTTGAACAATTCTTTTTCGGGATGCTAAAGTATATCATCACTCATAAGATTATCCAGGGGTATTTTTTTGCGTAACAGCTTGCGTTCACTTATCTTTGCCTGTGCTTCTTCGGGCAGTTCGGTGAAGAGTATAATGTTTTTGCGGATAAGAAGATCGATCAGGTCCTCAAGTATACGGATTATGCCGATATCAGAGTGTGACAGCAGCTGCACCGCGGGATCCTTATCAGTATTCTTGTAAAGAAATTCAATAATTTCCTTATCCATTATGGATTTCTGTTCACCGCCGTCCGGCCCTGGTTTATTGTTAATGGAAATTATGTTACCCGCAGCATCCCTTTCAATATACAGCATGACTTTTCTCCATTGCATGAGGTGATAACACTTTATTAAATAAGCCATTTGGGTAGGTTATCCAACAAAAAATAGATTTCTCATTATATTTACCGTAAAACCTGTTTACCATGCACGGTTAATAAGGTAAAAATATGAGGCTGTTATTTGTTTAACATTACAGACATTTTTTCCCACCGGCTGAATGACAGATACATGACGGAAAAAGACGATAAAATTCCTCCGAGTGCCTGGAATCTCAGAGGCAGTACCGATAGCCACGATGATCCCCTGCTGGATTGCCTTATGCAACTGGCCAGGCTGTATGGCCGATCGGCAACCCGAACGGGTCTGAGTTCCGGGCTGCCGCTGGTCGATAACCGGTTGACCGTCGAATTATTTTCCAGGGCCGCGGCTCGTGCCGATCTTTCATCCCGAGTCGTCCATCGCCCCCTTGAAAAAATTTCCAACCTCCATTTGCCCGTTGTTTTACTCCTGAAAGACCGTAAAGCCTGTGTCGCGGTTAAAATTGATAAGGACGGCCAGCAGTTTAAAATTCTTTTGCCGGAAACCGGCATGGGAGAAAAGATACTCGCCAAACAGGAATTGGAGGATATGTATACAGGCTACGGCATATTCGTTCGGCCTAAATTCCGCCTGGAAAGCGAGGACGTTGATAAAATACGCATACGTTCCAAAAGGGGTTGGTTCTGGGGTACGCTCTTTGAGTCCTGGCGAATATATCGGGATGTTTTTGTCGCCTCGTTTTTAATCAACATCTTTGGCCTTGTCAGCCCGTTTTTTGTTTTAATCGTTTATGACAGGGTCATCCCCAATAATGCCTTTGAAACACTCTGGGTCCTGGCCATTGGTGTTAGCATTGTTTATGTATTTGCTGTTATTTTGCGCGGACTGCGGGCTTATTTCATTGATGAGGCCGGCAAGGTGGCAACCTTGAAAATGTCCGCCGTTCTCTTTCAAAAGGTGCTGAACCTGCGCCTGGAAGTCAGACCCCAGTCCATAGGGTCTTTTTCAAAGAACCTGCAGGAATTTGAATCCGTACGAGATTTTATTACATCTGTTTCAATCACCGCCCTGATCGATATGCCCTTTGTAGTTCTGGCCCTTCTTGTTGTCTGGTATATTGGCGGCCAGATCGTTTTTGTTCATATAGGTGCCATGATTTTACTCCTGGTCTATTCATTAATAATTCAGATACCCCTGCAAAAGGCGGTGGAGACTTCATTCAAGGCCTCATCTCAAAAAAATGCCATACTCGTTGAAGGATTGGTCGGCCTTGAGTCCATAAAGATGCTTGGGGCTGAAAGCCAGATCCAGAGAGCCTGGGAAGAAGCAGTCAGCTATATCACCAAATGGAGTATCAGGGCCAGGCTTCTTTCTGCATCGATGAACTTTTTTTCCTTTTTTATTAACAGCATGCTTATCGTGGTGGTGGTGGTGGTCGGTGTTTACATGATCTCCAAAGGTCATCTTACGCAGGGCGGCCTGATTGCGCTGGTAATTGTATCGCGCCAGACCATTGCTCCCATGTCGCAGGTAGCAAATCTTGCCACCCGCTATCATCGTGCCAAGATGGCGTTGGCAACCCTGAATCAGATTATGGACCTGCCGGTCGAGAGGCCGGAAGGCAAGACATTTTTACACCGGGCCCAGCTAAAGGGCGATATTGAAGTAAAGAATCTTGATTTTGCCTATCCGAATCAGACGGTAAAGACTTTGAATAATATTTCCCTGAAAATCAAAAGCGGGGAAAAGATCGGCATTATCGGGCCCATAGGTTCCGGCAAAACTACATTCGGTAAGCTGCTGCTCGGACTGTATGAGCCACTCGGCGGCATGGTTAACATGGACGGCATAGATATCAGGCAGATTGACCCTGCTGATCTACGGCACAGCATCGGATATGTCTCCCAGGATATTACCCTTTTTCGTGGAACGGTTCGTGACAATATCACCATGGGAGCCCATGATGTGGACGACAGTACGATTCTGCGTGTTGCCGAGTTATCCGGGGTGAGTGAATTTATCAAAAAAAATGCTTTGGGTTTTGATATGGGAGTCGAGGAGACGGGCAGGGGCCTCTCTGGCGGCCAGAAGCAATGTGTTGCCCTGGCCCGGGCAATGCTCTATGATCCGCCGGTGCTTGTGCTTGATGAACCGACAAGCAATATGGATAACCGGACGGAGGTGCTGCTGCGGGACAACCTGTCCAAGGTAATTGAAAACAAGACACTGATACTGATTACTCACAGGGCTTCTCTGCTTGCAATGGTGGATCGTATTCTGGTGATTGATAATGGTACTATTGTAGCTGACGGCCCCAAGACGTCTGTTCTGGAGGCCCTCAGAAAAGGCCAGTTAAACATGTAAGCCGAGGTTTTGTAAGTTGTCCGAGCCGGAGAAAAAAACAAATACAAGCAGATTGTTTTACCGTATGCAGGCCGAAGATCTAGACTTGACGACGGATATACGGGCATCACTTCTGGCCCAATCACCGCGTGGCGGCAGAGCCATTATCTGGGTGGTTCTGGTTCTTTTTGTGGTGTTCATGGTTTGGGCCGCTCTTTCCGAAATTGAACAGGTGACCCGTGGTATAGGTAAGGTTGTTCCCTCGACCCAGGTTCAGATAGTACAGAATCTGGAAGGAGGGATCCTTTCTGAAATACTGGTTGATGTCGGGGAACTGGTAAAAAAAGATCAGCTCCTGCTGCGGATCGATGAAACCCGGTTTTCATCCTCTTTCAAACAGAACCGGGGAAAATATCTGGCCTATAAAGCAAAAGCCGCCAGGCTATTGGCCGAGGCCAACGGCACAGCGTTTGAAGTGCCACAGGAGGTCATGGATGAAAGTCCTGGGATCGGACTGCGCGAACAGGAACTCTATGAATCCCGAAAGCGGGAGTTAGAGTCCACCATGAATATACTCAAAGAGCAGATCAGCCAGAGACGGCATGAATTAAAAGAATTGACCACCAAACTCGAGGAACTGACTAGGACCTATGCCCTTCTGCAGAAAGAATTGGAGCTGACCAGGCCCCTGATTGCGCAGGGGGCAGTCTCCGAAGTTGAGGTTCTGCATCTTGAGCGGCAGGCAAGCCAGATGCAGGGTGATATCGCTACCATCAAGGAGACTATACCCAAGGCAAAGTCAAGACTGCAGGAGGCCCAGCTGGCAATGCATGAAAATGAACTTGCCTTTTCCAATAAGGCCAAATCCGAATTAAACCAGGTGCTTTCAGATCTGGAAGAGGTGTCGGCAACGGCAATAGCCCTGAAGGATCGTTTGCGCCGCACCAATGTGCGATCACCCGTGACAGGCACAATAAATCGTCTACTGGTCAATACTGTGGGTGGTGTCATTCAGCCGGGTATGAATCTGGTTGAAATAGTTCCGCTGGAGGATACATTGGTGATCGAGGCCAGGATCAAGCCTTCCGATATTGCATTTTTACGACCGGACCAGAAGGCAAAGGTAAAATTCACCGCCTACGATTTCACGATTTACGGGGGGCTTGACGCCAGATTGGAACAAATCAGTGCAGACAGCTTCACGGACGAGAGAGGAAACAGTTATTATCTTGTGCGGCTGCGGACAAACAGAAATTATCTTGGCCCTGAATCCGACCCGCTGCCGATAATTCCGGGAATGATCGCCACGGTTGATATTCTCACCGGGAAGAAAACAATTCTGGCCTACCTTCTGAAACCGGTTTTACGGGCAAAATACATGGCACTGAGGGAACAGTAAGGAATGTCTATTCTCCTATGCAGCGCCAATGAGACGATCATTAAAAGATGGAAGGACCTGCTCCGGGGCAGTTATGTGCTTGAGCAGGCAACCACGGTAAATAAACTTAAAAGTTGCTGTTCCGACAATTCATTTGATCTGATCCTGCTACACCGCCCTCTGATTGACATCGACACCTTTGTTGATATCCGCCGGGCAACCCCGGCCAGCAGAATTTTTCTGCTCTCCGATCAACCCCATGAAGATGAAGGTCTGACTTTTCTTAAACTGGGAATAGTGGGCTATGCAAATACCTTTATCTCATCCGAAAGGTTAGCCGAGGCGGTTCGCATAATTACCGGCGGCGCTGTCTGGCTGGGGCAGAAGGTCATGCAGCGGTTGATCCTTGATTCCTATGCCAGGGCAAAAGAAAAAGCGGCTTCACACTCGGAAAAAATACTGGCCTGTCTGACGAAACGGGAACGGGAAATAGCCGACCTCATTGCCCAGGGCCAGTCCAATCTGGAGATTGCCGCCAATCTTGACATTGCCGAACGAACGGTAAAGGCCCATCTGAGTTCTATTTATGAAAAGACCAAAACCGGCAGCAGGTTGAACCTGGCCCTGTTGATCAACCGGGGCTGAAATCAGTCCAGCGTCATAAAGAATACAACTGTGAAAGTCAGGCACCCGGTCCGATGGTGTATCATAAAAATCATCGGTTGCCAGCGGGAGACCTGGCAACACAACATTCTGCCGTGGTGACAATCAAAAACCGTGCTGCCTGACCAAGCCGGGCAGCACGGTTTTGTTTCGGGACCGGGTTAGAGGCGTATCCTTTTATCAGGATATGCCGTCATCGACATCAACCTGTCCCAGGAGGGAATCGAGCTGGTTCGTCTCACCATCACCGTTAATGTCAACTCCTGGGGTTGGATCCAGATCGGCAAAGTTGATGTTATCGAAACTGACACTGCCCTGGAGATCATTGCCGGAGTCCACAATCGACAGGTTTGCCGTGCCGTCCGGATTGGCGCCCACCTCCAGATGATCGCCGGATTCAAATACATGGCTGATATCAACGATGTCTCCATCCGTGTGACTGTAGTCCGTGATGGTATCATTTCCCTGGGCCGCTTTGAATGTATCGGCTCCGGCTCCGCCGGTGAGGTGATCATCACCAGCGCCGCCGTCCAGCATATCGCTGCCGTCCCCGCCGGCAATAGCATCATTACCATCGCCGCCGGAAATCAGATCATTGCCGCTGCTGCCTGCAATGATCTCATTTGCAGGGGTGCCGCTGATGTTGCCGTCGGCATCAAAGGTGACATCAAAGACGGGAATGGTATGATTGTAGTCACCGTCTGCGTCAAATACCTTGACCCCGGCGTCGTTGTAGTAGCTGATGGTTGAATTGGCCCCGGAATCAGTGGTGAAGGTAGTGATATCAAAAACCCGGTAAGCATCGCCGTCTCCGGCCTCGAGAACAATGGCATCAAATGTGATGGGATTTCCTGTAACCGGATCTGCACCGCCATCAACGACAAAGGTGGATTGACTGCTTGCCGACCCGGGGGTGGTACCTTCATTGACCAGATCCCAGAGGGATGGATCGGCCCGGAACTCATCGGAGGTGTGTCCGTTGGTATTATAGAGCTGCCACACCGCTTCTTCTCCGACACCTAAAGAATTGGCGGTAATTTCCGTGGCTGTCATGGCATAGGTTGCTGATGTCGCGGTGTCTGAGAAGACCATGAACAGCTGCTCCGAATTGTCACCCGGATTGTGGTCGAGCCAGTTGTTGTCCACACCCATGCCGGGGGTGGAAGAGTTGACATCGGCGGGTGCTCCGTTTTCATCATAGCCGGTGATCCTGATCTGGATATCAGGGAGGCCATCATTGTCGCTATCCGGGCCACCATAAAAATATACCTCATTGCCGATGCCCGGGTCGGTGCCCCCCGTGTTCAGATCAATAACCGCCCCGGCAGCGCCGTCAAGATGACCGAGTATCGTTACCGAGAAGTTTTCTGCTACCGGATCGACCGCGACGCTGAATATCGGGGTCGCGTTGTCCTCGGTTACAGCGAGCAGGCCGCCGTTCCCGTCATTCTGGTAGACGAGGTTGACACCGTCCGAGGTCAGGAAATGGTTTTCATTATCAACCACATACCCGAAAACAGTCGGGCCGTTCAGCTGGATCGGAGTTGTCGCATGGGGTCCATCAGCACCAAATTCGATATCAAGGGGAACAGAAAGGCTGTTGCCCACTTCATTGGCGATGATCGCGTCATGGTCGGCAGCAATGGTGGGACTGTCATCCTCGACATTGACCGTCAGCATTCCGGAAGAGGTCGCCGTGCCGTCTGACACATTTACCGGAATATTAAAGGACAGGACATCTTCTGCTGTTGTATCAGGATGATCAATGGGACCATCCAGGTCAACGCTGTACTCGCCGTTGTCATTAATAGTGATGGTTATAACCGGATTATTGACATCCGTGATGTATCCAACCAGTTGATGACTGTCACTGGTATCCCAGAGAACGGTCTCGCCGTTTGAGGTCAGCGTCATTGGGTCTCCCGTTGACGGATCGGTAATATTGCCGCTGAGCGTAAAGGTGTGAACATCACCGCTGTCCGGGTCTGTAACCGAAATTGACTGTCCGCTCAGGGCGGTTGAATCGATATCGGAATTGGTTGTATCCGAAGTTCCATCGGTGTCCGGGATGCCTCCCGGCAATCCTTCCTCGGAAACGGTTGCAGTTGCATTGCCGACCATTGGGGCATCGTTGACCGGATTAACGCCGATGGTGACCGTGGCTTCGTTGGAGGTGGCGCCGCTGTTATCCTGCACCGTATAGGTGAATGTATCACTGCCGTTGTAATCGGTGCCCGGGGTATAGGTAATCGTACCGTCGCCGTTGTTGACCAGGGTGCCGTTGGCCGGACCGTTGACAATAGCCACCGTGGCCGGATCAACCGTGCCGTCAAGATCGGTGTCGTTAGCAGTCAGATCAACGGTAACCGGGGTGTCTTCCGGCGTGGTGCCGGCATCGTCAGCCGCGGTCGGTGCATCGTTGACCGGCCCGACGCCAATAGTGACCGTGGCTTCGTTGGAAGTGGCGCCGCTGTTATCCTGCACCGTGTAGGTGAATGTGTCACTGCCGTTGTAGTTTGCACCCGGGGTGTAGGTAACCGTACCGTCGCCGTTGTTGGTCAGGGTGCCGCTGGCCGGACCGTTGATTATGCTCACCGTGGCTGGATCTATGGTGCCGTCGAGATCGGTGTCGTTGGCGGTCAGATCAACGGTTACCGGTGTATCCTCCGGAGTGGTGCCGGCATCGTCAGCCGCGGTCGGTGCATCGTTGACCGGGCCAACGCCGATGGAGACCGTAGCCTCGTTGGAGGTGGCGCCGCTGTTATCCTGCACCGTATAGGTGAATGTGTCACTGCCGTTGTAATCGGCGCCCGGGGTGTAGGTAACCGTACCATCGCCGTTGTTGACCAGGGTGCCGTTGGCCGGACCGTTGATTATGCTCACCGTGGCTGGATTTATGGTGCCGTCGAGATCGGTGTCGTTGGCGGTCAGATCAACGGTTACCGGTGTATCCTCCGGAGTGGTGCCGGAATCGTCAGCCGCTACCGGTGCATCGTTGACCGGGCCAACGCCGATGGAGACCGTAGCCTCGTTGGAGGTGGCGCCGCTATTATCCTGCACCGTGTAGGTGAATGTGTCACTGCCGTTGTAGTTTGCACCCGGGGTGTAGGTAACTGTGCCGTCGCCGTTGTTGGTCAGGGTGCCGCTGGCCGGATCGCTGATTATGCTCACCGTGGCCGGATCTATGGTCCCATCCAGGTCGGTATCGTTGGCGGTCAGATCAACGGTAACCGGTGTATCTTCGGGGGTGGTGCCGGAATCGTCAGCCGCTACCGGTGCATCGTTGACCGGGTCAACGCCGATGGAGACCGTGGCCTCGTTGGAGGTGGCGCCGCTGTTATCCTGCACCGTATAGGTGAATGTATCACTGCCGTTGTAGTTTGCACCCGGGGTGTAGGTAACTGTGCCGTCGCCGTTGTTGGTCAGGGTGCCGCTGGCCGGACCGCTGATTATGCTCACCGTGGCCGGATCTATGGTCCCATCCAGGTCGGTATCGTTGGCGGTCAGATCAACGGTAACCGGTGTATCTTCGGGGGTGGTGCCGGAATCGTCAGCCGCTACCGGTGCATCGTTGACCGGGTCAACGCCGATGGAGACCGTGGCCTCGTTGGAGGTGGCGCCGCTGTTATCCTGCACCGTATAGGTGAATGTGTCACTGCCGTTGTAATCGGCGCCCGGGGTGTAGGTAACCGTACCATCGCCGTTGTTGACCAGGGTGCCGTTGGCCGGACCGTTGACAATAGCCACCGTGGCCGGATCAACCGTGCCGTCAAGATCGATGTCGTTAGCAGTCAGATCAACGGTAACCGGGGTGTCTTCCGGCGTGGTGCCGACATCGTCAGCCGCGGTCGGTGCATCGTTGACCGGATTAACGCCGATGGTCACCGTGGCCTCGTTGGAAGTGGCGCCGCTGTTATCCTGCACCGTGTAGGTGAATGTGTCACTGCCGTTGTAGTTTGCACCCGGGGTGTAGGTAACCGTACCGTCGCCGTTGTTGGTCAGGGTGCCGTTGGCCGGACCGTTGACAATAGCCACCGTGGCCGGATCAACCGTGCCGTCAAGATCGGTGTCGTTGGCGGTAAGGTCAACAATAACCGGTGTATCTTCCGGAGTGGTGCCGGAATCGTCAGCCGCGGTCGGTGCATCGTTGACCGGATTAACGCCGATGGTCACCGTGGCCTCGTTGGAGCTGGCACCGCTGTTATCCTGCACCGTGTAGGTGAAGCTGTCACTGCCGTTGTAGTTTGCACCCGGGGTGTAGGTAACCGTACCGTCGCCGTTGTTGACCAGGGTGCCGTTGGCCGGACCGTTGACAATAGCCACCGTGGCCGGATCAACCGTGCCGTCAAGATCGATGTCGTTAGCAGTCAGATCAACGGTAACCGGGGTGTCTTCCGGAGTGGTGCCGGAATCGTCAGCCGCGGTCGGTGCATCGTTGACCGGATTAACGCCGATGGTCACCGTGGCCTCGTTGGAGGTGGCGCCGCTGTTATCCTGCACCGTGTAGGTGAATGTGTCACTGCCGTTGTAGTTTGCACCCGGGGTGTAGGTAACCGTACCGTCGCCGTTGTTGACCAGGGTGCCGTTGGCCGGACCGTTGACAATAGCCACCGTGGCCGGATCAACCGTGCCGTCCAGGTCGGTGTCGTTGGCGGTAAGGTCAACAATAACCGGTGTATCCTCCGGAGTGGTGCCGGAATCGTCAGCCGCTACCAGTGCATCATTGACCGGGTCAACGCCGATGGAGACCGTGGCCTCGTTGGAGATGGCGCCGCTGTTATCCTGCACCGTGTAGGTGAAGCTGTCACTGCCGTTGTAGTTTGCACCCGGGGTGTAGGTAACCGTACCGTCGCCGTTGTTGGTCAGGGTGCCGTTGGCCGGACCGTTGACAATGGTCACCGTGGCCGGATCTATGGTGCCGTCCAGGTCGGTGTCGTTGGCGGTAAGGTCAACAATAACCGGTGTATCCTCCGGCGTGGTGCCGGAATCGTCAGCCGCCACCGGTGCATCGTTGACCGGGTCAACGCCGATGTTGACCGTGGCCTCGTTGGAGGTGGCGCCGCTGTTATCCTGCAACGTGTAGGTGAAGCTGTCGGAACCGTTGTAGTTTGCACCCGGGGTATAGGTAACCGTACCGTCGCCGTTGTTGGTCAGGGTGCCGCTGCCCGGACCGTTGACAATGGTCACCGTGGCCGGATCTATGGTCCCGTCCAGGTCGGTGTCATTTGCAGTCAGATCAACGGTAACCGGTGTATCCTCCGGCGTGGTGCCGGAATCGTCAGCCGCCGCCGGTGCATCGTTAACCGGCCCGACGTTAACCGTAACCGCAGCAGTATCCGTACCGCCCTGGCCGTCACTGATGCTGTAATTGAAACTGTCAGAACCAATGTAGTCTGCAGCAGGGGTATACGTTAAGGTGCCGTCCGGGTTTTCCGTCACAATACCGTTGGTCGGCTGGGTGAAAGACTCAACCGTGAGCGTATCACCATCCACATCTGAATCGTTGGCCAGGACGTCAATATTAACCGGAGTGTCTTCAGGGGTATTCAGGGCATCGTCAGCCGCGGTCGGTGCATCGTTGACCGGGTCAACGCCAATGGAGACCGTGGCCTCGTTGGAGATGGCGCCGCTGTTATCCTGCACCGTGTAGG
Organism: uncultured delta proteobacterium; assembly: GCA_963783905.1. Classification (GTDB taxonomy): domain Bacteria; phylum Desulfobacterota; class Desulfobulbia; order Desulfobulbales; family BM004; genus BM004. Next base: position 152,883 of record CAWAPG010000003.1, on the reverse strand, counting down.
TGAAGCTGTCACTGCCGTTGTAGTTTGCACCCGGGGTGTAGGTAACCGTACCGTCGCCGTTGTTGGTCAGGGTGCCGCTGCCCGGACCGTTGACAATGCTCACCGTGGCCGGATCTATGGTCCCGTCCAGGTCGGTGTCATTTGCAGTCAGATCAACGGTAACCGGTGTATCCTCCGGCGTGGTGCCGGCATCGTCAGCCGCCACCGGTGCATCGTTGACCGGGTCAACGCCAATGGAGACCGTGGCCTCGTTGGAGATGGCGCCGCTGTTATCCTGCACCGTGTAGGTGAAGCTGTCACTGCCGTTGTAGTTTGCACCCGGGGTGTAGGTAACCGTACCGTCGCCGTTGTTGGTCAGGGTGCCGCTGCCCGGACCGTTGACAATGCTCACCGTGGCCGGATCAACCGTGCCGTCCAGGTCGGTGTCGTTGGCGGTAAGGTCAACAATAACCGGTGTATCCTCCGGAGTGGTGTCGGAATCGTCAGCCGCTACCGGTGCATCGTTGACCGGGTCAACGCCGATGGAGACCGTGGCCTCGTTGGAGGTGGCGCCGCTGTTATCCTGCACCGTGTAGGTGAAGCTGTCACTGCCGTTGTAGTTTGCCCCCGGGGTATAGGTAACCGTGCCGTCACCGTTGTTGGTCAGGGTGCCGCTGGCCGGACCGTTGATTATGGTCACCGTGGCCGGATCTATGGTCCCGTCCAGGTCGGTGTCGTTGGCGGTCAAATCAACAATAACCGGTGTATCCTCGGAGGTGGTGCCGGAATCGTCAGCCGCTACCGGTGCATCGTTAACCGGGTCGACGTTAACCGTAACCGCAGCACTATCCGTACCGCCCTGGCCGTCACTGATGCTGTAAGTGAAACTGTCAGAACCGTTGTAGCCTGCTGCAGGGGTATACGTTAAGGTGCCGTCCGGGTTTTCCGTCACAATACCGTTGGTCGGCTGGGTGAAAGACTCAACCGTGAGCGTATCACCATCCACATCTGAATCGTTGGCCAGGACGTCAATATTAACCGGAGTGTCTTCAGGGGTATTCAGGGCATCAGCACCAGCCACCGGTGCGTCGTTGACCGGGTCAACCCCGATGGAGACCGTGGCCTCGTTGGAGGTGGCGCCGCTGTTATCCTGCACCGTGTAGGTGAAGCTGTCACTGCCGTTGTAATCGGCACCCGGGGTATAGGTAACCGTGCCGTCGCCGTTGTTGACCAGGATGCCGTTGGCCGGACCGTTGACAATAGCCACCGTGGCTGGATCAACCCTGCCATCGAGATCGGTGTCGTTAGCAGCCAGATCAACGGTAACCGGGGTGTCTTCCGGCGTGGTGCCGGTATCGTCAGCCGCGGTCGGGGCATAATTATGAGATTCGTTAATTACCTGTATTGTATCTTCAGCTGTACTGCTCGTTAAATCTGTAGTTTCAGCACCGCTGGTGATCTCACCTTCATGGGTAACCCGGGCAAAATCGGCAACCGGATGACCGCCGCCCGCCGAGGCGGGTTCTCCGGCAGCAGGTGGTTCAAGTTCAACCGTAGGATCAAAATTTTCAACAAGAAGAGCCTCCTGTATCTGTTCGACCTGAGCAGCAGCAGCAGCGACATCTTCAGGGGTTGTGCCGGCAAAAATATCTTCATCAATTATGATGTGACTCATCCTGCCGATATCTATCTGGGTATGGACAGGGTCGTCAATAATAATGGAAACGCTGCCGTCACTTGCAGTAACTATCTGATCATGCGCAAATACAGGGCTATTGGGACCGAGTAATCGTTTAGTCCCATCAATCGATATGGCCTTTACATTGCCATAGAGAATGATAACCTTTCCTACTTCCTGATTATCTGGACCTGGTTCGGGTATATTTTCTGCCATAGCCATGACGATTTCTCCTGTATAATTATTAAAATAACGAGAACTGAACGCTTTGCCGTTATCATTACTATATATTTATATACAGGAAAAACTATTGTACCTTGGTACTAGATCGGTATATTTATGAATTGTTTTTTGCTGCCAAAGCTTTAATGACCTTGATGGGTGATTATTTTTATTTGTCAATCGACATGCAAAAACCATTTGTCAAGCGCAGAAACTAATACTGGAAAAAAGAAAGGGATCAACGGGGGTAATGGGGTAGCCGGGTATTGCTGCAGGCTACGGACAGGTGGAATATAAAATCTTGACAGCCTAATAAATTTAAGGTGAAAAAAGTATATGGATAATAAAGATTTGCGTTTGAATTGATATGGTGGTGGCAGAGAAACAACAGAATCCTGATATTGGATAAAAAAATACCGGAACAGGAAAACCTGCACCGGTATTTTTCTTGTGGGGCTGCTTTTTGTGGAAATTATCTGTTCAGGCAGCGGGAAGACTGTAACCGATATCCGGCATTTCCTGCTGCAGGGTTTTGCCAATTTTTTTCAAAAGTCTTGCCTCAATCTGCCGAATGCGTTCCCTTGAAATGTCAAACTGTTCGGCAATGTTTTTGAGTGAACGGGAGTCATCCTGCAGCAATCTTTCCTCCAGGATTACTTTTTCTCTTTCACAAAGCGAATCTTTCTGCTTGTCAAGAAAGCTTTTTATTTTTTCTATTATTTCCCTTTTGGCGGCAATTTCTTCGACCGAAGGGCCACCCTGGGCCAGAAGGTCTTTATGCTCCATTGTCGAACCGGGACTGATTGGACTTTCAATGGAAATGTCAGGACCGTTGAAACGCTGCTCCATCTCAATGATATCTTTTTCCCGGACATCCAAACGATTTGCGAGAAGACTGCTCTCAGGCTTTATGCCCTGGGCTTCAAGAAGCTTTTTTTCCTTATTTAACTTGTAAAAAAGCTTGCGCTGAGCCTGGGTGGTCCCTAACTTAACCAAACGCCAATTGTCCATGATAAATTTTAGGATATAGGCTCGAATCCAAAAGGTGGCATAATAGGAAAATTTAATATTCCGGTCGGGCTCAAACTTGTTGATTGCTTTGATAAGGCCGATATTGCCCTCCTGCACGAGATCAAGAAAGTTATTCGTCCAGTACTTTTGAAAATCGCCGGCAATTTTGACAACAAGGCGTAAATTAGCGGTAATAAGCTCATCGCCGGCCTGCAGATCTCCCTTTTGCTGGTATCTGAAAACCAACTTTTCTGTCTCTTCAGTAGTAAGGAGTTTATATAAATTGACATCCTGCATATATCTGAACAAGGCCATCTGATTTTGGGATTGGATATGTTTTTTCTGATCTTTTATGGAATTGTTCACTTCTTTTCTATTTATGCTCTGGGTATTCATGTATTCGGTTCCGTAGTTTGAGTTGTTCTGTTTTGCAATGGGTACTACTACTATAAATATCAACAATCGTGCCAACTTGGTCAGGATTTGATATTTTGTGGTTTTTATATTGCGAAAACAGGAACTAATGGTACGGGTGGTTTATGGAATCCGGCAGAATAGACCCTGATTTGAATGGATACTTTTTATCCAGTGAAACAAAATAATGAAGATTATTCTGCAAATTTATGCAGACAACGGACGGGATGGAACGTAATCCCATCCCGTCGGAGAAAATTTTAAGGACTGGTATCAATAATTCATCATGGTTTTTTCACCTTCACAAATCTCTTCAACGGTTTCACTGATCATCTGACCGTTATCCCATTGTCTTTTGGTTACTTTGCGACAGTTCGTCTGTTGCGAACCCTGCATAGGAATGGCCTCGACTGCACGTCCCTGGTTATCGACATAGACTACCCTTTTGTTCAGCATGGCAGCATCCCTGCCAGCTTGGTAGTCCTGATCAACGGCATTGCCGGCAATGGCACCGACAACCGTACCAATTCCTGCACCCAGCAGGGTGCCCCCGGTGTCTCTGCCAATGGCCTGGCCTAAAAGAGCACCTAAGCCGGCGCCTATGACGGCGCCTGTCTGCGTGTTATAACGTTCTTGAGGAGCGGTTGCACAGGATACGGTAAAAAACATGACAGAAAGAAGTAACACGAACAAAGTGATTTTTTTCATAAATGCCTCCGGTTGTTTTAAGGGGAAAGGTCTTAGACGCGACATACTACCTGTTTCACCTCGTATTTCTTAAATACAATAATGACGACCAGGCAAAGAGAAAAGTCTACAGAGCTTCAATAACTTTTTTTAATTTAGACTGAACCTGCCGGGCAATTCCCTGCAGATCGGGATTGTCAACGGCCTGCATGGAGGCCATAGGATCAATGGCGGCAATCTCAATCTTGCCGTTATCCTTTTCCAGAACAATAACATTGCATGGCAGCATGGTGCCTATCTTTTCCTCAGACTGCAGGGCCTTGAAGGCAAAATGAGGGTTGCAGGCCCCCAGAATCCTATATTTTTTATAATCAACATCCAGTTTTTTCTTCAAGGCGGCCTGGACATCAATTTCAGAGAGAATACCGAAACCCTCTTTTTTTAATTCATCCGTCACCCGGGCAATTGCTTCATCGAACGAACAGTCAAGAACCGTGTTAAAATAGTAGCTCATACATATTCTCCCTTTGTTTTTTTCTTGAAATTTTGCATAATTATTTAATAATTACGTATAAATTTGAATAAATTTTATTAAATGGAAAAAAATGAGTAAATAATAAGACGTTTAATTAATGAAACGTGTTTTAATATAATGGATACATTAAGTGCATTAATTTTTATGTAAAGGTGATAAATCATGTTGAACAATGAAGATATCCTGCAGTTTAAAATATTTGAGGGCATAACCCTTGAAGAGCTTGATGCTATTTTTGATATCAGCCAGGAGGTCACATACAAATCCGGCGATGTAATCCTGGAGGAATCAAGCTATGGGTCTGACTCTGATTTTTTTGTTATTTTGCAGGGCAATGTCAAGGTTGAACTGCAGTCAAGCCCGACACAGTCTGAAGGACAGGTCAGCAAGAGACTTGCTGTTTTGAAAAGCGGTGATATCTTTGGCGAAATGGGATTGCTGCGGAGCAGACGACGGTCTGCACAGGTGTCTGCATATAGTGATTTGACAGTTAGAAAAGTCAACCAGAAGAAGCTGTTCCAGCTCTTTGTTTATAATCCCAGGCTTGGCTACCTTATAATGCGCAATCTGGCTGCCATCATGTCGGATAGAATTACGGATATGAATTTTATGTGGCGCAATCAAATATGATATTATCGTGGAAGAAAACAAATCACCAACGAGGTCTGAAAGTAACAATAAGATACCGGTCATTATCCTGACTTTTCAATGTTGCTATATACAGCCTGGCAAATGCAGGGTAAGAAATTAGCAACTTTTTAGGTTGCAAAAAATTATATCTCTGTTTTTATAACATAATTAAGAACACACACTAATAAAGAGAGACTATCAGTCCAGATTTATGACAAACGGAATTGCACAAAGAAAATCCATGCGGTGGCATAAAAGACTCGGCGCTTATCTCATGGCGGCGGGCTTGGTTGACGAAGAGACTCTTGCAAAAGCTTTGGAGGTTCAGAAAAAACAAAATCACCCAAAGACCAAGATAGGCAAACTGCTCATCGAGATGGGCATGACCGATGATCTCAATATTGCCAAAACCCTCGCCTCCCAGCTGAATATCGATTTCGTCCATCTGAAGGATATAAAGATTTCCAAGGATGTTTTAAGGATCATTCCGGCAAGTATCGCCACCAGTTCAATGATCATTCCCATCAGTAAAAAGGGAAAGAAGCTGATCGTTGCCATGGCCAATCCCCTGGAACAGTATGTAATAGATGATCTGCGTTTTATTACCCAGCTTGATGTTGATATTGCCGTGGCACCCGAAAGCGAGGTCCGAAATGCAATAGACCGGTTCTATGTCAATAACGTTGACAGTAATCTGGCGAATGAGAAGGATATTGATGCTTTTCTGGAGGTCCTGGAGGACGATAGATCTTTTGATGACGACGAAGAAGTGCAGAATCTCATCGGTCTTTCTGAGCAGGCTCCGGTTGTCAAGTTCACCAATCATATCCTGGCTAATGCCATAAAATTCAAGGCCAGTGACATCCATATCGAACCGCGTAATTCTGATACCATGATCCGTTACCGTATTGACGGCATCATGCGGGAAATCCTGCAGGCTTCGAAGAAAAGCCATTTTTCGGTGGTGGCCCGGATGAAAATTATCGCCAATATGGATATCTCTATCCGCAGAAAACCACAGGACGGCAGAGCCAGGATCAAATTCGGCAGAAAGGAATATGATCTGCGCTTATCGACCATTCCAACTTCCTACGGCGAAAAAGTTACCATCCGTATCCTTGATCCGGAAGGAGCGGAGCTGGAACTTGATGACCTGGGAATGGTAGATCATGATCTGGAGACCTTGCGTAACATGGTTCACAGAACGCAGGGCATGATTCTGGTTACCGGGCCGACAGGCAGCGGCAAATCAACCACTCTTTACGCCTGTCTCAACGAGTTGAATACACCTGAGGTCAATATTATCACGGTTGAAGACCCGGTTGAATATGATATCGCCGGCGTCAATCAGGTTCAGATCAACCCGAAAGCCGGCATCACTTTTGCCTCGGGACTGCGTTCCATATTGAGACAGGATCCGGATATTGTCATGGTTGGCGAGATACGGGACAAGGAAACAGCCACCATTGCTTTTCAGGCAAGCCAGACCGGCCATCTTGTTTTTTCAACCCTGCATACCAATGATTCTCCGTCAGCCGTAACCCGCTTGGTTGACATGGGTATCGAGCCGTATATTATTTCTGCCGGTTTGACCTGTGTCCTGGGCCAGAGGCTGGTCCGCAAGCTCTGTCCCAAGTGCCGGACGCCTGATCCTAAATCGTCTGAACTGATCAAACGCTATAATTCGTATCTACCTGAGGATATCAAACCCATATTCTGGATAAGCAGGGGTTGCGACGAATGCCACTCAATAGGATATAAGGGCAGGATAGGGGTTTATGAGATCTTGAAAATAAGCCGGGCGATTCAGGAGGTGCTTGTTTCCAGGGAAACTATAAATGATGTACGCCAGGTTGCTGAAACTGAAGGTTTTCATATGCTGGCTTATGACGGTCTGCAAAAAGCGATAAAAGGCATAACCTCCCACAAGGAACTGGTGCGAAATGTATCGATCCAGAACCTCGATGATCTGCTGATGGCCCAATCCCGCGAAATCCCCACGTAACAAGAAAGCATTATTTCATGCTATAGTTCTTATTTGCCGCCTTCCGGGGTTAAGCATAAATTATTTATTGACCACAAACAAAGGGTTGGTGTTTATTTTTTTGCCCGGCAACCCCAGCATATTTTAGGCTACCGCCCGGTTCTTTCCGAGATGCTGCAAAAAATCCTTCCCGTGAATATATCATGCCCTTTGCCATACCTGAACTCAATCAGCAGATGCTGCCGGTATTTCTGGGCATACTGCTGGCCGCAGCGATAGCCTGGCTTCTTTTAAGCTATCGGCTCTTAGGTGAACTACGGCAGAATTACCCTAAACTCTATGAAGCACTTGCGTGGCCGGATTCGTTCAGGCTAAAAAGCTTTTTAACCAATTTCAAGGTTATCAGCTTTTTGTTCAGGCGGGAACACGAGGCCAAAGATAATCCGGCGGTAATCAATTTATGCCGGGGCCTCCGCTCCCTGTTTTATATATATGTTGTTTGCCTGGCAGGAAGCTTAGTCCTGATATTTGCCGGAATGGTTTGAATTGACAAATGATTATCCATTATCCGGCCGGCAAATTAGGTGGTCTTTTTTCTGACCAGAAGCACTATAAATCAGTCCTGAATGGATAAAATAAATTGCTCCGGATGCTTTGCAAGAGAATACAGCGAGCTATATTTAGAGAGATTTTACCGGATATGGATGATGGGGGGTGAAATTATCAGCCGACAGGGGCGGGGATTAATAAAAAAGAAAGCCTCACTGCATGATATGAAGCTCAGGCGTCATGGGCGATGGAGGGCATGCAGTGAGGCATAATTAAGAGGATACTCACAAATTTTATATACCACAATGTAGAAAATATGCCAAGAAAAAAATATGACTGAACAGATTAATTCTTAACATCTATAATTTTATAGTATCCGGTCGAAGAATGCTCCCGAAATCGGGCTCTCCGGTAATAAATGAACTTGCCCTGTTAATGTGTTTCAGAGGGAGAACTAGTCAGAAAACGATGCCAGGTCTGGCGGATGTGCCATATCATCATGTGAACGTGCTGGATGGTTTGTATTACACTCATTTGTATCTCCAAGATATCCATAATAAATTAGCCCCAAAATTTCTTCTGTGGGGGCGTTTGGGCGAACACCAGAGGAGCCACAGGAGGAAAGAAATATTTGAGGCAGATTATAATTTAAGAACGTTTTTCTGTTTTTCAAGAGTCGTACCCGGTTTTTTTTTGGACAAATGTCCCGTTTTTTTTAATTTTTCTCTATTTTGAGGTGAACGAAGTGGGTGCAGCAACGTCAAGAAAAGGGGAGCAGATACCTTTACAAAAAAGGCCCCGGACCTTTTGGTCCTGCTCCATGTATTTGCGCTGGTGGTGCCCCCAACGGGGTTAGAACCCCAGTTGTCCCCAACGGGGTTAGAACCCCAGTTGTGGCGCGAGAGGCCAATTTACTGGGTATTGCACCTGATTTTACGTCAAGTTATTCACGGAAAAAATCGCCAATCTGATTTAAAAGCCATCAGAATGGTAGTATTAATTAGTAACCAGTCTCAAACAAAAAAGATTAGGAGGGGGCTCTTCTATTGTGTTCACATATCCACTGAATATTTTGACAGTTTGGGAATGATTTCTGAGTTTCAATGTATAGTTAGATTCAGTTTTAAAATAATTTAGGCAGGGAACCAAACGTCCCTGCCTATAAACTGTAATACATAAAGGTTTCTTACTCAGATGGCATAAAACATTCTGTCAATTATCAGCAGTATCGTATGCTGATAATTGTTAAGCCTGAACACGGTATTCTCATATCATCTCGTCAGGTCAAGTACAATTTTACCCCTGGTGTGGCCTTTCTGGTTTGCGATGTGGGCTTTATCCGCTTCTTGGAGTGGGAAAACCTGGGAAATTTCCGGACGGACATGACCGTTGTCGATCAGGGCCGCGATCTCGCCCAACTGAGGTGCATCTGGCTGGACAAAGACATGGGAGCAAAGTTTGTTAAGGGCATCCATGCCCCCTGCTTCCGGTCCGCGTAATGTTGAAACCATGATGCCTCCCTTCTTCAAAACCTTCCACGAACGCTGCCAGACTTCGCCGCCGATCGTTTCGAGCACTACGTCCGCGTCATGCACCGTATCTTCGAATGTCGTAGTGTTATAGTCGATTGTCTCATGGGCGCCGATCGATTTCAGAAATTCATGATTCTGAGCCGATGCCGTGCCGATAACATGAGCCCCAGCCCAATTGGCAAATTGTACGGCATAGTGGCCAACACCTCCAGCAGCCGCATGAATAAGGATTTTCTGTCCAGCCTGCAGATGGGCCAGGTCAAAAATAGACTGCCAGGCTGTCAGGGCCGCCAACGGTATCGCAGCCGCCTGGATATAATCGATGGTCTCCGGTTTCAACGCAACTTCCGAGCCCTTAACAGCAATATATTCGGCATAGGCGCCGTTACGTAATATCGACGGCCGTGTATAGACACTCTCGCCGATCTCCAGGTTGGTTACTGTCTTCCCTTTTTCTTCGATGACTCCGGCAACATCCCAGCCAAGGATAAGGGGCAGGGTAAACATATCTTTCATATAGCCTTGCCTTATTTTCCAGTCGACGGGATTGACTCCTGCAGCCAGAACCTTGATAAGAACATCATCGTCATTCGGGATCGGTCGAGGCGCATCCTCATATTTCAGCACTTCCGGTCCGCCATAGGAGTGAATTCGTATCGCTTTCATCGTATGCATAACAGCCTCCTCATTTCTTTTCATTTCTTTTCGAATTATCTCCGTTTTGTTCCGAGAATAATATGTATAACGGGGGCGGGCTTGCGTTGCAGTTATATTAAATGACCAAGCTCACCTGCCTTTTTGGAGTGCAGCGGGAAAGCGGACAGGTGGCGCGATTTGTTAGCTTTTGCTGATCATCTTTTGGGCCAATATTCCAAATGCCTCTGTCATTGTAGGATGTGGATGTATTGTATGTGCAACATCTTTAAGAGTTAATTTATTTGCCACAATCAATGCAGCTTCTCCCACCAATACTGCTGCATTGCTATTACAAATATTAACACCTACTATTTCTGAATTTTTTTTATTAACCACATATTTCAAATACCCAAAAGGTGAATTAGCAACTTGAGCGGCTGCATCTATCTTGTAGTCATAAACACCTGTCATTACATCATAGCCTTTCTGAATGGCCTGAGCTTCAGTAAACCCCGCAACAGCTATCTCAGGATCGGAAAACAATACCCATGAGTTTTTCGAAAAATCCACTTTCTGTCTATTCCCCGCCATAATATTTGCAGCGGCAAGATGTGCTTCATATGTTGCAACATGAGCAAATTTGGGTCCATCAATTACATCACCAGTAGCATAAATGCCCTTTGTAGAAGTCTCAAGAAATTCATTAACAACGATACCTTTACGATTGAATTCTATATTAGCCTTGCTCAGGTCAAGGGTTTCAACATTGGGCACTTTGCCTGTAGCAACAAGTACATTCTCAAAATTTTCATTGTGCTCAGTACCTTTGGCATCGGTAAAGATTACGTTAAAATGTCCATCTGATTTATTTATTTCCTGCACTTTTGATGAAGTGTAAATTTCAATATCGGAGCGTGCGAACTCTTTAGCAATAATTGCAATATATTCTGGTTCAACAATACCTGATAAAATACTATTCAGTAGTTCAACTATGGTACACTTTACACCTAATTTTGCCAGCATTTGAGCTATTTCGATACCGATGGGTCCACCACCGACAATAAGTAATGTTTCAGGAAGATTTTCTTGAGTAAAAAGAACTTCACTGGTAAGAACATCCTGAACGGAGTTTCCTTTAAATGGTGGCACAAAGGAGCGAACTCCAGTAGCAATAATAGCCTTGTCAAAAACATATTTCTCTATACGTCCGGTATCCTTTTCTTCAATTATTAATTCATTGCCGGAGACAAATTTTGCATGCCCGGCAACAAACTCAAGAGTTGGCAAATTATTTACCATTTGCATAGCTCCAGCAGACCGTTTTTTAAGAATAAAATTAATTTTATTCTTAATCAGATTCCATGCTTTTTCTCTATCCTCAGATGACCAGGTTTCCTCTGCCAAATATTTACGTTCAACTGTAAATTCATCTGACCAATGCCTGATAATTTTTGACGGGATGCAACCAACAAATAGACATGCACCTCCAAGTTTTCCTGATTCTTCAACTAACAAAACAGATTTGCCTTGAGCAGCTAACTGCATTGCGGCTGGTGTCCCGCCAGGTCCTCCTCCAATTACGATAACTTCAAATTTAGTATTCATAAAATACTCCTTTAATAATTTAAAGCTAACGTTTGAGCTGAGAGCTTGCTGTTCCAGGGTGACGATCTTCCGACGATTAGTTATGCGCTTGATTCTCAGAGCTACCTGGAATCTGCCGAACCAGTTATCTTATTGTAGAGCCACACGGATATTGCCACCAATCATGTCACCGAAAAAGCCCATAGTAATCCTATAGCACTTCAGATAGGTGAAATCGTGTAACCACGGTATAGCGTGTCTATGAGGGTGGGCTCCCTGGAGGCCTCATCAAATGCGGAAAACCCCTGATTAGGCCCCATAGTGTGCTCCAGCTCATTGCTGCAGCCAAATAGAGAGCCTCGCCAATCCTCTTCCTTGTTTAAAAGTCTATAGGCAAGCTTCATGCGCATATAAATTCTCATTGCACTGAGCTCTTGTTGTTAATCTCTCTTTTAAAAAATTGGCAAAACAATAAAAGCCTCCATTATGGAAATACTCCATTGGAGGCCTTAAATTGGCAATTTTATACCAATCTCATTCATCGGAATTTTCTCCTAAAAGAGGTTAATCCTTATGTTAAAAAGTATGATGAATTATACTAAGAAACCAAGAATATTGACAAGTGCCACAAAGTTCCAGGAAGGTATTGTTAGATAGTCTCCATCCGGAAACGTTAATATTTTGAAATTATTATATAAATTCCAATAAATTGGTAGTATTTTTTTCTGAACTTTGCTATTATACATGGAATAACTATTTGAAATAACAAGCATTACTTTTCAAATAAAGGAGCTTCCATGCGCAAAAAACGAAATCCACAGCGGAGCATTTTTGAAGTGCTCGGCAAAAACCCCGGCCCCCAGGAGCTTGAACAAATGTCCATCATACTTGATGCCAACCCAGAGATCCTGGATCTCGCCTTTGCCGATCTCACCCAGGACCGCCGGTCAGACACCGGCAGGGACGGCATGACGGCGGAACAGGTTTTGCGGGCAGCGATACTCAAACAGTTCCGGGAACTCACCTATGATGATCTTGAGTACTATCTTGCCGACTCCATTTCCTTTCGTTCATTCGTCAATCTCAAAATGGGACAATATCCAGGCAAATCAGCCCTGCAGGCAAACATCAAATCTCTGAGCGAAGAAACCTGGATCGCTATTCATCAATTCATTCTCGCCCATGCCGACAAAGCAAAACTTGAAAACGGCCGGAAAGTAAGGATCGATGCAACCAATGTTGAAACGGACATCCATGCCCCTTCGGATTCAACGTTACTCTGGGACGGTGTCCGCATTATCACCCGTTGGCTTATTTTGGGCAAGCGGCTGTCTCCAAAACCATTTTACCAGTTCTCCAACCACCGCCGGGTCGTGAAGAAGCGGTTGTTCAAGATTCAAAATACCAAAAAGCAGCAGGTCCGCGAAGCTGCATACCGGGATATCCTTTTGTATGTTGCAAAAGTCTGTGCATATGCCGAACAAGCAGCCCAGGAGCTTATTGATTATATTGGTGACGATGTCCAGGATACCGTGCGGGGCCGCGCCCTGGCCGACAGGCTCGAACGGGCCGTCAATCTTTTAAAGCGAGTTGCCGATCAAACCGAACGCCGTGTATTTCGTGGAGAACAGGTCCCGGCATCGGAAAAGGTCGTTTCCTTTTTTGAAACCCATACGGACATCCTTGTCAAAGGAGCCAGGAAGACGGAATACGGGCACAAAGTTTTTCTGACCGGCGGCCGGTCAAACCTGATCCTTGACTGCCTGATCGAGCGGGGTAACCCCGCTGATGCCGATCGATTCCAGGAAATACTGAACCGCCACAAGAAACAGTATGGCCGTATGCCACGCCAAACCTCGTCCGATGGCGGCTTCGCCTCGAAAGCCAATCTCGACTATGCCAAAGAGCATGATGTTAAAGACGTTGTCTTCTCAAAGAAACGCGGCCTGTCCGTCCTGAACATGGCCAAAAGTAACTGGGTGTATCGCAAGCTTAAAAATTTCCGGGCCGGCATTGAGGCCAATATTTCCACATTGAAGCGAACCTATGGGTTGAGTCGCAGTAACTGGACCGGCTGGGATGGTTTCAAACAGTATGTATGGAGCGCAATCGTTGCCTACAATCTTCATGTTCTGGCCCGCTTGCAGCTGGCTGCAAGATAAGAATAAATCAACAACACTTTGATTGTTGCCACTCTCAAGGGAGTAGTATGGCCAAAATCTGACAAAATCATTTAAACTACCTTGCCTACTTGGAAAATTTTGTCCGCCGGCAATGTAGTTTTGAAAAAAACATTAAAACTTAACCGGGATACCTGCGAAAACAGGCGTTTCCGGATAGACACTAGATAGGATCAACATTCCTCAATATTGAATCTAAGTTGAAAAAAATACCAGTTAAAGATGTGCACTGGCAATGTGAATTTTTAAGAAAAGCCACTCGCATGGAGAGGCTTCTATATCCAAATGTGACAGATTGGAGTAATGGCTTGAAGAGTAATATGGAAAAAGTGACCTGCAGATTTAGGAGCAGGTCTTGAATCGTGAAAATACACATATCAAGACTTGAACCTTCTGTTCTATGAGCTCTGTCCCTTGTTCTCAATCCATCGCCATAAAAAGATAAATGGTAATGATAACCCCTATCAGGACGAGAATCAGAGCATAGAGGACCCCCATGAGTAAACCGTGGCGGGGCTGGGTGCTTTCGGTGCGGTCATAGGCAGTTGAAAATCTCCAGTATCTCACCGCTGCCGTCAGGGCCATAAGTGTTCCCAACATAACTAGTCCAGTGCCCGTCCAGAATGAAAAAAGCCTGGGATAAAAACGTACGGCGGCTACCGGCATTGAATGTCTTAGTATCAGGCCGAAGTGGTCAATCACGAAACCCAGGGCCATCAATCCGAGGGCTGTCCTGATCCATGACATGAGCGTCCTCTCAGCAGCGTAATAGACTAAGCGCCGTCCTATGGTCGCCTGGTCCTCGGTTTTTCCGGGTTCGGCCACAGGTTTAGTACCCAACGAATGATTAACCATGGTAAGTGCTCCTATCATAATACATGCAGGGGCCGTCCATTTAATAAAAGTCAATATTTCCTGCCACAAGTGTGCCACGAATGCACCAAAGGATTTTATACCGCAAAGTGCGGTGTTGTACAAGAGATGAGGGTAGGTCCCTCGGAATCGACTTGCAGGTGGAGGTTTCAAACTACCTTAAAATGCGCTGGTAAAGAGCCCGGGTGGTGAGCGTTAAGGAAAAGGCCTCGCAGGACGAGGTCAGGCAGGATTCAAGGAGGCGAGCGCAAGCGAACCACTGTTGAGGTGTTGAAAAGACAAAGATGACGTCAAAACCGGGGGCTTGTGGTACTCCGGGCTACTCGACTGTTGAATATAAAATGGAAAATTACCAGTTAAGATATCCACTGGCAATCTTAATTTTCTTGGATGATGCTGCTAGTCAAGATTTATGGTAGCATTGTGAGTCGGACATTAAACAATACATGATCTAAATATAAAATCTTTTTTTTCTTGCTCAGCTATTAATATCTATACGTTTGAAACATATATTATTATTAGAGATATAGGAATTGACTCAAAAGGAGAAACATTATGAAAACGTTAACAGTTAGAGACAACATCCACGGCAGACATACAGAAATTAGTGCCAAAAATACATACCAGGCAGCCTCCGGCGAGTGGATAGCCGAGGTGGATGGCAAGGAAATGCGACGCGCATGCGATGAGTTGTATCGCGGCTTGAAAGAGTGTAGACTCGAAGATATGCACATAGAAGCCGCCCAAGATGATGACGGGACAGAATACACCATTTTGACGAGTTAATTCCCATGGAGAGGGTGGTTTGGTTGAGGGAACAAAATCAACATTACTTGTCAAATGTTGAATCGGAAATGAAAAATTACCAGTTAAAGGTGTATTGGCAATAGCAACTTTGAAGGAGGGTGTTGCTATTCCAGGTCCATAGCAGCAATTGCAAATCGGTAATGCCCTGCATATGAAATGAAAAACCGCCGATAAACAGGGGCAATGGATAGGTCTTTTCTACTTGACACTGTCAGACATATCAGCAGATATCGCAAACCCCTTATGTCCTATATATAAACGTGAAGATATTTCTCGACCTAATCAGTAAATTTAACCCAAATGACTGTCATGGCCGTAACGGACTATTCATGAAGAATGTAGACTTCTTATTATTAAACGCCTCGTTATTTTCAATCTCTCCCTAAGCTAATGCCTGCATCTCCTGATACAGTTCCGCTTTCCCCTCGAAGCCAATCCCTGGCAAATCAGGTAAGACTACATGACCGTTCTCAACTTTGACTCCATCAGGGAACCCCCCGTAGGGCTGAAACAGATCAGGGTAGGATTCATTGCCACCAAGCCCAAGACCGGCAGCAATGTTGAGGGACATCTGGTGTCCACCGTGAGGAATGCAGCGGCTTGGAGACCAACCATAACTTTTGATCATCTTCAGAGTCCGAAGATACTCTACCAGTCCATAGCTTAAAGCGCAGTCAAACTGTAGCCAATCTCGATCTGGGCGCATCCCGCCATAGCGGATTAAGTTTCGCGCATCCTGCATGGAAAAGAGATTTTCGCCGGTAGCCATACTGCCTGGATATTGATTGGCCAGTTCAGCCTGAAGTTCATAATCAAGTGGGTCTCCTGCCTCTTCATACCAGAACAGGTCATAGGGAATAATAGCTTTTGCATATTCAAGAGCAGTCTTTAGGTTAAAACGGCCATTGGCATCTACCGCCAGCCGCTGTCCAGACTTTAAGACAGACAACACAGCTTCTATCCTTTTCAGGTCTTCAGCCAGTGTCACACCCCCAATTTTCATTTTAACCACAGTATAACCTCTGTCGAGGTAACTCTTCATCTCATCCTTAAGGGATTCAACACCTTTACCTGGATAATAATATCCTCCCGCTGCATAAACGAAAATTCTTCGATTAACTTTGCCATCTCCAAAGCGTTCGGCAAGAATTTGAAATAGAGGCTTACCCTTGATTTTAGCAACAGCATCCCACACTGCCATATCAATTGTTCCCACCGCTACAGACCTTTCTCCGTGTCCCCCCGGTTTTTCATTGGTCATCATGCATTGCCATATACGCATTGGATCGAAATTGTCCCGCTCGAAATCAAGGAGTGATTTGGAGTCTGCTTCCAACAATCGCGGCCTAAAACGTTCGCGAATCAGCGCACCCTGTCCATAGCGTCCGTTGGAATTAAAACCATAACCAACGACACGCTTGCCATCACGAATAACATCGGTGACAAAAGCAACCAAACTGAAAGTCATTTTGCTGAAATCGATATAGGCATTGCTTATTGGTGATGAAATCGGTTTTGTCGTTTCATATATGTCTACAATTTTCATGATCTTTTTCGCTAAAGGCCAGATTTCAAGTTGGTAAAATTAATTTGAGCGTCATGGCAATATTATAAGCTATCGAACGGCTGTTTTCAGCCGCGTTAGTTATGGCCTCAGACAAGGTACAGTTGGCCTGGTAATATACGAGAACTTCAGAATGTCATCGAGCGTATCTTTGCAACGATTAAAGGTGAAAAAATCGATATCGATATGGTCAAACAGCATCTAGAAGACCAGCAAGAAAGCGAAATTCGCACCAAATTACGTAATCACGAAATGGAAGAAATCAGACACGCCTTGATACTTAGTCGGGGCAAGCATATAGAAGCTGCCTAAATACTCGGTATCAGCCGATCAACCCTGTGGCGTAAACTTAAAAAATTGACAACATAAGAAAAATAGTTATTGCTCTTTCAAGGGTTCTCTTTCCTTGCCACAATATTGAGTTAATACATAATGATATTAGAGTCTAAAGGTCTTGTGAATATGTTAACTTTTTAAAAAATAGGACAAAGTTATATCCATACCTATTGCTAACAGTGAAAATAAGAAAATAATTAAATAATTTATATTTTCAGGGGAAAGTTTTATTGAACGCAAAATGTAATTTAAAACTTCCCGATCCGTTGTTGATAGAGAATTGCCAGATTGAATTTTTTCTATTAACTGAAATTCATTTATAGCCTTTTTCCGTCTTTCAGAAACTCTGTACCTGTAAAAGAAAAAAACAAAGTTGCCCAGTACGCCAAAATACCAGACAGGCCGAACCCATGTCGGCTGAATATGATCAATTATGATGAGTGCTCGAAAGGCAATTGCTGTTGCAAGTCCTAGTATAAAGTAGCCATATATTTTGTATGCAGGAGCTATCGTTGGTTTTTCTGTTGTCATGATGTTTTTTAAAGTTCATATAGCTTGCCAAAATAGAAACTATTTTGGGGCTGAAGTCGGGTTAATGTGTGTACTGGCAATCTTGACTTGGTAGCCAGATTATTCAGTGTATGTTGATGGCAAAAACCTTAATTGGGGTTCTTAAATAGCAGGGCTACATCTTTAAATACTTTTTGGTGATTTTATCTATAGGTATTAGGCGAAAAAACTGGCCCGGGTGAAACATGATGACCTTGATTTAAACCTGACTTCATGAGCTTTTTTGCTTTGTCCGGAACTTGATATCTTCTTTCACTATTTGCAGTTGTTGTTCCTGAAGATTTCTTTTTTGTGGATGAGCTGCTGCCGTATATTTTAGTCCTTGGACTTGCTGAGCCCTCTAAAACTATTTTGGGAGCTTGTTGAGCCTTAGCTTTTGCTTCTTGTTCAGCAATTTTCTTTTCCACTTCATTTTTATTATTAATTGCTTCCACATAATGGGGCTTAATTTCTAGTGATTTATTATAGTATTCTAGTGATTTTTCGTAATTGCGATGTTTTCTATAAACATCTCCGATTTTAAGATAAACCATGTATTCGTCAACTTCTGAACTTGTTTCCTTTGTCCATAATTGCCTGGTTGATTCATCTCCTTGAATTTCACCATTGACCACCCCGCATTTTATCTCACTTCCATTGAGCAAATTAATTTTGCCATAACCATGCATAAGTCCTTTTTTGAATTCTCCACTATACTTTGAACCGCTAATAAAAATTAACTTGCCCATTCCGTCAAATAATCTTTTCTTCCATTGTCCTTCATAAACTCTGCCATCATCAAAAACAAATATGCCATAACCATTGTTGCAGTTTCCTTGAATACATGTTCCTTCAGAAGCACCAACACTGTTAGTAATGTTTAGGAAGAGAACTAAAGTTAGTATAAATAGTATTGATTTCATAAGAACCTCATTTTACGGTTGAGTTCCTGTTCAAGAGAAGATTTTATCTAATCTTATTTTATTCAATTTTCAAGATAGCTTGCCAACAGTGTGCCACGAACGTACTACAGGATTATATACCCTAAAGTGCGGTGCTGTACAAGAGATGAGGGTAGGCCCCTCGGAATCGATTTTCAGGAGTGGGTTCCAAACCACCTTAAGCTGCGCTGGTAAAGAGCCAGAGTGGTGAGCGTTAAGGAAAAGATCTCGCAAGACGAGGTCAGGTATGATTCAAGGAGGCGAGCGCAAGCGAACCACTGATGAGGTGTCGAAAAGCTTAGGGTGACGTCAAAACCGGAGGCTGTTGGTACTCCGGGATAAGCTCAGGGGAATCCTGTTTACTGCCTGGGCGGCGTCCGGCATAAAGGTGGCGCGACCTTGAATCAGGCTCTTGTGTGGAACGTGGGAACCTGTCGCTCCGATGATAAGGGAGAAATCCAAGTGGAAGACCCATTAGGATGAGAGTACCGATGCGGAGCACAGGGGCGGAGCAGTCCGTAGTAGTGATGAAGTCTTTGTAATGGAGATGGAGCGAAGGGGCTGCATTGTTCAGCTTTTAACATTAAGACAACCAGAAAGTGGGAGGATCTTTCTCTTTTGACTTGTGAATGATTCCTGAAATGTCCACATGTACGGTAGACACCTTAACCTGATCAGGCCTGGGCAGGTGTATGAGATTAACCAGTTTAAAATGATTCGTATTCTGAGGCACATCTATAAAAGTTATCGGAATGGCGAAAAAGGCTGAGGGGGGGCGAATATATGGAAACTTATTTTCTTATATGCAACCCACTGGATATGCAACCCAATGGACATCTATAAAGGTTTTTTTGGGTTCAATGTGGGGGATAGAGTGGGGGATGGCGTTTTTGTCAACAAAAAAAGGACTCAAAAAACCTTGAATCCCTTGTGTAAGTAGTGGTGACCCCAACGGGGTTCGAACCCGTGTTGCCGGCGTGAGAGGCCGGAGTCCTAGACCGCTAGACGATGGGGCCCTTTGGTGGGCATTCTTTAGTAAATTATGCGGTTATGTTTGTCAAGGATTTGTTGGAAACAGCCTTAATCAACGTGGGCATCAAGTCCGAGAATGAAATTTTTTCCTGCCTCCCTGGCTTCCGCGAGTTTCTGTTTGTAAGTGGCTATATCTCCCCGTTTATCAGGGCCGGTTACAAGGAAATCGCCGCCGTATTGCATGCCCATGGCATCAAAACCATATTTCATGGTGAGAATTGCCCCGTCAAAAATTTTGGCCCCCTTGGTTGCGGCGACCGAAACAAAAAAACCCTGGCGTTTGGGATTATCAACCCATTCGCCTTTTTTCTGTAACAGCCGTTTGCGGTTCCAGAGTGCCTGGGTCCTGTCGATGAATGCCTTGGTCTGGGCGGTTATACCGTAGAAAAATATAGGGGAGACAACGATGATCTTATCGATGGTTATAATTTTTTCATATAATGGAATCATGTCATCCTCCACGACACACCTGCCTGTTTTATTGCAGCCGCCGCAGCTGATGCACGGCGATATTTTTAAGTCGCAGAGTCTGATTATCTCCGGTGATCCTCCTGCCTGTCTGACTCCTTCAAGCAATGACATTGCAAGTATTTCCGAGTTGCCTTTTTTACGGGGACTTCCCAGGAAGACAAGTACGTCCATGATGATTCTCCATGATTAAGGGGTGTTATACGGTATACGGTTATAAAAAACAGTCATATCGAGCAACTGCTGCTCTGTTTCATGGTCCAAAAAACGCGGTGCACAGCGCCAACGCCAATTTCCTGATTCAGTGCCGGGGATGTTCATGCGGCAATCCTTACCAAAGCCCAGAATGTCCTGGAGAGGAATAATTGCCATTGCTGCTATTGTGGACATTGCCAGCCTGGTCATCTCCCAGGAAAGATGACTGTCATCATTGATGTTTAAATAACGGCGAATGCGGCCCCTGGTTTTCTCTGTCAGGTTATCGCTCATAAACCAGCCAAGGGTGGTGTTGTTGTCATGTGTGCCGGTATAAACCACCGTATTTTTTTGTTCAAAGTTATGCGGCAGATAAGGATTCTTCTCATCAGATTCAAAAGCGAATTGTAAAATCCGCATGCCTGGAAAACCCAGATTGGCAAGCATTTTTTCCACCGGGGGTGTGATGAAGCCAAGATCCTCAGCTATGATCGGCAGTTTTTTCAGCCGGGCCTTGAGCATGTTAAAAAAGGATATTCCCGGCCCTTTGACCCATCTGCCGTTTACCGCGGTTTTTTCCCGGGCCGGTATTTCCCAGAATGCTTCAAACCCCCTGAAATGATCAATTTTGACCATGTCCATCATTGAAAAAATCAGCCTGAATCGACTCAGCCACCAGTCGTATAATTTTTTATTGACAGTGTTGTTGGCAGTAGTCCATTTGTAAACCGGGTTGCCCCAGCGTTGTCCCGTTGCACTGAAATAATCCGGAGGGACCCCGGCAACCTTCAGGGGCTTCAAAGTTTGTGAATCAATCTTAAAGATCTGCTGATTGGACCAGACATCGGCGCTGTCCAGGGCAACATAAATGGGGATATCACCGATCAAAAAAATATTTTTTGCATGGGCGTATTCCTGTACCTGCTGCCATTGTGAAAAGAACACAAACTGGACAAACTTATAATAAAGAATTTTGCCGGCATGCTCTGCGGCAAACCGGCTGAGAGCTTTTGTCTCCCGGCGGGCGGCATAATCTGGCCATTCATACCAGGGTTTGGAGTCGAATTTTTCCCGAAAGCTCATGAATAGGCTATAATCGTCAAGCCAATTTTTATGGTTGCGGCAAAACATGTCAAAATCAGGAGATCGGTCTGATTTGATAAAATTGTCAAATGCCTTATGGAGCAAGGTGGTCTTGAATGCTGTTACCTTTTTGTAATCAACGCTGTATTCGGAAAAATCAGTTGCCTTCTGCAGGTCATTATCGGCAAGATAATTTTCTTTTACGAGCAATTGCAGATTGATGAGAAGCGGGTTGCCGGCAAAGACCGAGCGACACATGTAAGGAGAATTGTCAAAGGCCGTGCTGGTCGGACCGGTGGGAAGAAACTGCCAGCAGCTTTGGCCGGATGCAGCAAGAAAATCAATGAACCGGTAAGCACCGGAACCCAGGTCGCCAATGCCATGGCTGCCGGGCAAAGAGGTCAGGTGAAGGAGAATGCCGCTGGTCCGTTTATTAAGCATCTTGTCAGGCACATTTAGCAGAGGTTATGGAATAGTTATACTTGCGAACAATCGTGATTATAATAAAAATGATGTTGATTATTTTTCTGCATTGAAAACAATTATTGAGCCTTGTTTTCAGAGCCATTCGGTCTTACTTTTATGACGTTGATTTGCAGTTCGAATGCATGAGTATAGTGAATGGTGCTCGAATGTGTCAAGAAAATGGATTTTTAAAATCAACAAGTTGGTCTCCGGTGACAGTCAGGCCTAACACATGAAACGCAATTTTTTCATTTCATTTTTCATTGGTTTGGGATAATATCTATAACTTTGCGTTTTCCGGGAGAAATTGCGGTTAAGGCACCGACAGTTCAATAATCTCCCGTATAAGGGGAATCAATAAAGCAAGGTCTGAAACGACTTTGTTTGTCTGCTGATCAATTGGAAGTCAAGGAAATATCCGCACAATTTTATACGGGGTCCATAACTTTACCATTAAAGATTGAAAAGTTGAAAGGGGTAGTGTGTCAATGCTCGTAACCATAAAAGCAAAGTTACTGGATGCAGGGAAAAATGAAGGCTGTGTTTCATTTACCCTCTTAAATGAACTTATTCCGGACGATATAAAAGAAACAAGTATTATTGAAGAGCTTTTTGATTTCCTTGCCGAACATAATATAGAAATAGTTTCCGAGGAAAAATCAGGCCAGAAGAGGACCCTTTCCGGTGAGATCTGGGATGATTATAAAAAAAGCAGTGCCGGGACACTGGCTCGGGGCAAGGATGACATCGCGGATGCCATTTCATCCACGGATGACGACGATGAACCCCACGATCCGGAGGAGACGACCACTACCTATCTCAGGGAAATGGGGCGTTTTGAGCTCTTGACTCCAGAGGAGGAGGGCATATACAGCCGTACCATCCGGGAAGGATTTGATGCCATTATCCGTGCTATTCGTGCCGATAATTCCGGGGTCCCGGAGATGAAAATCCTCAAGGATCGCATTGATCTCTGGGAAAAAAGAGATCCATCCCTGAAACCCAAAAAGCAGCAGCTCAACTACATGAAGGACTCGGTTGCCCGCTGTGCTATCAAATATCCGGACATCAGGGAGCTTTTCGAACTGCACACCAAGATCGAGGCGTACGTACGCTCCATAGAAATTGCCAAAGATGAAATGATCCGGGCCAATCTGCGTCTTGTCGTCAGTATAGCAAAGCGTTACATGCATCAGGGATTGACCCTGGCGGATCTTATTCAGGAGGGCAACCTTGGACTGATGCGGGCCGTTTTCCGCTTTGACTACACCAAGGGCAACAAGTTCAGCACCTATGCCAGCTGGTGGATCAGGCAGGCAATTACCCGGGCGATTCTGGATAAAACCAGGACCATCAGACTGCCGGTTCATTTTCTCGAACTGCGCAGCCAGTTTTTCAAGGCTTTTTATTCCCTTCTCAAAGAACTGGGTCGAGAGCCGACCCCGGTTGAAATCGCCAAGCAGACTGAGCTACCGATGGATAAGATCCTCGCCATTTTAGAGGCATCCAGAGAACCTATCTCCCTGGAAACTCCCATCGGCGATGATGACAGCACCCTCGGTGATTTTCTGGAAAACCAGGAATCCATATCACCCTATGAAGCGGTGCAGAACCGTGAACTATCCAACCGGGTGAAAAAAATTCTTTGCACCCTGAGTGAACGGGAGGAGAAAATTATTCGTCTTCGCTTCGGCATAGGCGAGAAGGCGGAATATACCCTGGAGGAGATCGGCAAGCGTTTCAATGTGTCGCGGGAGAGGATCAGACAGATTGAGAAGAAGGCGCTTAACCGGCTGCGTCATTCCAGCCGCAGGGACAAACTCAAAAACTTTCTTGACTGACAAGCGCATAACATTTCAGTTGCATATCTGCAACACAGACGCATATATCATGGATTACTTTATAAAAAAAGCCGGGCTAGGGGATATTCTCGAAAAAATACAGGAAGGTGAACGATTAAGTGTTGAAGACGGCGGACGACTGTTTGCAAGTCCCGATCTACCGGCCATCGGTTATCTTGCCAACTTGGTGCGGGAGCAGAAGAACGGCGATAACGCCTATTTTATTTACAACCAGCACATCAACTATTCCAACATCTGTACCAATCTCTGCAAATTCTGCGCCTTCGGCAAGGATAAGGATTCCGACCTGGCTTATGAAATGAGCGTGGAGGATGTCAGGAATAAGGTCCGGGAGAGAATTTCCGAGCCTATTACTGAGATTCATATGGTTGGGGGTATCCATCCTGATCTGCCCTATGCCTATTACACCGATCTGCTGAAGGTCATAAAGGAAGAGAGACCTGATGTGCATATTCAAGCCTTTACCTGTGTAGAGATTGCCCATCTGGCTGAAATTTCAGAACTCGGTACCGAAGGTGTGCTGAAAGATCTGAAGAACGCTGGACTCGGTTCCATTCCAGGAGGTGGGGCCGAAGTATTCAGTCCCAGAATCCGAAAGCTGACATGTGAAAAAAAACTTTCCGGCAACGATTGGCTGGAGGTGGCTAAAGCCGCCCACAAACTCGGGCTGCACACCAATGCCACCATGCTTTATGGTCACATTGAATCCATTGATGAACGGTTGGAGCACCTGGACATGCTGCGGCAGGCGCAGGATGAAACCGGGGGATTCCTGGCCTTTATTCCATTGGCCTTCCATCCTAAAAATACGGAACTAGCCGAATTATCCAGGACCTCCGGGGTGGATGATTTGAAAATTATTGCCGTCGCCCGCTGCTTTCTTGATAATTTCCCTCATATAAAAGCATACTGGGTGATGATCGGTCAGAAGCTCAGCCAGATTGCCCTCTCATTCGGTGCCGATGATGTCGACGGCACGGTAAAAGAAGAAATTATTACCCATATGGCCGGCGCCGAAACCGAGCAGGCTATGACACGCGATCAGCTCCTGAGATTAATCAGGGAGGCGGGACGTATTCCCATAGAACGGGACACCCTGTATAACATTATTCATTCTTATTAACCGTTCAGCACAGGTGTCACAATCTGCCGGCTGTTCAGTAATCGGACGGCGCAGACAAGGCTATGAGCAATTTAATCTCCATACAGCAGAAAGTCCTCCATGGTGAAAGGCTCAACCCCGGCGAGTCATTGACCCTGTTCCGGGAGGGAAATCTGTTTGATCTGGGTTTTCTTGCTGCAACCGTCCGGTGGAAAAAACACCCTGAACCCGTGGTCACCTATGTCATTGACCGGAACATCAATTATACTGATATCTGTATTTCAGCCTGTAAATTCTGTGCCTTTTACAAGAGCCCTGAGGACGCCGGCGGCTCCGTATTATCCTTTGGGGAACTGAAAAAGAAGATAGATGAAACCCGGGAGTTAAGGGGAACCCAGATCCTGCTGCAGGGCGGACTTCACCCTGACAAACAACTGGAATTTTATGAGGATATGCTGCGTTTTATTAAAACGACCTCCATTCATATCCACGGGTTTTCACCTCCTGAAATATGTCATTTTGCAGCAATTTCAGGTTTATCCGTGGCAGACGTCATAGAACGTCTCAGGAAGGCGGGTCTCGATTCCATTCCCGGCGGCGGCGCGGAAATACTGGCGGACAGGGTCAGACAACTGGCCGCACCCAGGAAATGCAGCGCAGATGAGTGGATTGATGTCATGAAACAGGCCCACCTGTTGGGCATGAAAACAACGGCAACCATGATGTTCGGCCATATCGAGACCCTGGAAGAGAGACTGGAACATCTCCTGCGGCTCAGAAATCTGCAGGATGAGACCGGAGGTTTTACCGCCTTTATTCCCTGGCCGTTTCAGCCTGACAATACGGCCTTAGCCCATATCCCGAAAACAACGGCACATGCCTACCTGAAGATGCTCGCCTGGTCACGCATTGTTCTTGACAATTTTCCCAATATTCAGGCTTCCTGGGTGACCCAGGGACCAAAGATCGCGCAGGTTTCCCTCTTTTTTGGCGCCAATGATTTCGGCAGCACCATGATAGAAGAAAATGTCGTAGCCGCCGCAGGGATTGTCTTCAGACTTTCAGAAGTGGAAATACGCAGCCTGGTTGCTGGAGCCGGTTTTATGCCGCAACAACGTACCATGGATTATTCTTTTGTGACGACTGATTAAGTTCAGGAGCACAAAAGAACCATAAGCGGCCATTCACGATGACAATCCAGGAACAATTCCACCAGCTAAAATCATCGCAGCCGGTGATCCATCGAGGACCATGGATTATAACCGGTTCGACTTTAAAGGGCAGGAGCACTTCCGGTAAGGTAATCGAGGATGGGGCTCTGCTTGTTGCCGACGGCGTGATCCAGGAAGTTGGAAAGTACAGCGATATATCCAGGGAATTCGGTCGTTATCCGACCAGGGATCATGAGGGACGGTTGCTTGCCCCCGCCCTGACAAACGGCCACTGTCATCTTGAATTATCATTTCTGGATCCTGTCGGAAGCGGAAGGGGACAAAAGAACCGCAACGGCGATTTTACGGCGTGGATCAGAGCACTTCTGGCTGCAAAAGAAAAAGCGTTACAGGAACCTGCTGTTTCTGCAGAAATAATACTAAAACGGGCCAGAGAAACACTGCAGCAAATGCACAACCACGGAGTTGCCTTTGTTGGAGATGTTGGTAATTCCCAGGCAAGCAGAATTATCAGCGCCGGGCAGAACACCAGGGTATGCTTTCTGCTGGAACTTTTGGGCCTGACAAAAGTATCAGAAACAAAAACACTGACCCACCTCGAGCATTTAGCCAGTGACGGATCTCTAAATTTCGGTTTCGCTGCCCATGCCCCTTATTCAACATCCCCTACCTTGATCCGGACCATTAAAGAGCAGGCCGACAAACTGGGATATATATTTTCAATTCATGTCGCCGAGTCTGCTCAGGAGGTTGAATTCCTGCGATCCGGAACCGGAAGTTTCAAAAATTTTCTCCAGGAGAGAGGCGCCTGGGACGGAACCTTCTCAATCCCTGCAAAAGGTTCTGTGCAGTATCTGGAAAACCTGGGCGTTATTGACCATAAAACCCTCTGCGTTCATGGGATCCATTTGAATTGTTCCGAAATTGAGATCCTGGCACAGAAAGGGGCAAAGGTATGTGTATGCCCGGGCAGCAACCGTTACCTCGGCGTTGGTAAGGCACCGGTGACAGAATTTCTTGCCCATGGTATTCTCCCGGCTTTGGGGACCGACAGTTCAGCAAGCAACAAAATACTGAATATGTGGCGCGAGATGCGCCTGCTGCGTGAAGATCATCCGGATCTGGCGCCGGAATCGGTTTTTGCCATGGCTACCCGGGGTGGAGCCGAGGCCTGGGGAGTTGCCGGGGAGATAGGCACGCTGGAGCCCGGCAAACAGGCATGTATCCTGGCAATCAGGGTTAACGAGAAGGTGCAGACAGCGTCGGATGTTTTTGAACATTTGACAACAGCGGGTGAATCTGTGCAGACATATTGGTTGGAGTAGGGCTGATGCATAAGAATCCAAAAGTACGTATCGGCATGGTAAATTTTATCAATACAGCGCCGCTGTATGAAGTCTGGCTTCGCACGGTAAACCGGCCTGATTGGGATGTTGTCGAGGCGACCCCGGCGGTTCTGAACCGGATGCTGTATGCCAACCAGCTGGATATGGGGCTGGTATCCTCGCAAGAGTATGCCGCTCACCCGGAAAACTATCTGCTTCTTGATGATATATCCATCAGTGCTTTGGGGCCGGTCGGCTCAGTTTTCCTTTTTTCCCGATACGAGCCTGAACTTCTAGCCGACAGGCTGGTGCTC
Source organism: uncultured delta proteobacterium (assembly GCA_963783905.1). Lineage (GTDB taxonomy): Bacteria > Desulfobacterota > Desulfobulbia > Desulfobulbales > BM004 > BM004. The sequence continues at coordinate 125,174 of CAWAPG010000003.1, read as the reverse complement.
TTAAGCGGGCAGTCGCAGACCTCCGTCAGTCTGGTAAAGATCATCCTTGAAAGGTTTTTTAAGGTTCAGCCCCGCTACCAGGTAGGGGCAGCTCTGGAAGCCCATCTTGATGCTGCGGTCTCAGCCGTATTAGCCATTGGCGATGAAGCACTTATCCTGGCCCGAAACCAGATTTACCCCTATCAGATCGATCTTGGTAAAATGTGGTATGAAAAGACATCCCTGCCGTTTGTTTTTGCGGTATGGGCCATGCGGGACGAATTCTGCCGCAGCAACCCCGGGATTGTCCGTGAAATACAGGCGGATCTGGTGCGGTGCAGGCAAGAGGGCAAGGAAGAGCTGTGGGATATCTGTAAAAGGGTGGGGCCAAGGGTTTCATTGGACGCTGAAGACTGTTATGAATACCTTCGGGGCATAAAGCATGATTTAGGTCCCGAAAAAAAGAAAGGGCTGATACGATTTATTGAATATTTGATCGACAGAGGCGATGGCGTAACACAAGCCCTTCCATTAAAAATATTTTCTTAATTTGAAGGATTAAAGGATTAATTGTAGTGGTTGAAACAGTCCAGTCTGCTGAAGAAAAAAAACGTTTTGTCCGGGACAAATTTGCTTCGATCAGCAGTAAATATGATTTTTTAAACTCTGTATTGAGTCTGAAAACGGACAGTTACTGGCGCTGGGTGACAACGCGGGAATTGAAGGAATTTCCCGAGGGTCCGGTTTTGGATCTTTGTGCCGGAACGCTGCCCCTGGCTCTGGAGTTGACCCGCCAGGCTCCGAAGCGGACTGTTGTGGCGGTGGATTTTTGTGAAGATATGCTGCGCAGTGGTTTACAGGGACTGCCGGATGACGGGCGCCGGGAAAGAATCGGTGCGGTCTGTGGCGACGGCGAAGAGATCCCTGCTGCCAGCGAGAAGTTCTGCGGAGTCACGGTCGCATTCGGAGTAAGGAATTTGGCCCGGATAGAAAAGGGGCTTGCTGAAATGTTTCGGGTATTAAAGCCGGGCGGCAAGCTTCTTATCCTTGAGTTTTCCAGGCCCAGGAATACATTCTTCAAGTCCCTTTATAGTTACTACCTCAACAGGATATTGCCGAAGGTTGCCGGCCTGGTTTCAGGGGACAGGGAGGCATATGAATATCTTGCCAGTTCCATAGCGCAATTCTATGAACCGGAAGAGTTGCTGACAATGATCAAAAACGCCGGATTTTCAAGATACTACTGCCGGCCATTGACCATGGGAATTGTGACCATTTATATAGGTGTAAAATGAAAAAAAAGATTATTCTGGCCATAACCGGGGCGAGCGGCAGTCTCTATGCGGTCCGTTTTTTAAAGGTGCTGCAGCAGTCCGATGTCGAAGTTCATGGAATCATTTCAACGGCCGGCCGCCTGGTGATGCAGCATGAATTGGGATTGACCCCCGAAGATCTGGGAAAATATATCGCCCATTGGCATGCGGTGGACGATTTTGCCGCGCCGGTCTCAAGCGGATCCAGCAGGTTTGAGGCAATGGTTGTTTTGCCCTGTACCATGGGTTCACTGGCGGCAATCGCCAACGGTATCGCCGGGAACCTTATCCACCGAGCGTCTGATGTGATGCTCAAGGAGAAAAAACCGCTGCTCCTTGCAGTCCGGGAAACGCCGCTGAACCGTATTCATCTGCAGAATATGCTGAAGGTTCATGATGCCGGGGCTACCATCTGTCCTCCCATGCCTTCCTTTTATCATCATCCTGAAAGTCTGGAGGAAATGGCAACCTTTTTTGCCGGTCGGCTGGCTGACCTTTTGGGAATTGAGGTTGACGGCCTGAAACGATGGCAGGGAATGTAGAAATTGATGTTCCGGTGACACCATGCTGAAGAAAATCGCCATACTGCTTGAAATGATAAAGTTTGAGCATACCCTTTTTGCGCTGCCGTTTGCCTTCATGGGCGCCTTTCTTTCCGCCCGCGGTGTTCCCGGTATGGCGACTTTTTTCTGGATAATTCTGGCCATGGTAGGCGCCCGAACCTGTGCCATGGGTTTCAACCGTATTGTGGACCGGGAATACGACCGGCTTAATCCCAGGACAGCTTCCCGGGCCCTGCCGGCCCAAACCGTGAAACTTTTTGAAGCCTGGACCATGGTGATCCTCGCCGGTTCCCTTTTTTTCTTTGCCTGTTACAATCTGAATCAGCTCACTTTGATTCTTTCACCTTTTGCCCTCGGTTTGACCCTTTTTTACTCGCTGACGAAGCGTTTTACCTGGCTCTGTCATATTGTTCTGGGGTTGGCCCTTGCCTTTTCCCCGCTTGGCGGCTGGGTTGCTGTTTCAGGTTCTCTGCAGAACTACCCCTATGTCCTGTCATTGGGCGTGCTTTTCTGGGTGGCGGGATTTGATACGTTGTATGGCTGTCTGGATGCCGATTTTGATGCCGAGGTTGGTCTGTTTTCTCTGCCGTCGCGATTCGGCCGGCAGAAGGCATTCAGAATTGCCGTGTTATTTCATGTTATTGCCTTTATTCTTTTTATACTGACCGGAATTCTCTCCAGGTTGAATTTTTTTTATTACATCGGCATTGTTCTCACCGGGGCGGCCCTTTTCTATCAGCATATCGTGGTCAATCCCCGTGATCTTTCCAGAATTCAGCTCTCATTTTTTACCATGAATGGAATCATCAGCCTTACCCTTTTTGTCTCAACCTGGCTGGCACTGGTGTCATAGATAATGAAAAAACCGGACACTGTACACAAGGTAAATAAATGGAAAGCAATTCTGCGATTTGTTGTCAGTTTTGGCTTGATGGGAACAATTCTCTATCTCTTCAGGGAGCAGCTGCCTACAGTATTTCAATATTTGAAAGAGGTGCAGGTATTTTATTTCGGACTGGCCATTATCATTTTTTTTCTCGGCATGATTGCCATTGCCTACCGGCTGCGACTCGTCATTCAGGTTCATGACACAAAACTTTCGGTTGGCGCCGCCTACTATGTCAACCTGATTGCCCTGTTTTTCAATAATGTCCTGCCTTCTTCACTGGGTGGTGAAATGATGAAGGCCTATTACCTGTATAAAGATTCACAGGGCAGCGTTTCCGTATTCAGCGCGGTGGTGGTTGATCGCATGTTCGGACTTGTAACTATGCTGCTTATCAGTATTTCCACCATCTTTTTCTTTGACACGGCCCAGGGCTCTCACAAGATCATGGGAAGCATTATGATGCTGACCGCCGCAACAATCACCTTAGCCATTGTTGTTTTTAACAAAAAAATCGTTGACACCCTTTGTCAACTCCATATTCCTCTGCTGCCGGCAATCTTTATCGATAAAATAAAAGAAATTTACCGGGCCATGTATGAATATCGGGAACATAAAAGGATTTTTGGTAATTGCATAACCCTCACGGTTGTTGGCCAGACGGGATATATTCTTGCCAACTATTTTCTGGCCAGAAGTCTTGCTATGGATATTCCGCTGGCCTTTTTTTTCTTTTTCGTGCCGATACTGCTGATCATGGGAGTTGCCCCATCATTAAATGGCATCGGGGTCAGGGAGGTCACCTTCCTTTTTTATCTTACCGAGTTTACCACCTCTGAAAAGGCACTGGCCCTGTCGCTGCTCACCTCATTTTTCATGATTCTGGTGGGGATGATCGCCGGGCTCATTTATGCTTTCAAGGGCGGTTTGGCAAACCGGGAGGAAAAAGTCCCGCTTGAGTGATTTTTTCCCTTGTTTGTTCTATCATCTCCTGGCAAAATCGGCTATAGTTGCCAGCCGTATTTTGATACATTTTAGAAAACTTCACCATCACCACAAAGCTGCATTCTTGAAAATATTGCGCCCAGAAATTCCTGCGGCAGGGAGATTTTTATGCTGCCGTTGATTTTTCGTCAGAGACTGATAACCGTAAATTAATAGACCAATCGGAGGAAAATAATGAAACTTATACTATTGGGAGCCCCTGGAGCCGGGAAGGGTACCGTGGCCAAAATGTTGACTGCAATTGACGGCTCGGTCCAGATTTCGACCGGAGACATACTGCGCGGTGCGGTCCAGGCAGGGACCGAACTCGGCAGGGAGGCAGAAGGATACATGAAACGGGGGGACCTTGTCCCTGATTCGCTGATCATGGATATTATGGAAAAAAGACTGCAGGAACCAGACTGTCAAAGAGGTTTTTTACTTGATGGTTTTCCGCGGACCATTCCCCAGGCGGAAGCGCTCATAGAGCTTCTGGAAAAATTAGATATCTCCCTTGACATGGTGGTTAATATCGAGGTACCCCGGGAGGTGATTCTTGACCGCCTCAGCACCCGGAGGACCTGTGTAAATCCCGACTGTCAGGCAATTTATAATGTTAAAAGCAATCCGCCAAAAAAGGAAGGCATCTGTGACAAATGCGGCAGCCCCGTTGTCCAGCGGGATGACGAAACCGAAGAGGCAATATTGCACCGGCTGGCAACATACAATGAAAAAACTGCGCCGTTGATCGGTTTTTACCAAAAGGAGGGTCTGCTGAAAACGGTTTCCGGCACCTCAAGTGATGCGGTGGTCAAGGAACTGAAGTCCGCCCTGGGGCTTTAACTGCCAAATCAGCGGGAGAGATAAAAATGTCTGAATCATCGGTTGTAAAAACTGAATTCAAGGACCTGAACCTGATTCATCGCGGCAAGGTCAGAGACCTCTATGAGGTTGATGATAAACTTCTCATGGTTGCCACCGACCGGATTTCCGCATTTGACGTGGTCATGGACAACCCGGTTCCCGATAAGGGTAAGGTACTTACCAGATTGTCCCTGTTCTGGTTCGATTTTTTAGGGGATATATTACCGAACCACTTAATTACCGCAGATATTGCAAAGTATCCCGAGGTCTGTGCACCTTATGCAGACGCGTTACGGGGCCGCAGCATGCTGGTTAAGAAAGCCAGGCCCCTGCCGATTGAATGTATCGTACGGGGATACCTCTCGGGTTCTTTCTGGCATGCCTATCAGGAAAACCCCACGGTTTGCGGCATCCGGCTGCCGTCGGGAATGGTTGAGTCCGAGAAATTTCCGGTGCCTTTTTTTACTCCTTCGACCAAGGCGGAACTGGGCGACCACGACGAAAATATCTCCCTTGCCAGAATGGAAGAAATTGTCGGTGTTGCTGAAACTGCGCGAATCGTTGATGTCAGTATCCAGCTGTACCGGAAAGCGGCTGACTATGCCCTGACCCGGGGAATTATTATCGCAGACACAAAATTTGAGCTGGGCTGGTATGGAGGTGAACTGATCCTTATTGATGAGGTGCTCACCCCGGATTCCTCCAGATTCTGGCCCCTGGAGCAATATGAGCCGGGAAAAGGGCAGCCGAGCTTTGACAAGCAGTTTCTGAGGGATTACCTGTCATCGCTCGACTGGGACAAAAAACCGCCGCCGCCGCATCTTCCGGACGAAATTCTTGCAAAGACCGGGGCCAGATACGCTGAAGCGGTAGAAAGGATCATTGGTACCTAGCTGATTTTTAATCCGGGCCCCAGAGACTTTCCGGATGGCAGCTAGAAAGCTGCTGTGCCCTTTGGTGCGCCTCCCTTTTCCAGATGCTCCAGAGCCGGCATGAAGACCTTTCGGGCCTGTTCCATGAAAATCGGACTTGACAGGTTTATGTTTTTACAGCAGAGCCGGTTGTAGGGATCATTTTTTTCGCCATTTATGGTATATTTGTTTCCCTCCCAGGCAATTACCGCATTGTGCAATGCCTCCTGTTCACTTTTACCTTTATGGATTTGCCGGGCAAAGGCATGGGAAGCGCGGGGGAAAAAACAGAGGGGTGTGGTTAAGCCCTGCCAGTAAAGATTTAACAGCTGTTCCAGATAAAGCATCCATTCCGCAACAGGGACATAGCGATAAATAGCATCTTTGCTTGCATGATAGGTATGGATGTTGTTTCCCGCAGTTTTTGTGTCATAGATGCTGTTAAGCATAAGGTGGTTTATCCAGCTGCGGATTATATCTTTCGGGTTCAGGTTTCCGTAGCGGTACAGTACCAGTCCATTTGCCCCCACAGTATCAAGTTCACCGGTGACAGTGAAATCGCCTATTGTCAGGGTGACCTGCTGCCGCCGTAATTCCTGCCCGTCTATCAGCTTCGCAAGGGTTTTATGAAATGATCGCAGTTCCGACACCATCCGGGTAAAGTAAATTTTTCCTATTTCACCGTGGGGAAGATCACCAACTGCTTTTTTGATTCGATACAACCTGTTGCAGTCATCACCCTGCAGGAGGTGTTCCAGGATGTCGTTTTCCAGTTTATACCGTGCTAATCCCTTAAGGGTAAAATGTTCACTGGTATCCAGAATACGGTTTTCTTCAATCGGGGCAATGCCGATTCTTTTGACCAGGAGATACCGCGTTGGATGTGAAAAGAACCTGACAAGTTCATGGAGATCAACCTGCCGCAATGAATCCGGTGGAGACGGCAGTGGTGCGGAAAACAACCGATTGATATTTTGTTGACCAGCTGATAGGGCCCGGGCCGCTTTACAGTTTTCATCCGAATAGCTGAAAAATTTTTGTCGGCGCTCCTCCGTTTGCGGCATGAAGTAGTCAGGATGGAAAGGCTGCAGATGGTGCATCGTGGTCAGGCTCTCACTCAACGAGACAGAATTTTTTATGCCGGACTGTTGGACATAACCATGGTCTAAGTAATCCATCAGTTCGCTGACCAGAACTGACGGAGGACGCTTGGAACCATCCTGAACTGATTGTCCGACAAAGCTTATTGCCAGTTTTTTACGGGCGGACAGGATGGTTTCCAGGAAAAGATAGCGATCGTCATATCTTTTTGATCTGTCGCCACGTTTGGGGTCCCGCACCATAAGGTCAAAGCTGTTCTTGCGGCCTGAACGGGGATATACGCCATCATTCAGGCCCATGAGGCAAATAACCTTGAAAGGAATGGCCCGCATGGGCAGCATGGAACAGAAGGTGACCCCTCCGGCAAGAAAACCGGCGCTTTCGGCAATGGGAGAATAGCGCTCATCAAGTGAACTTGCCAGAAAAGAGCGTATGACATCAAGGCTCACTTTTTTGTCGAATGATGTCTGCTGCTGCAGTTTCCTCAGTCCGTATAGCAATCGGTGCAGGACCCTGTCCTCGGAATCGGATTTTTCATCAGCGAGCATTAATGCATCTTTGGCCAGCAGCAGTATTTCAGACCATTCTTGCAGGCTGTAGGATTGCTGCAGGGTTTCTGCAAGGCTGAAAAGAGTTGCGCTGAAACTGAGAAAGTTGCCAAGAAGATTTGTGTCGGTGCCTTCAATATTATCATACGGCAGGATGTTTTCAAAAAGAATTTGATTGTGTCCTGGCATGGCATATCCGAGGAGCAAACGATCAAGACCGGCGCGCCAGGTATTCTCCCGGAATGGTGGAAGATGCAAACGTGACTTGTGATCCTGGTCAATACCCCAGCAGATGCGGGTTTGATGAATCCAGTTTTCAACCGTGGCAAGATCATAGTCATTAATACAAAACCGGTTTTTAACCGGTTCCGCTGCAAGGATTCCCAAAATATTAATGGAGCTGAAACGGCTTTGCGGCAGCAGGAGTATATCGAAAAATGTTTCAATGTATTTACTCGTCATCCTGATTGATTGATCGGAGATAGTATAAGGTATTTTCTTGCCGGCGGCAGTGGAGGCATCAAAAACAGCCCTGATCAGAGGGGCATATTCATCAATTTCCGGAGCCATGACAAGTATGTCTCTGGGTTCGACGGTTTCATCTCCATCGTTATCAGCCAAGAATTGCAGGAGCAGGTCATGGAGGATTTCAACTTCACGCATGGGGCTGTGACAGGAATGGAAAGCGAGTGAACGATCATCGCTATCAATGATATTTGAGTGACGTCCCGTATCGGATGATGGATGTGGCTGTTCGTGCAGATAAAGTATATCCTGCTGGATTTTTGCCAGAAGGGTAACTCCTTCGGTTTCCTTGAAAAATTCATAATCGTCAGAGTAGAGTTCCTGTACCATTGCCATAAAGTCTCTGCCAAGATGACCCATTGAGGCCAGCAGGCTGTTTCCATGACTGAGATGAAGCGCGTCCTGTTCCATTTCTTCTTTGCGGCTGATCTTTACAATGTCCCGGTCGGCAATGATATCAAACCAGTATTCCCGGCAGGGATTCATGATAAAAAAATGCAGGTCAATATGTCGCGCCAGAGCGGCAAGGACTCTCAGGTGATAGGGCGGCAGGGATGTAATGCCGAAAATCGAGACCCTGGAAGGCAGTATCGTTTGATTAAAACCAGGAGCGAAAATTTTTTCCTCAAATAGCTGGAGGAGGCGGGCCCGGTGATAGGCCGGAAACGGTTGCTGCCGGTGCAGGTGTGCTGCCAGGCTTCGCCACAATATTGCCTGCCAGGCATGATCAGCGGCCCCCTGTTGCATGGAATTCTCCCATTCTATAATCATATCGGGTCTGAACAGGGTATACTGATCAAAAAGGTCCGCGATTTCATAGGACAACTGATAGAGCTTCAGGTCCTCGTCGGCCGCGAGATATGTTGCTACCTTTTGAAAATGCGAATCCTTGACCAGCTTCGGGATTAGAGTCATCAGATGCCAGAGAAGTGATTCCCTGTCATAGCGGGATGGTTCAGGTATTTGCGGCAATAAAAGTTTGAAAATGTTGCGGACAAAGGTATTGGGAAACGGACAATCGCAGTTGGCCCAGATATTCAGCCTGGAGGCAGTTTCCATGGCCAGCCAGCGTTCCATACCGCGGCTCTGCATGATGATGGTTTCTTTCTGGAAAAGGGGTAGCGGTTCGGAATGGATTAATTCGGCAAAGAGGTCTGCGAGTGTTTCCAGCCTGTTGCTGGAATAAAGATGAATGCCTGGCATGGATAGTAAACTATATCAGCTTGGTTGACCCGCGGCAGGGATCGGCCTCGGTATCAGAGAGAGCCGATTCCGGTCCGACCGGTCTTAATCCGGTCACGCCCATCTTCCTTGGCTTTGTACAGAGCCTGGTCTGCGGCGGCAATAAGGATCTCAGGATCCGCACCTTTTTGCGGGACCACGGAGGACACTCCTATACTGACGGTTACAATATCGCAGACCTTTGATTTGGCATGACTGATCTGCTGGGATTTTATTGTCTGGCGCATTTCCTCAGCCACTTTAACGGCACCGTCTAGATCGGTGTCCGGCAGAACGGCGGAAAATTCCTCCCCTCCGTAACGGGCCAGAAAGTCAGTTTCACGATGAATGGCTGAATTAAGTCCGGCCGCAACCTGCTTCAAACATACATCCCCTCCCTGATGACCGTAATGATCGTTATACAGTTTAAAAAAATCTATGTCGAGCATGAGGAGGCTCAGATGCTTCTCATTGCGCATGGCCCTGTTCCACTCCTTTTTCAGATTTTCATCAAAGCTTCTACGGTTTGCTATTCCGGTTAAACTGTCAATGGATGAGAGTTTCTGCAGATCCAGGTTGGCTTTAGCCAACTGAGCCCGGCTTATTTCAAGCGCCCTGAAGGCTTCGTCTCTTTCAAGCTGGTTTATATATGCCTGAGAGTGATAGCGGAGTCTGGCTATCAGTTCGATTTTATCGGGCAATTTGATTAGGTAGTCATTTGCCCCGATCTTAAAGGCTTCACTTTTATAAGTGGCCTCTTCATTGGTTGAAAGGATAATAATCGGAATCTTGGCGGTTGCCTCGTTAACCCGAAAGCGACGCACCATGGCCAGGCCGTCGATCTCGGGCATAATCAGGTCCTGCAGTATGACCGTGGCATGAATTTTCGCTGCAAAATCCGCTGCCTTGGTCGGATCCTGGCAGTAATGGAATATAATATCTTTTTCACTGCTGAGAGCCCGGCGTACCGCCTCGGAGATCATTGGCTGATCATCTATGAGCAGCACGGTGATATTGTGATGTTCCGGTGAAAATTTTGTATTATTTTTTTCATTCATAATTGCTTTAACTTTTAGCAGTAAGAAAGTCACGTATCGCTTTGCCGATCGAACCTGCAGGCAGAATATCTGTTGCCGCACCCATCTGGGCAGCGGCTTTGGGCATCCCGTATACGATGCTGGAATCGCGATCTTGAGCAACTGTATACCAGTTACGATTATGAAGTGCAAGAAGACCGGCAGCACCGTCTCTCCCCATGCCGGTCAGCAGCACGGCAATTCCTGAAGAGGGCCAGTATTTGGCAACACTCAGGAAGAATACATCAACCGACGGGTGATAAAAGACGTCCGCCGGCTCCATTGAATAGCTCAGGGTCAGTTTTGGGGTCATGATCAGGTGATTATCAGTAGATGCTATCAACACCTTGCCCGGTTCCGGCGCGGCGCCATCCGTGGCAACTCCGACTTCCAAGTTTATCTGGGAGTTTATCCATCTGACAAGACCCGGAGTAAACTGTTCATCCATATGCTGGATAACAATAAAGGCGGCAGGAAAATATTTCGGAAAGGATGAAAGTATGTCAATTAGAACCTTGGGGCCGCCGGTGGAACACCCTAATATGACAAGGTCAATCCCTTGAATTTCGATTTTTGGTTTGATGGGCAGACGGGTTTTTTCTAGGTGTTTCTTTGGCGCATTCCCTGTAATCTGGCAAATACGGTGGATTTTTTTCAGGAGTTCAATTCCATTGACGGGTTCACCCATGGTATCTGTGATAGGGGTTGCCACTGCATCCAGGGCCCCGACGCTCATGGCCTCGAAAACCCTGGCTGAATTTCCCTCTACCGTCGAGGTGACTATCAGTATCGGGCAGGGGGTTGTCTGCATAATTCTGCGGGTAGCCTCAATGCCGTTCATGACCGGCATAAACAGGTCCATGAGGATCAGATCCGGGGTCAGCTCCCGGCAGCGCTCTACTGCTTCAAGACCGTTTTTTGCAACCCACACGACCTCGTATCCCGCAACCGGGGCCAGCACCTTTTGCAGAGTTTCAACACAAACGGCAATATCGTTAACAATGCCGATCTTCATTGCCTGTTCTCACCGTCTGTTTTCAGAGGTTGTGGGATATTCCGGCCCGTGAAGCCAAGGGATACTCCGTATACTTTGTCATATGATTTCATTTTTCAAAATGTATTATTCGCGAGGCTCTCCTATGAGATCAAGTACGGCATTCACCAGGGCCTGGTCCTGGAAGCTGCCTTTGCTGAGAAAATAATCCGCCCCAACCTCAAGACCTTTTTTCCGTTCTTCGTCACGATCCTTATAAGAAACAATGATGACCGGCAGATTACACAGTTTCGTGTCGTTTTTAATGAGTGCAACGAGCTCAAAACCATTGAGACGCGGCATGTCAATGTCTGAGATGATCAGGTCGTAATTATTGGCACGCACCGTATTCCATGCATCAATGCCATCAACTGCTACATCAACTTCATAGCCTCTGGCGGTCAGCATTTTTCGCTCTACTTCACGGACGGTAATGGAATCGTCGGCCACCAAAACCCGTTTTGCTTTTTTCTCCCGGCTTTCTTCCCGCTGCCGATCGGTATAAGCTGGTTGCCGCTTATTAATTGCTCAAGCGAAGTAAAGACGTCGTCAACGTCAATGATGAGTACAGGTGAACCGTCTGCAAGAATTGCCGCTGAGGCGATATTTTTTATTTTGCCTAGTCGGGAATCAAGACTCTGCACCACAAGGCTTCGAACACCCAAAAGCTTATCTACATTGAGTCCATATATATTTAATCTGTCACTGAAAACAATGACATAAAGATTTTCTTTGGCGGCGGACGAAGGTGTTTCGGTTTTAAATATTTGTTGGGCGGCAACTATGCCGATCCTCTTATCGTTATAGGTGAAATACTGGCGATTTTCCACTTCCTGGATCTGATCAGGCGTTACCTGCAGAACATGATCAATTGATGCGAGAGGGAATCCGTAAAGTTCACTGTTGATTTCGGTGATAAGGGCCCTGATGACCGAAAGGGTAAGCGGCAGCTGCAGTTCAAAGCTGGATCCGCCATCCAGTTTTGTTGAAGAGCGGATTTTGCCGCGAATTTCATTGATAACGGCATGCACGACATCCAAACCTACGCCGCGGCCGGAAACATTACTGACATTTTTTTTAGTTGAAAAGTTCGGCAGAAAGAAAAACGCAAGAAGCTCCTGTTCGGAAAGGTTTGCAGCAATAGTCGATGTGCAGAGATTCTTCTCGACAATGGTCCGGCGTAAATTTTCCAGATCAATACCCCGGCCGTCGTCCCTGACAATTATATTCAGCATGCCGACAGAGTGTCTGGCGATAAGGGAAATGGTGCCCCTTGCGGGTTTTCCTTTGGCAACACGTTCAGAGGGGAATTCTATACCATGATCCAACGCATTTCTTAACAAGTGGTTGAGGGGTGCTTCAATTTTGTCGAGTATGTCCCGGTCAACCAAAGTATCGGCGCCGGTTATTTCGAAATTTACCTCTTTGCCGAGTTCCCGGGCAACATCGCGAACCATGCGGGCAAATCCCCGAATCCCTTCGGAGAAAGGCCTCATCCTGCTGGTAATGATCTCTTCATATAAACGATGGGAAACAGCCGTCGTATGCCTGGTATGATCTTCCAGGACTTCCATATCCCGGGTCAGCAGGCTTCGGCACTGTTCAAGCTTGTCCTGCAGGTCGGCAAAGTGATTCAGGGCCAGGTCGATATTTTTTCTGGTCTGCAGATTTTGTCTGATTTTATCAAGATATTGATACAGTTCATCCTGGCGGGATTTAAGCCGCATAAGTTCTTTATTAAATGTCGGCAGCCAGCGGGACTCGATTAGTGATTCACCGGCCAGCCCCATCATCCGATCCATGTTCCCGGCAGAAACCCGGACCACCCTGGCGCCGTCCTTGTCTTCCGCCCGGCGACCGTACTTTGTCTCATTTTCGCTGGCAAAATCAGTTTCAGTTGGTTTGGCGGGATCATCAGCATTTTTTGATACCGGAGATGCCGAAGCGGAACCTGGCAGAAGGGTTTCCTGGTCTACAGATGCATTATTTGCAGATAGCTTCCCCCGGGAAAGCAAGGCAAGTTTTTTGACCAGTTCGGTAATTTCCTCATTGTGGGCGTCAAGCCATTTTTCCCTTTCTGTCCCAGAAAATCGGGTGATTGCTGTTAAAAGAGTCACTCCATGGTGCAATACCGCCATAGCATTCCGGCTAATAATGTTTTTTTTCTTCAGAGCGGCGTCAAAAACCTCTTCCATGGCATGGGCAAGCTTAACCGCCCCATGCAGTTCGACTATGGTCGCCGCATCCTTCATGGAGCGGGAAGAACGTATCATGGATTGAAGCAGATCATCGGATGCCGAGGGGTGATTTTCAAAGGCGGTTAGGTTTTCGGAAAGTCTGGCGCAATGATTTTCCGCCTCCATGCGAAACAGATCCTGCATGGTCATTTCACTTAAATCTACCGGGAGCGGGACTGTTTCTTCTGCCGAAGCCGCCGGCACGGGGGAGGGAATGTTTGGAGACCCGGCTGCAAACGCGCCCCGATTTTCAGGATCGGGTTTTTTCCCTTGTGCCAGGATACCATAAATATGGACCAGCGATTTTATTGCATCGGTCATTCCTGCAGGTAAATTTTCAGTGTTCTCCTCCGGCAGTCGTGCAATGGAATTGAGCATATCAATCCCTTTCAGCAGCTTGTCTATGGAGTCCCGGTCCATGGTTATGATGTTATTCTGGGCGGCAACAAAGACGTCTTCCATGGCATGGGCTACTTCAACCGCGGGTTTGAGTTCTACAACCCGGGCGGCTCCCTTGACCGAATGAGAAGCCCGCATCAATGATTCAAGAAGTTCAGCTGCCGTGGGGTCCTGCTCCAGGGCAAGGAGGTCCTCGGCAAGCTGGGCACATTGATTTTCCGCTTCCATCTGGAACAGTTCCATCATGGACATGTCCCTGAGGTCACTGTCTTTGCTGTCTGTCATGCGATATACTTGGTAAGGGTTTCAAAAAGGGGTTTGTCTTTCAATAGTGCGATATCCCTGCCGTCCAAATGAAGGATTCCCATGGTATAAACTGCCCTGGAGCCGGACACGGTGACCGGTGGATCTTTTACCATTTCCGGAGTATAGTTTATCGTTCCCTTGGCCTCGGTGACCGGAAAGGCGACAAGATTGCCTTGCTGAAGCACTACTACCAGCCGCTCCGGAGATGATCGATGGTCCTGGTCCGGGTTCTCTTCGTTATTTCCCGGTTTTTCAATCCCTAAAACCCTGCCGATTGAAACACATATCTGCAGACGGCCATGAATATTAACAAGTCCCCGCAGGGTTTTGTTATTGATGTTCGGTATGGAATGAATAGGTCCCATATGTACAACTTCCTGGATTGTTTGGGCCGGGAGGGCCAGCCATTCATTCCCGGCACGGAAAACAAAGGCAGACTTGTTATTGAACGGTTTAGATTCTTTTGTCCGGGCAAGAATCTTGGTCCATTCACTGCGATACCCTTCCGGAGGTTCGGTGTGCAACAAACGGCGGGCGGTTTTAATGAATATCGGACAGTTTTTACAATGGACAACAAGGGCGAGCCTCGAACATCTTTCAACTGATGTTCCCCAGATTCCGATGCGGTTCCAGCAGTAATCAATTTTCAGATCTGACGTTCTCATGTAGGCGGAAAAGTGGATTTTAAAAATTCTCCGGAATATATTGGACTGGTTTATGTTGATGAACTGTTCCGGTCATGCAATCGTTCTATTCTTTGCTTCAATGTTTTTACCTCTGTCCAATCTCCCTTTTTTTCAGCCAGAAGCATAAGAAATACCAGGACTTCCTCATGGTTTGGATCAAGATAAAGGGCCTTGCGGAATAATTTTTCCGCTTCGATCGGGTCATCGGCGGCATCACGGATAATGCCCAGGAGATAAAAGGCCTGAACTGATGGGCCGCACTGTTCCAGATATTCTTCACACAAAAAGGCGGCCTTGGCAAATTCTCCTTTGTCGGCAAATTCGCGGGCACGTTGCAGGTCGGGGCTGACTTTCGGTAATGGGGCCTGCAAGGGGGGTGTTTGTTTCTTGGTGAAAGATCTGTGCCTGGTTGGTGCCGTTTTCGCGGCATGGTTATTCATTGTCGGCGCCTGCAGCTGTTGTTTATGTTTTTTATGAAGGGCAAAAGCCTGTCTATAGGGAGCAGGTGTGAAGGGCGAATCGGAATCGTTATAAAGATTTGCTTCAGCATGTCCGACAAATAATAAGCCGTCCTCCGCCAGTATTCTGTCAAGAGTGGAAATAATTCGCCGCCGGGAATGGGCATCGAAATATATCAGAATATTGCGGAAAAATATGACATCGAATACCCCGAGGTTTTCCATGAATTCTGCCTGTAAAAGATTGGCGGTGTGAAATTGCACGAGATCCCGGACATTTTTATTGAGACAGTAGAAATTTGCATTCTTCCTGAAATATTGAGATCTATAAGCCAGGTCTTTACCCCGGAAAGAATTTTTTGAATACATGCCTTCTTCTGCTTTGGCGATAGCCCGGCTGCTGATGTCGACTCCATGTATGGTGAAGTTTCCCGCCGGCCATCCGGAACTCAAAAAGAACATGGCAAGCGAATAGGCTTCTTCACCGCTCGAGCAGGGGGCACTGAGGACTTTAAGCTGATTGTTTCTATGCTTCGGCGTCCAATGGTTCTCCAGGAAAGAATGTATTGCTGCAAAGGATTCAGGTCCCCGGAAAAACCAGGTTTCAGGGACAACAACCTCTTCAATCAACTCCTGCAATTCAGGATGTGACGATTTAAGTTTTTCAACATAGACATCCTTGTCGGCTATTGCCAGAACATTCATACGCTTCCGGATGGAGCGGTCCAGGCTGGATTTGCCGATGGATGAACTTAGCAGCCCAATTTTTTTCTGGAGAAGGGCCTCAATCTCGTAATCTATCATGTTTTAAGGCAATAGGGTTTCCGTGAAATTATTCTTCATCTTCAAAAAGCAGGCTGATCGTTTTTGCCGGGACTATTCTTTTAATGTCAAACCACTGGATCATATCTTCTGTTTCCGGATCCACTTCACCTTCGGAGAATGACTTGTGCATAAGAACACCTGAAGGAGGCGGCTTGGTCAGTCTGGTTCTGAGAGTTTCAGTTACATTGTTGGCTATCAGAGCAAGGGGTTTATCGGCCTTGCCCGGGACAGGATATTTGACAATGATGACCCTGGTGCTGAGAAGATCTTCAAAGCTTACGGAGCCAAGGAGTTGATTCAGATCAATAACCGGTGTTCCTTCTCCCCGGTAATTCATAAGTCCTGCAACATATTCAGGGGTGGCGGGAATTGTCTTCAAATTGACAAGAGGGACAATTTCAATGACCTGGTTGACATCCAGGGCAAAGCGTTCTTTGCCAATTTCAAACAGGAGAAGCAGCATCTTCGTAATCTGTTTCAACTTTAAATCGGGCGGCACCTTCCTGCAGTCCGAGTGCCGCCTGGTGCAGCTGTGATATGGCACCACTGGTCTGGCTAAGAGATTCGGCTGTCTGTTGGGCCGCCTCGTTTAAATGGCTGATGGCGTCACTGATCTGATGTGCTCCCTGGGTCTGGGCCTCTATTCCTTCGGTCAGGGACTCAACCTGAGGGGTGATGACTTCAACCTGTTCAATGACCCCGGTAAGCTGTTCACTTATGACACGAACATTTTTTACACTTGAATTGGCGTCTTCGGAAAATTTGTCAATTCCCATAACTGCAGATGAAATGGCTGACTGCACCTCTTTGACCATTTTTTCGATATCCAGAGTTGCGACCGCAGTCTGGTCGGCAAGCCTCCTGATCTCTGTGGCTACTACTGCAAATCCTGCGCCATATTCCCCTGCCTTTTCAGCTTCTATGGCAGCGTTGAGTGAAAGCAGGTTTGTCTGGTCCGCAACCTTGTTGATTGTTTTCACCACATCGGCAATATCGCTTGCCTTGTCATTTAATATCTGCAGTTTGGTGACAATGGCGCCGGTAGCCTCTTCCATTTTAACCATCGTGGAGTCGATGCCGGCCAGACCTTTCTGGCCTTCAGCTGCTGCCTGGGCCGCGTTTTTCGTCATGCTGTTTACTTTTTTCATGGTTGACAGCAAATGCGCACCGGTAGCGGCAATTTCAGTGGTTGAGGCGGCAATTTCATTGGCAGTGGCGGCATTTTCATTGGCAGTAACTTCCTGCTGGTTGTTGGTTGCCGCCAGTTCAGTGATGGAACTGGTAACCTGAATACCCGAACGCTGGATCTGGCCTACCAGGTCACGCAGGTATGTGACCATCCGGTTAAAACCCTTGATCAGAAGTCCGAACTCATCATATCGACCGAAATCAAGCTGCTGGGTGAGATCCCCTTTAATCACCTGTTTCTGGGCATTGATGATTTTATTCAGTGGGGTGTCAATATTTTTAATCAGCAGGTAGCTGAAAATGATTGAAATGGCTATGCCGATCAGAACTGTAATAATGAATATCTTCCGGGATAAGGTAAAATTTTCCTGCGAGGTATTGTACGTGTCTTTTACCGACAGTAAACGGTCGTGGATGAGAAAGCTGATTGTCTTTCGATAAAGATCGGCAAGGGGATACAGCATTTCGTCGGCAAAGGCCTCAAGGGCGTCAATATCATCATTTTCAACATAAAGGATAATTTTTGCCGCAGCCTCATCGGTTTTCCGGACCAGCTCTTTACTCGGGCTTGCCCATGAGGTATTCCTGTCGGTTGTGCCTCTGTCGGCAATTTCGTATAAAGTGGCCCATTTTTTTCCCAGAGTGTCTTTTGATTCCTTTATAATTTTCAGGGCCTCAACCCGGGAGATCTGCTCGAACATGACTTTATCCACGGTATTGACGATACCTGCCTGGAATATATTGTCAATTCCGCGCATCTCCTCAATCGGCAAGACCTGGTAGATGTAAACATCGGAGAGTGACTGGTTGGTGGTGCGCATGCCTTCCAGTCCTCCGAGGACGGCCCCAATAATCAGAATGAGAAGAAAACATACGAATCCGATAAGACGCCATTTGACAGATAAGTTGCGGGCGAACTTCTTCATGTATTACCCTTTGGTGAAATTGATAAATACCGGGTGCCGGAAAAGAGGATCATTCCTATATTACAACGCGATTACATTTACAGAAAAAGTATGCTAAGTCAAATAGTTTATTGGCATTTTCAGCCAAAATAAAGCGGCATTAAGATCGATGACAACATGAAAAAATCAGTACAAGGCTGAACCCGGAGTACGGGGAAACGGGATGACATCTCTGATGTTATTCATCCCGGTGATAAACTGCAGGAACCTCTCAAACCCCAGCCCGAAGCCTGAATGTACCACTGTGCCGAAACGTCTGAGATCGAGGTACCAACCGTATTCATCGAGATCAAGATGCATTTCCTGCATCCTGGTAACCAGGACGTCGTAGCGTTCCTCTCTCTGGCTGCCGCCTATAATTTCACCGATTCCAGGCAGCAGCAGGTCCATGGCGGCAACGGTTCTTTCGTCATCATTGAGCCGCATATAAAACGGCTTGATGTCCTTGGGATAATCGGTGACAAATAGAGGCCGGGCGAATATTTCTTCGCAAAGATAGCGTTCATGTTCTGCCTGGAGATCAGTCCCCCATTGGACAGGGAAGTCGAAATTTTTGGCCGCCTTTTGCAGAATGGCTACAGCCTCTGTATAGGTAATGCGGGAAAAGGGACCAGCAAGGGTTTTTTCCAGTTTCGCATACAGTGTTTTGTCTATAAATTTGGCAAACAGATTGATATCCGGCTTATTTTCTTCAAGGACATGATGAACCAGGTATTTTAGAAAGGATTCCGCCAGATCCATATTTTCAGCCAGATCGCAAAAGGCGATTTCAGGCTCGACCATCCAGAATTCGGCTAAATGACGGCTGGTGTTGGAATTTTCGGCCCTGAAAGTGGGGCCGAAGGTATACACCTTTCCCAGGGCCATGGCATAAACCTCGGCCTGCAGCTGGCCGCTGACCGTCAGGTTGGCCGGTTTGCCGAAAAATTCAGCATCTGCTGCATTACCGCTGCCGTTCTTTGCCATATCAGCAGGAGCAGTCACCCTGAACATTTCACCGGCACCTTCACAGTCAATTGTAGTAATTATCGGGGTGTGGACAAGAACAAAACCCTGATCCTGAAAAAATTGGTGAATCGCGTAACTGAGCGACGATCGGATTCTGGCAATAGCTCCCAAGCTGTTGGTGCGCGGCCTGAGATGCGCGATGGATCGTAGAAATTCAAAGGAATGTCTTTTCTTCTGCAGTGGATATGTTTCCGGATCTGCCCAGCCGTATACCTCGATGTCGTCTGCCTGCAGCTCTATTCTCTGGCCTGCCGCCGGCGATTCGGTTAACCGGCCAATGACCATCAGGGAACTGCCCGTATGCAGTTTTGCGAGGTTCTCCTTGTATTTTTTCAGGGATGAGGAAGCGATAACCTGGAGATTGGCGAGGCAGGAACCGTCATTTATTTCCAGAAATGAAAAATCCCTGGCGTCCCTCCTGGTTCTCAGCCAGCCCCGCACTTCAATTTTCTGGCCGCGGGGTTCGGCCGCCAGGATGTTTTTAATTTGGCTGTATGGCATGGAGGGAAATCCTGAAAGGGTTCTGTTACGAAAGAAAATTTTCGGTAAAGCTGTAAATCACCATAAAATTTTGCTGGCCACTGCCATTCTGTATGCCGGAACGCAGTATGCGGTCCGGCTGATAATAATATACTATTTTGCCGGTCTTGTGTACCAGAACCTGCACATCCATCGACTGCGGAGGGCAAAAGGAAAAACTGTGAACAGGAGAAGCAGTAAAACTATCTGCAGGGATGAATACCAGTGAAACTTTCTGCCGGAAGTAATAACCGGATGGTCCTGTAGAATGGTAAATTGCAGATTATGCTGTTTGCCCCATGTGCGCAGCCGGCGGGAAAAAAGGACCTCTTCACCAGCATAAGTGTTTTCGTTAAATCCCTGTATTGCGAAAAACGGTTCGGCCAGGCAGAAAATGAAACTGCCGGCAGCCAGCTTGTTCGTTCTGGAAAGCCAGTTCCAGAAAGTTACCAGTCGGTCGGCCAGAAAGGGAAGGGGGGTGTCGAAATTGAGCAGGGTGCCGCCGCCGCAATGGGTTCCGCTTTCAAGAAGGGAGAGGGCCTTTTGCAACAGCGGGGCAGGAAGTATGGTGTCGGCATCTAAAAACACAAAATAGCCGGTATTGGCGGCCTTGGCCCCGGAGTTGCGGGCTCTGGCAATCTGACGGAAAGGTTCAAAAATAACCGTGGCGCCGTAGCTCCGGGCAATTTCCGCCGTATTGTCGGATGAGTCATTATCAACCACAATAATCTCTCCTCTGCCAGGTACCGACTCCATTGCCAGGGAAAGACCTGCAAGGGTTGCGGGCAGAAGGGCTTCTTCGTTATAGGCGGGTATAATAACGGAATAGTGGACAGAATTATTGAGCGTTTTTTGAACCTTGTGAGTTGAATTGACCATTATTATTATACTAATTGAGGATCCTGTAATTTCAGGAAATGTGAGCCTTACACCAAACAGGTTCCGTGGCTTGCCGCAGAACAAGAGGCATAAAACTTTTCACTGGAGGTGACAATGAAAACATTTGTCTATAAAATTACCAAACATCCGGCCGATGCCTTTAACGAAGTGGTTTACTTTTGTTCCGAAACCGGGGACTGCGCCCTGGACCAGATTCCCCTTGACCAGACAGAGGCCCTGCAGAATATTTTAAATGGGGAGGGAGCCGCCGGGTGGGAGCTCATCCAGCTTGCATTCAGCCGCAAAGGCATCATCGCCTTCTGGAAAAAGGAGCAGCGGTCCTGAATTGCTGCCGCCCGCCGGTATCGCATTCCTGCTGTCGGAGAGAACCTGGTAATGTAGGATTTGGCCGGCGAGATTGTTGTCTTTCGAACAGAACCGGAAGCGGGAGGTCGGCGGGTATGGTACGGTAAGTTTAATCGATATCTTCAAGATAATCCTGCAGTTTTACCAACAGGCTTTCCGGAAGCTCTTCTTTATAAAGAAAGGCCCGGGCCTCTTCACCGGTAATCTGCTGCTTGATCGCCAGCGGCAGTGCCCGTAATACCGCCATTCTCTGGGGATCTGGTTTTTCCTTTCTGCTGCCGCCCTCGTGCTTATTCATTGTTTTTCACAGAAAGAAGGCTAGAGCAGATCATGCATGACAGCGCATTCGCGGCAGATTTTCATTTTTTCCTTCCAACTTTTCCGGGCTTTACATTCACAGATTGTACCATTGACAAGCCAGCAGAATCTGCCCGCATTATATTCATAGGCCGGACATTCTCTGCGCCGTTTCGGGGGGCATTTTTTTATGATCCAACAGGGTTTGGCCAGCTGACGGTCTCCTCTTTTTCGTGATAAAAGAAAAAACATCTGCCGCTCCACATGGGTCGGTATGGAGCGCCAGCCTTGTTCATAGCTGTATATGGCTTTTACCGAAACACCGAGAAGCTGTGACATTTCCTTCTGGGTCTTGTCAAGCCTTGTCCGTGCTTCCACAAACTCTTCCTTTTCCACCGCTACCTCCAGACAGTTTGTTCTTGCGTATTATATTATGTATTTTGAACCATGCGGATTCTATTATGCCACAGAAAGGCCCTCAGGGAAAGAGGCTTTTGCGATGGGGAGTTCCGACCAGCATGTTGTGTAGGCGGGAGATTTTTTTGTCTGTCGGAAATGCCATTCCTTGGTAAGTCCGGCCGCAGCGGACTGGATGGTGTTACGGCCCCAGCGGCGGTTGATCTCGTCCACCGCTTTCATGAGTGAGGTGCCGCGTCGGGCCGGCGCCTGGAAAAGGTACAGCTGTTCACAGTTCTCGGGCACAAGATCCTGCAGCAGCACCCCGGCCTTCTGAAAGCGATATCCCTGGCGGTATATGGCTTTAAGCAATGTGAGGGCGATTTTGATCAGTGTTGCCGTGTCGGAAGAGGGGGCCGGCAGGGTAAAAGTTTTCCGGCGGCAGTATTGCGGCTCTTCTTTTTTGAAACTGTTGGTGCGGATAAAGACATCAACCACAGTGGCCCGTAAACCGCCGCGGCGCAGTTTATAAGCTGCCTGGGCCGCATAGGTGGCAACGGCTTCCTGCAGATGGTCCAGCCTGTCTACCGGCTGTCCGAATGACCTGGAAGTGCAGATTGATTTTTTGGCCGGCGGGGCCTTTTCCAGAGAGATGCAGGAAACACCCCGCAGTTCCATAACGGTTCGCAGACCGGTTACAGTCAACTGTTTTCTGACCCAGGCATCAGCACAATTTTTCAGCTGCAGCGCGTTGCGGATGGATTGTCGCTGCAAACGGGCGGCATGACGGCGTCCTATGCCCCAGATATCGCCGACTTCCATGGCAGCCAGCAGATCGTCCAGGGGCTGCCGGTCATCAATGATGAATATGCCGGCCGCAGCGTGATTTTTCTTGGCAAACCGGTTGGCAATTTTTGCCAGGGTTTTGGTGGGGCCGAAACCGATGGAAACAGGGATGCCGGTCTGCTTCTCCACGGCCGTACGGAGGAGGCGGCCCCGGTTTTCAAGAGCGGAATGTCCGCCTGCCGGCAACCGGATGAAGGCCTCGTCAATGGAATAGACTTCAACATCCGGCTCAAGATGCATGAGTACGTCCATCACCCGTTGGGACATATCGCCATACAGCGGGTAATTGGAGGAGAATACCGCAACATTGTGTCGGCGGATGAGGGGTTCCTGCTTAAAATAAGGCGTGCCCATGCCTATGCCGAGGGCCTTGGCCTCATTGGACCGGGCAATGATGCAGCCGTCGTTGTTGGAAAGCACCACCAGCGGTTTTTTTGCCAGATCAGGTCGAAAAAGACGCTCGCAGGAGGCATAGAAATTATTGCAGTCTATGAGTCCGAACATTTCAGAGGCTGTGAATGGCATAGGTTGCTACGCCCCAGATTTCCAGCGGTGTATCTTCGTTAATTTCCAGGTCGGGGTAGGCGGGATTTTCGGCAGCCAGACGGCAGGAATTTTTGTTCTGCAGCAGCCGTTTAACCGTCAACTCACCATTGACCACTGCAATGACAATGGAACCGCGGCAGGGTTCGAGGGAGCGGTCAACAACAAGGATGTCGTTATCGTTGATTCCGGCCCCAAGCATCGAGTCGCCGGCCACCCTTACAAAAAAGGTGGCAGCCGGATTTTTGACCAGGTGTTCATTGAGGTCGAGTTTGCGGTCAAGATAGTCATCGGCAGGGGAGGGGAACCCGGCGGAAACTCCGGAAAGGAAGAGCGGCCGGCGCAGCGGGGTACGGCAATCGGCAGGGAATATTTCCCGGATGGAGGATGTAATTTTACGGTCAGGATATTTATTCATTCTTTACCAAGTATCTCAAGTAATTCAGGGGTGGGATGCCCGTCAGCCGGCATTTTGGCGGTACGTTGAAATTCTTTTATCGCCTGTCGGGTCTGTGAACCGATAACGCCGTCGATTGGACCGGGATCAAAGCCCCGGGAACTGAGAAGTTCCTGGATTTTTTCGACCTGGTTGCGGCTGAGCCGCTGTTCCGAAACCGGTCGTACCGTTGCCAGCGGACCTTTGCCCGCTATCCGGTCGGCAAGGTGACCAACCGCGATGGCATAGAGATCGGAGCGGTTCCAACGCAGGATGGTGCGATAATTATCATAAACCAGGAAAGCGGGACCTGTATGCCCGGCGGGCAGGATGAGAGAACCTTTCATGTTTACCCGGGGCAGATCATCGCCATTGATCTTTCGGACCCCGAGAATCTGCCAGGCGGCCAGGGTCTTTTCCACCTCAAGTCCGGTCAGATCGAGATCAAAGCCGGCGGGAAGTCTTACCTCGCGGCCCCAGGTTTTGTCCCCCTGCCAGCCGGATCCGGACAGAAAATTTGCCGCCGACGCAAACACGTCCGGCAGGCTGTGCCAGATATCCTGCTTGCCGTCATCATCGGCATCAACAGCGAAACGGACAAAGGTGGAGGGCATGAACTGGGGCTGCCCCATAGCGCCGGCCCAGGAACCGATCATCTCACCGACGGAAATATGACCACCGTCAATAATTGAGAGTGCCGCCAGCAGCTCGGAGCGGAAAAAATCACTTCTTCGCGGATCATGGGCCAGGGTTGCCAGCGAGCCGATAACCGGAAAACTTCCCAGGTAATCGCCGAAGTTGGTTTCCAGTCCCCAGAAGGCCACGAGAAAGCGGGGTTGGACGCCATACCGCTTTTCTATGCGGTTAAGAAGTTCCGCATGCAGTTCCAGGAGCATGCGCCCTCGCTCTATACGGTCTTCCGTAACCCGGGCATCGAGATACCCCCAGAATGTCTGGGTAAATTCCGGCTGCCGTCTGTCCAGTTCAAGCACCCGCGGAATAGGCTGGAGGCCGTCAAGGGCCTCATGCAGGGTTGTTTCGCTGACCCCCTGAGTCCGGGCCTCCCGGCGTAAACCTTCCAGCCAGCTGGAAAAATCTTCGGCGGCTATGCCTTGCCGGGCCAGCATGAACAGGCAGGTTGCAATAACAGCGAGGATAAGAATGTTTTTTTTAAAGGGCGAAACCATCAGTCTGTGTTCTTCGTGAGAAATAATTAACCGGGACATCAAGGAATATATATACCGTAAAGATTTATATTTCCCAAGGGTAATGGCGTGTTTTGTAAAATTAAGTTTCGGGCGGAGCGGTGCTGAAATCATGGAGCAAAGCGACAAGATTATCGTGAAGAAGGGTATTTGAGGCAAGAAGCTCGGGGAAGAACGGCGAGAACGGCGAGCCCCTGAAATCTGACAGCATGCCTCCTGCTTCTTCAACCAGCAGGTAGCCGGCAGCAGTATCCCAGGGTTTGAGTCCGATCTCCCAGAATGCATCCAGCCTGCCGCAGGCGAGATAGGCCAGATCCAGGGAGGCGGCACCGGGTCTTCGCACCCCCTGTGCATGGGTCAGGATTCTCCTGAGCATAGTCAGAACGGCATCGGATTTTTCCCGGATATCATAGGGGAAACCAGTGGCCACCAGTCCATTTTTCAGGGCATTCACCCCGGATACCTGCAGACGCCGGTCATTGAGCCATGCGCCGCCGCCGCGCGCGGCACAGAACAGTTCTCGCTGTATGGGACTGTAAATAACCCCCACCTGGCTGACGCCCCTGTCATAAAGGGCTATGGAAACCGCAAACCAGGGGAAATTGTGGGCAAAATTTGTGGTGCCGTCAAGGGGATCAATGATCCAGACGGGTTCTTCCGGCGCACCGTCATATGAGGCAAACGATTCTTCCGACAGGACTTTTATTCCGGGCAGGTTGTTCTGCAGGAATTCAAGGATTAATTTTTCTGCGGCCAAATCTGCTTCGGTTACCAGATCTATTGCCCCCTTGTGGTGGATCTGATGCGGCTGTTCATACAGCTGCTGCACAACTCTGCCGGCATTTACAGCGGCCTCGGCCGCCGTCCGAAGCTGATTTTGCATATCCGGAGTGCGGCAATGCTGCAGACAACCATTAATGGTCATTGCCGTAAGTTGCATGTCTGATTTTGTCCCAGGCATGTTGCAGGGATTTTCTGTCCTGAAAAGTAATGGTAAGGGTCATTGCATCATTTTCGAAAAATGGAGCATGGGCGATTGCAACATTCTGCGGTAATTGCAGGGCCGCCGTAAAACGTTTGAATTCCGCCGCCGCCCGGGTGGATCGGGGCATACGTTCGCCCTGCAGCCAGAGCATCAGGTTTTTGGTTTTCTGGGGCGAGTTTGCTTCCCCATGCTGCAGGATGGCATCCACCTCGTCATTTTTGAGCAATGAAGCTATGCTGGTATTGTTCCGGCCGGCCAACTCGCGGCATATGACAAGCAGTTTCTTCTGGTAGCTGAAGCTGAGCCGCAGAGAGGAGATTATGCCAAAAAGGACCATCCTGTCACCGGGAGTCAACAGAATAAAATCATGAGCCACTGTTTCATGCAGCTGACCATCATGAAGACTGCGAAGAATCGGTTTTTCGAGTTCGAACAGTTTCAGGGTTTTCACGATGGAACGGGAATGAGGAGCGAGGTCCAGGCGGGGCAAAAACTCGCTGATAATCTGTTCCGTATCGATAACAGCGGTTACTTTCTGCAGGAATATTGCCTTTTCCACCGGAGTAAGCTGCCGGACCAGCTGGATTTCCTCCAGCAGAAGATGAAATAGATCAACTTCCGGGATTTGGCGGGAAACGACCAGGCAGGAAGCGGTATTGTTGTTATGAAGAAAACGGAGGCTCTGCAGCCTTTTCCGGCCGGCAATTATGGTATAAAGGTCTGGGCTGCTGCGTTTTACAATAGGTGGATGCAGGATGCCGTGTCTGGCAATTGATTTACTGAGAGTTTCATCAGGGACAACTTCCTGCTCTGGAGAAATCGAGAAGGAAAAGTCGTCGAAATCAATCAGTGAAAGAAAAATATTTTTTATGTTCAGGGTCGGGTTCATGGGGGCTGAAAAAATGAAAAAAGGAGGCTTTCCCCTGACGGGAAACCTCCTGAACCGCATAAGGTATATAGACCGGTTATACCTGTAATGCTTTTGGTCTAATCAGGTCTGTTAATCATTAATTTTTGCGCGAAGTATTCCTGAAGGCTTAAATGTGATCACCCGTCGCGGTTCAAGGATGAGTTCTTCACCGGTCTGGGGATTTCTTCCCCGTCTGGCATTTTTATCCTTGACGTTAAATTTCCCAAAGCCGCTGATCAACAGTTCTTCGCCTCCGGCCAGGCAGTTCTTCATGGTACTCAGCAGGGCCTCGACAGCTTGAGTAGCCTGGGCTTTCGTTAAATTTTCATGATCCTTATAAACCCTTTGAACAAGGTCTGCCTTTGTAAGAGTCATATGCCAAGGTCCTCCTTTTAGGATAATAAATCACACCTAATCAAAATTGTACTTATTTGTCAAGAACTGAAAAAAATCAGTCACTTCTGTTATATTCTGACTTTATATCTTCGTGCCTGAAACAAATTGGACCGGCTATCCGTTCAACCTCGTCGGCAGGAATGAACCAAACCGGAACAATTTTTATTTGTCAGGCACAACTGCCGCTGATCGTTATTTTGAAAAAATACCCATCGTTCCGGCATAAATTGCCGTTGCTCCCAGTTCCTCCTCAATCCGTAAAAGCTGGTTATACTTGGCCACCCGGTCGGTTCTTGAGGGAGCCCCGGTTTTAATCTGTCCGGTATTGAGGGCAACCGCCAGGTCGGCTATGGTGGTGTCCTCGGTTTCTCCTGAACGATGAGAGATAACGGCGGTGTAACCGGCTCGGTGTGCCATGGCTACTGCATCAATTGTTTCGGTAACCGTGCCGATCTGATTGAGTTTAATGAGTATTGAATTGGCAATATTTTTTTCTATGCCCTGGGAAATTATTTTCGTGTTCGTCACAAAGATATCATCCCCCACCAGCTGCACCTTTTGGCCTAACTCTTTTGAGAGGTCGGCCCAGCCGTCCCAGTCACTTTCATCCAGGCCGTCCTCGATTGAAACCAGTGGATATTTTTTTACCCAGTCGGCGTAAAATTTGATGAGCTGGTCAACGGTTTTCTTCTTTTTTTTCTCTGCTGCCATTACATAGCATTTTTCCTTGGCATTAAAGAGCTCACTGGCAGCAACATCCAAGGCAATGACAATATCTTTGCCGGGTTTATAGCCCGCCTGCTGAATCGCTTCCAGCAAGGATTCCATCGCCTCTTCGTTTGATCGCAAATTGGGGGCAAAACCGCCTTCATCACCGACGGCAGTCTGGAGGCCGCCCTTTTTTAATACTCCCTTCAGGCTGTGGAAAACTTCAACGCCGTAACGGAGTGCTTCAGCAAAGGTAGGTGCCCCGACCGGCAGTATCATGAATTCCTGGATGTCAACGTTGTTGTCTGCATGGGCACCGCCGTTCAAAACATTCATCTGGGGCACCGGCAGAACTTTGGCATTGACACCGCCGAGGTAACTGTAAAGGGGCAGATCAAGCTCTATGGCGGAGGCCCGGGCCACGGCCATGGATACCCCGAGTATGGCGTTGGCTCCAAGCTTTTTCTTATTGTCGGTATTGTCCAGCTTCAGCATGGTCGCATCAATGCTGATCTGCTGGGTGGATTCAAGACCGATGAGCGCCGGGCCGATAACTTCATTTACATTGGCAACTGCCTGCTGCACTCCTTTGCCCATGTATCTTTTTTTCCTGGTATCCCGTAGTTCGAGGGCCTCCCGTTTGCCGGTGGAAGCCCCTGACGGTACCAGGGCTCTGCCCATGGCGCCGGAATCAAGGTAGACATCGACTTCAACCGTCGGATTGCCGCGGGAATCAAGAATTTCCCGACCCAGTATACCTATAATCTCCCCCATGTTTTTCCTCTATTTGTTTATTTTTTCGTATTTATTTTTAGCCAACAACCTCGCCCATTTTAAATATGGGGAGATACATGGACACAACCAGGCCGCCGATCATGCCGCCGAGAAAGACCATCATGAACGGCTCAATCATGGCGGTTAGGTTATCAACCGCCTGGTCGACCTCCTCGTCATAAAAGTCGGCGATTTTTTCCAGCATGGCGTCCAGGGCGCCAACCGCCTCGCCGACATTGATCATCTGCACAACCATGCTTGGAAAAACCCCGGTTTCCTCAAGGGGTTCCGCGATGGGACGTCCCTCACTGATGGCGTCGGCGGTCCGGAAAACTGCAAGTTCAACAATTTTATTCCCGGAGGTTTTCGCCACGACGTTGAGACTTTCCAGGATCGGAACGCCGCTTTTAAGCATGGTGCCAAGCGTTCTGGAAAATTTTGCCACTGCGACCTTGCGGACAAGATCGCCGACAATGGGAAGTTGGAGCACCATGCCGTCAATCTTTTTTTCGCCTTTTTCGGTTTTGTAGAACTTTCTAAAGGCAAAGATAAAGAAGGCGATAAAGATCAGACCGTAAAGAAAGTTATGCTGGACAAATTTGCTGAGATTAACAACCATCTGGGTCGGAAGCGGAAGCGCCGCGCCGAAATCGGCAAACATTTTTTCAAAAACCGGAACCACAAACAGAAGAATAATGCCCAGGATGATTATCGAGATGCAGAGGCAGATAATAGGATAGAGCATGGCCCCCTTGACCCGTTTTTTCAGGGTGATGCTCTTTTCCATGAAGATGGCGAGCCGGGCCAGAATGGTATCCAGGATACCGCCGATCTCACCGGCTTCAACCATGTTGCAGAAGAGAGAATCAAAGACCTTGGGATGTTTCTTCAGGGCGTCGGCAAAGGTGGTACCGGTTTCAACATCGGTCCTTACCTGGGTCAGTATTTTTTTAAAGGTTTGATTTTCCTGCTGGTTGCCGAGTATTTCAAGTCCCTGGACAAGCGGCAGACCGGCATCGATCATGGTGGAAAGCTGTCTGGTAAAAATAACCACATCCTTGCCGGTGACTTTGGGCTGGAAAAAATCAATATTTTCAAAAAGATCTTTTGGTTTCTCCTTCAGTTTGGTGACTGTGATTCTTATTTTTTTTAAATGACCGCGGGCGGCATCAATATTGGGTGCCTCGATAACGCCCTTGCGCTTTTCATTGTACGAATTTGTTCCCTTCCAGATAAAATGTGGCATGATTCCCTCACTTCAGGTGAATTTTCAGCTAACAGGAAATCTCTCAGAGTGATTCTGTCTTCCTGTATTAACAAGTTTTTAATATTAAACGAAATAATATATTAAAACAATAGTCCAAATGCTCTTCAACGATGTAAAAATTAGCCGTATTTCCATAGTTGACATTATCAAAATATTTTAATAAATTAGATTGTTTTGCATTTGTAATTAATTGGGTCCAATCGGCCACCAGTTTTAATGCAAAGATTGCGCCACTGTTCTATTTTTTGTCGATAATTTTTATCTGTAACAGACATGCAAGGCTGCAGATAAACCAGTTGGTAATACATAATTTTTTAAGGAGTCAGATATCATGCACCGTTTTTTTAAAGCCATAGTTGAAAAATGTGATGGTTGTGAACGCATCATCATTGAGGACAATGAAAAATATTGCCGGACCTATGCCAACCCTGAAGCCAAATGGCGCACCGGTATTTGTAATTTCGCCACCCATGCCAAACCGGAAATAATTATGCAGGCAGTCAGGGTAAATCCGCTGAAGGCTTCAAAAAGGGCATCCGGCAAATAATTTCACTTTCAATATTTATCTATTTGTAAAGGCTCCGCCGGTTTTACCGGTAGGAGCCTTTCTGGTTATACGAAAAGGTTCAGGATCTGCCAACCCCGAAATAGGTAAAACCGATATCTTTGACATCCTCCGGATCGTATACATTCCTGAGGTCCACAAAGACAGGGGTTCTCATCAGCGACTTGATTCTTTCAAGGTCAAGGGCACGGTATTGGTTCCATTCAGTCATCAGAACCAGTACATCGGCGTTGTCACAGACCTGATAAGGATTTTCCATGTATTCAATTCCTGCGGGCAGATAATTTCTGGCCTCATGCATGCCCTGTGGGTCGTGGACCTTTATTTGGGCCCCCTTTTCCAGGAGAGGCGGCAGTATGGTCAGGGAAGGTGCATCCCGCATATCATCGGTTTCAGGTTTGAAGGTGAGTCCCAGAACGCCGATGATCTTGCCCGCCTCCGTCCCTCCCAGGGAGTCCCTGATTTTCTTGATCATCCGGCCTTTCTGGGCGGCATTGACCTCAACGGCGGCTTCAACAATACGGGCTCCGGCACCCTGCTCCTGTGCCATCCTGATCAGGGCAAGGGTATCCTTTGGAAAACATGATCCACCGTAACCGGGACCGGGATGCAGAAATTTAGCGCCGATCCTGCCGTCCAGTCCAATGGCCTTGGCCAGTTTAATTCCATCAGCGCCCAGGTTTTCACAAATGGCGGACATCTCGTTGATATAGCTAATTTTAACGGCAAGAAAGGCATTAGCCGCATATTTTATCAATTCAGCGGTTTCAATGTCTGCCTGCACGATCGGAGTTTCCATGAGATAAAGGGGTTTGTAAATGTCGCGCAGGATGTCTGCAGCCCGGGTATTTTCCACCCCGATAACCACCCGGTCCGGCCGCATGAAGTCATTGATTGCAGCACCTTCCCGCAGAAATTCCGGATTGGAGGCAATATCAAAATCAGCATCCGGATTGGTTTCCCGGATGATCCTGGCAATCTGGCGGGCGGTTCCTACCGGGGCGGTGCTTTTATTGACGATCAGGGTATGTCCGGTCAACAGGGAGGCTATTTCCCTGGCGGCGTCATAGATAAAAGAAAGATCTGCATAACCGTTTCCACGGCGGTTTGACGGGGTGCCGACGGCAAAAAATATTGTTTCAGCCCAGGGAACGGCCATGCTTGCATCGGTGTCAAACCGCAACCGGTGTTCCCGAACATTTTTGGTGACAAGATTTTTTAAACCCGGCTCATAAATTGGTATCTTCCCTGACTGCAGCTCGGAGATTTTCCGGTTGTCCTTGTCAATGCAGATGATCTCGTGGCCAAATTCTGAAAAACAGGCCCCGGATACAAGTCCCACATATCCTGTCCCGATGATGGCTATTTTCATGTGTATACTCCGGCTGAGAAAGTGTAATAAAATTATCCTGATATCGGATCGACTGAGGATAACAAATGACAATATTTTGACAATATTGCAAAAATTAAGGGCTGCGGGAACCGAATATCGCCGTGCCTATTCGAACCACTGTCGCACCCTCTTCAATTGCCACTTCAAAATCACCCGACATGCCCATGGAAAGCTCTACCGGTCCATGGCGGCCCAGCAACCCTTTTGTTGCGAGTTCCTCCGATAACCGGCGCAGCTGCTGAAAGTAGGACCGGACATTTTCAGGGTCGTCGGTGTAGGGCGGCATGGTCATCAGGCCAGTAATGCGGAGAAATCGACATCCGGCAAGCCCGCGCAAAAGTTTTTCACAATCTGCAGGCGCAACACCCGACTTCTGTTTTTCCACTCCGATATTGACCTGCACATAGGCCTCAAGTCTTTTGTTCAAAGCGACACAATGTTTTTCAAGGGTCTGTCCCAGTTTAACCGTGTCAACGGTTTCAATGACATCAAATGATTCGGCTGCTTTTTTGGCCTTGTTGCTCTGCAGTTTTCCGATGAAATGAAAAACAGGTTTCCGCCCGGCAGAGGTTTTTATAAAATTGATTTTTTCCAGGGCCTCCTGTACGTAGTTCTCGCCAAAAACAAAGTGGCCCAGATCCATGACCCGGATAATTTTTTCCGGCGGCACTCGTTTGGTTACCGCCACCAGTTTTATCTGGGACGGGGTACGGTTGACCCGGGCAGCGGCGGCGGCGATGCGACGGTTAATCCCGGTTAAATTCTCCTGTAACATAAGCGCTGCCCAAATATAATGTTAACCCCGGCCAACCGCTGCCATGGAAAAGATATTACCGGCATTTACCGTTGTAACCCGGGCCAGTTCCCCCAAGGGTAATTTTCTCAGCTCTGCTATTTTCTGCGCCGTAAACAGTACGTTTTCCGGAGTGTTCTTTCTGCCGCGCAAAGGTTCAGGGGCCAGAAAAGGGGCATCGGTTTCAAGGATCATTTTATGGGGGGGGATTTTTTGCGCAACCTCCTGCATAACGGCCGCGTTGGTAAAAGTTACCACACCGGGAATGGATATGAAAAAACCCAAATCAAGGACCTTTTCGGCAAGATGCCAGTTCCCGGAAAAACAGTGCATTACTCCGCCTGCAGGGAAAGGGGCTTTTTTGTTGAGGATTTGGAGAATATCGTCATGGGCTTCCCGGTCATGGATCACCACCGGCAGTTTCATTTTCTGCGCCAGGTCGAGTTGTCGGGCAAAATGAAGCCGCTGTATATCCTGCGGACAATACTGTTTGACATAATCGAGTCCTATCTCGCCGTAGGCCACAATCTTTGACTTGCGGCAGAGTTTTTCCAGTTCATCGTAAGCCGTGTCATCTAAATCACGGACGTTATGGGGATGGACGCCAACGGTTGCATAGACCGAGTCATATTGCGCCGCCAGACGGATGGCTTTTTTTGAACTCGCCAGGTCTATGCCGACGGTAATTATCCTGGATACTCCGGCGGCGGCGGCCCGGGTTAATATTATGCCAATATCTTCCTCGGAGCCGATCATGTCAAGATGGCAATGGGTGTCAATAACCCCGATACCGTCCGGCAGCTGCGGCAGAAGAACATTTTTCCTTGTCTTTCCCATAAAATTATGCTCCGAGCGACTTTCTACCAGATTATGTAAATTGAGGCAATCAGCATATGTTCCTTTGCAATGAAAAGAACCGGTATCGCCCCCTGATGGGAAAGGAAAACACCGGTTTTCCCGGCGAGATGTTGTTGACAGGCACTTTTTTTTCTTATACAGATGCATTTTGGCAAATGCATGCGGAACAATATCTCTTTTCTGGGAGAAACAGGCAAAATGACTTCCCCGGTTTTAGAGGCGATATATAATCGCCGGAGTATACGTGAATTTACCGATGATGAAATATCGGTCCAGCAGCTGCACGAGATAATAAGGGCCGGCATCTGGGCCCCGTCGGGCAAAAACAATCAGCCATGGCGGTTTATAACGGTACAGGATCCCGGAATTAAAGATCAGTTGGCTCAGCAAACCCATTACAGCCATATTGTCAGGGGCGCCAGCGCCCTCATCGCAGTGTATTTAAATAAAGAGGACATGTATGATGTGGTTAAGGATCACCAGTCGGCAGGGGCCTGCATTCAAAATGTTCTGCTGGCGGCTGATGCCTTGGGACTGGGTGCCGTCTGGCTCGGGCAGATCCTGCAAAACAAGTCCGAGGTAAATAAAATCCTCGGCCTGGAAGACAATTTTGATCTCATGGCGGTGGTTGCCCTGGGTCACCCACTGCATCATAATCAGAAATCCCGAAGAAAAGAGATATCTGAACTGCTTTTGAAGCAGATGTGAGGTGAGCGGTGGATGAAATTATCCCATTACGCACCGGGTTCCCATGATCTTTGGTGGATTTTATTAAAAACTGTTTTTTAAAATTTGTTATACCGGCATGAAAACAATACTTGCGGGCAAAAAGATCATTTTTGGCATATGCGGTTCCATTGCCGTATATAAAACGGCCGAGTGGGTGCGAGAACTTGCCGTCAACGGGGCGGAGGTGACCGTGGTCATGACGGCGGCGGCAACACGTTTTGTTTCCAGCCTGACTTTTGCTGCCCTTTCAGGCCGGAGAGTCTATACGGCAATGTTTGAACCGGATGCCGGAGAGGAAATGACCCACATCCGCCTGGCCGGAGAATGCGATCTTATCATCATTGCCCCTGCCACCGCCCAAACCATTGCTAAACTTGCGTCCGGTTTCGCCGATGATCTTCTCTCCGCGCTCGTTCTGGCTGCCAGGGCAAAAACCCTTGTTTTCCCCGCGATGAACAGCAATATGTATTGCCATGCGGCAACCCAGGCAAACGTGAACCGGCTGCAGGAATACGGTTATCATGTCATTGCCCCGGAAGAGGGGAAGCTGGCCTGCGGCGACGAGGGCATTGGCCGCCTCATAGAGTGGGTAAAGGCACGGGAGGAAATATTGTCGGTTTTTGCGGACCAGGATCTGCAGGACCGGATCATCCTGATAACCGCCGGCCCGACTTGGGAGTTTTTTGATCCGGCCCGGCACCTCGGAAACCGGGCCTCCGGGAAAATGGGCTACCATCTGGCACGAACCGCTAAACGCCGCGGCGCCAGGGTGAAATTGGTCAGCGGCCCCAGTGCTCTGGAACCGCCGCCGGGAGTCGAATTGATTAATGTCACCAGTGCCCGGCAGATGTACGATGTCGTAATTGAGCATTACGACAGTGTCGATATTGCTGTTATGGCCGCGGCCGTTTCCGATTATCGGCCCGGAAAACCAAGCGAGCAGAAAATGAAAAAGGGCGGTGCTGTCTGGAACCTGGAATTGGTGCCCAATCCCGATATTCTGAAAACATTGGGCCAAAAAAAGAAAAAGGCAAAACGACCGTTGCTTGTCGGGTTTGCGGCAGAAAGCAGCCAGCACGTTGAAGAAGGCCGCCGCAAGCTGCAGGAAAAGAATCTCGACCTGATCGTCATCAATGACATCATCGGCAAGGATACCGGTTTTGGTGCCGATACAAATCAGGTATGGTTCATTGACCGGGATTACCAGCTTGAGACACTGCCGCTGCTCACCAAGGAGGAGTGCGCGGATATGATCTGGGACAAGGTTGTAAAGCTTCTGCAGTAACGATCAGAAAGTTCCGTTGAACGCTGCTTCGTATACGGCAATCACGTCTTCCAGCGTCGGCTTTCTAGGGTTATTCTCAACCGGTCTGGTGACGGTGAGCGCAACCTTGGCCATTTCCGGGATTCTGTCGGCTGGAATGTTGAGATCCGCCAGACTGTTGGGAATGGACACATCCGCATTGAGCTGATGAATGGCTTCTACGGCCAGCTGTGCCGCCTCCCGCAACGGCAGACCCTCAGTTTCATATCCCATTACCCCGGCAATGGTGGCAAATTTTTCCGGGCTGCCGATAATATTATATTCAACGACATAGGGCAGCAGAACTGCATTGGACAATCCATGGGCGGTATTGAACATGCCGCCGAGAGGGTAGGACATGGCGTGAACCAGACCGACACCGGCGGTGGCCAGCGCTTTACCTCCCAGTAAACTTCCCAGCAGCATGGCGGAGCGTGCTGCAAGATTGGCACCGTTGGCATAGGCAATCCCGAGATTATTGCTGATCAGGCCGATTGCCTCAAGGGCATACATGTCGGATATAACATGTGCCTGGTTGGAGACATAGGCCTCCAGGGCATGGGTAAAGGCATCAATGCCGGTGGCTGCGGTAACATGCGGCGGCAAACTGAGGGTCAATGCAGGATCAAGAATGGCCGCATCAGGGTAAAGAGGATCGCCGTTCATGCCACCCTTGGAGTTGGTTTTTTCATTAATAAACACCGCGGTAAAGGTAACCTCGGCACCGGTTCCGGCAGTGGTCGGTATCATGATTTTGGGAACGCCCTGCAGCTTGATCTTGCCCAGGCCGAGGTAATCTTCCGCCTTGCCGCCATTGGTCAACAGGATGCTGACCGCCTTGGCGACATCAAGAGCGGAACCGCCGCCTACACCGACAATACAGTCAGCCTTATGTTCAGCGGCCAGCTTTACCCCCTGGTCTGCGAGCTTGAGACCTGGCTCCGGGGTTATCTTGTCATATAAGGCATAGGAAATTTCTGCCCTGTCCAGAATATTTCCTATCTGTTCAATGATGCCCGATTGTTTCAGGCCCGGGTCGGCAACGAGAAATACCCGGCGGCCGCCAAGTTCGGTCACCGTGTCACCCAACTGCTGGACGGCATTGACTCCGAATAAAATGCGGGTGGGCTGGTTGACGCTGAAAGATTGTGTTTGTATCATTTGCAATACCTCACAGAAAATTTATGGAATGCTATCCGATTTATTGCAGGATTAACTGGTAATAAGGCTGAGCATTTTCAAAAAAATAATAAACAGTATAAAACTTTAGCCAAGCTGTTCATATAAAAAAATTCATGGGCAAAAATTATATCTGGTGATTTTATGGATTCACAGTTCAGTAAATCAGAAATGAAAAGAAGGGCCAAGGGGATTGAGGATCTGGTTATTGAACTTGCCGCTCTGCCTCCGGGTGAAATAGCTTCACTTCCGTGTGAGCGGGAGATTCGGGAGGCAATTGGTGCAGGCAAAAACCTGAAAGGCGGGGGCCGGAAACGGCAGCTTAAATACGCCGCAAAACTGCTGCGTTCCAAACCGGTAGACGAACTCTACGACTTCTTGGCCCGAAAAAAGGGGTCCGTGCTGAAAGCAAAACGGGAATTTCAGGAACTGGAACATTTCAGAAATCTCCTGATCAACGAAGCTGTTCAGCTTTTTGAAGAGAAGATGCCTGCCAACGGTTATGTTAATGAGGATGAATCTGTAGAATTCATGCATGAAAGTGAGATACTGCGGACGATTGTAAGGCAGCTGCCGGAAATAGATCGCGAGCAATTAAAAAACTCGGCCATCCAGTTTGCCAGGACCCGGAACCGAAAATTCAGCCGGGAACTGTTTCGCATTCTGAAGGCTGCCGCTGAAAAAGCACAATTTTCACCCCAAAAGGAAAAAAGTAATGGAATTTAAAAAGGGAACAATCGGCAGGGTATACAGTGTTCGTTTCGATGAGGGCGATTATTTTCTTGAGGAACTCATACAGATGATAAAAAAGGAGAACATCCGGTGTGGATGGTTTCATGTTCTGGGCGGCTTGCGAGAGGCTGATGTTGTCACGGGCCCAAAAGAGCCGGTCATGCCCCCTGAACCCGTCTGGAGGCAGATACGCGGCGCTCGGGAAATCATGGGGACCGGCAGCATCTTCTGGGATGAAAATGAACCAAAAATACACCTCCATGCCGCCATGGGACACCATGGTGAGACCCTTACAGGTTGTGTACGCCGGGGAACGAAAGTCTACCTGGTCCTTGAAGTCATGATCATCGAAATGAACGGTTTAGATGCAACCCGTCCCTGGTATGAAAAGGGCGGCTTTCATCGATTAACCTATCCCTGATCAATGGATATTTTCCTGGTGCATGCATGGTAAAATAACATTACGGTAGCAGGTTTTTTTCATTGACAACTTTGTTTATTTTCTTCAATAAGGGGTCATGTATCCATGTATGTGGAGCATGAATTGATTGTCAGTCCCGCAAAAAGCATTCGACTGGCAGGTATTCCGTCTGCAGCCTGTTGATTTTATTAAGCTTTGCTGCCGCCGGCGGGATTTTATTATGAAAGTATAACTTATGATACGCACAATTTTTTTAAAGCTGGAGGTAAAACACTATGGTAACAAAGGCAAGGAGCACCACTAAAACAACGAAAAAACCGGTTAAAAAAACAGCCGCTGCCAAAGCAAAGAAAGAAACCATTCCTTCAACCGAATTTTCTCTGTATGCCCCAAATGTAAATGAAGTTTACCTGGCTGGAGATTTCAACGGCTGGCAGCCGGATGCAAAAGAGTACCGGCTGCGAAAATTCAAAGGTGATATTTGGAAAAAAATGCTGAAACTGAAACCGGGCAGGTATGAATACCAGTTTGTGGTTGACGGTCAATGGTGGACCGACCCGGAAAACGACAACCGGGTCACCAATGAGTACTGCACGGAAAACTGTATTATAGAGGTAAAATAAGGATATTACCGGAAGAGATGTGCGCCTATTGAGGAAGAATCGATCCAACTCAGTCCGGGCGAAAAACACAGAACCCGTAAACCCCGATCGGGGTTTACGGGTTCCGCAGTTTCAGCCCGCAGGACAGTCCTGCTTTTATCGTTATTTTACTTCGGTTATTATTTTGAGAATCTTATCGCCTGCTTTTAGAGCGTCGCCGACTTTGGCATGAATTTCCACCACGGTTCCCGCCACCTGGCTCACAACCGGAGTCTGCATCTTCATCGCTTCAACCACGGCGAGCTTATCGCCAACCGCGACCTCCTCGTCCTCCTGCACCGCGATTTCACAGACATTGCAGGTAAAGGTAGCCCGCATGTCACCGATCTTGGCAAGATCTTCAATCTCTTTTTTGCTTAACTGCGGTCCGGCGGCAGCGGCTTCCGGTGCTTCCTCCTTGAAGGTATAGTTGCGTTCCTGATGATCCACATTGAGGTAGATGGACCACTCGCCCTTATCATTCTTCTGTTTGGGGCCGATCTCTATCACATGCTCCTTGCCGTCATGATCCTTGAACATCAGGGATTCGCCAAGTTTATATCCGCCGCGGCGGAGAAATATGCTGGGCGGCAGAACATAGGTTCGGCCAAATTCCTCTTCAAATTTGAAGAAGTTTACGGCATCATTTGGATGCTGGAGATAGGTGACCAACTGCTGTTCGGTGGGTTTGTGCCCCAGCCGTTCGGTAAGAACCTGCCGTTCCTTGTCTATATCCATATCCTCAATATCTTCAATGCCGCCTTCTTCTTCGAGGATTTTTTTCCAGTTGGAGCCGAACACCTTTTCATAGATCCAATCGGCTGGACGATAAAAGGGGAAGGGCCCATATTTTCCCAGGAGGAGATTCTTGAGATCACCGGAGGGATTGCCGTAGCGATCTTTTTCCAGGACGTTGGTGACAGCGGTTGTCCAGAGGATCTGTGAACCGGGAGTGACTGACCACCAGTTGCCGAGTTCAATCTGGACCTTTGGCAGTTCGTCATGGAGTATCGTCGGCATCTCGGTAAGAAATTTTCCCTTTACCGCCTGTTCAAAACTGCTGCCCATGGCCCCGCCGGGAAGTTTATGTATCTGCACCGTAGGGGAGAATCCTTTAAACTGGGATTCGAAGTATTCATAATGATCACGTTCATTCCGCAATACCTCCGAGGTCTCAATAACAGCGTCTTCGTTCAGGCCGGTTGCGTTTTTGCCATACTCCTTTAGGGTGTGAATAACGCTCAGGAGGGGCGGGGGACCGTAGTATCCGGTAAAGGCATGGTCAGAGGCATCGACGATGGTCGCGCCATTGAGTACCGCGGCGGTTATCCGTCCGATATCGTTGCCGTCCGTATTATGACCATGGTAATGGATGATCAGTTCCGGATATTTCTGCTTAATGGCGGCAACCAGCTCGCCGATCCGTTTCGGTGTGCCGAGGCCGCCGTGATTTTTTATGCAGAGCATTATGTCTTCGCCCGGTTACATCGAGTATCTCTTTGACCTTCCCGACGTAAAACTCATCGGTATGTTCCGGGCCGGTGGAAAAACAGATCGACAGGCTCCAGGATCTTGTCCGCCTGCTGCACCTCTTCAAAAACCGCCTGCATGTTGGGGACATGATTCATGAAATCAAAGACGCGCCAGACATCGACATACTTGGCAAATTCACGCACGGCAAGCCGGATGACATTCTGCGGATAGGGCCGGTAGCCGAAGAGATTGACTCCGCGGCACAGGGTCTGGAACATGGTGTTGGGCATCTTCTCGCGCAGCAGCTCCAGCTTCAGAAAAGGATCAACCTGTTTGCGGAGAATATCAACGTGAACCGAGGCGCCGCCGGTGATCTCCAGAGAAAAGTAGCCGGCGTCTTCCCTGGATTTGGCGGCCAGCAGATCGGTGTGCAGCAGGATCCGGTTTTTAAAGTCGGACTGGGACAGGTCGCGGGCCGTATTGGTGAATATAGTAGCCGTTCGCGCTGCCGCAGAATGCTGCAGTGCTTCTCGGGGATTCATACCCTGGACAATTCGTTCCATATTTCCTGTATAATTAAACATCGATTACGCAATTTAGATGGCGTATGGGTTTTCTTCTTTAGTAGTGAATTTCGGCAATCAGCCTTGCCAGTTTGTTTATCTCGGTATTCTGTTCCTCATAATCGAGGAGATGGGCATGGGTATCCAGGTATGAGGTGTCAAAGTCACCCTTTTGAAAGTCCGGTTCATTAACCAGTTTCAGGTAGAAGGGTATGGTGGTTTTGGGACCGATGATGACAAAATTTTTCAGGCAGCGTTTGAGCCGGTCGACGGTTTCGTTCCAGCTGTAGCCATGCACCGTAAGTTTGACCAGCAGCGAGTCGTATACCTCGGGTATGGTGTAACCCTGGTAGACAAAACCGTCCAGCCGGACGCCGTACCCGCCGGGTGAACGGTAAATGCTTACTGTCTTGCCGCCTTCCGGCATGAAATTGTTTTGCGGGTCCTCGGCATTGATCCGCATTTCAATGGCATGGCCGCGGATCTGAATTTCTTCCTGGCTAGAAGAGCAGCTTTTTGCCGAAGGCGAGTTTGATCTGGGTCCGGACGATGTCGATGCCGGTTACCATTTCCGTCACGGTATGTTCGACCTGGACCCGGGTGTTGATCTCCATGAAATAATAGTTCATGTCCTTGTCCACCAGGAACTCGACGGTGCCGGCATTGAGTGTAGTTGGCCGCCTTGGCCGCTTTGACCGCAGTATGACAAATCTCGTCCATCAGTGCTTGTCCTGGATCATTGAAGGGGCGATTTCTACCAGCTTCTGGTTGCGGCGCTGGATCGAGCAGTCGCGGGTGCCCAAATGGACGACGTTGCCAAATGTGTCGGCAATGATCTGCACCTCGACATGTTTGGGGTGAGCACAACCTTCTCCAGGTAAACGTTGTCATTATTGAAGGCGGCCTTGGCCTCGGCCCGGGCCGCCGGGATCTGCTCGCGCATCTGGCTGTCGTTTTCAATACGGCGGATGCCACGGCCGCCGCCGTCCGGCAGTTGCCTTGAGCATCATGGGATAGCCGTATTCGGCGGCAAAGGCAAGGGCCTCTTCGATGCCGTCTTTTCCCGGCGTCAGGTTAGGGGTGCCGGGCACCATCGGAATATTGGCCATGGCCATGATATCCCGGGCTATTACCTTGTTGCCCAGGTTTGTTATGACCTCTGAGGTCGGACCAATGAAAACAAGCCCCGCACCCTCACAGGCCTTGGCAAAATCAGGGTTTTCGGCCAGAAAGCCGTATCCCGGATGAATTGCATCGGATCCTGATTTTCTGGCAGCCCTGATTACCTTGTCTATATCAAGATAATCTTTTCTCGGCCCGTCTCCAAGCCAGACCGCCTCATCGGCTACCCTAACATGCAAGGCATCCGTATCGGGAGTTTCATAAATGGCAACTGCCTTATGTCCTAATTCCTGTGCAGCCCGAATGATTCGAATTGCAATTTCGCCACGGTTGGCAACCAGTATTTTTTTCATCAATTGATTCTCCCTTTGTTATTCTATTCATGCACCATTTCCAACATCCTGGTTTAGCAACAGTACTCCGGTATAATTGCGCAGTATCAGATGAATGTTCCGGAGGTGTACGGTGGCGTAACAAAGAAACGACGGACAGTTGCAGCGTTGTCGCGTTATGGAACTGGAATTCTGCGAAAGGGATATTTTTTAGCATAATTTTTATCATCAGGCAAATAAAAACTCTCACGCCGTTGCATCCGTGAAAAAGACGATGGTTTAAACTGGATCGGCAAAACCAAATGTTCGGGATATTGAGATTGGCTGAAAATGACTAAAGTGATGTAGCGATCTGCAGCAGGGCCTCAAAGGTAGGGGCGGCATAGATCTGGTGCCGGAGAGCGGCTCCGCCTTTTATGCCTTTAAAATAGCGGCCGGCATGGTTTTTTATCCTGGGAAGCATCTTTTCCGGATAACTGTATTCTGCGATGAGCTGTAAATGATGACGCAATCCTTCCATGCGTAGGGCAAGGGTTGTCGGGGCAGGTCCCGGAGTGAAGATCCACGGGTTTCCCAGGGCGCCCCTGCCGATCATTACGCCATCGCATCCGGTGGCTGCAAGAAAATCACCGACCTCCTGATAGGAGGTAATATCACCGTTTCCTATTACCGGGATAGATACGCTTTTCTTTACCCGGGCAATTGTCTGCCAATCAACTGCACCGCCAAATCCCTGGGCCCATGTGCGGCCGTGAACGACAATGGTGCTGGCGCCGTTGTCCTGGGCCATTTTGGCGAATTCCGGCGCCACGATTGCATCCTGTCTCCATCCGGTGCGCAACTTGACGGTAACGGGCAGAGTCGTGGCTTTGCAGACCCGGCGGATTATAGCTGCAGCAAGATCGGGGTTTTTCATCAGAGCAGCGCCGGCGCCTTTTTTTACCACTTTTTTGACCGGACATCCCATGTTGATGTCGATTATATCGACATCCATATCCGCTACAATAGCGGCCGCCTCTGCCATTTTGTCAGGATCGGCGCCAAAAAGCTGCAGGGCAACAGGTCTTTCCTCCGGCACAGTCCGGGCTATCTGCAGGGTTTTCTTCTGGTCGTAGACAAGACCATGGCAGCTGATCATCTCCGTATAACAAAGAGCCGCGCCAAACCGCCGGCAAAGAAGACGGAATGGAAGATCGGTATATCCGGCCAGAGGCGCAAGGATGAGAGAATTTTTCAGCTGAAGGGATTTAATCTGCAATTGCTGGTTCACCGGGAATGTAAAACTTTGGTGGTCTGGATTGCCGCGCATGAAAAGATAACCACTTTTTTCTGATTTTACTGCATATTGTTGACTATTTCATTGGTTCTCATATAGATCAGTTCAGCTATCTGATCGCCGATGCGGAGCAGGGCTCTTTGCTTGTTGTAACGGGTTCGTTCCTCGGAAGGGTCAAGGATAAACGGTTCATATATGGTGAAATCTTTCTCCTGCCACAATACCCTGTTTGTATGATTGTCACGCAGGGTGAAACGGACGGTCAGCTTTATATTGACTTCCAGGGCCTCGTCAAATGAATCATAAAAGAGACCGGGCAGATCAATGGCGGATATTTCGCCGTTGAGACTCAGGTCAGCCTGGT
Source organism: uncultured delta proteobacterium (assembly GCA_963783905.1). Lineage (GTDB taxonomy): Bacteria > Desulfobacterota > Desulfobulbia > Desulfobulbales > BM004 > BM004. The sequence goes on along the minus strand of CAWAPG010000003.1, from coordinate 81,827 downwards.
TTTTATCGAATATTACCACGATTCTGCCGGAATTTTTGAACCAGGCATTGAACAGCCTGAAGTATACGGATTCCAACCCCATTTCATTGGTGCGGTTCTGCCAGGTTTTAATCAGCAGGGTTTTTGCCGGAGTCTGTTCCGCTTCATCCCTGACATACGGGTTGCTGTAACCACAGCTGCTGCAGGCAAAGGCCAGCAATAACATAGCGGCCAGAACAGGTATGCAATGTGTCGTAATATAACCGGGCCCCATAACTGAGGTATTTTTTTTCATGCTGGAAATTTTCCGGCTGGCGGAGATTTTACGCAACCACATTTACCAGTTTTTTAGGAACAACGATTATCTTTCGCACCGATTTGCCGGCCAGGAACTTTTGTACTTTGTCGTCCTGGAGGGCCATTTCCCGGAGTTGCTCGGCCTCAATTTCAGGGGAAACAAGGAGTCGGCTGCGCACCTTGCCGTTAACCTGCAGTACGATGGTTATTTCTTCTTCTTTGGCTGATTCAGGGTTGAATGTCGGCCATGCTTGATTTTCAAGCAAAGATGCATGGCCGGTGGCCTCCCAGAGTTCGGAACAGAAATGAGGGGTCATGGGATAAAGAAGGAGCAGGATTGCATCGGTTGCCTCCTTTATAGCGGCAGACGCCACAACATGCTCAGATTCTTCCGATACCAGGGAGAGCATCAGGTTGACCAATTCCATGACAGCCGCAATGGCGGTGTTGAAATGAAAATCACTTTCAAGGTCGCGGGTAACCTTGCGGATGGTCTGATGTGTTTTTCGATGGAGAGAGCGGCTTTTTTCATCAAGATCAGGAGGTAAATGACCGGGAGCGTCCGCCAGCATGTCTTTGTTACTTTCGACAAACCTATAGACCCTGTTTAAAAAACGGGAGGCGCCCTCCACCCCCTTGTCACTCCACTCAAGATCCCTTTCAGGTGGGGCGGCAAAGAGACTGAACAGGCGGACCGTGTCGGCCCCGTATTCTGTAATCAGCTCGTTGGGGTCGACCACATTGCCCTTGGACTTTGACATCTTGGCCCCGTCCTTTATCACCATTCCCTGGGTCAGAAGGTTGGTAAATGGTTCGCCGGCGGACAAATAGTCAAGATCGCGCAGCACTTTGGTAAAAAAACGGGCATAGAGAAGATGCAGGATTGCATGTTCCACCCCACCGATATACTGGTCAACCGGCAGCCAGTAATCCACCTTTTCCCGGTCAAGAGGTCCTGCCGTATAGTCGGGACTGGCATAGCGGGCAAAATACCAGGAGGATTCCACGAAGGTATCCATGGTGTCGGTTTCACGTTTTGCCTCGCCGCCGCAGACAGGACAGGTGGTTTTATAAAAACTTTCAAGGGTGTGGAGGGGAGAGCGTCCGCTTTTATCCGGTTTGGCATCCGGGGGGAGAACAACGGGCAGATCGTTCTCCGGAACCGGCTGCACCCCGCAGGCGGAGCAATGAATCATAGGAATAGGGGTTCCCCAGTACCGTTGTCTGGAAATACCCCAGTCCCGAAGGCGATACGTCGTCCTGGCGCTTCCGAACCCCTGTTTTTCGGCAAAGGCGGTGATGGCGGCCTTTGCCTCTTCTGAATGCAAGCCGTTGAACTGCGCTGAACCGGCAAGAACCCCCGGATCCTCAAAGGCAGCATCCAGGGAAGATGCATCAAGCCGACAATCTTGGGGCTGCACCACGACCTTGACCGGCAAATCGTATTTGCGGGCAAATTCGAAATCCCGTTGATCGTGGGCCGGCACCGCCATGACGGCACCGGTGCCATATTCCATGAGGACAAAATTAGCGGCATATATGGGCAGGCGATCGCCGGTATATGGATTAATGCAGTATCGTCCGATAAAAACGCCTTCCTTTTCAATTTCCTCGTCCGGCGTCTGCTGTTTGCGGGCAATTTTTGTCCTGGCCACGAATCGGGATACCTGCTCGGTTTGACCGGTGCCTTTGCTCAGTTCCACCAGGGGGTGTTCCGGGGCAATGGACATGAAGGTGGCGCCGAATATAGTATCCGGCCGGGTGGTAAATATCTTCAAGACCCGGTCGGTGTCCTCAACGGGGAATTCGATTTCAGCCCCAAGGCTTTTGCCTATCCAATTCCGCTGCATGGTAAGGACTTTCTCCGGCCAGCCGGGTAAGTTGTCGCACTCCTGCAGCAGTTCATCAGCATAATCGGTTATGCGGAAAAACCAGCCATACATATCCTGGGGCAGGATATGATTATCACAGCGCCAACACCGGCCGTCAATTACCTGTTCATTTGCCAGAACAGTCTGGCAGGACTCACACCAGTTTACGGTGGTCAGCTTCCGGTACACCAACCCACTTTTGTACATCTTGATGAAGTACAGTTGCTCCCAGCGGTAGTAATCCGGGTCGCAGGTGGCCAGTTCTCTGTCCCAATCGTAGCTGAATCCCATCCGCTGGAGCTGATGCTTCATGTAGTCGATGTTTTCATAGGTCCATTTGGCGGGCTGGGTATCGTGCTTGAGGGCGGCATTTTCCGCCGGCAGGCCGAATGCATCCCATCCCATGGGATGCAGGACATTATAGCCCTGCATCCTTTTAAACCGTGCGATCACGTCGCCAATGGAGTAGTTTCGCACGTGGCCCATGTGTATCCTGCCGGAAGGATAGGGGAACATTTCAAGCAGGTAATATTTCCGGCGGGCCGGGTCCTCGCCGACCTTGAATGTATTTTTGGCAAACCAGTGTTTTTGCCACTTGGCTTCAATGGAGACAAAATCGTAGCGGCCGGGCTCTTTTGGGAGGGGTGAGGTCATGATACGGTTTTATACAATTAGTTTGACTCTACATAGGATGCAGGAATATCAACCCGGGCGTAGTTTTCAAAGGTGGTGAACTTGTCGATAAATGTAAGTTCAACGGTTCCGGTCGGCCCGTTGCGCTGTTTGCCGATTATGACCTCTGCGATGCCGCGCCTGGGATTATCTTCACTCTTGTTATAAATCTCGTCCCGATACAGAAAGCAGATAACATCGGCATCCTGTTCAATGGCTCCCGATTCTCGCAGATCAGATAACTGCGGCCTTTTGTTGGGCCGGGATTCCAGGCTGCGGTTCAACTGCGACAGTGCGATGACGGGCAGGTTCAGTTCCTTGGCCATGGCTTTCAGCGACCGCGAAATTTCGCTGATTTCCTGTTCGCGGCGCTCCGCATTGGACCGGCCCCGCATGAGTTGCAGATAGTCGACCACAACCAGGCCGATGTTGAATTCGGTTTTCAACCTGCGGGATTTGGCCCGCATTTCGAGGACACCGATTGCCGGGGTGTCATCTATATAAATTGGGGCCTCTGAGAGTATACCCGTGGCCCGCGCAAGTTTCGGCCAATCGGGATCGCGAATGAAGCCGGTACGCAGATCCTGGGAATCAACCCGGCTGACCGAGCACAACAAACGCATGCCGAGTTGTTCTTTTGACATTTCCAGGCTGAAAACCGCGACCGGGGTCTTATGAAAAATGGAAGCATTCTGGACGATATTCATGGCCAAAGCGGTTTTGCCCATGCTGGGTCTTCCGGCCAGGATGATTAAATCAGAGGGCTGCAGTCCCGCGGTTATTCTGTCAAGATCATCATAGCCGGTGGGGACTCCGGTAATCAGTTCTTTCTTTTCAGCCAGCTTTTCAATGCGCTTGAAGGTTTCGGGAATGATCTTGCTGAGCGCCTGAAAATCCTGGCCGCTTTTGTAGCGGGAAATTTCAAATATGGTCTGCTCGGCATCATCGACCAGGCTGTCGATATCATCCTGTTCTTCGTAACAGCGGGTGGCTATTTCGGTGCAGGTCTGGATGAGATGCCGCAGTATCGACTTTGACCTGATGATCTGGGCATAATACGTGATATTGGCGGCGACCGGAACAATATCGGTAAGGGTGGAAAGATAGGCCGGGCCGCCGATTGCATCAAGCTGATTCCGGTCCTTGAGGATATTGATAACCGTAATTATATCCTGGGGCTCATTTTTTTCAAAAAGAGCTACCATAGCCTTGAAGATGAACCTGTGGGCATCACGGTAAAAATCTTCCGGCGTCGTCAGTTCCAGAATTTTTGCCAGTGCTCCCTGATGCAGCAGTACGGATCCCAGCACGCACTGTTCAGCCTCCAGGTTCTGGGGAGGTAAACGATGCAGATCAGAGGGTGTTTTTGGCTTTGATGCTGTCCGGTCAGCGTCCATGGCCCTGTCACCCTTTTTCATTTGTATTATTCGGACTCCAGCGGAACTACCTGAACCGCTATTTCCGATGTCGTCTGGTAACCGACCTTGATCGGCACGGTGAATTCACCCAGGGTCTTAATAGGCTCCGGCAGAAGTATGTTTTTCTTGTCCAACTGGATACCCATCTCCGCCAGTTTTTCGGAGATGTCAGCCGCGGTAACGGAACCAAACAGTTTCTCTTCGTCACCGACGCGATGTTTTATGGAAATGACGGCGCCGGAGATCTTTTTTGCCAGAGATTCCGCTTCCTGCCGCTGCTTTTGCCGTCTCGCTTCAATCGTCGCCTTTTCATGTTCCAACAGGGCCAGATTGGATTTGTTGGCCATTACTGCGATTTTTTTGGGGATCAGATAATTTCGTGCATAACCGGGTTTGACCTTTACAATATCACCCTCTTCGCCGAGGGATTCCACCGTTTTTTTAAGAATAAGCTCCATTTTTTCTACCTCGAAAAGTTCTTTTCAAAAAGTAATGTTTGGTACATATTTATGACGCATATTTCCTGCGATGACCATCATGCGGAACCATTATTGTTGGCGCCCGGCTGCTGTTCAAGCTTTCTGAAATCAGCCCAGACATCAAGCAAACCGAGAAACGACATTAGGATGATGCCATAGGTTTGAATGAAGATCAATGCATAAATCAGAACCCGGATCAACCCGGGCACGGACCATCTGTTTAACAGGCTTGCAGCGATAGCCAGGCCTTGAAAAAAATATACCGTACTGCAAACTATCAGGCCGTTAAGACCAATGATGCTCACAGGCTGCGGCAGTAATAAAAAGACCACACCGGAAAGTACAACCAGCCAGACAAAATGATCCGGCACCTTCCATTTATTATATTCCGGCCAGGGAATAATTTCCCGGTTCTTCCTCCTGAGAAGCCGGTTTCCCAAGGCCAGATTCAGCCAAACGGTGCCCAGGACGGCTGAGATCAGCATGGCCGGCAGGATCTTTGGTATATAGATCCGCAGGAGTTCAACCGCCCGGCGAATGCTTTCCAGCGTTTCAGGAGTAAGCTCGGCTGATTTCTCATAAAGCATGAGGCCGTTGCTCAATCCCTTGTCAAGGTCTGCCAGTAAAGACGTGTAAGGGTTTGTCCCATGGATCATGGCAAGACCCGACCAGTAAAGAAGCCAGGTGGCTGTCAGTACCAGGGTGCCGATAAATGCGGTGGCAACCGGTGATTTCCTGCTAAAAACTCCGGCGGCACAAGCAATTCCAAGCGGCACCATGGTTAAAGAAAAGATGAATACCGGCAGCGACCCGAAGAGCAATGCCCCGCCTGCGGCAAGAAGTACAGCGTTGCGTATGAGGAGAAATCCCTCTTTTTTGCCCAGGCTGACATGGAAGTAGAAGAAAGGCAAAGGCACAAGGCTTGTCAGCCAGCCTATTTTCTCAGGGAACAGGGAGGGAAGAAGTAAGATTGCGGCCAGCAGGGTCAAGACTGCCAATCGGGTCTCTCTTTCTCCATATCTGCCCAGAAAATATGGTGCAGTCACCTCATTAACCTGTTTATTTACAGTTGTGTTGTGCCGGCATACGGCATCAGGGCAATCTGTCTGGCCTTTTTGATGGCATCGGTTAATTTTCTCTGATGCCTGGCACAGTTGCCATAGATGCGGCGGGGAATAATTTTGCCTCTTTCAGTGACAAAATTCCGCAGAGTTCTCACTTCCTTGTAGTCTATCACCAGACTCTTGTCAGCACAAAACCGGCAGACTTTCTGCCGGGGGAATATTCTTTTTTTGGGTGGCATAGCAGCTTCTCCAGATTTTTCAGTTATTCATAATGCAGATTAGGATCAGGTTCAAGAAAAGAGGGGAAATCAGTCGGTTTTCTCTTCTTCGTCGGTATCTGATTTCTGGTCTTCCGTATCCTCCTGTTCATCATCCGCCTCCGATTCAGCATTGGCAAGTAGTTCCTTGATCGCTTCAGGATCGCAGGAATCAGCCAGCTTGACGGTTAGATACTTGAGAATACGGTCGTCGATTCTGAAAATACGTTCGATTTCCGCTACGGATGCGGGAACTCCGGCATAATCGACATACACATAGTATCCCTGGGTTTCCTTTTTGATCAGGTAGGCGAGTTTTTTCAGACCCCAGTTATTGATTCTGAGAATGGTACCGCCGTCACCTTCAATGGTGGCAGTGGCCTTGCCGGTAATTACCCCAATCTCATCTTCGGCAATGTTGGGCCTGACAATAAAAATTGTTTCGTATCTGCGCATGTGATCCTCCTCATGGACTTGAAGTGGCCCTCGCTATCCAGTTCCGGCAGAGAGCGAGAAGGTTATAAGAGTATAAAGCCTAAAAACGAATCTGGTCTTTTACATGACCTGGAGGAAATTGTCAATTTTTTTTGGGTTTCTTGCGTTCCTCTTTTTCCCTATCCTTGATTTCCAACCATTTTTTTCTGAGTTCAGCATCTGAAGCCGTTTTTTCATCCTGGAATACATGGGGATGTCTGCGAACCATCTTGGCACTGATCGCTGCAATGACATCAGTAATGGTAAAATAATCTCCTTCACTGTGAATTTGAGCCATCAAGACGATTATGTACAGGAGATCCCCCAATTCCTCTTTAATGTGCTGCTGATCATCCGCATCAATTGCCTCCAGGAGTTCATGGGTTTCTTCCAAAAGATATCGTTTCAGGGAAAGTGGGGTTTGCTTCCGGTCCCAGGGACAGCCGTTTTTGGAGCGCAGCATCTTGACAATACTGACAAAATGATCGAATTCATGGGTGGAATCAGTCACCGTATATCCCTTTGCATAAGTGTTTTGAAGAGAAGGCAACAATGGCTCTAAATTGAAAATTTGTCAAACCTCAACTTTTTAAGTTGTAATGAGAAAAAACTGTGTTTATAGTTGCTCGCGAAAAAAAATTCCCTTGCGAAATGTTGAAGGCCTTGCCATTTTATAACCTAACCAACTTGTCACGTCGGCTAAGGATCCGCCGGTATTTTTTTAAATCGCCGGTAATCTACAGCAACAGCAGGCTTAACGTTTAATACTCAAAATTCGATGTGAGTTTTTTAAAATCAGCCATTATTTTGAATTTCTGCTATTAAACAGGACATGCCGAATATTGCGCTCATTATAAAACAAAATGCAGAAGCTGTGAGAATAATTAGCCTGCTCCGCAGGCTTGAGGAGTAAATGCATGAAGAAGGATGACAAGATCCTCCTTGAAAAACATAAGGATATCGCCCGTATTGATCAGGATATAAAACGGACCCATGGCTGGTATGTTCGGGTGCGCTACCTGGGAAAAACATACTCAAAGTTTTTTTCCGACCGCAAATGCGGCGGCAGATACTCAAGTCTTCTTGCCGCCTTGGCCTGGCGTGATAAAATCGAGGCAAAGCTCGGCAAGCAACGGACCGATAAGCATATTGTCACCATCAGCAACTCAAAGACCGGGGTAGTGGGTGTCCGCCATAATACAAAACTGAACCGGTATGAGGTGAGCTGGGTAACCGCTTCCGGTAAACAGGGTAAAACTTCCGTATCAATTAATAAACACGGGAAAGAGAAGGCATTTGAAATGGCCCGCAAGATCCGCCGGGAAAAAGAAGCGGCACGGTTGGCGGAAGGATAGACCGAAGCAGCCCGTAAATTGCGCTTGACAAATGTTGACGTTTTGTTATTAATGCCTGTTTCTGCGTTGGTGGAAAAACCAATGCGGTCTTACCCTTAATCCGTCAACAGTATATGGTTGTGATAAGGGCTTCTGATGAATAGCAAAACATTAACGTATCAGATAGAAAATTAGGATAATTCCATGAAAGATTATGAAAAAATGACCATAAAAGAGCTGGTCGATGAGTTGGACGGCCTGGGAGTTTCATTTAATAAAAAGGCCCGAAAAGCAGAGCTTATTGAACTGCTTTCTGAGGCTGAAGGCAAAAGCGGAGAATCGGCCGGGACCGAGACGCCTTCTCCGGCTGCTCCGCAAGCCGAAAAACCGGAAGCGCCCAAAAATGCCGGAAAGGGTACAGCCAAAAACAAAATCGCCGCTGATTCGGGGTACGCCATAATCCGCACCGGCGGAAAACAGTACCGGATAGCAGCAGGTTCCCTGGTTCGGGTTGAGAAAATTACCGGCAATGTCGGTGATACAGTTGAGCTGAAAGATGTTCTTGCTGTATTTGACGGCGACAACACAAAAATTGGTCAGCCCACCGTTGAAGGGGCGGTAGTAGCCGCACGCATCGTTGAGCAGGATAAGGCAAAAAAGGTACTGGTTTTCAAAAAGAAGCGACGCAAGGGGTATCGCGTCAAACGCGGTCATCGCCAGATGTTCACAACCCTGGAAATTTCCGGCATTTCCATATGAAACAGTAACAGTTCAGAACTCTTTTCGATAATACATTGAGGTTTTTTCATGGCACATAAAAAAGCGGGCGGCAGTACAAGAAACGGTCGGGACAGCATAGGTCAGCGACGGGGTGTGAAAAGATTCGGCGGGCAGATTGTCAAGGCCGGCAATATCCTGGTTCGCCAACTGGGCACCAAAATACACCCGGGAACCAACGTCGGACTTGGCCGTGATTATACCCTGTACGCCAAAGTTGATGGTGTTGTTGCTTATGAAGATTTCGGCCGCAACCGCAAAAGGGTCAGCGTTTATCCAAACGAGTCCTGATTCCCACTCCTGTCCCATACTCTGCGGAGTTTAGGGGGCAACAACTGAGTCTCAAACGTCCCACCAGCAGCGGAACGGGTGCTGTTAGTATGTAGAGAGGTACCCGTTCTTCATTAATCCGCGTTTAGCAGCATTATCGCGGTATAACCGGAATAAACAGTCAGATATTTGTCATGGCTTTCATTGATGAGGCCAAATTTTTTGTCAAAGGAGGCGACGGCGGCAACGGCTGCGTCAGCTTCCGCCGGGAAAAGTTTGTCCCGAAAGGCGGCCCTGACGGCGGTGACGGCGGTGACGGCGGCAATGTCATGATTGAAGCCTCAAGGCGGCTGCACTCTCTTATTGATTTTCAGTACCGGTCGCATTTTCTGGCTGAAAGGGGCGGGCATGGACAGGGTAAGAAAAAACACGGCCGCAACGGTTCTGACCTTGTTGTTAAAGTGCCTGCCGGTTCAATCATCAAAGACGCTGAAACCGATGAGGTAATTGCGGATCTCATTGCCGACCGGCAAAGTATCGTTATGGCAAGGGGCGGCAGGGGAGGTCGCGGGAATACCCATTTTGCCAGCAGTACAAACCGGGCGCCGCGAATTGCCGGCCGCGGCAAACCGGGCGAGGAAAGATGGCTGCGGGTCGAACTGAAAATTTTAGCCGATGTGGGCCTTGTCGGTCTGCCGAATGCCGGCAAGTCAACCCTGCTGTCAAAATTGTCGGCCGCGCATCCCAAAATTGCTTCCTATCCCTTCACTACCCTGGTGCCGCATCTCGGGGTTATGCAACTTGCCCAGCACCCCCCCCATATTATAGCCGATATTCCCGGGCTCATTGCCGGGGCCCATGACGGCGCCGGTTTAGGCCACAAATTCCTGAAGCATATTGAACGGACCAGGGTACTTCTGCATATCCTCGATGGCTCCAAGCCCTATTCCGAAGTTATCGCAGACCAGCAGACAATTGAACATGAACTGAGCAAATTTAATGAATCACTGCTGAACCGCAGAAAGGTTATTGTCCTGAACAAGATTGACCTCCTGACGGATCCTGAGCACTATAAAAAACTGGCTAAAAAATTTGCCGCCGAGAATATTGGTGTACTCGCAATATCAGCCTTGACCGGTGCCGGTATCGACGCCCTCAAGCAGTACCTGGTTGAAATCCTCGAGGAGAAAATTGACGAGTAGTTATTGTTTTAGTACCTTAGCCGGGCCGGGATTATTTTATATCAAACGAAGCATGAAGCCGACCGATGACATTTCAGGTGAATAAAGAAGAAGGGTTTGCCCTGCGCAAAACATATCTTGCCAAGTCCAGACGCGTCGTAGTCAAGATCGGCAGCGCGGTTTTAACCGGTAAGAACGGCCTTAATCTGTCTGTTATGGAAAACCTGGCCCGGGAGGTTTCGTTTCTGATCACCTCCGGCAAGGAGGTGATCCTGGTGAGTTCCGGTGCGGTGGCTGCCGGAAAAAAAAGGCTTGGGCTGGACAGCTGCAGAAAACTTGAACTGAAGGAAAAACAGGGAGCTGCGGCAGTGGGTCAGAGCAGCCTCATGCGCTTCTATGAAGATATATTCGACCGGTTGGGATACAAGGTCGCCCAGGTGCTGCTCACCCATGACGACCTGGCCAACAGAAACCGTTATTTAAATGTTCGCAATACCATACTGACCCTGCTGGCATGGAAGATTATCCCCATCATTAACGAAAATGACACCGTTTCTGTAGAAGAACTGCGATTTGGCGACAACGACACCCTCGGCGCCCTAATAACGAATCTCATCGAGGCTGATCTTTTTATCTGTCTCACCGATGTCGACGGCCTTTATACCGGCAATCCGCATCAGGATCCGGAGGCGAAACCGGTCTACACGGTTGCCAGGGTTGATAAAAAAGTCGAGGCGATGGCCGGCTTTGTGGTCGGTGCTCTCGGTACGGGCGGGATGCAGAGCAAAATCCAGGCAGCCCGTACGGTTTCAGCCCGGGGCGGCAGCTCCTTCATCGGGTCAGGCCGGCAGGACTCCATCCTGCAGCGGTTGTTCGCCTCGGAACCGGTCGGTACGTTTTTTCTGCCCCGGGCCGAAAAAATGCAAAGCCGAAAACACTGGATAGCCTACGTTCTGCGGCCGCAGGGTTCTCTGGTTTTGGATAAAGGCGCCTGCAGGGCCCTGGTACAAAGAGGCAAAAGTCTCTTGCCCTCTGGCATCCTTGAGGTCCGGGGCTGTTTCAGCGTCGGATCCCCGGTGCAGTGTCTTGATGAAAATGGTAATGTCATAGCAACCGGATTGAGCAACTATAATGCCGATGACCTCGACAAAATAAAGGGACTCAATACCATCGATATTGAAAAGACCTTGGGGTATAAGGACAGTGATGAGGTTATCCACCGGGACAACCTTGTTCTTCTGTAAAAAAATAACAAACGGAAAAATTCTACCGGACGGAGAATTACATGTCAGTTCAGAAAAATATTGAATCACTTGCGATGGCAGCAAAAGAAGCGGCACGAAAACTGGCCTATGAGTCGACCATCCGCAAAAATAACGTCCTGCGCCTCATGGCTGAAGCCTTGCGGCAACAGAAGGAGTTTATTCAGGCTGAAAATGCAATAGACCTGAAAGCAGGCCGCGAAAAGGGTTTGTCCACCGCGATGCTTGACCGGTTGGCCCTGACCGACAAGGTTATCGATGGTATGATCGCCGGTCTGCAGGAGGTGGCGGCTCTGCCGGACCCGGTCGGAGAAATCGACGAAATGATCCGCCGTCCCAACGGACTCATGGTCGGCAGGATGCGTATACCCCTCGGCGTCATTGGCATGATTTACGAATCACGGCCCAATGTAACCGTTGATGCTGCAGCTCTCTGCCTGAAAGCGGGAAATGCGGTGATTCTGCGGGGAGGCTCCGAGGCAATTTACTCCAACCTTGCCCTGGCAAAACTGATGCAGGATTGTCTTGCGGCAGAAAATATCAACCCGGCGGCGATCCAGGTCATTCCCGTTGTTGACCGCGAGGCGATCAACGTTCTGCTCTCCCTGGAAGATCATATTGATCTCATAATTCCCCGCGGCGGCGAAGGGCTCATCCGCTTTGTGGCTCAGAATTCCCGCATTCCGGTGCTGAAGCATTATAAAGGGGTATGTCATGTTTTTGTCGATGCCGAAGCTGATTTTGATATGGCGGCTGAAATTGTCATGAACGGCAAGACCCAGCGACCCGGAGTCTGTAATGCCCTTGAAACCTTGCTGATCCATCGGGATATTGCGGCGGACTTCCTGCCGCGGATCGGGTCAAGGCTTGCAAATGCAGGAGTAGAGATACGGGGATGCGAACGGACCAGAGAAATTCTTCCTGATGTCAGCGCGGCAACCGAAGATGACTGGTATGCGGAATTTCTGGATCTTATTCTTGCAGTCAGGGTGGTTGATGATCTTGATGGTGCCATGGATCATATTGCCAGGTACGGCTCCCAGCATACCGAGGTGATCGTCACCGCCGATTATGCCAATGCCCAGCGGTTCATCAGGGAGGTTGATGCATCGGCGGTCATGGTCAACGCCTCCACCCGCTTCAGCGACGGCGGCCAGTTCGGCCTTGGCGCTGAGATCGGCATTAGCACCACCAAGCTGCACGCATACGGGCCCATGGGATTAAAAGAACTGACGGCCAGAAAGTTTATTGTCTACGGCGATGGCCAGGTGCGAACCTGAGACACTGTTAGAGGGGGAATGACTGTTCGTGCAAAAACTGACGGAATCCCCGAAAATCGGCCTATTGGGCGGTACGTTTGACCCGGTTCATTACGGCCACCTTGCGGTGGCCGGCCATGTGCTGCAAGCACTTGTGCTTGATTCGGTATGGTTTATTCCTGCATTACAGCCGCCGCACAAGCCCGGTCATGAAGAGGGGCGGCAAATCTCCAGCCTGAATCATCGCGTCACCATGCTGCAAAAGGCATTGAATCCTTACCCGGATTTTGTCATTTCCGATATCGAGGCAAAGCGGGAAGCGCCTTCCTATTCGATTGATACCATACACATCCTGGTGCAGCAGATGGGACCGGAGGCGGATCTTTATTTCATCATCGGTGCCGATGCATTTTTAGAGATCGATACCTGGAAACGGTTCCGGGAGCTGCCGGTCCTGGTCAATCTTGTTATTATTTCCAGGCCCGGATTCCCGTTTGACAAGGTAGAAGCTGTGCTTCGCAATACCTTCAGCGGCTATCGATACGATCCCCTGCAGAAAACCTGGAATTCCCCCGACAATAAGGGCTCCTTCATTCTGCAGCACATGGATCCGGTCCCCATATCATCAACGCAGATCAGGGAGAAGGTCGGCCGAGGTGAAGATATTGCCGGTCTGGTGCCTTCGGCGGTGGAGGACTATATCAAGCAACAGAAACTGTATAGGCGATAGAAGTTTTCATGCCGGACAATTAAAAATTAGAGGCATTGCAAAATACCTTTGGCGGAACTGTATCTACCCGGAACCTGCAAGGGACGATATGGAGGGTGAGACCCAATAGCCGCAGGTGACCATCTGCGGCGCATGAAGATGAAGCCCGATCATTTATAGTCCCGCACCGGCATTGGATTTTCCCGGGTCTAAACGGAACCCCTCATTCCCGAAAAGGAACCGTTTGCTTCCGGCACCGTATCGCCGGCAGGCGCATCCCTGGACCATGGACCATCCGCAAATGGCGGGATTGACTGCCTGTTTCCCAATTTGACTTCAAGGGCAGATGTTTTCGGAGAGATGCGGCAAAACCATCAGGTGGTAATTGCCTTAACACATGAACAGACCATGCAGGGTGGTCATGTCCCCCTTTGCCTGCCTGCCCGGGTTCGATGCCGGGTTTGTGGCGGGCGTGGCGGGTTAGGCTTTTATGAATGTCACCGTTGCCGGGGATCAGGTTTTCTTACCGGAGATTTTCCGGTTCCGATCAATTATCCGCCGGGCATTTCAGATAACCATGCTGTTATGTTATCTCTTGCTAACTAAGTATGCGGAATTTCTCCCTTCTCGTCAGCTTTCGAATACGCGGACCGGGTGCGTCGGATCCATTTATGAATGGCCCGGCAGGGTGATCTTCACCTCTATGCGCTTGGGGTGCCCGTATCGCAAGCCGGGCTATTACAGCGAACGCCGGGTCAGCCGCAACAAAAAATATTGGCACCGTAACTTCTGAAAATAGTATCTCCCTGCAGGACAACCGGTATCTGCGGACTTACGGCCCAGATCGGTTATAATAAATAAAACCCTGTTTTCTGTATCCGGAAATTTCATTTACATATAATTGGATTGAACAGATTTACATTTCGTGGAATAACTATTTGTTAAACGGGCTGTCGAGTTATAACCCCATAGTTTTTAACAAAGGAGAGACGACGTGCAATGGCAGGATAATGACAATCTGGCTTCGCTTGAAGCCATGAAGGATTCAGCATACCAGGGCGGCGGCGCCAATCGGATAGAGGTGCAGCATAAAAAGGGCAAACTGACGGCCCGGGAACGGATAGAACTGCTGCTGGATGAAGGCTCTTTTGAGGAATTTGATCTGCTCAAATCAGGGAAGGGCGGAGACGGCGCCGACGAGTATCCCGGCGACGGAGTTATCACCGGTCACGGCACCATCGGCGGCCGGGAGGTCTGTATCTTCAGCCAGGATTTCACCATTCTCGGCGGATCCCTGGGTGAGGCGCATTCGGGGAAGATTGCCAAGATCATGGACCATGCCGTCATGGTGGGTGCTCCCATCATCGGTCTTAATGATTCAGGCGGCGCCCGCATCCAGGAAGGAGTGGATTCCCTTGCCGCCTATGGCGAGATATTCAGCCGCAATGTTCTGGCCAGCGGTGTGGTGCCGCAGATATCCTGTGTCATGGGACCCTGCGCCGGCGGGGCGGTTTACAGTCCGGCCATGACCGACTTCACCTTTATGGTCGAAGATTCGTCCTACATGTTTGTCACCGGACCTAATGTGGTAAGAACCGTAACCCACCAGGAAATTACGGCAGAAGATCTCGGGGGAGCCCAGGTACACAGTGAAAAAAGCGGGGTGGCGCATTTTGTCCTGCCCAACGATATTCTCTGCCTCCGGGAAGTACGGCGGCTGATCAATTACCTGCCGTCCAACAATAAGCAGCGGGCACCCCTGCTTGATCTGCGGGACCCGGTTGACCGCATGGATCCGGCTCTTGATTATCTCATACCGTCAAACCCGAATCAGACGTATGACATGAAGATACTTATCACCAGCATCCTGGACGGCGCTGAATTTCTTGAATACCAGGCTAAGTTTGCCGGCAATATCATCTGCGGCTTCGGTCGTCTCGGCGGCCAGACTATCGGCCTGATCGCCAACCAGCCGGCTGTTCTTGCCGGAGTGCTCGACGTCAATGCCTCAACCAAGGCCGCCCGTTTTGTCCGCTTCTGTGATTCATTCAATATTCCGCTCATCTGCCTGGTTGATGTACCCGGTTTCATGCCGGGGCCGGAACAGGAGCACGGGGGCATCATCCGCCACGGCGCCAAACTCCTGTTTGCCTTTGTCGAGGCCACCGTACCCAGGATTACGGTCATTCTGCGCAAGGCATACGGTGGGGCCTACGTGGTCATGAATTCCAAGCATATACGCTGCGATGTAAATTTTGCCTGGCCCACGGCCGAGATAGCTGTGCTCGGTCCCAAGGGAGCGGCTGAAATTATCTACCGCAAGGAGATCCAGGCCGCTGATAATCCTGAAGAACTCCTGCTCCGGAAAACCGAGGAGTACCGAAAAACTTTTGCCAATCCCTTTCTGGCCGCCCAAAAAGGCTATATCGACGACGTGATTACTCCCCGGGATACCAGGCAGCGCCTGATTAGAAGCCTGCAGTTTCTGGAAAGCAAAAACAAGAAGAATCCCAGTCGCAAACACGGGAATATCCCACTTTAATCCTAAAAGCATAAAAGGGTCTGCTTGCTATGTTTGAAAAAATACTGATTGCCAATCGAGGCGAAATAGCGGTGCGTATCATCAAAACCTGCCGTAAGCTGGGGATCGGGACCGTTGCGGTCTTTTCGGAAATAGACAGCCGGGCCCTGCATGTACAGGAGGCTGATGAGGCGATATTTCTCGGACCGGCGCCGTCGGAACAATCCTACCTGGTAAAGGAAAAAATTATTGACGCGGCCCTAAAGTCAGGATGCCGGGCCATTCATCCGGGCTATGGTTTTCTGTCCGAGAATGAAGCGTTCGCCCAAAAGGTTTTCGATGCCGGTCTGATTTTTGTTGGTCCCCCGGCCCCGGTTATTGCCATGCTGGGTGATAAGATCGCCTCTAAAAACCTGGCGATAAAGGCAGGGGTCCCGGTGGTCCCCGGTCACAACCGGCCGGTCTCCGACCTGGACGAGGTCCGTACCATTGCCGGTGAAATCGGCTATCCCGTTCTGCTTAAACCGGCAGCAGGCGGCGGCGGCCGGGGCATGCGCATTGTTCATGGACCGGAGGAATTGGCAGCAGCCCTGAAGGCCGCCCAGGAAGAAACCCGCAAAGCCTTCGGCGACAACAAGATATTCCTGGAACGTTTTGTGGCAAAGCCGAGGCATATTGAAATCCAGATCATGGCGGATCAACACGGCAATGTTATTTATCTGGGGGAACGGGAATGTTCCATCCAGCGTCGCTACCAGAAGGTGATCGAGGAGGCCCCTTCCCTGGCATTAACACCCGAAATGCGGCATGATATCGGTGAAAAAGCGAGCAGCCTGGCCCGTGAAGCAGGATACAGCAATGCCGGTACGGTTGAATTTATCATGGATCCCGCAGGAGACTTTTTCTTCCTGGAGATGAATACCCGTTTACAGGTTGAGCATCCTGTTACTGAACTGGTCACCGGCCTTGACCTCGTAGAACTTCAATTGCAGGTGGCGGACGGCCAGACCCTTCCATACCGGCAGGAAGATATCGTTCTGAACGGATGGTCCATTGAGGTCCGCATCTGCGCCGAAGAGCCGGAGCGCAACTTTCTGCCTTCCACCGGACTGGTCACCAGGTATGCTGAACCGCGTGGCACCAATATCAGGATGGACAGCGGCATTATGGCAGGCAGCCGGGTCAGTATCTATTACGACAACATGCTGTCCAAGGCGATCAGTTGGGGCAAAGACCGGGAGGAGGCCAGAAAGAGACTGGTGCAGGCCATGAACAAGTTCCACCTCGAGGGGGTGATAACAAATGCGGACTTTGCCAATGCCATTCTCAACCATCCCGCATTTATCGAAGGCAGACTTTCAACCGGTTTTATTGATGAACACTTTGACCAGGGGGTAATGAAAATAGATCCGCCCATGGAAAAGCTTGAGATGATGGTGATCGCTTCAACCCTTGTCTATCATAACCGTCAGAACCTGGTGCGTGAATCTCTGAAACCGATGATTGCCAAGGTCGGCCCTGACCATCGGCCGCAGGTCTGGAATGAGTATGTGGTCAAAGGCGAAAAAAACATCTTTACTATCCGCCTGCTGGGCCATATTGATACGCATAAGTGGGAAATTTATGTTAATGACACCTATTATGAGGTCATGACCCCTGATTTTGAGTTCTATCGGCGCCGGCTGAAGCTTTTGATCAATGGCCGGAAAGAATATTTCCGGCTGCAGTATCACGAGAATTTCTTCTGGGCCTCCTTCTGCGGCATCATTCGCATATTTGAGGTTTACTCCCCAAAGGAATGGGAACTGGCCCAGTACATGCCCAAGGAAAGAAAGTTGCTCCAGGACAATGTGTTGCGGTCTCCCATGCCCGGTCTGGCCGTTGATATCCGGGTGCAGAAGGGTGACCGGGTTTTTCGCGGTCAGGATATTGTTGTCATCGAATCCATGAAGATGGAAAGTGGTGTCGCCTCCATGTGCGACGGCGAAGTGGATGAGGTGCGGATCAAAATAGGCCAGGCGGTGGAATCAGGCGATGTGCTCATCACCTTCAGGTCCGGAACCTGACCCTTTTCTTCAGTGTAAATGATAGCCGGTGCTATTCATTTCGGCAGCCAGATACATATCATATTCGTTCGGGTTCAGGGGGTAATCCCAACATCCCATCCGGTGAAACAAACTGCCCCGAACCCTGTTTTAAATCGGTACAATCCATAAAGCGGGTGCGACGGATCAGGGTGCTGCGCCCCGCCAGACTGCTTTATTCAAGGAAAAAAGGTAACAGATAAAAGAATTTTGCAACTCTGCGACGTGAGTGGAAGATATTCAGAGAAGGATCTCTGGTTCGTTTAATTAACGCCGTGGTTAGGAATTGATCTGGATATGATGGATGATTTATTTTTCCATGGCCTGGAATTTTCGCATGAATTTTCTGTCGATGTAATCCTTGATTATAAACGCCGGCCGGCCGTCAAAGATGATGGAGTCTTTTGCCAGTATCCCCTTGTCGTCGCCCAGGTTGAAGATAAGCAGATAGGAACCGCCCGGATCAAAGGATTTTAATGTATTGTGTTCAAGGCCGGCAAGCAGATTGTGGTAAAGAACGGGATTTTCCCGGACAGCATATACGCCTACTTTATCAAGGGGTTGATCCTGGAAGTAAATACAGTCGCCGCCGCCAAAAATTTCCGGATGCGCCACACTCTGGAGAAATTTATTGACCAGCAGACCCCCATCCGGTCCAGTTGGCAGGCCTGATTTTTTGAAAATGGGTGAAGGTTTCACCCCGACAGCCAGAAATATAATATCAGCGGCATATTTTTGTCCGGATGTAAGGATAATCCGGCCGGAACTGATTTGTTCGGCATAGTCATGCTCTACAAGCTCAATGTTTCTCTGCCGCAGCGATTGATAAGCTATTTTTCTGATTTTTGCCGGAAACCGGGACATGAGTTCAGAGCCGGCAAATATCCGTATGGTCGGTGGAAATTTCCCAGAGTCTCTGGCAAGTCTCCAGACGTTGCCGGCAATTTCAAGCGAAGAAGGGCCGCCGCCGACAACATTTATACTGATTGTTCGACGCCCGACCAGTTCAAGAATTCTTTTCCTGGCCGCCAGGAGATTTTCAATCGGCTTCACCGTAAAGATGTCAGTCTCATCACCCTGGGCCATGTTCCTCGGGACATAACTGCCGGCATTCACCGACAGGATATCGTAATTGATGCTGCCGCCGGATTCGAGGTGCACGGATTTTTGCAGAGCGTCAATCCTGACCACCCTGTCCAGGATAAATTCTCCCCCCTGTTTGCCGACTATATGTTCTGTGGCAAAACGGATATCATCCGGTTCATAGGTGCGGCTTAACATGCCCGGTCCCATGCCCGAGTAGTAGTGATACGGAGAGGGGCCGATAACGGTTACCTCATGCCCTTTGTCAATAAAGACGTGCAAATTTTTCAGGGTAACCATATGGGCATGGCCGCCACCGACAAGTACGAGGCGCTTTTTCATTTTTTCACCCTCATGCGTAATAGCATCTGGAAATAAAACCGGGATACCAGGTCGGCAATATATTGAAATATAGCGGACCCTTGCAGGTACGTAAAGAAAAACAGGAAAACCGGGCTGTTGGTATAGGAAGTACTGCTGCCGGAACAGATTATGACATGATATAAAAACCGAGCGGTCCGTCAAAGGCTGAATTGCCGCCTTTTTCGAACTCGCATCCGATGGAGTTGCGGCGGATTTCCCTGACAACCGCCTCTTTTCTGATTTCAGACTGATGCTCATCATCCAGGTTAAATTTCAGGGTAAGCTCGTCATCCTCCTTAAAGGTGTAATGATCGAGACTGGTGAATTCCAGACCGCCCACCGAAACATTTGTGACCACAATGGAGCCCCGTTTTTCATCCTGGGAGTGATTGATGTAGGTTCCGCGCAGATATGTCTTCTTACGAATCCTCTGGCGGTGTTCGAGTTGAACGGTAAACACATTTTCACAGGCACATTTGATTTTAAGTAAGTGCTTGTGGGTCTTGAATGATTCAACGCTAATGGTTTTCTGACGGCTGCAGTGCGGACAGGTTATTACAGCTGTTCTGTCGGGTCTGACATATGTCGGGGGAACTATTTCCTTTGGCATGGGTTTTCCTATTTGTGATTGAAATGCGGAAGAAACACCCAATTATGATGTTTCTTTATTTCGCAATATAATTCTATAGATAGGCTAAGTGTGTCAAGCAAATTCAGCATAAATGCAAAACATCAGAGTTCATTGCTGTCCACATAAGCATAGGCGCTGTGCTTATGAATTGATTCAAAGCTCTCCGCACTAACGGAAAACCAGTAAATAGCCTCATGTTTCTTGGCAAGTTCGGCAACCCGGCGGACAACATCCTCGACAAACATGGGATTTTCATAGGCCTGTTCCGTAACATATTTTTCGTCGGGTCTTTTGAGCAGGGCGTAAACCTGGCTTGAGGCAGCCGATTCCACCAGGTTTATCAGGTCTTCGAGCCAGATAAAACCTGAAAACTTGACATTCAGATTGACTTCGGCCCTCTGGTTATGAGCACCCCCTGTGCTGATCTCCTTGGAGCAGGGGCACAGGGTGGTAACCGGAACCCAGACCGAAAGCATGAAGTCCTCGTTGCTGCCGACACTGCCGGTGAATCGGCATGGGTATTCCATAAGGCTTGCTGTCAGGGTTACAGGGGCCTTTTTTTCGATGAAATAAGGAAAGGTCATTTCCAGATGCGCGGCCTCGGCCTGGAGATCATCCCTGACTTCCGCCAGGAGTCGGGCCAGGATATTGACACTCATGTCATCCTGGTATTTATTAAGCGCCGCAATAAAGGTTGAAACGCATGACTCCCGGTATCGTCCGGGAATATCAGCATGCAGACTGATGCTGGCCACGGTTTCCTGAAGGGAGCCGGTTTTTTCTCTGATGGACACCGGGAATTTGATGTCTTTGACGCCAACGCTTTTAAGCTTCATTATTGTTTTTCCAGTTTTTACCCTGCAATACTTCTGTCCGGTAATTCATCCGGCAATAGTAAATATTTTTCAAGAAGAATAACCCATTTTCATGTTTTGAAAACAAAAACAGTGAAGCAGGGACCGAATGTCCTCAACCGTGGCCCAGAACGGATAATTTATCGGAATCGCAAACAGGCAGAGTATTCTGCATCATGAATCAGCCTCTGCAGCAGATAAAGAAGCGGCAGGCAGAGTCAGGCACCATCTGCCGTTTACTTCATGTGTCTTTATGCTGAATTGATCAAGAATTTTAAACAGCGGCCGGCCAAAGAAAAAAAGTTCAAGTTCGAGACTGAAATGAAATCGGTCATAGGCCCGGGCCCGAATATTCAGATCAATATTTACCATCTCTGTCAGGTCGGCTACGGCCTGTTGCTGCGTGTTTTTTCCCGTGGCCGCAGCAAGCAGCTGCGCCAGATTCTCCAGGGAACACTCCTGATTATGGATTTTTATGAAAGGCAGAATCGGTTCATCCGAAGCAAGAATATCAAAACGGCTCAGAAGATTTTCGACCGCCGCCTTTTCAAGATCACCGGTATCCCAGCATTTCTGCAGGCAACATTCAAGAGGCCGATGTTGATATATGGAGCAGGATGATTTTTCTTCAAGAAAAAAAAGGCAGGTCCATTCGCTTCTCTTGCCCTTAATTTTTACAATTTCCACCGGGGCAGGGGTGGAATTCACCGCAGCCAAGGAAAGAACCGGTTCTCCTTTCCGGATGGTAATAAGATGTTCTGGATGGAGCTGGTTATGCTCTAGAAGCGTTCGGTCTTCATGATGCAGAGCCGGGCCGCCCTTAATGCAGCAGGTGCCGCAGCGATCACATTCTGTTTTTATTTTCTGAACCGGCATGATCTGTATTACAAAGAACTAGAGTTTTGCCCCGCAATATTTACAGAAAACTGCATCGCTGTCATGTTTTTCCGTAGTGCAGTTCCGGCAAGATCCTGTCATCTTCCTGTTGGAAGCCTGTGACAGTTCCACGGTCACGATCCCGGTTGGTACGGCAATGATACTGTAGCCGAGAATCATGATACAGGCAGCCAGCATCTGGCCGATACTGGTTTGTGGTGATATATCGCCGTAACCGACCGTTGTCAGAGTAACTATGGCCCAATATATGGCGCGGGGAATGCTGGTGAAACCGTTCTGCGCACCCTCAATCAGATACATCAGCGAGCCTAAAATTATAACCAGGGTAAGAACAGCGAAAAGGAAGACGGTTATCTTTCTGCTGCTGGCTCGCAGAGCCTTTGTCAGCAAAACGGCTTCACCCATGTACTGGACCAGTTTAAAGACCCTGAATATCCGCAGGATTCTTAAAATGCGCACGACAAGAAAATATTCGGTGCCGGGAATGATAAGGCTTATATAGGTGGGCATGATAGCAATGAAGTCCACCAGGCCGAAAAAACTGGTGGCATAACGACGGGGATGTGCAACACAAATAAGTCGTAAGATATATTCGATACTGAAAATAATGGTAAAAAACCATTCAGCCGCGTTGAAAAGGGTGCCATACCGGATATTCATGCTGCGGACACTATCCAGCATTACAGCCAGAACACTGGCCAGAATGCTGATAATGAGAAGAACATCAAACCACTTGCCGGCCGGGGTATCGGCGCCAAAAATTATGGTATGCAGTTCTTCCCGCCAACCGGCACGATTTTCCGGCGCATCATTCATCTGGACAGGATTTTTCCAGGGCAGCAATTTTACCCAGACGGCGTCTATGTCTTTCCTTCCCGCTGAAACGGGCGCCGAGAAAGGAATTGACCAGTTCAACCGCCAGGGCCGGTCCAATGACCCGGGCCCCGAGACAGAGGATATTCATATTGTC
Organism: uncultured delta proteobacterium; assembly: GCA_963783905.1. Lineage (GTDB taxonomy): Bacteria > Desulfobacterota > Desulfobulbia > Desulfobulbales > BM004 > BM004. The sequence goes on along the minus strand of CAWAPG010000003.1, from coordinate 59,121 downwards.
GTGTTCAACACCCTGGTGGGCTGAATAGGTGTCATGGCAGAGACCGGCCCGAATCCCGGCTATCTTGTTGGCGGCAACACTGGCACCCACACCGCTGCCGCAGATCAATATTCCCAGCTCGGCCTGTTCGTTTACCAGGGCTTCAGCAACGGCCTTGGCATAATCAGGGTAATCCACAGGTGTTTCGTCAAAGGTTCCCAGATCAAGCACCTTGTTGCCGCTGGACTCAACTGCATCAATAACCGTTTTTTTAAGGGCAAAGCCTCCGTGGTCCGTACCCAATGCGATAATCATATGCTGTATTACCTGTTGATGAGATCACGGACTGCCTGTTCCACCGATTCAGCGGTAATGCCGAAATTTGCGAACAGGTCGTTTATCGGAGCGGAGGCGCCGAAATGATCCAGCCCGATAATTTTGCCGTGCCTGCCGACATATTTATGCCAGCCCAGGGGGACCCCGGCTTCAACGGCAACCCTGGCCGTGACTTTATCCGGCAGAACACTCTCTCTGTAATCCTGCGATTGAGCTTCAAAAAGTTCCCAGCTCGGCATGGAGACAACCCTGGCAGCGATGTCATCCTTGGCAAGATTTTTCGCGGCATCAAGGGCCAGTTTTACTTCGGATCCGGTGGCCAGGATAAGGGCATCCGGTGTACGGTCCACATCCTTGAGAATATAGGCGCCGCGGTGTAATAAAGCAGCCGGCTGCAACCGTGAGCGGTCAAGGGTGGGAACGGACTGCCGGGTCAGGGCTAAAAGGGTGGGCCCCCTGTTGTTCTGCAGGGCGAATTTCCAGGCTTCAGCGGTTTCATTGGCATCTGCCGGCCTGAGAACGGTGAGGTTGGGCATGGCCCGCAGGGAAGCCAGATGTTCAATGGGCTGATGGGTTGGACCGTCTTCGCCAAGGCCGATGCTGTCATGGGTCAGGACATAAATGACATGCTGTTTCATAAGACAGGCAAGACGGATGGCCGGCCGCATGTAATCGGAGAAGATCAGAAAGGTGCCGGCATAGGGAATAAGGCCGCCGTGCAGCGCCATGCCGTTAAGGACTGCGGTCATGCCGAATTCCCGGACACCGAAATGGATATTGCGCTGATCGTAGGAGCCGGCCTGAAAGCTGTTTTCATTGTCAATCAGCGTTTTATTTGAAGGGGCAAGATCGGCGGAACCACCCATGAGGGCCGGCACATTTGCGGCAATGGCATTCAACACAATTCCGGAGGTAACCCGTGTGGCCTTGCCCTTGTTGTCCGGAGGAAAATCGGGAATATCACGGTCCCAGCCCGGGGGAAGTTCTCCCTTGAGCTGTTTTTCAAAGGCGGCCCCGTCCTCCGGATATTCATTCAGATAGTTTCTGAAGGACGCGGTCCAGGCCTGCTCAAGCTCCTGGCCCCTGTCAACCGATTTTCTGAAATGGGACAAAACTTCATCAGGTATATAAAAGTGTGGTTCCTGGGGCCATCCCAGGTTTTCCTTTGTCAGCTTTCTCTCATCATCGCCAAGCGGTTCTCCGTGGGCCTTTGGAGAATCCTGGCGATTGGGGCTGCCAAAGCCGATCGATGTCCGTAATGCAATCAGGGACGGACGTGCTGTTTCTTCCCGGGCTGCCTGCAGGGCGTTTTCGATGGCAGCAAGGTCGTGGCCGTCCCCGACCTGCTGGACATGCCAGCCGTAGCTGTCAAACCGTTTCAGGGTATCATCCGTAAAGGTCAGGTCACATTTGCCTTCAATGCATATTTTGTTGTCGTCATAAAGGTAGATCAGTTTTCCCAGCTTGAGATGTCCGGCAAAAGATGCGGCCTCGTGGGAGATTCCTTCCATAACATCACCGTCGCTGATAATCCCGTAGGTATAATGGTCGACGATAGTATGGTCCGGCCGGTTGTACCGGGCCGCGAGATGCGCCTCGGCAATCGCCATGCCGACGCCGTTGGCAAAACCCTGGCCGAGAGGACCGGTTGTTGTCTCAACACCAGGCGTATCGCCATATTCCGGATGGCCCGGTGTTCTGCTTTGCCATTGGCGGAAATTTTTCAGTTCATCAAGGGAAAGATCGTAACCGCTTAAGTGGAGCAGGGCGTAAAGAAGCATGGAGCCGTGACCGGCTGACAGGACAAAGCGGTCCCGATTCGGCCATCCGGGATTTCCGGGGCTGTGCCGCAAAAATTTTGTCCAGAGGACATATGCCATGGGAGCTGCCCCCATGGGCAGGCCCGGATGTCCTGAATTAGCCTGTTGAACAGCGTCAACAGCAAGAAAACGCAGGGTATTAATGCACATTTCATCAAGGGATTTGTTTTGGTTCATTGAACGCCTCTTCCGGTGAAAAATTACAAAAACAGGATCAAGTATGACAGCGGGATTTAGTTATGTATCGCATTACAAAATATTTCTCAAGCGTTGAGTCCATCTTTCTGAAAGAGTTTTTAATTTTGCAGCAGTGAAGCCAGCTTTTCTGCATCAGTTGCGGGTGCACCACAGCTGTAGTTGCGGCAGACGTAGGCAGTTGCCTTGCCGTCGATTGAAGTATGATCGGCAGTGAACGGTGCCAATGAGACAATTTTGTCGGGATCATTGTCCGGATCTTTCAGCAGGGTGACAATATGGGGTGAAAATTGTCTTTGGAGGACGGACATCATTTCCCGGGTATCTGGAGCCTTCGCACTGCCGACGATCACCACTTCGGTAACCGGGGCAAGGGTGAAACTCAGCCCCGCAAGAAACTGGGTATAACCGCTCGGGTTTTCCCGTATGTCATCGGAAAAGGCCCGGACCAGACACCTGGCCTTGGTTCCGAGATCAGGGTTGGCGGTGAGACGTTCCAGGCGCAGAAGATTATGCAGGGCAATGGAGTTGCCGGAGGGCTGGGCGCCGTCGTAAATTTCTTTAGGCCGGAGAAGCAGTGATTCCCCGTCTTTCGGGGTGAGAAACAATCCTCCGTCCTTCTCGTCCCAGAAGAGTTGCAGCATGCGTTCGTTCAGGTGAACGGCTTCACCCAGGATGTCCGGATCAAAATTCGCCGCATATAATTCCAGCAGTCCCCAGACCACATAGGCATAATCGCACAGCATGCCGTCCACTGCGGCTTCGCCGTCACGATAACGATGCTGAAGTTCAGTATCATGGCGCATGGTTGTTAAAATAAAACGGGCTCCTTTTTCAGCTGCCTGCAGATATGCGTCATTATGCAGAATTCTGGCGCCCATGGCCAGAGCCCCTATCATTAAACCGTTCCAGTCCGTGAGAATTTTATCATCCTTATGGGGGTGGATTCTCGCTTCCCTGAAATTAAAAAGCCGGCTTCGTATGTCCTCATGATATGCCATAAAATCATCGGGCTTTTGTCCGGATTCGGCGGCCACGGCGGCAAGGGGTTTGGTGAGATGAAAAATATTTGCCCCGGTCTGTCTGCCGCTTGCTTCATCATGAAAATTGCCTTCCGCCCTGAGGTTATAGAGATTTTGGATAAAATCCGATTCTTCGGGAGAGAGGTTTTTTTGCAGCTCGTCAATGCTCCAGACATAAAATTTTCCTTCAACGCCTTCACTGTCAGCATCTTCCGCCGAATAAAAGCCGCCGTTCGGTGCCTGCATATGGCGCAGTACATAGGTGAATATTTCCTCTGCGGTCTGTTTGTAAAGGGGATCGGCACTGACCTGGTAGGCTTCGAGATAGGCGATTGCAAGCAGGGCTTGATCGTAGAGCATTTTTTCAAAATGGGGCAGCAGCCATTTTTCATCGGTGGAGTAGCGATGGAAGCCAAAACCGACATGATCAAATATGCCGCCCAGCCGCATGGCGGTGAGCGTATGTTTAACCATGTCCAGGGCCCGGTCGCTGCCGGACATTTTCCAGTATCGCAGCAGGAAATTAATGGTATGCGGCGTCGGGAATTTGGGGGCGGTGCTGAAACCTCCGTGTTGACTGTCATACCTTCCGGACAGTTCACTGAACGCCTTATGCAGGATATCCTCATCAAGGTCGCTGCCCGGGGTGGATTTATTTTGCTGCTGCAGAATGGCTAGGATCTTATCGGTGGACTGCAGTACCTCTTCGTGTCTGGTGCGCCAGATTTCCTTCAGCCGGGGAATCATTTCCAGCATGCCTATGCGTCCGTATCGGGTATGCTTGGGGAAATAGGTACCGGCGAAAAAAGGTTTTCTGTCAGGCGTCATTACAACCGTTAACGGCCAACCGCCGCTGCCGGTCATCAGGGTGCAGACCGTCATGTATATGTTATCAATATCGGGCCGTTCTTCCCGGTCCACTTTAATGCAGACAAAGGTTTCATTGAGCAGGTCGGCGACTTCCCGGTCTTCAAAAGATTCCCGCGCCATGACGTGACACCAGTGGCAGGTGGAATAGCCGATCGACAGGAATATCGGCCTGTTCTCCTCGGCCGCCCTGGAAAAGGCCTCATCCGACCATGGATACCAGTTTACGGGATTCTGGGCGTGCTGCAGGAGATAGGGGCTTTTTTCATTTGCAAGTCTGTTGGTCATTTTGGATATATCCATAGAGATGAGTTCAGATTTTGAGAATTATGTTAACAGCGGTAAAAACGATGAAAGCTTCTTAAACATACTGTTCAAATCAGATGTAAATTACAATAAAAATTCTCTCAATAACTACCGGAATCAGATGAATAATCGCCGGTCCTATTTTATATGCGTTGCCTTGACATTCAATCGGTAAGGCCTAAATTTTCAATATGAACAAATAAAAACAGAATAAGGAGGGTCTGGCGATGAATGGTTTTATTATTAAAAGAAAAAAAACAGCCGTACTATTGGTGATAATCAGCTTGATTTTCGCCGGCTGCGCTGCACAAACAACCAAGACAACGGGATCTTACTATGAGAACAGACGTTTTGTGCCGCGGATTCATGTTGAGGATAACGCTTTTGGAGTAATGAGCGCGGAATATCAAGGCTGCAGTTATGATCAGAGGTCCGATGGCTACTGGTGTCCGGTCAACAGATAGCGGTTACCATTCACCGCCAAGATATGGATTCTCTTTTTTTTCCCGGCTTACTGTGCTTGTCTTTGTGTCACCGTAATCATGCCCGGGCCAGATTTTTGTTTCATCGGGAAGAACTGAAATTTTTTCAGTAAGGGATTTTATCAGGGTTGTAAAATCACCTCCCGGGACGTCGACGCGACCCGCAGCCCCGACAAAAAGTGAATCACCGGTAAAAAGATTATCCTCGGCAAGGATACAGATAGAACCCGGTGAATGACCGGGGGTATGGATGATGTGCAGGGTATATTTGCCGATTGTCAGCTGGTCACCATCCGTGACCAGCCTGTCGGCGGGCGGGGAGGGCGGAAAGCCCTGTCTGGAGAAATATTCGCTGGCTTCCGGATCCTGCAGCAGAAGTTCATCAGCTTCATGTCGGACAATGGCGGCACCGGTCGCAGCCTTAACTACCGCATTGCCGCAGGTATGATCGGGATGGCAATGGGTGTTTATAATAAAAAGGGGATAAAGATGAAGCTCCTCCAGCAGGGTAAGCAGTTGATCCTCGTCACCACAGGGATCAATGACCGCCGCCTCTCCGGTTTCTTCACAGGCAAGCAGATAACAAAAAACCTTGTCTTTTCCTGATTCCAGCTGTTTTATCAGCATTACATCCCCTGCAAGTATTCATTAATACAAAAAAATCTCTGCCTGCCCAATATCCCCACCGTCATGACGCTTCAGCAGTCTGCACCCGGGAGAGCAGAATCATGCCGGTTACAAAGAAAAAAGTAAGTGCCAGGATGGAAAGACGGGCTGAACCTGTGAGATCTATAATCAGAGCAAAGACCAGGGGACCGAAAACCGAGGCGAATTTTGCACTGATTGCGTAAAAGCCGAAAAATTCGGCATGCCCGCCCGGCGGGATGAGGCTGGAAAATAAGGAACGGCTGACCGCCTGGCTGCCGCCGAGAATTATGGCGATGACAAAGCCCAGAAGCCAGAATTCCCAGGCATGATTGATAAAATAGGCGTAGACGGTAACCAGAATGAAGAGCAGCAGGGCCAGATATAAAGAACGTTTGGCGCCGTATATTTCAGCCAGACGTCCGAAGAGCAGGGTTCCCGGCATGGCGACGAATTGGATCATCAGGAAGCAGGAGAGTATGGTCCCCTGGGATAGACCGAGTTCCTCGCGGGCAAAAATCGCCGCAACCACGATAATAGTCTGGATGCCGTCGTTATAAAAGAGAAAGGCGAGCAAAAAGAGAAGAAGGGCCGGATACTTTTTAATTTCAGCAAAAATGCTGAAATAGCCTCGAATTCCTTTGTGGGGCAGATCGAACATTACCGGGTCGGCTGGCACCCTGACATAGCGGTAGGTGGGCAGGGCAAAGAGAAACCACCACATCCCGGTAAGGAGAAAACCGGCACGGCTTGCCGCTCCCTGATCTGCAAAACCAAGATAACTATAGCCCTGGATCATGGCAAAGACCAGGAGCAAAGCAAGTCCGCCGCCAATATAACCATAAGCGAATCCCCGCGAGGACAGCCGGTTCAACTCATGCGCGGCGGCAAGTTTTGGTAGAAAGGCGTTATAAAACACATTGCCGCCGGCAAAACCAACATTGGCGACAATAAAGAGAAGCGCGGCGAAAAGATATCTGCCGGGAATAGCGAAATAAAGTGATGCAGTGGCAAAGGCGCCGATAAGACAGTAGCCGAAAAGAAATTTCCGATGCATGTTTAACCGGTCGGCTATACTTCCCAGATAGGGAGAGGTAACCGCCACGATCAGCATGGAGGAGGACACTGCATAGCCCCAGAGTGCGGTGGCTCTGAAGGTGTGACTGAAACCGGAAAATGATAAATGCGTCCCTTCTGCCGGTACCAGGGCAACAAAGTAGATCGGCAGAACTGCGGATAGAATTACCGTTGCAAAGGCCGAATTGGCCCAGTCATACATGCACCAACCGAACCAGGACTGTTTTTGGGTGGGAGGAGAATTCATGAAAATACTATCTCAACTCCGTGGAGAAGCCGCAACTGAAAATATGTTGCCATTGGGAATCTGCTGCAACCTCCCTTGATACAAACCCTTTTGTATAGAAAGGGTCACCGAAACAGCCGCGTCCTTGATCAAGACCCTGAAAAAGGTGAAAATCTGGCAGGAAACGCAGAAAAAAAGAGAAGATGTAAAAAAATCCAGGGAAACCTCAGGTTTCGGGTTTCCCTGGAAATAGGCTCATAGAAGAATTATTCGATATGATATTTGAAAGAAACACTTACTTTGGCTCTGAAAGCCATCACCTTGTTGTCTTCAAGACGCATGTCAAGAGTTGTCACTTCGGCCACACGAAGATCTTTCAGTTTTTTGGCAGCTGTTTCTACGGCATTTTTTGCCGCCTCTTCCCAGGAATTCTCACTTGTGCCGACCAGTTCAATCACTTTGTAGACGCTTCCAGACATTTTGCACCTCCTTCATTAATTTACCGGTATAGGACAGTTTGTTGTCCCCTGATATTCTGTTACAGCAGGTTGACAAGCACGCGACCGGTGTGGCGCCCCTGCAGCATGCGTTCAATGTAATCCGGCAGTTCCGCCAGGGTGCATTCCGTCGCCATGGAATCAAGGCTTTTGAGGCGCCACTCTCCGGCAAGTTTTTGCCAGATTTTTTCCCGGGTTTGTATTGGACATTTAGCTGAATCTATACCCAACAATGAAACACCGCGCAAGATAAATGGGTAAACGGATAATGGCAGGTCGGCGGAGGCAGCGTTACCGCAACATGTTACTGCGCCGCCGTAGGCCGTTGATTTTATCGACGTGGCAAGGATTTCTCCCCCCACGGTGTCAATTACCCCGGCCCATTTTTCTTTCAGGAGTAGTTTTCCGCTAGTATCGGCCGCCTGCTGCCGTGAAATAATTTCACCGGCACCAAGGTGCTGCAGGTATTCTGCAGCATCCGCTTTGCCGCTGACCGCACTCACCCTGTAACCCAGTTTTGCCATGAGGGCGATGGCAATCGATCCAACCCCACCGGTGGCGCCGCTGACAAGAATTTTTCCCTTTTCCGGTCCGACCGGAAAGTTTACCAGCCGCTCTACTGAAAGAGCCGCGGTAAAACCGGCGGTGCCGTAGATCATGCTGCTTCGCAGCGGGAGCCCCGGGGGGCAGTGAATTATCCAGTCGGCGGGAACCCTGATATACTGCCCGAATCCCCCCGGTTTATTCATGCCGATATCAAAACCGGAAGCAATTACCTGGTCGCCCGGTGCAAAATCCGGGCTGCTGCTTTCGGCAACCACCCCGGCTCCGTCTATGCCCGGCACATGGGGATAGCTCCGTGTAACGCCGCGGTTTCCAGTGGCGGACAGGGCGTCCTTGTAGTTGAGTGACGAGTAGTGGACCCTGATGAGCACATCGCCTGCCGGCAGTTCCGCGATATTTTTTGTGCGGATTTTCTGCCCAAAGGTCTGGGGTGAGACTTCATCGGCAACCAGGGCCTTGAATGAATTATGATCCATGGGATTTACCTGCTAAAGTTTTATTGTTCGCTCTGTGCTTCCAGGGATCGTTTCACCGCTGCAAAGTCAAGATCGCCGTTTCCCAGGCTTATTCCCTGTCTGTAAAGTTGAAAAACGGCGTGTGCCGCCGGCACCGCTGCTCCGGTTTCATCGGCGGTCTGCAGAACGAAGCGCAAGTCCTTTGTCATATGCTTCAGGGGGAACTGCACCGGAAAATCATTCTGTTTCAGCATGTCGCTTTTAAGATTGAACAGTCCGCATCCGAGTGGTCCTGACAGGATGGAGTCCAACACCAGGTCCGGATCAAGGTTGGATTGTCGGGCCAGATTCAATGATTCACACAAGCCCTCCATCATCACTGCCAGGAGCAGATTAATGGTCATTTTCATGGCGGAACCCTGACCGGCAGCGCCGCAATAAACGACCTTTTGCCCCATGGTGAGAAACAGGGGGTCAAGGGTATTTACCGTTTCCTGCGGTCCGCCGGCCAAGATAATTAATGATCCGTCCGCAGCCGGTTTTTTGGAACCAGAAACCGGGGCATCTATGAAAATAACATTATTGGACGCAAGACACTCGCCGAGGCTCCGGGAATAGGATGGAGTGACGGTGCTCATATTAATGATTATTTTATCTGTTGGATTCGCTCCTAAAATACCATCTTCTTCATGGAGGATTTGGTCAATGGCCTCAGGACCGGTGAGCATGAAAATCATAATGTCGGCCCATTTGCTCAACTCCGCAGGGGTAGCGGCGACAATTCCGCCGCCATCGGCAATCGGGCGGGTTTTTTCCTGCGTCCTGTTGTAGACCATGAGTTCATAACCGTCCTTGAGAATATTTGCGGCCATCCGCTGACCCATGATACCCATTCCGATAAACCCTATTTTTTGTGTCATGGTAATTTCTCCTGATAAAATTATGTAGCGTTGTAGATGCCGGTTGAGGGTGTCATCCTCATAGTAAAATGAAACAACCAGTCTTTGTCAAGCCTGGCAAACCGGTAGGTTGTCTATCCGGATGCCGAGGCGGCGGTATTCACCCTGGACATGAATTTCCTGGCCGACATGGGAAAATAAAGATCACGGATAGTATAATAATGATCGAAGCAGATAAAGATTTGCCGTTTCCAACCGATATATCTCGCGGCATATATGATTCCCCTTGAAAAGTGACCAGGGTAAGTGAATTACAACAACCCCAGGTGGAGACCATTCTGTTGGCGGGATAGCTGTATTTTTGTATTAAATTATAAATGTACTGAAAATTGGAAACAAAATCCAGGGGTAAGGCTATGAAAAAAATCCCCTGTCATTCTGCAGGTGGGCCAGTAACTTCCGGTGGCCGGCGGGAAATGCGTAACCGGACAATTCCCCGGGTTTTACCCACCGGTATTCCTGAGCGGTGTGCAGGATCGGTTCAAACCTGCCATCCGTTACGCTGCAGAAATAGCAGTGCAGCGTGACCCGGTAGATGGTGTAGCTGTGCTGAACTGTAATGATTTTTTTCAGGTTGCCGATCGCAAGTTCCGTTTCTTCGGCATATTCCCGCACCAGGGCCATTTCCGGGGTCTCACCCGGTTCCAGGCGGCCGCCGGGAAATTCCCAAAGATTAGCCCAGACACCATGCGCTTTGCGTTTCTGGATCAGAATTCTACCCTCATGGGCGAGAATACCAGTGGCCATTTCAATAAAAACTGTTTTTGGCGGAACCGGCAAAACCGGTCTTTGGGAAACGAGATCCAGGCTGAAGGCCTGGCACTCTCTCCGGACCGGACAGATTTTACAACGGGGATTCCTGGCAATGCATACCAGTCCACCGAGTTCCATTAACGCCTGATTGAATTGCCGGGCTCTGGAGACCGGAAGCAGTTCTGCCGCCTTCTGCCAGAGAAAGGTCTGTGCATGTTTCTCCTTGAGAGGTTCCGCCAGATTGAAAAGCCTGGCAAAAACGCGTTCAATGTTGGCATCAACCAGGGGATAGTCCTTATTAAAGGCAATGCTCATGATTGCGGCGGCAGTGTACTTTCCTATCCCGGGCAGCTGCAGCAGCAGATCATAATCCGCTGGTATTATCCCGTTGTATTCGGAGTGAAGAATAGAGGCGCATTTAATGATATTCCTGGCCCTTGAGTAATACCCCAACCCTTCCCACTGTTTCAGGACCTCTTCCTCATCGGCGGCAATGATGCTTTGTATATCAGGAAAACGCGCCACCCATCGGGTGAAATATTCCGTTACCCGGTCCATCTGCGTCTGTTGCAGCATAATCTCGGATATCCAGACATGATACGGATCATACGTTTTTCTCCAGGGTAGTTCCCTGGCATTTTCCTCAAACCAGCTGAGGATTTGATGCTGGAGTTTTTCCATGGTATCGGGATACTTGTCTATTTTGTGATTAGTAAGGGGTCTTTCCGGCTGACTTTTTTTACAGATTGCATTGAAATCAAGATTGTGGAGAGAAACAGCGAAAAAATCTGATCTTATACTACCTCTGTTTTGCCTCAGCAGGAAGAAGCACTTGCTTTGTTGATTGCAGCTGTCCGGATCAGCCGGTATTCGCTACATTCACCGGACGTTTTAACGGATTATGCAACATGAGATTTCCATCACAAAAAAATAGCCATAGAACTCGCCGCACAATGTGTCCTTGATCCAATCTATTCCTGCGGATTTATGCGGGCGTTTTCCACGGATACAATCGTAAAAAAATTAACAGGTTGTATAACCGCAGCTGACGCATTGGCTGCATCCCCCACTGCGGCGCAGGGTAAGTTTGCCGCATGCCGGACATGAAGTATAGGACGACGGCTCTTCATAGGGGTCTGGATCTTCCTTGCCGTTGACCGCCGGGGCACAATTATCCAGGACCTTGGCCAGGGCCGCCGGTATGGAAAAAACTCTTCCCAGAGAACTGTTGGACCATACCGAGTCTGAGGATATATCCTCCAGGGTCCTCGCAATTTTGCCCACCAGACGGTAGTCATGCTGCAGGGCAACGGAGATGACCCGGCCGAGTGATTCACACATGCCGTGAATAGTTGAGCCCGACTTGGTGGTATTGATGAAAACCTCGCGGATATGCTCATTATCGCCTTTATTGGCGGTAACATATAATGAGGCGGGACCGCTGAACTTAAAGGTGCTGCCATAACGCTCCGGCAAATCGGAAAAGGGGCGGCTTGTTCTTACAGTGGACTTGGCTGCCGAATCACTCAGAACCCCGGTCATGGAGGAATCGCGGAACATGGTAACACCTTTGAGTTTGCTGTCGCGGGCAACGAACAGCATCTCCTTAATTTCATCCGCACTTGTTGAAGCCGGCAGGTTAATCGTTTTGGAGACCGCCGTATGGTTAAAAGTCTGACACGCTTCAAGAATCCTGATCTGCTGGAGAGGAGGTATGTTATGGGCGGTCTGGCTTTCGACCCAGTCAATCTTGTTTTCATCATAATAATAGAATTCCAGAGGGACCAGGGTGAATTCCTTCCAAGTACCGTCGGCATCCTTTACCCGGCGCGACTGTATCATGCAGAAATATGGCTCTACACCAGTGCAGGCAACCTGCATTAACTGGGAAATGGAACCGGTTGGAGCCTGCGAAGTGGTAACGGAATTGTAAAGACCGCCCAGTTTGACCACCGTATCAAAGATTCTCTTGATATGTTTTTTCCAGGTGGCTTTTTTTGGAAGCTGACCGGTGAATTCAGCCGCCTCTTTAGCGATTCTCGCAGTATAGTCAAGGTTCCATTCCCGGACCTCTAGTTTTTTGCCGGTCTTTTTTCTGTAAAAGTCGGCATAATCGAGGCTGCCCTGCATGGACCCGAGCATTAGGGCGAGTTGTACCGCCTTGGCAAATTTAGGCGCCTCGATCTCATCCGCATAGGAAATATCATAATGGTTCATGGCATGCTGCAAACCGGTGAAGCCGATGCCAATGGGCCTGAATTTCAGGGTATTTTTCTTAATCCGTTCAATGGGCGGAAAACCTCCCATGTCAAGAATCTCATTGCCGGCAGCCGCCGCCAGTCTGGCAATCTCATAAACGTTATCCAGAAATCCGGCGAATTTCTCGTGAATACATTTCTGCAGGTTTACCGTCAGAAGGTTGCATGCCGTATCCTTGGTGGAAAGATACTCGCCGCAGGGATTGGAGAAGACCGGGTTATATTTTCTGGGCACCGGGGTGTTTGCCATGCTTTTCTCGGTAAAAAGAAGGCCGGGATCGCCCGACTTCCAGATATATTCAGCTATCAGCTGGAGCAGTTCATCATCCTCCCAGAATTTATCACTGGTAACATTAACCGATACATTGCAGCCGGTATATATGCCGGGATTGTCTCCCTTGAAACTGATGAGTTCCTTGATGTCCTTTATGTCCCAGTTCGCCTGGATCATTAGGGCGCCCCGCCTCTTGCCGCCCTGGCTGATCCGGGCCGACAGGTGGGAGTAGCCCTTGGCAAATGACACCGGCCCCGATGCTGTTCCCTGGCCGTTGTCAACCGGGGATCCCTTCGGGCGTATATCGGAAACATCAATACCGCCGCCGCCGGAATGCTGGAAAATGGTAACCAGGTCGCGTTCCATGTTGAATATGGCCTCGGTTGAGTCTTCAACGTTGCCCAAGGGATAACAAGAGTAATAGCCTTTGCGCTGGGTATAGGGGTTGCCGCCGTTCATTAAAAACGGGGTGGCGGTAATGAACTTCATGTCTGTCAGGGCCTTGGCGATGCCCGGATAAGAAAATTCACCGCTGATCCGTTTCAGAACATCGGCCAGGTTTTTCTCAATCGGTTTGCCGGTTTTGGGATTCCTGACGGCATAGCGTTCACACACAAGATAATCTTCAAACCTGTGCCATTCTTTAACGGCATCTTCACGGCTGATCGGCAGTTTCATGCTCTGGCTCCTTATTACGCGCTTATTTATCGTCTTATCCGGCAATCAAAGGTTATTTCGTAAAGAAACACGGACTATTATTATTGACCGGCAGAGAATGTCATGACTCTTGAATATTTCAGGACATCAAAATATAGAATAAACCGGGTTGTGTGTCAAAGGAAAAGACACCACAACATATTGTGTAACATGAGGATTCTTAACAAACCCTCACTGAACGGGATTTCAGGGTTTAAAAAATATATATCTGCATCCAAAACGGATATTTTGCGGCAAGAACTGGTGGGTTTACAGTGGTATTATTCAGCCCAGTAAACTTATCAGCAGCATACCGGCGAACATCAGCAGGGTACCGAGTCCCCGATATCTGATATCTTTTTCCTTTAGGATGAGCCAGCTTAAGAGAACGCTGAAGAGGATGCTGCTTCTTTTTACCGCCACCATATAAACCGCGGTTGACATGGCTATGGCCAGACCATGGAAACTGATGTGTACCATGAGTAAAGAGCCAAGCCAAACTCCTCTTGGTGTATGATGAATTATTTTCCGCCAGTCGTTTTTGCGGACCAGAACCAGGCCGGTGAGAATCATGATATTGAAAATCAGGAAAAAAGAGTATGAAAAAAAGAGGGGTGATGAATGGAGCATGGCCTTTTTACCGATCACCGCTGCAAAGGCAAACAATACAGCCACGATAAGCATGAGCCAGGACCCTTTTTCATCTAAAAAGGCGGTAAACGGGGCGAAAAAATTCGTCTGCCTTTTGTTGAAATGCAGAACATAGCCGCCGATGACGATAAGGCCTATTCCCACACCACCCCAGCCGTTTATGGTTTCGTTCAGGATCAGAAAACCGGTCAGGATCATAAATGCCGGGGTGAATGCCAGAAAGGGAACCGTAAGGGATATCGGGGATATCTTTATGGAGTACAGATATATAATATAGGCGAGAATATTAATGGGGATGGAAAGAAAAAATGTCCACCAGAAGGTATGGTCCAGGGGCGGCGTTTCGACCAGCAGGGTGCCGAGCAAAAAAAAGGTAATGCCCATAAAAGTTCCAGGATGGCTATATCCAGGGGATCGAGATCCTCATAGGTTTTGATGGATACATCCCGGGCAGCTATGGAAACAGCTGCGGTAAGTGACAGAAAAAACCAGATCATACAGGTATGAAAACCTCGGCACTCAATGCAAGCAATATGTTTCGTGACAATAATCTATTTCCAGGTAATGGTGGTTTTTGCGCCGCTGTGAAAAAATATTTATTATTAATACGGATTAAAACCGGGTGTGTAAATAGTTACGGATATCCTCCGGGGTAGCGGCAGGATTTTCGGTCAGGTACACGGCTATGCTGTTGGCAACAAAAGCAGTTGCTATGGATGTACCGCCATACAGCCCCGGTTCGCCACCGTAGCCGACAGGCAGATAAGCAATTCCCGGGGCATAAAGCGCGACAAAACCGCCGAAGTTGGATTTTTCCCAGGTCTTTCCATGCGGCCCCAGGGCGCCAACCCCGATGACAGAAGGATATGCAGCCGGATAAACAGGTTTTCCAGTTGGTTCATTACCTGCTGCTGCAACTATGATAAGACCCCGGGCTGTCGCATATTCCATGGCTTTTTCCATAATAGCACTTCTGGTTTCACTTCCCCAGCTGAGGCTGATGACCCCGGCATTGTTTGCCAGGGCAAAATTGATGGCATGTGCTATTTTCGCATCCGTCGTAAACCCGTTATCATCAAAGGCCCTGATTGGAATAATGGGGGTGAGTGATTCTGGATCGGTCACAGAACCGAAAGGTTTTACGATGCCGGAGGCAATAAAGGCCATTTGCGTTCCATGTCCGAGCGTGTCGGTCACCGGGGTATCGGGGGTCATAACATCTAGCGATGCAAAGACGAACTTGGCCAGTGATTCCTGCTCTGACATGCCGCTGTCGAGAATTGCAACTGGCACCCTGTTGTCTGCCGGGTCATTATATCCGGGATTGCTGTCAGCTGCTGTGAATTCCCCTGCAAATTGTACCGGGGGAGACACGGGATAGGCATAGTTTGGTTGCGCTATTTCAAGATTGAGTTTTTGGTTTATCTCCCGGGCTATCGCAGAAACATCGGAATTTTTCGGGAGCACGATCTTGATCAGGTCTGGGAATCCGATATTTCCCAGGAGCATCCCGTTATACGACCGGATAAGTTTTCGCAGGGCTGCAATGTTTGTTCCGGGCGGGATGTACAGCAGAATCTCGTCCTTTACATAAAATCGTCCTTTGTCGTCTTTTTTAATAACCTCGATTCTCTGCACCGGCAACTCCTGCATGTTTTCTTTCTGGCCGGTTTGAAAAACCTGGATTTCCACAAGCCGCAGTTCGGGGTTTTTTGGATCTGCAGTTTCGGACTCCCAAAGCAGGGAATAACTTGCAGATTTCAGCAATGATTCCAGAGCCTGTTCCAGGGGTCGCCTATGGAAATTGGCACTGATGAGGGGATTGATGGCAGGATCTATTTTTACGGTGATACCGTCTGCGGCAAGTTTTTGCAGAATTGTCTGCAATGGGACATTATCTGCCGAGACGGAAAGGGTGTTGTCCTCAAGAATGACCGAGAAATCAAGCGCTGATAATCCTGACGCCGGATAAATCGGCAGGAGGGAAACAGAGAGAATTACAAAAAATGATAGAAATTTCATAACACGCATCAAGAAATCTCCGCTTAATCTGGCCATGCAAGGGTCTGTCAGTAACTATAAACCATAGGGGGAAAAGAAGTAAGCTGTGGTCCGGAAAATTATTCCCCCGGTAATGTTGAAATATAAGCAAAAAAAAGGGCGGCTGCACCGGCAGCCGCCCTTTTTGCTTGGAAGGAATAAGTTTATTATTTCATGGTAATGGTAACGATATTTGCCACGACCCTCCGGTTCTTCTGCCTGCCTGCCGCCGTGCCATTGCTGGCTATGGGTTTGGATTCTCCATAGGCGACAGTTGAAAGTCGGGCGGGATCAATGCCGAATTTATCGATAAGATAATTTTTGACACTTTCAGCCCTTCTTTTTGAAAGTTTCATATTATACTCTTCAGTGCCGATGCTGTCCGTGTGTCCTTCAAGCTGGCCAGTGGTTTTAGGATAGGCCTTCATGAAATTTGCAACCTTTTCAAGTTCGCTGTGATATTGCGGCTTAACCACGGCCTTATCAAAGTCAAACTGGACCAACAGGTTGATGGAGACCTTTGCTTCAATCGGCAGCGGACAACCGACACTGTCAACTTTGATGCCTTTCGGGGTGTCGGGACACTTGTCCAGGCTGTCAACGACACCGTCTCCGTCGCTGTCCATTTCCATTTTACCTTTTTCCAGAAAAACATAGGTAGCAAAATCAGCCATTCCATCTGTCAAACCAAGACTGGTTCCGTCGGAAAGGGTTCTGTATGCCAGGTTGTTTGCGCCGGTGGCAAAACCGCACTTGCCCGCATCAGCGATTTGATCCATGGTCTTTTTGCCTTTCGGGTCATTGCCGAGAAGTACGGTATAGATGCAGACGTTTTCACCATACATATCATTCATGGTGGCGGCAGCGGCGACAGGGCTGTCAGGTTCGGTATTGATGCCGTCGCTGAAAATAATCACAGCCGCATTGCCCTGCATATCGTTGAGATCACTGTTCGCATGGACAATTGCATTGGCCAGCGGGGTAACACCGCCGGTGCCGCCTACGGCTAGAACCGCATCCTGCAGACCCGCCTTGGAGTATTTGGTCATGCCGTAAACAAGACCCTTTTCAGAATAAACCGGTCCGAAAATCCGCATTCCTCCATTTACATCAAGGTCGGCGGGAAGGGTGTTGTTGAGACATTTTATCAAATCCTTTGCCAGAACAAGTTTTGAAGGTTCATAGGTAAAATCCCTGCCGAGTTTATCACTCATTGAAGTCGAGGCATCCAGAATGATGAGGAAATTATCAACCTTTTTCTGGTATTCGCCGCTTTTAAGCAATGCCCCGATATCTTTGGATGTGCAGGTTAGATCAGCTGTGGGTTTTGTTGATAGTCCGGCACAACCGGTCAGGACGAAACCCAAAAAAATCACCAACAGACCAGTTAAAAAATGTTTCACTTTCATATTCCCTCCCTTACTTTGAAGTTAAATCAGGCACTTTAAAAAATGCATGTTGCAATAGTTTCCGCCCCGGAAGATATTGCAAAAATAACGTGATAGTTCCGCCACGGCTCTTATCGTTCAATAATATAGAAATAAAAAATTTCAATATCTCTTTCATTTAACTCGTTTTTTTTTTAAAAGTCACGCAAAAAAGCGAACTGAAAACTTATTTTTCCGGCATTTTATTATCGTTTCTGACTTCCTGTTTTGGTTTGAAAAGATTGGCCAGCATGGAAAAAATTTTAACCACCCCGCACCATATTTTGGGAAGCAGCCAGACGAGCAGCAAAATGAAGAGACCCAAAAAAATGACAAAGATCAACGGATAATGGAGGGCGGTCCAGAGTCCCGCGATAACGACGACATCTTCACCGAGGGATGCTATCCAGTTGGTGATGGGCTCGGGTGAGGTGTTAATGAGAATCCTGGCTCCGGATTTGGTGGCATGGGTCGAAGCCGCCACACCGCCGCCGAGTATGGCTGCAGCAATGGTCACGGCTGGATTCATCTCACCAACCGCAGCCGCGGCCAGAAGGGCGCCGAGAGGGATCCTGATAAAGGTGTGGATGGTATCCCAGCCGTTATCAACCCCGGGAATTTTATCGGCAAAAAATTCTACTGCATACATGACGCCGGCAGCGGTTATGATCAGGGGGTCAGTCAGAATCATCAGATCCGGCGGCAGGGTGATGTTGCCGGTGGAGCCAAGAACGCCCAGGACAAGAATTGCGGCGTAGAGATTGATGCCGCTGGCCCATGCCACCCCCATGCTTAGGGCAATCGTTTTTATAATGGGTTCAAGATGTTCCACAATATTAATTCTCGTTTTCTGAATTGTTGGACGAACGGACTTCTTCGCAGTGCAGGTTATAGCGGTCCAGAGTGATGCGTGCTGTTGCAAGGGCCCGGTCGGCAAGATCGCATCCCTTTACCTCCGGAAGATCTTTACCGAAGATTATATCCATGATCTCCGAAGGTTTGAGTTCATGCAACGGTCCGGCAGGGACATATCCCTCCAGTTTCCCTTCCACCCGGCGGAGCAGTCCCCCATTGACCAGATCGGTGACAATAACGCCGACACTCTTTTCGGTCTGATTCAGTAAACGGGACAGGGATTTGCGGTCAGTTACCCTTCTGGCGTCATAATCGGCCATAGTTGCTTCCATGATGTCAAAGGCCATGGCCAGACGTGCTGCCGGGGTAAGAACAACAAAGCGCCATTGATACTGGCGCCTGGCCTGAAACGCGAAGGCAACCTCGGCGCCGAGCAGGAATACCACCCAGGCTATATAAATCCAGACGAAGAAAAGAGGCAGGGTGGCAAACGAACCATAGATCGCATTATACCGGGCAACGCCGATCTGCATTTTTACGTAGATGAACTGGACCCAGAACCAGGCAATACCGCCAAACAGGCCGCCTGCCAGGGCAGGTATGATTCCTACCTTGGTATTGGGCAGAAACTGGTAGAGCAATGAAAAGGTAATCACCAGTATGCTTATGGACAGGGCCTTAAAAAAAAACTTTTCCATCCAGAGCAGGGGCAGAATTTTCTGGATATAGTTATGCAGGACAGGGCTCTGCAGGGTGGCTGCAGTAGCCAGAGTCAGATTAACGCTGATGGGCAAAAGAATCATCAGGGCCATGTAATCTATAATCTTTCGCCCTATGGCCCGGCCGGTGGTAGTCTGCCAGATAGTATTCATCGACTGTTCAATGGATCCCAGGACTCCCAGGGCGGCAAGCACCATACCGATTATACCAATGGTACCGAGGGTGGTGAAATCGGTGCGGTCGACGTAATTGAACATCTGGTCCACGGCCCGTCGTAAATGGGAGGTTAGTTCAACAGAATGCTGTTGGTTTTCCGGGGGCGGCGTCTTTGCATTATCTTTTACAGATGGTTTGGATACTTCATCTGCCGACGTTTTCGGGTTTTCCGTATCACCCGTCTCCAGTGGCAGGGGGGTATTGGCATTTCCTGCATCAAATTGCTGGATAAAGGAATACGCAGCCTCGCGCATCTGGTCACCCGCACCCAAACCCTTGAGGACGGCGGTACCTAAGGCGAGCATGGGGACAAGCGACAGGACAACGGTAAAGGTCAGGGCACTGGCCCGCAGCGTAATCCGGTCATTGCGCGCTTCACGCACTACAATGAAAATGATGCGCAGGATTTCGCGCAGCAGGCGAAAACCGAAATTTTCATCCTTCTTCGGTTTCTGCCAGACCCAATCGCTGAATTCATGCCACTTCTGAATAATTTTTCCGCTTAATGACGGTTCATCAATATATTCAGCTCCAATATCGTTCATGGTGATCCGCAAATAATATTATCGATTCAAAAGCCCTTTGAGTAAATTTTCCGGAGAATTTTTCTGGCCGGAATCCTGGCCCGAACCTTCCAAATTTTTAAGAACCTCTTTTTGTATGGATTTTTGCAGCTGCTCCTGAACGCCTTTCATGTCCAGGGTGGGCTGCGGCCTTTTGAGGCTGCCGGCCAGCTTAAGATGCAGGGTGGTGGATCCCTGTTCGTCGGTGAGGTATTTCGTAAAGGATGCGCGTGATTTCAGTTTATCGGCCAGTTCGGGAGACAGATGCAGGGTCAGGGGCAGGTCCAGGCTGCCGTCAAGCCCGATGATGCCCTCGGTTTCAGCATTTATCTCAGATCCCTGCAGATTTGACTTTATCTTGACCTTGCCTCCTTTTACGATAGTAAATGTACCTGAGATATTCTTATAATTGATAGTATTCAATTCCTGGAGTCCCAGGAGGTTGGCGATTGACATTGAAACCGGTGTGCCTTTGATGCCGCCGTCGGTCAGGGTGAAGGAGCCGTCCGCGGTAAGAACCCTGCTTATCTGATCCCAGGAAGTGCCGGCCCCTGAAAAGGTCATGGCAGACTGGAGCGATCCGGTAAGCATGCCTGAAAGTTTCTGCATGAGGCCGGAGCTTAAATCACCCGCCTGCACTGACTGTATTCCCAGTTTGCCGTCATAGGCAGGGCCCGGCTGGTTCAGGTCAACGGTCAGGTTGGAGTCCAATTTGCCGTCGTATGCCTTGGCGGAGAGTTCTTTGACCGTCAGTATTCCTTCTGCCAGTTCAAATGTCATGGAGAAGTCCTTGGCGGCAAGTCCCTTGTATATTGCCCGGTCTACTTTGACGCTGCCGCGGGCAACCAGGTCCACAGGAAGTGAGTCGGCAATGATCTCGCCGGATGTATTTTTTACCGGTTTGCTTTTTTGTGGTTTATCCGCCGAGGTTTTCGACAGGCCGGCGGCAATGCCAAGGAGCTTGTTAATATTCAATGAACTGCTGCTTATCGCAATAGTGGCATCCGGTGCCTGCATGAAATTTTTTACATCAGCCTCGGCATGTACCTGTTCCCCATCCAGATCTGCATCGAGAACGAGATCCATGTCTTTTTGACTGATACTGCCCCTGCCGTTGAGACTAGACTGCACGGTATCATTGGAAACCGCAGCGTCAAAATCAAAGGAGCCGTTATACTGCAGATCCTGCATGGTACGGCCGAGAGAAACATTGAGACCGGCATTGGCGGTTGCATCGACTGCAGGGATCTCCCCCAGTTGATCACGGATTTTAATCCGGGCATTGTTTATTTTTATCTGGTTGATGGTCAGGGCCAACGGCATAGCTGCAGCAGCCGGTTTGGATTTTTGCCGGGTTTCTTTCGCTTTCTGCGGTTCAGGCGACAGGATTGCCAGGCTGGAAAAATTGAAATCACCATTTTTATTTCTGATTATCTCGACCGTCGGTTCATCAAAACGTATTTCACTGATAATAAGTTTTTTCTGCAGCAGGGGCAGCAGGTCGTAACTGAGAATAAAGGCCTTGGTGCTGACAAATATCTTTTCACCGTCAGCCTCCTGAATCTGGAAATCACGGATAGTAATGCCGGAGAACAGGCCGATCTTTATGCTGCCGATGGCAACATCACGCCCAAGTGCAGCCTCCGCCTGCGGGATAACGAGGGCTTTGACCCTTTCTTCGGTAAGGTAAAAGTGGACAACAGCAATGAGGCCGGCGATTACTACAACCAGGACCACTATGATAATGGTGATTATCTTTGCAAGTTTACCCATAATATCAGCCTCCTGTCATATTGCTGGTCTTGGGGAAAAACCAGTTCATTTACTGAGCAAGAATTCTTTATATTTGCTTTATCATATCTTTAAATAACAGCGGTATGATTGCCATTTGGACTTTTATCGGGTGCAGTTTAGTATGCTCGGTAGAATAATACAAATTTATCATAAGAGCTTTACTTATCTGTCATCAATAATTAATAATAATGAGTATATATACCTTCAATATGTTCTAATAATATGTTCTAAAATTTTATTTTTCACTGTCAACAGTCTTAACGAGTAACTTTTAGAGGAGGGAACCATGAAAAAAACAGTTTTGGTCATTGTTTCTGTACTTTTTCTCATGACCGCTGGATGTCTTGCCCAGGAAGCTCCATCCGGTGACACCATGAAGGGTATGAAGCAAGGACAGAGCCAGGTGGAAGCCACGATTTCCAAGCACTATGATGACAGTTTAACTAAAATGACTGACAACAAGCTCTACACCCTGGAAATGGTTATCCCGGAAAAATATTTGACCATGGGCGTCAATACCGTGGAGATTATTGTGCATAATGCCGAAGGAGATGACGTGCCCCAGGCTGCATTAACGGTAACCCCCTGGATGCCGAGCATGGGCCATGGAGTTATGGAAAAGCCGGTGGTCATCGAAAGGGGAGGTGGTCTTTATACCATTGAAAACGTGGTTTTATCCATGACCGGAGCCTGGCAGCTGAAGGTTAAGGTTTCCAAGGACGGCGGGGAGGATACCGCAGTTTTTGATTTTCCCGAAGTTAAGGCCATGGGCCATGAACATGCCATGCTGCATGGACCGCCACCCAAGGATCTTGATTACTCCACTACCAAAATGACGGCCGACAACGCCTTTCAGGTGAGCTACAAAAGCATCAGCGGTCCAATCAGGATTAACCGGATCCACAGTTGGGAATTGACGGTGCAGGATGCAGCGGGACAACCGGTGAATAATGCCAAGATTACCGTGGTTGGCGATATGCCGGAGCATGGCCATGGGCTGCCCACTGAGCCCATAGTAACTGCCCTGGGGAAAGATGGTCGTTACAGAATAGACGGCATGAAATTCCAAATGCCCGGCTGGTGGGTTGTTACCATGAGCATTATGGCAAATGGTGTGCATGACAATATTTCCTTTAATCTGAATGTTCTCTAAACGGACTTTTATGTGAATGCTATGCGTTATTATTCTGTACGGACCATCTGGACCGCCGTTGCCATGAGTTATCTCCTGGTAATGGCAAATCTGATCTTTCCCGCAAGGACAGCGGCCATGGATGAGCATATCTGGACCGACCAGGAGAAAACCATTCTCCGCTCTCTGTGGATCGGCTCCCTCGGACCGCTGCCGGTTGATTCCTCCAACAAATACTCGGACAATCCCGAGGCCGCTGCTTTGGGAGAAAAATTGTTTTTCGAGGATAAATTCAGCGGCAACCAGAAGGTTTCCTGTGCCACCTGTCATCGGCCGGACTACTTTTTTACCGATGATCTTCCCTTGTCCCACGGTATGGAGACCACACCGAGAAGATCCATGCCGTTGATCGGTGTTGCCTATAACAGCTGGTTTTTCTGGGACGGCCGGGTAGACAGCTTGTGGGCCCAGGCCCTGGCGCCGATTGAAAACAAGCTGGAACACGGGATTTCGCGCACCATGAGTGCCTATATCATCAGCAAGTATTACCGCAACGAATATGAAAAAACTTTCGGTCCTTTACCCGATTTTATAGACCAAGCCCTGCCGCAGCAGGCAAGACCGGCCCTGGATGATCCTGAGGCGTTGAAGGCCTGGGTTCTTATGACACCAAAGCAGAGGGAAGAGGTAAACAGGGTGTATGTCAACATGGGCAAGGCAATAGCCGCCTTTGTCAGGACCATCATGCCGCAGCCGGCACCATTTGACCGCTATGTCAAGCAGATCCTGGCAGGCGAGACCATACGAAACCGTATGGCCTTAACCGATAAAGAGGCTGCCGGTCTGCACCTGTTCATCGGCAAGGCAAAATGTACCAACTGCCATAACGGACCCATGTTCACCAACGGCGACTTCCATAATCTCGGACTGCCGCTAAGGGACAAGGATGCTCCGGATAAGGGGCGGGCGGCGGCAATTACCCAGGTGCTGGGCAGCAGCTTTAACTGCCTGAGCAAATACAGCGACGCCCAACCCAATCAGTGCCTTGAACTCCGATTTATTGACACCGCTGACCAGAAATATATCGGCGCCTTTAAGACGCCGACCCTGCGCAATGTCTCGGAACATCCACCATATATGCATGCCGGACAATTCTCCAGCCTGCATGAAGTACTGGAATTCTACCGGAGTGAAGCACAAAATCCGGAACTGGGCCATAGCGGCCTGACGGACGAAGAGCTTGACCAGCTTGAGGCCTTTCTTCATACCTTGAGCAGCCCTTTAACTAGAGTACAGGCTGAAGCGAAGTAGTATTATTTACCCGTATACCCTGAGGAATACTACTGCACATGGAAAAAATTCTTGATTCCCTTCCCTGGGGAGTGCTCATTATTGCCTGTCTTACCCTGGGACTGGCACCCTATAATCCACCCCATTTTATTGAAAAACTGCAGATGCTGATAAAAGGTCGCCTGGTGCGTCCCATTGACTGGTTTGATTTTTTCATGCACGGCATTCCTTGGTTTTTGCTCATTATAAAAGCAGTTTTCAGCTTGAAGAAGTGATTTTAAAACGCAGCGGGGATATTAACGATGCATAAAACTGATTCAAACCAAACCCCATGGCGCAGATGGCCCTGAAACGCAATACAGCGGTGTATGTATTATTGCTGCTTCTCTTTCTGCTCGGGGCCGTATATATCTCCTTTTCCTATTTTCTTCCCCGCTATATTGAGAACAGTATTCTGCCGGAGATTGGCAGCAGGCTGTCGGTTTCTCTCAACGGCCGGGTTTTTAACATCGGGCTTTCTGCTGCGGACTTCGGCAGCATCGTCCTTGGCAGCAGCGAAAATCCAGCTGTCAGTATCGGTTCGATCCATGCTGAATATTCCCTTTCGTCCCTGCCGGCAAAGAAACTGGGCCGCGTCACGATAAACGGACTTACCCTGCATGCAAAAATTGACAACGGCAAAATAACCCTGCCTGGTGTTGAACTTGAAAAGATCATCAATGCAGAGTCAGGAGAAAAGCCCGCCCAGGAGCCTAATTCACTAGATCTACCCTTTGCGCCTTCAGACTTTCGGATCAACAACGGTCTGGTGATTGTCGGATTTGGAAAAGAACGCTTTCTACTGCCCTTTGATCTGCAGTTACGGGAAAAGGCAACCGGCAGCACCCGGCCGGTTTATGATTTGACCCTGGAAATGATGCCGCAAGGGGAGAAGGTTTCACTCACCGGCACCATTGATTTGGCGGACAACAAAAGCATTTTCACCCTTGTTGCCGATTCTTTGAATCTTGACAGGTATGCGTTTTTGGCTGGCGCAACAAAGAGTAATTTTGCTCTTGGCAGAGCTTCCGCCAGAGGTGAGGCAGAGATTAACTTGTTGCCGCTGCAGCTTGTTTCCGCCCTTCTGGATATTACCCCTGATTTATTCTATTTTGGAAAAACGGCTATTCGTTTCGGCCATATCGGATCCGTATCAGGTCCTGGTGTCAAACTGGAAATTAAAAGCAACCAAGACCGGCAGCAGGTAATAATGCAGGGATCAATCAGCGAACCCATTGGGGTCTTCCTCGAAGCAAGCGGGTCCGTTGTAGCGGAGAAGAACACGGTGCAGGGTTCAGGAAACATTGTGGTTGAAATTTCTGAACCCAAGGCGATGGGAAAAAATGAATATCCGGTCATATCGCTGCGGAACACGTCAAAACTGCATGGTGATTTCAGCCTCAGCCTGGCTGAAGCCGGAACCTGGCAGGCAGAATTCAACAGTCCCGGTCCCAAACAGCAAGACGGCCATTCACAAACCTTTCAGCTCCGGTATGACGATATAAATCTGCAGGCTGAAATCCCGTCCCTTTTTGTCCAGGGCCGGGGAACGAACAATAACGGTGAACTCCGGGTCACGTTTGCCGTTCCGCAGGTAAGTGCAGAATACGACGGGGCCAAAATTGCCATGGCTGAAGCAAATCTGCAGGCCACCTATAAACAGGGGGAGGATTCGGCTCAAGGGCGGACATCGAAGGTGACATTAGGCCTCAAACTGGACAACATCAAATTGCAAAAAAACGGTCTCACCACCAAGGCGGATATTTCACTGCAGGGTGAAATTAAAGCCGCAATTATTCCATGCGGATAAATCACTGCAGGCAGAAGGCACCATTACCCTGACCGATGCTGAAATAACAGAAGACAACAGCGGGATCGCATTGCGTTCCATCCAGGGCAATATTCCCTGGTCCTGGCCGCAGGCCGCCGGCAAGACCAAGGGAGAAATAACGGTGCCGGACTTACGGTGGCGGAATGTTGATCTGGGCTCCTTCCGGGCTGATATTACCGTAAAGAACATGATGTACTTTCTTGATGGTAAATACAACAGCAGCCTGCTGGAAGGAGTTGCCGCCCGGATTACCGGCAAGGCGGGGATGGACGCATCCGGCTTTGGGGGAGACCTTGCCGTTCATACCGACCTCACCCAATTCCCCGCCATTAATCTTGGTAAAATTGATCCGGCCTTTGATCAATATAATCTCAGCGGCAAACTGGGATTGGACGGTTCTTTCAAGCTTGCGTCCGGCCAGGTTAATGGCAGCGTGGAAATAAAACTACAGAACACTACCTTGCAAAACCCGGGAAAAAATTACGAGATCAGGGGCATTGGTTTAAGCATGAGCCTGCCCGCTCTTCCCGGCCTGCATACCGCACCGGCCCAGACGTTGAATTTTACCTCGGCATCGGTTGGCAACCTTGCTTTCCGCAACGGAAAATTCGTCTGGCAGCTGGAATCAACCGGGTCTTTCTTTCTGGAGCAAGGAGTTGTGCAATGGGCCGGGGGGGAGGTTTTCACCAATGCAGTCCGGATCTCCTCGAAGATGAAAGAGGTTGTTGTTCCCATTTTCTGCGACCGGCTTAAACTGACCGAATTGTTACACCAGTTCGGGATAAGCACCGCCGAAGGAGAAGGCACGGTCAACGGCAGAATCCCGCTGCGGATCGGCAGGGACACCATTCGCTTTGAGGATGGATTTCTTTATTCCAGCCCCGGTCAGGG
The DNA here is from genome assembly GCA_963783905.1 of uncultured delta proteobacterium. GTDB lineage: Bacteria > Desulfobacterota > Desulfobulbia > Desulfobulbales > BM004 > BM004. Next base: position 32,261 of record CAWAPG010000003.1, on the reverse strand, counting down.
AGGCACTGTCAAAGTTGCCGCCCTTGATCTGCTTTCAACCGGAATCCCTAAAAATTCACCGCAGTTCACCCAAGTGGACTTTGCCGCCGAGGCCCTGAAAAATTTCCAGTATAACTGGGTTAAGCTTTATTTTAATACGGAGGGTGAAGAACTGATCATGCAGATGCAGATGGACGGCAAGCCGGTGCAGTCCCTGCCTTTTACCTATGACAGCGAAACCGGCAAACTGCAGCGGACGGATAACGGTGCACCGGGCATAAATCAACCCATTCGTCTGGATGTAAATTTCCGTCTCCCTTTTAACCGGCTTTTAGGGTATAGTGGAAAAATTCAGGAGATGATGAAAAAAATTAAATAATACCACGCTCCTTGAAACCGGATAAAATAAGGCATACCTGCATATGGAACGGTGTTTTCCGTTTTTGTAAATCTATATGAATGGAGGATGAATTGTATGAAGGCATTTCTGGGAACGGCATCATTGTTACTGCTCCTTATGGCGTTTGCCTGCACCAAACACACGGTGGAAACCACGAGCAAGGTCGATGTGGCGCCTCTTGAGGTAAAGCCCATACATATTACCATTGATGTCAATATCAGGGTGGACAGAGCCCTTGACGATTTCTTCTCTGATATCGATGAAACCGCTAAGGAAATCAAATAGTTTTTGCGCCAATTTGAATAACGTTTTTTTGAAGGAGAGCAGCGATGAAAAAATATTCAGTGTTCTATGCCATTATGACGTTGTTTGTTCTGTTGATCTTCAGTACGCAGGGCATGTGTTTTGCCGGAGCTGCCGATATCAAGGCCAGGATGCAGGAAAGGCTGCCGACCATCGTCCAGTTGAAAGAAAATGGTATTATCGGCGAAGATAACCGGGGGTTTCTTGAATACGTACCCGGAGCGCAGCATAAAATGCAGGATGTTGTTGCTGCGGAGAACAAGGATCGGCAAATGGTTTACGAGGCCATTGCCAAGCAGCAGAAAACCACGGCGGAACTTGTCGGCAAGAGACGGGCGATCCAGATAGCTGAAAAGGCGGTCAAGGGTGAATGGCTGCAGGATCAATCAGGGAAATGGTATAAAAAATAGCCCGTACTGAACTCAAAAAATGCAATATCCAACAGCCGCAGGAACATCCTGCGGCTGTTCTGTTTGGATAAATTCTTTAACCATGATCCGAAATCAGCTTGATAAGAATTTTTCTGCCGAAAGCCGGAATCGGCAGTCAACCGAAAGTGCATTGCTGGAAATTTCGGAGCAGTGTATTGAATGCGGACTGTGCGTAAAAGAATGCAGCTTCCTGAAAAAGTACGGCACCCCGAAAAAGATTGCGGATGCCTGGCGGCCGCAGAACAGCCAGGATTTGACCATGCCGTTTGCCTGCAGCCTGTGCAGCCTCTGTACCGCAGTCTGCCCGGTAAAGATCGATCCCAGGAAAATGTTTCTTATCATGCGGCGTCATGTCGCTGCAAGTGCGCAGACGGATTTTGCCAAACAGCGTCGGCTGTTGCAATTTGAGCAGCGCGGCACGGCAAAATTTTATACATTTTATGGCCTGCCTGCCGGATGTGATACCGTGCTGTTCCCCGGTTGTGCCCTGGCAGGATCAAGACCGCAGCGGGTCATGCAGCTCTTCGATCATCTGCAGGATCACTACCCGAATCTGGGCATTGTTCTGGACTGCTGCACCAAACCGTCTCATGATCTGGGCCGTGCCGCCTATTTTCAAGCCATGTTTTCTGAAATGCAGCAATACCTTGTAGCGAGCGGCATAAAAAACGTCCTGACGGCCTGCCCAAGCTGCCACGCTGTTTTCAGCCGGTATGGCAAGAGATTAACCACCCGGAGTGTTTACGAAATAATGGCCGGTGAATATTGGCAGCCTGAATCGCATTCTGCAATGAAACCCGTGACAATCCATGATTCCTGTGTGGCACGTTTTGAAAAGGGTATGCAGAAATCCATCCGGAAACTTGTTCGTTCCCGCGGTTTCATATTGGAGGAAATGAAACATCATACCGCAAAAACCCTCTGCTGCGGTGAAGGGGGAGGAGCCCATTTTACGGCCCCGGAGTTGGCGGGCAACTGGTCTGAAATACGCAAGTCCGAAGCCGGGGGCAAACAAATCATTACCTACTGTGCCGGCTGCGCCCATTTTCTCGGGCGGATCGGACCAACCGCCCACCTGTTGGACCTGCTTTTCGACCCGGCCGCCGCCGTGGCAGGAAAAACAAAGGTTGCCAAGCCGCCATTCACCTATCTGCATCGTATACTGCTGAAATGGAGGTTCAAAAGAAAAAAAAGGTATGGTTTGCGCCGGGAAAGAACTTTCAGGTGGGTTGAATAAAAAAAGGGACTCGGAAGAACCGGTTCCCTTGTGCCGGGTTTATAATATCCTTGTCGGTGGATGTACTATCTCATAATATACCGTATCTGCTGTCCGGTCAGATTTAAAAAAATGTAGCCGGCTTCATGGAACCACGAGGAATAATACCGTGAATCAGGATCCGCACAATACTGAAAACAGGGAAGCACCGGGGACAGAAACCAAGCCGGAAGGGTTTGGCCCCGAAGATGAAAAAAAATCCCGTCCTGCACCTGGAAATCTTCGGGAGGTAAGCTATATTATCCTGTTTATTGCAGCTGTATTTACAATCAATGCCATGGAGACCGGCAGTTACCGCACTCCCTGGCCGGTAGCAGTTGTTACGGCGCTGGCGGGCATCGGATTATTCGTCTATTCATGGCGTCGGCAATCCCGTTCAAAAAATAAATAAAAATACCCCTGCCGGTTGCCGGATCATGGTCAATCACGGCTTATTGCCTCTCCTTTCCCTAAATCGGGCCTGATCATATCGTGGCTTGATTGTTCCCGAGTTGCCGTCACGACACATATTTTTTTCAATTGCAAAAATATCTTCATTTTATTTTGCCGACCATTGATATAAGTCAAGGAACGGTAGACGGAATACATGGTATAAAATAAAGTAGTGTGGCAAAATTTAACCTAAAGCAAAAGAGGGACGACAATGATGAAAAAAATTGATTTGGATCCGGAAAGAAATTTTCATCCTGAACACATGAAAAAGTTTCTGGTTCACGACTCAGCCTATTTCAGGATCATAAATTTCAACCTCGGCGCCGGGGTTGTTTTCCCTGTCCATTCCCATGACCTTGAAGGCCAGCTTTCCATTCTGGTCATCGAAGGTGAGGGGGAATTCCTTGGCAGGGATGATGCGGCCATCCCGGCCAAGACAGGTGACATCCTGATATCAGACATCCGTGAACCGCATGGGGTCAGGGCCAATACCAATATGCGCATTATCGTGACCATTGCCCCACCCCTTTAACAAAAAAAACGCAATTGGTTTTCCGGTGGGATTTTAGTAAGGTGCTGCGTCACGGTTTGCTGTAATTTAATTATACCCCAAAAGCATCTTATGCCGGACGACGAACTCTATCCATTTACTGCCAGAAAAATATCCATTCAGGGACACAACCTCTCCTTTCTGGATCAGGGCCGGGGAAAGGTCATCGTCATGCTGCACGGTAATCCGACCTGGTCCTTCTACTACCGCAATCTGGTATGTCTCCTGCAGGACAACTACAGAGTCATCGTTCCCGACCATATGGGATGCGGGTTTTCCGATAAGCCGCAGAAATATTCGTATACCCTGAAGACCCATATCAACAACCTGGAATCCTTGCTCGACGAGCTCAATATCGATACTTACTCGCTGGTGGTTCATGACTGGGGCGGCGCCATTGGCATGGGACTGGCGGTCAGGTATCCGCAACGGCTGCAGTCGGCTGTTGTCTTAAATACGGCCGCCTTCCGTTCCCGAAGAATCCCTCTGCGGATAAGGGTCTGCCGCCTGCCGTTATTGGGAGATCTCCTGGTTCGCGGATTTAATGCCTTCGCCCGTGGCGCCATGAGCATGGCGGTAGAAAACAAAATGACGCCCGCTGTTGTTCGCAGTTACCTCGAACCCTATGATTCCTGGGCGCACCGGATAGCCATCCTCCGTTTTGTCCAGGATATTCCGCTAACGCCGGGGGATGCTTCCTGGCAGGATCTGGCGGCAATCGAGAACAGCTTAAGCCGTTTACGGAACATTCCCATGCTTATCGCGTGGGGGGGCAGGGACTTCTGTTTCAACGATCATTTCTATGCGGAATGGCGGCAACGGTTTCCGGAAGCTGAGACCCGTTATTTTCCGGCTGCCGGTCATTTTGTCCTTGAAGACGCACATGATGCGGCAGCTCCATTGATCGCCGATTTTTTCCGGAAACATATCGCAGCATGAATCACAATATTGCCCAGACGCTTCCGGATGTTGCCTCCAATTATCCGGAGAAAACAGGACTTATATGCCGGAGGGGCAGGAGCTTTCGTTCCTGGACCTTCAGAGAAGTGGACCATACTGCTGACTGGTTTGCCCACCGTTTATCAGATCTCGGGGTTCAGCGGGGTGATCGGGTCATGCTCATGGTCAAACCGTCCCTTGACTTTATTGCCCTTGCCTTTGGACTGTTCAAGATCGGGGCGGTGATTATCCTGATCGATCCGGGCATGGGATACAAGAATCTGCGCCGCTGTATCGGCCAGGTAAAACCTGAAGTTTTCATCGGCATCGCCAAGGCCCATTTGTTCAAACTCCTTTTCCGGGGGTCTTTTAAGACGGTACGTCTCTCCGTCTGCATCGGTCCTTCCCTGGGACTATTCACCCCTTCGCTTACGTCGGAAAAGGCAGAGAAGTCACGATCATACGGAACCCGCTTTCCGACTGCCGAGATGCAGGCTGACGACCTGGCGGCAATTCTTTTTACCACCGGCTCCACCGGTCCTCCAAAAGGCGTGCGTTATGAACATTCCATTTTCCAGGCCCAGCTGAAACTTATCAGGGACTACTACCGAATCGGGCCCAAGGATATTGATCAACCCGCCTTTCCCCTCTTTGCTCTTTTTTCTACCGGACTTGGTGCTGGCGCCGTTATCCCGGAAATGAACCCGGCCAGACCGGCCCGGGTTGATCCCGCCCGTTTCGTCAAGACGATCCGGAAACACCGGGTCACTTACTCGTTTGGTTCACCGGCTATCTGGAATGTTGTCAGCAGGTATTGTCTTGATCACGGGTTCAGACTGCCGTCGATGAAAAATATCCTGATGGCCGGAGCTCCGGTGCCGGGGGACCTGCTGGCACGAACCTTGTCCATTCTCCCGAATGATGCAGAAATTCACACCCCTTACGGGGCTACGGAGGCATTGCCGATCGCCTCCATAACCGCACGGGAAATTCTGGCTGAAACCTGGGAAAAAACCAGGAAGGGCAGGGGAGTCTGCGTGGGCAAACCGCTGCCGTCCATTATTATCGGCATAATAAGGACGACCGACGGACCGCTTGAAACCTGGGATAATTCTTTGCTGCTGTCCGATAATAATATCGGAGAAATAGTGGTCAGGGGGCCGGTGGTTACCAGGGCATATGATAACAATGATAAAGAAAATCATCTGACAAAGATTGCAGACGGTAATGAATTCTGGCACCGTATGGGTGATATGGGATATTTTGACGACAAAGGAAGATTGTGGTTCTGCGGCCGCAAAGGGCACCGGGTCATCACCTGCAGCGGCGTGCTTTATACCATATGCTGTGAGGCATTATTCAACGAACATCCGGCGGTTTTCAGGTCTGCCCTGGTCGGGGTCGGCTCTCCCGGAAATCAAATGCCGGTCATAATCGTCGAACTCCATGACAAAACAACGAAGAGAGAAAAACTGGTTGCCGAATTACGGCAGATAGCCCGACACAATGAATTAACCCGGTCGATAAAACATTTTTTCATCCATCCGGATTTTCCTGTTGATATCAGACACAATGCCAAAATATTCCGGGAAAAGCTTGCCGGATGGGCCGGTGAAAAGCTATCGCGCCCAGAGGGTGACGGTCAGGATCAATCATGAAAGCTTTTGTAACAGGTGGCGGCGGATTCCTCGGTTCAGCCATTGTCCGGCAGCTGGTGGAGAAGGGACACGAGGTTGCCGTATTCGGCCGCAATCATTATCCCCACCTGGAAAAACTCGATGTCCGGCAGTTTCAGGGTGACATACGGGACAGTGACTTTCTTATCCGGGCCATGCAGGGATATGACACGGTTTTTCATGTTGCCGCCAAGGCGGGAATCTGGGGTGCAAAACACGAATTTGAACAGATCAATGTGACCGGCACCCGTAACGTATTGGGCGCATGTTTTGCCAACGGGGTTGCAACATTGGTCTATACCTCAACCCCGAGTGTAGTTTTTGATCACAGCGATTTGCATGGTGCGGATGAAACAACCCCCTATGCGGAACGATTTTTATGCTATTATGCATCAAGCAAAGCCGTGGCGGAACAGATGGTGCTGGCCGCCGATACCGATCTTTTAAAAACCTGTGCTCTCCGGCCGCACCTTATCTGGGGGCCCGGTGATCCGCATCTTATCCCCAGGCTGGTGGACAGGGGGAACCGTGGAAAATTAAAAATCGTCGGCAACGGCGCCAATCTTGTCGATATCTCGTACATAGAAAATGTTGCTGACGCCCATATACTTGCCGCGGAAAATTTAAATTCCTCGGCAACTGCTGCCGGCAATGCTTATTTTATTTCCCAGGGTGACCCGGTCAACCTCTGGAACTGGATCAATGAACTCTTCAGCCGGATAGGTATCAAGCCGGTGAAGAAAAAAATCAGCTTTCGTTCCGCATATGCATTGGGAACACTTCTTGAAGGCGTATACATGTGGTTCAGCCTGGATAAAGAACCCCGGATGACCCGTTTTTTAGCGGAACAACTAGCCCAATCCCACTGGTTTTCCATTGACAGGGCCAGACGTGATCTTGGCTATACTCCACGGATTTCAACCTCCGAAGGGTTGGATCGGGTGGTGCAATGGCTTGCCGACCGGCATTGATAATTAAGTAATCAAAATGAAACATTTGACAAAATTCATATTGCTGCTGTTCATAACCTCGGTATTCCTGCAGAATCTTTACTGGGCCAATCCGGCGTATGCCTTTTCAGTAGGAGAAGAAAAAGAGGTTGGCGAGCAGCTCCTCACCCTGGTGCGCAAAGGATTCAAACTCATTGATGAGCCCGACGTCATCCAGTATATCAATGAATTGGGCCAGGAAACTCTCGCGGTCGCCGGACCGCAGTACTTTGACTATCACTTTTTTGTCATCAACAATAAGGAGCTCAATGCCTTTGCCGCCCCCTCGGGACTTATATTCTTCCATAGCGGTTTGATCGAATCCCTGGACAGTGAAGGAGAACTGGTCGGGGTTATGGCCCATGAAATAGGGCATGTGGTCAGCAGACACCTGGCGGATAGAATGAAAAAGGGCTCAAGAATAAACGCGGCAACCCTGCTGGGTGTACTCCTGGGTATTGCCCTTGGCGGCGGCGATCTGTCACAGGCCCTGATCGCCGGTTCTGCTGCGGCGGGTCAATCTGCTGCCCTTTCCTTCAGTCGGCTTGACGAGGAAGAGGCCGACAGGCTGGCCTTTAAGTGGATGCAGGAGGAAAACCGGGACCCCGGTGCCATGGTGGATATGCTGCGTGAAATCTATACCATAAACCGTTACCGCATGGGATATGTGCCCCCATACCTGCTGACCCATCCGGGCCCTGAGGTTCGCATGAGCTATATTCAGGACCTTATCCTTTTCAGCCATAAAAAAAAGTATGAACAGGTCGATGAATTCCCCTTCCAGCGCTTCAAAAGCAGGGTGATAAGCCTCAGTAAAAATCCCATGGAATTAATCTCCTACTATCAATCCACTATGGATTCCATGAAACCCGATTCACGGGAGGCGGCCATGGCTCATTATCTGCTGTCCCAGGCCTACCTTGCTGCCTCTGATTACAAAAATGCGGAAAAATCATTGCGGGTAACCATGGATTATTTTCCCGACAAACCGATCCTAAAGGCGGATTTAGGAGTCATATATATTAAAACAGGCAAGTATGCTGAAGCCCTGGCCCTGTTAGAGGAAGCACGAAAGGCGGATCGCAATAACGGTTATGCAATTTTTTACCTGGCAATGGCTTATGAAAAAACAGGGAAATTGCAGGAAGCATCGGCACTGTATGAACAACTTCTTGTTAAAATGCCTGATTATACAAAATTGTATTACCAGTTAGCCAATCTTAAGGCAAAGATGGACCGGCAGGGGGAAGGTTTTTATTTTTACGGTTATTATTACTGGTATGAAGGGGAACTGCAGAACGCCAAACACCATTTTTCCCGGGCCGTTGCACTCCTGCCGCCGGAGAGTCTCCAAAAAACCGAGGCGGAAAAAATGCTGCGAAAGATTGACCGGTTCGAAAAGGAAATTAAAAAGTAAGTCGAACTGCTTATGCAAATCTGCAAAAAATCTGTCGCAATATTCCTGCAAAATGGCATACATTTATTTTCATATTTCAAAGACCACCGGTAACGCTATATACAGCCCGTTTTTCTGCGGCCGGGGAAAAGGGCCCCATAAGGAAAATTTTCAATGTCCCGCAAGCGATTTTTCTTATCCATCCTGATAATAACGATAACTGCGGTTCTCTTTCTGCCCCTCTATACCAGTCTATACCTTTATCCGGCATTTACCCGTCATCTTCTGGCTGATGCAGAACAAGCCTCCAAACGACTGGCATATCATATCATGTATCATATCGAGGAACCGGGAAATAAACTGGAATATGAGGACATAACCGATTCGGTAAAAAATGAAATTGCTGAAATGCTGGTTGATTTCCACTGCGAGAAAGTAAAAATCTTTGCCCCGAACGGGGAGATCCTTTACTCCACCAATCCTGCCGACATCGGTACTGTCAACCACCACGACTATTTCCGGCCAGTGGTAACCCGGGGGACAGTCTTCAGCAAAATTGTCAAGAAAAACAACAAAACCGCCGAAGGGCGGGTAGTATCGGTTGATGTGGTGGAAACCTACGTTCCTTTGAAATTCAACAACAGGATCATTGGTGCCGGCGAGGTCTATTTTGATATTACCGATCATTGGAAAAACATTCATGTTCTCATTTGGCACTCGTCAGTCATCGTCATCCTGATCACCGGTACTCTGCTTATTGTATTACTGGTAACCCTCTCGAGATTGAACCGGAATATGATCGCCCGAGAAAAGGCGGAAAAAGAACTGGCACAGCACCTTGACCAGCTCGAAGGAGTGGTGCATGACCGCACTTCCGAACTGCGTAAAGCCAACATTCAGCTGCAGGAGGACATTATAAAGCGACAGCTGGCTGAAAAGGCACTGCAGGAATCTGAGGAAAAGTATCGCGGCCTGATAGAAACGGCAAGTGATGCCATTTTTGTCATCGATGCTGCAACTGCCAGGATTGTCGATGTCAACCGCAAAGGATCAGAACTTCTTGGCAGACCGGCTGTCGAGATTGTCGGACTGCACTTCTCGCAGCTCCATCCCCCGGATGAAACGGAAAGATACAGAGACCTTCTTCAAAAGACCGGCAGCCATATAACCCCTCCTGATATTGCCTACCATGTACTCCACAAGGATGGGTACCGGATACCGGTCGAGATAAGCACAAGCATCATGGAACTGGGAGACGGCAAAATCATCCAGGGAATTTTCAGGGACATTCGTGAACGGCTCCTGCTGGAAGAAGAGATCCAGAAGGCCAAGCGGTTGGAATCCGCCGGTATTCTTGCCGGCGGCATCGCCCATGATTTTAACAACCTGCTGACAGCGATTCTCGGGAATATCTCCCTGGCCAAAACCTATGTCGATACAACCGGCAAGGTTTACAAAAGGCTTATGGAAACGGAAAAGGCCATTATGCGGGCCAAGGATCTCACCCGGCAACTTCTGACTTTTGCCAGGGGTGGAACAGCAATCACCCGGACGGTTAACCTGGCCAATACCATTGTTGAATCAGCGGAATTTGTTCTGCGGGGTTCAAACACCAAATGTGAATTTAACATTGATGAAAATCTGTGGCCGGTTAAGGCTGATCTCAGCCAAATAAATCAGGTTATTCACAACCTGATTATCAATGCCCGCCAGAGTATGCCCGATGGCGGCATCTGCAGGGTCGAGGCCAAAAACGTCCGGCTCGGGAAAGCCGAGTCCCTGCCTCTGCCGGTAGGCAGATACCTTATGATTTCAATAAGTGACAAGGGCAGCGGCATTGCCCCTGAACATCTTAACAAAATTTTTGACCCCTTTTTCACCACCAAGAGAAGCGGAACCGGACTAGGCCTTTCCATGGCATATTCGGTAATAAAAAGACACGGCGGATTGCTTACGGTGGACTCCGTAGTCGGCAGTGGTTCAACTTTTAATATCTACCTTCCGGCATCAAAACAAAATGTTCTGCCGGCCGCCGAGCATATTGACCAGGCTGAATTTATCAAGGGCGAAGGCATGATTCTTCTCATGGACGACGAAGAATTCGTGCTGAACATTGCCTCGGATATCCTTTTTCATCTTGGTTACGGTGTGGAGACAGCCAAAGACGGAAAAGAGGCGCTTGATCTTTATAAAAAAAGGCTGGCAAACGGAAAAGGTTATGCGGCGGTAATCCTGGATTTGACTGTACCGGGCGGCATGGGAGGAAAAGAAACCGTCCGGGAGCTCAAAAAACTTGACCCGGATGCAAAAGTCATCGTGTCAAGCGGGTATGCCACCGACCCGATCCTTGCCATGTATAAGGAATACGGCTTTGACGCAATGGTACCCAAACCTTACAAATTGGAAGATCTGGCCGCAACTCTGCACCAGGTTTTAGGATAATCCGGCTGAAAATTTCAGGATCTGCGTTGCGTCATTTATTCCCCGCATTCTGTTCAATAGTATCAATCTTTTTTGTTTCCTGTGTCATTTGGATGCAGTACCTTACAGGCTGACGGAATTCAATAACCGGCCCCGCATGCTTATTGCCGCTTTTCCGGCTGCAGCTCTGCATGCAGGTCTGATGCACTGGAGGCGGCTCCTATCTCATTATCTGTGATCTGCTGGCCCGGATTCTGCCCACATCCGGAGAGATGCCTGTCGGTATCATTACCGCCTTGATCGGCGCCTCCCGGTTTATCCTCCTGCTGCTGAGACAAAAAACATGAATATAATTTTAGATATTAAAAATATATTGCTGGAATATCGAAATAAATCATTTATTGAATATATTAATTTTATCGTACATAAAGAAGAAATTTTTGTCATAATCGTACCGAATTGGGCCGGGAAAACCTGCCTGTTGCAAATCATGGCCGGCCTGGAAAATTTCCGGCAGGAACATGGAACAACAATCGTCATGGTGTCCCATGATCTGAACCTGGCATCCATGTACTGCGGCCGGCTGCTGCTTCTCAAGGAAGGCAGGGTGGTTAAAATCGGCACCCCCAAAACCGTTCTTGATCAAACCGTGCTCCAGGACAGCTACGGCTGTCAAATGCTGGTGGATAAAAATCCTGTCGGCGGGGTTGCCCGGGTAACCCCGATTCCCCAGAAATTTATGGAGAAGTATTGATGGTCATGTTGCTATTGGGCATTGATACCGGCGGCACTTTCACCGATTTTATCCTGCAGTCCGGGACAGGGCTGCAGACGTACAAACTTCCCTCAACACCGGATGATCCCTCCCGCGCAATTCTTCGGGGTCTGAACCATTTTTTCGGGGACCGCCTGCCCGACAACCTGGAAATTATCCATGGCAGCACCGTGGCCACCAATGCATTCCTGGAGCGCAAAGGGGCAAAAACCCTGCTGGTCACAACCCACGGTTTTGAAGATGTGCTTTTTATCGGCCGGCAGAACCGGCCCGGACTCTATGATTTCAATGTTCAACGACCGGCAGCGATAATCCCCCGCAACCAGGTTGTCGGCGTTAAGGAGAGGATGTTGTTTGACGGCTCCGTATTACACCCGCTGGGTAAAACGGTCGGCGCCAGGCTGCGCGCAGTTTGCCGGCAGAAAAAGATCGAATCCGCTGCCGTCTGCCTGCTGCATTCCTACGCCAACGAAACCCATGAACAGACCATTAAAAATGAGCTTGCCGCCCTGGATATTCCCGTAACCCTTTCCGCCGAGATCCTGCCTGAATTCAGGGAGTACGAACGGCTGACCACCACCTTGATAAATGCCTATCTCAACCCGGTGATTGCATCATATATAAATCGTCTTCAACGGCAACTCGGCTCGGCTTCCCTCTCCATCCAGCAGTCAAACGGCACTATTCTGCCTGCAGCCGACATTGACAGGCGGGCAATTTACACGGTTCTTTCCGGTCCGGCAGGAGGGGTGCATGGAGCCCATCAGCTTGCCCTTGAGATGAAGCTTGATAAGATCATCACCTTTGACATGGGCGGCACCTCCACCGATGTTTCACTTTGCGACCAAACCCCGACGTTAACCAGGGACTATAAGATTGACGGCTTTCCCATTCGCATAGAGGTTATGGATATTCACACGGTCGGTGCGGGCGGCGGCTCTATAGCTCATATAGACAGCGGTAATCTGCTCAAGGTGGGGCCGGAAAGTGCGGGGGCCCAACCCGGCCCCGTCTGTTACGGATCCGGCGGCACTAACATCACCGTCACCGATGCCAATCTGTTTCTTGGCCGACTGCTGCCTGACCGGTTCATGGGAGGCACCATGCTGCTGCACAAAAACAAGGTGGATGTGGCCATGAAAAAACTGGCAAAGCGGCTTGATCTTGATCCCGTGGCCGCCGCCCTTGGCATAATTCGCATCGTGAATGCCGGCATGGCAAAAGCCATCCGGGCCGTTTCCCTTGAAAGGGGATACGATCCGAAGGAATTCGCCCTTTTTGCCTTTGGCGGGGCTTCCGGACTGCATTGTTGTGAGCTGGCCGGGGAATTAGCCATGCAGAAAATCGTCATCCCGGCCCGGGCCGGAATATTATCGGCCCAGGGCATGGTCTTTGCGGAGCCGACCCTTGATTATATGCAGGCCTTATTCCTGCGCGGCAAAGAGCTGAATTCAGCTGTTCTACCCGATCGCATGCATGATCTTGTAGCGAAGGCCCTTGCAGAGGCAGAGACACTCTACAGAAACGGCAATCCTGCAGACATGGAGGTTTCCAGGTTTCTCAATCTGCGCTACCAGGGACAATCCTATGAACTTGCCATCCCCTATGAAAAAAACTTCATCAAACTCTTTCATGAGATCCATGAGCATAATTTCGGCTACAGCCTGCGGGAAGCCCCCCTGGAACTGGTTTCCATCCAGTGTTCGGTTAAGGTGAAACGCAAAAAACGACCCCTGCCAAGGAAAACGAGGAAGTCACGAAGTAAACTTGAACCACGGGGTGAACATACTGTTTATTTTGCCGAGACCCCGGTCAAGGTGCCGGTTTTTTCCCGGGGTGACATGGAGACGGGTTCACGCCTTAACGGCCCGGCACTGATCGTTGACAATTATACGACAATACTGCTTCCGGATACATTCAACCTGGAAACAGATACGCTGCAGAACCTCATAATCACAAGGAATCAGGGTGAAAATACTGGTTCTTGAACCTTACTACGGCGGCTCGCACAAGACATTTCTCGATGGGCTGCAGACCCATGTCCCTTTTGAATTTTTTCTGCTAACCCTGCCCGCCAGGAACTGGAAATGGCGGATGCGGCTGGCAGCGCCGTATTTTGCCGATAAAACTACGGCTCTATACCGGCAGGTACAATTTGATGCGGTACTCTGCTCCTCCTTTGTTGATGTTGCCGCCCTGCGTTCACTTCTGCCGGCTGAAATAAGTCAGCTGCCTTTTTATACCTACTTTCATGAAAATCAGTTTGCCTATCCGGTACGCAAGGAAGATGAGCGGGACTTTCATTTCGGCCTGACAAATCTCACCACCGTCATGGCATCCGACCGGGCGGCATTCAACACCGCCTACAATTTGCAGACCTTTCTGCAAGGGGTGGAACAGATTCAGAAAATATGCCCTGATATGGAACTGAAGGGGATGATGGGACAAATCATTGTCAAATCCTGCATTTTCAGCCCCGGCATAGATTTCTGCCTGATAGACGGTGCTGCGGCGAGAGAAAAACAACGGCATAAGGCTCCGGTTATTATCTGGAATCACCGGTGGGAGCATGATAAAAATCCACAGTATTTTTTTAAAACCCTGTTTGCCCTTGATGAAGAAGGGGTGGATTTCAGGCTGATTGTTCTGGGCCAGACATTCAGAAGAAAACCCGCTGTATTTTCCGAAGCATCCGAGAGACTACAAGCCAAAATCATCCATTTCGGTTTTGCCCAATCGCGGCAGGAATACGCCAGGCTTCTGCAAACAGGCGATATCGTGGTATCAACCGCCAAACATGAATTTTACGGCATTGCGGTTATCGAAGCCGTGCGGGCCGGCTGTTATCCCCTGCTGCCCGCACGTTTATCCTATCCGGAACTTTTCAGCGCTGAATACCTGTATGAAGATGGAGAACTACCAGGCAGATTAAGATCCATGCTGCAAAGCAACGTCAGGCTCGATACGGTACGGGCCAAGGCCTTGACCGAACGTTTTTCCTGGGCTGCGCTCATGCCGAAATACATGCAATGGTTAAGCACCCCTCCGGTCATGCCGGAACCATGATGGCCATAAAAAACACCATTTCCACATCTCCTCAATCAAGGGTGCGGTGGTATCGAATAAGACCAATGGTGAGGGCAACCACCAGGAAACTGGCGATGGGCCAAAGGTTGGGGAGAATCTGGTGCATGGCGTTGCCCTTGAGCAGTATACCCCTGACAATGCGGAGAAAATGGGTGAGCGGCAGTACTTCACCAAACCGCTGGGCCCACACCGGCATGCCGCGGAAGGGAAACATGAAGCCGGATAGCAGAATGGACGGCAGGAAAAAGAAAAAGGCCATCTGCACGGCCTGCAGCTGATTGCGGGCCAGGGTTGAGAAGGTGAGTCCGACGCCAAGATTGGCGGCAATGAAAAGAAGCGAGACCCCCAGCAGCAGGGGCAGACTGCCGATCATCGGCACCATGAAAAGATAGCGGCCGGCCAGGATGATCACTCCCATCTGAATGTATCCCACCACAATATAGGGAATGATCTTGCCGATCATGACTTCGATTGGTTTTACCGGAGTGGAGAGCAGATTTTCCATGGTGCCCCGTTCCCGTTCCCTGGTAATGGCCAGTGCGGTAATGATAACCAGGGTCATGGTCAGTACCACGCCCATAAGACCCGGGACAATGTTATACTGGGTTACGGCTTCGGGGTTGAACCTGGGATGGAGAATAACTTTTAAGGGAGCGGCCCCGGGCTGCAGGTGACGCAGAGAGCCGTCCAGGTCCCGTTTCAAGGCATCAGCCGCCAGAAGGCGGAAGGCGCTCAGGGCGTTGCTGGTGGCAGCAGGATCTGTGGCGTCGGCGGTCAGCAGTAGAGCAGGTTCTTCACCGCGGATCAGCTTGCGGTCAAACTGCGCCGGGATGCTAAGGACAAACTGGACGTCACCCTCTTCAATCAGCAGGTCAGCCTCTGCCTCGGTGGACACGGTCTTGACGATTTTGAAATACCTGCTGTTCTGCATGGCCGCGGTGATAGTTCGTGAAAAAACCGACTGGTCCGCTGACAACAGGGCGGTCGGCAGGTGCTTCGGGTCGGAATTAATGGCATAGCCGAAAACCACCATCTGAACGATGGGAATACCGATCATCATGGCTAAAGTCACCCGATCGCGCCGCATCTGGATGAACTCCTTGCCGATGATGGCCCGAAAACGGCGAAAAGAGAAAAATTTGCCCGGTGTCATTCTATTGCACCTTGTGCTGTTGCATGAGACTGATAAAAACATCTTCCAGGTTTACTTCGGTCTTTTGCAGCCGGTAGTCCGAAGAAACAAATGATTCAAGGCTCTGCTGCAAACGGTCGGCATCATGGCCGCTGACATGCAGCGTATTGCCGAAGGGCACCACCTGTTCCAACCCGTCAAGGGATTTCAGGTCCCCGGCCAGCAGGTGTACATTTTCGCCGGTCACAGACCAGGTCGTCAGGCCGGAAGATGCGATTACCTCGTCAGCAGTCCCTGATATCAGCAGGTTGCCGTAAGCAAGATATGCCAGACGGTGGCAGCGTTCAGCCTCATCCATATAATGAGTGCTGATGAGCGAAGTCACACCTTCAGCTGCCAGACTGTATATTTTATCCCAGAAATCACGGCGGGCCTTGGGGTCCACTCCGGCCGTCGGTTCATCCAGCAGCAGCAGGCGCGGCTTGTGGAGCAGGCAGGCGGTCAGGGCCAGACGTTGTTTCCAGCCGCCTGACAGAGTTCCGGCAAGCTGTTTGAAAAAGGGTCCAAGCTCCATGCGCTCAACCATTTCGTCAACGGTGCGCCTTATATTCCTGACATTATAAATACTGGCGATAAAGTAGAGGTTTTCCTTGACGCTTAGATCTTCATAGAGGCTGAATCGCTGGGCCATATAGCCGATAAGCGGTTTAATCCTGTCAGCCTCTTTAAGCAGATCAAATCCCAGGCAGACGCCGCTGCCGGAATCAGGCCGCATAAGGCCGCACAGCATACGGATGAATGTTGTCTTGCCGCTGCCGTTGGGCCCGAGAAAGCCGTAGATTTCTCCCTTGTCGACCTGGAGAGAAAGATGGTTGACCGCGGTTGTGCTGCCAAATGTTTTTGTCAGGTCATTCACATCAATGACCGGAGATGCGTCACTCATCGTCCGACTCCAGTCGGACGGCAACCGGCTGCCCGGGGTGGAGATCGGCAGCAGCCTCAGGTGCTGGAACCGCTTCAATCATATACACCAGTTTGCTTCGGGTTTCGCGGCTGTAAATGACCGGGGGCGTGTATTCGGACCGGGGGGATAAATAATTGATAGTTGCCGGAATAGTCCCAGCGCTGCCGTCATAGGAGACGGAAATCTCTTGTCCGACAGCCAGGGTGCCCAAGACCGGTTCCGGCACAAAGAAACGGATTTTAATGTTCCCGGGCGCCAGAATGCTGACAACAGGGTAGGCGGCCGGAACGAATTCGCCTTCCCGGTAAAACGTGTCAAAAACAAAACCGGACGTCGGGGCGTTCTGGCTTTTCTGCTCAAGGCGCCAGCGGGCCTGCTGCTGCCGGTTACCGGCAGCAGCCAGGTCGGATCGCGCCGCATTCAGAAGATCGGGACGGGCAGCAAGTCTGGCTGTTTCGAGTTCTGCGCTTAACTGGGCAACCAGCGAATCATTGCGTTCCATGTCCGTGCGGGCCCGGTCAAGTTCCTCCTGGGGAATGGACCCAGTGGCATAAAGGGCTGCACGGCGTTCAAATTCATCACGGGCAAGATTATAGGAGGTACGGGCCTGCTCCAGTCTGGACTTGACAGCAGCTATTTCAGGAGGCCTTTTCCCTTTGCTCATATCAGCCAGGATATTCTCCGCCTTGGCCACCGCCTGTTCAGCCTCGGATACGGCGGCTTCCTCTCGGGTATGCTCCAGGACAAAGAGAGGATCACCGGTGGCCACATTCCCGCCGCGACTGACGATTAATTTCTCCAACTGGCCGGCAAGCGGAGATGCCACAAGAACATATTCACCTTCCACATACCCCTGGAAGTATCCCGGCGCTGAATCTGAGCAGCCGGCGATAAAAGCTGTTTCGAACAGCAGCAGGTAGAGTAAAAAGAACCGTATGAACTTACACGCACGTGCAGCAGATGAAATTTCCAAAATAATCAGGCTCCTCCAGAGCAGCAGCAGATAAGATCGCTGCAGGTTGCTTTCAGACATAAAATTGTAGCATGTTATAAAGTAACCAGCTTGAAATGCAAACAGAAAATGAGCATCTACCGGAAGAAACCGTATACTGTTTCATGAAATTTCTTCATTCATTTTTATTGTAACTATAAATGGATAAAATATCGCATATTTCGTAGAATAAAAAAAATGAATCGGATATTTCTGCAACCTTGAAATTTTTTTAAAACTTGTTATTTTTAAATAAACAATTATTGGGTTTAACGCAGGTTTTTTCTTCCCATGGTATGAGCACATGCAATATTCTGTAGCGCTGCACAAGCCAAAGAAAAAATTATACGACCGAATCGAATATCTCCTGTCCCTGGCCGATGTTACCGTCAACGGAAACCAGCCCTGGGATATCCTTGTACACAACGAAAATTCATACCATACGATCCTAAAATACGGCTCACTGGGTCTGGGCGAATCCTACATGGAAGGTTGGTGGGATGCTCCACGGGTTGATGAATTCATCTATCGTATTCTCAAGGCCAATCTCCATCAACATGTCCATTCCGCCCAGGATATCCTCTGTTATCTTCAGGCCGTGGTTTTAAACCAGCAATGCCCGAAAAGATCATACACGGTTGGAGAAAAACATTATGATATCGGCAATGATCTATACGAGTCCATGCTGGACAGGCACATGATTTACAGCTGCGGCTTCTGGAAAGACGCTTCAACTCTGGATGAGGCCCAGGAAGCCAAGCTTGACATGGTTTGTCGTAAACTCGGGCTCAAACCCGGCATGCGCGTTTTAGACATCGGCTGCGGCTGGGGCGGCATGGCCCGATTCGCTGCCGAGAATTACGGGGTGGAAGTACTGGGTATCACCATTTCCAAGGAACAGGTGGAGCTGGCCAGAAAACGGTGCCGGGGGTTGCCGGTTGCAATCGAGCTGCAGGATTACCGCAGCCTTCATGATACCTTTGACCGCATCCTTTCCATCGGCATGTTCGAACATGTGGGCTATAAAAATTACCGGACATATATGGAAAAGGTCCGCACCCTTCTGAAAGATGACGGCCTGTTCCTCCTGCATACAATAGGCAGCAACCTTTCCCATAAGAGCACCGACAGCTGGATCAACAAATATATCTTTCCAAATTCAATGCTGCCTTCGGCAAAGCAGATCTCCAATGCCACGGAAGGAGTTTTTGTTCTGGAGGACTGGCATAGTTTCGGCGCCGATTATGACAAGACCCTTATGCATTGGTTTGATAACTTCCACCGCAGCTGGCCGGTCCTGCAAAAGAAATATGATGACCGGTTTTTCCGGATGTGGAAGTATTATCTCCTCTCCTGTGCCGCTTCTTTCCGCGCCAGATACAACCAACTCTGGCAGATTGTTCTCTCACCCGAAGGCGTTCCGGGCGGCTTTCACGCCCATTACCGGTAAATTTTCCGGTATCAGGTTATCCTTTCGGCCGATGGCTGTAACAATCGGCATCTGTTTTCACCGTACCGGACAATTACTGTCTGCCGCCAAGGTTTTGAAGAGAAAAAAATATCGTCCTGAAATCTCCTTGCTTTCAGGATACAGGTCTATCATACTGGAAATATATCTCATATCCATACCTTTGCCGGGAGAATTCAGATTATGGTGCAATTAATGCGCAAAAGTCTCATCCTTCTGCTGTCCTGTTTTTTACTCTACGGATGCGCCGTCAATCCTGTTACAGGCAAAAATGAACTGGAGATTATTTCTCAGTCCCAGGAGATAAATATCGGCAGGGAAAATTACGGCCCCAGCAAACAGATGCAGGGCGGCGCTTATACGGTAAACCCGGAACTGTCCGCATATGTCAGCGAAGTTGGACAGAAATTGGCCGCTGTCAGTGACCGGCAGCTGCCCTATGAGTTTACGGTCCTAAACAACTCAACCCCGAATGCCTGGGCCCTGCCGGGAGGAAAAATTGCGGTGAACCGGGGGCTCCTGCTGCAGCTGAACAACGAGGCTGAGCTTGCTGCGGTCATGGGACATGAAATTGTCCATGCCGCCGCCCGTCACGGGGCGCAGCAAATGGAAAGAGGCATGCTGCTCCAGGGGGCGCTTGCCGCTACAGATATGGCCCTCCGGAACAACGAGTACGGAAATATGGTGGTCGGCGGGGCCCAGTTGGCGGCTGGCCTGATTCATACCAAGTATGGCCGGAACGATGAACTGGAGGCCGACTATTATGGCATGCTCTATATGGCACGGGCCGGATACGATCCCATGGCTGCGGTCCGGCTGCAGGAAACCTTTGTCCGTCTGAGCCAGAATCAATCCCAAAACTGGCTGGCCGGATTATTTGCCAGCCATCCGCCCTCCATGGCACGGGTTGAAGCCAACCGAAAAACAGCGACATCTTTGCCGGCCGGCGGCATCCTCGGTAAATCGCGTTATGAAGAACATATCGCAGCCCTGCAGAAAGACCAGAAGGCATATGAGAGTTATGCCGAGGGCAGGGATGCACTTGAAAAGGGGAACCCCCAAAAAGCGCTGGCATATGCCGAAAGTGCCGTCCTGGTTGAACCCCGGGAAGCGCAGTTTTATGCCTTACGCGGCGATGCTTATGCCCGGGAAAGTCTTTATGCTGAAGCGCTGGCGGAATATAACAGGGCAATAAAGCTGAATCCCGATTATTTCTATTATTATCTGCAGCGCGGCCTGACCCGAAAGAAACTGGACCGGACCGAGGAGGCATATGCGGATCTGCAGAGGAGCACGAAGCTGCTGCCGACTGCAACGGCTTATAACAGCCTGGGAGAATTGGCTTTGACTGCCGGCACTCCGGCAAAAGCAAGAGAATATTTTATGGAAGCGGCTTCGTCGGATTCACCGGCAGGAAAAGAAGCAGCCATTTCACTCCTTCGTCTTGATTTTTCACGCTACGCCGGAGAATTTATCCGGATCCAGACCGGCCTGAACCGGGACGGCTTTGTTCTTGCCAGGATAACCAATTCCGCCCCGGTGGGAATCAAGGATCTGCAGCTGCATCTTGCATATACCGATCCTGCCGGGAGAGCTCAGCAGACATCCAGGCTGATCTCAACGGTTATCCCTGCTGGTCAGGCAGTTACGACCGGTCTGAACCTTGGACCCTATACCGGTCCTGAAGCGCTTAACACCATGCGTATTCAGATAATAAGTGCAGAACTGCTGAAAAATTAAAAAAGGAGAAAACCATGAAACTGCTTATCCCGTTTTATTCTTTGTACGGCCATATATATAAAATGGCCCAGGCCGTGGGTGAGGGTGCTGCGCAGGTTGATGGCGTTGAGGTGGAGTTGTGCAGGGTGCCCGAAACCCTGCCCGATGAAGTTCTGGAAAAAATGGGAGCGGTTGAGGCCCAGAAAACCATGTCTAAGATGCGGGTCTGTGCCATTCAAGAACTAGCCGATGCCGATGCCATCATCTTCGGGACCCCGACCCGATTCGGCAACATGTGCGGCCAGATGCGGCAGTTTCTGGACAGTGCCGGCATGTTATGGCAGGCAGGCAGCCTGGTCGGCAAGGTGGGGTCCGTTTTTACCAGCTCCAACACCCAACACGGCGGCCAGGAGACCACGATAATTTCATTTCATCTGACCCTGTTCCACCTCGGCATGATCATTGCCGGGCTGCCCTATGACTTCGATGGCCAGAGACACATGGACGAAATCACCGGCTGCTCCCCGTACGGTGCTTCCACCATAGCTGGGAAAAACGGCGAAAGGCAGCCGAGTGCCAATGAGCTTGCAGGCGCCCGTTTTCAGGGCAGGCATGTTGCGACTATTGCCAAAAAACTTGCGGAATAGGCTGAGCGGAATATTTAATCTATCGATAACAAGGAGAGTATTATGTCTGATTTAATGGATGTCATCAGAACCAGGAGAAGTATTCGCCGTTTTCAAAAAAAGGATGTTCCCGACGAATTATTGAACAAGCTGCTGGATGCTGCCCGCTGGGCGCCGTCCTGGGCCAATACCCAGTGCTGGCACTTTGTGGTGGTGAAAGATGAATCGATTAAGAAAAAAATCCAGGAGTCCCTCTCGGACCGCAATCCCTCCTCGCTGGCAATTATCAATGCCCCTGTTCTTCTGGTCGTTTGCGGCCGGTTAAAAAAATCCGGCTTCTATAATGACCGGTACCCGACAAAGTTCGGCGACTGGTTCATGTACGACCTGGGATTGGCAAGCCAGAACCTCTGCCTGACAGCACATGATTCCGGACTGGGAACGGTTATTGTCGGCCTGTTTGATCATGACCGGGTGGGGGAAATAATAAAAATGCCGGCGGGATATGAAGCCCTGGTACTCATCCCCCTCGGCTATCCGGACCATGATCCGTCGCCGCCGAAACGGCGGGAAATCCAGGAATTCGTGCATTATGATACTTTTTAGCTGGCGGATATTTGCCGGCCGCCGGTCAGAAATTTGTCAGGGGCCAGATGATTTCCACCAGGATAACCGACATGAGCGCAAGTATGGTTACCGGCACCATGGCGTTTTTGGTCGGATAATTGAAATCTATTATCCGGAGTGACCAGCAGGAGGCACCTAAAATCAAAAGGAGCAGAAACAGGGCCAGATATCCATTGTCTCGGATGAGGTTGTTGCTTAACGCTGCATAAAAAGCAACGTTGAGAACGGCGAGAAAGATGATCAGAAACTGGCTCACCCGAACCAGTATCCTGCTGAGCCCGTAGGTGATTTTGTAGAGCCCCAGACTTTCAAACATGGCGGCGGAAATCAGCAGGGAGCCTGAGCCCAGAATACCCACACCGAGAAAGAATGTCTGCTTTCTGGCGATCAGATCCACAATGTATTGGTAGGTAATACTGTCTTCAACCCCATATACCGAATGGTTAAGGAATATGAGCACCAAAGTTATGGCTAAATCTTGTAGAATGGTGACCATGGGGATTGTATGTATTGATTAGCGCTTAGCTGCATTGAGGCCGAACCTTTTTAAGTAATTTCAGGTATAATCTTCCAAAAAGCCGATGGCCCGATCAATTTTATGGATATAGGCAAACCCCTGCCCTTTTTTATCCAGTTTGCCTGCCTTGATAATGGCCTCGAATACTGCATCGGTCTGCGTGTCCTTGATAACAATCAAAATAATTTCCTTCTCCGGCACAATCAGTTTTGACAGGACTCCGAGTTTTTGGCGCACACCGGTGCCGCGTCCGTAATAATAGGTCGCCCCGGGCGCTCCCGCTTTCAGAGCAGCATCAACTACCTTTTCCGCTCTTCCTCGCTGGACGATACAGGTGATTAGACTCAGATCATTCATGATAATATGCTCCTTGAACTCCGACCTTTCGAAAGTAGGGGTGAATAAACGGTTTTGATGTCCAACGACAAACAGACCGTATTACCCGTTGCAAGCAAGAATAGTGCCTAAATTTCAGCACCGATTGCTATTCCTGCTGTAGATAATAAATATATCTGTATTATAATGAGATTAATACTAAAAAAACATGGGGCTGAAATTATTGCCCGTATTCCATGTGAGGAAACTTATATATTCATGTTACAGGAGACGGACAACGGTTCAAAGTAATTACAATATCATAGCTGCAAACTTTACAATAACACGAAAGTATACGGTATGATTGTTTTTGATCTGGCATGTATCTGTGGCTGTTCATTTGAAGGCTGGTTCCAGGACAGGGAAGATTTTGAAAACCAGCTGTCGGCCGCAATTCTTCTGTGTCCCCAATGCGGCAGCAGAAAGGTACGAAAAATTCTTTCGCCGGTGCGTTTTCAATCAGCCGACAGCACGGAAGATTTTCCAGTCAGAACCCAATCTCCGGATACAGTTTCCCCGGAAGATGCCGGCAAGGCGCTTGAAATTCTGCAGCGATTCGTGGAAGAAAACTTTGATGATGTCGGGTGCGACCTGGCCAAAGAATCACTCAAGATGCACTACGGGGTTACTGAACCGCGAAATATCCGGGGGGTGACCACCGATGCCGAAGAAAAAGAATTAAAGAAAGAGGGCATTACTCTTCTGAAAATACCAATGCCGGTCAAAAGCGAAAAAACAAACTGATATCATTGGTGCCGGCTGCATAAATATGGGACGGACCAGATCCGCAGTTTATGGTGATTACCATTCACTGTTCAATGTGTAAAATAAGTTTACGCCTTATTTTTCCTCCGGCATACTGCTCAATGCCCTGATGAGATGCAGAGTTTTTGGGGTAGGTCTGGCATCTAGTCACGGTCGGGGACAGTATTCCGCAGCCTGCGGTCGATAAAATCACATTCTTTCGGCGACAGATCAAACCGTATTTCCGCTTCACTGATTATCTTCTCCCTGCTTTTTTCGGGATGGTCTTTTATCATTTCACTGATCCAGCATAATGTCTTTTTCATTTTATCGCCGGACGGGGTTATTTCATCTACTGAAGACATGCCTGCTCTCCCATGCAAATTTTTTTGACCGATACTGTTGTTTTACTTGTTAACCGGTCTTAACACAACACCGCCAAGAGGCGGCAGGTTAATCTCGATATGATTGGAGGCAAAACCGAACGGTTCGGGAACAGCGTTTATCTGATTAATGTTCAGGACATTGCTGCCGCCGTAACTATGAAGATCGGAATTGAAAATTTCCTCGTAGGAAACCTCTGCCGGAACCCCCATCCTGTAATCGGATAACGTCTGGGGCGTAAAATTGAAGACACAGACCAGGTGATCGGTATGGTCAAAACCATAGCGGGCAAAACCGATTACCGAATTATCCCTATCATGAAAATCAAGCCACTTAAAACCTTCATTGGTAAAATCCACTTCCCACAGGGAGGGATTTTCACGGTAGATCTGATTTAATGCCCGGACAAAATCGAGCAGCTGATTATGCAGGTCTTCCTGTTCCGGCAAATGCCAGTCAAGGCTTCTCTTGCAGTACCATTCCGACCATTGTCCGAATTCGTCGCCCATGAATGTGAGCTTTTTGCCCGGGTGGCACCATTGCAGGAGAAAAAAGAGGCGGAGGTTGGCAAATTGCTGCCATTGGTCTCCGGGCATTTTTGTCAGCAGGGAACCCTTGCCGTGCACGACCTCATCATGGGAAATGGCAAGAATAAAATTTTCTGAAAAGGCATAGTACAGAGAAAAGGTGAGGGCGTTATGATGATACTTTCTGTACAGGGGGTCCTTGCTGATATAATTGAGGGTGTCATTCATCCAGCCCATGTTCCATTTAAAGCCGAACCCGAGGCCGCCGTCGTCGGCAGGTTTTGAAACCCCGAAAAAACTGGTGGATTCTTCGGCTATCATCATGACATTGGGATAATGGTCATAAATAATGCTGTTGAGGTGGCGCAAAAACTCAATGGCGTCAATATTCTCCCTGCCGCCATAACAGTTTGGTATCCACTCACCCTCCCGGCGGGAATAATCAAGATAAAGCATGGAGGCAACGGCATCGACCCGCAATCCGTCGATATGATACTTGTCAAACCAGAAAAGGGCATTGGCAATGAGAAAATTGCTGACCTCTTTTCTGCCGTAATTAAAAACCAGGGTGCCCCATTCCGAATGGGCACCCTGGCGGGGATCTTCATGCTCATAAAGGGCGGTGCCGTCAAAGCGTGCCAGACTATGCGCATCTGAAGGAAAATGCGCCGGCACCCAGTCGAGAATAACCCCGATATCGTTTTGATGACAGAGGTCGACAAGATACATGAACTCATTCGGTGTGCCATGTCTGCTGGTAACGCTGTAATATGCCGTGACCTGGTATCCCCATGATTCATCCAGGGGATGCTCCATGACCGGCATGAGTTCAACGTGGGTAAAACCCATGTCCTTGACATATGGAACCAGCGAGTCGGCAATTTCCCTGTAGGTCAGAAACCGTTCCGGGTCGTTCGGATCGCGGCGCCAGGAACCAAGATGAACTTCATATATAGCTATGGGTTTATCATAGGGTTTGCTGCTCCTTCGTTGTTGCAGCCATTGTTTGTCATTCCAGGAATAATGTTCCAGGGAGCGGACAATAGAGGCGGTCCTGGGCCGAACCTCGCCGAAAAACTGAAGCGGATCGGACTTGAGCAGCAAATCCCGGTACTGGGTCCTGACCTCAAATTTATACAGTTCATTTTCTGCAACTCCGGGGATAAAAAGTTCCCAGATGCCTGAATCCTGGAGGCTGCGCATCTGGTGCACCCGGCCGTCCCATGAATTAAAATTGCCGACAACGCTTACCCGGCGCGCTCCTGGAGCCCACACCCTGAATATGGTCCCGGCAATTTCATCTATGGTCATTTCATGGGCGCCGAGTTTTTCATACAGCCGGTAATGGGTGCCGCTGTTAAATAGATAACGGTCCATGTCTCCCAACTGCGGCAGGAAACTGTAAGGGTCTGCGACGGTGTGCATCGTTTTGTCGTAATACTGTATTTCGTAACGGTATGGAAACGGCTCCGCAAGACCGGGCAGAACAATTTCGAACAGCCCCTCCGGACGCATTTTATCCATATACTGCCTGTCGCCATGGATGATGATTTGGACTGACTCGGCATAAGGCTGGAAGGTCCTTACCAGGGCGCTCTTCGGCTTCCCGTCTAGAAAATGAAGCCCCAGAACCTGAAAAGGATCATGTTGGTCGGAAGCAATGACCCGGTCAATCTGATCGCTGATATAATTTGACATTTGACACTCGGGGATAAATTATAAATAGAGAACCTGAATAATTTCTATCTGCCATTGATTTTTAAAAACGCATTTAGGGTACTTCATATATTGATTCTCCGCCATACAACAATCATCCTGTTGGACAGCCGGTAAAAATCCCCCCCCGGCTTTTCAATTTTATGCTATCGTGATGATATAAAGGAGGGAATGTTGAGCAACATGGAAAGTTTACAGGGAAGTTTTCTTATCTCCACCGCCAAAATGCCCGACCCGCGTTTTCAGGAAAAACTTATATATATGTGCGGACATACAGATGAGGGCGCCATCGGTCTGGTGATCAATAATCCGTTCCCGGAGGTCAGGCTTGATGAGATTTTGAAAAGCGCCGATATCCAGGTCCCTGATTTTGAACTGCCCCCGGTTTATCTGGGCGGTCCGGTTGAAATGGGATCGGGTTTTATCCTCTACACCGCTGACTATCATGCCCAGAGCAAACTGCAGGTCAGCGCCACCGTTTGCCTGTCCAGCGACCCCAAAATATTACAGGATATTGCCTGCAGTACGGGACCGAGCAAGTATCTTTTTCTTCTCGGCTATGCCGGGTGGGGACCGGGGCAGCTTGAAAATGAACTGGCTGATAATGGCTGGTTGACACTTCCCGCCGACGACGCGGTCATTTTCGATACCCCTGATTCCATGAAATGGAAAGTCGCGGCGCAGAAGTTCGGCATTGATATTACCACTTACGGGGATGTGGTTGGAAGCGCCTGAATTTAACATATGTAAAACCGGACTGAATTGGTATATTGCCCATGGCAAATGGCTTTAAGGTCCAGTTCCTCCATATCAGGTTGTGCCGCAATGACACCCCGATCATACCGTATTATCGAACATCCCGCTGATACCGGCTTTGAAGTACAAGGCGCCACGAAAGAAGAGGTATTTGAGTCTGCTGCCAGGGCTTTTTTCAGCCTGATATGGCAGATAAAGACGCAGCAGAAAAAAGAGCCGGAGATCATTGAAGTTTCAGGCAATGACCTGGAAGAACTGATGGTTAATTTCCTGGAGGAATTCCTCTATCTTTATGAGGCAAAAGGGCTGGTCTGTAGAGCAATACAGGTTGAAACCGTCAGCCGAAACAAGGTTAGGGCCAGGGCATGGTTGCAGGCATTTAACCGGGACAACGACGAGGAATTGCTGGGTGTCAAGGCAGTTACCTATCATCAGCTTTTTATCGGCGAAAAAGATGCTATATGGACGGCCCGCATATTTTTAGATATCTAGAATTTTGCGGCAAGGCGGATAATTCCCTGCCGCCGGGTCTATCCCGGGGAAACAACCAACAGGGTTGATTTCGCTGATGCCGGTGGAGCCAATGTAAATTACACCAGACAGCCAGCAGGAGGCGCCATGCAGGAACCGACCATCCATAATCTTCGGCAGGTTGATCAGTATCGCTGGATTCTGCCGAAACAGGGCAAAATGCGTACTGAAGGCATGCTCTTTCTGGACAAAAATCTCCTTCAGCATATAAAAAATGACAAAAGTATCGCCCAGGTCGCCAATGTTGCCTGGCTTCCCGGCATAGTCGGCCGCAGCCTTGCCATGCCCGATGTCCACCAGGGGTATGGATTTCCCATCGGCGGTGTAGCGGCCTTTGATCCTGACGAAGGCGTGGTTTCTCCGGGAGGGGTGGGCTACGATATTAACTGCGGGGTCCGCCTTCTGCGTTCATCACTGACAAAGATCGATATCCAGAAGGAGATGCAGACTCTTGTCAACAGCCTCTTTGCCAATATTCCCACCGGGGTCGGTTCCAAGCAGCGACACCTGATACTTAACCGGAAAGAACTGAAGAAGGTTCTTGAAAAAGGGGCTCAATGGGCGGTAAAAAGCGGTTTCGGCACGCAGGATGATCTGCTGCATATCGAAGAGTCCGGCTGCCTTGATTGGGCTGATCCCGGGGCGGTTTCCGACCGTGCTCTGGACCGGGGCGAGGCGCAGCTCGGCACCCTGGGCTCCGGCAATCATTTTGTTGAAGTCGGCTATGTCGATAAGATATTTGAGGAGAAATTGGCCCAGGGCATAGGTCTTTTCGAAGGACAGATAACCGTTATCGTCCACACCGGCTCCCGGGGCCTCGGACATCAGGTATGCGGCGATTACATCCGGCTCCTGCAGCATGCCTCTAAAAAATATAACTTTGACCTGCCGGACAGGGAATTATGCTGTGCCCCGGTGCATTCGAGCGAGGGTAGGCAATACCTGGCAGCCATGGCAGCTGCCGCCAATTTTGCCTTTGCCAACCGGCAGATGATAACCGAGGAGGTCAGGCGCACCTTTGAAGGCGTATTCGGGCTCGGGGCTGCAAAAATGGATCTGCAGCTGGTTTATGATGTCTGCCACAACATTGCAAAGTTTGAGACCCATGCGGTCGACGGCAGACAGCGCCGGGTTGTTGTCCATCGCAAAGGGGCGACCCGGGCATTTCCCGCCGGACATCCCCAGGTACCGGCAGCGTATCAGGAAACCGGTCAGCCGGTTTTGATTCCCGGGGATATGGGCCGTTATTCCTATGTTCTTGTCGGCACGGACAGGGCGCTGCAGGAAACGTATGGTTCCACCTGCCATGGTGCCGGGCGGTTAATGAGCCGGCATGCTGCAAAAAAAACGGCCAAGGGGCATAATGTTACCAACGAGCTTGCGGCAATGGGCGTCATTGTTAAAGGAGCCGGCCGGGCCACCCTGGTTGAGGAGATTCCCGAGGCTTATAAGGATGTGGAGGATGTGGTACGGATTGTTCATGAAGCGGGGCTAGCCCGCAAGGTTGCAAGACTGCGGCCCCTCGGGGTGATCAAAGGATAACTTGTTCTGCTGATTCCTTTGTGCCTTGTTTGTGATAAAGCCTGCCAACAGAAAGAAGCGCAAGGCAGACCGAAGGGCCGGGACAGTGGGGGTGCCTTTTTCTTGATCCGCTGTAGCCGGATTACCAGCATCCATATCGGCAATCAACAACCTGCTGATGATTGTAAATCGGCATAACGAAAGGCGATAAACTTTATTCGTTGTAATTTTAAGGATAAACAATGGTAAAAACTTCTGACATATTCATCTGCCAGCAGTGCGGTTTCTGCTGCCAGGGCGAAACCACGGTTTCACTTGATGGGGGCGACCAGGAAAGAATGATCAAGCACCTTGGCTTGAAACGGGAGGAGACTGCCCAAAGGTACTGGCGCCAGACCGGCAATACGATTCAAATGAAGACGGTGAACGGCCATTGCATTTTCTACCGTAACGGCTGCACGATCCACGCCGGCAAACCCTGGCGCTGCTCCCAGTGGCCGCTGCATCCCAGCATACTGGAGTCGCAGGAAAATTTTGCGATCATCAAAAATTCATGTCCCGGGATCAACCGGGAACTTGAATACGTTGAGTTTTGCAGGAAATTCTCGGCGCTTTTCAGGCAGAAAAAGAAATAGCGGGGGACTGAACCGGTTTGCGCTTTGAATTTCTCTTTATCGGCAAAACAAAACAAACATATCTGGCCGCTGGAATTGCAGATTATGCCAAGCGGTTGGCGCACTATGTTCCGGTTGATATAAAAACCCTGAAAGAAAAGAAGATAAGAAAGGGCGAACCGGAAAACATCGTGATGGAACAGGAAGGTGCTGTTCTGCTGCAATCGGTAAAGGAATGCTTCCTTGTCTGTCTGGATCGTTCCGGCAAAAAGATGGATTCACTGGAACTGGCCGCCCAGCTAAGTCATTGGGAAATGCAGGGCCGGAAGAAAATTACCTTTATTATCGGCGGCCCCCTGGGCTTGTCATCGGCAATCCTGACCAGGGCGGATCTTGTTCTCTCCCTATCGCCAATGACCTTTACCCACGAGATTACCCGCCTGCTCCTGCTGGAGCAGCTCTACCGGGCCTGCACGATCAAGGCCGGCGAAAAATATCATAAATAAAAAAGGCATGGTCTGCTTCAATCCACTATTGAAGCTGTTATAAATTAACTCATCGAAATTCCAGAGAGTCTAGAAAAAAAGTATCTTGAGTAAGCAGGATTTTCATTTGAGATCAAGGATTGCGAAAAATTTTACCGCAGGAATATAAATGATATTTCGAGGATAAAATTTTGAGTATGACGCGGATATCAGATGAAAAGACAATTAATCAAGATGCTTTATACAGATTCGACCGACACCACCTCGGGAATTTCACTTTTCACGAATTTTTCAATTCCTTCCTTCAGGGTCATCTGGGACATGGGACATCCCTTGCATGCTCCGGTCAGCTGCACCTTTACGATACCCTCATGGGTGACATCAACCAGAATCACGTCACCACCGTCTTTCTGCAGGGCCGGCCTGATCTTGTCAATGGCGGCCTGTACTTTTTCTCTCATGAAAACCATTCTCCTTCATCGGATGACGAAAACATATACCTATGCTGTGGAATAGCTTCAACTTATAGCACAGAGATATCCCTCAGACAACTCAGATCAATTACAAACCAAAAATTTTTAAAAATATAACGCCGGATAATATTTTTTCTTGACTTTTTATCCGTAATAATACCTATTAGTTGAGTTAGTAAAAATACCTATGCGGAAATGGGACCGGCAAATTAATTGTTTGAAAAATTTTGCATTCCAGTCTTGAAAAATAGGGAAATTTTAGGTAGCTTTATCGCGTCGCATTTTCCCGATATCATTTTGTTTCTACTTGTTTTTTTGAGTAATTATGCAATTTTCTCAATGCCCGTACTTTGAGAAAATTGCACCACAATTGAATAAGAATTTTTAATAATCGCAACTAGTTGTGACAGGGAGAACTCTATGACTGCCAAAATTATCAGTGGGACCAAAATCAGAGAGCAGATTCTTGCAGAAATTACCGACGAGGTGAAGGAGATCAAGGAAAAACACGGGGTCGTACCGGGCCTGGTGACGATTCTTGGTCGGCGAGAATCCGGCATCGATTTCCTATGTTACCCTCAAGATCAAAACCGCCCATCGGGTCGGCTTTCATGAGGTTCAGGATAACCAGCTCGGCTGACATTTCCGAAGAAGATCTCCTGGCACTTAATCGAAAAGTACAACAACGACGATTCCATTCACGGGATTCTGGTGCAGCTTCCGCTGCCCAAGCACATCGATGAAAAAAAAGTGCTGAATGCCATTGATCCGGATAAGGACGTGGACGGTTTTCACCCGGTCAATGTGGGTCGGTTGATGATCGGTGGTGAGTGAAGTAAAATTTCCACCCTGTACCCCGGCCGGGATCCAGGAGATGATTGTCCGGGCCGGGGTGGAAACCAGCGGCGCGGAAGTGGTGGTCGTCGGCCGTTCCAATATCGTCGGCAAACCGATTGCCAACATGATGCTTCAGAAAGGACCCGGGCGCCAATTCCACCGTCACCGTGGTACATACCCGAACAAAAGACCTTGCTGCCCACTGCAAGCGGGCCGATATCCTCATCGTGGCGGCCGGAGTTCCGGGTCTGGTGAAACCCGAATGGATCAAGCCCGGTGCCTGTGTCATTGATGTCGGCGTAAACCGGGTCGGAGAAAAACTCAGTGAAAAGACCGGAACAGATGGTTGCCATTCTGCGGGGCGATGTTGATTTCGATGCCGCCAAGGAAATTGCCGGTTACATCACCCCGGTACCGGGCGGTGTCGGCCCCATGACCATTACCATGCTGATGAAAAACACCCTGCATGCCATGAAACTGGCCGCGGGTATAGCATAAATATGTTGATCTGAATGCAGGATCAGTTAAAAAGGAAAACGTTAAAAAATAAATGCCGGCCCAGCTGGTAATGATTATTATTATTATGTTAAACTGATCAAA
>CAWAPG010000002.1:0-312098 GCA_963783905.1 uncultured delta proteobacterium | reverse complement strand
AAGCGAACATCCAAGATTGAGAGTAAGAGAGGTTGTTTATGAGCATGCGTCTTCCTGGCTTCCGTTGTTGGCGGCATATTCATGGCGACCGGCCTGTATCTGCCGGAGGCACATTCGCAGCCCAACAAGCAAAAAGTGGCCGCCGTTAAAATTCCCCAAAGAGTTGGTGTCTTTCGTGCCATACAAAAAGAATCCGGTGTTTCGCGGTGCAGGCGAAGGCAAATGGGACAAAAATCCGCGAGCGTGGTTGGATTCTCAAAGAAGGTAAGACCTGGAAAATGTGGTACACCGGCTTTGAGCAGCCACGAGGAGAAGCCACCTAAAACTCGGCTACGCCACATCCAAAGATGGCATCCACTGGACACGCTACAAAGGCAATCCGGTTTATGCCAAGCATTGGGTGGAAGATATGATGGTGGTCCCGCACGGCGGCAAGTACTATATGTTTGCCGAAGGTCTGAAGGATCGTGCCCAACTGCTGGTTTCGAAGGACGGCGGAGTCCACTGGAAACGAATAGGTAAGCTCGATGTTCGCCAAAAGAACGGCAAACCCATTTCCGAGGGCCCCTATGGCACACCAACCGCCTGGTTTGAGAAGGGGGTATGGTATTTGTTCTATGAACGCAGAGATCTCGGGATTTGGGTGGCCACATCGAAAGACATGAAAGTATGGACCAATGTGCAAGATGAGCCGGTGATCGGGCTCGGCCCCGCAGATTACGACAAGGATCAGGTGGCCATGAATCAGATTGTCAAATACAAGGGCAGGTACTACGCCTACTATCACGGCAGCAAACGCACCGGGCCCAACGCGAACAAATGGACCACCAACATCGCCACTTCGAAAGATTTGCTGCACTGGGAGAAATATCCAGGCAATCCCTTGCAGCCGACCGAACAAAATAAATCGAGCGGAATCATTGTGTATGACGGCAAGCGATTTCGCTTGTATACGATGCATCCGGAAGTGAATTTGCATTTCTCAGGAGCTGTCCAATAGCTGGAAGAGCCTCTTACTGTGGAGCGAGCCATGAATGAACAAGTTGCGGAAACCGGCTTTCGTGAAGGCACATCCTCAGAATCGCAGCAGACCAACGGCGTGAGTGGGCCTGCCGCGGGGGTTGTCACATCGACGACTGCAGAGAAGGCGGTTGCCACCGACAAGTCATTCTTGCAGCAACGATTGGTTTCTCTGGATACCTATCGTGGACTGATCATGATCACCCTGGCTTTTACCGGCTTTGGTTTGGCAGGCACGGCGGCGAAACATCTGGAGCAAAATCCAGAGTCTTGAATTTTGGCAAAATATCCATTATCAGTTCGAACACGTTCAATGGGTGGGTTGCACGTATTGGGACATGATTCAACCGTCGTTCATGTTTATGGTCGGTGTGGCGATGGCGTTTTCCTATGCCAAACGGCAACGTCTGGGACAAAGCTGGGGCGGCACGCCTCTGCCATGCCATCAGCCGGTCCATTGTGTTGATCGTGTTGGGCATATTTCTGACCGTCAGCAGCAGTGGCGGCACCAACATTTCGTTCATGAACGTTCTTACGCAAATCGGCCTGGGTTACACCTTCCTGTTTTTATTTTGGGGCCGATCGTTTGGTGTGCAAGCCATTGGCGCGGTGGCGATTCTGGTAGGCACATGGCTGCTGTATGTGCTTTATCCGGCTCCGACTATTGACGTTGCCACAGGGGCTCCGGAGGTTGGCATCGCCGCGGCCTGGTCCCAAGAACATTTGCAAGGGATTGCAACAGCATGGCAGAAGAACGCCAATGTGGGACATGCCTTTGATGTTTGGTTCCTGAATTTGTTTCCGCGGTCCAAGCCGTTTGAGTTTAATAACGGCGGCTATCAAACCATCAACTTCATTCCCTCGCTGGCAACCATGCTCTTTGGCCTGATGGCCGGCGGCCTGCTGCGCACGGAACGCAGCCATGTTTCCAAGATTTTTATCTTAATCGCCGGCGGAATTCTGGGCATTGCTGCTGGCTATGCATTGCATTGGGCCGGCATTTGTCCGCTGGTCAAGCGAATTTGGACGCCGTCATGGGCGTTGTTCTCCACAGGATGGTGCTGTCTGATTCTGGCCACGCTCTTTACCGCCATCGATGCCATCGGCCTGCGGGGCTGGACTTTTCCCATCACGGTAGTGGGTAATCAATCCCATCGCCATTTATAGCATGGCTCAGGTGTTCAAGGGCCGTACCAGCCAAACCTGGAAGACGCTCTTTGGCTCGGATGTCTTTGCCATCTTTGGCGAAATCAATCAACCGGCGGTGCAGTACACGGTCATTGGTCTGACCTTCTGGCTGGTGTGCTTCTGGCTGTATCGGCAAAAGATTTTCTTACGGGTGTAAAAAATGATGGGTATGTCACGACTTTTGCTTTCGCTGTGCGGACTCATTTTGCTGCCCGGTGTTCTGGTCGCCGACACGTATGTCTATGTTTCCATTGCCGGCCAGAAGAAGATTCTGGTGCAGCGCCTGGAGGAAAACACCGGAAATTTGATCGCGTGGGCGAAGTGAAACTTCAAGGCGAACCGGGAGCGTTGACGGTCGATCCGCAGCGGCGTTTTTTGTATTCCTCGCTGCGTGCCGAGGGCAAGATCTCGGCGTTTCGCATTCACCCGCAAACCGGGCTGCTCACTGCCCTGAATACCATTCCCGCGGGTGCCGACCCCGCTCATTTGTGCGTGGATGCCAAGGGTGAAGCTTTGCTGTGTGCGTATTATGTGGCGGCCAAGGTCACCATTAATAGGATTGCCAAAGATGGTTCGCTGGTGGCCGAGCCCACGCAAAGCATTGCCACGGCGGAAAAGGCCCATGCTGTGGTGTTCGATCCATCTCAGCGTTTCCTCTTTGTGCCGCACACCGGGCCCAATGTTATCTTCCAATTCCGCTACCATGCCAAGAAACACAGGCTCACCCCGGCGATGGTACCCAGGCTGCAAACTCCGGCGAACACCGGTCCCCGCCATATGGTGTTTCATCCGGCCAAACCGTTGGCTTTTGTCATCAACGAACAGGGCAGCAGTGTTACTGCTTACCGCTTCAACCGCAAGAAAGGAACGTTGCAACCATTGCAAACGGTTTCCACCTTGCCGAAAGATTTCCCGGGCCGAAACTCTTGCGGAGATCAAGCTGCATCCTTCCGGCAAGTTTCTTTACGCTTCCAATCGCGGCCACGACAGCATTGCCGTGTTTTCCGTGACAGGCAAAGATGGCAAACTCAGTCGCCTTACCAATGTTCCCACCGAAAAGACGCCGCGTTCGTTCGACCTCGATCCCAGGGCAAGTTTCTCTATGCTGCCGGAGAATCGTCTGGCAAAGTGGCTGCCTATCGCATTGACCAGCGGACTGGTATTCCACAACGCTTTGCTACCTACAACGCCGGACCGCGGGCCTGGTGGGTGATGGTGGTGCGGATTTCGAAATAGCAGAATTCCTGCAGATGCTGCTACGCCATAATATCCCGAATGACACGGCCATGCACATCGGTCAGCCGGAAGTCACGGCCAGCGTAGCGATAGGTGAGGCGTTCGTGGTTAAACGCCCATCAAATGCAACATCGTGGCATGGAGATCGTGCACATGGACACGATTTTCCACGGCACGATAGCCGAACTCATCGGTGGCACCGTAAACTTGGCCGCCTTTGATGCCGCCCCCGGCCAACCACAGGGAAAAGCCCCAATGATTGTGGTCCCGTCCCAGCCGGTTATTCCCCGTGCCAGGTTGGGGTAACTCCACCGACGGAGTGCGGCCAAATTCGCCACCGCAAATGACCAGCGTTTCCTCAAACAGTCCCTGGCGTTTCAAATCATGGAGCAAAGCAGAAATGGGACCGTCAATCTCGCCTGCCAACCGGCGGTGTTCCCGTGGGTGCGGCCGCCATGCTGCGCCGGGTTAAACTGCCCGGCCGGGTTGTCCTGCTTTTTCAACCGGCGGAGGAAGCCGGCGAAGGGGCCCTGGCCATGATAGAGGATGGCGCCTTTGCCGGGGTCCAGGCCATATTTGCCGGCCATATTGACCGCCATTTCAAAGTGGGGCAGATCGCTGCCGAACCCGGGCTTATCTGCGCCTATACCGATAAATTCGAAATCAGGGTCTGCGGCCGCGGCGGCCATGCGGCCCGCCCCCATGAAACCATTGATGCCATCGTGGTGGCCAGCCTGCTCGTCATGTCAATTCAGACCCTGGTTTCACGGGAAATAAACCCCTCCTACCCCACCGTGGTCAGCGTCGGACGATTCAGCGGCGGCACCGCCTACAATGTCATCGCCGAAGAGGCGAATCTCGAGGGCACCATTCGCGCCACCCATCCGGAGATCAGATCACAGATCATTGACGGGCTGCAGCGCATGGCCCGGGCCATGGACGGCCTGTACAACGCCAAAACAACCATCCGTTTCCGTGAAGGACTGCCGCCGGTCATCAATCATCCGGTTGCCGCGAGAATTGCCAGGAAGGCTGCCAGAGAGGTGGTCGGCAGTGACGGACTTGTCATGCAGCGCCATCCAAGCCTCGGCGGCGAGGATTTCGCCTACTATCTGCAGAAGGTGCCCGGCTGCCTGGTGCGTTTCGGCGCCGGACATCCTGAACTGCCGAACATCCCGGCCCACAGCCCGTATTTTGATTTTGACGAAGGAGTTCTGCCCATCGGGGCCGCCTTTCTGGCCCATGCTGCCTGGCAGACCCTGCAGCAGAAAGATTTTCTCGCCGCTTCTGCCGGCAGTTATTCCCCTGCCGCAAACCTGCCGGATCCGCTCAGCAACGAGGGGAAAAAATAATGGTGGAACAAACAATCGAATTCAAGAGCAGCCACCCCTTCACCCTTGGTGTCGAGATAGAGCTGCAGATCCTTGATGCCGACAGCCTGGAACTTGTTTCCAGGGCCCCGGAAATACTTGCCCTGGTTCCCGAGGAATTGCGGCTGCGGATTAAACCGGAATTCATCCGATCCATGATCGAGGTTAATACCGAGATCTGCGCCGATATGGACCAGGTTAAGGAAAGTCTCGGCCGCCTGATCCGGGAGGCGGAAAAACTGGCCCGACAGAATAACTGTCTGCTGTATGCCGCGAGTCTGCATCCCTTTGCCAGGCACAACGACCAGGAGCTTTCCGACCATCCACGCTACAATCGCATCATGGAGGATCTGCAGTTCGTTGGCCGCAGGTTCATCACCCAGGGACTGCACGTGCATGTGGGCATGAATGATCGCGACGCCGCCATCCGGGTAAGCGACTCCATCCGTCTCTTTCTCCCCATTCTGCTTGCCCTTACCTGTTCATCCCCGTATTATGAAGGTATTGATACCGGGCTCCAATCCTACCGGGCCAAACTCTTCGAAGCCCTGCCCCTGGCCGGCATGCCCGACCAGCTGGAAAGCTGGGACAAATACCTGGAAATGGTGCGGCTGCTCACCAATACCGGCATAATTACCTCGGTACGCGACCTATGGTGGGATGTACGGCCGCATCCCGATTTCGGCACCATTGAAATCCGCATCTGCGACCTGCCCTCCACCTTTTATGAAATTCTTGCTATCGTGGCGCTGATCCAGGGGCTGGTGGCGGAAATGACGGAGTCGGACAGACATCTCAATCCGAACATGCAGGTGTTGAAAAGCAACAGATGGCAGGCGGCGCGCTACGGCCTGGCAGGCACCTTTGTCTACCCCCTGCTGCAGAAACGGATATCCATGGAGGAGGCGGCCGGGGAAATATTCGCCAAGGTCAGCTCCACCATGACAAGCCTGGGGACCAGCCGCTACCTTGATGATCTGCGGCGGATCATCAGGACCGGCACCAGTGCAGTGCAGCAGCGCCGCATATACGGGGAACAACAGGATTTCTCCGCAATAATCAAAGAGCTTCAGCCCCGATTCTGGCTATGAAAAAATCAAACCGGGCCATAGTCGCCACCGGTCATCCGCTGGTCAGCGCGGCGGCGGTGGACATACTGCAGCTGGGAGGAAATGCCTTCGACGCCGCGGTCGGCGCCGGTTTTGCCGGGGCGGTGGCGGAACAGACCCTTACCAGCCTCGGCGGCGGCGGCTTTTTGCTGGCCCGGACGCAGCAGGGCGAAGAGATACTGTTTGATTTTTTCACCGATACCCCGGGCCGGGGTCTTGACCACAGCGATCTTGAACCGCACTTTTATCCGGTGACCGTGCACTTCCCGGGCTCGGACCAGGATTTTAATATCGGCCTCGGATCGGTGGGGGTTCCCGGCACCCTCAAGGGTCTTCTCCACGTTCACAAGCGGCTTGGCAGGCTGGACCTGGAAGATATCCTGCAGCCGGCGATCAGACTGGCCCGGGACGGCCTGGAACTCAATGATTCGCAGGGATATTTTTTAAACCTCCTGGAACCGATAATGACCCATTCCCGGGTGGGCCGGAAACTCTATACCATTAAAGGCATCTGCGCCGGACAGGGCAATATCATAACCAATCCCGAGATGGCTGATTTTCTGTCCGGGCTGCCGCAGGACAACGGTGAAAGCTTCTACCGGGGCGATCTGGCCCGGGCAATTGACTACGACATGCGCAAGGGCAAGGGATTGCTCACCGCCGAAGATCTTGCCGCCTACAAGGTCATTGAACGCACCCCCCTGGCCATCGGCTATCGAGACTATACCTTCCTGACCAACCCCCAGCCCTCCATGGGCGGCTCCCTCATCGGCCTGGCCCTGGCCCTCCTTGAAACCCAGGATATGGCTGGCATCGGCTTTCATTCCGTATCCCATGTTCTCCAGACCGCAAAAATGATGACCGAGGTGGAAGAACTGCGGCAGAGAGGCATCTCCGCCGCTTCCCTGAAAAAGTCCGGGGCCGGAATCCGGCAGTTTTCCCGCGGCACCACCCACCTGAGCATTGCCGATGGTGAGGGCAATGTTGCCGGCATGACCTGTTCCAACGGAGAAGGCTCGGGATACTTCGTGCCGGGCACCGGCATCATGCTCAACAATATGATGGGCGAGGATGATCTGCATCCGGAAGGATTTCACGCCGGTCCTCCCGGACAGCGGGTCTCTTCCATGATGTCGCCGTCCCTGCTCCTGAAAAATGAGGAAGTGGCCATGGTCATCGGCAGCGGCGGCAGCAAGCGCATACGCACGGCGATCACACAGGTGCTCAGTGCCATTGTTGATTTCAACATTCCGGTGCAGCAGGCGGTGGAGGCACCCCGCATGCACTGGGACGGCATCAGGATGCAGATTGAACCGGGACTGGACCCGCAGGCCATTGATGCCTTAAAAAAACATTGGCCGGTTAATATCTGGTCGACCATCGATGTGTATTTCGGCGGCGTCCATACCGTTATCCCCGATATCGGCGGCGGCGGCGATCCCCGGCGTGGAGGAGCAGTGAGGATTATTGAAGGGTGAATGGTTAATTGTTAATGGTTAGTGGGTAGTGGGTAGTGGTAAATAGTGAATGGAGTACTGGAGTACTGGAGTAATGTCAGCATACGATACGTGTTGACGATTATCAGGTAACGTGTCCGTCAATCATCAGGAGTACCGTATGCTGATAATCGTCGTTTAGTATCGTAAAACGACAAACAACCTGATGATTGTCCTCATACAAGACATCGGACGATTGACGGACAGACGGGAGTGATGGAGTGATGGCATGTGCATAGGCCGCAAAATGTGTCATCTCGAACGAACGCCAGACCGGAGAGATCTTATTTAGATTTCTCACTGCGTTCGAAATGACTTCAGGTTGCCTTTATATGACATTTGTTGAGTTCAGGCTGCCTGCCACTATTCACGATGTTTTTCCCAATACTCCAACACTCCAGTACTCCAGCGTCGAACTGATACCTGGTACCTGAATGGTTAATGGTTAATGGTTAATGGTTAGTGGTAAATAGTGAATGGAGTACTGGAGTACTGGAGTAATGTCAGCATACGATACGTGTTGACTATTGACGGGAGTGATGGCATGTGCATAAGCCGCAAAATGTGTCATCTCGAACGAACGCCAGACCGGAGAGATCTTATTTAGATTTCTCACTTCGTTCGAAATGACTTCACGGTTGATCCGAAATTGCATCGGAAAGCCGACAGCCGGCAACGGACAAAATATCACAAACAACCGACAACTAACCACGTACCACGAACAACTAACAACCAACAACTCAACATTAAGAACTCAAAACTCAAAACTTTCTAAATGGCCGCATACATCGCACGACGAATCCTGCTCATGATCCCCACCCTGTTCGGGATCATGCTGCTCACCTTTATGGTCACCCAGTTTGTTCCCGGTGGACCGGTGGAACGGATGCTGGCTGAAATTGAGGGCCATTCCACGACCGGGCTTTCCGGCGGCAAAGGCGAGGTCGGGACAACTGCCAAGGGCAGCCTGTACCAGGGGGCCCAGGGTCTAGACGAGGAACGGCTCGAGAAGCTGCGGGCCCTTTACGGCTTTGACAAGCCGCCGATGGAGCGTTTCCTGACCATGATGAAAAACTTTCTCGTCTTTGATTTCGGCACCAGCTACTATCATCACCAGAGCGTTGTCAGACTCGTTATCTCGAAGCTGCCGGTTTCCATGTCCCTCGGGCTCTGGACCTTTCTGATCGTCTATTTTACCTGTATCCCACTGGGCATCTACAAGGCGGTGCATCACGGCTCCCGCATCGATGTCGCCTCCAGCACGGTCATCCTCATCGGCTACGCCATTCCCGGCTTTGTTCTTGCCATTGTCCTGATTGTGCTCTTCGGCGGCGGCAGCTTCTGGAATATCTTCCCCCTGCGCGGCCTGGTTTCGGACAACTGGCATGAACTGAGCCTGATCAACAAGATCCTCGACTACCTCTGGCACATGGTGCTGCCGATTATTTCCAGCGCCGTCGGCTCCCTGGCGGTCATGACCCTGCTGACCAAGAACAGCTTTATCGAAGAAATCCACAAGCAGTACGTGACCACCGCCCGGGCAAAAGGACTCAATGAAAACCAGGTGCTCTACAGGCATGTATTCCGCAATGCCATTATCCCGATCATCACCGGCTTTCCGGGGTCTTTCATCACGGCGTTCTTTACCGGCAGCCTTCTGATTGAAACAATCTTTTCCCTGGACGGCATGGGGCTGCTGGCCTATGAATCGGTCCTGAACCGCGATTATCCGGTGGTACTGGCCACCCTGTATTTCTTTACCATCATCGGGCTGGTTTCCAGGCTGCTTTCCGACTTGAGCTATGTCCTGGTCGACCCGCGCATTACTTTTGAGAGCGTCGAATAATGGAAAAGGCCAAATCACGGCAGAGACTGGCGGTACGACGCTGGAACCGGTTCAAGGCAAACAGGCGCGGCTATTACAGCCTGATTATCTTCACCATAATTTTTGTCATCAGCCTCGGGGCCGAGGTGATAAGCAACGACAAGCCGTTTCTCGTCTATTACGAGGGGGATTTCTACTGGCCAATCTTCAAAACCTATCCTGAAACGACATTCGGCGGCGATTTTGATACCGAGACCGACTACCGGGATCCCTATATTCTTGATAAGATTGAGGCAGGTGACAATTTCGTTATCTTTCCCTTGAATCATTTCAGCTACGACACCATCAATCTCGAATTGGACCGGCCGGTGCCCTCGCCGCCGACCAGCGACAATCTTCTCGGCACCGACGATCGGGGCCGGGATGTCCTGGCTCGTTTGATCTATGGTTTCAGGTTATCCGTGCTCTTCGGTTTTGCCCTGACTTTCATCGGCACCCTGGTCGGCATCCTGGCCGGGGCGGTGCAGGGTTATTTCGGCGGCAAAACCGACCTTTTCATGCAGCGTTTCATTGAAATATGGGGGGCCATGCCGGAACTGTACCTGCTCATCATCTTTGCCTCCATATTCAAACCCAGTATCACCCTGCTCCTGATCCTGCTTTCCATTTTCGGCTGGATGGGCCTGTCAGACTATGTTCGGGCCGAATTCCTCAAAGGCAGAAACATGGATTACGTCACCGCCGCCAAGGCCCTGGGCGTTTCCAACGTGGTTATCATGTTCCGTCACCTGCTGCCCAACGGCATGACGCCGGTGATCACCTTTCTGCCCTTCAGGCTTTCCGGCGCAATTCTTGCCCTGACCAGTCTTGATTTTCTCGGACTCGGAGTGCCGCCGTCAACCCCCAGCCTCGGCGAACTGCTGGCCCAGGGTAAAAGCAATATCGATGCATGGTGGCTTTCATTGTCCACCTTTACGGTCCTGGTCGGCACCCTTATCCTGCTCATCTTTATCGGCGAGGCCCTGCGTGAAACCTTTGATCCGAGGCAGCTGGTGAAGAAGAAAAATTGAAGATACTGAATGGTTAATTGTTAATGGTGAATGGTGAATGGTGAATGGTGAATGGTTAATTGTTAATGGTTAATGGTTAATGGTTAATTGTAAATGGAGTAATGGAGTAATGTCAGCATACGAATCTGCTGATGACTGACAGAAGATTGATGATTGAAAAATATAAAATAAAAAATCTCAGGAAGCAGGCCGATTATTAATTCTACATGTCACTTAATGGTGTCTGGAAAAATAATTAATAAAATCAAATAAAAATCGAAGATTTCCACCATAAATCTTTAATGTTCAATTTTTCAAATCTTCAATACTAATTATGCTGCTTGACATCAAAGATCTATCACTGACGTTTCACACCGAAGACGGCGACAGCAAGGTGCTGCATGAAATATCCTTTGGCGTGGAAAGCGGTCAGACCGTGGCCCTGGTCGGAGAATCCGGCTCAGGCAAATCCGTTACCGCCCTTTCCATCCTGCGGCTGTTGGAGAAAAACGCCACGGTTACCACCAGCGGCATAATCAATTTTTCCGGCAGCAACATTCTGGAACTGCCGGAATCAAAACTTCGCCGGATCAGGGGCAACCAGATTGCCATGATCTTCCAGGAGCCGATGTCCTCCCTGAATCCGGTCTATTCCATCGGCAGCCAGCTGGTGGAACCCCTGATGCTGCATCAGAATCTTACCAACCGTGAGGCCCGGGCCAAGGCCATTGATCTCCTGGACCGGTGCGGCATCCCCGACCCTGAGCAGCGGCTGGCAAGCTTTCCGCACCAGCTCTCAGGGGGCCAGCGGCAGCGGGCCATGATTGCCATGGCCCTTGCCTGCCGGCCGGATCTGCTCGTAGCCGATGAACCGACAACCGCCCTTGATGTCACAATCCAGGCCCAGATCCTTGAACTGCTGGAAGATATCCAAAAAGACCTGAACATGGCGGTTCTGCTGATCACCCATGACCTGAACATGGTGGAAAAAATATCGGATCATGTCCACATCATGCACGACGGCAGAATTGTGGAAGACGGCCCGACAAGAACTATTTTCACCGAACCGCAGGATCCTTACACCATTCACCTGCTCAACAGCGTCCCCAAGGGTGAACCGGAGCCGAAGCCCGGCCGGCCGCAGCTTCTGACCATTTCGGAACTGAAGTGTCATTTTCCCATCAAGGCCGGCTTCTTCAAGCGCACCGTCGGCAGGATCAAGGCGGTCGACGGCGTCAGCCTGACCATCCGCGAGGGCACTACCTATGGCATTGTCGGTGAATCCGGTTCCGGCAAGAGCACCCTGGGCATGTGTATCCTGCGTCTCTTGGACTGCCGGGGGAAAATTCTTTACCACCGCGGGGAGGAGACCGCCAAGGACCTCGTCCCTCAATCCAGGGCGGCGCTCAGGCCGCTGCGCAAGGAACTGCAGGTTGTTTTCCAGGATCCTTTCTCCTCCCTTTCACCGCGCCTGACGATTGAACAGATCGTCAGCGAAGGTCTCAAGGTGCATAATATCGGCAGGGACAAAAAGGAACGGCAGCGGCTGGTGTATAAAACCCTGCAGGAGGTGGGACTGCAGGAGGAAATGGCCGGCCGTTATCCCCACGAGTTTTCCGGAGGGCAGCGGCAGAGAATCGCCATTGCCCGGGCCATTGCCCTGCAGCCGCGGTTTATTATGCTGGATGAGCCGACCAGCGCCCTGGACATGACAATCCAGGCCCAGATCATTGCCCTGTTGAAAGATCTGCAGCAGCGGCACGGCATAACCTATCTGTTTGTCTCCCATGACCTCAGGGTCATCAAGGCCATGGCCGATGAAGTGGCGGTAATGCGAAACGGCAGGATCGTAGAAAAAGGACCGGCTGCAGAACTGTTCAACAACCCGCAGCATCCGTATACCAGGAGTCTGTTTGCCGCGGCCTTTGAATTGAAGGCGGGAACAGCTGAATGATTAATGGTTAATGGTTAATGGGGAATGGTGAATGGTTAATGGTTAATGGTGAATGGTTCGTTGTGGGTTGTTGGATGG
The DNA here is from genome assembly GCA_963783905.1 of uncultured delta proteobacterium. GTDB lineage: Bacteria > Desulfobacterota > Desulfobulbia > Desulfobulbales > BM004 > BM004. The sequence goes on along the minus strand of CAWAPG010000002.1, from coordinate 299,773 downwards.
AGTACAGGAGTGCTGGAGTAATGGAGTGATGGAGTGATGGAGTATTGTCAGCATGCGATATGTGCTGACGATAGTTGCAAAATATGTCATCTCGAACGGCCGCCAGGCCGGAGAGATCTTGTTTTAAGATTTCTCACATCCGTTCGAAATGACATTTTTGTTGCGATAAAGTATCTGTCACTATTCAAGATACTTTACCCAATACTCCATTACTCCAGTACTCCTGTCTGTCCGTCAATCGTCCGATGTCTTGTATGAGGACAATCATCAGGTTGTTTGTCGTTTTACGATACTAAACGACGATTATCAGCATACGGTACTCCTGATGATTGACGGACACGTTACCTGATAATCGTCAGCACGTATCGTATGCTGACATTACTCCAGTAATCCAATCTTAAGCTGTGCTCTGCCCTCTGTTCTCTGTGCTCTGCCCTCTGTCCTCTGTCCTCTGTGCTCTGCCCTCTGTGCTCTGCCACCTATTTCCAATTCCGGATCAATTCCAGCACGGTGCGGACGCCGACGCCGGAGGGTCCGTCATGGCGGGCATAGGGCTTATCGGTAAAATTGTACGCCGTGCCGGCTATATCAAGATGGGCCCAGTCGGTGTCGCCCACGAATTCCTGCAGAAAAGCGGCGGCGGTAATGGTGCCCGCCGCCCGGTTGCCGACATTCTTGATGTCCGCCACCTTTGATTTTATCTGCTTGGAATATTCCGGCCCGAGGGGCAAACGCCAGAGAGGTTCACCGCACCTGTCGCCGGCTGCCATGATCTTCTGCGCCAGTTCATCATTATTGCTCATGAGCCCGGTGCGGTGATGTCCAAGGCCGATAACCACGGCGCCGGTCAGCGTGGCCAGATCGATCACGGCCTTGGGCTTGTACTGTTTGATGCCGTAAGCCAGGCCGTCCGCCAGGATCAGGCGGCCTTCCGCATCGGTGTTGACCACCTCAACGGTTTTGCCGCCGTAAATCGTGATGATGTCCCCCGGCTTCAGGGCGCTGGGTCCGGGCAGGTTCTCCGTTGCCGGCACAATGGCCACGATATTGACCCCCTTGGGCTTTTCCTCGCCCACTGCCTGCATGGCACCGAGGACCGCCGCCCCGCCGCACATGTCGAACTTCATTTCCTCCATGCCCTTGGGTGGTTTCAGGCTTATGCCGCCGGAATCAAAGGTCAGTCCCTTGCCCACCAACAGCAGGGTAGGATTGCGCGTCGAGGTTTTATATTCAAGGATCACCATTTTCGGCGGCTGGTCCGAGCCGCTGTTCACCCCGAGAATGCCGCCCATCTTCAACCGCTGCATATCGGTCTTTGCCAGAATCTTACAGGTAAAATTGTATTTTTTTGCAAGTTCACGTCCGAACTCAGCAAATTTCGTCGGTGTCCAGACATTGCCCGGTTCATTTGCCATATCACGGGCCTCGCAGCCGCCCAGGGCCGCAATCCTGCCCCGGTTCAGGCCGCCGAGAACCAATTTTTCCGCCTTTTCAGTAAAAAGCCGGATTTCCTTGAGTTCTCCCTGCATGTCATCCTCATCATCGGGTTTCTTATATTTTTTGAACTGGTATGCCCCCAATATGAGGCCTTCTGTCAAACATTCCACCGTATCCCCTTTATCCAGGATAAATGAGTCCGGCACCAGGACCAGTATTTTTTCCGCCCTGGTCTTCTGAGCGGTTTCCGAAACCCTGCCGCCCGCCCGGCGGTAATTATCCCGCCAGACATCGGCCGGTGCGGCGCCGTTCATGGTCTTGCCTTCTTCTGCTTTGCCAAGCCCGATAACCAATATTCTCTTGGCCGGCAGCTTTCCTTTGCCGGCAGGATAAAACAACAGGGTCTCACCCTCTTTGCCGGAGAAATCTCCGGCCTTAAAGGCCCGGTTGATAGTGTCCTGGATGTAGCCGTTGTCACAGGCAGGCGCCTTCTTCTCCTGCCGGTGAACAAAACAGGCAACCAGGTCGCCCTTATATTTTCCCACATCCTGAGTCGTATGCGTAATTTTCATGTTGTTCTCCAGAGGTTGAACCGCTGATGCCGGTCCGCACCTTTCCGCTGCTGTTATTTATCGATGGCGTCACAAAAAGTCCGCTCTACAGCGTCGTAGCGGGGCGCGAAATGCTCACCATACCATATGTATGCCTTCGCTTTCGCAACACCACTACTCCTTGTATATCAAACTTTTAGCTTAGCCATCTTAATCGGTGCGATGGGCTTTTTACGAGTCCATCATTTATTCAATGATATCCTTTTTCTCTTTGTACTTTGACGCCTATTGTATACTATAAGAAAACAAATAATAAAATAATACCTGTGAATTATCCGGGTTGGAAACCTACCCTATTTACCACAGTTGCTCATGAACTCCAACTTCGAACCGGGTAATTGATGTATCTGCAAAAATTTTTACAAATAGACAGCGCATCAAATGAAATCAAATTTTTCCGGTCAGTTAACATTCCCGCATCCTGCTTCGGCGGTGCTGTTACTTTCTGCATTCGCCAACGACACCAGCCGACATAATGGACGTTGACGCCCGCACATCGCCGCCCCTCTTCTCCGCACTTTTTCCTACATCAATTCAAGGAGGAATCCATTGGTTACGCAATTGATTCTGGCAACAGGAATTGCCATTATTGTCTCAGCTCTCTGCTCCATCATCGAGGCCGTGCTCTACTCTGTGCCCCAGAGCCAGGTAGAGGTCATGGCCCGTTCCGGCAGTAAATCGGGATTAACCCTGAAGAAGCTGAAAAAAAATATCCAGCAGCCGATCACCGCCATCCTGACTCTCAACACCATTGCCAATACCATGGGGGCGGCGGTTGCAGGGGCTTCCGCCGCGGTGGTCTTCGGCGAAGAGAACCTTGTCTGGTTTTCGATTTTCTTTACCCTGACCATTCTGCTTTTCTCAGAAATACTGCCGAAAACCGCCGGGGTTGCCTATGCCAAAAATCTTGCCTCCTGGATCGCCATTCCGCTCAACAGCCTGGTGCGGATCATGGGGCCGCTTATCTGGCTCTGCCAGGTGGTTACCCATCTTATTCCCAGGCAGCGGCAGGAAGCCCTGGTTTCCATTGAAGAGATCCAGGCCGTGGCACTCATGGGCAGAAAATCCGGTGAAATCGAACCCCAGCAGGAACGGGTCATTGCCAATATTCTCAAGCTGCAGAACAAAACCGTGCGCCAAATTATGACCCCGAGAACCGTGGTTTTCAGCCTCAGTGAACACCTGACCATCAGCGAGGCTTTGAAGTTGAAGGATCAATGGAGCCGACACAGCAGGGTTCCGGTCTACGACAAAAATACGGATGACGTGGTTGGCGTGGTTTTGAGCCGGAACGTTCTGCTCAGCCTCTCGGAAGGCAACAAAAAACAGAAACTCTCCGAGCTGATGCAGCCGGTCCATTTCGTTCCCGAGGCGGCCCCGCTCAACCGGATACTGATGGAATTCTTTGAACAGCGCATCCATCTCTTCGTCGTGGTGGATGAATACGGCTCGGTTACCGGGGTGATCAGTCTTGAGGATATCATTGAGGAAATCGTCGGCCGGGAGATCATTGACGAGTCGGACAAGGCCGGCAACCTGCGGGAATATGCCCGGCACCGCAAAAAAATGCTGCAGAAGAGGCAGCAGTAGTTATTCCGGTTTTCATCCGGGAAAGAAGTACTTTCAGAGTGGGAACTATTTTACATCCTGCAGCCGGACTTTGACCTCAATGTGCTCCCCGCCGCGTTCGATGATCAGTGTCACCTCATCACCGATTTTGTAGCGCTCCAGTTCATTGCGGAAATCATCATACGACTTCACCGGGACGCCGTTTACCGCAAGGATGATATCCCCGAGGATGATCTTGCCTCGTACCTGCCGGGTTTCCCGGATACCCGCCTTATCGGCGGGACTTCCCGGCCGCACCCCGATCACCAGCAGCCCTTCGATATCGAGGCGCCGGACAATTTTCTCACTTGCCAGAGTCACCCCGATTCCGGGTTGAATCACCCTGCCGTTGCGGATTAAATCCGGCACCACCTTGTTTATGACATTCACCGGCACGGCAAAACCGATGCCGGCATTTGCGCCGGACGGACTGTAGATGGCGGTATTGACCCCGATCAGGCGGCCGGCACTGTCCAGCAGAGGTCCGCCTGAGTTGCCGGGGTTAATGGCGGCATCGGTCTGGATCACCCCCTGGATGGTCCGGCCGGTTACCGCGGTGATCTCACGATCCAGGGCGCTGACAATACCCGAGGTCATGGTGTGGTCCAGCCCGAAAGGATTGCCGATGGCAAACACCTTCTGGCCGACCTGAAGATTATCCGCGTCGCCCAGCGGGATGGGTTTCAATACTCCAGCCGGGGCGGTAATCTGCAGTACCGCAATATCCTTGTCCGGTGCGGCTCCCACCAGGATTCCGTCATAAATGGTGCCGTCGCCCATGGTAACCTCGACCTTGCCGGCTTCGCCTACCACGTGATAATTGGTGACAATCCTCCCTTTATTGTCCCAGACAAAACCGGAGCCGGTGCCCTGCGGAATCTCATATACATTGAGGCTGAACAGGGAGCGCCGGACCTCGATGCTGGTTATGTAGACAACCGACGACGCCACTTCCTGGAATACCGCAATGGTATTTTTTTCATCTTCCGCCAGATCGCCGCGGGCCTCCACCACCCGCGGTTTCGCCGTCTTATCATATATCGGCCGCTGCTCTCTGTCAGTCCACCACCACAGGCCGAACAGGATAATGACCAGGATCAGCCAGGCCGGAAATCGTCTCTGCGGATAATTGTGCTGCGCCATTTTTCTTTAATCTGTTTTCAAAGTTGGGAACCAGGCTGGTCATTCATCCTGCGCCGGTATACCCGGTTAATGCATTGACATGGCTTATGGACTTTATCCGTAACAACCCGGAATACGTTATCCTGCTTCATTTATCGCAGTACCCTAAAGATGAAGCAGGTATTTTGCTATGAGAAAATACGTAAGAACTCCCAGGATATCAATGGATGTGGTCACAAACGGTCCGGTGGCGATGGCCGCATCAAAATTCAACCGCTTCAGAATGAGCGGCACAAAGGAGCCGACCGATACCGCCAGGGTCATGACAAAAAATATGGCAATGCCAACCACAAGACCGAGATTCCGCAGCTGCGGGAAGCCGAAAAAGGCAAGAACCCCCAGGAACAAACCATAAACCGCCCCAAGGATCAGGCCGACCCGCATCTCCTTGAAGATTACCTTGGAAAATTCCTGCATATTGATCCTGCCGGTGGCAATGCCGCGGATGATGATGGTGCTGGACTGGGTGGCGATATTGCCGCCCATGCCGTTGATGATCGGAATGAATGCGGCAAGGGCGAGCACCCGCTGCAGTTCACCCTGAAACAGGGTAATTATGATCATGGACATAATGCCGCCCAACCAGCTGGCAAAAAGCCAGGGCGCCCTGGTCATGGCATTTGCCAGCGTGGATTTCAGGAGTATCTCCGAATCCTTGCCGACACCGGCCATGCGCAGGAAGTCTTCAGTGGCCTCCTCCCGGATAACATCGATGATGTCATCCACGGTTACGATGCCGACAAGTTTATAATTGCTGTCCACAACCGGTACGGCCAGGATATTGTACTGGGATATGACATGGGCCACCTCGTCCTGATTGGTGTCAGTGGTTACCGAGGTCACATTGGTGTTCATTATGTTTTTCAGCTGCCGGTAGGGCGGATGCAGTAAGAGCTCACGCAGTGAGATAACGCCTGACAACTGTCCATCGCCATGGGTGATATAGAGATAAAACGACATCTCCATCTCTTCGGAGCGTTCCTGGACGATTTTGATGGCATCCCCGGCACTCAGTTCACCATCCAGGGCCATGAAATCAGGCGACATCAGGCCACCGGCGGTTTCCGGATGATACTGCAGCAGTTCATCTACTTCTTCCCGATCCTCCTTGACCATGAGCTGCCGGATCTCATTGGCCGTCTCTTCAGGAAGTGCTTCCAGCAGGTCGGCAACGTCGTCCGAGGCCATCTCGGAAATTACCGCCACCATGAACTTGGGGGTAAGATCCTGGACAAGTTCCAGCATGATGGCCTGGTCAACCTCGCTCAGAAATTCTCCCACCATTTCTGTCTGGGCAATGACGTTGAAAACCTTCTTCCGTTCAACAGGGCTCAGATACCTGAATACCCACGCCATGTCGGCCGGATGCGTTTTCTGCAGCAGCTTTAAAAGATGGGCGACCGCCCCGCGACGATTAAGGCGTCGGACCGTATCCAGCAGGACCATTCCTTCATTGCCGATCATCTCTCTTTTAAATGTTGATTCTTTCATAAAAACGCACCGGACTGGTCAAACGTAAAAAAACTTTATATTGTATCGCATCGGTGTCAATCCGGACAGGCCGGACGCAACAGCCATTTACCAAAAAATTATCGCTTTGACAAAAAAATGCCCTTAATTTTAAGACGCAACAGTAATTTGCAGTTTATCTATCTTACCAGAAAACTCAATAATTTCTCATCATTAATAATTTTCTGCAAACAATTTTCCTATGAAATATTATTTCCCGCCCGAACCGGATAAAATATCATGCAGTCATTTTCCGTTGTAATTGTCGGAGCCGGTCCGGGAGGACTTGCCTGTGCCAAGCTCCTGGCCGAACATGGTCTTGACGTCCTGGTGCTGGAGAAAAAACCGGTGGCAGGCCCCAAGGTCTGTGGTGGCGGCATAACCTGGGACGGGCTTCTTAAACGGGTACCCGAACACCTGGTTGACAACGTTTTCCCCCAACAGTATATCAGGTCCAACTTTCAACAGACCGTCATCCAGGCCGAACAACCCATCGTTGCGACGATCCGCCGGGAAGTTCTGGGTGAATGGATGTGCCGACAGGCCCGGGAATCCGGGGCGGTGATTAAAACATCGTGCCCGGTGCGGAGGATAACCCCGGACCGGGTGGTTACCGATCGGGGTGAGTTCGGATACCGTTATTTGATAGGGGCGGACGGCTCCGCTTCTCTGGTGCGAAAATATCTCAAGCTTGCCACGGCCAGGATCGGGGTCGGCATTCATTTCCAGGTACCAGGGACTTTTGACCGGATGGAATGGCACCTCAACGATTCCCTGTTCGGCAACGGCTACGGTTGGATTTTCCCCTTTAAGGGCATGGCCTCTGTTGGGGTTTACGGTATAAAACCTTACAATGATCCCAAAGAAATGCTAAACAACCTCAAGCACTGGGCCGGGATTCGCAAGATCCGGCTCACCGGTTTGCAGGTAAAGGCAGGGCTGATTAATTTTGATTACCGCGGCTGGCGGTTCAATAATATAATGCTTATAGGTGATGCAGCAGGCCTGGCATCGGGGCTTACCGGCGAGGGCATGTACCCGGCCCTGGTGTCCGGTGAAACCGCGGCCCGGGTTGTCATAGATCCGGATTATAACTGCTGCGGCCTGCAGCGCCTGATCACCAGACAGCAAAAACACAGGCGCATTGTCGAATTTTCTGCTACAAACAGGTTTGTCAACATTGCAACCATGGAAATACTGGTTTCAGCACTGCGGCTGGGGATCATTCCCTTCAGCATGCTGGAGCTGGCCGACTGATCAAGGAATTACCGATGAACCCGGAAGAACATAAGCCATCGAAACGGAAAAACATTCTTATCTACAATCTGCTTTTTATCGTGGTTTGCGGGGGCCTCTTCTTTTTTCTCTGGAATGCCCCGGAAGAGACGACCAAGCATATGCCCAATGACGAGGACCACGCAAAATTCATGCAGATGGACAAGAAGGAGGCGGAAAAATTCTGTGAAGAATGCCACTCGCCTGAAGGAGTGGCTCCTCTGCCGAAAGACCACCCGCCCAAGTACCGGTGTCTTTTCTGTCACAAAAGAGATCAGTAAGTTTGTAGCGAGCAGGTGGCAGAGGACAGAGGGACAGCTTAAGATTGGAGTACTGGAGTGTTGGAGTAATGGGTTTAAAGACTTAAAAATGTCATATAAAGGCAGAGTATCCTAAAAAAGGCAAGCCAGGCCGGAAAGGTCCTGTTTTAAGATTTCTCACATGCGTTCGAAATGACAGGGGGTGTTCGAAATGCCCTCTTTTTTTATTGAAATGTTTCTTTTTAAGCCAGAGTTGCTGTTTTGCAGTTGTGATACGCCGCTGCCTGTTCAGCTCTCACCGTGATTCCGCCAATTCATCACTCCAGTACTCCATCACTCCATCACTCCAGTAATCCACCACCAACCACCAACCACCAACCACCAACCAACCTTTAACAATTAACCATTAACCATTAACCATTAACCATTTTATTATATCCTCCGAGCCACGCCGTTGCTGTCGGCTTGCAGCCAGACTCTGACATCCCCATCGGGCGGGATGGTAATCACACCATCCAGAATTCCATTGTCAAGCCAGTCGATGGAATCAAAGATCATGCGCTTGGCATAGATAAAGTTGTGCACATAGCCGCAGGGATCTCCTTCCGAAAAGTACTTCCAGTTCTGGAAGGCGCCGTAGGCATCAATCGGAACGGTATCAAAGTTGGCGCTCACATCGGAGTTGAGATAATTTGTTCTGATATTTGTTACATATTCTCCCAACAGGGCCACGGCATCATCCTGGGCCTGCTTGAAAGTGACCAGAAAGTCTGCGCTAATGCCATGACAATTCTGGCACAGTGAAGGATTGGTAACCGCCGTTAGGATGCCGTCGGCGTCATACTCCGCCGCTGCAAAGGTATGGTTTTCATCCGGCATATGACACCCGACGCAGGGACCTGTGCCGGATTCCGGGACATCATTTTTAAAGCCGATCATACTATGAGGATTGACCGGGCTGCTGTAATCAAGGCCGGCAAATTCATAACCGATATGGGTGATCCCGGTAAAGACCAGGGCGCCCCTGGTCGGCTGATGCCCCTGGAAACGGGATGTACGCTCGGAATTTATCATGGTGGCGGTGTTGCCGCGGCCGCCGTGGCAGGCAAGGCAGACGGTTGATTTGCCGACATCAGGAATGGTGGCAAACAAATCGTTGTTGCGGTCATACAGAGGCAGGGGGTTGCCCGCATTGCGTAAAACCCCGGTGTTATTTTCATGACAGCCCCAGCAGTAGAGCAGTTCGTTCTGCCCCGATCCGGACTCCGGGGTCCAGCCTTGCAGATGGGAGAAATCATTTGCTGCACCGGTTAAATCATAGGTCTGGGGATCGCTCAGATAATTCTTAACCCCGGTAGCGGTGTGGCATTTCTGGCAATTTCCCAGCCCGGCAGCGGGATTGTCCCAATTATAGCGCGGCCAGACATACCCGTTGTCAACGCCGGCTGTTTTGACATTATAAACATCCTGATACGTTCTCCGGACCGGGTTGGCGATGTCTGTGGCGGCAGCATTCTCCTTGTGCGTAATAATCTCTCCGGCATGGCCCGATGCCGCCCATTGCAGGTTTATGCTGATATCAGCCGCATGGACGTTGTGACAGTCGCGGCAGGGCCGTGCACTATCAGGATCCATGGTATAGCCTTCGATGAAATTGGACGTGCCCGGATCATCGTAATGGGTGGCGGCAATTATCCGGGTCCACCTTTTGCCGTGGTAGATAAGATCGCCGTTCGGCCCATCCGTACTGTCGCCGATCCCGGCATCAAGAATTTCCTGGTCATTAAAAACAGCTGCACTGTGCGGCTGGTGACAGTTGGTACAGGTTGCATACTCACCCGAAGCATTAAAGGCCTGCATCGAAAATTCCAGATCTATTTCACTTTCACCCAAAAGCAGTTCCCCGGCATTATGCGGATCGTGACAGGTACGGCACTGAACCGGAGAAGTTTCCCCTGGAATCGGCTGGGTTTGATCATAAAGCGCTTCCGCCGTATGAATGTTTCGGTACAGACGGCCCCCTTCATCGGTATGACATTTTACACATATGATGTCATTGCGGTCACCGGATGCAGCATGAGGCGATGAACGGTAATCCTCCACAATGCTTATTGCTTCCGGATGATTCGGCAAATGGATGTCCGGCAGTGCATTATTATGGCATAGACCACAGACATTAAAATCGGGAGACGGGTCCGGGATGGGACCAATGCCCCAGTGACCAGGATCTTCAGCGGTTTCAGCCCCGGTTCCATGGCATACTTCACAGGTTACGGCCGCCAGTCCTTCAGCCGGCACATCGGCCGGGTTTATAAAAGGTTCCAGAAGGCCGCCATCGCCGATGGGGTCATGGCAACCCAGGCAGTAGGATTCCGATTCTGCATTGACATGACTGCTGTGGATAACATGGGCCCCTTCCAGGTAGCCCTGGGTAAGCTCCAGGCTTCTGGCGGCAAATTCCGAATCGGTAAAAACTTCCGGATCCTGGTGGCAGTTGACGCACAACGCGGCCCCGACAAATCCTTCTGCGAAAACTCTCTCCTGAAGGTCACTGCCAAAGGTATCACTTCCACCGGAATCCGTGCTGCTGCAGCCCCATAATGGCAGCAAAAAAATCAAGATAGCCGGCAGGATCAGTCTTTTTGCAGGCATTGTTTTCTCCTTGTTGGTATTACTCGTAAACTGAACAGTTAATGGCATTTTCTGCAGGTTCTGTTATCGCTTGCGTCCCGCAGCCGATCCTTCATATCATCCCAGTCCTTGGGATGCGGATTCACCCGGAGACCGGTCCTGGCGCTGTGGCAGGTCAGGCAGATATTACCTTCAGGATGGCAGGCCTGGCAGGTCACCAGGTTTTTTCTTGCCTCCCGGGCATGACTTGAGGACCATTGATGGGCCGGCAGCACGGAATTGGGATGGCACTGCTGGCACATGTCCTCGGTAAAATTTTCATGCGGGGTACCGACGACCTCAAGCAGGCTCCAGCCTTTACGGTGTGATGCGATCGCCAGGTCTTCCGGGGCAAAACGGGCGTGACAGTCAACGCAGAACTGTTTTTCATGGCAGGAGGAACAGAGCTGCGGATCGGTGCGCGCGGCAATCGGGTGGGTCACCCGAAATTCGGAGCGGTGTACATTGACCATGTTATTGCCGAGTTCGCCCATCTCGTCGGCAAAGCCCGCCTTATGGCATTCCATGCAGAATGACTGCTCATGACAGGCCGAACAGTCGATGTTCCCGCTTTTGGCGGATTCCCTGTGGTTCATCGCCCAGAGCGGGCCATGAGTCCTGGTGCCCGGCACCGTGACCTGCGCATAAAAATCTTCCTGGTGACATCGCAGGCACGCTTCTTTAGCCGGAACTATGGTTTCGGCCTCCTCTTTATGGCAGTAGGAACAGGCCGGTTCCACATCGAGGAAGCCCTGGTGGGCCTCATGGTTGAATTGGACTGCCAGAGCAGGTGCCGCGAAGAAACAAACCGAAATAACAGTCCAAAGAATCACGCTGCGTTTCATTGCTGGTCTCCTGTTAAAAACTTATGTTGAGACGGGCCCGTCCGTGGTAATATTCATCCCAGAGGTCACTTGAGCCCCGCTCCAGTTTAACCTGCATATTCACCCGGTCGGTTATATAATATGTACCGTACAGCCAGAAAAGATTGCTGGTTGTTTCATCTTCGTTATTTTCAAGATCAATACGGCGGTCAATGACATCAACATTGGCGCCGGCGCCGGCCTGGAATTTCTTGCTGAACATCCAGGCGGCCCGGACCTTGAACCCCTTCATGTCCTGGCCGTCATCGTCATTGCGGACAACACCGGTGAGGTAGCCTGAAAACTTGCCGGTCCTGATCTTCTCGATACCGGCCTCAAAGACATTTGCATCGGCAAATTCAACGTACATTTCCCGGGTGTAATTACCGAAGGCGCGAAGGCCCGGCCCGATATTATAGGTGAATTCGCCCATCACCTCTTCGTACTCGTCCACCGCAAATACGGAATAAATCGAGGTGGAGGTAAAAACCGGCAGCGAGTATAAATATTCGGCCCGCAGGTTCCACTTTGGATTGCGGTAATATTTTGCCCCGGCCAGAAAGTAACTTACAACATCATTTAAATAGTTGATCTGCAGCTCGGAATATATATTGATGAGATTAGCCTTGTCATAGTCGAGATCTACCCCGATAAGTTCCTGGGACAATTCAGATTCATCCCATTTCTGCAGGTATGAAAGGCCGAGATTGAGGCTGTTGTGCAGGAAGAGACCGGAAACTTCCGCGCCCCAGACCAGGTCGCCCTGGTCATAATCCTCGTAGTAGGTTGCATCACCGCCGCCGAAAAGTCTGAATTTAAAGGGGCCGAGATCATTGGCGACAAGGTCAAGGCCGTCCATGATTGTGGCCCCGGCGGTCGTCACCACAAACTGCCGGCCGAGCCGAAAATCAACCTTGCTGTCGTAAACCCCCTTTTTTTCCAGGAAGGCATAATAAAGCCTGCTGTCGGCATCGATCTCATCCTTGATGTCGGCGGCCAACCTGCCATACCCTTTAAAATTCATGCCGTCATTGTCAATGTCCCGGACATTTAACAGGAGATATTGATAAATCGGCACTGAAGTTTCATCGGGATCATCATAAAATTCAATTTCCGTACTGGACCTGCCTGTGAAAGTTGCCGCCCGTCCCTTTTCAAGAGCAAAGGAGAACAGGAGAACAATGACCGGGAAAACGACCAACAACTTGCCTACTTTCATTTCGTCTCCTTCAATTGCTGGTTGCTGAGATGAATTGAAGCCCTGTTTGTGGAAGAGTTTTTACTGCTATTGCCCGCTTTTGCCTGCATTTGAAAAATTTCCGGCGGCGTATAAATTACAATATACGAAAATTATTACAAGAAGATAAAGCAAAAATATGAATAATAGTTCATTGATTGGCCAAGCCCGGATTAGACCTCGTTTTCTGTGCCATTACGCTTGACAAAACCGTCCGTATCATTATAAGCAACATGATTGATCCGGTTAATTGCAGATCCCACTTGACCTACGAGAACAGCATAAAAATAAGACCATATACAACAATGCATAAAATTACCCTGTTTTTGCTGCTGATCCTGTCAGGCTCCCTGTTTTTCCTGTTGTCGGTTCCTGCCGGCAATGTAGCGGCCCAGGAAATTCCCTGTCTGCATAATTCATATGTCCTGGGCATGTCCACCGTCCTTACCGGGCCGGTGGCCCACCTTGGCATCAACATGCGCAACGGCGTCCTGACCGCCCTGAAAGAGATCAATATTCACGGCGGCATCCAGGGAAGAAGCCTCTGCCTTATTGTTCTTGATGACGAATCCGAACCGGAAAAAACGGTACGCAATATGCACCGGCTGATCCAGCAGGAAAATGTTCTGGCCATAATCGGCAATGTCGGGACACCAACGGCAATTGCCGCTGAGCCTATTGCCAGCCGAAGCCGTGTACCCTTTTTCGGAGCGGTTACCGGTGCCGGCATCCTGCGACGCATCCCTCCGGATCATTTCGTGGTAAATTATCGGGCCAGTTATGCCGAGGAAACCGCGGCCATGGTCCAGGCGCTTATAACTTACGGGAAGCTGAAACCCAATGAAATTGCCTTTTTCACCCAGAGGGACGCCTACGGCGATTCGGGATTTGTCGGCGGCATCGCCGCCTTGAAGCAAAACGGGTTAAAAGATGAAAAGCAAATCACCCATGGACGCTATGAACGAAACAGTCTGGCTGTTGAAAACGGTTTGGCCGACATACTCCTCGCCGATCCGGAGCCTAAGGCCGTCATTATGGTCGGCACCTATGCCCCTTCGGCAAAATTCATCAGGCTGGCCAGAAGTTACGGACTCAAGGCCCTGTTTCTCAATGTTTCGTTTGTCGGTGCTGCCCCCCTGGCCCGCGCTCTAGGCAAGGATGAAGACGGGGTTATAGTGACCCAGGTTGTGCCGCACCTGGATTCTTCCCTGCCGATCGTCCATGATTACCGCATGGCCCTCCACCGCTTTAATCCTGCTATAGCGTCTACATACGGCTCTCTGGAAGGCTATATATCCACCCGCATTTTCCTGCGGGCCCTGAAAACCATCAAAGGTGAAATAAACCGGGAATCAGTTATTGACGCCCTTGAAAGCATGGGCCGGTTTGACCTTGGATTCGGCGCCCCTCTTGATCTCTCCCCCAGCGAACACCAGGCCAGCCACCAGATCTGGCCGACAATTATCCGCAATGGAGAAGTGCAACCATTTGCCTGGAAGCAGCTGCAGAACATGCCATGATCTATAAACCTCCGGTAAAAACAAGAGAGGTAAATCCCGTAAAACTGGTCTGGCTTATCACGCTGCTCAGTTTTTCCGTCGGCGTGTTCATGGTCTATCTGGTTTGGTCCACCCTGACAGAAATTCGCACCGAACGGGAGAACATTTTTGAATTAAAGGAAAATTTCATTTCTCTCCAAACAAAACTGGAAAGCAGCCTGTCGAGGCAAAAATCAATCGTGTCTGACCTGCTGGAAGCAAATACGGAATCCGGCAAAGAGACAGAGGATTTTCAGCTGGTGAACATGATTCAGGATTACCGGCGGGCGGTATCCGATCCGGATCTCATGCCTGCGTTTGATGATCTTGAAAGAAGTATTAATGCCCTGCTCAGCACCAAGAACAAATTAACGTGGTGGGCCAGCGCCTACAGCAGAACCGTTCCCAGGATTCCTCCGGCCAGGAAAGAGGTGGAATCCATTCTTTACCGGATTCTGGAGACGGTGGACAAGGCCGAGGGCCAGCAGCGACTTGACCGGGCCGCCAGGATCCGTGAGTTAAAACAGAATAATGCGGCCGGGGGAAAAAAGATTGATGTTGCCGTCATTAAACAACTGGTAAAAGCAAATATTTTTTCCATCATCCGGCGTGACATTACCGATCTGATGCAGTTAAGCGAACGGCTGCACACCATTTCAGAGGCGGACAACCTCGCGGATCTCAAGGACAACAGGATTCGGACACTGCTGGCAAGGGTCAGGATGAATACCCGTCTGTCCAAGGGAGAAAAATCCTCTGAAAAAATGGAACTTTATCAGCTGCTTGATGAATATGAAACGGCAATGTTCGGCCAGGGATATTCCATTGATAATGACCACCAGACAATCATCCTGGGCTATGACGGGGAGTATGGTCTTGTCCTGAACCGGCTGAAGATGGAAAGCGAAAAGGTCGCGCTGCAGACTGAAATTAATCGCATATACGACAATATTGATATGGCCCTGGGGAAAGTCGCCGGTATGGCGGATGCTGTTACCCGGCAGGAAGTCATCAAGGTTGAAACGACTTTGGGGCAAACCTGGCGAACCATGGTAATCATATGGATTGTCACCAGTTCGATTTATGCCATGCTGGCTTATGAAATTATCATGGCTGCCAGGCGGCAGATTAAAGCCATTGAAGATTCCAATACTGAACTGGAAGCAATGGCCGAGGAATTGAGTGAATCAGAGGAACGGCTGCATCGTCTCTCCTCGGATCTTTTTACCGTGCAGGAGCATGAAAGAAAGAGAATTTCGTTTGAACTGCACGATGAACTGGGGCAGGCCATGGCAGCCCTGAAAATGCAGCTGGGCTCCATAACCAGACGATTGGGTGATTCAAGCCCCGAAGAACTGCAGCTGCTTTGTGATGAAATGCGGGACAATATAAACGAAATCATTGAAAATGTCCGCAGGCTGGCCAGAGATCTCAGTCCGGTGGTCCTTGACGACCTGGGTTTGCAGGCGGCAATTGAATACCTTGTGAATAATTTCGCAAAAATTTATAATATCGAAACACGGTTTCAGCCGATAAAGATAAATCATCTGTTTGATGAGGAATCGCAGCGCATTATTTACCGAATTCTGCAGGAGGCATTAAACAATATAGCCAAACATGCCGAGGCCAAGCATGTTTCACTGATCATTGAAGAAGAGGATCGCGCTATCAGGTTCACGGTAAAAGACGACGGTCGCGGCTTTAATGTCCAGAAGACCTTGGACAAGAAAGCTATGGAAAAAGGCATGGGGATTGAGGCCATGTCGGAACGGGTCAGGATCCTGGGGGGACGGATTAACCTTGTCAGCCGCCCCGGCATAGACACCACCGTCACCTTTACTGCTCCTATAAAGTAAGGTGCAACCGCAAAGAGTTACGCGGTCATCTCCGGGACCTGATGAAACCAATATATTCCGAACGCAATACCTGTCAGTCGGGCACTTTTTGCAGGACGGATAAATACTAAGGAGAATGAAATGGGTAAATGTAAAATTGTTCTTGCAGATGACCATGTCCTGATCCGGCAAGGCTTGAAAAAGCTTATAGAGGAAAATGATGTGCTTGAAGTAATCGGTGAAGCCAGTGACGGTCTTGAGCTGTTGGACGTCCTGTATCAGGTCGTTCCTGATTTGATTGTTCTCGATATCTCCATGCCGCAACTGCGTGGGATTGAAGTGATCAATGAAGCCAAAAGGCTCTGTCCCGGGACCAGAATTCTCATGATAACCATGCACAAGAATGAACAGTACTTCCTTTGCGCCATGTCGGCGGGGGCGGACGGTTATCTTTTGAAAGAGGATTCCGACAGTGAGCTTTTAAATGCAATTGACGTGGTGATGAACGGTGATATGTACATCTCACCGCACCTGGCTGAAGAATTCTCCGATGACGTCATCCGCTCCTATCGGGAAAAGGGCATCTTTCCCTGTGAAACGTTGACAAATCGTGAAATCGAAGTTTTGAGACATGTGGCGGAGGGACTGACCAGTAAAGAGATAGCGGAACTTTTATCCATAAGTATCCGGACCGTGGAACATCACCGGGCAAATCTGCTGAAAAAGCTTAACCTCAAAAATACGGCGGACCTGATCAAACATGCAATTCAGAATGGTTTTATAACTACCACCGAATGACCGGTGATTCGATCCTGCACCGCCGGTTCCCAAACAACACCTGACCAGGGCCGTTGAATCTTTCCCAATGCCAGGGATGCGGCAGCAGGATTATGCCGCCGGGTATCAGATTTCAGTGACTAGACATCCTCTTCATGCCGCCCAAGATATTCCCTCGACGGCACCTGAACCCCGATCGATTTCCATACCTGAATTTTCTGCTGCCGCCTGATCAAACCATCCAATACAGGGCGGAACAACTTATGTCAAAATTGACATAGGTTATCTATTTTCTTGACATTTCTTCTTTTTCACATTTAAAAGATGTATCAGTATTTATACGGATAGCCACTAATTTTATAAATGGCTGTTCACATTGGGCGCAAACGTTGTCAAGCGTCATACCAACCTATTTGTCAGGCGAGTAATTTTCATTAATTTTTACGGAGGGAAAAAAATGGGTATTACACGACGGGACTTTTTAAAGTATTCCGGAGGAACTGCCGTTGCCGGCGCAGTCACCGGTCTTACTCCAAGAGAATCCCAAGCCAGAGAGAGAGTTAACCGCATTAAGGGGGCAAAAGTTACCACTACCATCTGTCCTTATTGTGCAGTCGGTTGTGGGATGATTGTCCATACCAAAAACGGTGAAGTGATAAATATTGAGGGTGATCCCGAACATCCGGTAAACCGGGGGACTCTCTGCTCCAAGGGGGCATCGCTTTACCAGATAGCCCACAATCCGACCAGGGTGACAAAACCGATGTATCGGGCCCCGGGGGCGAGCAGCTGGAAAGAAGTCGAGTGGGACTGGGCTATGGATGAAATCGCCAAACGGGTCAAAAAGACGCGGGATGAAACCTTTTTCGAAAAAAACGCTTACGGCCAGGTCGTCAACCGCTGCGACGGTCTTGCCAGCGTCGGCAGCGCCGCCCTGGACAATGAAGAATGCTACATCTATCAGAAATGGCTCCGTTCACTGGGGCTTGTCTATATAGAACACCAGGCCCGTATCTGACACTCCGCAACAGTTGCGGCTCTGGCAGAGTCGTTCGGTCGCGGTGCAATGACAAATCACTGGATAGATATCAGAAATTCGGATGTCATCCTGATCATGGGCAGCAATGCTGCCGAAAACCATCCAATTTCTTTCAAATGGGTAACTGAGGCCGTACAGAACGGGGCGACCCTGATCAGCGTTGACCCCAGATTCACCAGGACATCGGCCAAGGCCGATATTTACGCGCCGATGCGTTCCGGCGCCGATATTCCCTTTATCGGCGGCCTTATCAACTATATCATGCAGAATGACCTGTACCACAAAGACTATGTCCGTCTTTACACCAACGGGCCTTTTGTCCTGAACCCAGATTTTAAAATGCCCGGTGAGTTGGACGGTGTTTTTTCCGGATATAATCCTGAAAAAAGAAAATACGATAAATCGACTTGGGCGTTCCAGAAAGACGCCGATGGCATCATCATCAAAGATGATACCATGACCGATCCCATGTGTGTCCTGCAGCTCATGAAAAAGGACTACTCCCGTTATGACATTGATACCGTGTCCAACATAACCGGAACCCCCAAGGATAAGCTGGAGGAAGTTTACAAAGCATATGCCTCCACCGGCACACCCGACCGGGTCGCCACCATCATGTATGCCATGGGCTGGACCCAGCACACCGTGGGCACCCAGAACATCCGGGCCATGGCCATTGTCCAGCTCCTGCTCGGCAACATGGGAAGGTCCGGGGGCGGGGTCAACGCCCTGCGCGGCGAAAGCAACGTCCAGGGCTCCACGGACCACTGCCTGCTCTTCCATATTCTGCCCGGATACCTGAAGACGCCCAGGGCATCCGATACCACGCTGCAGGTATATAACGATCACTATACCCCGACAACCAAGGAGCCGAACAGTGCCAACTGGTGGGGCAATTATCCGAAATATTCGGTCAGTCTGCTCAAGGCTCATTTCGGCGACAACGCCACCAAGGACAATGGCTTCGGCTACAGCTGGCTGCCCAAACTGGACGATGGCCAGAATGCCTCCTGGCTCATGATCTTCCATGAGATGCTGCAGGATAAATTCAAGGGATTTTTTGCCTGGGGCCAGAACCCGGCCTGCTCCGGATCAAATGCCAACAAGGTGCGAAAGGCCCTGGCCAAGCTTGACTGGATGGTAAACGTTAATCTTTTTGACAACGAAACCGGTTCCTTCTGGCACGGGCCCAATGTAAATTCGGCAGACATCAAAACCGAGGTTTTTTTCCTGCCCTGCTGCGCCTCCATGGAAAAAGAAGGCTCCATCACCAATTCGGGGCGCTGGGCCCAATGGCGTTACAAGGCACAGGAACCCCGGGGACAGTCCCGGCCCGATTCCGAGATCATGAACGACCTCTACTTCAGGGTAAAAAAACTTTACGAAGCTGAAGGCGGCGCCTATCCCGATCCGATTATTAAGCTGGACTGGGACTATGGTCCCAAGGATGCCAATGGCAAGGTTACCGAAGTGGATGTCCATCGCATTGCCAAGGAGATAAACGGGTATTTCACAGAAGATGTAGAGATCAAGGGAAAGACCTACAAAAAGGGAACCCTTGTTCCGAGTTTTGCCTTTCTGCAGGCCAACGGCACAACATCATCCGGCAATTGGCTCTACTGCAACTCATATACCGAAAAGGGCAACATGATGGCCCGCCGGTCACAGGACGATCCGACCGGCACCGGGCTTTATCCCGAATGGTCCTGGTGCTGGCCGGTAAACCGCAGGATCATTTATAACCGGGCCTCCGTGGATGCGTTCGGCAATCCCTGGGATCCGAAACGGCCGGTTATCAAATGGAACGGCGAAAAATGGGTGGGTGACGTCCCGGACGGCGGCTGGCCGCCCCTGAAAAATCCTGACGGCACCGATAATCCTAAAAGCATGAAGGCATTTATCATGAAACCGGCCGGGGTTGCTCGTATTTTCGGGCCAGGCCTGGCGGACGGTCCCTTCCCGGAACACTATGAACCCCTGGAGTGTCCGATCCAGGAAAATCCGATGAACAAATCCTACCGGATTAACCCGACGACCAAACTCTTCTACGACGAAGGGAGCAACCCGGAGGATATCTTCTACACCTGCGATGTGCGTTATCCGTACGTGGCATCAACCTACAGGGTTACCGAACACTGGCAGACCGGGGTTATGACCCGGCATCAGCCCTGGCAGCTTGAGATGGTGCCGCAGCTCTTTGTGGAGCTAAGCAAGGAACTGGCTGCTGAAAAGGGCATCAAAAACGGCGACAAGGTAAAAGTTTCATCGGGCCGTGGCGAGGTTATAGCTATCGCGGCGGTAACCATTCGATTCAAGCCGTTCAAGGTCATGGGCAGCACCGTGCACCAGGTTGGACTGCCCTGGTGTTTCGGCTGGCAGTATCCAGAGGACGGCAGTGGAGGCGACAGCGCCAATCTGCTGACGCCTACCATCGGTGACGCAAACACAATGATACCTGAGACAAAGGCCTTTATGGTCGGCATCGAAAAGGTTTAAGGAGGGCGAACAAATGGCAAAATCAGTATTAGTAGATTTGACTCGCTGCATCGGCTGCCGTGGCTGCCAGGTCGCCTGCAAGGAATGGAATGAAAAAGACGCCCGCAAGACCACATTTAACGGCAACTTTACCAACCCGGTAAAATTAAACTCCGACTGCTATACCAACATAACATTTATTGAGACGGAACAGAATGATGACGTTGGCTGGAATTTTATTAAAAACCAGTGTATGCACTGCCGGGAACCGGCATGTGCATCCGCCTGTCCGGTCGGCGCCCTGACTAAAACCCCCGCGGGGCCGGTTTCCTACGATTTTGACAAGTGCATCGGCTGTCGGTACTGCATGGTGGCCTGCCCCTTCAATATTCCCAAATATGAATGGGATTCAACCTCACCGGCGGTGCAGAAATGCACCTTCTGCTCAGAACGAACGAGCGACGGCATGATCCCGGCCTGCATAAAAACCTGCCCGACCGGAACCATGTATTATGACGATTATGACAAAATTGTTGCTGAAGCTAAATCGCGTCTTGATAAGAAACCGAATAAATATGTAAATCATATTTACGGATTAAATGAGGCTGGCGGCACGAATTGGATTTATATTTCAGACAAGCCTTTTGATGAAATGGGTTTCAAAAAGGGCATCCCCAATGAATCGCTGCCGAATTATACCTGGTCGGTTCTGTCAAGCATCCCTGAAAAAGTAGTCGGGATTGTCGTACTGTTATCGGCAATCGTCTATTTCAGAGGCAGGGGATCAAACAAGGAGGGGAAATAATGAGCGCACAAGAAAATAAACAAGCAGTAATGTCTGGTGGCGCATGGGTGGCCCTTGTGCTCGTTGTTGCAATGATCGGGGCCGCTCTCTACCGACTTTCAACCGGGCTTGGCGCCGTTACCAATTTAAATGATGATGTGCCCTGGGGACTGTGGATCGGCGTTGACGTATTGGCCGGTGTCGCTCTGGCCGCCGGCGGATTTACCATTGCGGCCGCAGTGTATATCTTTGATATGAAAAAATATAAACCCATTTCCAGGGCAGCTGTTTTGACGGCCTTTGCCGGATATGTCATCGTTTCAATAGGCATTTTCTTTGATATCGGCAAGCCGTTTACCCTGTGGCATGCCCTGGTTATGTGGCAGCCGCACTCGATTATGTTCGAAGTTGTCATGTGCGTGGTTATTTATACGACTGTCTTAGCCCTGGAATTTTCCGGGCCGTATCTGGAGGGGACAGGCAGCAGTGCAGCTAAAACCATGACCAGCAGGAAGGTGATGATCCCGTTGGCAATTGCGGCGGTTACCCTCTCCTATCTGCATCAGTCGTCACTGGGAGCATTATTCCTCCTGATGCCTTCAAAGCTCAATCATCTCTGGTGGACTACCTTTCTGCCCTATAACTTTTTTATTTCCGCCATCGCGGCCGGACTGGCAATGGTGAGTATCGAGTACATCATCGCTTCATCGATCTTCAGCCATGAACGCAGGACTGATATCCTGCGCGGCCTGGCTATGGGAACAGCGATTACCCTGCTGGTTTATTTTGTCGTCCGGGTAGGAGATATCCTGCTAAAGGGCAATCTGGGGCTGATGCTCGTCGGCGGAGCCGGACAGTTGTTTATGCTTGAGATGGCCCTGGTATTGATACCGATGTTCATTCTCTTTGTAAACAGCCGCTCGGGGGAAAATGCAGCAGCATTTTTTATTCCCCAGAGTCTCGTATTGGTTGGCGTCATTTTAAACAGAATGGACGTTTTATTTCTCGTTGAATTCAGTCAGGGAGGGACGTATTTTCCATCATTCTTGGAGATTATTGTCACCCTGGGTCTTATCGCGGCAATTATCTTGGCATATCGCATTGCCGCGGTGAAGCTGCCGATAGCTTCCTCTGCTTCGGCGGATAATTAATCACTTCTTTTCTGGGGCCCGGGGATAAAAGGGGATGGTTATCCTGCCTTTTCTTTCATTTTCCGGGCCCCGGCTTTTTCCACCGTACATTTATTAATTGTTTTTAACGATGGAGCGGACCTATGAAAAACAGAAATAGACTAATCACTGCATTAATAATACTTGTAGTTTTTTCTTTCCTTCCCTTTAGCGCATTCGGGGAAACCGAGCGAATTGACGTGCCTGTCGGCAACGCTGTTTTCCGGGGGCCTGCCGATGCCCCGATTACCATCATCGAATTCCTGGACTTCCAGTGACCCCATTGCGCTGCGGCCGGTCCGACCGTAAAAAAACTGATGGAAGAATATCCGGGGAAGATCAAACTTGCTCTGAAAAATTATCCTTACAGATATCGCGACTACTCCCACCTTGCGGCCGAGGCCCTGCTGGCGGCCGGAGACCAGGGGAAATACTGGGAAATGCACGACATAATGATAAAAAACTCACCTAAACTTGACCGGGAAAGCCTTATCAGCTATGCAAAAGAGTTAAATCTGGATGTAAAAAAATTCACCAGCGATCTGGACTCCATGAAACATAAAAAACTCATCGCTGAGGATGAAAAGCTGGCCCTTTCACTTGATTTATACAACACACCCACTTTTTTCATCAACGGCAGAAAGGTCATCGGCAACAGGCCCTATGCATATTTCCAAAAGGTAATTGAAGAGGAGCTTGAACATGCCCAAAAATAACCGTTTTTATCTTTGGGCCATTTTTTCACTCCTGTACATTTTCTTTGCAGCCGTACCCGGATCAGCCGGCCACCTTGAGCCATTCAGCAAGACTCCGGTTCCTGTTCTTAATCCACAGACCCCTGAAAAAGTGGCGCTGGGCAAGATGCTTTTTTTTGACCGGCGCCTTTCAGGGGACGGCACCATGAGCTGCGTCACCTGTCATATGCCCGAATTGGCATTCACGGACGGCGAGGCCATATCCTTACATTACCCCACCACGAAAAACTGGAGAAATTCCCCAACCCTGATCAATGTTGCCTTCAATAAATATTTTTTTCATGACGGCCGGGCTGAAACCTTGGAGGACCAGGCGCTCTTCCCCATGATGTCCTCCTTTGAAATGAATCAGAACCTTGATTTTGTTGAAGAGGAAATACGGTCCGTTCCGGAGTACCTGCAACGTTTCAAGGAGGTTTTCGGCACCGACGATACAAGCAGGGAAAGAATAGCCATGGCCATAGCGGCTTTTGAAAGAACGCTCATATCCCTTAATGCTCCCATAGACAAGTATCTGCATGGGGATACGGATGCGCTTTCACCGGAAGCGAAAAAAGGGTATGAAATATTTATCGGCAAGGGGAAATGCATTGACTGCCATTACGGCGTCAACCTGATTGATAATAAATTCCATGTCCTGAACGTCCCTGAACATCCGGACTTTCAATCCGACCCGAGGGTTGCTGCAACAAGAAGATTTGTGGCAAAAGTCTACCACTATGAAGATTTCCGGAACCTGCAGGAAGACCCGGGCCGATACCTGATCACCAAGGACAAAAAGGATTGGCGAGCCTTTAAAACCCCTACCCTGCGCGATGTTTCAAAAACCGGGCCTTACATGCACAATGGAGTTTTCGATTCCCTTGATGAGGTTATTGGTTTTTTTGATAAGGGGGGAGGACCAGACAATACCGCTTTGAAGCCGCTTGCCTTGAACGACGCCGAAAAAAAGGCCCTCAAAGTTTTTTTGGTTGAAGCCCTCGCCGGTGATGACATAAAAATCACCTATCCTCAGATACCCTGATTCCCCGGGGTTGATCATTCAAAACACCCGACTGCGCTTTTGTCTCTGTTATTGACAACATTACGCAAGAGATGCTAATTGTTGTAATTATATTATTCTACTCTGAGGAAAAGTTATGAACCAATACACTGAGAATTACGACTGGCTCCTGCAAAAATTCAATACCGTCATGGAGAAACAGCAGGACCTTGGCAAGGCTCTGCGCGAGGCTGGGCCCATCAACGAAAAAAATTCCCAGTTGATCCAGCTTGGGGCCGCCGCCGCCGTCCGGGCGGAAGGTTCCGTACACTCACATGTTAAACGCGCTCTAAAGGCCGGGGCAGCCCCGGAGGAAATCTATCATGCCATTATTTTACTGACCAGCACCATCGGTTTCCCGGCAGTTGCGGCAGCCCTTTCCTGGGCCAAAGATATCATTGAGGAGTAAAAATATGCAGGAAGGAGAAAAAGATTCAACCATTTCCCTGGAGCAGCAGAAAGAACTGGAAACCCGTCTGCAAAAAGCGGCGAAAGAAAATCGCATCCCTTGCTCCAGTGCCTTTGCCATAGCAAAATCCCTTGGGATCCCTCTCGGAGAAGTAGGAAAAGCAGCCAATAAACTGAATATCAGGATCAGTAAATGCCAACTTGGCTGCTTTTAAATTCCTCCCGCCAATCCATCATTATCCATGAAATCTTCACATGAAACGCTCATTATCCGGACCAAAGATGGGCATTCTGAAGAAACGACCGACCTGGTTGCTGCAGAAATCGGCTTTACCCTCAATGTCAATGACCGACAGGTAGTCACCCTGCTCTGCACCCCGGATGAACTTGATGCCATGGCAATAGGCTTCCTTGTTTCCGAGGGAATTCTGCATGACCGGGAATCACTCCTGGATCTGACCGTTGATGAAAAAAATTATACCGTTTCCATAGCCCTGGCAGATCTTCCGGCAGATATTGATGCCGCCTTTCATAAAAAAACCATCACCTCCGGCTGCGGACGCGGCATCACCTTTACCGATGCGGCTGCCCTCAGGAACCTGCCGGCCAATAAAACCCGTATCACCATTTCACCGGCAGAAATCCAAGATTTGCTGAAGGAATTCAGATCCGCCTCAGAGCTCTATATCCGGACTGGCGGTGTCCATTCTGCGGCCCTGGCGGACAGAAAAACCATTCACCTGTTCGCCGAAGACATCGGCCGGCACAATGCCGTAGATAAACTTATCGGCAAGGCTTTCCTGGCAGGAATCCCAGTCGAGGACAAGGTACTGCTCTCAAGCGGCAGGATATCCGGCGAGATCATGACCAAGGTAATCCGCAGCCGTATACCTGTCCTGATAAGCCGCACCGCGCCCACCTGCATGTCCATAACCTATGCCGAGGATCACGGCGTAACCCTGATCGGTTTTGCCCGCGGCAGCAGGATGAATATCTACAGCCATCCGGGACGGATATTGTTAGACTGAGACCTGCATTATGAATAAGGTGATATATTGTGGCATTCGAATAACGGCAACAGGTGTTTGGCGTGATGGAATTGTGGAGTAGTGGAGTGGTGGAGTATTGGAGTACTGGAGTGATGGAGTACTGGAGTGATGGAGTACTGGAGTGATGGAGTACTGGAGTGATGGAAGTGTGGTGAACAATAACAGGCGACAAGGGTTATTTCGGCCAACGGGAGAAATCCTACAGCGTGACAATATTTGCCAGACACGGCGGATTTTACTGCGTTCGATAATGACACTCGGAAGGCTGTTGCAATTTCTGCACTGTTCTGACATCACTCAACCACTCCAATCACCCCGTCTTCAGGCTCAAAACGCAGCCAGGCTGTCAAATGCGATAAACCGGCACATTCTCATATGAACACACCTATTAAACAAAACCTTGACATGCTGGGCCGGTCGCAAACCGTAAGCCTTGAAAAGGCTCTGCAACTTCTGCAGCGGCTCCTGCCCGACGAATCTGTCGACAGTGAAATAATGCCTCTCGAACAAGGGCTGGGGCGGGTATGCGCGGCGGATATTCTTTCCCCGGAAAACCTGCCGCTCTACCCGCGTTCCACCATGGACGGTTACGCGGTAAGAGCGAGGGATACCTTTGGGGCCGGTGAAAAACTGCCCGCCTACCTGGAGGTAAGCGGCGAAGTAATCATGGGTACTTTTCCCGAACATGGCCCGCAACCGGGCGCCTGTTTTCGTATTGCCACCGGCGGCATTCTGCCGCCCGGAACGGATGCGGTGGTTATGCTGGAACATACCATAGACGTTGACAGCACCTTGATAGAAGTTGTCCAGTCCGTTGCCGCGGGTGCCAATGTTATCAACAGCGGCGAAGATGTGGCCAAAGACGGACTCCTGCTGCCCGCCGGCCAGCGGCTGCGGCCACAGGATATCGCCCTGCTTGCCGGGGTGGGTCTGAATGCTGTCACGGTGTTCCGCCGGGTCCGCGTGGGACTTATCTCCACCGGAGACGAAATAGTTTCCTATGATCAGACGCCTCCACCGGGGAAAATCAGGGATATGAACAGTGTCAGTCTTGCGGCCCTGACAAGGAATCTTAATGCCAGACCAACCTTCTACGGCATTGCTGCCGACAATGAAGAAAGTCTGACCGGCATGGTACAGCAGGCAAAGACAGAAAACGATATTGTTCTTCTGTCCGGCTCCAGTTCTGTAGGGGTTCGCGACCTGGGAGAAAAAATCATAGATAAAATGGGGCCGCCCGGCATTATTGTCCATGGCGTCTCAGTCAAACCGGGCAAACCCGTCATCATAGCCCGGGCCGGCAATACCATGATTTTCGGCCTGCCGGGCCATCCCGTATCAGCAGCCGTAGCCTTTGACCTCTTTGTGCGGCCGGCCATCATGCATCTGTCCGGCATACGTGCCGACGGCCTGCCTCTGCACCGCACGGTAAAAGCACGGCTCCGGCGCAACATCAACTCCACTTCAGGGCGGACTGACTATATCAGGGTACGGATTACCATGAACCCGGGGAAAGATCCCGAGGCCCATCCCATCCTCGGCAAATCAGGAGCCCTTTCCACCATGGTCAGGGCGCACGGATATGTTGTAATTGCCGAAAAACTGCAGGGACTGAAAGAAGGAGAGCTTGTTGAGGTAAGGTTGTTTGATTAATAAAATCAAGGGATAAGAAGGGTTCAAGGGTTCAAGGGGCATTGGATAAGAAAAACAGGTGCCGAGAAAGCTGAAGGCTGAAGGTTATTGCTGAAAGCTGAATGCTCAATGCTGAAAGGAAAAACAGGTGTCAGTTGCCGGTGTGCCGTCCTGATATAGACATAGAAAAAACTTACCTGCATGACAGGGATTTTCATTATTACATTATCTGTGGCATGCCGCAGTTGCTGCAGACACAGCAATACGAAGTTTAAAAGAGGCCATTTCTTCATCCAACCCTCGAACCCAATCAAATACTATGGACCGTAATATATACATCGATAACATGGACCTGGCCGAGGCCCTTGAACTCTGGAATCGAAGACTTTCCGAGACCGGCTGTCTCCAAGCCATGCCGGCGGAAACCATTCCGGTAGACGAGGCCCTCGGGCGCATCACAGCGGAACCGGTTTTTGCCCGTCTCTCTTCCCCTTTCTACAACGCGGCGGCCATGGACGGCATCGGGGTCCGCTTCCAGGATACCATCGGTGCCGGTGAAGCTACGCCTGTCAAACTCAGGCTTCATGAGCAGTACGAATGGGTGAATACCGGAAACGTACTGCCGGAAAAATTCAATGCCGTCATCATGGTGGAAGATGTCCAGCCCGTTGACGACAACACGGTGGAGATCATTGCTCCGGTCACCCCGTGGAAGCATGTGCGCACCATTGGTGAAGATATAGTCACCACTGAGCTTATCCTGCCCGACGGACATAGGATCCGGCCCATCGACCAGGGGGCCATGCTGGCCACCGGCCTCACCGAGACCAGGGTAAGAAAAATACCAACCGCCCTGGTCATTCCCACCGGCAGCGAACTGGTGCAGCCGGGCAGCCCCTTGCAGCCAGGCAACATTATTGAATTCAACAGCCGCGTCCTGGCCGGCTATCTCACCGAGTGGGGACTGCAGGCAGAGCGGAGCTCAATCGTTACCGACAGACCGGAAGCCCTTAAAAAGGCAATTACCGATGCTGTTGCCGGAAATGACCTCGTTATTATCAATGCAGGGGCTTCGGCCGGATCACGAGATTATACCGCCGCAGTTATCGGCGAGCTTGGCGAAATAGTGCTGCACGGCGTGAATATCAGGCCCGGCAAACCGGTTATTCTTGGCATTGTCCGTGGCAAACCGGTTATCGGCCTGCCGGGATACACGATCTCTGCGGTCATTACCCTGAACCTTTTTGTCAGGCCAGTGACCGACTCCCTGCTGGGGGCGCAGTCTCCTCCCGCCCCCCGGCTTGATGCCACCCTGGCCCGACCGCTTTCATCCAAACTGGGAGTGGAGGAATTTATCAGGGTTAAACTTGGACAGGTAGGCAATATCCTGATGGCAACTCCCGGCGGCCGCGGTGCCGGAGCCGTCATGTCCCTCGTGCATGCCGACGGTTTTTTGAGGATACCGGCAAACAGTGAGGGCTTGGGAAGCGGCGAAAAAGTACGGATAGAACTTCTTCGTGATGAATATGAAATCCAGAATACCCTGGTCTTCATCGGCAGCCATGACAATATTCTGGATGTACTTGCCAACCTTCTGCACCGGCTGCGTCCGATCTGCCGCCTTTCCTCGGCCCACGTCGGCAGCATGGGCGGTATCATGGCCGTAAGACGCGGTGAAGCGCACCTGGCCGGCACCCATCTGCTTGATGAAGAAACCGGGGAATACAATATTTCCTACATAAAAAAATACCTGCCTGCAATGGCACTTCAGCTTATCAACCTGACATACCGGGAGCAGGGCCTCCTGGTTTCCCGGGGCAACCCGCTCGGAATCAAAAGTTTTTCCGATCTGAACCGTAAAGAGATACGATTCATCAACCGGCAGCGCGGAGCCGGCACCAGACTCCTGACCGATATGCACCTGAAAAGACTGGAAATCACCCCGGAACAGGTGAACGGTTATGACCGCGAGGAATACACCCATATGAACGTAGCTTCGGCCATTGTCAGCAATAATGCCGATACAGGCCTGGCCATCCGCGCCGCTGCCGTGGCCCTAGACCTTGATTTTGTCCCGGTGGCAGAGGAACGCTACGACCTCATCCTGCCCAAGGTTTTTCTCCATGACCCCAGGGTAATTGCCCTGCTGCAGACCATCAGAGAAAATGAAGAATTCCGCCGTACCGTTGCAAACCTGGGCGGCTACGACCTGCGTGACTGCGGCAAAATCATGTATGAACAGTAGATTTCCCCCTACCATTTCCATCGCTCCCGCTGTTAGCACCGGGTAAAACCCTTCTTGGCACAGGACATGCATAAAGATGAAGAAGGCATCCATGTCCATGCAGTTGAGCGAATTCCGCATGGCATCCTGGGCTTAATCCACCAAGAACCAGAATCTGCCGTCGTTTTGATGCAGACTGCGACAGAAACAAAACGGAGAGAAACAGAAAATGAGTGTATGGGAGCTTTACGGCGAGTCCGCCAAAACCGCGGTTGGATTTTTCTGGAAGGCCGGCTGGGCCTTTGTCCTTGGTTACTGGGTCAGCGCCATGATCCAGGCTTTTGTGCCAAAAGCCCGTTTGACACCGTACATGGGCAAACCCGATCTTAAAAGCGTATCCCTGGCAACTCTCTTTGGCGCCGCCTCCTCATCCTGTTCGTTTGCAGCCCTGGCAGCGGCCCGTTCCCTGGTGCTCAAGGGCGCCCATTTCGTCGCCGCGGTGGCCTTCATGTTCGCTTCCACCAACCTGGTCATTGAACTCGGCATACTTATTCTCATATTTCTCGGCTGGCAGTACCTTGCTGCCGAAATTATCGGCGGCCTGCTGCTGATCGTTATCAGTACCCTATTGATCAAACTGACATATCCTGAAAAGTGGTTCAAAAAGGCCCGTGAACAGGTGGAAAAACAGGCGGAGGCAGAGGAAAGCGACTTTGACTGGCGCCAGCGAATCCGCAGCCGCGAAGGTTGGAATCTCGTAGGTCACCGGTTTGTCATGGATTGGCAGATGGTATGGGAAGAGATTCTCATTGGCTTTACCATTGCAGGGTTCGTGGCTGTACTGGTGCCTTCATCCATCTGGGAGTACATCTTTCTGATAGGTGCGCACCCCAATATCCCCGAGTGGCTTGTTGTTGTTGAAAACGCGGTGGTCGCGCCGTTTGTCGCCGCAGCAACATTTATCGGTTCCATGGGCAACATTCCCCTGGCCACGGTACTGAACTCCAATGGCGTTTTATTCGCCGGCATCATGGGATTCATCTATTCGGATCTCATGGTGCCGCCGCTGGTGATGATCAATGCCAAATATTACGGCTGGCGGGTAGGGCTTTACATCGCGGCTGTAATGTTCGTCAGCATCGTAGCAACGGCGCTGATACTGCATTATCTGTTTGGTGCGCTCGGCATCACGCCGGGACAGAACCGTCAGGTCA
Source organism: uncultured delta proteobacterium (assembly GCA_963783905.1). Taxonomy (GTDB): domain Bacteria; phylum Desulfobacterota; class Desulfobulbia; order Desulfobulbales; family BM004; genus BM004. Next base: position 269,180 of record CAWAPG010000002.1, on the reverse strand, counting down.
ATGACATCACCCAGTTTGCCTTTGATTATACATTTTATATGAACCTCGGATTTATTACCGTGGCTGCCTGTCTTGTATGGCTGCACCGCCGGCATAAGGCTGAAAAAGGCGGCGGCATGGATCATGATATGGACTCGGGCATTGAACCGAAACGTATCGTTGCCATCCTGTTTGCATTAATCCTGCTGAGCGGCCTGGTTGTGTACTTTGTTGCCGGATAATGGATAGGGCCGCGAGGCTGGACGGTGCAGCGGCGGCAGCCGCATAGGCTCGAACCGACCCAGCTGATTAATGAGGTATGAACCTGTATGAGTGAATCCAAAGGAAAAAACCTCGGGTACTGGGAGGTAACTGCAATCGGTGTCGGCGGCATGGTTGGCGGTGGAATTTTCGCCGTTCTCGGCCTGTCGGTAAAGTTAACCGGCGGCGGTGCACCGTTGGCATTTTTTATCGCCGGTATTGTCGCCCTTTTCACCTCATATTCGTATGCCCGACTTTCCGTCGCTTTTCCGAGCCAGGGAGGAACAGTTGCTTTTCTGGATCGGGCGTATGGTTCGGGCTTGCTGACCGGCAGCGTAAATATTCTGCTGTGGATAAGCTACATCGTTATGCTGTCGCTCTATGCCTATGCTTTCGGAAGCTATGGCGCCTCTTTGTTTCCGTCCGGCTCACAGCTTTTTTGGAAACACGTGCTTATCTCCGGAAGCATCGTCGCCATTACCGGGTTAAACCTGTTGAATGCCAAGCTGATCGGTGAAGCGGAAGACTGGATCGTCCTTATCAAGCTGGCCATTCTGCTTCTGTTCATTGCGGTCGGCCTCTGGGGTATTGACGGCACCAGACTGGCACCGTCTGCATGGTCATCCCCTCTGAATCTGATTGCCGGGGGAATGATCATTTTCCTTGCCTATGAAGGATTCGAGTTAATTGCCAACACCGCCCAGGATGTTAAGGAAGCACCGAAAACTTTGCCTCGCGCCTTCTATTCAAGCGTCGGTTTCGTTGTCATCCTCTATGTCCTCGTGGCTGTCGTTGCCGTCGGTTCCCTGCCGGTCGCCAAAATTATCGCGGCCAAGGACTATGCCTTGGCAGAGGCAGCCCGGCCCTCCCTGGGCCAGACAGGATTTATCCTGATCGCCGTCGCTGCCATGCTTTCAACGGCATCAGCCATCAATGCCACGCTATACGGGGCAGCCCGCCTGAGTTATGTAATTGCAAAAGACGGGGAACTCCCCGCCATCATGGAAAAAAAAATCTGGGGCAAACCGATAGAAGGGCTTTTAATAACTGCAGGCGCCACCCTGCTGATCGCCAATCTGGTTGATCTCTCCAGCATGTCAACCATGGGCAGTGCCGGCTTCCTGTTGATTTTTGCCGCGGTTAACGGCGCCAATGTATTACTGGCAGAAGATACGAACAGCAGGCGCTGGCTTTCGCTGATCGGGGTTGGATTATGCCTGTGCGCCTTGGGAAGTCTGCTCTGGCAGACCGCAATCACCGCCCCCGGCAAACTGTGGATCCTGTTTATAATGCTGGCTGCATCCTTTTTCATCGAAGCCCTCTTCCGCCTGACAACCGGGCGCACAATAAATCTTTCCAAGGGCTTAAAAGAGAAAGATGCCAAGTCATAGAAGCCGCCCTGAATAACCCGGCGGCGAAATTATTTCGCCATGAAGTGTGGTGCCGGGACTACCCTGCTGCCGGCAGAATTTTTTTACAATATCCAGGGTGACCTCTTTTGGTGAAATATCCGGTTTATATCTCCTGGTCCGGCTTGCTGCCCGCCCGGTCGGCCCGATTATACGCATTTTCCCCTGTCCGGCGCTGCAGCCGGCACCAGGCATAAAACCTCATTAATCTTCGCATTACTACTTTTGCTAATCCGTCAAGAATTTTCCCCGCTGCTATTGTTAGGAATCGGGTCAATTGGTACCATCCAGCCTGAAGGTCAGGATGGTATCGGCGATCTTCATCAGTTATTGGGCATATTCCTGTTACAAAGATGCGGCATGGTAATCCGCTGCGACAGGACAAGTCCAATACCACAGGAATTAACCTTCAGGCCGGCGAAAGTATACGATGTTTGTAAAGAAAAAACATGGTGACCAGCAAGGTGTACTCAGCTGTTTTAATGATTGAATTCTGATTTTATTAAAAAAATTATTTGCTTTATGAATGTAAAGAAAATAAAGATATTGAAGCTCCCCGCAGCCGCTTGCGCATGCGAAGCATAACCTGCGAGGAATGTGCGCGCTGATCGTGTTCACACCATGGCTGATGCAAACCGGCGCATACTCAAAAATTTTACTATCCAGGCAGCGAAAAAACAGACGCCAGCCGGGCATTGCCTTTGGGATTATATGATTTCATCAGGCACTGTTGCTGAATGTGGAATTTTTAGCCGATTCCTTTTTGTTGAACGGTTCATACAAATGCTTTCTTTTCTCACAGCAGGAACCATACTTGGGCTTTCGGCCGGATTCGCCCCCGGTCCCCTGCTGGCCCTCATTGTTTCCGAAACCCTGGAGCATGATATAAAGGCCGGCGTTAAAGTAGCACTTGCTCCCATCCTGACCGATCTGCCGATCATCCTGATAACACTTTTCATCCTGGTAAAACTTTCCCGTTTTCAGCATATTCTTGGTCTCATCTCCCTTGCGGGCGGCTGTTTTATCCTGTACCTGGGCATTAAAAACATGAGGATCAAGGGGGTACAGATCAATCTCCACAGGGCCGCACCGAGATCACTGCAAAAGGGGATCCTGGTTAATGCCCTGAGTCCGCACCCCTATCTCTTCTGGTTTTCCGTGGGCGGACCGACAACCATAAGGGCACTGGAAGTGAGCCTGGGCGCTGCAATCTCCTTTATTCTGAGTTTTTACCTGCTGCTTGTTGGCTCCAAGATCGTTCTGGCCGTAATGGTGGGAAGATCGCGATCCTTCCTCCAGGGGGACAAATATATTTTCACCATGCGCTTATTGGGGTGCATATTAATCATACTGGCCGGCTTTCTCTTCCGCGACGGACTCCGCCTGCTCGGCATATTCTGAACTACATAAACCAGGATCAGACCCACTCTATTTCCTCGGGATTATAGATAATATTTACCCCGCGGCCGGGATAGAGCCGGAGTGATTCGATCCTGTCCCGCTGCAGACGCAACGTGATAACCAGCTCTCCAACCTTGATTGCCGTTTGCACGGTATCAGCGTTTCTTTCAAGAAAAAGCCGGGTGACAGAGCCGTTTAAAGTCCGGCTGTTCCAACTTAAGAGAGGCTCCTTGCCGGGCAGGGCAATATTCAACCTGGAAGGATCAAGAACAGCCATCTGCTTTCCCTCCCCGGGTTTAGGGGCATACAGGAACTGGCCATCCTCAAGTTCCTTCTGCAGCAGGCCCTCCCTGCCTACACGCCAGGGGCCGTAAACGGTGCAGCCAAGGCCACCTTTAAAGAGACGGCCGTGCAAAAGATGGAGGACGGTATCACAGGTTTCATAGAGCCACTGCCAGTCATGGGTTGCCACCACCAGGGTGGCGCCCCACTCTTCCCGGGCCTGCAGTGAAGCCTTGCGGATAAGGCGGGCACTTTGTGCATCAACGCTGGCGGTCGGCTCGTCCAGCAGCAGCACTTCGGGTTTGAGGACCAGCCGGGCAGCCAGAGCCACGCGCTGTGCCTCTCCACCGGACAGCGCCGACCACTTGCGGTCGGCAAAATTTTCCGGCTCCAGACCTACCTGGGATAAGGCTTCTCCCACCCTGGATCGCAGATCCTTGACGGCACCCCTGATTTTCAGACCGTAGGCCACATTATCAAAGACGGAACGGCGCATGAGATAGGGCTCCTGGGTGAGAAGAGTTACCCTGAGTCGGATCGAATCGGCAAAAGGAGCAACCTTTCGCCCCCTGAAAAGGATGGAGCCGTAGGTCGGCTCCTCCAGAAAACCGAGAAGTTTCAGCAAGGTGGACTTGCCGCTGCCGTTCGGTCCGATGAGACCGGTTATGGATGCCTCGGGAATGGCGGCTTCTTCGATGGAAAGCACATGTTTGTCGCCATAGTAATGCTCTATATCCCTGATCCGGTAAATACGCACTTTAATACCTCCGCCGCAACCCTGCCAGAGAGATATTGACCGTCAGGGCAATCAGGAGCAGAACCAGCCCCAGGGCTATGCCCATACCGAATTCCCCCTTGCTGGTCTCCAGGGCAATCGCCGTAGTGATGGTCCGGGTGTGCCACTTGATGTTGCCGCCCACCATCAGCGAAATTCCGACCTCGGTCAGGACCCTGCCCGTGGAAGTAACCGCTGCCGCAAATATTCCCAGCCGGACTTCCCATAAAGTGGTGGCGGCTATCTGGCGCCGGTCCGCCCCCAGCGACATGAGGGTAAGGCGTAAACTGCGGTCCGCCGCCTCCACAGCAGTTGCGGTCAGGGCAATGATAATGGGCAGGGAAAGGATGGTCTGGCCGATGGCAATGCCCGGTATGGTAAAAAGCAGACCAGCCCCTCCCAGGGGGCCGTTCCGGGTGAGCAGTGCATAGATGACAAGACCGATAAAAACGGTGGGCAACGATAAAAGCGTGTCAACAATAATGCGGATCTGTCTCTTCAGTCTGAAATCAAAGTAACCCAGAAGATAGCCGAGAGGGATACCCAGTATCAGGCTTGCCGCCATTGCAAGGGATGAAGCCCGCAGCGTGGCGCCGATGGCTGAATAGGTGGCCGGATCCCGGTTAAGCAGAAGTGTTACCGCCTGATTGAATCCCTCTGTTATAAAGTCCATTACTTTTTTTAATCTGCATTCGGGGTAAAAAGCTGTTTGCCGAGCAGCTTGAATTCACCGATCAACTGCTGCGCCTTATCACCGGCCAGCCAATCCGAAAGGGCTTTGGCTTTGGCAAATTTTACGTCGGGGCAATGTTGTGAATTGACCGGAATAACGCTGTACTGGTTCAACAGCACCTCGTCTCCTTCAACCAGAATGACCAGGGCGGGTTTTCCACCGGCTACGGATTCATACTTGATATAGGTGCCACGGTCGGTCAGGGTGTAACCTTGGAGTTCTGTTGCAACATTTATGGTGGCCAGCATCCCCTGACCGCTCTGCCGGTACCACGGCTCCTGCTCCGGCGTCGGGATATCCGCCATTTTCCAGAGAGTCATTTCCTTTTTGTTGGTGCCTGAATTATCTCCACGGCTGACAAATACATTATTGGAGGATATTATTGCCTGCAGGGCTTCGGTTACTGTTTTGCCTTTAACGCCGGCAGGGTCTTCAGGAGGTCCGATCAGCACAAAATCGTTGTACATGATCTGTTTCCGGTCAATACCGAACCCCTTGGCAACGAAGTCCTTCTCAGCCTGCGGAGCATGCACCAGGAGAACATCCACGTCGCAATTTTCACCGAGTTTCAAAGCCTTGCCGGTGCCGGTGGATGTCCAGCGGATATTAATACCGGTTGCTGCCGTAAAGGAAGGCATGAGATAGTCCAGCAAACCGGTATTATCCGTGCTGGTCGTTGTTGCCATCAAAAGGACTTCTCCTTGCTCGGCAGCCCTGCTGTCGCCGGCAGCGGAAGAAAGAACCACGCACAGGACGATCACGGGAACGGCCAGTAAAAGTAAAGTTTTCCCATACAATACATTTCTCTTCATCATCTCGTCTCCTCAGGTTGATCTTTAACGCAGAAACACAGATCATTTCAAATGAATTAAAATTTGATCGAACCGTCGCTACTTTGTATACTATGACTATGCCCAAAATTTTAAATTATGTCAATATTGATACAATTTAACCCCTGCTATTTTTTACGAATCCAGATAAACCGGGAAATATGCCGAAAAAACAGGAACATAAATTCGTTGTCCGCTCCAAGATATGGCTTGAGGACAACAACGGCAAAGTAGCCTTCGGGCTGGGAAGATTCCGCATCCTTAAGGCAATCGACCGCCTGGGCTCCATGAATCTGGCCGCAGCGGATTTATCCATGAGTTACCGTGCCGTCTGGTGTCGGATAAGAGAATCGGAGGACCGAATCGGCAAGAAACTGGTCGTCCGGAAGGGCAAGGGATCGGTCCTGACCTCTTTTGCCAAGAGTTTGATGCAGCAATTTACTGACCTGAATGCTAAGCTTCAGGAAGAGGCTGACAGGATGTTCGGCGATCTGCTTTAAAACTTATCTTACTTTTCACCCAGCATTCTCAGAAAGGGACCGATTGTCAGGCCCTGGACCACAATGGAAAAAACCACCACCCCGTATGTTATTGCCAGCAGGACCTCGCGATGACTGCCGGCAGGCAGTGACAGCGCCAGGGCAATGGAGATGCCGCCCCGCAGACCGCACCAGGTGAGAATTTTAACCACATGCGGGTTATAGGATCGATAACTCCTAATTTTTAAAAGGTTTGTAGGCACTGCAACGCTAAGCAGGCGGGCGGCAAGCACGATCACAATACCCATGAGGGCCCCGGCCAGATTAACCCAGCTCAGGCTCAAGACCATGACCTCAAGGCCGATCAGCAGGAACAGGACCGCATTCAGCACCTCATCGGCCAGTTCCCAGAAGGTGTCCAGGTTCTGCCGGGTTTTCTCCGACATGGCAAAACTTCTGCCGTGATTACCGATGAACAGCCCGGCCACGACGATGGCAATGGGAGCGGAAAGATGCAGATTATCAGCCAGAGCGTACCCGCCGGTAACCAATCCCAGGGTGATCAGAATCTCTACCTGGTAATTATCCACCTGTTTCAGCATCCGGTAGGCAAGCAGTCCAACCCCGAGTCCGAGTAATCCCCCCCCAATCGCCTCCTGCAGGAAAAGGAGGAAAACTCCGGTCGGCCGTATCTCATTGCCGCTGCCGGCAAGTTCAAGAAGAATCATAAAAATAACAACCCCAACCCCGTCATTGAAAAGTGACTCCCCGACAATCTTGATCTCCAGGGACTTGGGGATGCCGGTCTGTTTGAGGATGCCGAGAACGGCTATGGGATCTGTCGGCGAGATCAGGGCGCCGAAGAGCAGGCAATAGATGAAAGGCATATTAAGCCCCAGAAGATCCAGCATTTTCCAGCTTAAGATGCCGACAATAAAGGTTGAGAGGATCACTCCCGCAGTTGCCAGCCCCAGAATGATTCTGTACTCCTGCCGCAGGTCGTTGATATTAACATGCAGGGCGCCGGCAAAAAGAAGGAAACTGAGCATGCCGTGCAGCAGGGTCCTGTCAAAATCTATCTGGCTCAACATGTCCAGCGCCCATTCTTTTGAGTCGGGAACAAACCAGCTGACCGCAATAAGCAGCAGGGAAAAAAGCAGGCCGATGAGCATCAGGCCGATGGTATTGGGCAGTTTTAAAAAACGGTAGTTAAAAAAACTGAAAAAGGCGGCAAGGGTGAGCAGGATGGCAATTATTTCAAAGAGTCCCATACACTGCTCTCCCTGTAAAACGGAAAGGACCCAGGCTGTGGCATAATACCTCTATACCGGGTAGGAGCCTGGATCCTTTATACTGAAATCTATCTTGATAACAATTTATTCACCGATGATCTTGACCAGCACCCTTTTTTTGCGGCCGCCATCGAACTCGCCGTAAAAAATCTGTTCCCAGGTGCCGAAATCAAGCCTGCCGTCAGTAATTGCCACGACCACCTCGCGCCCCATAACCTGTCTTTTCATATGGGCATCGGCATTGTCCTCGTAAGTGTTGTGGCGGTACTGGGAAACCGGCTCATGCGGGGCAAGCTTTTCAAGCCAGACCTCGTAGTCATGGTGCAGGCCCGACTCGTCATCATTAATAAAGACCGAGGCGGTAATATGCATGGCGTTGACCAGCACCAGACCTTCACGCACCCCGCTTTGGCGCAGACACTCTTCCACCCGGCCCGTAATGTTTATAAAGGCGCGCCGGGAAGGGACATTAAACCAGAGTTCTTTGCGAAAGCTTTTCATGAAAGCCGCCTCATGGTTTCGGTAACCATCACATACATCGCGGATTATTTTCCTTTTTTCTTGGCCAGTTCCTGCTCAATAAGCTCCTGGAATCCGGCCATGCTTCTCTGCTGCAGCAAGCGGCCGTTGACAAAGATGGTCGGTGTGCCTCGCACTCCCGCTTCCACCCCGTCTTTCAGATCACGCTGCACCATGGTCAAAAGGGCCGGATCCTGCATATCCTTTTTGAACTGCTCCATGTCAAGTCCAACCGATTGGGCTATTTCGTCAATCACCTCATCATTGAGCCGGTTGTAATTTTTAAAAAGCTCTTTATGAAATTCCCAGAACTTGCCCTGCCGGTTGGCAGCCATAGCTGCCACCGCGGCATTCATGGCATACTTGTGAATGCGGGCCAGGGGGAAACTTTTGAAAACCAGTTTAACATCATTTGGATACTGCTCAAGCACCTGCTCGAGTAAAGGTTCGACCTTTGCACAGTAAGGTCATTGGTAGTCGCTGAACACGGTTATAACAACCGGGGCATCAGCGGGTCCCTTGAACGGCAGGCCGGAGATATCTATATCGACGATATAGCTGATCCTGAGAACCTCAAGGGTGTCGGCTTTGGAGTCGGCTAGAAATAGAAAATCACCGTTGGGCGACGTGCCGATGCTCACCACGGAATCGTTTACCTTTAAGGTATCCTTGAGTTCACCGCTGGTGTCGTAAATAAAAATCCTGCCGCCCTCAGCAAGAACAAAGGTGTACTTGCCGTCGGCCGATACGGTCACATCAATCGGCTTGGCCCCGAGCTTCAAAGTCTTCAGGGCTTCCTTTTCAACTTCAGCGTGGGCCAGGGAGCTGAAGCTGAAGAGCAACGCTACCAGCAAGATACATATATCGCGGACAAAACGCATGATGAAATTCCTCCTTTAATGCAGTTGATTTTTAAAAAATTCCCACAGGGGTTATGAACAAAAAACAATACGGGCTGCCCGGCAAAAATGTATGACCATATGCCGGCACCAGATAAATGAAGATACTCTGCAACCCTCTTTGTAGCAAGTTTTTTCCCGGCCCCGTCCGATTCCGGATGGTGCAGCCCGCCGGTCAAGCTATACTCTTCATAAGACTCTGTATTGCCGAAAATAATCCAATGGGTTACACTTTTATCATTACATTTATTTCAATATGGGCGATCTTCTTTTAGAAAACACAAACATTGCAGAAATGCGGCAGCGCATGACGATTAAAACAGTCCTTTTTGTTTTCCTTGCTGTTGGCGGAGTCCTGCTGTTAAACAGCTGCAGCGGAGAAAAGGCAAAGGCCATCCGGATTGGTGATACCGTTGCATCGTTTTCGGCCACCAACCTTGAAGGTAAGACCTTTTCACTGGACTCCCACAAGGGCAATCCTGTTATAATGCGTTTTTTCCTGATCGACTGCCCCTACTGCAAAGCCGATACCCCTATTTTTAATGAATTTTATGACAAATACCGAGACCATGGCCTGGCAATGGTTTATATCAACAACAATGCTGCCGATGCCGAGGAGGTTGAAGCCTTTGTTCGGGATCTCAATGTTAAATTCCCGGTAATATTTAATCCCGAGGGTACTATCGCCAGAAAGTACAACGTCAAAATCCAGCCGCTTACCCTGGTCCTGTCCCCTGATCACAAACTGCTGGGAGCCCTTCTGGGAGGAGTGAGCGAAGCGGAGCTGAACGAACTCCTGAATCCTTATCTGCAATGATTTTACCGGCGAGAGTGAGAAAAACATGAAAAAAACAAGTACAATTCTGCTGCTGCTGATCTGTATTCATCTGTTTGTTGCCACCCCCGGGTATTTCGCTGCCGAGGTATCACCTGCCGAGGTATCGGAACAGACCCGCTGTACGGTCTGCGGGATGTTTGTGGCCAAGTATCCGAACTGGCTGGCCCAAATACAGTATGAAGACCGGCAGCAAACGAAATTTTTTGACGGCGTTAAGGACTTGATGGTCTACTATTTCAATCCGGAACACTTTGACGGTCTCACCCGAGATGCTATCAGCAATATTTTTGTCAAGGATTACTACACCCTCTCCTGGATCCCGGCAAAGGAGGCTTTCTATGTGTTCGGCAGCGATGTATACGGCCCCATGGGCCATGAACTTATTCCATTTACAGAACGAGAAGCGGCAGAATCCTTCAGCAGGGATCATCATGGCAAAAAAACCTTAGCCTTTGATGCCATCACCCCTGAACTCGTTGAGTCATTGCGGACCGGCCAGCGGATGAAATAATAGCTGGGCCGGGATTTCCGGCTCATTGTTAAAAATCGAACCGTGACTATCGGATAAAAGCATGCGGCCTTCCACCAAGCTTTTTATTTTTCTCCTTTTTCTCCTCTTTATCGATGGAATACTTTATCTCCATGCCGGACGTCTGGACAGTGAACTCGAAGAAGCCGCTGCTGTTCAGGAAATAGCAGTGGGAGGTCTCGGTCTTACCGACCTCTGTATTGCCACAGAGGCCCGCTATACCAGGAATCCCGCCGTGAGTGATCCCGTGGCCCCCTTTATGGACCATCCCGGAGCCATTGAACATTTTCCAACGGGTTCCTTCTGGCAACCGCCACCCGTCGCCAAATATTAGAACGTACTGACACCGAATGACCATGATCCCGCAGGGTTTGGAAAAACAGCTTAATATCCTCGACTTCTCGCTCTCTTCCCTTTGGCGGCGCAAGCTAAAGAATTTAGGAATAATGCTGGTTTTCGGCCTGGTGATCTTTCTGCTTGGCTCCTTTCAAATGCTGACCGGCGCCCTGACGAACTCTGCGGCGGCGGTACTTGCGGATACTCCTGAAATCACCGTCCAGAAAATGTCTGCCGGCAGGCAGGAGGCCATCCCTCTGGCCTACATGGAAAAGCTACGCGCCATCTATGGCATTCAGACCGTAATTCCCAGGGTCTGGGGATACTACTTTGATGAGTCGAACCTGGCCAATTATACCGTTATGGCAATGGATTACGATGGCATGCCTTCCGGTAGCAGACTTAATCTTACCCTGGAGCACGGACATTTCCCCAAGATCACCGAGCCGGGCACCGTGGTGGTCGGCCGTTCGGTTCAGGATATTCTCGGTCTGGGAAGCCGGAGTGTCTTTTCCCTGTTCAGGCCTGACCTGACCCTGAAACCATTCACCATTGTAGGTCTTTTCAGCCAACAGACCGATCTACTCACCAATGACCTGATATTCATGAATCCAGACGATGCCAGGGATCTTTTCAATATACCCGCCTCAATGGCGACCGATCTCTGTATTTATGTGGCAAATCCAACGGAAATCGAAACCATTGCCAAAAAAATAGCTGTACTCCTGCCCGATACCAGGGTTCTTACCAAAAACCAGATCCGAAAAACATACCAGGTGGTTTTCAGCTGGCGCAGCGGGTTTGCCTCAATCTGTCTGTTAACCGCCCTGGTCGCCTTTGCCATACTTGCCTGGGATAAGGCCTCGGGATTGTCTCCCGAAGAAAAAAGGGAAATCGGTATCCTGAAGATCCTTGGCTGGGAAACCGGTGACATACTGGCTGTTCGTTTCTGGGAAAGCACCTTGATTGCAGCCATTGCTTTTATAATCGGATGCACGGCGGCATATTTTCACGTGGCCTTTTTTGACGCCTCACTCTTCAAACCTGTTATGCTGGGATGGTCCGTCATTCATCCTTCTTTTAAACTGTTGCCGGCAGTGAACCTGGGAGATCTTCTGCTCATTTTCACATTCTCCGTACTTCCCTATCTTGGCGCGACAATTATCCCGGCCTGGCGCTGCTCCACTGTGCCACCTGATTCGGTTATCCGATGAAAGAAAAACGAACTACGGCACTGGCCCTTTATTCCGGTGGACTCGACTCGACACTGGCCTGCCGGGTTGTGGCTGCACAGGGAATAAAAGTCGTAGCGGTAAAATTCGTCACCCCCTTTTTCGGCTATGAACTTCTGTCTGAAAAAGAGGAATACATCAGAACAACAAAGGAAAAATTCGGGATCGACGTCCTTCTAAAGGATGTCACCGTGCCCTACCTGGAACTGCTGCATGCCCCGCGGCACGGGTTCGGCAGGTATTTCAATCCCTGTATTGACTGCAAGATCTTTCTGCTTTCGGAAGCAAAAAAGATGATGCCCGAGATCGGTGCATCGTTTCTGGTGACCGGAGAGGTTATCGGCCAGCGTCCCATGTCGCAGCGGCGGGATACGCTGCGGGTCATTGAACGGGCCAGCGGCTGTGAAAACATTCTTGTCCGGCCGCTCTGCGCCAAGAATTTGGAACCGACCCGGGCTGAGCTGGACGGCCTTATTGACCGGGAACAGCTGCTTGCCTTCAGCGGCCGCAGCCGGACCCCGCAAATGAAGCTGGCCGAGCAGTTCGGCATCAGCGATTATCCTTCACCGGCCGGTGGCTGCATTCTTGCCGATCCCATCCTGAGTGGTCGCATTCAGAAATATTACCGGCATAACAAAAGGATAAAACCGGATGATATTCTGCTGCTCCTGGTCGGCCGCCAGTTCAGACTGCCGACTGGAGGCTGGCTTGTGGTGGGACGTAACGAGAAAGAAAATGAAAAAATTGAAGGGCTGCGATCTTCTAACGACTGGCTGCTGCAGCCAAGTGTCATCCCCGGTCCCTCGGCTGTTCTTCGCAACAGCAGGAATTCGGAGGAACTGGAAATCGCTGCTGCCATTGTTGTTCGGTACGTCAAAAAATCACATCTTGTCGATGGAACAGCAGTAATTATTGCTGAGCACCGGGGCGAAACCCGCCAGCTTGAGGTTTCGGCATTGGAAGATTCAATTTTTGTCAGCCTCGTAAAAAGCACTCCGCCGACAGGTATTGCGCCGGAAACATATTGATGTTATTAGGCCCTGTTGATGACTGCGAGACTTTTTACGAATTCATCAATTTTCAACCATGGCTGAAAAAATAAATTACGGAGGAAATTATCATGCCCAGGATAAAAAATTCCCTTTGTCTTTTTTTTCTATTCGGTGCCGCTCTTCTGCTAAGTGACATTCTTTCAGGCTGTTCAACCATGTACGATGGAGAAAAGCTTTTCTACAGTGTTGGCTGCAGCCAGTGCCATACTGTGCATGGCAAAGGCGGTGGAATGGCGCCGGACCTCTCCGCTGTTACCAATATTAGAAGCGACAGCTGGATTGAGCGCTACATCCATAATCCAAAAGCGATAAATCCCCACTCCAGAATGCCCGCTTTCAAGAACCTGTCACGTGCCAAGCGCAAGGCAATTATTGCATTTCTGAAAAAATGACGGCTCTGATCTTCAGGCCTTATACCGGTAAGTTTCTTTATCACTTTTTCCCATACTATCACAATGTTCCAGGGCGAATCCCCCAAACCTTCTGTAATCATATATCCATCTATTCCGGGTAGATAAATTTTTTTATTTCAGAGCAAATATACGCGGGCAGAATTTTTTCTACCGGTCCGAAAATAAAAAAAGTGCTTGCAATTTTAGTCCATTAGGTATTAATACCTAAACTAACAGTAGAATTACCTATTTCTTTTAATACAAGGTAACAGAGTTTATTACCGAAACTCGATTAAGGAGGGTTGTCTATGAGATGCAGAGAGTCGGATTTTGATAAAATTCCCGGCGGTGTGTCGCGGAGAGACTTTCTCAAGGTATGTACCGCAGCAGCGGTATATATGGGTCTTCCGGCCAGCTTCGGGGCGAAGATCGCTGCGGCGGCAACAGCTGCCAAGAAACGTCCTCCGGTAATCTGGCTGTCAGGTCAGGAATGCACGGGCTGCACTGAATCCCTATTGCGGACCAACCACCCAACGCTGGAACATCTTCTCCTGGACCTTATCTCCCTTGATTACTCAGAAACCCTGAATACCGGGGCCGGCCACCAGGCCGAAGAATACAGGGCAAAGTCCATTGAGGAGAACAAGGGAAAATTCATCCTGGTCGTTGAGGGTTCCATACCGGTCAAGGACGGCGGCATTTACTGCAAGATAGCCGGCAAGCCTGTTCTTGAGATCTTGAAGGAAACTGCCCCGAAGGCAGCTGCTGTAATTGCCATTGGCTCCTGTGCCACCTGGGGCGGAGTGCCTTCAGCCAGTCCCAACCCTACCGGCGCCACACCGGCCTACAAAATCCTTGAGGGCACAGGCATCCCGATTATCAATGTCCCGGGCTGCCCCCCCAATGGTTACAACTTCCTGTCAACAGTGCTTTACTACGTCACCTTTAATAAACTTCCCGAACTCGATGACAAGCTCAGGCCCAAATTTGCCTATGGGCGCCTGATCCATGAAAACTGCGAGCGGCGGCCGCATTTTGACGCCGGACGTTTTGCTGAACAGTTTGGGGATGAGGGCCATCGCCTGGGATACTGCCTGTATAAACTGGGCTGCAAGGGTCCGGAAACATATAACAACTGTTCGACCCTGGGCTATGACGACATGAACACTTGGCCCGTCAACACGGGGCATCCATGCTTTGGCTGTTCCGAAGAAGGCGTGGGCTTTACCATCCCGCTGCATACCCCGGCCGAGGTGAAAAATGTCACCCCGGCTGGCGGCCAGACGCCTGTTAGTGTTGATCATGGCAGCAGCTTAAATGTTGGAGCCGTGGCCCTGGCTGCAGGGGTTGCCGGTGCGGCTATTGGAGCCGGCGCGGTAGCAGTGAAAAAAGTTGGCCAGGAACATAAGAAACAGGACTAATTACCTAGGGAGCTTAGGCCAATGAAAATCAAACGACGAGATTTTCTTAAAGGAGCTGCCGGGTGCGGTGTCCTGACAGCAGTTGGACAACCAGCCTTTGCCGACGCGAGGACAAAAGAACGTGTGCCCGGTGCTGTCGGCTTCCTCTACGATTCAACGCTCTGTATTGGATGCCAGGCTTGCATGGTTGGCTGTAAAAAGGCAAACAATATGCCGGTGGAAAGTTCAGACCTGCTGCCGATCTGGGAACACCCGCGCGACCTGTCAGCGAAGACACTCAATATCATCAAGAAATATGAAAGCGGCACCGGCCGGAACAAGGACCAGGAAACGGACGGATTTGCTTTCGTAAAACGGCAATGCATGCACTGTGTTGATCCAGGCTGCGTGTCCGCCTGTCCGGTATCCGCCATGCAGAAAAATCCCGATAACGGGATAATTACCTATAATAAGGATGCCTGTATCGGTTGCCGCTACTGCCAGATAGCCTGCCCCTTCAATATCCCCAAGTTTCAATGGGATTCCGCCTTCCCGCAGATTGTCAAATGCGAGCTTTGCTCGCATCTGCTGCCCAAGGGAGAGATAGCCGCCTGCTGCAGTTCCTGCCCGACCGGCGCCTCTCTTTACGGGCCCACGAATCTACTGCAGGCAGAAGCGCAGCGGCGCCTGCAGATGGAACCGGGGCAATACTATGATTTCGCAGTTGCCTCCCTTGATTCCGGCAAGACCTTTTCACAAAAGGCAGGACAGTATGTCCCGCAAATCTACGGCGAAAAGGAAGTCGGGGGCACCCAGGTCATGATGCTTTCCGGTGTACCTTTCGACAAGCTCGGAATGCCGAAACTGCCGGACAAATCATACGCTTCTACGGGTGAGAACATTCAGCATACCCTCTATAAAGGCATGATTGCTCCGGCCATATTACTTGCCGGATTGTTCTACTTTGTCAACAGAAGCCAGAAAGATAAAGACTGAAACCTCAATATAACAAGGACTGGAGGTAATTAATATGAGCGAGGCAAAACCTGTAGGAGGGAAAGTATTTACGGGCCCGTTCCTTTTTTTCCTCGTTATAACCCTGATCGGCATATATTTCCTGGCCCAACGCTTTATGTACGGCATCGGTGCTGTTTCCAACATGAGTGACGGTTACCCCTGGGGCATCTGGATCACCTACGACGTAGTTGTGGGAACCGCTTTTGCCTGCGGCGGTTATTCCATGGCGCTTCTGGTCTATATCTTCAACAACGGCGAATATCACCCGCTGGTGCGGCCGGCACTCCTCGCCAGCATGTTCGGCTACACCCTGGCCGGTGTTTCCGTATTCATCGACGTCGGGCGCTACTGGCAGATTTACAATGTCTTTTTGCCATGGCATACCAATTTCAATTCAATCATGCTGGAAGTTGCCCTTTGTGTTGCGGCGTACATAGCGGTTCTCTGGATAGAGTTCTCACCGGCCTTTATCGAAGCAAAAACCCGCACCAAAACAAAGGTCAACAAAATCCTGATCTTCTTTATCGCCCTGGGTATACTGCTGCCAACCATGCACCAGTCCTCACTGGGCAGCATGATGATCATGGCAGGCCACAAACTATCGCCCCTCTGGTGGACCCCGGCCCTGCCGCTTATCTTTCTCATCTCCGCCATTATCATGGGTTATGCCGTGGTCATCTTTGAATCAACTCTCTCTGCCGTTGGCCTGAAAAGACCCCTTGAGACAGACCTGCTGGCAAAACTTTCCCTGGTGATCGTCATACTCCTGGCCATATTTCTTGTCGTCCGCTTCGGTGATCTCCTGATGCGGGGGCAGTTCGGGCTTGCCTTCAGCGGCACCCTGCAGGGCAATATGTTCCTGCTGGAAAACATCCTGCATATTGTGCCCCTTTTAATCCTTGCCTTTGCAACAAACAGAAAGAGCGCCAAAATGCTCTTTATCTCTGCCTGCTTCCTGATGCTGGGCGGCCTGCTCTTCCGCTTCGATACCTACCTGGTCGGATTTGATTCTGGCATCGGCTGGAATTACTTCCCATCGGTCAGCGAGCAGTTCATCACCTATGCGATCATCTCAGCGGAGATTCTGCTGTACATGATATTTGTCAAGAAACTGCCGGTCCTGCCAAGTCATGGGCAGGCCAAGGCGTAACAAGATAATACGATTTTGTGTCTATACCCTATTGACTCAAAAGTTAAGGAGAAAAACAAATGGCAAAAAGAATAACAATTGACCCGGTTACCAGGATTGAAGGACATCTGCGGATTGACTGTGAGATTGACAACGGTAAGGTCAGTAATGCCTGGTCATCGGGCCAGATGTGGAGGGGCTTCGAGGTAATTCTCCAGGGCCGTGACCCCCGTGATGCATGGCTGTTCACCCAGCGCTTCTGCGGGGTCTGAACGTCAGTCCACGCACTGGCTTCAGTGCGTTCGGTTGAAAATGCACTCGGCATGGAGATTCCCCTTAATGCCCAGTACATCAGGAATATGATCCAGGGCGCCCATGGCATCCATGATCACATTGTTCATTTCTACCATCTCTGTGCCCTTGACTGGGTTGATATTGTTTCAGCCCTTTCGGCTGATCCCAAGGCCACGGCAAAACTGGGCCAGAGCCTCTCCCCCTGGAAAAGGAACAGTTACGAGGAAATCAAGGGCGCCCAGCAGCGACTGCAAACCCTGGTCGATTCAGGTCAGCTCGGCATTTACGGCAGCGGCTACTGGGGTCATCCGGCCATGAAACTCTCACCGGAGGTTAACCTGCTGGCAGCAACGCATTACCTGCAGGCCCTTGAATACCAGAGAAAGATCAATTATGTCGTTGCCCTCCTGGGCAGTAAAACTCCCCATATCCAGAATTTAGCGGTCGGGGGTGTTGCCAATGCCATCAACCTTGACTCACCTGACACGCTGAACATGGAAAAACTTTACCATATCAAGACCCTGATAGGCGAGGTCAACGACTTTATCAAGCAGGTGGCCCTGGTTGACGTGTCAGCAGTGGGCGCCTTTTATGCCGAGTGGACCGGATATGGCAAGGGTGTTACCAATTACCTGTCCGCGCCTGATATGCCCATGGATACCAAGGGGACGGAATTTTTCTTACCAGGTGGCTACATCCCTGACGGCGATATCACCAAGTTCACCGCGATCAAAAGCTTCAATGATCCCTTCTTTGAGGACAATGTCAAGGAATCCATCAAGCATTCCTGGTATGACGGGGAATGGAACAGGCATCCGTATAAAGAGGATACCGTGCCCAATTACACCGACTGGCAGGATGACGGCAAATATTCCTGGGTCAAGTCTCCCACCTTTCAGGATAAGCCCGCCCAGGTCGGTCCCCTGGCCAATGTTCTCTGCATGTTTGCCGCGGGTCACAAACCCACACAGAAATATGCCACCCAGGTACTTGACACGGTCAGCTCACTTGTGGGCAGCAAGGTTGGGGTGGAGGCTCTCCATTCCACCATCGGCAGGATCGCAGCCCGGGTTATCCGCTGTGCCGTGCTGAACGATACCCTTGAAGATCAATGGTCCGCCCTGGTGAATAATATTGCCTCCGGCGACACCACAATATTTAATCCTCCGGACTTTCCAAAGAATGAGATCCAGGGGTTCGGCTACCATGAAGCGCCCCGCGGTATCCTGTCCCACTGGATTGTCATTGATAACGGCAAGATTAAAAATTACCAGGCTGTCGTACCTTCCACCTGGAATGCAGGGCCCCGTAATGCCAACGATGATCTCGGACCCTACGAGGCATCGCTTCTCGGCAACCCGGTGGCGGAACCGGAAAAACCGCTTGAGATTCTGCGGACGATTCATTCGTTCGACCCCTGTCTGGCATGCGCCATACACATGGTAGATAAAAAAAATAACGAGATTATCCGGGTAAAAGCCCTGTAAATCTTTGCAAAGGAGTTCATTTGGACATACTTGTTATGGGCATCGGCAATGTCCTCTTGACTGACGAGGGCATTGGCGTCCGGGTTCTGAAGGAACTGGAAAGGAAGTTCGCCTTTCCCGCAAATGTGGAGCTTCTGGACGGCGGCACCGCTGGTATTGAACTCCTGCGCCATATACGCAACCGGGATTGCCTGATCATCATTGATGCCATGAAATGTGACCAGGTCCCGGGAACGGTGGTTCGGGTAGAAGGCAATGATGTGCCGGCAGCGTTCCGGACCAGGATATCACCACATCAGCTTGGTTTGTCAGACCTGCTGGCTGCAGCCATGCTGACGGATGAACTTCCCAAAAACCTGGTTCTCTTTGGTGTTGAACCGGAAAGTATTGATATCGGCCTTGATCTGACGGATACGGTTGAGGCAAGCGTCGACAAACTGATTGATGCGGTTGCCGACGAACTTCGCGCCAACGGCTGTTCCCTGGCACCCATTGAAACGACCTTTGCTGAAAAGGCACGATTCTGGGATACCGTGTAAGCAAATTCAACTCATAAACGAAGGTAATCAGCTATCACCGGCCTCTTACTACGGCTTTTGACTATATATCCCCCTTCCAAGGTGATAGACCCCGAAAGCGGGACATCAATCGGCGGATGTCCCGCTTTTACTTTGCACCCAAACGTGATCATTGGGTATGATATTTTTGCTCCAGCACCTGCAGCAGCCTGTCCCTGTTGTTTTTTGCCTGGTTCAGCATAAGCACGAAAGGGTCCAGTCTTTGAGCGTCCGTAAAATATCCGGCATAGCAATAGACCCCGGTCAAGGTCCCTGATTTCAGCAGGTTGCCCCCTTTCTGCGGCAGGAGTCTGGCGAAAGGCCTGAAATTATCAAGCAGCTGCATCATTGCCGCGGGCGATATCCTGTTGTTTCTGGAAATTCCCGAACCTTCAAAAATCTGTATCTCTTCCGGAACTATTTTTGTTTGCTGCTGCAAATAATCGGCCATGGCCTGTCTTCCCTTTTCCCAGGTAGCCGGGTACCCGAACCTGGCAGCGCCGGCTGCCAGGAAAATCTGGTTTGCTATGAAGTTGTTGGAAAAGTGTAGAAGCGGTCCGATGATAGCTTTCAGGTTTTTCCCTGAACGATGAATGTAATAAGGTGAAAGGTTTTCCGGGATCTTCCTCCGGGCGATAATACCATGCCCTGGAATACCTTCCTGTTTCTGATAGGCACGGAACAGTTCTCCCACATAACGGCTGATTATATCTGCCCCATCTGTATCTCCGGCAGTGATATTAATCCGGTGAATGCCGGGGGGAACTTTTACTGCCAAATCGGCCATTAATGGCAGGGTCGGTGTCTGTTCTTCCGCAGTTGCAATTTTCCCGTTTTTGTCCTTTTGGATGTTTATGGTATTGAAATTGACTGCCAAAGCGCTGTATTGCGCATCATAGGGATTCTCACTCCACCCTGCAGGATCTGCCGCTGCCTCCAGTTGAAAGGCGGTATCATCCAGATATATGTCATTAATTTTCGTGCAGCCATGCTCCTTTAATCGCGCGACAATGGCGGCAACTTCCTCTGATATGAGAAACGGATCGCCAAATCCCTTAATATAGAGATTTTCGTGGATGTCACGATAAAAATAGGTCGCAAAGCGATATGCGGGCCCAAGGACATCCAGGGCTTCGAGTGCAGTGGCAATTTTGGTTATGCTGGCCGGGATATATGGTGTATGCAGATTATGCGTAACAACATATCTGCCGTTCTTTTCGACAGCGTAGCCGCCGTTTTCAACCATGTCTTCTGGTATCGCAGCTGCCGGGGAAACACTACTTTTTGCCCAGGACGGCACCGGGAGGCTGTATGCTGCTAGAGCCGGGAAAAACAGAATTATCAGGATGAAATATTTCCGCACCACCACTTTTATCACTCAACAATGTTGACGGTCTTGCAAAAACATACGACGAACAGGTACGGTGCCAGTAATCTGCGAGACACCTCATCATTAGACGAACAAACCAAAAATAAAGGCGGCAGGAATTGCCTGCCGCCTTCTACCCTACCAGATTACTGTGTGGTCTTTCGACGTTATAATTGGGGAAGATGCTTCATCGACTCTTCTATGGCTTCGGCAGGGTACTCATAATCATGGAGTGCACCGCTGAAGAACTGTTCATAAGCCGATAGATCAAGCAGGCCATGACCCGAAAAATTAAAAAGGATCGTTTTCGGTTCATTCAAGTCGCGGGTTGCCTCGATAATAGCACCGCGCACTGCATGACAGGTTTCCGGCGCAGGAATAATGCCCTCGGTTCGGGCAAACAGAACACCAGCCTCAAAGGACTCCAGCTGATGAACGCTTATCGGGTCTATTATCTTTTCCCGGACCAGGGCGCTGACGATCGGGGCCATTCCATGATATCGCAGCCCGCCGGCGTGTATGCCGGGCGAAACAAAATCATGACCAAGAGTGTACATATTGAGCAGCGGTGTTGTCTGGCCCGTATCACCGAAGTCATAAGCAAGTCTGCCCTTGGTGAGGGTCGGGCATGATGCGGGTTCAACCCCGATAAACCGTGTTTTTTTGCCCTCAAGCATATCAGCTATAAAGGGGACGGCAAGACCGGCAAAGTTGGAACCGCCACCGCAGCAGCCGATCACCACGTCAGGATAATCACCGGCGATCGCCATCTGTTTCTTTGCTTCCAGGCCTATGATGGTCTGGTGCAGGATAACGTGGTTCAAAACCGAACCAAGAGAATAATTTGTTCCTTCCGTGGTAGCGGCGTCTTCAATGGCCTCGCTGATGGCTATACCGAGAGAGCCCGGGGTATTGGGGTCTTTTTCAAGAAAGGCCCGGCCGGTATTGGTATCCGGACTTGGGCTCGCCACCACCGAGCCGCCGAATGTCTGCATCATTGTCTTGCGATACGGCTTCTGGTCAAAGGAAACACGGACCATGTATACCTTGCATTCAAGTCCGAACTTGCTGGTAGCAAAACAGAGGGCGCTGCCCCATTGCCCGGCTCCGGTCTCAGTGGCAAGTCTTGTTATGCCTTCCCGCTTGTTATAATAAGCCTGGGCCACGGCACTGTTAGGTTTATGGCTGCCGTTGGGGGAAACCCCTTCATTTTTATAATATATCCTGGCCTTGGTACCCAGGGCTTCTTCAAGTTTGGTGGCCCTGATCAAGGGGGAGGGACGCCAGATGTTGTAAATCTCTCGAACCTCATCCGGAATGTCGATCCAGCGGTTGGGACTCATCTCCTGTTCAAGGAGACCCATAGGAAAAATAGCGGCGAGTTTTTCCGGCGCTATGGGTTCTTTTGTCCCGGGATCCAAGGGCGGCTGCATGCCATTGGGGATATCCGGGCAGATATTATACCATTGGGTAGGCATCTCATCTTCGCGAAGGACAATCTTTTTCTGACTCATATTCTCTCCTTTCAATTATCGTCTTTTTTCAGCTATATATACCATCGGCAAATGCAGATAAAGCAATACTATAAAGTTTTTTAAATCGCAAACGTAAATGTAAAAGGGGGGAGGTAAAAGGTGAAAGGTGTGCCGTCCTGATACAGGTTTACATTTCCATCACTCCATCACTCCAACAACCCGGTACTCAAGAATCCAGCTTTTTTGTTCCACCGGGCTGTTCCTCACCGGCGGTACTATGCCAGACCTTAAGAATGTCGGCGTCCAGGCACTCATCATCGGATAGGTTCAGCACCGCTTTCAAGATCTCAACCGGTTTCGCCCCTGCCTTACCATCCCGGCTGAACAAAACCAACTCAAAACAGTCAGCCCCGGAGACAACAAAACTTTCCACCTGTTTTCTGATGTCCAGCGACCGCTGCCTTCCTTTTCTTATCCTGATAATGGATAAAGTATCGCTGTCCATAAATTTTTTAAGACTGTCTCTTTCTTCCGGCAACAGATTGCGGTCAAGACGTATTTTATAACCGGTGCGGATTTTTTCCCCGGAGCCGCCTTTTTTATCCGGCATCCCGGTAACATTGAGGATTGTAATGCCGGCAGGAAGCTGTTTGTTGAGCCTGAGCCGGAATGTATTCACATCCATAATTTCTTCCATAAGATCAACATCCAGATACTCGGCCAGGCTTTCAGTACCCACGGGCAGAGCCGGACTGAAGGATGCTTTGGGCACCGGATTGAACCCCTGGGTATGATGCAGCTTTACACCCGCCCTTCTAAACGCCTGAAAAAAAACCTGGATTACCTCGAGATGACTTAGAAATCTGATATCACCCTGCTTGCCATAGACCAGTCGATACCAGTACTGCGGGTTATCTTCCGCGGCTGTTTTCGCCGGCCCCGATCCCGGGTCTCCATTTCTTTCGGCTGAATTGTTACCGGCAGGGATGATACTTTCTTCTTCGGTGCCGTCACGGCTTTTGCGTTTATCCTGGACCACAGGTCTGATTTCTTTAAAATCACAGACCCCGCAATCCCGGCAGCCGTGCACCCTACAGTCCGGGGTATAATCGCCTTCCAGGGATTTTGCCAATTCAGTCCGGAGAAATTCAGGATCAACCCCGGTATCCAGATGCTGCCAGGGAAGAACCTCGGAAAAGTCACGCCGCCGCAGGTAACGGGACAGGTCCATGTTGCAGGCTGCTGCCGCATCCTGCCAGAGAGCAAGATTGTAATGTTCGGACCAGCCGTCGAGACGGGCGCCGCGCCGCCAGGCTTCCTCAATGACCTTTGCCAGCCTCCGGTCTCCCCTTGACATCACCCCTTCCAGAAAACTCTGGCGCGGATCATGCCACTTCAGCTTACAGCTTCCTTTCGGCAGAATTGCTTTCAGCATGTTTATTCTGGCAAAGGCTTCATCGGTCGATATCTGCGGCTCCCATTGAAACGGGGTATGCGCTTTGGGAACAAAGGCGGCCACACTGACATTTATCCGCAACCGCCGGTCGGGGTATATTCGGGCGGCACGGTGCACAAGATCGGCAATACCCTTGATATCCTCTTCTGTTTCGGTTGGCAGACCGATCATAAAATAAAACTTCAGCAGCTTCCATCCGATGGCACCGGCATCTCTGCAGGTAGCCAGCAGATCATCCTCTGTTATGCCCTTGTTGATAACCCTGCGGAGCCGGTCGGTGCCAGCCTCTGGAGCAAGGGTAAATCCTGTTTTCCGCACCCGCTTTATCTGGTTCATGATTTCCGGGGTCAGGGTTCCGACCCGCATGGACGGCATGGAAACGGAGACGTACTCTTTTACGAACCTGTCCATCAAGCGGCCGAGCACCGGGGAAAGACAGGAATAATCCCCGGTGGACAGGGACAGCAGTGCCAGTTCCTCGAACCCGCCGGCCTGCATGCCTTCTTCAGCAAGTTCGAGCACCGAGTCAGCGGCACGTTCACGCACCGGCCGGTATATTATGCCGGCCTGACAGAAACGGCAGCCGCGGGTACAGCCACGGGCCACCTCTATGCCGAGGCGGTCATGTACTATCCGAACCAGTGGCACGAGCGGCTTTCCAAGATTTTGACATGATTCAAGGTCGGGAAGAATACGGCGCCTGATTCTCCCGTATCCCTTTTTCAGGGGGTCGACTGCAAGCAGTTTTCCCTGGCGGTCATATCGTGGTGCAAAAAATGCAGGGACATAAACACCCTCTATATCAGCCAGCTTTTCAAGGGTATCCTGCCGGCCCTGTTTTTTCGCCCTGGCAGTTTTTAAGGCGGCGGCAATTTCCAGAACAGCCTCCTCTCCATCCCCTAAATGCACGGCATCAAAAAAATCCGCAACCGGTTCCGGGTTGAAACTGCCGGAGCCGCCGCCGACAACAAATGGATGTGTACCATTGCGGTCCGCTGACCGAAATGGTATGCCCCCCAGCGCCAGAATTGTCAGGATATTAGTATAGCAGAGTTCATACGGGAGGGTAATGCCTATCATGTCGAATTCCGCCACCGACCTGCGGGATTCCACCCCAAAGATGAAACCATTCCGATTGTGCAGCAGTTCCTCCAGGTCCTTGTCAGGTGCATATACCCTGTCGGCCAACAGGTCAGGTTGCGCATTAATGATTGCATAGAGAATATGCAGGCCGTGATGCGACATACCTATTTCATAAAGATCCGGGAAGACAAGGGCAATCCGGAGGTCAACATTGTCCCAGTTCTTGCAGCAGGCATTAAATTCATGGCCTATATATCTGCTTGGTTTTTTGACGTGGGCAATTACTTTTTCTATATTTTCAGAGCGTTTCCTGGTCACAAAAGCCACATTATGGGTTGAAGTTATTCGACAAGCAGTTGTTTAAAATTTCCAGGGACATCCAGCTGAAAATCAACCGGGGAAAGGGAGACGTGCTCTAAAAATGCAGAAAGTTTTATTTCGAACCGGACGTCATCCGCCTTTGAAAAAAAAGATATACTTGCCGGCACCAAACAGAATTTTTCATCAGTCCCGGCGGAGATGACAGGTCCATTTTCTCCGAATGGTGCTGCCGCTCCCGGCAGCTGCTGATAGTCGCCATAGGAAATATCAATAAGATGCGCGCCGCTCCCGTCTCTTATAACATGGCGCAGAATTACCAGCTCGCCGGGATCAAACAAAACCATGCTGTCTGTAGCTGTATCAGGGTGATTTATCTGCAGCCAGAATTTTCCCTCTTCCCTGCTCCGCATTATTGCCTGGAGGCGTAAATCACCTGGCTTCAATCTACCGGTCAGCCAATAATAGAATAATTCCGGCGTAAATCCCCGGGGCGTGAATTTTCTGAACGTTTGGGAACGGGTTGATCCTGAATAGGCTTTTTCGGCATAAACATCGACCCCGGTAAAAATTTTTCCATCCGTAACAAATATATACAGGGGCTGCCCCAACGGATTGAGGGCGACAAATTTTACATAGCCGGGTTTCATGGCCTGCAGGTAGCCGGAAAATTTTAGCGTATGGTCTTTGAACCAGCCGGATACGGCAAGCGCGGTATCTGCTTCAGCATCAAGGCAGCAGGGACACAGCTCCCGATTTGCTTCCCGGAAACGGGCAAAAGCTTCGACTGCTGCGGCACTCTCTTGCCGGCCGGCCGGATAGGTCTGCAGAACGTTTCTGGTGCAGCCCTGGTTAAAAATCAGGACAAGACAAAATATAACCAGGGGAAATGAAAAACCGTGCCCCGGAGATTTCGTCACTTTGCACTCCCGGACAAGATGGCATTAATCTTTTCTCTGACGCTGTTCTTCTTTGTTTCCTCCTCATAAAGCCTATAGGCCTCTTCGTAGGCTGTTCTCGCCTTTTTATACTGCCCCGTCCGCAAATAGACATCCCCGAGATGCTCTTTGATAACCGGATCGCTGTCCACCATCTCGGAAGCCCTTTCCAGTTCAATTATCGCCTGTCTGATATTGCCAAGCTTATAATATACCCAGCCCAGGCTATCCCTGACATAACCGTCTTCAGGCAGAAGTTCCACCGCCTTTTTAATATACTGTAAGGCCTCTTCCAGATGAACATTATTGTCCGCCCAGGTGAAACCGACATAGTTGAGCGCCGGGCCGTTCTCGGGATCAAGGGCCAGCACCTGTTTCATTCTGGCCATGGCAGCGGCCTGCTCCCCTATTTTTTCAAGAAATATACCGTAATTGTAGAGCAGCTCAATGTCATCCGGATATATTTCCATGGCCTGCTCATAAATTTTTCGGGCCTGGTCAATATCTTCTTCCTGTCGGTAAAGTGATGCGAGCAGAATATAAAAATCAGGTTTCCTGGTGGCATCGGAATCAATCTGCTCCTGCAGAAGACCTATGGCGCCCTGCAGATCATCGCTTTGCACCATTATCCTTATCCGCAGTAAGACACTATCCTCGTAAAGATCGGATTCCGCCGGGATGGATTGCAGCTGCTCAAGGGCCTTTTGATCATTATTGTTCCGGTAATAGGCCATGCCGAGAAGATAACGCACTGTAATCAACTCCGGATTGGTCTTTAAGACATCCTCCAGAATCATGATGGCCTCATCATACTTTTCCTGGCTTAAAAAAATGCGGCTGATGGTAATATCAACGTTATGGGATTCGGGCAGAACCGATCGCAATTGACGCAGAAGTTCCAGGGCTTTATCATTTTTACCAAGGGTCAGGTAGAGATTGACCAGTCTTGTTTTAGCCATATCACTTGATTCACCCCGGTCGACAATTTTGCGGTATATCACGATGGCCTTTTCATATTCCTGCCGGTCCTCATAAAATTCCGCCACCTCATAGGCAAGCCTCTCAAACCAGTTGATTTCCAGGGCCTTTTCATAAGCCGCCGCCGCCTTATCGTAGTCCTGCATCTCCCGGTACAGTCTTGCCAGGTAATAATAGGCCATGGCTGAATCACCTTCGAGACTGATAAGACGGTTGAGTATTTCCCGGGCCTTTTCATATTCTTTATTCTGGGCATAGAGAGTACCGAGCATGAGCAAGGTATCATGGTCTTCTTTTATGGTCAGCAGTTCGCGGTAAACTGCTACTGCATCGTCATTGCGTCCCATGCTGCTGTATACCTTGGCCAGTAAAACCCTGTTTTCCGTATCCCCGGGATTATTGCTGATAATCTGCCGGAGTATTTCCACCGCCTGCTCCCTACGATTCATCTTGATAAAGATAATTGCCAGGCTGCGTTTGAGATATTGAGTTTCCTCATCGCACAGCAGGGCCTTTTCATAAGCCTCCTGGGCCTCCTCATAGCGCTGGTGGTTCTCGGCGGTTTTGCCCCAGAGAAAATAAAAATAGGCGCAGGCCCGGTCGTTGACTTCGGCCGTATCTTCCTGGAATGTTGTGTTATCCTGGGAAAGATTTTGATCAGGGAACTCTGTTTCCACCGATGTGGCTCCACAGGCAGTTAACAGAAAAACAAGCCAGGACAGAACAACAAAGCGGAGCAGAAAAGAATAATTATGCTCCCTTCCCCTGTTCCGCCCGCTTACAAAAGGATTCTTGTCCAGCTGCTTAATCTTGTTTATGGAACTGTTACCGGGCATAATGGATTGCACCCATGATCTTCGTTAAATTCACGATCAACTAAAGACATGCCAATTTTTTTGGTTTTCACCGGTTTATCTTCTTCCGGGCCAGAACGTCGGCAACCGCTTCAAACACCAGGCAATGAACATTTTCTATGGAGTCTGAACCGTTTATCCTTTTAATATAATCCTGCCGCATGGCGTCAAAAATTGCCGCCACTTTCCGCAGGTTTACCTCTTCCTCAAAGGTGTCCGGATGTTCCTGCCGCTGGTTCCTGATGCGTTTAATACCCTGAGCCGGTTCTATTTCAAGGATAATCGCCATATCAGGCACCGGAAAAACTTTGTTTTTTGCCAATATACGTACAGGGTCCATACCATTGGCGCCCTGGTAGGCAATAGTCGAAAGATAATAACGGTCGCTGATCACCACACAGCCGTCTTTCAGAGCCGGGCGAATAACTTCCTTAACGTGCTGGCTGCGGTCGGCAATGAAAAGCGCCAGTTCTTCTTCCCGGGAAACCGCGCCCCGATCAACAAACAATTCTCTTATCTTCCGGCCATAGGGACCATCTGTGGGTTCCCGGGTCGCAACAACGGCATAACCAAGATGACGCAGTTTTTCTGCCAGCAAATGAACCTGGGTCGATTTTCCTGTGCCGTCTATCCCCTCAAAAACGATAAACAGGCCGCCGGCAATTAGCAAGGGACCCTTCCGGGGAGTTCCCGGTTCAGCCGTGCGGCCTGACTGAAATTCCTCTGTGTCCATGGTCACCATTTATTACAGCTGAAATTCGCATATTCTCTCTTAAGGTCCCGGGCCGCACTCCTCCCTCCATCTGCTATACTTAACAAAGAGGTCTGCTTCAATCCAGAGATTTATCATCCCGCTTGCACGTTTTTGCCTCAAGCGCGGGTTTCAGCCTCTTATATTTTCCCCTGTTGCCGATGATCCGGATTGCGGTAAAAAATGCCGCCTGCAGGCTGGAATCGCTTGCCAGACCTTTCCCGGCTATGTCAAAGGCTGTGCCGTGATCGACCGAGGTTCGGATTATGGGAAGTCCCATGGTGAGATTGACCCCATCGGCAAAATGAATCAGCTTAAAGGGAATCAACCCCTGGTCATGATACATCGCCACCACCGCATCATATTTTCCGTCACAGGCCATTTTAAAGACCGTATCCGGAGGCAGCGGTCCCGATACCTGCCATTTTTCCGAAACCACCCCGGCGATTGCCGGTGCAATTATTCTTTGTTCTTCGTCACCGAAAAGGCCCGACTCCCCGCCGTGTGGATTAAAACCGGCAACTGCTATGCGCGGCTTCGCGATCTCAAAATCCTTGATAAGGGTCTCGCCGGTCAGGGTAATTATGCGGCTGATCTCTTCTGCATTCAACTTTGATGCTACTTTGGCCAGAGGAGTGTGTATGGTGGCCAGCGTCACCTTTAACCTGTCTCCGGCCATCATCATGCCGAAATTCTCCGTATCGCACATTGATGCCAGCATCTCGGTATGGCCGGGAAACTTATAACCCGCCGACTGCATGACATATTTGGCAATGGGGCAGGTCACCACCGCAGCCATATCACCCCGAAGAACCAAACGCACAGCTTCCCTGATATACGCAGCTGATGAATGTCCGGTTAGTCTATCCGGCACGCCCCAAACCAAACGTTCGGGCTGCAGTCCATAGCCGGCATTCTTTGGCGGTTCCACAACCTGAATTTTCCCTGAGGCAAACTGATTTCCCGGCTGCCAGGCAATGATATCAATATCAATCTTCAATTCTTTGGCACACCGCTGCAGGACTCCGATATCACCGACCACAACCGGTAGATATGGTCCGGACAATCTGCTTCCCGCCAGAAACCGTAGTATTATTTCCGGACCGATTCCGACCGGGCAGCCCATGGTAATGGCAACCGGATTAGATCCCCCAAAAAAAATTTCAGAATTGGTTTCTGTATCAGGCATCCGACAAACATACCTCCCGGTGAGCAGAATATATAATTATATCCATCATATTCATTCATTGCCGTAGCAGAGATCAAACGCATTCTGCACTAATTCTATTATTGCATCCCCTGATTGTACCCTATTGGCATTCTTTATTCTGATCCCGACTACGTCAAAGCGCGCCGGGCGGTCGTAGCCCCCTCGTTTGCCGAGATATTCCAGGGCCACCTTGGAAAGCTGCCGCTGCTTGGGGAGGGTTATTGACTCAATAGGAGAACCGTAGAGAATGTCCGACCGGGTTTTCACCTCAATAAAAACCAGATCTGCCCCCTGTTCGGCGATAATATCAATTTCACCAAGCCGGACGCGATAGTTGCGCTCGAGGATGCGATATCCCTGACTCTTCAGGTAGCGGACCGCAATTTCCTCACCTTTTGCGCCCAGTTCATTTTTTTTCAGGGCCATATTCTATCAGCAGGTTAAACTTGTAGGGTCCGGAGAAGATCAGATCATCCTGTCGAGAGGTAATGCATCCGTAAATGACTGATTGTCGAAAACCCTGTTGCCGGCAATAAAAATTTTTACCTATCAGGCATATATAGCGGCACGTGTCAGGTTTTGGTCACAAATTCCCTGACACACCTAAAGGTCAGCCGGTGGATGGCACAGTGGCCGTGAATCCTGATCGCCCGCCGGTGTTCGAGGGTGGCATATCCCTTGTTCCGGTGAAAGTTATATTCGGGGTACTGCAGGTGATACTGGTCCATGATACGATCGCGAACCACCTTGGCTACAATGGAGGCCGCTGCAATGGAGGCGCTTTTCGACTCTCCCTTTATCAGGGTTTGCTGGGGTATGGCCAGGGGTATGGATTGATTGCCATCGACAAGAAGAAAATCCGGCCGGAGAGACATGGCGAAAACGGCCTTTTTCATGGCCAGCAGGGAGGCCTGCAGAATATTGAGACGGTCGATATCCGTCTCCGAGACGATACCGACGCCTATAACGGCCCCGTTATTCTGCAGCTTTTCATACAGATGGGAACGACTTTCTGCATCGATGATCTTGGAGTCGACAAAACAGCGATAATCACAGTTCTCCTGTAAAATGACACTGGCGGCAACCACCGGCCCGGCGAGCGGACCGCGGCCTGCTTCATCCAGGCCGCAAACCCACTGGTATCCCTTCTGTCTGAGGTGTCTTTCCAGAAAAAACGTATCGGATTCAGGATCAGGCCATAATTTTTTCGGACCCATTCCTGCTTTCCCCTGCTGTTAGCGTAAGCCTTTTTCCTTAATCCGGGCAGCCTTGCCGCGGCGCTCTCGCAGATAGTAAAGCCTGGAACGGCGGACTTTACCACGGGAGACAATTTCTACCTTTTCCAACCTGGGGGAATGCAGGGCAAAGGTTTTTTCAACGCCTACCCCGTGCGAGATCTTGCGCACGGTAAAAGTGGCTCCCATGTTGCCTTTTCGCCGCCTGATAACAACGCCCTCAAATATCTGGACCCTTTCCTTGTTGCCCTCAATGATGCGAATATGTACCCTGACCGAGTCACCGGCCCGGAAGTCCGGCATGTCATAGCGCATCTGCTCTCTGTCGATTCGTTCAATAATGTTGGTGCTCATACTCTTTTATTCTCGGATTGTTTCTGTTTTCCGATGGGCGCCTCCACATCACCCTTATCTTAAGTAAACTTTCGCAGTTTATGGTTACTCAAACTTTTTTGCAATTATTCTTTGATTCTGAATCCCTGTATTCGGTTTATGCCGCTGTTCCCAGCAGCCGGTCAAGGACAATGGCTGCCGCCGATCTGACCGACAGGTGGTTATAACTGCTGGAACCGGTAATAGGCGGCAATATACCGTCGCCTGCTGCAATAACTTCCCGGGCCAATCCCCAGGCGGTGCCGAAAAGGATGAGAAAGCACTCACCCTCGGCAATTTTTTGCCGTACCACAGGATACGGCCATATGGCAGTATGTTTCTCCCGGGCGCAGGTAGCCAGCACTACAGGCTTCCGCCCCCTTTTTTCCGCCACCTTTGTCAGAACCTGGTCCAGGTTATCACAGATATGGACCAGATCCAGGGCCTCACCCCTTTTGGCATTATATATTGCACCATGGCCGTGCAGCCAGTGGTCCAGCAGTTCCCTGAAAAGTTCCTGTTGATCGCTGTATGGGGTCACAACATAAAGGGAACCGGCACCAAAGGTTTTTGCCGCCCGGGCAATATCATGCAGATCAAGATTTGTCACCGCGGCACCGATAATTTCCTGATTCTTGTTGATTACCGGATAATGAATCAATGCCAAATCTATTCTGCCCTTTCCAACCTCCAGTTCTGTCACTTTAGCTCATATACAGCTTATTCAATCTGTTTGGTGTTATTTTACTGCTGTATATTTTTATATTTTTCAACCGCCTCAAGCAGCCGGTTTTTTTGCAGAATCAGCAGTTCTTCCCTGGTAAATTCCGCCCGGGCCAGCAGCTCCGGTCTTTTTTCCAATGTCTGGAGCACCGAGGCAACAAGCCGCCACTCGGCTATAGCCCTATGGTCGCCGCTCAACAGCACCTCCGGAACCGTGAATCCGGCAAAATTTCGCGGCCTGGTATATTGGGGATTTTTCAGGAGTCCGCGGCTGAACGTATCATTTTCCGCCGAATCCTCACAACCCAAAACTTCCGGCAGCAGTCTGGTGATAGAATCAATCACCACCATTGCCGCCAGTTCTCCTCCGGTAAGTATATAATCCCCGATGGAGATCTCCTCATCCACATAATGAGCCCTGATCCTCTCATCAATCCCTTCATACCTGCCGCAAAGCAGAATCAGGTGATTATGGGCCGCAAGTCTTTCGGCTGTCTCCTGAGTATAGGTTCTGCCCTGGGGAGACAGAAATATAACCCGGCCGCCCTGATTTTTTCCCCGGATGGTCTCCAGGACCCCGGCAATGGGCTCCGGTTTCATGACCATGCCCTCACCGCCGCCAAACGGCCGGTCATCGGTCATGGCATGCTTGTCCAGGGCAAATTCTCTTATATCATGGATGTCGACCTGTATCTTTTCTGCAGCGATCGCCCGCCGGATAATGCCTTCCTGCAGAGGCGAATGCAACAGCTGCGGAAAGATTGTCAGAATGTCGAATCGCATGGTAAAAAATATTCTAGCACATTCCGGAGACACTTATTTTTTGAGGATATTAACTATTCCTCTTCATGTTCATTTGCTTCCAGCATTCCGGGCAAAGGTGCAATGAACAGCCTGCCGTTCTTTTCATCAATCGCCGTAATTATTTCTTCCTGCACCGGGATCAGATATTCCCGGCCTCCTCCGGTTACGATCAGGACATCATGGGCCCCGGTGGAGAAAAGACCGGCAACCTTTCCCAGGTCGCTGCCGTTATCGGTGTAAACCTGCAGGCCGATTAATTGGTGCCAGTAATATTCACCGGCATCCAGTTTCGGGAAGTCGGTTTTCTTAACCCAGACCGTGCTTCCCTGGAGATTTTCCGCCTCCTCCCTGGAAACAATACCTTCCAGCTGCATGATTGCCAGCTTGCCCTGTTTCCGGCTTTTGACTATTTTATATATCTTCGTCCCGCTTCCCGGCGATGCCTGCAGGACGACCTTCTTATAATGATTAAAATTTTCAGGCTCTTCAGAATAGGAATAGATCTTGACCTCTCCCCTGATGCCATGGGGCTTGACAATTTCACCGACCTTAACCAGGGTGTCCGTTAATGCTGAATTTTGCCCGGTAACATTCGGGGTCATTCTATTCCATTATTTCAAGCCTGGAACGTTTGTTGATCTTGCCGGCAGCTGCAGCAAGCAATGAACGCATAGCCCGGGCCGTCCTGCCCTGCTTGCCGATCACCTTGCCAAGATCCTCTTTCGCAACCGTTAATTCAATGATAATGGTATCATCCTGTTCAGTTTCCTTCACCTGGACGGTGTCAGGATGATCGACCAGTGCAGTCACTATATAATGAATCAACTCTTTCATACATCCTATTCCGCAACAACCGGCTCAGCCTTTGCATGTTTGGCGATCAGGCTTTTCACGGTCTGCGTCGGCTGCGCCCCCTGATCAAGCCATGACTGAAGCTTCTCGGCGTCAAAATGGATCTCGGCCGGATCCTTCAACGGATCATAGGTGCCGATGATATCAAGAAATCTGCCGTCGCGCTTTGCCTCAACATCCGCAACGATGATACGGTAATAGGGCAATTTTTTTCTTCCAAGTCTGGTTAAACGTATTTTTACTGCCATTCTGTGCGTCTCCTCCGCATTTATATTCCGCGTTATGGATTACATTATCCAATTTTTCAGCTATTGGTCCATTTTTAAAAAGAGTAATCTTAAAATATACTTTAAAGAAAATTATAAAGCTAGCGTCTTAATCCCTTGGGCAGCTTTCTTTTTTTCCTGCCGCCCGTCATGGGACCGGAAAAGCCTTTCATTTTCTTCATCATCTTCAGCATCTGGGCGTAACTTTTAATGACCCTGTTCACATCCTGAACACTGGTGCCGCTGCCGCCGGCTATCCGCTGCCGCCGACTGGCATTGAGTATCTGGTAATTGCGCCGTTCAACCGGGGTCATGGAATTAATTATTGCTTCGGTGCGGACAAGCTCACTTTCATCCGGCTTGGGCATATTCCGCATCTGTTTCATCTTGTTCAGGCCCGGGATCATGCCCATTATCTGTTCAAGGCTGCCCATCTTCTTGATCTGCTGGATCTGGTCCCGGAAATCCTCCAGGGAAAATTCACTCTTCTGGATTTTCCTGGCAAGCTTTTCAGCCTTGTTCTTGTCAACAACCGCCTCCGCCTTTTCAATCAGGGAAAGAACGTCTCCCATGCCGAGGATTCGCGAGGCCAGCCGGTCCGGATGAAAGATCTCCAAGGCATCCATTGCCTCACCGACACCGACGAACTTGATGGGCCGATCGGTTACCTTCTTGATGGAAAGCGCCGCCCCACCCCGGGCATCACCTTCCATCTTGGTGAGCACTACCCCGGTCAATTCAAGGTCGTTTTTGAATTTCTCGGCAACGGTGACGGCATCCTGCCCGGTCATGGCATCGGCCACGAAGAGTATCTCAGCCGGTTCGACCTGGGCCCTGATCTGCCGCAATTCCTCCATCAGTTCCAGATCAATATGCAAACGGCCGGCAGTATCGATAATGACGGTATTCAGGCCCTTCTCGTCTGCAGCGATCAGGGCGTTGCGGCAGATGGCTACAGGATTTTGCCCGGTTTCCGAAGGATAGACATCGACCCCGATGGATTCTCCCAGGATTTTAAGCTGATCGATTGCGGCAGGCCGGTAGACGTCGGCGGGAACCAGGAGGAGTTTTCTCCCTTTGCTCTGCAGCAGCTTGGCCAGTTTGGCCGCCGTTGTTGTTTTACCGGAACCCTGCAGGCCTGCCAGCATGATGACAACAGGCTGCCTGCCGTCAAGCTTGAGCGTTTCAGTCTGCCCGCCCAGCAGGTCGACCAGTTCCTGATGGACAATCTTGATAACCTGCTGCCCCGGGGTCAGGCTGTCGAGCACATCCTGGCCCACGGCGCGCTTTGAGATGGCATCAATGAATTCCCGAACCACCTTGTAGTTGACATCCGCTTCCAGCAGTGCCAGCCTTACCTGCCGCAGCGCTTCTTCGATGTTTTCCGGGGTGAGCCTGCCATGCCCCTTCAGGTCCTTGAAAACTTTCTGTAATCTGTCGGTTAAATTCTCAAACATAAGCAAATTGCAAATTTACGATTTTATCCGACCCCTCAATGTACCGTGGTTTCGGATCGATTTTCAGCCGCCCGGCAAGGAAGCAAGGGCTAATTTTATCGGATGTTGTTTCCCGGATATGAAGCCGTTCAACTGGATGATTTATCCCGCCAGCTCCAGATCGTTTCGAAAAACAGGCAAAGATAATGGGAACCGGTCAGAAAGTCAAGCAATGCATGCGGGAAGACAACTTTTTTGGCTCTACCATGAAAAAACACCTATCATTTTCATCGCTGCGAAAAGTAATTATAATAAGTGAAACACTTGACTTCCCAAAAAGAAATAATTTAGGTGTACAAAGGATTGAAGTAAATTAAATTGTATACTGTATACTCAAAACCCATCCTGATGTATTTTGGTTTTATTTAGAGAAAAAGGGCATCACATGAAGAACGGCAAGACAACGGACAATACAATCGAGAAAATTCACGAGGTCATTCTCAACAGCATACCAAGCGGTATAATTTTCTGTGACCATGACAACAAAATCCAATTCATCAACCGGACCTACTCCGAGTATTTAGGGGTCAACCAGACCGAGGTGATCGGCAAACATATCAAACACTATATTCCGGCAACCAGGATCAGCCATGTGCTTAAGACCGGTGAATCTGAGCTGGGATTTAAGTGTTCGGTGGGGGAGGGAAAAGAAAAAAAAATCCTCATTGTCAACAGAATTCCCGTAACCGGCAAAAACAAGAACGTTCTGGGGGTCATCTCTCAATCTCTTTTCGGCGACATCGGTGAGCTCAAGGATTTGTCCAACCGGCTTGAACTTCTCGAAAAAAAGGTGTCTTCCTACCGGGAAAAATTCAGAAGAGCCCTGTCGACAAGTTACAGCACCTCTGATATCAAGGGTGAAAGTCGGGCCATTATCAAGGCGAAAAAACTGATCGGCAAGTATGCCAAATCCGATTCCTCGGTGTTGATTGAAGGATCCACCGGCGTAGGCAAGGAGTTGTTTGCCCACGCAATACATTCGGAAAGCAAACTCTGTGACGGTCCGTTTGTCAGCATCAACTGCGCCGCCATACCACACGATCTTCTGGAATCGGAACTTTTCGGTTATGTGCCGGGGGCATTCACCGGCGCCCACAAATCGGGAAAACTCGGCAAAATTGAACTGGCGGACAAGGGCACCCTGTTTTTCGATGAAATAGGCGACATGTCCCTGCATGCCCAAGTCAAACTACTCCGGATACTTGAGGACAAGCTCGTCTACCGGCTGGGCGCCAATCATCCGAACAAGGTTTCATTCCGGCTCATAGTGGCCACCAATAGAAACCTGAAGGCCATGATCAACGAAGGCAAGTTCAGGGAAGACCTGTTCTACCGACTGAATGCCTTGATAATTCATCTGCCGCCTCTCACCGAACGCAAAAGCGACATTCCGGTTCTCGCGAGATATTTTCTGAACGGCATGGAAAGACCGGAAGTTTCTTTTTCGCCAGACGCGATGGAGAGATTAATGCAGTACAATTGGCCGGGCAATGTCCGGGAATTGAAAAATGCCGTGGAATGCTCCCTGAGTTTGATCAGTGGGGATACAAGCATCATCCAGGTTCACGACCTGCCGGCAACCATCGGTTCCAAGCCCTCTCCGGCAACTTCCGTGGAAACGGTCGGCGGGCCGCAGGCGGTTACCCTATCCGACAATGAACGCATTCTGATTAAGACAACCCTGGAAAACAATAAGTGGAATATGGCAAAAACTGCGAAATTATTGGGAATATCCAGAGCAAGCCTGTATGAGAAGGCACAGAGATATAATTTATCGCGACCCAAGGCCCACGCTTGACAATACTATCGCCGGCCGCCCTGACACTCCCATGATATATAAGAGAAAACAGGTTTGCGGCAACAGATTATTCCCGCTGAATCAGATCAGTTCCATCAGGCAGCCGGCCAGGCTCCGTCCATATTCCTTGTAGAGTTTCCGGGTAAAATGAAGTCCGTCAATATATATATCTTCAGCGGTTGGGTGCGCCTTGACAAAGCCGCTGAAATCGTGCACCGGTATTCCTGCATCCCGTGAGACGGATTCAATAATAGTATTGTACTGTGAAATACGGTCGTTTCTTCCGGGATCTAATTCCAAAAAACTATCCGCAACCGGCGGCACATTGGAAAAAACGACTCGACCCGCAGTCCTTGCCTGCAGTATATCAACAATCCGGCTCATGTTGGCTGCAAACTGTTCCGGACTGATAAACGGCCGGCCGGTTTCATCCGGCATCAGATCACGATGCCCGGTATATACGTGGACGATATTTTTGTCCTCCAGGGGCCAATATCCTATTGCACCCAAAATTTCAGCAGTATTGCCTGCATCGTAGGAAAGCCTGCTGACTCTTGCCTTATCGGCAAAAAATTCCTTCACATACAAAAAAAATAACCTGGTATGGGAGCTTCCTGCGAAAAAAACTTTTGGGACCGATTCTGTTCGAGTATTCACCTGGAAAATCTTTTTCTTAATTTTATGGTTTATTATTCCTCATCCTGTCCCCATTTTTTCCCTGACAGAAAATCATGAAAAATGAGAAAAGAAAATCAAAATATTGCTTCCTGCATGAAAACTTTCTTCCCGTAACCGGGAATTTTCCATTTTATCCGGAGAAAGATCGGTAAAAAATTACACCATTCCGGTAATATACCCTCAACTTTTTTCCATACATGAGAAATGGGCGTCCACCTCCATTTATCAGTCTTATTCAAACAGGTGCTTGTTTTATCCCATCACATGTCCACAATATGGACATGTTCAGATTCCGGACATTTATTTCGAGTCGGATTTGCCTCTGCAGCCGTTATTTTACCATGCGAAAATCAAACATAAAAATAAACAAAAATAATATCAGTATGTTATTCCCTCTTCATCATTGCGGTCTTTTGCTGGCATGATCGTTGCTAGTACTACTGGTATTAAAACGATCAGCAGAATTCCCATTATTTTGAGGAGGATTTTATACATGCAATGTTCAGGCTGTGAAAAGGTCAAAAAGAAAAAATTTATAGTCGAGCTCGATTTCGAGGCCTGCAAGGAATGCGGTTTTTGCCTTGATGTTTGTGAAAACGAAGTTTTTGTTCCGGGCAGCGACTTTAATGCAAAAGGGTATCGTTCAATGAAGGTCAAAAATCCTGAAAACTGCATTGGCTGCATGAAATGCTTTTATAATTGTCCGGATTTTTGCATTGAAATTAAAGGAGTGAAATAACTTATGAAAAGATATCTGGAAACAGGAAATTTTGCCATAACCGAAGGGGCCATTCTCGCCGGCTGCAGATTTTTTGCCGGGTACCCCATTACACCTGCAACTGAAATTGCTGAATCCATGTCCAGCAGGCTGCCGCAGGTAGGCGGGACCTATATACAGGGCGAGGATGAATGTGCCGCTCTGCATCTCTGTATCGGCGCCGCACTCGGTGGAAAAAAGGCGATGACCGCCACCTCGGGCCCGGGATATATACTTTATGCAGATCCCTATGGTTGGGCCATCGGCTGTGAAATTCCCGTCGTCATCCTGAATTCGGGCCGGGTTGGGCCCGTCAGCGGCATCACCGGCGCGCCGGGCCAGGGTGAATTTTACCTGACGCGCTATCCGACCCAGGGCGGCAATTTCGAATCAATCGTTCTGGCGCCAAATTCAGCCCAGGAAGCCATGCGGATGGTGGTCGAGGCCTTTTATCTGTCGGAACGTTTCAGAATGCCGGTAACGGTTCTTGCCGATCAACTTATTACCGACGGCTTCGAGGATATAAGCGTTCCTGAAAACGAGGAAGAAATGAAAGAGATGGGTTTCCGTACCTGGCCGCGCAAAATACACCCGGGTCCTGATTTCTATCCGCCGACGGATGCATTGGACATCCCCCCGGTCGTACTTGGACAAAATACCGGGGCATTGTGCTCCGACTGGACCCCGACGGAAGAGGGTTATGACATAGAAGAAGTCGAGGCCCATCATAAACATGCCTATCGGTTGATTTATAAAGTCCGCAACAACAAAGAACTTTTCAGCAATCTTTATGCCAAGAACTACATGGATGACGACCCTGACCTTGTGGTCGTATCGTACGGCACCCCTTCCCGGGTGGTTAACACAGCCGTTAAGAAGGCACGGGAAAACGGTCTCAAGGTCGGCGCCCTGCGCCTGATAAATTTATGGCCGTTCCCGGATGAACATTTCGGTCTCGAAACCAAATATCTGGCAGTTGAGTTAAACTGGGATGGGCAGCTGGTACGCGAGGTCGAAAGGGCAATTCCCTGTAATTCCGAAGTCCATTTTCTCGGAACCTGCGGGGATTTGCCTACTGTTGCCAATCTGCTGGATACGTTCAGTAAAATTCTAAAAGGCCAGCCCCTTGAAAGAAAGGGTTGGGTACAGGAGGCATGGTAAAGTGGATTATTTAGCGCAAAAGTACTTAAGGGCTAGAAAAATCCCCAGCACTGCATGTTCGGGGTGCGGCCTGGGAGTAAATCACAAACTGACAATACAGGCAATTTATGAACTTGGCCTTGAGGTGGATGATATTGTCTGGGGAACCTCCATCGGCTGCGCCGGCCGCCAGACGTTCGGCACCTGGAAGGGCGACAGCTTTGCCGGCACCCATGGCAGAGTATATGCCATTGCCAGAGGACTCAGGCTGGCGCTTCCCATAGAGAAGAAAATACTCCTCACCGTCGGCGACGGCGATGCATTTGGCATCGGCCTGCTGCATCTCATCCATGCCGCCAGGTCAAATGCCGACCTGACGATAATCGTCAACGATAATCTGGGCTATATGTCCACCGGCGGCCAATACGGCTGGACGACACCGGCCGGCAGCAAGACCGACAGCAGCCCTTACGGCATGTATGAACACAACCTGATGTCAGACGGGATGGACGTTCTCGGCCTGCTGAAAAATGCCGGAGCAACCTTTCTGGCCCGTCATGTTTCAACCGATGGACGCCGGGCCGTCAAAAGCATCAGGAAAGGGATCGAAAACAAGGGCTTGTCCTTGATCCATATTGTTTATCCCTGCCCGACTAATTTCGGCAGCAGGGAACTCGGCACCAGAAACACCCTGACCATGAAAAACTGGATACGGGACAGGTCCGCTCCCATGGGTAAGGAAAAAGAGGATACAATATGGGTTACAGGAATATATCATGATGCCAGCAACTCACGGCCGGAATTTTCCGAAGAAATTCACAGAAATAACGAAAATATACGGAGGACGGGAGCCATATGAGAACCAGAACTGAAATCCTCGCAAGTGGTTTTGGCGGCCAGGGGGTTGTGCGACTCGGACAAATTCTGGGCGAAGCCGCAGTCAAACAGGGTTACAGGGTGACAATGCTTAAAAGCCACGGCACCGAGATGCGGGGCGGCTATGTCAGAAGCCAGATTGTCATGTCTACCGAGCCGATCGACAGTCCGATTGTTGAATCCCCCAATATCTTTATTGCCTTATCGCTTGCGGCCTATAAGGCATTCAAGCACCAGGTGAAAGACGGTATAATTTTATATGACCCAGCCTTTGTCACCGAAATTGACGAAAGTCTGCCCTGTGTTCAAAAAGCGGTATCCGCCAAGGATATCTCGGTGGAGAAACTGGGTAAACCCGTTTTCGCCAATACCCTTGTTCTCGGAGTACTGTCCCACCTGGTGGAGGAACTTGACCCTGATGTGGTGCTGGAGAGCATATTGCATATTATTCCGAAATTTCATGAAGAGAATAAAGAGGCCTTCAAGATAGGCTATTCACTTTTCAGCGACAGCACAACTCACTAAAAAAACGATTATTAAAAAGGAAGATGATGGCATACAAAGAAGACTTCAACCCTGAAGACAGGCCATGGTTCAAGTCATGGCCGACTCATCTGGCCAAAGGTATCGTGTTCCCGGATAAACCCGCCTGGTGGATATTGGAGCGCAATATAAAACGGTTCGGGGACCGGGATGCGATCATATTCGTTAATCATGAAAATCAGAATGAATTTGCGCGCCTGACTTACAGGCAACTCTGGCATAAAGCAAATTCACTGGCGGCAAATCTCCGTGAACTGGGGATTGAAAAAGGTGACAGGGTTGCCGTCCTGCTGCCCAATTCCCCGGCAATTATCATCAGCTATTTCGGCATATGGATGGCGGGTGGAGTTGTTGCACCATATAACGTAATGGCCAAGGAAAAAGAGTTGCGATATCACCTTCAGGATACCGACGCCTCTCTCCTGATCGCGGCGGATGAATCGGCAAAACTTACTGGGAAAATAGCGGCTGAATTCGGAATCAGACTGATTCTCGCCTCTGTCGGCGACGGGAAAAGACCCGAAGATTATTCCGGCAGTTCCATAAACTTTTCAGAACTTACCGGTACGGATAAACCGCGGCCGCACGATTTCACCATTGACCCG
The DNA here is from genome assembly GCA_963783905.1 of uncultured delta proteobacterium. Taxonomy (GTDB): domain Bacteria; phylum Desulfobacterota; class Desulfobulbia; order Desulfobulbales; family BM004; genus BM004. The sequence continues at coordinate 227,481 of CAWAPG010000002.1, read as the reverse complement.
GCCGAAGATACGGCTGTGTTGCTCTACACCGGCGGAACCACCGGTGATCCCAAGGGGGCAATGCTTACCCACCGAAACATTATCGCAAATACCATCCAATTTGCCGAATGGTATGATTTTGAACCAGGAGCGGAAGTCTGCGTCTGCTCGATTCCAATGACCCACAGTGGCGGCATGAGCGGCGTCATGAACGTTCCTCTTTATGCCGCAGCGACTCTTGTTGTGGTTAAACGTTTCAAGTCAGGTTCCATTCTTCATTGTATCAGTCATTACAAGGCCACCCGCTTCTTCGGGGTGCCGACCATGTATATCGCCCTGTTGAATGATAAAAATATTCAGGCGCATGATCTGTCCTCGCTTAAAGCCTGCCGCACCAACGCGGCTCCCTTGCCTGTGGCTGTTAAGCAGGCCTTTGATTGCCTTGTGGGTAAAGAGGTGCTGGTGGAAGGATACGGACTGACTGAAACCAGCCCTCTTACCCATGCCAATCCCATACACCACCCGGTGGCCGGTTCAATCGGCATTCCGCTTCAGGGTACGGACGCAAAAATAATCAGCACTGAAACCGGGGAAGACCTGCCGATAAACGAGGAAGGGGAACTGGTTATCAGGGGGCCGCAGGTAATGAAAGGGTATCTCAACAAGCCGGAAGCCACGGCCGAGGCCATGAAAAATGGCTGGTTTCATACCGGTGATGTGGCCATAATGGATGATAAGGGTTACTTCTTCATTGTCGACCGGCTCAAGGATATGATCAACTCCGGCGGTTATAAGGTGTGGCCGCGTGAGGTGGAGGAGGTTCTCTATGCGTGCCCGAAGGTAAATATGGCCCTGGTTATCGGGGTGAATGATGATTATCTCGGGGAGACCGTCAAGGCATTTATCGTGCCCAAGGAAGACTGCTGCGAGACTATAACCTGTGACGAAATAATCGATTTCTGCAAACAGAGAATGGCAAATTACAAAACGCCCCGGCAGGTGGAATTCCGCGACAACCTCCCCATAAGTGCCCAAGGCAAAGTGCTTCGTCGGGTACTGCGGGAGGAGATCAAAAAATGTACCCCTGAAGAATAATGCCCGGAATGTTTATGAATTCTTTTTTTCTCCGCCATCAACTTTTAAAAACATTGTTCTTTCATACAAAAATACTCTATCATTTGTTTTTCACTCATTTTTTTATCAGATATCTGTCTCCGGCAGATGCATAGGCAAGGGAATCCCTATTAGCTTGAAAAACCCCTCTGCAAAAGAGGAAAAGGAGGAACACATGAAAGGTAAAAGAACACAGGGCCTGCTGTTGGCATTCGTTTTTATGATTGCCGCAACTTTTGGTTTCTCATCGGCAAATGCAGAAGAATTTCCCGATGAGCCCATCAAATTAGTCGTTTCATATTCACCGGGGGGTGCAACGGATTTTCAAGCCCGCATCGTCACCATGATGGCCCAGGATTATCTGGGGCAACCGGTGGTGGTGATCAACAAACCCGGCGGCGGCGGCATGGTTGGCTGGAACTGGTTTGTGGAATCCGCGGAAAACAACGGCTATGAACTGGTTTCCTATAACGTGCCCCACTTTATTGCCCAGTCAATCATGTATCCCGATAAGGCCAAATACAACATCAGGAACATGGAACCTATTGCCAATTGGGGCACCGATCCCGCCGTTCTTATTGTTCCCCAGGACAGTCCCTTTAACTCTGTGGACGACCTGGTGGCATTTGCCAAAAAGAATCCCGGCAAGGTGACGGTATCAGGCGCCGGTCTGTACGTCGGTCATCACATTGCCATGCTGCAGCTGGAAAAAGCTGCCGACGTAAAACTAAGCTACATCCCTTACAAGGGCGGCGCACCAGCACTTCTGGGAGTGATCAGCGGTGAAGTCATGGCCGGATTCAATAATCTCTCGGACGCCTACCGCAGCAAGGAGCGGCTGAAAATTCTGGCGGTGGCGGATCTGGAAAGAGACCCCTTTCTGCCCGATGTAAAGACATTCATGGAACTGGGCTATGACATTGACAATACAAGCAATAACAGGAGAGGCGTGGCAGCTCCCAAGGGTACACCTCCCGAGATAATTGCCAAGCTGGCAGACGATTTTGAAAAGATGTTCAATGATAAGAAAATACAAAAAAAAATGCAGGCTACCGGCTGCGGGATGAAGGTTATGTCGCGGGATGAGTTGGCAAAAGAATGGGTGAAAATCGAAAATTCCCTGAAAAAAGTTTTAGCTGGTCTGCAAAAATAATCGATGCGAACAGGAGAGGGCCCCCGGTGCCTCTCCTGTTTTTCATTTAAACTCCTGAGAAAAATCATCCCATGTTAGAAGGCGTTACCGGAATAATTCAAAATCTTCCTGCCATTTTCTCATTTTATCATTTAACCATCCTTGCCTTGGGAACCATGGGAGGGCTTATCCTCGGCGCCCTGCCGGGCATAAGCCCCACCCTGTCCGTTGCCCTTCTGGTTCCCTTCACCTTTCGGATGGAACCCAGTGCCGGGCTGATACTTCTCGGATCGGTGTATATGGCATCGGTTGCCGGCGGTGCTATTTCCGCCATCCTTATAAATGTTCCGGGGGCTCCAGCAAACATTGCCACCATGCTGGACGGCTACCCCATGGCAAAAGCAGGCAGAGCCCAGGAGGCCCTGTATACCTGCTTTATCAGTTCTTTTCTCGGCGGCATCATCGGGATGATCGTTATGATCCTGCTGACCTTTCCCCTGGCTGAATTCGCCCTGAAATTCAAGGCCGGTGAAATCTTCTGGGTCGCAATCCTCGGTCTCACCGTGGTGGCCGGGCTCGGCTCCAGCAGTCTGGTCAAAGCCCTCTTGTCAGGAGCCTTCGGCATCCTGTTAAGCAATGTCGGGGCAAATCCCACAACCGGAGAATTCAGATTCATTTTTCACGAAGTCCTCACCGGCGGCATCCATATCATCGCCGCATTAATCGGACTTTTTGCCATTCCCCAGGTGTTTAGTCTGATTGAATCTTTCGGTCAGAAGCACGCCGCATTTGCCTCAAATCCCCAAAAGGGAATTCTCAAAGATACCGTGATAAAAACCCTGAAAATGTTCAGGGTGCAGACTATCGGGGCTGTCATCGGCTCGATTATCGGTTTGATTCCCGGCATCGGCGGCCAGGTGGCCGGAATTGTTGCATATGACCAGGCTAAAAAATTATCCCGGAACCCGCAGGATTACGGCACCGGCATTCCGGAAGGAGTTGCGGCGGCGGAGTCCGCCAACAACGCCATGGTCGGACCGTCACTCGTGCCGCTGCTTACTCTCAGCATCCCGGGAAGTCCGACCGCTGCAGTTCTGCTCGGCGGCCTTCTTATCCACGGAATTTTTCCCGGCCCCAATCTTTTCCTGCTCCACGGCAATATAGTTCATACCTTTATCGGCAGTTTACTGCTGGCTCAATTTCTCATGCTGGTATTCGGCATTATCCTGTCCCGCCATTCCAACTGGGTTATGAAGGTGCCGCCGCTGTATATGGCCGCTTCCATCATCATCCTGGCATATTTCGGGACCTTCAGTATTAATAACAATTTAAATGACCTAATAGTGATGTTCTTTATCGGGTTTTTTATGTATGTCGGCAATAAACTCGATTTTTCCCCGGCGCCCGTCGTCATGGGCCTTATTTTAGGCGGCATTGCCGAAAACAGCTTTCTGAAGGGAATGCTGCTGGCAAAAGCAGGTGAAGGAATGTTCACCTATTTTTTCACCGGTGGTATAAAAATCACCATGATTCTGCTGTGCGTGATGTCCCTTCTCTTCGGGGCCTACAATTCAATAAAAGGCCGCCGGGAAAAAACTGCTGCCAGCAAAAGGGATATCGTTCTGGCAATCTTCATCCTGCTTTTCTCTTTTCTACTCTATAAATATGGCCTGGCGGCAAAAGATCCTTTGACCGCTATATTTCCCAAGGCAACGCTCATGATTATGGGCATTCTCGCACTCATCATGCTGGTGCAGGAAATCATATTTCTGTATAAGGTTAAGCAGATACCACAGGAAAGCTACCGGGCCCCGGCAAAAGTTAAGACCCCGTATCCCTATGTCAGAATATTACTCTCTCTGGCCCTGGCCCTGGTGTATCTTGCCGTCCTTGACCTCCTGGGATTTTACTTTTCCTCGTTCCTGTTTTTTCTGGTTTTTACGCTGCTATTCTGCCGGGACAAAAAGGCATACTGCAAACGGGTCCATATTCAGATCGGCATTCCGGTATTACTTGTCGCCATTCTTTATTCCCTATTTGACCTGCTGCTCAAGGTCTCCCTTCCCCGGGGCCTGTTCTTCTGACAAGCAGACCTTTGTCGAGTCAAGACGCAGCAGGTACAGGATCCAAACCCTGAAACGGACCGGTGCGCTTGAATAAGGCTGGAATAAGGCTTGGAATAAGACTGACGTTCTAAAAGAACAGGAGCTTCAGACAGGCGATACCAATCAATAGAAAAATCCACTGTTTAAACTGCTTTTCATCAATGTGATTGTTGACCCATTTTCCCAGCATTGCCCCAAAAATAATAAACGGCAAAAGAGAGAGTGAAGTCAGCCACAACCTTTCCTGCAGAATACCCAGGGCGGAGAACATGACCACCTTTGTTATGTTTATCCCGACAAAAACAACAACCAGGGTGCCGACAAACATCTGTTTCGAGAGCCGGCCGGCGACATAGGTGGATATGAAAACGCTGCCGGAGTTGGCCAATGATGAGGTAACGCCTCCGATAACTCCTATGGAAATACTTCTGATAGCGGTCGGCGGCTTCACTTTTTTCTGTTTGAAAAACCGGAAAACCTCGCTGGCGATATAGAGAAAACCGATGGCCCCAATAGCCCGTTTCGCCATGGTCGGTGAAAACCAGTCCAGCAGCAGGGCCCCGAACACAGCGCCTAAAATGCAGGGAATTGCCAGATAAAATATATCCCGCGTATTCCATTGTTTCCAGTACTGATAAATGGCCAGACAATCCGTACAGAGCATCATGACTGCAACCACGGCTACAGCCTGCTTGGGACCCATAATAAGTGTTATTATGGGAGTAAGGAATATCCCGGCCCCAACGGCAAAGCCACTCTTGAGTACACCGGCCATGAAAGCAACAGCAACCAGTATCGCCACAAAGGTAATCGACAAGCGAAAGCCTCCATTTATAAATTGCCGGCGGACAGCAAAGACCCGCCGCCGCCAATATACCTTATTATAAGGTACCGCCCATTATAAAATTCTCTCCTTCCTTTAAGCACCTGACATAACTGCCCCTCAGGCATTTATCATGCCCGCTTTCTTTCAAGAAAGAATATTGCTGCCGGAAATCAAAGTTTGCAGGAAAATGAGAATAAATTTGCAGCAGTCATGAACCAAACTTTCAATATATCAAAGATTGATATGGACAATCTTATAGTGTCCATTTTCACGACATGTCGGTTTAAAAGACATCAGTTTATTTCAATCAATCATTTTAAAAAAAGAATGCCGAAATATTATGCCGCTGCAGCAAACAAATAAGTTTTATAATATAAAAGCATTATCGTAATGTAATTTTTATTTATTTAAAAATGGCATATTACTTGCTGTTTATGCCGAAGAATACTTCATTCTTCTTAAAACCGAGACATTTTCTCGTCTGTTGTTTAATTTGTTCATTACCATAGAAACTGCCTTTTCGTTATGTTGGTAAAGTCTTGTTTTTTGGAAATACTGCCGAATTAATCCGTTGGTATTTTCGTTAAGCCCCCGCTCCCAGGATGAATACGGGTGGCGAAGTAAATCTTGAAGTGCTGTGGAAATTTCCTGATGTCTGGCAAACTCTTTGCCGTTATCCGAGGTCAATGTGAGAACCTGCGAAGCAACAGGCTCGAGACGGCGAATAACTGAGAGACCAACTCTGCGCTTTTGCTTTTGACTTTGGCAATCAGTGTCAAACGGGTTTTGCGTTCTGTCAAAGAAACGATGGCTTGCTTGTGTCCTTTACCAATAATTGTATCAAGCTCCCAGTCACCAACACGTGAGCGTGTATCAACAATGGCAGGACGCTGATCAATTGATATTCTATCAGGAATCCGTCCCCGATAATTGGTAGAGCCGTACCGTTTTCGACGTTGTTTCTTGCATCGAAGGTGCAGATAGAGGTTGCCGCCCTGACCTTTGTTTTTAAGGATAAACTGGTAAATCGATTCATGACTGACTCTTATTTGATACTCTTTTGCCAGCCAGCCGCTGATCTGCTCGGGGCTCCAGTCGTTTCTCAGAAGACACACAACCAGGGACCAGGTTTCGGAAGAGATCCGAGTCGTGACGGCTTTTGCCCGTCTAATTTCGGCAAAACAATGAGCCTGTTTAGGACGATATCCACGAAGCCCACGGTTTCGGCGCATCTCTCGACTGATTGTCGATTTATGGACACCGATAATTCTGGCAATTGCGGTTTGAGAAAGTCCTGCTTTCATAAGTGCATAAATCTGGTATCTTTGCTCTCGGGTGAGCTGCGTGTAATAACTCATAAGTGCTCCTCTTTCCTTGGTCGGTTAGAAAAGCACGAGCTTACCGCAGCTCGCCTCTCATGCCAACTCAGAAGAGTTGCATTTGTTATCAAGTATCTCTTGCGGAAAATATAATAGCTGAGAAAAATAATTACCTTCATAATTCCGGGTTTAGGAAACGATAGGTAAAATGACAACATGGGGGATTACGTTTATGTTTCTTTCACTTTTAGAAAAAAGACGAAGCATTCGGCAGTTTGAAGATAAAAGCATTGAGCCTGGACTCATTGATTTATTAGTGGAAGCCGCCCTCCGGGCACCATCCTCTAAAAACCGTACGCCCTGGGAGTTTATCGTCGTTACGGACAAAGGACTTATCAAAAAACTCTCAGAAACCAAACCTTCCGGTTCTTCCTTTTTGGAAAATGCTCCACTTGCAATCGTAATCTGCGGCGATCCTGAACAATCTGATTTATGGATCGAGGACACCAGCATTGCCAGCACAATAGTCCATCTGGCAGCAACTTCACTGGGACTGGGGAGTTGTTGGATTCAAATCCGGCAGAGAGATCACGATTCCGAAAGATCAGCAGAAAATTACGTGAAAGAAGTTATGCATATCCCCTCCCGTCTGAAAGTGCTTTCGATGATTGCAATTGGATACCCTTCAAGCCGGAAATCCCCTCGGCCAAAGTCAGAACTTAAACGGGAAAAAGTTTATTATAATAGCTTTGGGAAAAAACATTAAATGGATCTGAAACACTGCTGCAATTCTGCAGCGGAATAATTTTTTTATAGTGTCTTTAAAGGGCAGCGGTTACATGCATTTTGTGCAACCGTGGCAACATCTCAAGAAACAACATTTGGGGGCACTTAATTCATTTGATTTTGGCGGGCTATCGACAGAGGTATTAGCATGTTTAACGAAGACAAGAAAAACTTACAGAATATGGTGATTAAAACCATAGAAGATTTTATTAACTGCTCTCCTGAAAACAGATTAGATGATTATACTATGGAAAAGGCTTTCGACCCTCCGCTTGTAGGGTTTTCCAGGGGTGATGATCCACTTTTTGTTGATTTGAAAAAACATGTCGGTCCGTTTCATTGGACCCCGCAAGAAATTTTTTCCATGTCCTTCCCGGATGAAGATGTCTCGGCTGATCAACTTTCAATAATTTCCTGGGTGCTGCCGCAGACGAAAGCAACAAAAAAAGATAATCGCAAGGAAAAATCCTACCCCTCTGAACGATGGGTCAGGGCCCGGATATTTGGTGAAGCCGTCAATGAGAAATTACGGGCCCATATGGTCTCATTCTTCCATGACAGAGGATTTAAATCTGTTGCCCCCGTTATATCTCCTCAGTGGGAAAGAAAAGAATCGGATTTGCACGGATATGCCTCCACCTGGTCGGAACGGCATATTGCCTATGTGGCCGGTCTTGGCACCTTCGGCCTGAGTGACGGCTTAATAACACCCTATGGTAAAGCAATGAGACTCGGATCAGTCGTGGTCAAAGCGCAGCTGACTCCGACCCCCAGAAAATACTCTGATCACCATGCATATTGTCTTTTTTATTCCAAGAATACCTGCGGCAAATGCATTTCCCGTTGTCCCTCCGGAGCCATAACCGTCAAAGGACATGACAAAAAAAAATGCAAAGCATATATTCGCGATGAAAAGTTGTTGCGATATATTGAAAAAGAATTCGGATTCAAAGGCCGTGGCTGTGGTCTTTGCCAGACCGGCGTACCATGTGAATCAAAAATCCCGAAATTGTCGGATGTCTAACGAAAATTACAGATATTAATGATGCATATTTTTTAACTAGAGTAAACCTGTCACTAATTAATTACCCTCTCCAGGATGAGGCACAAAACGACCTCCAGTCAGAAAAAATATCCTCCATTCAATTAAATGTCCCATAAATTATTATTAGGAACTTAGGAACAAAACAAGCACTTCGCTTTATTGGAGCTTACTCGGTAATTGTTTTCATCTTTTCCAGACATTCGGCCAGAGACTCCGGGGTATCGATCTGGAACCGATGGTATTCCAGATCCTTGGGTACTATTTTTTTCAGTAAACCGGTTAGAACTGTTTTGGGACCGACTTCTATGAAAATCCTCACGTTCCGCTGCAGCAGGGTATTGATGATGTCAAACCAGCGCACCCTTGATACCAGCTGCCGGGCCATGATAGAACGGATAACGTCAGGTTCGGTTTCAGCGGTGGCCGTCACATTGAACAGTACCGGGACCGTTGGCGGCGTGAATGGAGTTTTCTGTAAAACCTTTTCAAAATCCGGGACCGCTTCCGCAATGAGAGGACTGTGATTGGCAATGCTGACATTCAGGGTGATGGCCCTCCCCCCCTTTGTCTCGACCCGTTCTTCAACTTCCTGCAGAGCCTCTTTCTCGCCTGAAATAACCACCTGTAATTTCGTATTGTGATTAGCAACCGTTACGATGGCATCACCTGACAAATCCTGCAGAATTTCTTCAACCGTTTCCAGGGGAAGCCCCAAGACAGCCTGCATGCCGCCCGGATGCCTCTTCCCCTCTCTCTCGGAGAATCGTCCTCTGTCGCTTACCAGCTTCAAGCTATCTTCAAGGGTCAGCACGTTTGCTGCATACAAGGCGCTGTATTCTCCCAGACTGTGTCCGGCCAGGTAATCGGGCTGGATTCCTGCCTTTTTGACAGCCTGCCAGCAGATCAGATTGACTGCGGTCACTGCCGGCTGCAGATAGGCCGCCCTGGTCAACTCTTCCATGGAGCCCTCGAGACATAATTTGCGTAAAGGGACGCCGCTGATTGTCTCGGCAAGTTCCAGCAGCTCGCCTGCCTCCGTTTCCGTTTCCAGAAACTCGCGGCCCATGCCGATGTACTGTGAGCCTTGGCCTGGGAAGAGAACGGCAATTGATTTTTTCTGCATGATACCCTCTTTAAAAAAGTGACTTACGGTAAGATGATTATAGGTTTTGGTTGTCTTCACCCTGCTGCCGGTGCTGCAGCAGGGTGCCGAGCAGAAACATGCCGACCCCGATGGAAATGGCGGAATCAGCAACATTAAATGCCGGCCAGTGATAGGAACCGAGATAAAAATCCAGAAAATCGACCACCGATCCGAAACGGAGTCTGTCGATCAGGTTGCCGACAGCTCCGCCGGCAATCAGTCCAAGACCATATACGAAGATCTTGCCCTGCCTCTTGAGGTGGCCATAGGCAAAAAATATGACCACCAGGGCGACAACGGCGACAGCAACAAAAAATACCTGGCGCAGCCAGGATTTGCTGCCGGCCAGAAAACCAAAGGCCGCCCCGGTATTGGTGACATACACCAGGTTAAAAAAACCGGGGATAATCTCCTCCTGACCGTGCGGGAGGAAAGTTGCCATGATCCACAGCTTGGTCAACTGATCGCCAATTACCACCGCGGCGGCGGTAGCTGCAACAAGAAGATCGTGCAATTCAATCTTGATTTTCACAGACAAATCCAAAGTAATGGAACAGCAGATTTATGACAGTTGAGAAACAACCGAGGCACAGCGGCTGCAAAGTGCCGGATGCTCGGCAGCATCACCCACGGTTTCCGAACGCAGCCAGCACCTTTCGCATTTGCTGCCGACGGCCGGCTGCACCGAAACATGCAATTCAGGCATCTCTTCACTGGTGTATGCATCAGCCCCGAGTTCATCCGCGGGCGTGAGTTCCGAAACTATGGATATCAACTTCAATGTTTCCCACTTGTCGGCCAGGAACTCTGCCAGGGACCCGGTCGCATGCACCAGGACCTTTGCTTCCAGGGGATGGCCGATGATCTTATCTCTTCTGGCTCCTTCCAGGGCCCTGGTTATCTCCGCTCTTACTGCGAGCAGCCGCTTCCATTTCTGGTCCAGGTCATAATCTATCACCTCTTCAATCTCCGGCGGAAACTCCTGCAGAAACACATGGTCTCCCGGTTGTGTCGCCTCTTCCTTACCCGGCAGATACTCCCAGGCCTCGACCGCGGTAAAACTCATCACCGGAGCCATGAGGCGCAAAAGACCGGAAAGCACATCATAAAGAACCGTCTGCACCGCCTTTCTTTTCCGGGAGGCAGGCAGGGCGGTATACAGCCTGTCCTTGATAATATCGAGATAAAAGGCGCTCATGGTAACGCCGCAGAATTGATACAGCCCGTGAAAAACAACATGAAAATCAAAATCGGCATAGGCCTTAACCGCCTTTCGTTTGAAGAGTTCAAACTGGTGCAGGGCCCAGCGGTCGAGTTCTTCCAGGTCCTGATAGGCGACCCTGTCAGCAGCCGGATCAAAGTCATAAAGATTTCCCAGGATAAAGCGGATGGTATTACGTATCTTGCGATAGGCGTCCGAGAGCTGCTTGAGGATGTCGTCGGAGATCTTGATGTCATCACGGTAGTCTTCACTGGAGACCCACAGCCGCAGAATTTCTGCGCCGTATTTTTTTATGATCTCTTCCGGGGCAATGACATTGCCGATACTTTTTGACATTTTCTTTCCCTGGCCATCAACCACAAAACCATGGGTCAACACGCCTCTGTATGGGGGAATACCACGGGTTCCAACCGAGGCCAGCAGGGAACTCTGAAACCAGCCGCGATGCTGATCACTGCCCTCCAGATAGAGATCGGCCGGGGCCCTGAGATCATCCCTCTCTTCCAGGACCGCGGCAAAACTTACTCCCGAATCAAACCAGACATCCAGGATATCATTTTCCTTGATGAAGGATGTGGACCCGCAGTTTGCACAGCTGCGATCCGGACCGATGAAGTGGACGGCATCATATTTGAACCAGGCATCAGCCCCCTCTTCGGCAAAAATCGAAACAATTTTATCCGCCACGGCTTCATCCTTGAGCACTTCTCCGCAATCCTGGCAGGTGAATACGGTGAGCGGCACCCCCCAGGTGCGCTGGCGGGAAAGACACCAGTCAGGCCGGACCTCAACCATGCCGTAAATCCGTTCCATGCCCCAGCGGGGGGTCCAGGTTACCTTTTTTATGGCCTGCAGCGCTTTTTCCCGCAAATTGTTCCGGTCCATGGAAATAAACCACTGTTCCGTGGCCCGGAAAATCACCGGGTTCTTGCAGCGCCAGCAATGGGGATAGCTGTGTGTTATTGCGGTTTCTTTGACCAGAAAACCATGTTCCTGCAGATCATTGTTAATACGGCGGTTGGCATCAAGAATGAACATTCCTGCAAAGGGCCCGGCTTCGTCAGTAAATATACCTTCATTGTCAACAGGAGAGAGTATCGGCAGGTTATACTGCAGGCCGCTCATATAGTCTTCCCGGCCATGACCCGGGGCGGTATGTACTATGCCGGTACCTGTATCGAGCGTCACATAATCGGCCAGGATGATTAGCGACTCCCGTTCCATGAAAGGATGTTTGCTTTTCATGCCGGCAATATCCCGGGCGGAAAAGACCGCAAGCAGTGTATGCCCCTTGTCGACCACTTCGTCATCAAAACCGGCAAACGCCTGCTCAATGAGGTCTACTGCCATTATCCATATCTCATCGCCCACCGCAACGGCACCGTACTGGTAGTCCGGATGAAAGGCTATCGCCAAGTTGGCCGGCAGGGTCCATGGGGTGGTGGTCCAGATCAGGGCATAGACCTTTCTGCCGCCGCGTTTTTCCGGAGCCAATTCCGGCACCGCCTGCCCCAGGTCATCCAGCAGGGGGAATTTGACATAAATTGAAGGAGAGGTGTGATCATGATACTCCACCTCAGCCTCTGCCAGTGCCGTTCGGCATGATGAGCACCAGTAGACCGGTTTCTTGCTCCTGCTTACTCCGCCGGAAAGCAAAAACCTGTTGAATTCCCTGGCAATGGCCGCCTCGTAACCATAATTGATTGTCAGGTATGGATTGTCCCAGTCCCCAAGAACCCCGAGCCGCTTGAACTCTTCCCGCTGAATTTTTATCCATTTCTCAGCATATCGACGGCAGGCGGCGCGCACGGACAGGATGGGAATCTCTTTTTTCTTGGGTCCCAATTCCTTGTCAACATTGTGTTCTATCGGCAGGCCGTGGCAGTCCCAGCCGGGGACATAGGGGCAGTGAAATCCCGCCATCCGTTTCGATTTGAGAATAATATCCTTGAGTACCTTGTTAAATGCAGTGCCAAGATGAATGTGACCGTTGGCATACGGCGGTCCGTCATGGAGGATGTAAAGCGGTTTTTTTCCTGTCTCAGCCTGTATCTGTCCATAAAGGTCATCCTGCTCCCACTGTTTCAGGAACTCCGGTTCCTTCTGGGCCAGATTTGCCTTCATCTTGAAATTAGTCTGGGGCAGATTGAGAGTCGCCCGGTAATCCATACTTTTTGCTCCTTATTTATACAGTAGTCCGGTCTCTCTGCAGTCGTTCCGCCATCCGACAGTACTGACGATTATGTCGGAATCTGCTCTTTCCTGCAGGAAATTTCGGCTCATAATTGTCGGCTTTGTAAGAAAATATACCCCGACAGGTATTGCGTCACCGATTCGTTGGCTGCAACCGTTCCTGTTCAGGGACGGCAAAGGATTTCACAATCCATGCAAGGTTACGGCTGGCGGTTTTAATGACGCGTTGCCGCTAAAATAACAGGTAATAAGCAAGTTGCAAGGGTAAAGTTCCCTTGTCAGGGACCGGATCATCACTTTCATTTTCAGTTTATCCGAACCTCTTAACCCTGCTTCCCGGTCCATTCTTTGCATTATTCATCAGAACCTCGAAATGCTTCTGATCAACGGCCGTAATGATCCGGTGCAGAAGACAATTGTACCGCCGGATAACATCCTAAAGGTGCTGCAGGGATCACGGCAATTAAAATTATGACTGTTCTGCGTTACTGCACAACTGTCGGCGGCAATTGCGGTAAATCAACAACCGGCAGCGGCAATCCGCCAAAATTGCGGAGCTTCGCATGAAATTATCCCGGTCTGCAAACAGATGAATCTCACCTGACGCCTGTAATCATCCTTGAGCTATGGCATGATTTATCGGTTAAGGGTTTGACAACCAAACTGCAGACTAATATAATCAGCCAGGCCTATAAAGAAAGATCCGGATCTTATAATTATTTTACCCGCCTCAAAGATGCCGGATAAATTTTCTGCCCCACAACCCTTAACAAATGAGAGGAAATATGCCTAAAGTAATAGCCATGGCAGGGAAAGGCGGCACCGGAAAAACAACAATTTCCGCCCTGCTCATAAATTATATGCTGCGCAACAACCTTACCCCTGTTCTGGCAGTGGATGCCGATGCCAATGCCAACCTGAACGAACTGCTGAACATGGATGTTGAACTCACCCTCGGAGAAATACGGCGGGACCTGAAGGGTGATATTCCGGCCCATATTACCAGAGACCAGTTCATGGAAATGAAGGTCCACCAGGCCCTGATTGAAGCCAAGGGCTTTGACCTTCTGGTAATGGGACAGCCCGACGGCCCGGGCTGCTACTGTGCCGCCAACCAGCATCTGGCCATGACCATGGACAAACTGGCCGACAATTACAGCTATATCCTGGTGGACAATGAAGCGGGCATGGAACATTTAAGCCGGATGAACCTGCGGTCCATAGACATTCTGCTGGTGATTTCGGATCCTTCCGCCCGCGGCATCCTCACTGCAAAAAGGATTTCCGAACTTACCAAACCGTTGAAAATTGAAATTAAGCATAAATATCTCATCGTCAATCGCGCCCCCGACCCTCTGCCCGATGAACTGCGGGTCAAGATCGAAGAAGCCACCGAAAACACCGATCTTCCGCTGGCGGGTATCCTGTCAAGCAGTGACCAGCTTATCCAGCAGGAGTTGAGCGGCGGGTCATATCTCGAGCTGGCGCAAGATGCCCACGTCATCAAGCAAGCCTATGAAATATTTTCAAAAATCATTCAATAGCCCCGTTGTTTGCACTTGACAGAACATGGTAATAGTAATAGAGAATTTGCTGCAGCCCTGTTTTCTTATCTCGGAAGCTGAAGAAATTTTCCGGGAAAGCATAAAAACAGGATGCGAATTTGATTTTTCCGATCCATTGCTGATTCCGTTCTCACCCTTTTTATTTCATGGACAGAAAACAAGCCAATAAAACAATTGTCGAGATTGTCCGGGCGACTAAAATTTATCCCCCCGATGTCGTGGCACTGGAAGATATTTCCCTGTCCGTGCCATACGGTGAAATGCTTTTTCTGACGGGCATGAGCGGCGCCGGCAAGACCACCCTGCTGAAACTCATATGCGGCATTGAACATCCTGACAAGGGTCTGGTCGAGGTGGCAGGCAAGGATCTCCACCTCATCAAGGCCAGGGAAATACCGCGGCTCCGGCAGCAGATCGGCATGGCCTACCAGGACTTCAAACTGCTGAGCGACAGGACCGTGGCCCAGAATATTGCCATGGCCATGGAGGTCGCTTACCAGAATATCAGAACCATAAAAAAAAGGGTCATCGAACTGCTGCAGAAACTGCGGCTTGAACATAAGCATGATGCCCTGGCCGGCAAACTCTCCCGCGGCGAACAGCAGCGTGTTGCCATCGCCCGCGCCGTAGCCAATTCGCCTAAACTGATCCTGGCCGATGAACCGACCGGCAACCTGGATTCCAAAACCACCAAACTTGTCATGGAACTTTTCAGCGAGTGCAACAGCACCGGCACAACGGTGATCATTGCCACCCACGATGAGCATATATACAACAGGATGAATCATCGCGTCATCGAGCTTCACAGCGGCCGCATCTTGCCGCCGGAAGACAGATCAATTCCTGCCGTGAACGGTATGTCATGAAATTTTTCAGCACCATAGCGGTACAGACAAGCCGCAACCTCCAGAAGACCTGGCCCACGCAGTTCATGACCCTGCTGACCGTCAGCCTGTCCGTTCTTATCTTTTCCTTCTTCTTTTTGATATATACCAATATGCTCCAGACGGGCGAAAAACTCGGGGACGATCTGCGGCTTACCATATACCTTGAAGAGGAGCCTGTAATGGAAATGCAGGCGGAACTGGTGCGAAAAATTACCAATTTCAGTCCGGTTGAAGAAATTCGCTTTACCTCGCGGCAGGATGCCTACAACCGCCTTGCCGTCCAACTCGGTGACAATGTTGATGTGCTGGATGATTTGGACCCGTCGTTTCTGCCGCCGTCAATTGAAGTCTATCCCAAGAAAAACCTCAGTACCCTGGCCCAGATACAACGGTTTTCCGAATACCTTTCCACCCTGCCCGGAGCGGTTAAGGTGCAATATGGCCAGGAATGGGTTGAACGCTTTAATTACTTTACAAAACTTTTACGGATCATAGTGTTCCTGAGCGGCTTTCTCCTTATTATGACCGCTACCTTTATGGTTGCCTATACCATTCGGCTGGCGGTGGTGGCCAGGCAGGCCGAGCTTGAAATACTGCGGCTTCTGGGAGCCACCAACAACTATATCCGCACCCCGTTTCTCATTGAGGGTTTTCTCCAGGGACTGCTTGGTTCGTCGCTGGGCCTGGTGGCCCTGTTCTTTTTATATCGCTGGATCCAGGAGCGCTTTACCGGTCCCGGGATTCTGCAGCTCGTTGACTTTACCTTTTTCTCGCCAACGATTATCTGGATAATTATTGCTGCCGGTATTACTCTCTGCATAGGGGGCAGTTTTTCGTCCATGCGAAAATTCATGCGCATCTGACATGAAGATCCTTCGCCATCCATTCAGAAATAATACAGTGAAAAAAAACCAGGTCCTGATTCCGGCAGCTGCCGCCTTCTTTATATTGATATGCATCGGCCCGGCCGGCACGGGTTTCATCGCTCCTGTATTCGGCCAGGAATCCCTTTCCCCGCAAAACCTGCTGCAATCATCCCCGGATCAGCTCACAAAAGAACACCGGCAGGAAATTATCGAAAAGAATTCCAGAATCAGAAAACTGCAGGAAGGCATTATTGATCATAAAATAAAAATTCTCGGATCCAGAAAACAGGAAAGAACCCTTCTCGGGGAGTTGGAAGAAATCGAGAATGAACTGCAGGAACAGAAAAACATGCTGGCCGCCCTGCAGCAGAAAACCGAGAAGCAGGAATTGCTCCTCTCCGACAAACAGGAGTACCTGCGCCGGATCCTGGCAAAAAAAAGGGCGCATCAGGTGCATGTTAAAAATCGGCTTGCCGCCTATTACCGCATGGGATCGGTCGGACTGATGAATGTGATATTTTCTTCCGAATCGCTGCCGGAACTCCTTGATTTCAAGGAATATTTCAGCCTTATGGTGCAGCATGACCATGCCGTTATCCAGGAATATCTCGCCGAGCTGCAAGAATCGAACCGGGCCCGGGAAGAGCATGCCCGGGAAAAGTTGCGGCTCATGCAACTGGCCGATGAAGTGAGCGAAAAGGAAGTCGAGTTAAACCGGATCCGGGAGGAGAAAAACACCCTCCTTCAACAGGTGACCACCGAACAGCACCTCTATGAACAGGCGGTGGCCGAAATTGAGGCGGCAGCTGCAGATCTGGCCGCAACCCTGCAAAGGCTGCAGACATCAGCTGAAGTTCAGCCTGCCGTCCCGGCGTCGGCGGAGAAAACTGGAACGGAAAAGTCAGAACCGGAGCAGGAACCCCAGGTGGCGGCGGAAGGTTTTCCGGCCCAAAAAGGGCTGCTTGACCCACCGGTGCCGGGCACGGTGATCACCTATTTCGGGCAAAAGGTCAAAGGAAAATTCGATTCAGCCAAGATATCCGACGGCATTGACATCAGGGTAAAGGACGATGTAGAAATCAAGGCGGTTTATGAGGGCAAGATTATCCATTCCGGCTACCTGCGCGGTTACGGGAACCTGATGATCATTGACCATGGGCACCAGTATTTTTCCCTCACCGCCAGGGCTGCCGAATTTTACAAAAAGGAAGGCACCAGAGTCGCCGCCGGAGAAACAATCGGCATAAGCGGCTCGGGAGATTCTCTTTACGGCGAAGGGCTGCACTTTGAAATTCGCAAGGGCTCAAATCCTGAAGATCCCCTGTTATGGCTGAATAAAAACGGCCTGGTTCTTGAAGCTGCAAGTCCGGAAGTTCCGTAGGTTCCCCACATTGTTTGCTGGAAAATGTATCGCCTTGCAGAGAAGTCATTGCCGGAGGGGGCCTGATTGTATCCCCTGCCGTCCGCCCATTGGCCGTTTTTTGCGATAACCGTTAAATCCGGGCCGTAAATCTTATCTTGATGCGATACACCGTTGAACTTTTGTCCACTTCTTAAATATTCTATTGTTCGAAGGTAAGGAGCATGATAACATACTGAAATATACATAACCCGATAACTGCTTGTAAAACCGCGATAAATTTCTTTTTAGTCCGGAAATTCCGTCTCTCCATCATTGATCGGTCCCGGCATACAGGAACATTATGAAACAGGTTAAAAAATTACTCCATATTACCCTCATCATTCTCCCGCTTTTCTTTATCGGTCACGGCCGGGTATCGGTCGCATCCGACGATATGGCGGAAACCTATAAGAATCTGGAAACTTTCTCAAATGTCCTCAGCATAGTGCAGCAGGATTATGTTGAAGAAATTGACACCCAGGAAACCATTGAGGGTGCGATTAAAGGCATGCTCAGCAGCCTCGATCCCCACTCTTCCTATCTGAAACCGGATGACTTCAAGGAACTCCAGGTAGAAACCAAGGGCAGGTTCAGCGGCATCGGCATTGAAATTACCATTAAGGATGACATGCTCACCGTAGTCTCCCCCATTGAAGATACCCCCGCCTTTAAGGCGGGCATCCAGGCCGGAGACAGGATCCTTAAAATTGAGGGCGAATCGACCAATGATATGTCCCTGTTCGACGCGGTGAAAAAACTTCGGGGCCTAAAAGGCTCGGCGGTAACCATTTCAATTCATCGCGAAGGTTGGACAGAACTGCATGAATTTACTCTGGTCAGGGATGTAATACCGATTCATTCCGTCCGGGCAAAAATCCTGGAGCCCGGATACGGCTACATCAGAATCACCAACTTTCAAAGGGATACTTCCCAGGATCTGCAGAACAGCATTATTGAACTGCTGCAGGAAGGTCCAATGCAGGGGCTGATTCTTGATCTGCGCAATAACCCGGGGGGACTTCTTGATTCTTCGGTAAAGGTTTCCGACATTTTCCTGGACAAGGGTATCATCGTTTCGACCAAGGGCCGCCTCAAAGATCAGAATATGGAATTTTCAGCCCACAGCAGCGTTCCCCGTTACGATTTTCCCATAGTCATTCTCATCAACGGCGGTACCGCCTCGGCCTCGGAGATTGTGGCCGGAGCCCTGCAGGATCATAAACGGGCCCTCATCCTCGGCACCCAGTCCTTCGGCAAGGGTTCAGTCCAGACCATAATCCCCCTCGGCGACGGTACCGGGCTGCGGCTCACCACGGCCAGGTACTACACCCCGAACGGGACCTCCATCCAGGCAAGAGGAATTACCCCGGATGTTCTGGTCCCGAAAACTCCCGCCGCGGAAGAAGAAAGCTCCGAGGGGCCCACCGAATTTTTCCGGGAAAAGGACCTGCTCCATCATCTTGAAAATGGTGACACTCTGCCCGCGTCTGATGAGCTGAATGAGCCCCTGACCATCGAGGAAAGCCATTTGATCTCGGACAAGGTTACCCTGGACGACAAGACAAAAGAAAAGCTGCAGGATGACTATCAGCTTCTTACCGGCCTGCTGGTTCTGAAAAGCATGAATGTGCTTCCCGGCCGCAATATTGACGGTTGATGGACCACAGAGTCAGGTGTGGTCGCCTTGATGAATTGCAGAACCGGCTTCTTCTCATAGACCGAGATCGTGAATAAAGCGCATATCCCTGGTCCAGTTCTTGTGAACCTTGACCCAAAGCTTTAAGAGTACCCGCTGCCCGAGAAGTTGCTCTATATCATACCGGGAGTTTTTGCCGATCTGCTGGAGTTTTGAACCTTTCCTGCCGATGATAATTGCCTTTTGCGACGATTTTTCCACAATGATGGTGGCATGAATGGTTACCAGCGACCTCTCTTCATCTTCCGTGAAACTGTCGATGACAACCGCGGTTGAATAAGGAACTTCCTGGCCGGTCAAAAGAAAAATCTTTTCCCTGATAATCTCGCCGACAATAAAGCGCTCGCTTGCATCCGTAGGGATATCCTCCGGATAGAACCTTGGACCTGCCGGCAGGAGTTGCAGCAGTTCCTGCAGCAGCACATCCGTGCCGCTGTTCAAAAGGGCTGAAACCGGAATAATGGCGGCAAAGGGGTAGATATTGCGGTACGCTTCCATCAAGGGCAGTATCTGCTCCCGGCGCAGGAGATCAACCTTGTTTAAAACAAGAATAGCCGGAACTGTTGCGGACTCGAGATAGGCAACCGCCTGCGTCTGTTTTTTCGGCGCCGGCAGTGAAGCGTCGACAAGAAACAGGATGACGTCAACCTCGGCCAGGCTTGCCACAGCTGTTTTCACCATCTCAAGATTGAGGGGCTTCCCGGCCTTGTGCAGTCCCGGGGTATCAAGCATGACTATCTGATAGGCCGGGTCATTAAGAATGCCGACAATCCGGTTCCTAGTGGTTTGGGGCTTTGGGGTAACGATGGAGATTTTCTGGCCGAGTAAAGCATTCAACAGTGTCGACTTGCCGGCATTGGGAGGTCCGGCAATTGCTACCATGCCCGATTTGATTTGATTGTTCTGCATCTTCGTTGCAACCATATTTTCCGCTAGGGGCTGCTACTCCCTGTGGTATTAGCCCTTTTGCGCTTGGCTTTGCACGGAACAGCCTTATTGTAAACGATACACTTTCTGTAATAAATCCGGGCCTGAAAAAGGGGATGGATTTAATTCCCTTTCATGTTTAGATTACAGGGAAATATTTTCCCAAAGAACCCTTGCACCGCTTTACGGAACCATACATAAATGATAATTCGGCGTCCATTATGGACGACGATCCTAAAATACTCACTACCGGCTGCTCCGGTCAACCAGATAAAAAATTTACCCTATGACTTTAAACGGCAGAATCGTGGAATATCTGCAAAACGGCAAATTCATCTGCGGTTTTGTCTATGAAGAGAGCGGCAGTCATCTTCGTTTACTGGATCAGAACGGCATGGATGTCACTCTGCCCCGTAACCGGGTGGTCCACTGCACAAAGGTGGAAATTTCCCCATATCCCTCTCGGGAAGATATCATTCCCCTGCTGAATAAAACGGTGCAACGTCGGGCGCAACTGGCGGAAAACATCAATCTCGATGAGATATGGGAACTTGTCTCTGAAAAATCGGAGGATTCTTTTGGAGTTGATTTTCTGGCCGGCCTTTTTTTCGGAAACGATCCGTCAGATGATGAGACTGCAGCCTTCCTGCGGGCGATAATCGGCAACCGGCTTTATTTCAAGTACAAAGGAGACACGATTCATGCCCATTCCCCGGAAACTGTTGCCGGGATAAAAAGCAGACTGGAAAAAGAAAAAGAGGAAGAAATTTTTATCGTCAGGAATACGGCGGCCCTGCGTCGTCTCCGGGAGGGCGAACCACCGGAAGATTGGCCCGACCGTGAGACCACCCTGCAAATACTGGCGGATTACTACCTTTTCGGCAAAGATGCACCGGAGTCCGGCCTGGCCCATAAACTTGCTAAAAATGCAGGATTGACCGGAGTCCATGATATCTTTCACTTGCTGGTAAAGGCGGGAGTCTGGGATAACAATGAAAATATACCACTGCTTAAACAGGATATTCCGACCGTCTTTTCCGAGACGGCTCTGGCGGAAGTCGAGGCAATAAAGCTTCCTGACCCCACAGATCTGCAAGCCGCCGGCAGAAAGGATTTCAGAAATCTGCCGGTTTTTACCATCGACGGACCTGCCACCAGAGATTTTGATGATGCCCTGCACATTGAAACACAAGGTGACAACTACCTTGTCGGGGTTCATATAGCGGATGTCGGCCATTATGTTAAACCGGGAACCGATCTTTTTGCGACGTCACTGCAGCGCGGCACCTCGCTCTATTTTCCCGAAAAACACATTCCCATGCTGCCGCCGGTCCTGTCTGAAGGCAAATTAAGTCTTTTACAGGACGAGGACCGGCCCGCTCTCAGTTTTCTTATCCTGCTCAGTCCTGCTGCCGAAGTTCTCAAGTTCGAAATCGTTCGCAGCATGGTGTCCGTCCAACGACAGCTGACCTACCAGGAATCCGACCGGCTGATGCAACAGGACCGGGATCTTGCCGCCTTGGCCAAACTGAGCAGGCACCTGCGGCAAAGGCGGGTAAATAGAGGGGCCCTGCTCCTGCCAGTGCCGGATTTAAATATCAGCATCGCCGAAGATAACTCCATTGCAATCAGTCGTTCTCCGGTTGATACGCCGAGCCGGGTCCTGATCGCGGAATTCATGATCCTGGCCAATACCCTTGGGGCTCAGTATGTGGCGGAACGAGAGGCGCCGGGACTTTTCCGCTCCCAGCCCGAACCCCGGCAGCGCATTATCGACGGCTTTGAAAAGGATATCCTTAAAATCATCCAGCAGCGGAAACGCCTATCGCCCATGTCGCTGCAGACCACCCCAAAGGGCCACAGCTGTGTCGGTGCACCACAATACACCACTGTTACCTCTCCCCTGCGGCGTCTGCTTGACCTTATCATGCAGCTGCAGATCAATCATCTGGTCATGGGCAAAGGTGTTTTCTTCAGCAAAAAAGACATGAAGCATTTCGGCGCCATTATTATGACCGTTCTTGAAAAGGCCAACCAGGTCAAATATCTGCGCCACCGCTATTGGATTCTTAAATATCTCCAGGCGCAAAAAAACGTACGGTTTCCCGCTCTGGTTATTGACAACGGCCCCAAACGCGTCCGGATCTTCCTGGAAGAACTGCTCCTTGATGCCGATCTGCCGCCCAATCCTGCATTTAAAGTTTCCCCCGGCGACACCGTGATGGTCAAACTTGCCAAGGTTGATCCCTTAAGCAATATCCTCAGGTTTGAATGGTAGAGTTTTTTCCCTTGGTGCACCGTAAAAACTTTTTTTACAGGCACCCACGTCTCTGAATATATTCCGGACCACCGCCCCAAACACCATATATAGTAAATGCAATAATTTTGACATACTATATGTGGTATATTTTTGTCGGTCTTGAATTCGGTCCCCTGTTATCCACCCCACAACCGGTTACAGTTTCAATAATTTTTCCTTGACAGCAGCCCGATATATCCTATAAAAGAACTATCAGTGGTGCAAAGTGGGAGAAAAGGGAATAAAGGGGTGGCTCCGTGCCCAAAGCAGAAAGCAGCAAATCATCGAAAAGCAGGTTCCGCAGTCGTTCAGAACACACACTGGACGAAAAGGGGAGGCTCAATATCCCAAGCAGGTTTCGCGATGTGCTTCAGGACCGTGACAATGAACAGTTAATGGTCACAAACTGGCACAAGTGCCTGAAGGCCTTTCCGGTAAAAGTCTGGGAACGGATTGAAACAACCCTGCTTGTCCAGGGAAAGAAACAGCCCGGTATGGATTCTTTCAGGCGCTATGTCATTTCCGGCGTTGCCGAATGTACCCTGGACAAACAAGGCAGAATCCTCCTGCCGCCTACCCTGCGGACGGATTTTGACTTGAAAAAAGATGTAGTGCTGAACGGCATGCTCGACCACTTCGAAATCTGGGAAAAAATTGCCTGGGAAAAAGAAAGAAAGCTGACGCGAGACAAATTCAGCGATTTCGAACAGAGCTTATCGGCCCTTGGCATGCTCTAATCATTGGGGATGTTGTGAAGGATGCGGAAAAGAATCTTACCAAGAAAAAATCCTGCTCCTCCATGGCTCAATCCTCAGATCCTGACAGTTCCCAAATAATCCACATCCCCGTTCTTCTCAAAGAAGCAATCCACTTCCTGGCCCCAGTTGATGGCGGGATATATGTTGACGGCACCCTTGGTTTAGGTGGACATGCAGAAAAAATTTTGCAGTCTTGCGGTCCTTCAGGACGGGTCATTGGGTTTGAGTGGGATGCAACTGCCCTGGCACTGGCCCGAAAAAGACTCGCTCCTTTCGGGGAACGCTTTTATGCCCTGCATCGGAATTACGCGGAAATCATGGATGAACTGATGGATATGGGTATTCACAAAATAGACGGATTGTTACTGGATCTGGGTGTCTCCTCATTACAGTTCGATACCGGGGTAAGAGGTTTCAGCTACCAGACGGAGGGGCCGCTCGACATGCGGATGGATAAGCGCGCCCATCCCAGCGCCGAAGAAATAATAAATAATTACAGCCGGGAAGACCTGGCAGACATCTTTTATTATTACGGTGAAGAAAGACAGGCCAGGCGCATAGCTGCGCATATAGTTGCAGAACGGGCCAGGAATAGAATTTCCAGTACTCTGCATCTTGCCCGTACTGTAGCCGCCGCGGTTCCCAAAAAATTTCAGCCGCGGAAAATTCATGTTGCAACCAAGGTCTTCCAGGCTCTGCGCATTGCTGTTAATAAGGAACTCGATAACCTGGCGGCGGCTCTGGATACCGTAACAAAAATTCTCACACCCGGGGGACGGGTGTGCATCATTGCCTTCCATTCACTGGAAGACAGGCTGGTCAAATGGAAATTCAAAGAGAATCCTGAACTGCATATATTAACAAAAAAACCTGTTATCCCGGGAGCAGAAGAGGTCAAGATGAATCCACGGGCAAGAAGCGCCAAGCTGCGGGCGGCCTATATGAAAGGTTGAGAAAGGGGAGGAACGCAAAATGTTAAAGGATTATTCCGGCACCTTGATAATGCCGCAAGGCAGAAACAAGCTGAGAACTTCGAAGAAAAAATCATACGCCTCTGCCAGGGAAATTATCCCGGCAACCAAATTCATATGGCAATCAATTGGTGCCTTGCTTCTGGTAACCCTGGTTATAGCCGTCAGTTCAACTATCTGGTACGGCCTGAAGGTTCAGGGTGCCCTGGACCAGATCGGCAGCAGCAGAACGATCAACAATGAGCTGCAGAATAAAAACAGTCTGCTGCTGGTGCAGCGCGAAATACTCCTGACCCAAAACCAGATGGAGGAGGCTGCCCGGAAACTCGGGTTGCGGACTCCCGGGGAAAGTCAACTACGGTATCCATAAGTGAAAACTTTTAAAACCAATTCGCCGGAGCAGCGGAAAATACTGCAGCAGAAAAACCATATCAATTGCACCCTTGCCGCGGAGTTTTTAATGTTACATGACTGATCAGACCAAGAAACAGGTGCATCGCCGACGGAAGTTGCACTCTCATAGAAGGAAACACCGGGTTTTCCTTCTGGCCCTTGTCCTCATTTTAGGATCCGGGGCCTTCTTGTTTTATAAAGATAAGCTTTATGCCATTTCGGAAATTCTTATCTGGTTGAAGCAGAACGAACCGGCCCAGGCCTCGGCTTCGATCCCGGCCGCTTCTTTTCGGGCAAATATTTACGACCGGAATTTTAGATCCCTGGCTGCCACCTACGAAACCTATGCCATATACGCCAGGCCCCTTGAAATGGAGAACTCGGCAGCCTCTGCCACCCTGCTGGAAGAAATTCTTGGATTAAAGCCGCGCCAGCTCCTGGCAAGTCTGAAAAGCGAGAGGGGTTTTGTCTGGATTGCCAAAGACATTGACCAGGAATTGGCCGATACGATAA
Source organism: uncultured delta proteobacterium (assembly GCA_963783905.1). GTDB lineage: Bacteria > Desulfobacterota > Desulfobulbia > Desulfobulbales > BM004 > BM004. Next base: position 202,340 of record CAWAPG010000002.1, on the reverse strand, counting down.
AGGAGCGCAATATAAAGGGTATTTATCAGGTTGTTGAAACCAAACGTTTCTATCCCCATTATGACACCGCCGCCCATGCTGTCGGTTTTGTTGAAAATGACCAGGGCTTGGACGGTATAGAGTATCAGTACAATACCCTCCTGCGTGGCGATGAAATCAGCCGGACGGAACTGGAAGCTCTGCATTTCAGTGATGCGACCCGATTCAACCGGACGGCGACCAACCTGGTACTGAATCTGGATTTGATGACCCAGTCAAAAATTGAACAATTTCTGCAAAGAAGAGTGAAGATCACCGGGGCTGAAAGTGGAGGTGTGCTTATAATGGACGCCGACACCGGGGCTATACTTGCCATGGCCAGCTATCCCGGATTTAATCCCAATCGCTACTGGGAGTTTACCAGCACGGCCCTGAATAATCATCTGGTGACTGAGCCGGTGTATCCCGGGGAACTGTCTCTTCTCTTCCAGCAGGCGGCTGCAATCAACCTCAGAAATGAAAGAAGGACTGAAGCAATTGATAACGCAGATGGAGAGAAGCCCATACTCGTCCTGGAACCGGAAATCCTCAAAAGAAAAAAAATATCCTCCGCCCCGCGGATTGATTATGTTGATCCTGAATATCTTGCCCGTTTCTCACAACGTTTGGGGCTGGAGCTTAAACCCCTGACAGACATACCGCTCAAAAATGAAACGCCCGTTTCTTCTACCCTGGCACTTACTGATCCTTCCTATCACACCTCTGCCCTGCGTCTGCTTACCGGTTTCACGACCCTGATCAATAACGGCAGAATCGTTTCGCCGCATCTGCTGTACAGAGCATATCCGAAAGAAAACCCCGTACCGGTCGAACCGGACCTGTCCGAAGCAGCACAGGCCGTCTCATTGCATCCTGATACCAGCAAAGATATCATGGATTTTCTTGCCGTTAAATGGCTGAAAATGAACAGCAGAGAATGGACTGCACAGGTACCGATGTTTATAGAAACGCACCGGTTTGCTCAGCTTCCGGAGAATTCCGCACCACTGGAAACAGGAAGCGATACTGTCCGGTATATGGAGCAAACTTCCCGTATCACGCAAAGTATAATGCTGGGGGCAATCCCGGGCAAAGATCCCAAACTGACGATGATAGTCCTGCTGTCTTATCCTGACGACGGCGACAGTATTTACCCGGACAGCCTGGAAGCCTTTGGCGGCAAATTGTCAGTTCTGGCCCCGGATTCGGATCTGTTGCAGAAAATGATCTATCTTGCCGACCAGCCGCCGCCGGAACCCTCCCCCGATTTCTGGTCCGGCAGTGGCAACGCTGTGACGGCAAATAGAGATTCACATTCCAGGGGAAAAGAAGAGATGGCTTCAACTGAAGGCAACAAAAAAAACATGCCTGACGTCACCGGCAAAAGTCTGCGGGCCGGACTGCAGGTACTCCAGCATTACAACATGGATATTAAACTTGTCGGCAGCGGCAGAATAGTATCGCAAAAACCGGCAGCCGGGACCGAACTCAAAAATACCACCCAATGTATTCTGCAAATGCAGCAGGAGATATGAAAAACCGGGGTGAAAATCAGGCCTGATTCTGGATCATGTTAATGTCAGCATATTCAACAGCAGCAAAAAAACTCAACCTCCTCCTGGCAGGTGTTGCATACCAATCGAGCGGCGATATAGAGGGAACCCGGATCACCGGAATCTGTTCAGACTCCAGGCAGGTGCAGCCCGGGTTCCTATTTGCCGCCCTCGAAGGTTTTAGTGTTAACGGCCACGATTATTTACAACAGGCGGTTGCGGCCGGCTGCTCCGCGCTGCTGGTTCATCGCGGCTGGCAGAAATTTGTTCCGGACTGGCAAGGCCGGCCGCAGGTTGCAATAGTGGAAGTTAAAGACACCAGAACCGCCCTGGGATATATCGCGGCAAATTACTATGACCATCCCGACCGGGAACTCACCATGATCGGGATTACAGGGACCAACGGCAAAACAACAACATCTTTTCTGGTCGAATCGATGTTAACGGCCTGCGGTAGACGAACCGGCGTCATCGGCACCGTAAACTACCGCTATGCTGATAAAAACAATAAACCCATAGAGATGGCGGCCCCCTTTACAACACCGGAATCCCATACACTTTTTGCCCTGCTCCGCAGGATGGCCGACGAGAATATTACCGATGTGGTCATGGAAGTGTCGTCCCATGGACTGGCCCAGTCCCGGGTTGCGGGAATGGCTTTCGATATCGCGGTGTTTACCAATTTGACCCGGGACCACCTGGATTTTCACCCCGATATGTCCCATTACTTTACAAGCAAAAAACTGCTCTTCACCCGCTATTTAAAACCGGAGGGACGGATTGTGATTGCGCTCCCTGACGCCGAGCCGCAGACAGGGGCGGATGTCAGGTCCGCTTCCGGAGCAGAAGACAGCTGGGGCAGACGCATGCACCAGGAGTTGACATCCCTGTTCCGATCCGCAGAGGATGCACCTCGCATGGTAACCTGCGGCCTGAGCAGCAACTGTGATGTATACCCGCTTACTTACACCTTGGAAATCGACGGCACCACTGCGGAAATTATAACCCCCGCAGGGACGTTACAACTTAAGACTCCTCTGGCCGGTGAATTCAACCTGCACAATCTGCTCTGCGCCATTTCCGTCGGCATTGTCCATGATGAAAAACCGGACTGCATTCGCGCCGGCCTGGGACAGGTAAAAACCATCCCGGGCAGACTCGAGAGGGTTGTGCCGGAGGATACGGCTGCTCCCTGTCCACAAGTTTTTGTCGATTACGCCCATACCCCCGATGCCCTTGAAAACGTTTTGGGCACCCTGCAGCAACTTAAGCCCAAACGGCTGATCTGTGTTTTTGGCTGCGGCGGCGACCGCGACCCCGGCAAAAGAATTCTTATGGGTAAAATTGCCGGGGAATTCTGCGATTTCGTGCTGGCAACCTCGGATAACCCCCGGTCCGAATCCCCTGAAAAGATCCTGCACCAGATCGAGCAGGGACTTTCCAGTACCGGCCTTAAACGGGTATCAGCATTAAAAACCCTCCCAAAGGAAGAAGGCACGGGATATGACATCATCGAAAACCGGCGCCGGGCTATCAGGACGGCTATCAGGTTTGCGGGACCGGACGACGTCATCCTGATCAGCGGCAAAGGGCATGAAAACTACCAGATTAGCAGAACCGGTAAAAAATATTTTGACGACCGGATCGAGGCCCGCATGCAATTGCAGGCAAAATCCGGCGCACCCCATGCCTGGAGACTTGACCGGATCCGGCAGATAACCGGGGCACAACTGCTCTTTCCTGTTGATAAGCCCATGACCTTCAGCAACATTTCCACCGATACCCGGACACTTCATCCCGGTGATCTCTTTGTGGCCCTGCAGGGTGAAAATTTCGACGGCAGGATGTTTCTGCAGCAGGCGGTTGAAAAAGGGGCCGCCGGACTTCTCATCAGCCACATTCAAGGCCGGCCGGAAACCGGCCTTGATTTTCTGCCGCCCGTGCCCGTACTGCTGGTGCCTGATACGCTTGCCGCCCTGGGGCAGCTGGCGTCAGGTCGCCGCCAATGGAACAGTAATCTGCAAGTTATCGCCTTAACCGGCAGTTCCGGCAAAACCACGGTCAAGGAGATGACCGCATCCATTCTGGGTCAGAATCATGCCATTTTAAAAACCGAAGGTAATTTCAACAATCAGATCGGCCTGCCCTTAACCTTATTCCGCCTTAAACCTGAACATGAGATCGCGGTGCTGGAAATGGGCATGAACAGGCCGGGAGAAATTGCCGTCTTGACGGAAATTACCGATCCGGATCTCGCCTGCATCATCAACATTCAGGAGGCACACCTTGAAGGTCTCGGCGATATCCATGGTGTGGCCCGGGCCAAGAACGAACTGTTTGCCGGACTCAACCTAGAGGCACAGGTTGTGGTAAATCTCGATGACGAGATCGTTGCTTCCCTTGCCGCCAGGCTGCAGCGGAAGAAGATAACCTTTGGCGTGCATCCGGATGCATATGTGCGCGCCGCAGATATAAAAAGTCTGGGCCCGGACGGCATGGAATTTACTCTTTATATCGGCGGTCAATCCCGGCAGGCAGCGATCAGGGCCCTGGGCTATCACAATGTGACAAACAGTCTTGCCGCGGCCGGACTGGCCCATGGCGCCGGCAGCAATATTGATGAGATCGCCCGTGGGCTCGCTGCCTTCCGGCCTTATGACAAACGGGCCCGCATTGAGACCCTGCCCTCAGGCCTCATGGTACTGAACGACTGCTATAACGCCAACCCGGCATCAATGCTGGCCGCCCTCAACACCCTGTTGGATCTGAAAAAAAATCATCGGGGTGTAGCCGTTCTGGGCGACATGCTGGAACTTGGGGCGAAAAGTGATCATGCGCATGCTGCTGTTGGCAAAGCGGTTCATGATCTTGGCTTCGATTTTCTGGCCGCCTACGGAAGCCAGGCGGACAACATGACTGCAAGTGCAAAAAATGCCGGGATGGCCACGGCGGCGGCCAGGGGATTCAGCAGCAAGAAAGAACTGGCGGACTGGCTGCAGGAATTACTGCAGAAAGGCAGGATCACCCCCGGAGACTGGATTCTTATCAAGGGCTCACGGGGCATACGCATGGAAGAGGTTCTTGAACTTCTGAACAATAATAAACCCACGAACAGGGCGGCGGGCAACTAAAACACATGCTATACCACCTCCTCTACCCACTGAATAATCTTTTTGCAGGATTCAATGTATTCCGGTACATCACCTTCCGGACCATTGGCGCTGCAGTCACCGCTTTTCTTTTCTTTGTTTTGGTTGCCCCAGCCTTTATTCGCTACATCAAAAAGCTGCAGCTCGGTCAGGTTATCAGGGACGACGGCCCGGAGACCCACCTGCAGAAAGAAGGCATACCCACCATGGGCGGGATGCTCATTATCTTTACCATTATAAACTCCACCCTGCTCTGGGCCAATCTCACCGACCGCTATGTCTGGATAATCCTGGGAATTACCCTGTGGTTCGGCAGTATCGGGGCGATTGACGATTTCAGAAAAATCATCGGAAACAGCAGCAGGGGTTTGAGTGCCAGGGGTAAATTATTACTGCAGGTGATCGGCGCCCTGCTTCTTGGCTTTATACTTTACAACCATCCCGATTTCGACGGCCATTTGAGTGTTCCCTTCTTTAAAATGCTCAAGCCGGATCTCGGCTGGTTTTATATTATTTTCGCCATGTTCGTCATTGTCGGTGCTTCCAATGCCGTCAATCTGACCGACGGGCTGGATGGTCTGGCGGCAGGACCGATTATCATCACCGGGTCGGTCTACCTGATATTTTCATACCTGGCCGGCCATGCCGTTCTGTCTGATTACCTGCAGATACCCTTTGTTCCTGGGGCAGGTGAACTTGCCGTATACTGCGGCGCCATCATTGGAAGCACCCTCGGTTTTCTCTGGTTCAATGCCTATCCGGCCCAGATGTTCATGGGCGATGTCGGTTCACTCGCCATGGGCGGCTCTCTTGGCACCATTGCAATTATTATTAAACAGGAAATACTGCTGGCAATTGTCGGGGGTATTTTTGTCATGGAGGCCATGTCCGTAATCATCCAGGTGGGATTTTACAAAATTTCCGGCGGCAGGCGGGTATTCCTCATGGCCCCGTTTCACCACCATTTCGAAAAAAAGGGGTGGGCCGAACCAAAGGTGGTGGTTCGCTTCTGGATCATATCGATCATTCTCGGCCTGCTGGCCCTGGCAACTTTAAAACTCAGATAAACGCAGCTCTTCACGTTAAACATGAAAGAACGGATGACACAGCCGCTGAAAAATAACGCCACTCTCTCCCGCCTGCGGGGCCGGAATGTTCTCGTTGTCGGTTTGGGCAAAACCGGCCGGGCTGCCGCCGGATTTTTCCATCAGCGTGGTGCCGGGATCTCGGTGTCTGAATCATCCCCCAGAGATTCCATATCCCCTGAGTTCAGCGCCTGGATGGCAGAAAACAATATCCCCTGTGAAACAGGCGGACACAGCCGTGATTTTTTCACCAATGCCGATCTTATTTTTGTCAGCCCCGGCATTCCCCTTACGGTTGAGCCGCTGGCTGCAGCCAGACGTCGACATATACCGATTGTGGGAGAACTGGCAGTGGCGGCGCAATTTATCCGGACGCCGGTAATCGGGGTAACCGGCACCAACGGCAAAACCACGGTTACCACCCTTTTGGGCGATATTTTTCAGGCCGGCTCCAAAAAGGTTTTTGTCGGCGGCAATATCGGTACGCCTCTCTTCCAATATCTTGCCGGAGACCAGGATGCGGATGTGGTAGTGGCTGAGGTCAGCAGCTTCCAACTGGACACCGGCGGCGCCCAAAAGGGGCTCCCGTTCAAAACCGCCATCCTGCTGAATATTACCCCGGATCACCTGGAACGCTATAGTTCCTTTGCGGCTTACGTGGAATCCAAATTCACAATTTTTAGTGCCATGGGGACAGATGATTACGCCGTTCTGAATGCCGATGATGCCGAGATCATGAACCGCAGGAATCTTTGGCCTGCCTGCCGGAGATTGTTTTTCGGCAAACTGCTCGCCGATCTTGCCGGGGCTTCAATCCATGGCGACACCGTTCGTTTGCAAAACAGCAGCAGCACGTCTCTGCCGGACAATATGCATGGCGAGATTTACGTGTTGGACTCCACCGCTTTGCAGAGTGCCGCCAACCTGCAGAATGCGGCGGCGGCAATTCTCGGCGCGCGTCTCATGGGCTGCCGGCACCAGGACATCCAAAAGGCCCTTGCCGCATTCAGGCCCCTTGAACACCGTATGACACCGGTAGCTGAAGTTGCCGGAATCCGCTACATCGACGACTCAAAAGCCACCAATGTCGGGGCGGTATACTCCGCCCTTGAAGCCATGCGGCAGCCCGTCATTCTTATTGCCGGCGGCAGGGAAAAGGGCGGCGATTACTCTATCCTGGCCGAGCCTGTCCGGCAAAAAGTCAAACACCTGCTGCTCATCGGCGAAGCACAAGATGCAATGACCCGCGCCTTTCTGGCCTTTACCGAGGTTGAGAGGTGTGACACACTCCAGGATGCGGTTGCCAGGGCCGCGATACTTGCCGCGCCGGGTGATGCGGTCCTGCTTTCTCCGGCCTGCGCCAGTTTTGACATGTTTGCAGATTATGCCGAACGTGGCGATGTTTTCAGAAAATCAGTTCTCGGCCTGCGGCACAATCCTGCCGACCCGGCAAAAGAGATTACAGTGCATTAGGATGAAAAACGAAAAAGCACATACCTTACGGCTCATAATCACCGGCGGCGGCACTGGTGGCCATCTCTTCCCGGGCATTTCCCTGGCCCAGGCAATGATGCAGGCAAATCCCGGCTGCGAGGTGCTGTACATCGGCACTGAAAGAAAAGTGGATAAAAACGGACTGGCCGACCTGGGTTTTGCAACCATGACGATTAAAAGCCAGGGTATAAAGGGAAAAAGCCCGGCAGCCAAGATAAAGGCTGTCCTGCAGCAGCCCGCGGCCCTGCTGGAAGCGGTTAAGATAATCCGGAAATTTGGTCCTGATCTGGTTTTCGGGGTTGGCGGGTATGTCACTGTACCGGTAATTCTTGCCGCCCGTCTGCTGGGTGTCAGAACCTGCATCCATGAACAGAATTCCATCCCGGGCCTGGCCAACAGATTTCTGGGCCGCATCGCCGAGCGGATATTTGTTTCCCTGCCCGGCAGTAAAAAATATTTCCCCGCAGCGAAAACCATCCTCAGCGGCAACCCGGTGCGGCGCAAGATTTTGACGGCCGCCAATAAAATGCACCGGAGGAAAAATAACCGGAAACCCCTGACTCTGTTGGTCTTGGGCGGCAGCCAGGGCGCACGCCATTTGAACAGCCTCATGCTCGAGGCCACGGAGAAAAGCCTGATGGAACGCTCACCGATGCCCAATATTATCCATCAGACCGGGGAACATGACGAAATCAAGGTGCGGGAAAAATATGCTGCATTGGGCGTCAATGCCAGGGTTTCCTCCTTTTTCAGTGACATGGCGGAGTTATACTCCCAGGCCGATCTGGTAATATCACGGGCCGGCGCAACCACCCTGGCCGAACTGACGGTTTTCCATCTGCCGGTAATTCTCGTCCCCTATCCTTTTGCCGCCGACAATCATCAGGAGATCAACGGCCGTTACCTGGTGGATGCAGGCGGCGGGCTTATGTTCAGACAGTCTGAACTGAATGGGGAAAAATTGGGCCTGGAAATAAAGCGGCTTCTGGCTGATCCGGAACTTCTGGCGGCAATGGCGGCAAATTCCGGCAGGGTTGCCAAACCGGAAGCAACCGTAACAATTGTTGCGGCATGCATAGAGCTCATAAAAGATAAACTTCCGGAGAATACCGGCAAAATTCTGGCGTTCTGACAAACCCGGACACACGGATACTATCTGTCATGTATAGAAAAGGCAAAAAAATTCACTTTGTGGGCATCGGCGGCATCGGCATGAGCGGCATTGCTGAACTCCTGTTGACTCTCGGCTACAAGGTCAGCGGCTCGGATCTGCAGGAATCAGATATTACCCGCCGTCTCGCGGCACTCGGCACCACGGTACACATTGGTCATGACGCGGCCTGGATAGAGGGAGTTGATGTCGTGGTCACCTCCTCGGCCATTGCCCCTGACAACCCGGAAGTTGAAGCTGCCGTCAATTGCCTTATCCCGGTTATTCCCCGGGCGGAGATGCTGGCGGAACTCATGCGGCTCACCAAGTTCGGCATCGCCATTGCCGGCAGTCACGGCAAGACTACGACGACATCCATGGTGGCCTGGATTCTTGGCGAAGCGGGTCTTGACCCCACCGTGGTTATCGGCGGCAAAGTTGACTGTTTCGGCGGTATTAATGCCAGACTCGGGGAAGGTGACTTTCTCGTTGCCGAGGCGGATGAATCAGATGGATCTTTCTTGAAACTATCCCCGGTTCTTGAGGTCGTGACCAATATCGACCTGGAACACATGGACTACTACAGCTCCATCGAGCAGATCAAAGAGGTGTTTCTTGATTTTATTGACAAAATACCATTCTACGGTGCGGCAATACTCTGCCTGGATGATCCCAATGTTGCCTCAATCCTGCCCAGAGTCAAAAAAAGATTTTTGACCTACGGCCTGACGAGCCAGGCAAACATCTATGCCAAAGGAATAACCACCACCGGGCCCAATACCCGGTTTGAAGTGTGCCGGGAGCAGGAAATTCTCGGTGAAATTGCCCTCCGGCTTGCCGGATTACACAATGTTTACAATGCCTTAGCCGCGGTCACAGTAGGGCTGGAGTTGGATATCCCGTTCGCCGCCATTGCTGCTGCTTTACAAAGTTTTTCGGGGGTGCAGCGCAGGCTGCAGATTAAAGGGGAAAGGAGAGATATTACGGTTATAGATGACTACGGTCATCATCCTACTGAAATCCGGGCAACCCTCTCCGCCCTACGTGACGCGTGGCCTGAGCGCCGCCTGGTGGTCCTGTTTCAACCGCATCGGTATTCAAGGACCAGGGCTTTGGCCGAAGAGTTTTATACCGCCTTTTACGAGGCCGACATTCTTCTGGTAACCGAGATATACAGCGCCGGTGAACCTCCGCTTCCCGGGGTAACCGCCGAGGCGCTGTTAAACGGCATAAAGCAGCATGGCCACCGGCATGCATACTTTGAGCCGAGTTTTGCAAAGCTCCTTGACAAGGCCATGGACATTCTTGCCCCTGGTGACATGGTCTTGTCACTGGGAGCTGGAAACATATGGCAGGCCGGGGAAATGCTGCTGAAAATTCTGGATGATAACAATGAAAGCTTTCCAGGCTGAAAAGATGACTTCGCTTAATTCACATGCAAAGGATCTTGCCCGTTTCTGGAAGGGCACAATTCTGTGGGACAGCCCCATGGCAAAATTTTCCAGCTTTAAGGTCGGCGGCCCTGCCGAGGCCCTGGTTGCCGTGTCAAACCTTGATGAATTGAAAAAACTGATCCGCTGGCTGGACAAAAATGATATTGCCTGGCGGGTTGTCGGCAGAGGCAGCAACATTCTGGTGCCCGACAGGGGGCTCACCGGGGTGACCATTATCCTGCAGGAGGAATTCAGCTCCTGTGAAAAATACGCCGCCGCTGAAGAGGGATTCGCTTACATCCGTGCCGGAGGCGGCTGTCTGCTGCAGCGGCTGATGCAGTTCTGCACCTCCCGAAGTTTATCCGGTCTGGAATTTGTGGTCGGTATTCCCGGCAGTGTCGGCGGGGCGATTGTTATGAATGCCGGGGCCTGGGGCTATGAAATAGGCAGTCTGGTCCATACGTCCGTCCTCATGAACAGCAGGGGCGAAATATTCACCGAAGGGGGCGTAAATCTCGGGTTTCTGTACCGGAAATGGTCCATGCCCCGACAAACCATTCTGCTCTCGGCAACCTTTCGTTTAATTCCGGGCAACAGAGAGGATATCAAGGAAGCATGCAGAAAATATCTGGAACTGCGCCGCAGGAATCAACCGGTCTCAGAACCAAGCGCCGGCTCCTTTTTTAAAAATCCACCGGCCGATTCAGCCGGCCGCCTGATTGAAGAGGCCGGCCTGAAAGGGTTTTCCGTCGGTGGAGCTAAAATTTCCGAAAAACATGCCAATTTCATTGTCAATACCGGCGAGGCCTGTGCCGCTGATATTTTACATCTCATGCACGTGGTTCAGCAGGAGGTTTACAAACATTCCGGGGTCAAACTGGAGCCTGAAGTCCATATTCTGGGAGAAGAGTAAAAAAAAATGAATATGCCGCATGCTGCAAGTATTGAAATCAAATCGGGGAAAAACCCGAGGAGACCGGAACAACCCGGGAGGCAGCCGTTGAGATGGATTATCAGGGCCGCGGCTCTGGGTGTCATGCTTCTCTGTCTGGGTTTTGGTGCCAAGCATATATATTACAAACTGTGCCGGTCCGATTTCTTTCAGATAACCGCGGTCAGGATTGACGGCAACCGCATGACGACCAAGGAACAGATTGCCGCTCTGAGCAGGGTGGATATCCATTCCAATCTTCTGGCAATTAATGTGCTCCAGGTGCAGTCTCTCCTTGAAAGCCATCCATGGATCGAAAGGGCCGAAGTTATCCGCGACTGGCCGAACCGGCTGCTGATCAACCTGAAGGAAAAAAATCCGGTAGCCCTGCTGAACCGGGAATCAGGCCTGTTCTATCTCGACAGCAGAGGACAGATCATTGCAGCCGTAAGCCCGTCGCAGGAGCTTGATTTCCCGGTGATCACGGGTCTGGAAAACTTTTCGCTCAACATGCCCCGAGCCGGGCAGATTCCAGAACCGCTCCTCGATGTTTATGATCTGCTGAAGGTAGCCAATAGAAATAACCCGATTCTGCCGGAGCAGAATATTTCCGAAATCCATATCACGGAAAACGGGGAACTCATCATTTATCTGCTTGATCGGCCGTTCCCCATATATTTCGGGGATGACGGCAAAATTTCAACCCGGTATTACCGTCTGGTTAAAGTCTTGAAGGATCTTTATAAAACCGGGGAATTTTCTGCGGTTTCGTATATCCGTCTGGATTATCAGAAAGATACCATTCTGGTCGGCAAACTGGATCCTGAAGATAAAACCGGGAGAGGCAACAAAGGAGCTTAATGATGTCATCCGGATACATATTTCTGTTTGTCGGCGCTGAACTTACAGCGGTTCCGGCAGACTTGAAAGCGACAGCTTAGATCAGGGAAGAGGCAATGGAAAAAAAGCAGCGGGGGGATCTCATTGTAGGGCTTGATGTCGGCACCACAAAAATCTGTGCCGTCATTGGTGAGGTTTTTGAGAACAAGATCGAGGTTATCGGTATCGGCACCCATCCCTCCATAGGTTTAAAAAAAGGGGTGGTGGTTAATATCGAAAGCACGGTGCACTCCATCCGGATGGCGGTGGAACAGGCCGAGGAAATGGCGGGCTGTGAAATCAACACCGTCTGCGTCGGCATTGCCGGAAGCCACATTAAAGGCTTCAACAGCCCGGGGATAGTGGGAATTAAAAACAGGGAAATCAGACAGGATGATATAGACCGGGTCATTGATGCCGCCAGGGCGGTCAACCTTTCCCAGAACCAGCAAATCATCCATGTTCTGCCGCAGGAGTTCATGGTTGATGATCATACCGGCATCCAGGATCCCCTGGGCATGACCGGGGTCAGGCTGGTCACCAATGTCCATATCGTCACCGGTGATACAACCTCGATTCACAATTTGGTCATGTGCTGCAACAGGGCGGGGCTCGAGGTAGCCGATATTGTCCTGGAATCACTGGCCTCGGCAAACGCCGTCTTATCCCGGGAAGAAATGGATCTTGGCGTCGGTCTGCTTGACATTGGCGGCGGCACTTCGGATCTGGCCATCTTTTCCGGCGGCACCATCAAGCACACCTATGAACTCGGTCTCGGCGGCAATAATCTGACCAACGACCTATCCGTCGGCTTGCGGACCCCATTTCAGGAGGCGGAACGGTTGAAGAATCTTCACGGTTCGGCCCTGACCTCGATGATAAACGGCGATAACATTATAGAGGTTCCCACGGTCGGGGACAGAAAACCCCGAAAGGTCAAACAGCGGATTATGGGTGAGATTCTGGAGCCCCGCATCGAGGAGATGCTGGTCATCCTTAATCAGGAAATGATCGACTCCTCCTACAAGGACAGATTGAATGCCGGTGTTGTCATCTGCGGCGGCACCGCCCTTCTTGAGCATATTGTCGACCTGGCGGAACAGATATTTGATCTGCCGGTGCGAATCGGTTATCCCCGGGATATTCATGAAGCTCCGGAAACTACCAACTCACCGCAGCACGCAACAGGTGTCGGCCTGGTTATTTATGCCAGCCGGCATGCATCCGGCAAAAAATGGCGGGTTCCCGGCAAAAAGGCCATAGGAGGTGTGGTCGGGGTGCTAAAAGGCTGGTTCAGCAGCAATCTCTAACCTGCAGAAGTTTTATGGAGTACAGCAACCTTAACAAGGATGAACAGATAATAAACAGTCTACCTTAGTCTTCACATGGACAAAACGTAGAGAAAGGGGGAAAGAAGATGGAATTTCGAATGGCGGAAGAATCATTGGCCAAAATCAGGGTCATCGGTATCGGTGGCGGCGGAGGGAACGCCGTAAACACTATGGTTGAAAACAAGCTCCGGGGGATTGAGTTCATTGCCGCCAATACGGACTTGCAGGCCCTGGAAAATTCCAGGGCCGACATATGTCTGCAGCTGGGACCCGGCATCACCAAGGGTCTCGGAGCCGGGGCCGACCCGGAACGGGGCAAGGAAGCCGCGTTTGAAAGTCTTGAAGAGATCCGCGATGTGCTCAAGGGCTCGGACATGGTTTTTATTACCGCCGGTCTCGGGGGTGGCACGGGAACCGGGGGCGCGCCCGTGGTGGCCAAGCTCAGCAAGGAAATCGGTGCGCTTACCGTTGCCGTCGTTACCAAGCCCTTCTTTTTCGAGGCCAAGGCCAGGATGAAAAAGGCCGAGGAAGGCTGGCAGGAGTTGAAAAAGCATGTGGATACCATAATCACCATTCCCAATGACCGGCTTCTGACCATTATGCAAAAGGGCAGCAAGCTCATGGATATGATGAAAAAGGCGGACGAGGTCCTTTTGCAGGCCGTGAAGGGGATTACCGATCTGATAAATCTTCCCGGCCATATGAATGTCGACTTTGCCGATCTGAAGGCGGTCATGAAGGAGGTCGGACCGGCACTTATGGGCGCCGGTGTCGGTGTCGGTGAAAATCGTGCCATCGAGGCGGCAAAGCGCGCAATCGACAATCCACTCCTTCAGGATGTAGGTATTGACGGCGCCAAAGGGGTACTCATCAACATTTCAGCCTCGGAAGACACTCTGACCATGACCGAATTCATGGAGGCATCAAGCCTGATATCGCAGAAGGCCCATGAGGATGCCAACATCATTGTGGGTGCCCTTTTTGATGACAGCCTGGGAGACGAGATACGGGTCACCGTTATTGCCACCGGTGTAATCGGCATGGACGAGTCGGAAACCATAAAGAGGCCCATGCAGACCACTGCCAATAAAGCCCAGGCCAAGGAAAGGGAACCCGCCGAGAACAGCGGCCCGAAAATTTCCGTCGACAACAGCGACAACAAGTCGAACAAGGGCTTCACCCGCCGCAATCCAGGACTTGTCAGGAAACAGTCCCTGCCCTTTCCCGGCACCCTGGATGAGGCCGAACTGGAAACTCCGACATATCTGCGGCAGGCTGCTGATTAATGTGCCGGGCTTACGGGAATTTGGGATTATATTGCCTTCTCCCCCAAAATGGTTACTATAGTTCCATAATGACCGCTGCAGGTATCGTGATTGAGTTTTATTTGCCAGCCAGTCGATGATTATATGATTCACCGGGCTGAAATATTAATATTTGCGGGCCCCGGAAATCCATCCGGGCCGCTGATGCAGGCTGCAATAAATACAGTTTTTTGTCTACTGAAATTCGTAACTTATGGTGCGCAACTCAAGACTGACTGCCGGTGCTGACGGCAACCGGAACCGATTATTCCATGAAAAGGGCAGTATCAGAAAAAAGTGGAAAAACAGAACCCCGATCGCTCTCATCTATCCGAACAGGTATGAACTCGGAATGTCCAATCTCGGATTTCAGCTTGTCTACCAGCTGTTGAACCGGGATGATTCCATAGTTGCAGAAAGAATCTTTCTCCCCGAATCAAGCTCAAAACCGCTATCCCTTGAATCCGGCAGACCGCTTGCTGATTTCCCCCTCCTTTATTTCTCCGTCAGTTTTGAACAGGACTATCAGAATCTCATCATGATGCTGGAGATGTCAGGGATCGATGCTCTTGTTTCCGAACGAACAGAAAAAAGCCGTAAGATCACGCCAAAGGCCGGGAACGGACAACCCCTGATAGTTGCAGGCGGGGTTGCGACCTTCATGAACCCCGAGCCCCTGGCGCCTTTTGTCGATCTGTTTATTATCGGAGAAGCCGAACCGGTGCTGGGCCCGGTTACGGCCCGTTTATCAGCCGGAATCAACAGCAGGAACAAGGAAGAACTGCTGGCAGAGATCGGGGCCGACCTTCCCGGATGTTATCCCCCCGCACTCTACCGGGTCGAATATGATCCTGATGGCAATTTTCTGGCAACCGTTCCGGATGAAAAGTACCCTGGCCTGCCGTCACGGGTAAAAAAAGTAATCATGGATTCACCGGGAAATATTGCAGGTCACTCCGGTATACTGACACCGCTGGCCCAATTTTCCGATCTTTTCATGACCGAACTGGGCCGGGGCTGCAGCCGCGGCTGCAGGTTTTGCGCCGCCGGCTTTATCTATCGCCCGCCGCGTCTCTGGCAGGCGCAATCAATAATTAATGCCATTGACTCCAGGCCCGAAAACAGCTCAAGGGTCGGTCTGCTCGGTATGGAAATGGCATGTCCCGAGGATGTGGCCTTAATTTCAGATTATCTTGCCGACCAGGCATGCTCCCTCTCCTTTTCATCCCTGCGGGCCGATATAATTAATCCTTCGCTGCTCAAACTGCTTGGCGACAGTAATTTAAAAAGTGCGGCCATCGCCCCGGATGGAGGTTCTGAACGGCTGCGGCAGGTAATTAACAAAGGTATAACGGCGGATGATGTCCTTGCTGCGGCTGAAATACTGGCCGAAAAAGGCATACGAAACCTGAAACTTTACTTTATGATCGGCCTGCCGACCGAATCGCAGCCTGATCTGGATGAAATGGTTGACCTGATCATGAAAGTAAAGAAAAAATTGTTGACTGTAGGCCGCTCCAGGGGCAGGCTCAGCACCCTGACCCTGAGTATAAACTGTTTTATACCGAAACCATGGACCCCGTTTCAATTCCATCCTATGGAAAGGGTGGTGGACCTGAAGCGCAAACTGAAATTTCTCCGCAAAAAAATCGGCGCCGAGCCGAATATCCGCATCAAAACCGAAAGCCCGGAAAAGTCCTTTTTTCAGGCGGTGCTCTCCCGTGGCGACCGCAGGGTCGGACATGCCCTGCTGATGATGATCCGCAACCATTGCACCTGGAAACAGGCTTTTGCCATGGAAAACATCAGGCCTGACGACTATGCCTTGCGCCAAAGAAGCCCGGATGAAGCCTTTCCCTGGGAAATAATCGACCACAACATTGACCGGCAATATCTCTGGTCTGAATACGGCAGAGCCTTGCATGAGAAAACTACCGTTCCCTGCGATACATCCCGATGCAAACGGTGCGGCGTATGCTGAACCGTAACAGACATGAACCTGTCGGAAAAAGTACTATATAGTTGTATTAGTAATGCCAGATGCATAGTATTACCGGTGTGCTTGAAAAAAACCGTATTGGGGCGATAAATTGAAATTATAACAAAATTACACATCGGGACGGCAACGGTCCGGCTTGGTTCCCTGCAACAATACAGCAGGACGGTTGATTTTTTTGATCTTTAGCCGTCTCGGCAGGTAAATTTTTCAGGAAAAATGATAGCCCGTTCGCAACATACAAATATTGACTCACTCAGACCTTTCAGGCTGGTAAAATTTTTCTCCTTTACCGGTCTCGGACTCGTGCTTATCACTACCATGGTCCTCTCCTGGGTTATCTCCAACTATGCCCAAAAGGTCATGCTGGAGCGAAGTGAATCCTACTCGCTGCTTCTCGCCGAACATGTGAACAGGCAGGTTTTCCTGCAGTTTGTTTTGCCCACCGCTCTGCGCTACGGTGAAATCGCCCTCAGGAATCCGACCCAGTTTAAAATACTCGACACCGTTGTCCGTAATACCACCGAAGGACTGAAGGTCGATTCGGTAACCATTTTTGACTCTAAAGAAAATATTATTTCCTACAGCACCGTTCCGGAAGATGTAGGTCTTCGCGATAAAGGCGGGTCGGGTTACAAGAGAGCACTCAATGGCATCAACAGTTCACGCCTCATATCCACCGCCTCTATCTTGAATCTGCTGCCCGGTTCAGACCCGATTTCGACAAAACTGATGACCTACATTCCTTTCCGCCGGGAAAATCCGCTCAGTGAGAGTACTAATGATATTATGGGGGTCACCAGAGTCGTACAGGACCTTTCGGATGACATGGAGGCCGTGCTCCGGCTGCAGCTTACCATTATTGTCGTCTCCATACTGATCATGGGAACCCTGTTCTTTATTCTCATGCAGATTGTCACCAAAGCGGACCAGATTAACGAGGCCCGCGCCCAGGAGCGGCGCCGTCTTGAAGAGAAGCTCCATCATGCCGAACGGCTGGCAAGTCTGGGGGAAATGGTCGCCTCTGTTTCCCATGAAATAAAAAACCCCCTGGGAATCATCCACAGTACCGCGGAAATTCTCAACAAGCGTCTAAAGGATCAGGCTCCGGGCAGCAAACATCTGGCTGAAATCATCATAACCGAGACCGGCAGGCTGGATAATATTGTGCGGGAGTTCCTGGATTTTGCCAGACCGCAGGCGCCGCAATTCAGCAAGGAAAGCATCAATGATTTAATAATGAAGGTGGAAAAATTCATGCAGCCTGAATTTGCCAAGAACGGGATAATGGTGGAAAACAATCTGCATCCGCACCTGGCGCCAATGGACATGGATCAGAATTTTCTTTACCGGGCCTTGCTCAATCTCTTTGTCAATGCAGTCCAGGCCATGCAGAACGGCGGTACTCTTTCGGTGAGCACCTCACTGTCCAAAGAAGACAGAAATAAGGTTATCATCAGGATAAAGGATACTGGGGTCGGTATTGCACAAGAAAAACGGGCAATGATATTTACCCCGTTTTATACGGACAAGAACAGAGGCAGCGGTCTGGGACTGGCAATCGTCAAAAATATCATTGAAGAGCATAACGGCACTATTGCGGTTGAGAGCGAGGTCGGGCAAGGATCAACCTTTATTATTACCCTGGCGTACAAATAAGGTTCGCGCTTGCATAACAGCTGCAGGTCCGGATCATACCATAAGCTCAAGCATCTCACGGACAGCCTGATCCAGGCCGACAAAAACGGCCCGCGCTACGATGGCATGGCCGATGCTGAGTTCTTCAACGGTCTCAAGTGCGGCAATCCGCCTGGTATTGATATAATTAAGCCCATGGCCGGCGTTCACTCTCAGGCCTGCTTCATAGGCCTCATCAGCAGCAGCAGCCACCAGTTCAAATTCACGGTCTCTTTCTTCCCCACCTACCGCATCGGCATATCTGCCGGTATGAATTTCCACAAAGGTGGCTCCGACATCAACAGCCGCCCCGATCTGACGCGAGTCCGGATCAATAAACAGGCTCACCGGAACACCCGCGTCACGCATCCGGTTGATCACCAACTTGAGCTTTTTTTTCTGGCCCGCAACATTTAAACCCCCTTCCGTGGTCAACTCCTTTCTTTTTTCCGGAACCAGGGTCACCATGTCCGGCTTAATCTCTAGGGCGAACGTGATAATCTCCTCGGCCGCACCCATTTCCAGATTGAGTTTGGTTTTAACGGTCTGGCGCAGCAGCCTGACATCCCGGTCCTGGATATGCCTGCGATCCTCACGCAAATGGACTACGACACCGGCGGCGCCGGCAAATTCACAGATACCGGCGGCAAAAACAGGATCGGGCTCGCTGATGCCTCGGGCCTCGCGCAAGGTTGCCACATGATCAACATTCACCGCTAGTTTTATCATCCTCTCTCTCCTTATTTTCTTGAATTCCAGCAGCAGTTCCCCTTCCTTGTTATGCATTATTTCCGCTTCCGCATCCGATTTTTCATGATCATATCCGAGCAGATGCAATAATCCATGCACGAGCAGCTCCAGCAGCCGTGAATGCATCGAAACTTTTGCAATGACAGCTTCCCTGGCGGCAGTTTCAACTGAAATGACGATATCACCGAGTAGATTCAGGGCCAGCGGGGCATCGTCACCTTCGGTCAATGAAAAGGCCAGGACATTTGTCGGACCCCGTTTTCGGCGCCAGGATCTGTTTAACACGGTAATCTGCGCATCATCAACCAGGAGAATACTCAATTCCGCCTCCGGCATCCCGGCCGCCGCAAGAAGGTGCTCCGCCATCCGCCGAACCAGCAGTTCGTTAACCCGTGGCAGCGGAAAACAAAATTCATTCCTGAGAAGTACAGGCATTGGATATCCGAAGAATTATGCAATTATCAAGGAAGCCGGTCATCTTCTCCTGCCGGCCGGACTATTTCGAGTCAGTCTTTGTCTTTCGGGGCCGGGATTTTTTCTCGCTGTGCGTCTTTTCTTTCCTGGCATAGGCCCGGATAATCTTCTGCACCAGAGGATGGCGCACAACATCCACATCGGAAAAGGTACAGAATCCTATGCCCTTGATACTGCTCAGTATGCGTGATGCCTCAATCAGTCCGGACTGTTTGCCGGTCGGCAGGTCTATCTGGGTAATATCTCCGGTGATAACCGCTTTGGAATCAAATCCAAGTCTGGTGAGGAACATTTTCATCTGTTCATGGGAGGTATTCTGGGCTTCATCAAGAATAACAAAGGCGCTGTTCAACGTCCGCCCGCGCATAAAGGCCAAAGGTGCTATTTCAACTATGCCCCTTTCAATATACTCAATGACTTTCTCCCGGCCCAGCATATCATTTAAAGCATCGTAGAGAGGACGCAGATAGGGATCCACCTTCTGGGCCATATCGCCGGGGAGAAAACCCAGCTTTTCTCCTGCTTCGACTGCCGGGCGGGTGAGAATTATATTTTTAACCTGGCTGGCGGCTAATGCTGAAATGGCCATTGCCACCGCCAGATAGGTCTTGCCGGTGCCGGCCGGACCAATACCGAAAACAATGTCATTACTCCGGATGGTATCGATATATTTTTTCTGGTTGACGCTTTTGGGGGAGACCACCCTCTGGTTCGCCGTAATATAGACCCGGTCCAGAAATATTTCCTTCAGGTTTGCCTTGGTCGAACGTTCAAGGATGCGCAGGCCATAAGCTACATCCGAGGGGTATACCGGATAGCCGGCCTGGAGAAGTTCGTATAATTGCTGCAGGCCAATAGCAGCGACATCAACTTCATGCTGCAGACCTTCCAGGGTTACTTCATTACCCCGTGTTTTTACGGAAACGCCGGTCGTTTTTTCGATCGTACTCAGATTTTTGTTCAGATCCCCGTATAAAAGCCGGGCCAGATTATTATCATCAAAGGTGAGTTTTATTTCAGGCATGGGACGACGTTTCATCTCTTCTCATTGTTTATTCCGGGTATCGGCAAGTTCTTCATCAATGAGACTGCTTATCGTGGCAAGATCACGATTCTTCAGTCTCCGGCCATCGACAAAAATGGTCGGTGTCCCGGTTACCCCTGCCTTTTTGCCATCAGCAATATCCGCTTCAATCTTCTGACGCAGCGAGGGCCGCATCATATCCAGAGTAAATTTCTGCAGATCCAGTCCCAGACGGCCGGCGATTTCCAGATACAGCTCGCTGGAAAGAGCATTCTGGTTGCGGAAAAGTTCGTCATGGTACTGCCAGAATTTACCCTGCTCCGCTGCCGCCATCGAGGCCAGAGCCGCCGGAAATGCCTCCTTGTGGGAAGGGAGAGGATAATGTTTATAAACTATTTTTACGGTATCGGGATATTTATCGAGCACCTGCTCGAAGAGCGGCATCATCTTGCCGCAGTAGGGTCATTGGAAGTCGCTGAATACGGCAACTACAACCTCCGCTCCCGCTGGACCCAGAAAGGGTGAATCCGCAACATTTATAGCAGTGATAAAGGTAATATCTATTGTTTGCAGAGTCTTGCGTTTGCTGTTTACGAGATAGAGCTGCTCGCCGTTTGCAGAGACCGCAATGGCGGCAACAGAGGGATCGACCGGAACTGCGCCCACCATTTTATTGTCATCGCCATAAATCAGCACCTTTGCCTGGTCCGTGAGAACAAATGTCAAATCATTGTTCACGGACCGAACAACATCCACCGGAGTTTCATCGAGCCGGACCGCATTGGCGACCTCCCAGTCGACTTTTGCCTGGGCGGCGTATGGCATCAGGACACCGACCAGAAACAAAAGGATCGTGACCGTACTATGCAGCAGGCGCAACATTTGATTTTCCTCGGATTTTTTTGTCGGCATCATTTACTTCGAAAATCATTCATATGGCAGGCGGCGTCCCGGTTTCAGTTTACTTCCATATCAATGATCTGCAGTTCATCGCCCCGGGTTATTTTAATAGAACTGGAATTGCATGCGGGACAGGCATAAATATAGCGTTCGTCAGATTCGAATGATGAGCCGCATTCATTACAAACGCCACCAAGGGACACGGACTCGATGATCAGTTGCGCCTCTCGGGCAATGGTGCCTTCCTTGGCCGCATCAAAGGCAAAAAGAAGGGCGTCGGGAAGTATTCCCGCTAATTTTCCAACTTTAAGCCGTACCGATTCAATGGAAGTATAGCCTTCCTGCCGGCAAAGATTAGAAACGGTCTCAAGCAGGGAGATGGCAATCGATGCCTCATGCATTTTCAGGATCAACTCCCATTGACCGCAGAACTTCATCAAAAAGCTTTAATGTCTCCTTACCGGCATCCACATCAACTTTCTGAATGGCAAAACCGGCATGCACGAGCACATAATCACCTATTTCCGCCTCTTCAGGTAGCAGCATAAGGTTTACCTGCCGTCTGGCACCATATACCTCAACCGTTGCCAGTAAATCTTCTTTGCTGATAATCTTTGCTGGTATTGCCACACACATACAATATCACCCTTTTTGTTTAAAAAATGCTGCCAATAACGGTTGCCAATAATTGCCCGGTTATCGGTCAATGCACGACTATACCGGCATTTCCTTCATGTTTCAATTGCGGTAAAACAATGACCGCCTGCCGGTCGGCAACCTTCCGCGCTTATTTTCGTCCTGGCGCAAACGCCCGGTGCCTGCAGATCTACCTGCCCTTCCGGAGCAGTCATACTACTTATAAGTAACTCAAATAACTTGCGCAAGTTATTATTATCCGTTCCGGCAAAAGACTCCAGGCGACCTCTTCTCCGGCTGATCATCATAACCGGGCTGAGGCGCCCGGCACGCCGCTGTTTTTGCCGGAGGCTCACTATTGTGCGTTGACATTCCGGGAGTCATATTGTAACCATTCAGTGCTGTTTATGGCCAACGGACTTGCTTACGAGGATGACTGTAATTCCTCTTCCCGTTCTCAGCCGGATTAATAGAAAAAAACAGGTGCCGGATATGCCGTCTATTCTCGTGGTTGATGATGAACTCAGCATGCGTGAGTTTCTGAAGATCCTGCTCGAAAAGGAAGGATATAAAGTTACCACTGCCGCCGAACCGGCCGGCGCCTTTGATCTCATTCAGGATCAGGAGTTTGACCTTATCCTCTCCGATGTAAAGATGCCCGGCATAGGCGGTCTTACCCTGCTCGAAAAGATCAAGGAGATCGATAACTCCATCCCGGTTATCATGATAACCGCCTTTGCCTCACCTGAAAACGCTGTGGTTGCCATGAAGAGCGGCGCCTTTGATTATATCACCAAACCTTTCAAGGTTGATGAAATAATCAAAATAATCAAATCAGCTCTTCGGTCCATTGATACAAACAAAACTGCCGAAATTTCTGCAAAAACCGATTCTTTTGAAGCCATCATCGGCTCCAGTCCGGAGATGCTCAAAATTTACAACCTCATCACCCGAATTGCCCCCACCCCGGCCAGTATTTTAATTTACGGCGAATCAGGGACGGGAAAGGAACTGGTAGCCAGGGCCATTCACAACCTGAGCCGGGTGCACCATAAGCCTTTTGTCCCCATCACCTGCAGCGCCATACCGGAAAACCTCCTGGAGAGCGAACTTTTCGGCCATGTCAAAGGGGCCTTCACCGGTGCCATTTCAAACAAAATGGGGCTTTTTGAAATAGCGGACGGCGGCAGCGTCTTTCTGGACGAGATAGGCGAACTGACCCCCCTGATCCAGACAAAGCTGCTGCGGGTGCTGCAGGAACGCGAATTAAAGCGGGTTGGCGACACCGACACCGTTAAAGTAAATGTCAGAATAATAGCCGCAACCAATAAGAATCTGGAGGAGGAGATAATCGGTGGCCGCTTCCGTGAGGATCTTTTCTACCGGTTGGCGGTTGTACCTCTCCGGGTGCCGCCGTTGCGCGAGAGAAAAGGGGATGTGCCCCTGCTCGTCAACCATTTCCTGCGGAAGTATTCCGATAAAATGGGGAAAACCGTACAGGAAATCTCCTCCTATGCCATGCAGGTCCTCATGGAATATGATTATCCCGGCAATGTGCGCGAGCTGGAAAATATTATTGAGCGGGGGGTAGCCCTGGAGTCGTCTAATATCATTCTACCTGAAAGCCTGACCCTTTCCTCCTATAAAAAAGATGCTCACCCGGTTGCACAACAGGCCGAAACCTTTATATCCCTTGAATCAGAAGAGGAATTATATTCCAAGGGCCTGGATGAAGTCATGGCTGCACTTGAAAAGGAAATGATTGAACATGCCCTTGCCAAAACTGATAATTCAAAGATACGTGCCGCCGAGCTGTTAAAAATCAGTTTCCGGTCGCTGCGCTATAAAGTCCAAAAATATGACATCAAGTAGGATTATTCCTCTTTGAGGTGTATCCCCAGTGCTGAAAAGACTTATTGCTAAACCGGTGGGAAATCATGCAGCTGCATCGTTGTATAAAAAACAGCTGCAGTGGATGTTATTTCTGCGGGTCGTTTTTCTCACCCTTCTGCTTGGCATAAATCTTATCCTGCAGTCCGCCGAAAAGAACATTATTATTCCCCCGTTTGACTACGTTGTCGCCATTATTACCGGGGTTTATCTTTACACCATCGGTTCGGCGCTGCTGTTGAAATCCATCCGGCGCTATTCCACTTTTGCATACGGGCAGCTGCTGTTCGACGTGCTCCTCATCTCCATCCTCGTTTATTACAGCGGCGGCAGTGAATCGGTCTTTACCATTCTCTATTTTTTTCCGATCATCGCCGGCAGCCTTATTCTCTTCCGGCGCGGCGGTTTTGCAAATGCCGCCGCCAGCACCATATCCTACGGCATTATTCTGTCCCTCGAATATACCGGCAATCATCCCTCTTATTTTTATAACTTCTGGTACAAACCTTTAACCGACATGCGGACGGTCATGAATCTGTTCGCCATTCACGGTCTGACCTTCTTTGTCGCCGCCCTGTTAAGCTCCCTGCTTTCGGAAAAACTGCGGCGCACCGAAAAAGCGCTGGTGACAACAACATTGAAATATGATCAGCTGGAGGTCCTCTACAGAAAGATTTTCGATGATATTCCTTCCGGGATTATTACGGTCATTAACCAAACGAATATTCTTTCCTTTAATCCTGCCGCGGAAAAAATTACCGGGTTCAACGCCGGGGAAATTACCGGCCAGGATATCACCCGGGTGTTTCCCGGCCTCAAACTCATAGTTGATATGAATGTCCGGTCGGAAGTTGAAATCACCCGCAAAGACGGGAAAAGCATACCCATCGGCTATTCATTTGCTAAACTGAACATGCCCGGTACTGAGGATAAACACGAAATCATCACCCTGCAGGATCTCAGTGAAACCAAGCAGATGGAAAAGCAGATCCTGCAGGCGGAAAAAATGGCCACCATCGGCGAAATGGCAGCGGGCATAGCCCATGAACTGCGCAATCCATTGGCGGCGATATCCGGGGCTGCCGAGGTCCTGGAGGCAAGCGGCGATATCATGTCGCACAACCAGGGCCTGATGAACATAATTACCAGGGAATGCACCAGGCTGCAGAACACCATTTCGGAATTTCTTTCCTTTTCAAAACCGATGCAGCCTGAAAAAGAATTTGTTTCCATAAGACCGCTGGTTAACGAGATGATTCAGATCCTGCAGCAGACAAAGGACTGGCCGGAAAAATGCAGGGCGGTGTTTGATATCCCGGGAAAAATTGACTGCTGGGCCGATCCGCAGCAGATCCACAAACTGTTCCTCAACCTCCTGCACAACAGCTGCGTAGCCTTAAAAAACGGGGAGGGAGAAATTCGGATAACCGCCAAAGAGATTGAGGATGAAGCGGGTGCTGAAAAAACGGTTATCACCATAAGTGATACCGGTAAGGGCATTCCCGGCCCCATCATCGACAAGATCTATGAACCCTTCTTTACGACGAGAGAAACCGGTACCGGTCTCGGCCTTTCCATAGTAAAACAGATTATCAACGTGCATGAGGGGGCCATTACTATTACCAGTGCGGAGAATAAGGGCACGGATGCTGAATTCAGTCTGCCCCTGCCCTGATCATTCCTCTTCCTTATGCACCCTGGCCCCAAGGGCCCGAAGTTTTCCCACCATATCCTCATACCCCCTTTCGAGGTGATAGATTCTGGAAATCTCCGTAATGTCCCGGGCGGCAAGACCCGCCACCACCAGAGAGGCGCTGGCGCGAAGATCCGTTGCCATCACCTGCGCTCCCTTAAGCGCATCAATGCCTTTTACAATGGCACTGTTGCCGTTGATTTTTATCTCGGCTCCCATGCGTTTTAATTCCGCCACGTGCATGAACCTGTTTTCAAATATAGTCTCGGTGATAACGCTCAAACCGGTTGCCAGCGTCATAAGAGCCATGATCTGGGCCTGAAGGTCGGTGGGAAAGCCTGGGTAAGGCTGGGTTTTGATATCAACGCTGAGCACCTTTTTCGGCCGGGAGACAAAAAGAGAGCTTGCCGATTCCTTGATAACAAGCCCCGCCGCCCGCAACTTCTCAAGAAGGGCTGGCAGATGGGAAGGGTTGCAGTGGGTCAGGGTCGCCTCACCACCGGCAGTTCCAACCGCAATAAGGTAGGTCCCGGTCTCAATGCGGTCCGGTATAGTGATAATTTCAGCCGGCTTCAGGCTTTTAACCCCGCGGACTACCAACCGGTCTGTAGTCCTGCCCTTAATCTTGGCCCCCATGGAAATCAGCATGTCCACCAGATTGGTTACCTCGGGCTCGCGGGCGGCGTTTTTTATTACCGTCTCCCCCTTTGCCAGGGCTGCGGCCATGAGAATATTTTCCGTTCCCGTCACCGAAGGAATATCAAAATATATATTGCCCCCGGCAAGATGCTTCTGCACCGAAGCAGTGACATAGCCGTCTTCCAGCTCAATGACGGCACCCATATTCTTCAGGCCAAGAAGATGATAATCTATCGGACGTGCTCCTATGGCGCAGCCGCCCGGCAGGGAAACCCGTGCTTTTCCCAGGCGTGACAGCAGGGGCCCGAGAACGAGAATTGAAGCGCGCATGGTTTTAACCAGGTCATAGGAGGCTTCACAACCGTGCAGCGAATCCGTATTGACCAGCAAGGTACTGCCTTCCTTTTTCCAAACTGCTCCTAGGGTTTCAAGCAGGGCCAGAATCGTGCGCGTATCCCGCAGGTCAGGCACATTATGGATAACATGCCAGCCGGGTGCGAGCAGGGTTGCGGCTATCAACGGCAGTGCTGCATTCTTGGCGCCGCTGATGCGGATCTCACCCTGCAGCTTCCGTGCTCCTTCTATTACCAGTTTATCCATAATGAAAAAATCGGCTGTAAATATTTAAAAATCAATATGGTAAAGGCTATCGGGTGATAGACAATCCTTTAAGCAATTTATCTCCGGATGCATCTTATCTTTTGCGGGCCTGGAAAACCCTGGGCAGCCCGGCATAATCCTTATAAAAAGCAATGGATTCATACTCGGCGGTTCCGGTAAATATATCAAAGACTTCCTTTTGCTGGTCGCTCCCGATCTCCATAAAAAGCCAGCCTCCTGATTTAAGCACCCGGCCCGATTCCGTTGCTATCCTGGTAATTTCCTGCACACCTCTTTCTCCGCCGTCAAGAGCCAGATGGGGTTCAAATTGTCCCACCTCCGGCTGCAGAACCTCATTAGTCCTGCCGAACGGTTTGTCGAGCACTTCCCGGGCTATGTATGGAGGGTTGGTAATTACCGCATCAAACCCGGCCGTTGTGCCTATGCCGGCGAACCAGTTACAGTTGATGAAGTTGATTTTTCCTGCCACCCTATGTCTTGTAGCATTATGGCGTGCAACTTTCAATGCCCTGTATGAACGGTCCACGGCTGTTACTTCAGCTTTCTGCAGTTCCAACGCGAGTATAATGGCTATGATGCCGCTCCCTGTGCCTAAATCGAGGATTCGGACCGGCCGCCCGGGAACACCGGACGGACGTTTGAGGATCTCCAGAGTTTTATCCAGCAGAAATTCGGTCTCCGGTCGGGGAATAAGTACATCCTGTGATACCTTGAAGTCCAGGGACCAGAATTCTTTTTCTCCGGTTATGTAGGCTAAAGGTTCCCGGTTCAGCCGCCTGGTGAGATATTTTTCGAATCTGTCTATTTGTGTATCAGGCAAAGGCCTCTCCCCGGCAAGAAGAAGGGCAGTTCGATCAATGCCGAGGGCATGGGAAAGCAGCAGGGAGACCTCAAGCTCCGGCTCCGGAATGCCGGCCTGCTTGAGCCGCTGAACAGCGTTGTGGAAAACTATTTTGTTCTGCACGTAATTTTGGCGGGAGTCCGGATCATGATAGAAACATCAGATAAAGAAAATAACACCCTCTGCTCCACCTTGTGGAGAAAAGCCGAATATCAAAACGTTTATTGTATCTTTTTGAGAGCTTCCGCCTGATAATGCACGATAAGCGGATTAATGATCTCATCAATTTTCCCCAGCATGATGGATTCAAGCTTGTAGAGGGTCAGATTTATACGATGGTCGGTCACTCTTCCCTGGGGATAATTATAGGTTCTGATCCGCTCGCTTCGGTCGCCGCTGCCGACCTGGCTTTTACGATTTTCAGAGATCATATCGTGCTGGTCCTGCTCCATCTTGTCAAGAAGACGGGCCCGCAATACTTTTAAGGCTTTTGCCTTATTCTTGTGCTGCGACTTTTCATCCTGGCATGATACAACAAGACCGGTGGGCAGGTGGGTTATGCGGATGGCTGATTCGGTCTTGTTAACACTCTGGCCTCCCGGTCCGGAAGAACGGAAGACATCAATCCGCAGGTCATTGGGCTCGATGTCAACTTCCACCTCTTCTGCCTCGGGCAGTACAGCCACCGTAACGGCAGAGGTGTGAATCCTGCCCTGGGTCTCGGTTTCAGGCACTCTCTGGACCCGGTGCACCCCGCTTTCATACTTTAACTTACTGTATACCTTGTCGCCGCTTATAAGGGCGATTATTTCCTTGAAGCCGCCGATGCCTATGGAGCTGCTGCTCATGATCTCGACCTTCCAGCCCACCGAATCAGCATAGCGGCTGTACATCTTGAAAAGATCCCCGACGAACAGGGCTGCCTCATCCCCGCCGGTGCCGGCACGTATTTCCAGAAGGATATTTTTATCATCATTGGGATCTTTGGGTAACAGCAGCAGTTTTAATTCATTGTCAATTGCAACTGATTTTTCCTCAAGTTCCTCGATCTCATTCCTGATTAATTCCAGCATCTCAGGATCTTCCTCTTCCTGCAGCATCTTTCTGTTTGCGGCCAGTTCCTCATTCACCTTCCGGCTTCTGCTGCTGAGGGCGGCTAATTTAAAGACCTGGGCATGCTCTTGGGCAACTTTCTTGTATTCGCGCTGATTTGCCATCAGGGCGGAGTCGGATAGTCTTTTCTCAAGATTTGCGAGCTTGCTCTCAAGTTCATCGAGTGTGGGAAACATCGCGATCGCGTTACCAGCAGTTAATTTTAAAAACCGGCGGTTAATTTTCGGGATTCACCGCAATTTATCACAGCAAATCCCCGCAGGCAGGGAGGTTTATTGTATCGGATCTGTCCGCTGAATCGTTCATGATCAGCAAACGAAAACAGGGGGTCTCCGGCACCGGAGACCCCCTGCTCGAAGACGGTAAAACAGGTTATGCTGATTTTGTATTTTTATTCAGATGAGCGGCATACTTTTTCATGAATTTTTCAACCCTGCCGGCTGAGTCGATCAGCTTTTGCTTCCCGGTGAAAAAAGGATGGCAGGCGGAACAGATTTCAACGTTCATTTCAGTATTTACCGATCCGAGCTCGATTTCGTTGCCGCAGGCACACTGGGCCTTAATTTTATGATATTCGGGATGGATTTCTTTTTTCATTATTTTTCCTCCAACCGGTGGTCCGTGCAGTTCAACACGACACCGTTTTAGCTGTCAGGCAGTATGTCATTATTTCCCGGAGTTCAAAAGAGACCGGTACAAACAAACCTGTCTGGGTTATCAATCTTAAAACTATAGTTACTTCGGCCCGTTCGTCAAGAGAGAGAGCCGCTCGAAAACGGGGAATTATATATAATTCTTATTTTATTGCAAGCTGTATTAAAAAATTCGGAGCAGGCGGAACATGGGACCATGATCTGCCGCATAAAAATATTGGTTTTCAGCTGTATGGTGCTGCAGTAAAATCGTTGGCCGGAAGAATATTGGGGTTTGACCGAATGATATTGTCAGGCTTGGCAAGTAAGGTACTTTTTTTATTGTTATCAGCTGTTCATGGATTGAAAAAATTCCGCATTTGTTTTCGTGGCCTTCATCTTGTCAAGCAGAAATTCCATGGCATCGCCCGGGTTTAAAGACGAGAGAAGTTTACGTAAAATCCAGACCCGGTTGAGTTCGTCTTCACCCAGAAGCAGGTCTTCCTTGCGGGTGCCGGACCTGTTGATATCAATGGCCGGGAAAATTCTTCTTTCGGCCATTTTCCGGTCCAGTACCAGTTCCATGTTGCCGGTTCCCTTGAACTCTTCGAAAATAACCTCGTCCATCCTGCTGCCCGTCTCGACGAGGGCAGTGGCAATAATGGTGAGGCTGCCGCCTTCCTCTATATTTCGCGCCGCCCCAAAAAACCTCTTCGGCCGGTGTAGAGCCGTGGCTTCAACACCGCCGGATAAAATCCTGCCGCTCGCAGGGGTTACGGTATTATAGGCCCGCGCCAGTCTGGTAATACTGTCCAGAAGAATAACCACGTCTTTTTTGTGCTCCACCAGGCGTTTTGCCTTCTGAATCACCATTTCAGCCACCTGGATATGCCGCTGGGGCGGCTCATCAAAAGTTGAACTCACCACCTCGGCCCTGACATTTCTCGACATATCGGTGACCTCTTCCGGACGTTCATCGATCAGCAGGACGATTAAGGTAATATCCTTATGATTCTTGACAATGGAATTGGCTATCTTCTGCAGCAGCACAGTCTTGCCGGTCCTCGGCGGCGCCACGATCAAACCTCTCTGCCCCTTGCCGATCGGGGACATTAAATTCATTATGCGGGTGGAGAACTCATCCTTCTTTGCTTCCAGGTTTATTCTCTCATTGGGGTGGAGCGGGGTCAGGTTGGAGAACAGGGTTTTATCTTTGGCCTTCTCAGGCGCCTCGTAGTTGATGCTTTTTACCTTGAGTAATGCAAAGTAGCGCTCACTGTCCTTGGGAGACCGGACAAGACCTTCAACGGTATCGCCGGTGCGCAGGTTCAGCCTGCGGATCTGGGACGGCGACACATATATATCATCCGGACCGGGAAGATAATTATAGGCCGGCGCCCGTAAAAAACCGAAGCCGTCCGGCAGGATCTCCAGCACCCCCCGCCCGGTAACCATGCCGTTCTTCTCATCCTTAGCCTGCTTGGCCTTAGCCTGCAGAATGGCAAAAATCAGCTCCTGCTTTCGCATACCGCTGATTCCTTCCACCTTATAATCCCGGGCAAGCTTGGTAAGTTCGTTAATTTTCTTCTCTTTCAGTTCTGCTAAATCCATACATTTGCTTCCTTATAATTTTGTTCAATGCAAAACTTCCGCTGCATTGCATCTGGTTCTGATAATTCCCTTGGAATTACCTCGTTCCGGGTCTTCCGAGACAGAAAGGAATCGCCTGCATACGATACAGGTCTGGCACATGGCTGTTCATTTACAGCGCCGTAAACCGTGCCGTATTGGGTTGCTTGAATTTTTATTTTTACGTGAATAGTGCAATAATTGGTTGATAATGATTCGTTAAATCAGTCACAGATACCTCTATGGAAACAAGGTAAAATGCTTTTCTAGCAAGGAAAATTTCATGTGACAGTCGACAGATTCAAGAAGGGTGTTTTTTACTATGTAAAGGCGTTATGATCTTTTTTCTTCCAAAGCCAACAGGGGTGGGAAAATTTAAGAAATTTCACAAGGTACGAGCTATCTTATTTTCAACACTTTTTACTGTCAAGCTTTTTTTCTTTTTCTTTTCCATTATTTTTGCAGCCTTTCCGGCCGTATGATGCTTCGGATTCCATCCCCTCCCCACGTTCAACCAGCGGGAATGCGGTTTTCCCCTGCCAACTCCTTTACAAGCCGCTGTACCTGACTCCTGGTATCCTGCAGACTGCCGCTGTTGTCAATGACATGATCGGCCCGCCTTGTCTTTTCCGCCAGCGGCAATTGACTTTCCAGTTCTATCACCGCCGCCTCCCTCTCCAGGCCGTCACGTTTCATCAAACGATCGAGACAGGTCTGATAATCAGCATAGACCACAACCACCGTATCAAAAAGATCTTCCCATTGCACCTCATAGAGAAGCGGGACTTCAACCAGGACCCTGGATGCCGGATCAGAGTTGATTATGTGATCCATTTGCGCCATTATCCTTTTTTTGGCCAGGGGATGAACAACCTGATTGACTTTGTAGCGGAACTCTTCATCCGCAAATAGATCTTTGCGTAAAAGCGCGCGGTTGATCTGCCTGTCCGGGGTCAGATATTTCTCCCCGAAAATCGCGGCAAAGTCACGCCACCCTTCGGCCTGGGGCTGCAGGAGGTGGCGGCAGACCTCATCGGCATCAATCCGGACACAATCAAGCCCTTGGGCCAGCATTGCCGCCACCCGGCTTTTCCCTGAACCAATACCGCCCGTAAGTCCGATTTTTCTGATCATGACCAATCCTGTATTTTAAAACTGGAGCCAGCCGCCGGCAGGAAAACTTTATCCGGACTGCACATGTCCTCCCTGCATTCTCATTTTTTCAAGAACAGCCTGCATATCCGGCCAGTCCGGCGAGACAAATTCCATCATCATTCCGGTTGCAGGGTGAGAAAAGGACAGGGAATAGGCATGCAGGCATTGCCGCTTGATACAGTATTTTTCATTTATCTGCTTCTGCTGTTTGTTGCCATAAAGCAGATCTCCCACCACGGGATGCCCCAAATAGGCCATATGAACACGAATCTGGTGCGTACGTCCCGTCTGCGGCCGTACTTCAAGATAGGTCAAATGATCGGCAAACTCTTCCAGAACAGACCAGCAGGTTATTGCTTCTCGGCCGTTCTGTTGCAGGACAGCCATCTTTTTCCTGTTGGACCGGTGCCGGCCTATTGGCCGTGACAGACCACCACTTGGCTTTACCGGCTGTCCGGCTACAATGGCATGATATACCTTTTTTACCTGTCGTGTCTTGAAAAGGTTAACCAGGCCCTGATGGGATCTATCACTCTTGGCAACTACCATTACTCCGGAAGTGTCTTTATCCAGGCGGTGAACAATGCCTGGTCTCTCGACGCCGCTTATTCCCGACAGATT
Source organism: uncultured delta proteobacterium (assembly GCA_963783905.1). Classification (GTDB taxonomy): domain Bacteria; phylum Desulfobacterota; class Desulfobulbia; order Desulfobulbales; family BM004; genus BM004. The sequence goes on along the minus strand of CAWAPG010000002.1, from coordinate 169,722 downwards.
GTCACAGTGGGCCAGCAGGCCGTGGACCAGGGTGCCATTTTTATGGCCGGCAGCCGGATGGACAACCACTCCCGGCGGCTTGGCGATTACCAGTAAATCAGGATCCTCGTACAGGACGGTAAAATCGATTTTCTCAGGGGTTATGGCCAGCGGTTCAAGGGGCGGCAAAGATATCTCAATTATATCACCCCCCCGGATCCGGTTTCCAGCCTTGCCTGTTCTGCCGTTTACCAGAATAAATCCCCGGCGGATAAGATTGCTCAGGCGGCTGCGGCTGACGGCAGGAACCATTTCAACCAGATAATGATCGAGCCGTTGTCCTTCCCTGGCATCCGGCGTAACAAGCCTGATTTGCTCTCCCGGTATTGTTTTGTTTTCTTCCATGAATTCAGTTTTTACCATGGTTGAGAAACAAAGTTTTTTTATCTGCAATACCCATGACAAGGATGTGGAAATAAAACTACTATAACCGTTCGGAAAATGCCACGCCAAGCGCATTTATGCACACGGCTTCGGCTGTCGTTTATATAATCCCGAATCAGGTTTGTCTGTTGGCAGAAAAACCGGTAATTCTTCGTTAGGATTTGCAACAGAGTGAATCCCGGCAATCCGCTTTTTCAATGCTGTAAGCAGTATTGCCGGGAAACCTGTTATGTACGTTTTATACTCTACAATAAAACGGATATTAGCTTGAAGGAGCAGAACGGAAATGGTTTGCAATTACGGTTTTGGGGCTATCAGGAGAAAATCTGTTCTATCTTCTCTTCCACCTTGCATTCATCTGTCTCGTTAGCGATGGACAGTTCCTTAACCAGAAGGCTTTTGGCTGTATCCATCATTTTCCTCTCGCCATAAGACAAATCCTTATCTTCCTGGAGCAGGTACAGATCCCGCAACACGGCAGCAACTTCAAAAACAGACCCGGTCTTTATTTTTTCCATATATTCACGATAGCGCCGATTCCAGGTCTGGGCACCGATTTCGACATCCTTTTCCTGCAGAATGTCAAAAACATCATTCACCTCTTTGGGGGAAATTATGCATCGCAGACCGACGTTATTGCTTGTTGCCGTCGGGATCATGATCACCATGTTATTCTTCAGGATTTTCATGACATAAAAAGACTGTTCACATTCACCTATCCTTCTGTGCTCTATTGACTCGATAACTCCAACGCCATGAGCAGGATAAACTGCCATTTGTCCCACAATAAACACTAATTTTCTCCTTAATGTTAAATTACACGACTTTTCATTAGTGACCGTTCCAAACAAATGGTGCACCAGGAACTTCTAATGCGCTTTTTGAAACAAAGATTTAGTACTATAACATATTTTTTCAAAAAACTCAAAGTTTGCTTTTTATGCAGTTTAGATAAGAATATCCTGTGATTCCCTCTGGTTAATTTTGGTCATGGCGGCTGCAATACCCTGCTGCAGAAAAAGTCTTACGGCCTCGTAGGCGACGGACATCTTCTGATCGATCACCTTTTTTTCTGCCGCATCGAACTTCCCCAGGACGTATTTATCCGGCATGACAGATGCAGTGGGTCGGCCGATGCCGATTTTCACCCGGGGGAAATTCCTGGTGCCGAAATGTTCTATTATGGACCGAATTCCCTTGTGGCCGCCATCGCCGCCGTCCAACACTATTTTTACCCGGCCAAGCTCCATATCAAGGTCATCATGAAAGACAATGATCTCACCGGGCTGCAGTTTATAAAAATGTGCCGCTCCAGCCACTGCCGTACCGCTTAAATTCATAAAGGTTTCAGGTTTCAGCAGGACAACAGGCTCATCCCAGAAAACCGTTTTGGCGGCTTTAGCCTTCCATTTCGAATCTGTAAAGATCAGATTATTTCTCCCGGCAAGATAATCCACCATCATATAGCCAACATTATGCCTGGTCTCGGCATACTGCCGACCGGGATTACCCAAACCAACGATTAGAAACATGACAGAAAAACCATTTGAGATTTCTTGCAAACCCACGATTACCAGATGTCTGGTTTCAGGGCAGAAATGGACAAATTAATGGCGGCAAAACAAACGGGCCGGGAAACAATGCTGCTGTTCCCGGCCCGCCATAAGATTACAAAGAGAGAAATGAGCCGGTCTACTCTTCTGCGCCGGTGGCCTCCTCTTCATCCTCAGCGGACGTTTCAGCACCCTCTTCAGCCTCGGCGGCTTCCTCTTCTTCAGCTTCTTCTTCACCCACGGCTTTGGGGGCGACAACAGAGACGCAGACCTTATCCGGTTCATCTTCCAGGGTCACATTCTCCGGAATTTCAAGATCGCCGCAGGTAATCCCGTGGCTGGTCAATTCAAGGGGGGTGACATCCACGGTGATTTCATCAGGCACGGCCAGGGGCATCCCTTTTATCTTTATTGTATGGGCCATAATGTTCAGGATGCCGCCCATATCAACTCCTTTTGCCGTACCGGTATAAACCATGGGAACATCGAGGACAATCTCCTGGTTCATGTCGATCTCGAAAAAATCGACATGCAGAACGGCATCGGTAATCGGATCGGTCTGAATATCCTTGATCAGCACATGATGCTTTTTCTTTCCTTTTTCACCTTCAATATCAAGGCTCACCACAACATTGTGACCATGAAGGCGCAGAAGATCTCTGGTCAAGGTACTTGCCTCCATGGCAAGGGCTATGGGCTCCGACTTCTTCCCATAGAGAATAGCCGGGGCATAGCCGCTCCGCCGTAAACGATGTGCTGCTCCTTTGCCAAACTCCTGCCGGACTGCGGCAGTCATATCCTGCTGTAACATTTTTTGTTTCCTCCTGAAAAAGACCGCCGCAAAGGATGCATACAGCAATCCTTCCGGTTCTCATTATCCACGGTCAGTTTTATTTTATATCACGTTATAGAATTTATCTGTTTTTACAATTATTACACAAAAAGTGAGCTCACGGAATCTTCGGAGTGAATGCGCCGGATGGCTTCGCCGAGCAGATTCCGAAACGGAAAGCACCTCGATCTTCTTGCATTCCTTTGCAGCGTCCCGCAAAGGAATGGTGTTGGTGATCAACCAGTGTCTTGATCTGCGAATTTTCCAGCCGTTCAATGGCAGGACCGGAAAGCACTCCATGCGAACAACAGGCATAAACGTCCTTGGCCCCGGCCTCCATCAGAATATCGGCAGCGCTGAACAAAGAGTTCCCGCCGTATCGACCATATCATCGAGCAGCACCGCGGTTTTTCCCTTAACATCACCAATAACACTCATGGCCTGGCATTCATTGGCCCGCTCGCGACGTTTATCGATGATGGCGAGATGGGCATTCAACCGCTTGGCAAAGGCCCTGGTTCGCTCGACCCCACCGGCATCGGGAGAAACCATGACGATATTGTTGCCGAATTTCTCGGAAATATATTTCAGCAGCACCGGAGCCGCGTAGAGATGATCAACCGGGATATTGAAAAATCCCTGGATCTGGCCCGCGTGCAGATCCATGGCCAGAACCCGGCGAACGCCGACGACCATGAGCATTTCCGCAACCACCTTGGCCGTGATCGGAACCCTGGGCGCCACTTTCCGGTCCTGCCGGGCATAGCCGTAATACGGCAAGCACCGCGGTAATGCGTCGTGCCGATGCCCGCCGCAGGGCATCCACCATGATCACCAGTTCCATCAGGTGATCGTTTACCGGCGGGCAGGTCGGTTGAATGACGAAAACGTCGGTTCCCCGGACGTTTTCACCGATCTCGACAAAAATCTCTCCATCGCTGAAGCGGCGGACTTCGGCAACAGACAGCGGCATCTCAAGATAACTCGCAGATATCCTGGGCCAGGGCCATATTGGCGTTACCGGAGAATACTTTCATTTTGTTTTTAAACATGAATCCGCCCATTGAGTTGCATGCCTTTGCATTTTTCAGGAACCGGACATTCGCTTCACCGAAAGCCTCCCTGGCCAGATCGTATCTGGCTGGGGCGGGAGGATTCGAACCTCCGAATGCAGGAATCAAAGTCCTGTGTCTTACCGCTTGACGACGCCCCAATGCGCTTAATTATAAAAAAAGCCCCAAGAATGTCTCCGATGGATCCGGCTCTCGTCCGCAGCATATGGAACGATTCTTTATGACAAACAAAAGATCAATTATATATTCTTTGTGAAAAACTATCAAGGAATGTACGGCCTGACCAGAAAGCTGTCATCATATTCTCCGGCAAAACGGACAAAACTGCGCTGTGCCTTTTCCTTTCCGGAAAACAATCCAAATACCGTAGGGCCGCTGCCGCTCATAAGTGCTGCCTCGGCACCAGCCTTTATCAATTCCTTTTTTATCTCTCCTATCTCGGGATAGCGATTGATGGTAACCGCTTCGAGATCATTGCCGAGTTCTTCAAATAATTTCGGGGGAACAACATTATAATCCCGGTCAACTTTCCGGCCCCGCGCTAAGATATATGGATTGGATAAGGATGTCAACGGGAAATTCTCATAGACCCATTTGGTGGCAACCCCAAACCCGGGATTCACCAGCAGAATCCAATGATCCCTCAAGGGTTTTACCTTCTGCAGACATTCGCCGATGCCGGTGGCCAGTGCACCGCTGTAACCCCTGATAAAAAACGGTACATCGGCCCCGAGCCGCAGGCCGATATCGGTTAAGGTTTCAGGGGGCAGACCGGCCTCCAGAAGCCGGTTCAGGCCAAGAAGCACTGCGGCGGCGTCACTGCTGCCACCTCCCAGGCCGGCGGCGACAGGAATATTTTTTTCCAACACAATACGCACCCCAGGCGCAATGCCGGTTGCTGAAAAAAAGGCCTCGGCCGCCCGATAAACAAGATTTTCCCGGCCTGCAGGAACTTTGGCGCCCGGACAGGAAAGGGAAATGGATTCTCCCTCAAGGGCCAGATGCAGAATATCAAAAAGCGCAATTTTCTGCAGCAGGCTTTCAATCTCATGATAGCCGTCGGCACGACGGTTCACAACTTTCAAAAAAAGATTGATCTTGGCAGGGGCCTTCAGGGTCAGCCCCGAACTCTCGACTGTCGGGGAGGTTGGTTTCACAAATTGCGGACCCGGAAGCCGGCAGGCGGCAGGAAATAGGAATCAGTTGTTTATGCCGGCTTATTATTTTTGCCGGCTATGGCAACATAGCGCATCTTAAGATCGTACAGAACATTCTTTAAAAAATCCTGCTCCTCAACGTTCAGATTGCCTCTGGTTTTATCCTCCAGCAGCTTCAGGGTATCGATGGTATGTTTGGCCAGAATCAGATCCCGGCTCTTTGCACCGGTGGCAGGGTCACTTATTTCACCAAGATGAAAAAGAGCTGAGGTATTAAGCGACATGACAAAGGCGGTAAAGGTAACTTCCGGCATAACACACTTGCCGTCCCTTCTTACCTGGCCTTCAGGGCACGGTTTGCAGTCTTCTTTCTTTTCCATGCAACTCACCTCAAATTATGAATCAAGTTTCCAGGGATAACACCGGCTATACTTCACCGTAATGGGGAAGCACCAGGGCCATGGCATCGTCAACATGTTCCAGCTGCTGTACTATTTTTAACAACTCCCTGCTGATCGTACTATCGGTATTGAGCAGGATTATATTTTGTCCCTGTTCCTTCTCCCGGCCTACAGTCATGCGTGAAATATTCACATCATACTTGCCCAGGGTCGTACCAAGAGCGCCGATCACGCCCGGCACATCCTTGTTGTAGACAAAAAGCATGGGGCCGGTGGGAAGCGCCTCCAGACGGAAGGTATTCATTCTTACCAACCGCGGTTCGTTTTTACCGAAAACCGTGCCTGCCAGTACATTTTCACCTTCCGTTGTCTTCACCCTGATTGAAAGCAGACTGGTAAAATCATCCGAATGGCCGGTTTTGGATTCCACCACCCGGATACCCCTGTCCTTGGCAATAATGGGGGCATTGACGTAGTTGACCGCATCCTGCAGGATCGGGGTAAACAATCCTTTGAGAAAGGCCACGGTAATGGGCCCCGTTGTCAGATCCTCAAATTCACCGATATATTCCAGGGTGACCTCTTCCACCCCGCCCTTGGCAATCTGCATATGAAAGGACCCGAGCATCTCCGCCAGGGTCAGATAAGGACCGACCTTGGAAAGTATTTCGCTGCTTACGGAAGGGACATTCACCGCATTGCTCACCACCCCGGTTCGCAGGTACTCACTTATCTGCTTGGCAATGGCAACAGCGACATTTTCCTGGGCCTCACTGGTGGAAGCGCCGAGATGCGGCGTACAGATAAAATTATCCAGGCCTAGGAGAGGACAGTTTTCCCTGGTGGTAGGCTCAACTTCAAATACGTCCAGGGCCGCACCGCCGATCTGGCCGGAGTTCAAAGCCTCATACAGGGCTTCTTCATCAACAACCCCGCCGCGGGCGCAGTCAATGAACATGGCATCCTTTTTCATGTTCTTGAACTCCGGGGCTGAGATGAGATGTTTGGTGTCCTTGGTCATGGGCACGTGCACCGAGATGAAATCCGATTTTTTGCACACCTCCTTAATGGTGGTCAGTTCCGCCCCGAGTTTCTTCACCAGATCTTCAGGCATATGGGGATCATAGGCAATAACTTTCATTTTCAAACCCTGGGCCCTGTCCGCAACTATACTGCCGATGCGGCCGATACCTATAATTCCCAAGGTCTTGCCGGTCAATTCACGGCCCATGAACTTTTTCTTTTCCCACTTGCCTTCCTTCATGGACGCCGTGGCCTGGGGTATATTCCTGGCAAGGGAAACCATCATGGCAATGGCATGCTCCGCAGCGGTGGTGGCATTGCCGTCCGGGGCATTCATCACGACAATGCCGTGTTTGCTGGCAGCGGCCACGTCCACATTGTCCAGCCCGATGCCGGCCCGTCCCACGACCTTAAGGTTGGTCGCCGCCTCGATAATTTCCGCTGTTACCTTGGTGGCGCTGCGTATAACCAATCCCTCATATTCCGGGATTATCTTTTTCAACTCATTAGGAGTCAGACCGGTTTTAATATCTACTTCTAGACCCGCATCACGAAGGATCTGCTCTCCCACCGGGGCTAAATTATCACTTATTAAAACCTTCATTGCTTCTCCTTTATTTTCTCGGCGCACTTCCGGCATGCCGAACAGACAATATGGCTGTATTATTTATATTCAGAGGCCGGACCTCAGGGGTATAACCTTAAACGTAACCGACTGCTAGAAAGGTTGAAAAAGAACTTTCTAAAGATGCAAAAGGGTAAAAATCTTATTTAAACAAGTCAAGGAAAAGGTTTAAAAATGATTTTGCAAAATATTTCAAACAAATTATGCATCCTTTGATTTTTTAATTTTTTTATTCCGGCAGGAACAACAATGTAAATCGCTTTTCTACCTTGCATGCCCCTTGAATGTATTATTGAAAAGATTTATATACAGCAACCTTAAAGAGTGAAAGTCGTTCTTCATTCCCGCATATGAAGCCGGAATCTATCAAACAGGAGACCATGATGTCAGAAATCAGATTGCGATTTCCCCCGAGTCCCACGGGATATCTGCATATTGGTGGAGCCAGAACCGCTATTTATAACTGGCTTTATGCCAAAAAACACAACGGCAGACTCATCCTGAGAATTGAGGATACCGATGTTGAACGTTCAACCAAAGAATCCATTGACGGAATAATCGACGGGCTCAAATGGCTCGGCATAACCTGGGACGAAGGCCCCTACTTTCAGTCCGACCATATCAAGGATCATATTGCTGCCGCCGATAAACTGATTACCACCGGCCATGCCTATAAATGTTTCTGCACCAAAGATGAGCTTGATGCCAAACGGCAGGCTGCGGTCGCCTCCAAGGTAACCTATCAGTATGACCGCACCTGCCTGCGTCTGAGCCCGGAAGAAATCGCCCGCAAGCAGGAGGAGAACATCCCCCATGTCATCCGGTTCAAGGTGCCTGACAGTGACGGCTCGGTGGTTTTTGATGACCGGGTTTACGGCCGTGTGGCAAAAGCCTATAAAGATATTGAAGACTTCGTCATCGTCCGCTCAAACGGCACCCCACTGTACCTGCTGAGCAACGTGGTTGACGACATCCGTGACCGCATCACCCATATTATCCGGGGACAGGACGGCCTCGGCAACACGCCGCGCCAGATCCTCATGTATGAAGCCCTCGGTGCTCCGGTGCCGGTATTTGCCCACATGTCACTCACCCTTGATCCGCAGAAAGCAAAAATATCCAAGAGATCCCACGGCGAGGTGGTGACGGTGCAGTTTTACAAGGAGAATGGTTTCCTTCCCTGGGCCCTGGTGAATTTCCTTGTACTGCTGGGCTGGTCGCCGGCAAGCGACCAGGAAATTTTCTCCCGGGAGGACCTGATCAATGCCTATTCCCTGGAAGGCATGAAAAAAGCCAATGCCATCTTCAACTACACCAAGGACGATCCCAAGTTCATCACCGATCCCAAGGCCCTTTCCATCAATGCCCACTACCTGCGCACCATGCCTTTGGCGGAGCTACTGCCCCTGGTTAAAAAAGAACTTGTTGCCGCAGGTCTGTGGCAGGAATCATATGAAAATGAAAAACGTGCATGGCTCATGAACACCATTGATCTTATCCGCAGCAGGTTTCATACCCTGAAGGACTTCACAGGACCCGGCCGGGCCTATTTCAGCGACACCTATGAAATGGATCCCAAACCGGTCAAAAAGAACCTGGGAAAACACGAATCCATCAGGGAGTGGCTCGGACTGCTGGCCGGGCGATTTGCCTCCCTGCCCGATTTCAATAAGGAAGAGGCGGAAAGGGTCATTCGAGAGCTGGCCGCTGAACTTGACATCAAGGCCGGCATCCTCATCAACGGCACCAGAACCGTGGTCACCGGTCAGGCCGCCGGACCCGGCCTGTTTGACGTCCTGCTGGCGATCGGCAGGGATCGTGTCGTTGCCCGGTTGCAAAAATTCAGCCGGCAAGGATTGTCCTGAAATCCTGGGGAATTCCCTGCTTCACTCCCACTTTTATTCGGCACGTTTTTTTCAGCAATATGTGGTAAACTAAATATTGCCTGTTGGACACTTTATAGTAAGGATATGCAATGTACTGGCTTCTTATAGTTCTCATCGCAATTATCGCCATATACGGCTTTGCCGCCCTCAATATGCGTCAGGCATGCAAAAACTTATACGGGTGAAGCAAAAAAGAATCCCGGTCCGGGATATTCTCTGCTTTTTTTCCCAGCAAAAAAGAGAAAAAAACGTCGCATTCCTAAAGCTGATCGACATCCCTGAGGATTGCTTCCGCTTCATCCCTGAAATCTTCCCGCACCATTAATCTGGCGCCTAAAGGCAGCGGGGTAAGACGATGCGCCTGTTCACCATGAAAATAGTACTCAATGTCTGTCTGATCCAGTCTGGACTTGATAAACGCGATTTCACCTTCGGTAAACACGGTGGCAAGCTGAACATATGCGGGTTTTTCTTTTTCTTCCGGGAGAGATTCAACCAGGTTGGCATCACAATCCTCACACCTGAGAAAACCTTCCCGATATTCCGCCCAACACAAAGGACAATACATGGTAGCCTCATCTGTTGAAAAAATAGGTATTGAACATCTTTTTTTTTTCGAAAGCAGGGTTATAATAATGCTCACACAATTTTGTTTTTATTCTATACGATTTACTGAGTTTTGTATCCCCAAAAAAATCAGGGAGGAAAGTTATGAAACGCTTACTTTTTGCACTCTTGCTGCTGCTGTACTGGAACACTCAGGCTTCCGGTGCCATTATCGGGGAACCGGTCACTTACAAGGCCGGTAATTTTATCATGCAGGGATATCTGGCCTATGATGACAGTATCGTCGGGAAAAGACCTGGTATCCTGGTGGTACATGAATGGTGGGGACTCAACGAATACGCCCGGGAAAGAGCACGGATGCTGGCCCAGCTCGGCTATACCGCTTTTGCGGTTGACATGTACGGGGACGGCAAACAGGCGGACCATCCCGACAAGGCGGCCGAATTTTCTGCTGCGGTCAGGCAGAATCTGCCGGCGGCCACCAAGCGGTTTACCGCCGCCATGGAGGTCCTGAAAAAAAATCCTACGGTTGACCCGGAACAGATTGGTGCCATCGGCTACTGCTTCGGCGGAGGGGTCGTACTTGAGATGGCGCGGCAGGGACTGGACCTGGATGCCGTTGTCAGTTTTCACGGCTCGCTGAGCACGGACAATCCCGCCAAACCCGGGGAAATCAAAGCCAGAATACTCATCTGCAACGGTGCCGATGATAAAATGACCACCCAGGCGGATATCGAGGCCTTTAAAAAGGAAATGGACGCTGCCGGAGTCGATTATAAATTTATTACCTACCCCAACGCCAAGCACAGCTTTACCAATCCGGGTGCAGATATCTATGCTGAAAAGTTCAACATTCCTGTCGGATACAATGCGGCGGCCGACAAGAAATCCTGGCAGGACATGGAGAAATTTCTGCAGCAGACCTTTGCGCAATAACCGGCGGCAACAAAGCATATTGAGCTTGTATGCCGGTTCGTTTAAGATGCGAAGCCTTTGTAAAAAGCAGGTGCATAACTGCGCCTTTGATGACGTAAATTATTGTTGAAATCATGAGAAAATCCACCGATGATTACCCTGCTTGACTATGGTGCAGGAAATGTCAGATCCGTCCGCAACGCTATCCTGAAACTGGGCCATGCGGTCAAAGACGTTGCCTCTCCGAACGATATACTCCAGGCTGAAAAACTGATCTTCCCCGGTGTCGGCAGCTTTGGCAGTGCCATGTCCCGTTTGCGTGACTACGGCTATCTTGAACCATTGATCCGCTATATCAAGGATGACAGGTCTTTTCTCGGCATCTGCCTCGGCCTGCAGACCCTTTTTGAATCAAGCCAGGAGTCCATCGGTATCATGGGTCTCGGCATAATCAAGGGACAGGTTAAACGGTTTGACGGTTCCGGCCTCTCGGTTCCGCAGATAGGCTGGAACGGTATCAACATCCAAAAACCGTCGCCACTCTTTGCCGACTACCGGCGCCAGAAGCTGTATTTTGTCCACTCGTACCGGGCAGTGGCGGCGCCGGAAAACAATGACTGGATATTAACCACCACCGATTATGGGGAGGAATTTATCAGCGGTGTCCAGAAAGGTAGGGTGGCCGCCTTCCAGTTTCACCCGGAAAAAAGCGGCGAGGCGGGCCTGAACATTTTAAATAACTTCTTAGCCGGCACCGGACTTGACGATTCCATGCCTGCCGACCTGATGGGTTCCGCCGGACGGACCAGGCTGGCCAAACGAATTATTGCCTGTCTTGATGTGCGCACCAATGACCTGGGTGATCTTGTGGTCACCAAGGGCGACCAGTATGACGTGCGCGACCGGGGTGAGGTCAGGAACCTGGGAAAACCGGTGGAACTGGCCCGGCGCTATTTCGAGGAGGGCGCCGATGAAATAACCTTTCTCAATATCACCGGCTTTCGCGATTTTCCCATGAAGGATCAACCCATGCTCGAGGTGCTGCAGAAAACCTCGGAAAATGTCTTTGTGCCCCTGACCATCGGCGGCGGCATCAGGGAATACACCGACAGCGAAGGCAGGTACTATTCCGCCCTCGATGTGGCGGCGGAATATTTCCGCTCCGGTGCCGACAAGATATCCATCGGCAGCGACGCCGTGTATATCGTGGAAGAGTACCTGAAATCAGGGAAGGCCACCGGCAAAAGTTCCATCGAACAGATTTCCAGGGTATATGGAAACCAGGCAGTGGTTATCTCCGTTGATCCACGCCGCATTTATGTACAATCCCCCGGTGATACAGAACATAACACCATCAGAACCGAATTGCCCGGCCCCAACGGCGAACAATACTGCTGGTATCAGTGCACCGTGAAAGGCGGTCGGGAAGGCCGTGACGTGGATGCATTGCAGTTAGCCCAGACCTGTGAAAAACTTGGTGCCGGAGAGATATTACTCAACTGTATCGATAAGGACGGTACCAATAGTGGCTTTGACATTGAACTTGTAAAACATATTACTGAAGGTGTTTCCATCCCGGTGATTGCCTCCAGTGGAGCCGGAAAGGTGGAACACTTCTCCGAGGTGTTTGAAAAAACCGATGTGGAGGCTGCCCTGGCCGCCGGGATATTCCACCGGAAGGAAGTGTCCATTGAGGCGGTGAAGGAACACATGAGGGAGAAAGGATTGGAGACGCGATAAATAGTGACACTATCAGTGCACATTGCAAAGGCCCTTCCCGATGACTTAAGAGGGGCCTTTTATTCTTGTCCATGTATCCGGTGGATATCTTGATGTTTTAGGAATGGTTCATGAGTTAAGATTGATAGCACCATCTGAGTAGTTTTTCCTTTTTATTTAACTAATATTTTTCTTTGCCGATCCCTGTTTGACAAATTTCATCACCAGACTATTTTGCTCTATATTAGCAAATGAATAAAAGGATGGGATACCCCTTATGCTTAAAGTTTTACTTTTTTCTGCCTTACTTTTATTGGGTCTGGTAGGTTCACAATTCTTGCCCGGCCTTATGGGACCGGCATACGCTAAGTTTGGTGATGGCGTCCGTATCCTTACAATGTTAGGGCTGTCTTTTATTATGATTCATGTTGGTTTCGAATTTGATATAGACAAATCTAATTTGAAGCAATACGGCTGGGACTACACTGTTGCTTTTACCGCAGCCAGTTTCCCTTGGATTCTCGTTACTCTCTATTTTATTTTTGTGTTACTTCCTCCTGAAACCTGGGGCAGTCTGGCCGCCTGGAAAGAAACACTTTTAGCCGGACGTTTTGCAGCACCCACTTCTGCCGGTGTGCTCTTTTCCATGCTGACGGCTGCAGGATTAGGTACAACCTGGTTATTTCATAAGGCCAGGATTCTAGCCATTTTTGATGATTTGGATACTGTTATATTGATGATACCCCTTAAGATGCTGATGGTTGGTTGGGCCTGGCAGCTTGGTGTAATTGTATTTGTAATGACAGTTATGCTCACCATTGCTTATGTGTTTTTGCATAAAATTCGCATTCCAGCAACTTGGCCCTGGGTTTTGGGTTATGCTGCAGTGATCTCCGGGATTAGCGAGATTATCTATAAAGGTTCCATATTTATTGATGAATCGGTTCCAATACATATAGAAGTTCTTTTGCCGGCATTCGTACTTGGTTGTATCATGGCCTACCCGGAGGTTGTTTCCTCAGACCGCGGAACTGAGGGTGATATTGGTCAAGCAGGTTATCATGCAACCATTGAAACACCAACAGAAAGGCATGTTGCCACTATTGTCGCAGCTGTATTTATGGTGCTTGTGGGATTATCGATGCCCATGATTTTAGGCGGAGAAACTATTAAACCGGATGGTTCCATGACCGAGGTTATTGAAACCACTTTGCATGCTGGAGGTGCACCTGATGCCGAAAATACGGCAGCTGCTATCGGCACCATGCAAAAGATAGGCCGGGTCACCGCCTCTCAACCAGCTTTGAGCTGGTCTCAGGTTGCTATTCACGTACTCATCATTACGCTTATATCAAACCTCGGTAAAATGTTTTCTGCCCTCTGCTATCGAAAGGAGACCCATTGGCGTGAACGACTGGCTTTGTCCATTGGCATGTGGCCTCGGGGGGAAGTGGGCGCCGGTGTCCTTATTATTTCATTGAGTTATGGTATTGGGGGGCCGATTGTAACCGTTGCCATGCTAAGCCTTGCTCTTAACCTCATGTTGACGGGATTTTTTATTTTCCTTATCAGGCAACTTACGAAATCACTTCCGGCTTACAGTCAAATGATTGAATATACAGATTGAACAAAAAAAAATTCTGTTAGAGTAAGCCTATAAGACCCTCCAGTTGTCAATTTATTCTCTGGCAATATTGACTCTTTTAAATACAGTGCTTCCAGCGGGGCCGAAAAGGTTGAACATTTCTCGGAGGTGTTTGAAAAGACAGATGTGGAAGCCGCCCTGGCCGCCGGGATATTCCACCGGAAGGAAGTGTCCATTGAGGCGATGAAGGAGCATATGCGGAAGAAAGGTATAGAGACGCGTTGATTGAAGAATTACAAGACACCTATAAACTGGTGGGCTAATCCACACCTTGTTTCCAGGAAACATATGACGGAATAACCGAACGGTTTTATAATCCAACAAGAAAAGTAGGAGATATGAAATGGCTAAAGATAAAGTGAAACATCTCACCGGCGTATTTGCTTCCATGTTTGCCCATACGGGACATATCACCAAAGAAGAAGCAAAAGAAATCAGCGGCATGGATGATCATGAGTTCGAAAAAGCATATGACAGAGCCTCTGTCATTGCTGAAAAAGTGGGGAAATCCGGAGACAGCAAGTTTGAGAAATTCCTGGACTACCTTGCCAAAGAGGTCAAAAAAGATATCTCGAACTTCGGGGAAAAGATTTTTTGATCTGGCATGCGGTAAAGCCTTTTCCATCTCAGTCATTGCCTCATCCGGTGCCGGACTGGCTGCAGGTATCTTCCACCGGAAAGAGGTGTCCATCGAGGCTGTCAACAAGCATTCGCGGGAGAGAGGCTTGAAGACGTGATAAATTATAATCTCATCAACTAAGGAGAATGCTGTAATGCGCATCAGAATCTTTCTTATTATTGCCCTGGTACTGACATCAACCGCCGCCTGGGCACAGAATTCCCATATGAGCAATCTGACTGTCGAAGCGGTGAAAAAACTGATCACCCAGCCGGGAATGGCGTTGATTGTTGACGCACGGACAGAGGAAGAATACAAGCAGGCTCATATTCCGACTGCCGTTAATATTCCGCCGGAGCAATTCACCGCAATCGGGAAACACCTGCCGCAGGACAAGAGCCTGCCCATCGTTTTTTACTGTCGAGGATATAGCTGAGGGTTGTCCCCTGAAGCCGCAGTTGCGGCTCAAGCAGAGGGCTACACACATGTATATACCTTTCGGGGCGGTTTTACTGAATGGACCTCTCACGGGTATCCCATCGAAGGCCCCTGAAAAGATAAGTGAAAGGAATAGAGACGCGATAAATAGTGACACTATCAGTGCACTTAAAAAGGCCCTTCCCGATAACTTGGGAGGGGCTTTTTTTGTCCATGTATCCGGTGGATATCTTGAAGATTTAGGAATGGTTTATGAGTATCAATGTATAGACATATCAGCAGGAATTTAAATTCGATGTTGTCTACTTAATTGCAGGATTTTGAATATTATCTTCAATATTTAGAAAGGTGTCTAAATTAAATACTTGTTGCATGAGTATTTGAAGACTCCATTCACGCGCTGCTTTAAGCCATAGAGTGCAGTTGGCTGTTGCGTGAGATTCCTATCAGAAAAACTTCCTCTTAAGAAAGAGCGCAACCCCAATAGCCGAGAGAACGGCAGACATGATCATCGTTATAAGGAAGGCATGGGGTGAATGCTGAAAGGGCAGCTCTACGTTCATGCCGTAAATACTGGCAATTAAGGTCGGCAGCATCAGGATGATGGTTATAGCCGTGAGAAATTTCATAACCACGTTCAGATTGTTCGAGATCACGGAGGCAAAAGCATCCATCATCCCGCTGAGAATATTACTATGAATCTCGGCCAAGTCTTGTGCCTGCTTGAATTCAATCTGGACGTCTTCAAGCAAGTCCTGCTCCTCTTCCGTCAGTTCTCGCTTCTGGATACGCTTCAGGCGGTTCCAAAGCGGCTCATGGCCCCGGAGTGATGTGGTAAAATAAACCAGACATTTTTCCAGATTGAGCATACGGATCAGCATCTCGTTTCGCATCGAGTGATAGATCTCATTCTCTACGGCGTTCGCCTCTGTCCGAATACGTTGCAGGTGCAGGAGATAAAGCCGGGCAATGCCCATGAATAGAGTGCAGAGGAAAAGCAGGCGGTTCCCGACAGATGGAATGTGAGATTTTGTCTTGCTCAAAGCATCCCACACGGGAGAGTCCACGGAACACACCGAGATGACATGTGATGGTGTGAGGACGACCCCGAACGCCACGGTGATAACAGGAATGTCGGAACTGCTATCCTCTTGCGGCACGCGCAAAACGATGAGGTGCTTGTTATCTTCGGGTTCAAATCGTGGCCGCTCGTCCTTATCGCAGGCGGCTGAAAGAAGGTCGGGCGGAGCAGATGTCACTTCCGACACCATCTTGATTTCGTCCGGGGTTGGTGCAACAAGACGGACGATTTCGGCCTGATCGGGGGTGTCAGTAAACACGAGCTTCCCGTCTTTCACTACCATGTATTGGATCATGCGCTGTACCCTCTCATTTTTTCCGTACAAATCATTAATAATGTGTCATTCATGCTGCTATATGCCACATAGAGAGTAAAAACCACAATAAAGAAATTTAATCGACTACTGCTATGACGGGATGTCGGGGAAAAACGGTTTCAAAAATTCCTTGCCACAATGTTGACTATTCGTTGAAAAATTACCAGTTAAGGTGTTCTCTGGTAATAGTAACCTTCTTGGATGGGACTGCTAGTCCAGGTTCATAGACATATCAGCAGGAAGGTTGAGTCTATAAATAAAAAACGGGGCCAATAATGACCCCGCTTATATGGAAATAGAGATGTGGAGAAAGTTTATTAAGCCTGATTTTTCATTCTTCTCCTGGCAGCACCGGCAACACCAATCAAGCCTGTACCGAGGAGCAGCATGGTGGCTGGTTCGGGAACTGGAGCAGCATCAACAGCTGTAAGTGCTTTTGCTGATGTAATTTGTAAAGATATTCCACCTGTATTGTCGTCATAAAAACTATCATAGATATAAAAATCAACATCAGCATCAGATGTAAGTGTAATAGGTGTACTAACAGCATTTGCTAATGCCGAATCAGGCATTTCATATTTTACTCCATCACTATAAGTTGTTGTCCCTAATTCAGTTGATGAGATGGTATAGTTGTTAACCCACCCATTATCACAGTTAGCACCACCAGTATCGCATCCGCTCACATTGTCCCATGGATTCCATGCGACATAACCTTCAGAGTCGGCAGAATTGTCAATTGGAGTTACATTGTACGTTCCTGAACTTAAATACAAGGATCCAGGAGAACCATATAACGCGTTTAAATTAATGATTGGATTAATGGGTATGGCATTTGCAGTGCTACCAAACGATAACATTAAAGAATATATAGCCAGACCGGTGATTACGCCCAATGTTAACTTACTTTTCATATATTTCCCCCCTTTCCCAAAAAGGTTTAAAGCCAGACAGAAAGACCTGCCCAAAATCGCCCAAATGCAATTTATAAATTATCAATTAATGTATAAGCAAAAAACATGCCGACATTTTTAGTTTCTTCGTATGCTAAATCATTACAGTGTCTTGGTTCTAAATAGGGTTGTAATGCGAAGCAGAACCGCGCGGTTTTTCCGGAAAACCGATTCCGGAAATCCGGAAAGTCCGACAATATGGAATGGTCCGCTGGTGATAAAAAGGTATCCCTCATTTGTCAGGAGCGACGCAAATTGCCCTCCATTATGGCAGCTTTTCATCCATCCTTAGAGAATAGAGATGCAGGCAAGTATGGTTTTTTGAAATTAAAAAGCAGGACCAGACATGGCCCTGCCTTGATTGCATGGAAAAATGCTTAGTTGTTAATTATCCCGCTTGGCAGATAATTCTATAATGATATCTTCGTCAAAATCATGGGCAATAACCTTAACAGATTCGATTGATCCTGCTTCGTCAATCGTATAGGTGTCAGTTTCTACACCAGTTAAGTTTTGTAGAGCGTCCTGGTAATCATAATTGATTTCAAAATTAATGAAGCCGGGTTGGGCGTTTTTCAATACCCATGTACCTGATATGGTATCGCCGTTGGCATATGACCATTCCGTCATTTCACCGGAATCGCCCAGCCTGCCAGAGTCAGGGAGCGGGATATAATTTATGGGAGTCAGGACATCAGATTCTAAAGGTATGCCATTAGCATCTAATAGTTCAATAACCTGGCTTGTCGGTTCATTTTGCGCATTGAGATAGGTTGTTGTACGTGTTGAAAAATCAGTGATATCCGGCCCTGTTATGTGCAAAAGCGCCTCAACCTCACCTGCCAGCACCTCGATACTATAA
The DNA here is from genome assembly GCA_963783905.1 of uncultured delta proteobacterium. Lineage (GTDB taxonomy): Bacteria > Desulfobacterota > Desulfobulbia > Desulfobulbales > BM004 > BM004. The sequence continues at coordinate 151,634 of CAWAPG010000002.1, read as the reverse complement.
CTCCCTGTAATCGGATATTTTGTACCCTCGATGGTAACCGTGCCTGAACCGGTAAAGCTGGCTACAAATCCGGGGTCAAGATCAAAGCCTAATTGGTAGAGAGGGAAATCCGTCTGCGGATCAGTGCCGCCCCCGCCTCCGCCCCCGCCACAGCCGTATACAACGGCCATAGTTAAAACAACTATAGAGACTGCTGCAATCTTTCTTAATGCCAGGATCCTTGTCATGTGCCTTTTCATCGCCCCTCCTTTTTTGTAAAAAGATTTAACCAAAGCCCACAAAAAAACCGAGCCATCTTTTTTGAAAGATAACCCGGTTAAGATTTGAACTGCAACCCAGCTATCTACGTGAGACCTGTGGTTTTCCGTCCCGGCCTTGCAGCAGGTTTGGCTTTATCAATTATGCTGAAAATAAATCAGCTATCTACCCTTAAACATTATATAAATGCATAAGTCAAACAAAATCTGAATTAATAGTCGATAAAACAAAAGGGGTCAAATCTTCCTTTGACTTATGATGATGTTATAGTAAATGGATAATATGTCCAGACCACTAAGAATTGAATACCCCGGAGCCTGGTATCATGTAATGAACCGTGGCAGGAGAAGAGAGAAGATATTTGCAACCTCCAAAGACTATGAAACATTCCTGGTCATTCTGCAGGAAACCACGGGATTATTTAATCTCAAGGTGACAGGCTACTGCCTCATGCCGAACCATTATCATCTGCTACTTCACACCCCTGACGGCAATATCTCCCGTTGCATGCGACATATCAATGGTGTTTATACCCAGCGTTTCAATCGGTTTCACAACAAAGACGGGCAGCTGTTCCGGGGCCGTTACAAAGCAGTTGTTGTTGATGATGACATCTATCTTCTTGAAGTTTTACGTTATATCCATAGAAATCCTTTGCGGGCAGGAATCGCTAAGGACGTAGACGATTTTCTCTGGAGTAGCCATAAGGGATATGTATCGCGAGCAAAAAAATGGGACTGGCTGTATAAGGATTGCCTGTTAGCCATGTTTTCTAATAAGAGAAATCTTGCAATGAAAGCATATGCCGGGTTTATAAAAGAATTTGAACCTGAGGAGATAAAGAAATTTTATTCAAAGAAGAATTTACCATCAATTTTAGGTGATGAAGATTTCAAGGAGTGGATAAAAGACAAATTTAAAAATTTACGATTCAACAGGGAAATCCCTGAATCAAAAGCGCTTGCTTTGAATAGCGAGACGATCCGTAAACTTGTCTGTGAAGCATTTGGGGTAGAAAACGAAATGCTCCTGAAAATGAAGCGCGGCACGGAAAATCCTGCCAGGGATGTTGCCGTTTATCTTCAGCGAAAGTATTGCGGTCAAACTCTTGCCATGCTTGGCAAAGACTATGGAATGGACAACTACAGTACCGTAAGCAGCGCGTTTGAAAGAGTTAAGGCAAAAATGTTAAAGGATCGCAAAACGAGAAAGATGATTGCAAAGATTGAAAAAAGCCTAAACAAAGGTCAAAGGAAGATTTGACCCCTTTTTTTTGCAATTACATGCCACAATCTTAACTATCACCATGAAAAATATGAGTGAATATGTCCATCGGATATATTAAACCCACCAAAACCACCCTTCCCATGGACTCCTGAAAAGGGTGGCGCTGTGAGTCCTTTTAAAGCGATCCTTTATTTCATCTGTGTCTGACTCCAGTCAGTGCCAGTGGCCTTAGCTGCGGCATCCACGCCCTCCACATAGATTGAACTGACAAAATATTCCCCATATTTTTAAGACAATTATTTAGCTCTTCATAATATGCCTATGGAATTAAATAGAGGAAAAATGTTGCAATTTATTTTTTTGGGAATATAATCCCAAAAACAACAGAGTTTAGACAAGCGATATAATTTTTTTATTAAATCTAAAAAGGAGTCATGGTTATGAGAGAAATAAATGGAGGGTTAAAATTAGGACTAACACTTGGGGCTTTAGCTTTATTACTGATAACTACAGGATGCGGTAGTAGTGGAAGCGATGGTTCAACGACTCAGACAGGTGTATTTCTGGACAGCCCGGTATCAGGGCTTGGATATTCTACTGATACCCAGCAAGGCATGACAGGAACCGGTGGGGCTTTCTCTTATAAAAACGGGGAAAGGGTCCATTTTTACATAGGGGATATGGAACTCTGTGATGTTGAAGCAATGCCGGTTATTACACCCATTGATTGTGTGCCAGAAGCTGAAGATGAAACGCATCCTATGGTAACGAACATGTTGGTATTTCTGCAGGCACTCGATTTTGATAATGATCCTGAAAACGGGATCGATATCACCCCGCTGATGCACCAGGAGGCCCGCAATCTGCAGCTTGATCAGCAACTTGATTTTGACCGTGATCCAAATGAATTTAGAGAAAATTACGATTTCCATAATTATCTCGAAATGTTAACCATACAGAATGCATTTCAATATCATGGTGATCGTCTTCCACCCGAAATTGAGCAGGCAAGGCAGCACATGCAAGAAACTATAATGGAAAACGGACTTTATGGTTATGGCCCCGGTATGCGAAACAGATCCAACAATACTCCTTCCTCTGATACAGCAAGCCAACAACCTGTAGATACAATGGGAAGTCCCATTGCTAAACAAAAAATACAGTAGCAGAATTGCCTTTGGAATCTTCATTTAATGGCGAATAACATAAAAAAACGTTTAACCGACAGCGTCGTAAAACTACTGCGCCCGCTGGTAAGGATTCTACTCCGCTACGGTATTTCTTATGGGGAATTTGCGGAGCTGGCACGCTGGGTTTTCGTCAATGTCGCAGATAAGGACTTCACTATTGCAGGAAGAAAGCAGACCATATCAAGGATATCAGTTATTACCGGCTTAAACCGCAAAGATGTAACACGGTTAATAAAAACAAACATTCACGCGGGCAAAGAAACATCTGTAGTTATAAACCGGGCAGGCCGGGTAATAAGCGGCTGGGTGAAGGATGAGATTTATCATGACAGCAAGGGTGTTCCCGCTGCCCTTCCTCTGGATGGAAAGAATAACAGCTTTGCAGAACTGGTTAAACAATACAGCGGGGATATGCCTGTGCGAGCTGTGCTTGATGAACTCCTTAGGATCGAGGCAGTTAAAAAAAATGATGATAACACAGTGAGTCTCTTAACCAGGGCCTATATCCCTAAAAATATTGATGCGGAAAAAATCTCCATCCTTGGGGCCGATGCGGCAGACCTCATCTTTACTATTGATCACAATCTGGGTGAGCAAGGGGAACCGCCTTTTTTCCAGCGAAAAGTTGTGTATGATAACATCCCGTTTGAGTCCGTTGCAGCCTTTAGGGAGGTAAGCGCTGCTGAAGGTCAACATCTGTTGGAAAAACTGGATGTCATACTGTCAGGCCAAGATCGCGATTATAACCCCGCCATCAAAGGATCTGGTCGAAAGCGACTGGGGGTGGGGATTTACTACTTTGAAGAAGATATCGCTGACGCTGAAAAGAAAAAGGAGAAAAAGTAGAGAGGAAATTTCACAAAAAATAAATTCAACAGGCGCAAGATTTATCAATTTAACATTTTCAGTGCTATGATAAATGGTTATGCATCGAAAATAGCGGAGACTTATTTAATGAGATTTATAAAACAATTACCAGCAAAAGTATTTTGCCTTGCATTATCAGCTTTACTGCTCCTGTCAGGATGCGCAGGTGGCGGGAGCCTGTTGGCCGATGGGGGCATCATTGGCACTGGTTCAATCGTAGGCACCGTCCCCGGGACCGTGATCGAGGCTTTTGGAGAAAATGGCGAATATTTTCTGACTTACTCTGAATTCAATGAAACTGACAATCATCCGTTTTTGCTTGATGGTCTCCCATCAGGCGTAGGCTTTTACCTGGTGATGATAATCAACGAAGACTCGGGAAATGAGATTGTAATGCCTATCGCTTTTCAGACCGGCCAGGGTGAAGTGCTCGCTCGAATAGTTCTCCGCGAAGATCAGCAAATTGATCTTGGTCATATACCGCTCTACATGAATTGCAGCGAAGTACCTCTCGATATCGATCCTGATGGGAATTGTATTCTCGATAAACCGTTTATTCTGAATGAAAGTATGGGGAGCCAGAACCCGCTCAGGCAGATGGATGCTGATAATGACAACATTAATGACTATGTTGATGTTGACCATGGCTATGGTTCTCACAGCGGCGGCATGTATAATAATCCACAGGATCAAGACGGCGATGGTATGCCCAATTATTATGATCCCGACTTCATTCCCGGTCCCAACGATTCAGATGGAGACGGTATTCCCGATAATCTTGACCGATCTATGTCAATGCCGGCCTTCCCTCATCGGCATAGAAAGTAATAAAGAAGTGCTCTGGTGGCATGGGTGATTCCGGCGGCGGTGGTGGTATGTAATCATCCCCGGCAAGAACTGTTGACTAAAAATTATGCATTTTGCGGGTACTGGATTGGTACTGCAAAAAATAGGTATTATCTGTAAGACGAAAGCGCCAAAATCGTTGTTTTAAAAATATTTAGTAGACCAAATTGAAAATTCTACCGTCAATATATCTAGTAGAACCTTTTATTAGTAACCGCTAACCAAACAATAAGGAGAATTAATAATGAAGAACACACTAAGAGTAATTAGCATAGTATTAATTGCGATGTTTATAGCAGCCACTTGTCAAGCTAGCGGATATCGTGGTACTGGTCGACAAGGTTATGGCAACAATATGCACACTATATTCGACTATGGTCATGGTCGTTCTTATCATGGGGGTCACCGTGGTGCTTATCATGGCGGTGGTTACGGTCATCGAGGATTTGGTTTCAGCGACGATGTTGCGTTGATTGCTGGGATCCTCGTGGGTGGATCTATAATAAACAACATAATCAATCAACCATCAGCACCACCCCCGGAAGAAACAATTTGCACAAAATCAACAACTACCACCTGGGAGAATGGACATCAGGTTGGTACAACTACAACCGAAAATTGCGACGGGTACCGAAATACAACAAGGTATTAAAATAACCGTTTCCGCTAGGAGTTAATGGTCACAATTAGTGAAATCTGCTGTGTCAAAAAAGTGATTCCAGCTAATAATTTATAAATTAATATTTATTCGGGCAGAGTCTGAAAGGGCTCTGCCTTATTTATTTCAGAAATCAAGATTATGTATATTATGTTTGCTTAATCCTCCGCCTTAAACATTATTGCCTCTGAACATCTTGACTCTTTTTGCTAGAGTGAAAAGTCAATATAGTCACAATTGAATCTAAAATGAAAAATTACCAGTTACGGTATCCACTGGCAATAGTAACTTCTTTGGATGGTACTGCTAGTCAAGGTTCATAGCAGTTGCTGAATTCAAAAATCAATCTCAAAACTGATAACACCTTCTTCATGCCTGCTTTGGACCTTAAAGCCGGACTGATTGAAAACAGCCTGCATTCGTTTGTTTTCTCGGAGCACTTCGGCGGTAAAACCTGATATACCGCTCCGTTTAGCAATCATCACAAGGTGGTTGAAAAGAAATTTGCCAATGCCCCGATTCTGCCATCCGTCTCGAACAATAAAGGCCACTTCGGCACGGTTATTTTTTTCGTTCAGATAATAGCGACCCACCGCCACAATATCCTCACCATGAACTTCAGGAACAGTCCCGACAACGGCAACATCTTTGCGATGGTTTATATATACGAAATTCTGGATTTGCCGGTGTCCAAATCTCTGACTGTGAGACATAAAGCGATAATAGACTGTTTCCCGGGACAGAGCATAGAGCAGGTCATGCATACCGTGTTCATCAGTGGGGTTAACCGATCTGAAATTGATCTGGATGCCGTCATCAAGAAGCAAGGTGGTCTTCATTTCCTGAGAAGTTATGAAAAGATTGCCCTCTATTTCCTTCATATCCTCCCGAATATATTTTGCCTCCAATGCTTCCCGAAAAAGCTGCTCACGGAACCGGGGATCCGCAATACTGATCAGTGCCAGAGCACGCTCCTGCACACTCTTGCCATGCAGATAAGCCACACCGTGTTCGGTTGCAACATAATGAACGGTTCCCCTGGTCGTCACCACGCCGGCGCCGGGGCTGAGTCGGGTTACGATCCTAGATATTTTTCCGTCCTTGGCTGTTGATGGCAGTGTAATAATCGCCTTGCCTCTGGCTGACCGTGCCGCACCACGGTTAAAGTCAACCTGGCCGCCAATCCCGGAATAAAAACTCGTACCCAAGGAATCAGCACATACCTGGCCGGTCAGATCAATTTCCAATGCCATGTTGATGGCCACCATTTTATACTGTTTACCGATGATATAGCTGTCGTTGACATGTTCTGTAGGCCGGAATGCGAAAAAGGGATTCCGGTCAATGTAATCATAGAGTTTTCTGGTTCCCATGCAGAAACTGGCTACCACCTTGCCGTGGTCCATTGACTTCCTGACCCCGGTGACAGCCCCGCACTCGATAAGGTCGAGAATAGAGTCGGTTAGCATCTCCGTGTGAATGCCGAGGTCCTTTTTGTCTTTCAAAAACTCCACAAGGGCCTGAGGGATATGGCCGATGCCAAATTCGATGGTGGAACCGTCTTCAATAAGTGCTGCAACGTTTTCGCCGATCTTAAGAATCAGTTCAGGTACTTCACGGGAAACCCTCTCCAGAATCGGCGTGTCAAACGGTACCAGGACGTCCAGATCGTAGATATCAAGCTGGGTGTCCCCCAATGTCCATGGCATCTGTGGGTTCACCTGCGCAATGACCAAGGAGGCGTTTTCCGCGGCACTCTTCACAATATCAACGGAGATACCAAGACTTACCTTGCCCTGATTGTCCGGAGGGGTAACTTGAATTAAGGCTATATCAAGAGGAAATTGGCCGCTCGCAAAAATCTTAGGGATATCCGAGAGAAGCATGGGAGTATAATCACCCAGTCCGGCCTGGATATGTTCTCTGATATTACGGCCGACAAAAAAAGTGTTGACCCGAAAACTGTCTGTGTATTTCCTGGCGGTATAGGGCGCTTCTCCCTTGGTCAAGAGGTGAATGATCTCCACCCCGGATAACTGACCAGCCCGTTCGGTCATGGCCCTAACAAGCTCCACAGGCTCCCCGCAACCAGTGCCGATAAAAACATGATGCCCCGGCTTCAACTGCGAAAGCGCCTTCTCCGGGGTTTCAATCATGTCCTTATACTTTTCCTGCCACGCCGGATCGTATGAGATGGGTTTTCTGTCACTCATGACCTTTCACCAATCTCACGCAAGGTCATTCTGGCATCGGCTACAACAGCCTCTGTTCCTATTTCACCAACAATATAGGGATTGATATCCAGTTCCTCAATCTGAGGAAAGTCGGTGGTAAGCTGACTGATCCGCTGCAGGCCGTTGGCAATTGCTTCCAGGTCGACCCCCCGCTGCCCGCGTTTCCCCTTTAAAATCTCATAAGATCTGGTTGACTTCAACATCTGAATAGCTTCATCCGCGGTAATGGGGGCCAGATGGAAGGTAACATCCTTCATTACTTCAACAAAAATACCGCCCAGGCCAAACATCAGCATGGGACCAAACTGAGGGTCCTTGTTCATCCCGATAATTATTTCAAAGCCGCGATCCACCATCTTTTCAATATAAACACCTTCAATCCAGGCGTCTGGAGCTCGCTGGCCGATTCGCATGGTCATCAGGTCAAAGGCATCCCGTACCGCTTCATTATTGGCCACATTAAGCCGGACGCCACCCATATCGGTTTTATGAACAATATCCGGCGATACTATTTTCATGGCCACGGGATAACCGATGCGTTCTGCCACCTCAATCGCTTCGGACGAATTAGTCACCATGTATCCCTCAGGTGTACAAAAATCATAAGCCCGCAAAATTGCCTTAGCCTTCACCTCGCCGACCTGCAACCTGCCAGACCGCAAACGTCGTGTAATTATTCGCTCAACCTTCCGGCGGTTGACTCGAAACCTGGTTACCACCCGCGGTGGCCGACGTTGCCAGACTGCATAAGAATGCATGGCTTTCAAGGCGCCAACAGCCCTTTCAGGAGAAGGATAATTGGGCAATCCCACGGCGAGCAGCTCGGCCCGGCTGGGCATCACTCCTTTCCCCCCCAAAAAGGCGGCCAGAACAGGTTTGTCATGTCTCAGCTTAGCCGCAATTGCCCGGGCCGTCTCCACCGGCTTGGTCATGGCCTGGGGAGTCAGCAACACAATGATCGCATCCACCAAATCGTCATCCTGGGCCGCATCAAGGGCGTCGGCGTATCTTGCCGGGTCGGCATCTCCCAGAACATCAACCGGGTTTCCGACACTTGCCGCCTTTGGCAATCTGCTGCGCAGAGCGGTTGCCGTATTGTTAGCCAATTCAGCCACTTGCATACCCGCGTTTTCCACGGCATCCGCCGCCATGGTGCCAGGGCCGCCGGCATTGGTAATGATAAGCACCCGGTCTCCCTTTGGCAGTGGCTGCATAGAAAGAACCGTGGCATAATCAAATAACTCCTCAAAGGTATCAGCCCTGACAACCCCGGCTCTTTTAAATGCCGCACCATAGGCTGTATCGACGCCGGCAAGCACGCCGGTATGCGACGATGCGGCCTTGAGCCCGGCCGCCGTTGTCCCGGATTTTAAGATGATAACTGGTTTGATTGAGGAGGCTTCTTCTGCAGCTTTAACAAATGCATCTCCTGTCGAGATGTCTTCCAGATAGCCGACAATAACCTTGGTCTGTTCATCTTTTGCTAAAGCTGTCAACAGATCGACTTCGGACAAATCTGCCTTGTTGCCGATACTAACGACTTTAGCAAGGCCAAGTTTCTGGCCGGCGGCAAGATCAAGTATGGCGGTACACAAAGCGCCGGATTGTGAAAATATGGATATTCCACCTTTATGGGGCATGGTGCCGGCAAAGGATGCGTTCATCTTGTGTTCAGTGTTAAGCAGCCCCAGGCAGTTTGGGCCGAGGAGGCGCGCATTACGCGTTCGGCAGAGTGCCACTATATGGCGCTCAAGTTCAGCCCCATCTGCGCCGGTTTCCTTAAAGCCGGAAGAAATGACCACGATTGCCCGCGCCCCAGCATTCAAAGACTCCTGTACCGCCTTTAACACAGCGGGTTGCGGCAATACAATCACACTCAGATCAACAGATTTCCCGAATTTTGCAAGGGTCTCATAGCAGGCAAGTCCAAGAATCTTACTGGCGGAAGGATTTACCATAACAATGTCACCTTCAAAACCACCTTTTATAAGGTTGGCCACAATATCATGTCCAACCTTGCCGGGTTTCCTTGAAGCACCAATTACCGCAATACTTTTTGGAAAAAACAAAGAATCAAGCATAATGGCTTTTAGGCATCTTTTGAATAGGTTGAGATCGCCTGCAAAATCTAATTATTTAAAAGTAAATACAATATTTTTACCATGTCCTGTGGTAATCTTCATCAATTAATCTGTTTTGGCAAGCACGTATAGCTTGCCAAAACAGAAACTATTTCAGTACAAGCCGAAAGTTATAATGTGTGATGGACATCATAATAAGGGGGTGAATTATTTAGTATTAGGCTGATAACAGATATTTTGAGTTTTAAAGCTTTTTTGATCCTTCCCCGATTTTATATTGGTTACCAATGTTCTCAAGGGGTAAACATAGGTAGAACCTTCAATGGCTTTTCTTCTTTTCTGCCATCTTGTGAGCCTTGATCGCTATACGTTTTGTGGTCGGTATTTTTTTCCAGGCCCGCGACCCAACTTTTCACAAAATCCTCAAGTGTCTCAATAAAATTCGGGTCATGCTCCAAGCGGTTTATCGTGCAATGCACAAAAACCTTTTGAGGCTCGGGAGGGTGGCCTGTCGTTATGGTCAGGGAGAGCCCATTCGGGCAATCGGGCATGGTGAAGCGAACCCCGCCGTTTATCTTTTCCCTGCGCAGATGAAACTGCCCCCAAAGGGTATCGAATTTGCAAAGCTCCCCTTGAGATCCCATGCGGTAATAAATCAACTCACAAAAATCCGGCATATTATCCAACCTGACTTTCTGCTGAATTTCCTGCTCCGTGGTCTGCCAGTCGGCTAATCCGTAAAATTCCATTTTCCATCCTTTATTCTCTGTTTAGCCTTCATTGAAGATGTCTTGCCAACATCTTGAGTTTTGGCATACAAAATCTGACTCAACATGTGCACTGAAAATCTTGATAATTTAAGAATTATCCACGAGTGTAACGATATAGCAGCTGTGTTACATATTGTATGTTAGCTCAGGATAGCAGGACCTCTCCACGTTTAGACCTGACTGTTAACTGATTTATTTTTATACCTTGGTTTAATTTTATTTAGTTTAAAATTTATAAAGATTTTTAAAGATTCTACTGTACAGGCACTGAGAGGGTGTTTGAAATGGGGGGATGGAACTATTTTAGTGGCTTTAAACATCCACCCAGGGGATTCAACTATCAGAAATCCTTTGTGTTCTTCAGGTTCCATAGTAATTACTCCTATAACATCTAAAATAATAAAGCCCATAACACCTGTTATGAGTGAGTAGGCATATAGATTTCCCCGATACAAATATTATTATTTTCGTAACCATTTTATATTTTAACTACAGTGGGGTTTTTATCAATATAATGTTTTTATTGTGACAGAATTTGCAACAATCGTAAATTGCAGAGTCGATAGTCAAAGTTCATATGGCTTGGCACAATGTTGAATCGAAAATGAAAAAATACCAGTCAATATAACCACTGGCAACCTAGAGATTTTGAGAATGAATCACGGGAGTAAAGAGACGGATCGATCTGAACATATTAAGTCCGAAGAGATTAGCGCCGCTGTGCCGAGGGAGATTGACTGCATCGATTGCCCCAACCGCCCGACCCACATTTTCCATTCGCCTGTCAAGGCGGTGAATCTGGCATTAATGACTCTGCCCTGCTGCCTGTTTTCCGACAGCCGTCCCTTGATCGTACGGTAATTTTTTTCTTGCCTTCAAACCTCTGATGTGAAGCGGATTGAACCTCGATCAGTGCACCGAGCAGGAGATGCACGGGTCATAGGCGCGGACCAGCATGGCGGCAAGTTGCTTGATCTGCCCGTCTTCCATGCCTGAAGATGCCGCCTCTTTTGCCAGGGCCTCGATATCATGCTGAATGTTGGCGTGATTCTGGGCCGTGGGGATCACGCAGTCTGCCCTGACGATTCGTCCTTCACCGTCAAACTCGTACATGTGATACAGAATGCCGCGCGGCACCTCCACCGCCCCGACCCCCATGCCGGCCCGGGGTGTGACCTGCCGCCGGGATTCATGCATCCTGTCAGCCATGAGTCTGTCTATGAGACCGATGCTGTCTTCCACTACGTGCATGCACTCGACGAGCTGGGCGATGCTGTTCATGAACGGATTGTGGCAGACAGACCGAAAACCGAACTGCTCCGCCATTTCCCGGGCTTCCGGATGCAGGAGGTGAACGTTGTTGTTCAGCCTGGCGAGAGCGCCCACGGCGAAAGAGCGGCGTGAAAGTGAAGACCATTTGGCGGTGGACTGCGGCGTGCAGTATTCATTGCTCATCGCCCGGTATTCCCATTCCTTTTTGTGCACACCGTCCGAGGAGACCAGGTCGCCCCCGATAAACGGATACTCCTTTTCCCCCTGCAGTGAGACAAACTCTGTCTCCCTCGTGAAGTCAGGCAGCTGAAAACCGGCGAACAGTCTGCCCGCCTGCTGCAGATCGGCAACAGCCATGACCAACCGGTGCCGCAGATGACGCAGTTGATCCCTGTCGGGAACCATGGTAAAGCCGCCGGCCACCGGCCTGGTCGGATGGAGCCGGCGTCCGCCGATTAGATCGCAGGCATCGTTGGCCAGCAGTTTGAGGCGGGCGGCCCGCTGTACTTCCGCAGGATGCGATTCGACAAGAGGCAGGACGCTTGCAGTGCCGAGGAAATCCGGGGCCACCAGAAAGTAGAGGTGCAGGATATGGCTCTGCAACGTTTCCATATGCTTGAGCAGCAGCCGCAGCCGGTTTGTCTGTTGATCCGGTTCAAAGCCGAAAGCATTCTCCACGGCGCGGATACCGGCCAGGGTATGGCCGATGGAGCAGATGCCGCAGATCCTGGCGCAGATATAAGGGGCGTTTTCCCATTTTTTGCCGACCAGCATCGCCTCGAAGAAGCGGGGCGTTTCCACCACTTCCCACGTAGCCTCCAGCACCTTCCCGTTCCTGATACTGATCCGGATATTGCCGTGGCCTTCGACCCGGGTCAGATGATGCAGATCGATGTTGTAGGAGATCTTCATTGTACGCGTACCCCTTTATTTCACCGGCTTTTTCCGCAGGCTGTCGGCATAATCAGCAAAGCCGCCAAAGCATTCCAGCCGGTCCAGGACGGTTTCAGCAGAAAATCCCCGTTCCTTCATGATTTCCTCCAGCCGGCCGACATCTGCTCCTTCCGCCGGTCCCCGGCATCCCCAGCAACCAAAACGGTTCTCCGGACACCATGCATTGCAGCCTGCCCGCGTGACGGGCCCCAGGCACGGTTCCCCCAGGTCAAACAGGCAGATATTTTCGTTGGCCTTGCACTCCATGCAGACCGGATGCTTGGGATGGACAACCTTCTTGCCGACAACCAGGTCGGTGATAATCCGCTCGACCTCTTCCTTTTTAATCGGACATCCGTAAATTTTAAGATCGACCCGCACAAAATCCTCCAATGGTCGGGCATCAAGGGTTTCAATCGGATGATCGCCATAGACGGTCTCCTTCACCCATTTCAGATCACAGAAACGATTCTTCAGCTGGTTCACTCCGCCGAAACAGGCGCAGCAGCCAAGGGCGACCAGCATTGGAGCGTTGTCCCTGATGACCTGCAGACGCTCTATTTCGTCCGACCGGGTAACGCTGCCCTCGACAAAGGCGATTTCGTAGTCGTCAGTCCCGCCGGTCATACCCTCCCGGAAACGGACAATTTCGAACAGGGACAGAAACTCCAGCAGGGTTGCTTCGTTGTTGAGCAGCTGCAGCTGGCACCCCTCGCAGGAGGTCAGCTCAAAAAAAGCCACTTTCGGCCTGGGCGCCGGCACGCCGAGATAGGTTCTCTGTTCTCCGGCCATGGTCAGATTGCCTCCTTGAGGTTCATCACCGACCAGTAGTCAAAAACCGGACCGTTAAGGCAGGTATAGGTCGAACCGATGTTGCAGCGACAGCATTTCCCCCGGCCGCAGTGCATCCGGCGTTCCAGGGACACGAACATCCTCTGCATGGGCAGGCCTGCTTCCATGAGCATGTCACAAATATACTTGAACATCACCGGCGGTCCGCAGACAATGGCATGCGTATCATGCGCCAGGGATTTTCTGCCGGCGAGCTTTTTCCCGAGAATTCCGGTGACCATGCCGACATGCCCCTGCCATGCATCATCCGCCTCATCCACGGTGATCTGCAGATCTATGTCGAATTTTCGCCAGGCATCATACTGATAGGTAAACAGCAGTTTTTCCGGAGTGTTCGCCCCGTAAATCAGGTCAACGGAACCGTACCTGCTCCTGTTTTCGAGGATGGTAAGAAGCGGGGAGCGCAGCGGCACAACCCCCAGTCCGCCGGCGATAAAAAACATGTCGCAGCCCTGCATTTCCTCCACCGGGAAGGAAGTGCCGAAAGGGCCGCTGATGCCCACCCGGGTCCCCCGCTCGACCCTGGCCAGGAATCCGGTCAGGTTGCCCACCGCCCTGATGCACAGCTCAAAGTCGCCCCGCCGGTAAGGACTGGAGGAAATGGAGAAAGGGGCTTCGCCGATACCGGGGAGTTCGAGCATCACGAACTGGCCGGGCCTAAAGGTAAAGGAATGGCGCAGCCCGGGGTCACAGAGCTGTATCTGGTACAGTTTTTCCGCATCGGTCAGCGGATAAATATTGGTGATCTCGGCGAGGTAGCTGTATTCAAAGCTTTCAGTGCCCTCTCCCCGCAGGCTGCCGGTCCGATCCCCGGATATGCCGTTAGTGAAAAGTTGTTTATCCATTGTCTTCCTGCGCCTCTTTCCGAACGCTGGCAATAACTTCGGGCACGGTGATCCCGGCCAGACAGGCAACCCCGCATCGCCCGCAGCCGACACAAAGAGGCTCTTCATAGGCTTCCACAAAACCCCGATGTTTGTGGTAGTACCGGTATTTGAGCCTGGTATGGCTCTCGGGCCGGAAATTATGCCCTCCCGCAACTTCCGCAAAATCAATAAGGTTGCAGGAATAGAGATGCATTTCCTTTACCGCTCCCTGCAGGTCCAGGTCGACTGATTCCCGGACTCCGAAACAGTAACAGGTCGGACAGACATTGGCGCATGTCCCGCAGGACAGGCATTTATCACCCCATTCCTTCCAGACATCCGCCTGAAATTCCATATCCAGGATCTTGGTCAGGTCGGTGGTGTCGACCTGGCAGGAATAATGTTCTTTTTTTTCATTACCTTTCTTCATAAACAGGGCATGGTCATGGGAAGTAGGCTCATTAGTGGAAACATTCTTGAGAATTTCGTAGGCCGCGGCTGTCTGGATTTCGACAAAATAATCGCTGCCGATATCGGTCAGAAACATGTCAAAACCATTCAGGACCGTATCCGCCCCCATGGAACGGCAGAAGCACTGCGACTGCGGCATGCAGTCAATGCCGACGATGAACATGCTGCGGCGCTTGGCGGCATAATAGGGATTTGGATAAACACTTTCGGTCATCACCTTGTCGAGCTTGTTCAGAGCATTGATGTCGCAGGCATGCATGCCAAAAAAGACATATTGCTGATGGGCGTTGTAGTCCACACTCTTCCGCCAGGTTCTGCCGCTTAAACTGAATGTGGAGAGAATCTCCCGGTACGGCAGGAAAAATTTCTTGGGGGAATGAACTGTAGTCGTATAGTCGAGGCGCAGATCCTCGAACCTGCAGATCCTGTCAAACCCGTAAATGATTTCGCCTTCTCCGGTTCGGGCTTTTTCCACAGGCCCGATTATCTGGTTGGAGGAGAGGACGGCAAAAAGTGCATCCAGTCTCTCTTTGGGCAGAATTTTGAAAATCATTCTTCCGGCTCTTGTTCAATTCTCGGTTTACTGCATTAGGTGACAAGTAACCGCTTTTTCAGCCGGCGTTGAAAATCGGGCAGTTCTGTGAATCCGTCCCCGGCTCTTTGCAGTAAATGAACCATTAATGGATAAGCAGCCCGCCTGTCAACAGAAACCCATAAATGTTTCTTTTTTATGTCTATATCTCTACAGTGGTGAACCATTCCTAAAGTTACAATGTTTCCAAGGGTTATGTTTACAGAGCCCCATCACTCATTTACCCCCATAGATGGGTATCAGGTGGGCCGAAATTCCGATCCCGATTGTGGCTGTCAGGGAGCATATGAGGGAGAAAGGTATCGAGACGCGATAGATAGTGACAATATCAGTGTAGTTAAAAAGACCCTTTCCGATGACTTGGAGGGGCCTTTTTTGTTTGCGCTGATATATATATTCGAAGGGAAGATTCAATATAGGTCTCGTGACCTTGGGTATGTGTTATGCGGAGGACAACTATTCAGTATGGTGTCCTCCCTGGAAATCCGTTGATTTCTGCTCCCTGGAAGGGTTTTGCAGGGCAGCTTGACCGGAAGAGGAGCCTAATGAAATAAAACCGTCACCTGCAGAATTGTGCTCCATTTCGTCATTCCCGGGTAAATATACATAGTTTTCTGTCACAATATACATGAAATATTGGGATGATTTACTGATTTCTGTGTATTTGTTTCTGCTTTTCTATGTGTTTTATACAAATCATCGGCAAACTATATAATCCTTGATGTTTGAGGCATGGGTCATGGGTAATGTTGTAGCAAATCCGGTTTCCATATCGTTTCTCCCAGTGCAGGTTCCCCGGGGGTATTTATCCAGGAATGCGCAGTGGAGTCGACACCGGAGGAGTTTTCCTCCTCTGGTTAATTGGATGTCAAGGCCTTCATGGGAAAGAATCCCCCCGGAGGTCTTTTTTGTTGTCATCGGCTGTGGAGCCGGCAACCGCAGGCAATTTAAACGTCAAACACCTGATAATCATCTGTTTGGAAAACGGGGAGATTAGACGAAGGGAATCGTGTTTTGACGTAAACACGAAAAAGCATCAATAAGGAGGCCATTATGCGAAACGAGAAAAGATTCACAAAAGGATTGTATTGATCGGGGCGGGGTTTCTCCTGGCCTGTTCCTTGGGTCCGGGGATAGCCGGTGCCGAGACGACGCATCTGGATCCCACCACCATTCCCAAGTATGTCACGCCGCTGGTCATCCCGCCGGTGATGAAGAACAACGGCACCGCCGACCACTATAATATCGCGGTGCGGCAGTTCCAGCAGCAGATCCTGCCGGGCGGCATCTGGAATACGCTGGGCGGTTACAACTACGAATTTTCCGGCAACCACCATCTGGAGTTACGGCCCGGCTGCGGATCCGACACCGACCGATAGCGCCCGGACCCAATTCGCCAGTTCAACTACCCGGCCTATACCGTTGAAACCAAGGTGAACCAGACAACATGGGTCAACTGGATGAATGAACTGGTAACCATTGATCCGGTCACCGGTTACCGTATCCGCCGGGAGATGCCACCCGGCACTTCCTGCCGCACCTGCTGCCCATTGACCAGACCCTGCACTGGGCCAACCCGCGGGGCGGACTGCATCTCCGAGGATGAGCGCACCGACTGCCGCGGCCAGGATCCGACCACCTACATGGGACCGGTACCCATCGTCACCCATCTGCACGGCGCCCATGTCAAGCCCGAGAGCGACGGCTATCCCGAGGCCTGGTGGCTGCCGGCCCCCGGTGCCAGCGACTTTTCCTGCGTAACCGACCCGGCTGACTGCCGATCCGAGTAACAATGTCTATGTCTGCCAGGGATCAAGGGCCAACCTGTACGGCGTTGCCCCCAACACCAATGTGACACCCGGGCGTGGCCAACTACGTGTACACCAATGACCAGCCCTCCACCACGCTCTGGTATCATGACCACGGCCTCGGCATGACCCGCAACAACGTCTATGCCGGCCCGGCCGGCTTCTGGCTCATCCGCGAACCGAACGGCGGCGAGACGGGCCTGGCCCCGGGCAAGAGAAATAAACTTCCCGGTCCGGCACCGGTGGCGGGCGAAGGCGTGCTCAACGTAAATGTACACGACAGCGGGCAAAATACCGCGAGATCCCCATTGCCATCCAGGACCGCTCCTTCAACGACGACGGCTCGCTGTTCTACCCGGCCAACCGCGCCTTTTTCGAGGGGCTCGGCAGCGGCTATCTGGGCAATGCGGAGGAAGGTCTGAACATCCCCTTTATCCCGAGCACGGATCCGCCTTCGGACATCTCGCCCATCTGGAACCCGGAGGCCTTTTTTGATGTCATGGTGGTCAACGGCGTCTCCTGGCCGGTCCACGAGGTGGCGCCGCCATCTACCGGTTCCGGCTGCTGAACGGCTGCAACTCTCGCTTCCTGAACCTGGCGCTTTTATAAACGCAACGGACCGACGGTCCTCAGCGACGCCCCCGGCTGCCCTTCTACCAGATCGGCACGGAGCAAAGCCTGCTGCCCCAGGTAGTGCGTATCGAGACCGGCTTTGCCACGCCGCTGCCGGGCAACGGCCAGGATGTCTGTGTCCCCGGCCAGACAAAGAAATGCGTCACACCGCAGGCCACCGGGGCCCCGCAGCAAGCGCTGCTCATGGGCAACGCCGAGCGCGCCGACGTGCTGGTGGACTTCCGCAACCTGCCCGACGGCACCATCGTCCGCATGATCAACACCGGGCCGGATGAGCCCTTCGGCGGCTGGGACCAGGCTGATCTCTTTGCCCCGGCCGATTCCGGCCACCACCGGCCAGGTCATGGAATTCGTGGTCAACAAAGACCTGAATGGCCTCGGTTCAACCGATCCCATGATGCTTAACCGCAGGGGTTTGCGTATCAACTCCGCGGCCGCCACCCCGCCGGCCGAACTGCGGCTGCAGGAGGTTGACCGGGTGGGCAACTACCCGCAGAATATGGGCGGCACCTCGGCCCTGCGCGACATGGCCCTGATCGAGGAGGAGTCGCAGTCGGTCTGTGTCCAGATTGACGTTTTGGGTAATATAACATACGTTCCTCTCGATATCGTTCCTCTCGACGGCGTGGTCTTTGATCCCCTGGATCCGAACAATGCCTGTGTTTTAGCCGGTGGCGTCCCATTTGCGCCCAAGGAGGCGGTGCTCGGCTATAACGGCAGCGCCGGCGCCCCAACTTCCAGCGCTCCGAGCGCTGAACACCGGGGCCGTACCCACCCTGTGGATGGACCCCATAGCCACCAATCCGGCCCTGGGCGCCACCGAGGCATGGGAGCTCTGGAACTGGACCGCGGATGCTCACCCGATCCACCTGCACCTGGTGAAGTTCAAGGTTCTGGGTCGGATGAAGCGTTCGAGCCCGGTTTACCCGCATCATTGGAACCCCCAACGGTCTGCAACCCTGGGAGAACGGCTGGAAGGACACGGTAATCGCCTATCCGGGCGAAGTCACCACCCTGGCCGCCACCTTTGACATCCCGGGCCTCTACGTCTGGCACTGCCACATTGTCGAGCATGAGGACAACGAGATGATGGTGCCCTACTGCGTCGGTGATCCGGATGCCAACGGCTGTCAGGGATTGTAGGTATGCGGCAATAATAAAAATCGGTGAATCTGCACCGAAACCTGCCAAGGGCCGCCCGGCAACGGGCGGCCCTTTTTACTCTGCCGCAGTTTGCCCTGCCATGGCATAGTGGAAACTGCTAAAAAAATATATGCCATCTTTCGCAACTGATTTAATAGGGATGGTTTTTGCGCCAGGGATCTGCTACCATGACGGAATCCGGACAAACCGGATTTCTTAAACCTGTAACCGCGGAAATAAAGGAAAAAAGGAATGAAATATATTCTGACAACAGTTTGCAGCATCGTACTCCTGGCCGGTATTGTTTTTGCCGGCGATAAGACGGAGATCATTGATCCGGGCGATCGGATCAGCTACAGTCTCGGGCACCAGATCGGCACCGACCTGCAGCAGCAGGGGGTGGAGATCAATCCCGATGCGGTGCTGCAGGGAATTACCGATGCCGGGTCCGGGGGCGAACCGCTGCTGAACCCGGAGGAGATGAACACTATCCTGGGATCCCTGAAAAAGGATATTGTGGAAACGGAGCAGCTGAACCGGCGGCAGCAGCAGCGGCAGACCAAGGCGGCCTACCTGGACGAGGGCAGGAAATTCCTGGCGCAGAACAGCCAGGAGCAAGGGGTGGTCACCCTGCTTTCCGGCCTGCAGTACAAGGTCGAAAGGCAGGGCACCGGCAGAATCCCCGGCCCGCACGATACGGTGAAGGCGGATTACCGCGGAACGCTGCCGGACGGCCATGAGTTCTACAGCACCTACCGCCGGGGCGAGCCGGCTGTGTTCAAGGTCGACCGGCGTTATTGCCGGCATGAAAGAGGCTCTGCAGCTGATGAAGGAGGGCGCCAAGTGGCGGATCGTCGTGCCGCAGAATCTGGCATACGGCGAGCGCGGCCCCCTGGCCGACCGCACCGTTATTTTTGATATTGAACTGCTGGCAGTGGAGCCCGCCAAATAGAATCGAACCCATAACCGGCGATTACGCCGGAAACGGAGAGAAGAGGTCATGATGAAACATCTTATTATTGTTGTTCTCGGCATAACCCTGGCGGCCGGCAGCTGCCTGGCAGCCGACCCGGTAAGTCTGCAGGACAAAAAGGACAAGGTCAGCTACAGCATCGGCTACCAGGTGGGCGGTGATTTCAAAAAGCAGGAGATCGGGATCAATCCGGAGATACTGGTCCAGGGCATCCGGGATGCCATGGCCGGCACCGAGCCGCAGATGACCCCTGAAGAGATGCGCAGCACCCTGGTGGAGCTGCAGAAGACCATGGTCGAGGCCCAGAAGAAAAAGATGCAGGAAGCCGCTGACAAAAACCTGGCCGCCGGGGAGGAATTTCTTGCTGCAAACGGCCAGAAGGAAGGAGTCGTGGTCCTGCCGTCCGGCCTGCAGTATGAAATCATCGAGCCGGGCAGCGGCCCGTCGCCGGCCGCCACCGACTTTGTCGAGGTGAACTACCGCGGCACCCTGATTGACGGCACCCAATTCGACAGCTCCTACGACCGGGGCAAGCCCGCCACCTTCAGGGTTGACGGGGTTATTCCCGGCTGGACCGAGGCGCTGCAGCTCATGCACCCGGGCTCCAAGTGGCGTTTGTTCATTCCTCCGGATCTTGCCTACGGCGCCAGGCAGGCGGGTCCCATCCCGCCCAACAGCGCCCTAATATTCGAGGTTGAACTGCTGGACATCAAGAAGGATACCGGGACAGCGGAAAGCGACTAACAGGTTCTGTCTCCGCGTCCGGGATCAAATCCCCACCGCTCATATATTTGCGGTTTTGTCGGGTACCCCGAAACCGCATCATCTCAATTATATCCTACTCCTTTTTTGTTCTTCCGACGTTCATTTTTCAGCGTGAAGTGGCCGGAGAACGTCTTCTTTGTAATTTAAAGACGTTCTCCGGCAAGATGGGTATGGGATAGGAGGGAGGGGACATTAATTTCACAAATTACCAACCCATCATGTAGCCGCGGTGGCCCCAGCCATTACCCCGGTGTCCCCAGCCATAGCCGCGCATCATGCCCGGACCGTGACCGTATCCCGCAGAGCCGCGGCTGTCATTGTAATAGGTGCCGCAGAATCCGGGGCCATAATCATTGTTGCTGAAATAGCTGCCACCATTGGCGGAAGCTGTTTGAATTCCTGCAAATGCCAGTACAGCGAGAAGTGCTGCTGCTGCTATTATTTTCTTCATTTTGTTCATTTCCTTTTTGCTGATTGTTTTCGGTTTATGTTGTTTATGTTTCTCTGTAGACGATGGCCATTCAATTTGTAAAGAAATAATTCAATCTCCGTGCCAGAATATATTTTTGGGGATAAATAAATTTTATTTTTAATGATATCATGTAGATGAAGAACACAGCGTATGGGTACGGTATTGCAAAATGTTCTGATGGATCGTGTATAGTTCTTACCCGGAATGTTTATCACATTGTAGAATAATCTTTAATGCATACGGGGTATGTATGGTGTCCGTGACAACACGGATTTCCAGGGACACCATACTTAATATATGTCCCCCACATAACACATACTCAAGGTTACGAGACCTATTGAATCTTCCCTTCGAATATATATATCAGCGCGAACAAAAAAGGCCCCTCCAAGTCATCGGAAAGGGCCTTTTCAATATGCACTGATATTGTCACTATCTATCGCGTCTCGATACCTTTCTCCCTCATTTGCTCCTTGACAGCCTCAATGGGGACCTCCTCCCTATTTCGGATGTGGTTGATCAACTCAATGTCAAAGCCACTGTTGGTACCGTCTTTGTCAATACAGTTCAGCAGAATCTCCCCCGCACCCAGCTTCTCGCACGTCTGGGCTAACTGTAATGCATCCACGTCTCGACCTTCCCGACCGCCCTTTACGGTACACTGATGCCAGCAGATTCAGGAACGCAAAAAGGAAAGCTGATTGTTTCTAATAAGTTACTCTGTTTTCCTCAGTGCTTTTTGACCCTCATCCAACCATGTCCCAACTGCAGAAGGTATTATAAGGCCAAGACCTTGTCTGAGCGAGGAGAAACGAGGGGAGGCAGGTTTGCAGGTTTTACTTATACCAGTTTTGAGGCCAAGGCCGGAGCCCCTGGCCTCAACCTTTTCAGATATCCTGTGGCGGGGGCTGACCAATCCGGTCTTTTTATAGACATCTCAAGGCTTACTCCGGTATTCCCATTTGTACGAGGATCCGATGCTTCACCAAACTACTCTCCAGCGGGATCACCCCATCAGATAAGCGCTTACCATCAATCTCCACCCACAAGACTCCTTGATCGATTCTGTTCGGATTCTCAACCTGAATCTCGTAAATCGCTTCCCCGTGACGATATCGCAAGCTAAAGCCCTCCCACCATCCAGGAATGACCGGCGACAACTGCATTTGATTTCCATGAATTTTCAACCCGAAAACCTCTTCAATCCAGGCACGATACATCCATGCTGCCGCACCTGTGTACCAGGACCAGCCTCCCTGACCGAGCCGTTCTGGCAGCCAATACACATCTGCTGAGATCACGTAGGGTTCAACTCCATAGCGCCAGACAGTATCCGGATCACGAACGCACTCAATCGGATTAAGCATACGCAGCATTTTCACCGCACGTTCGCCATCACCCTGGCGTGCCATGGCCATGGCAAACCATAAAGCAGCATGGGTATATTGACCTCCGTTTTCGCGCACTCCCGGAGGGTATCCCTTGATATATCCCGGTGATGGCTCTGATTTGTCGAAGGGTGGTGTGAAGAGCAGCACCAAGCCTACATCTTCGTTAACGAGATGCTTCCAGGCTGATTCCAGTGCCCTGCCTGCCCGGTCCTTATCGGCAGCGCCGGTAAGACACGCCCAGGATTGAGGCAGGGAAAAAATTTTTGCCTCATCATTTGCCGAAGAACCGAGGGGTGTACCGTCGTCAAAGGTCGCCCGAAAATACCAATCCCCATCCCAAGCCGAAAGTTCGACGCATTGAATCAGGGCTTTCCTGTCTTGCTGATAGGCTTGGCTCAGATCCGGCAGTTCCAGTAAATCTGATAATTCAACCATACCCTGAAGCACATCCACAAGGAACCACGCCAACCAAACGCTTTCTCCTTTACCGCCGGCACCCACAAGGTTCATTCCATCGTTCCAGTCCCCTGTACCCATCAGGGGCAAACCATTGGACCCTGTTGTCAGACCGCAGGTGACCGCCCGTTGACAGTGCTCAAACAGGGTGCCGCCTTCGGACGAGAGGTCAGGAGCAAGAAAAATTTCATGCTGATCGTCTTCCAGCAGAGGTGCGTCCAGAAAGAGTATTTCCGAATGCAGTATTTCCACATCGCCGGTTATCCGGACATACTGAGCAACAACATAGGGAAGCCACAGCAGGTCATCGGAAATACGTGAACGGATACCTGCCCCGCCTGGTGGATGCCACCAGTGCTGGACATCGCCCTCCTTGAACTGATGGCTTGCCGCCAGCAGGATATGCTCTCGCGCCAGTTCAGGATTCGAGTAAAGAAAAGCCATAACGTCCTGCAATTGATCACGAAAGCCGAAGGCGCCGCTGGACTGGTAGAAAGCGGACCGTCCCCAGATCCGACAGCTCAGGCTTTGGTATAGAAGCCATCGGTTGATCATCAGGTCTGCTGCAAGTTCGGGGGTATGCACTTCGATCACGCCCAACTGTTCATCCCACCATGCTTTTGTTTGGCTCAGCGCGGTATTTAACACCAAACTTTCCCGGTAAGTCTGCACCAGCTTATGGACTTCCTCCATTGACTCGCCCTGGCCCAACATGCATGTTATTTCAGCTGTTTCGCCAGGAGCGATCTCAAGTGTAACCCGCAGTGCGGCACAAGGGTCAAAGCCCGCCCCTACCTGGTCTGAAAGCCTGGTCCGCTTCATCGCCTTGGGGTTCCGCAGTGATTGATTGCGGCCGATGAAGGTTGTGCGGTCGCCGCTGTATGACTCGACCGACTCGCTCAGGGCCGCGAAGGCCAAGCGATCTCCATAATCGGGATGATAGCGGTTGCGGGCGAGCAGGACCTGGAATTCCTCATCCCAGGAGGTCACCACATGCATTTGCGAAGCCTCACGGCTCTCGCCCAGGGTCCATTCGACATAGTAGGTGATCGACAGCCGGCGAGCCCTGCCCGAGTCGTTCTTCAACTGCAGCCTCTGGAGCTTGATCGGCTCGCCGCCCTGTTCATCAACCGGCACGAAGACCGTCAGCTCCTGCTCGATGCCGTTACTGTTATGCTCGAATACCGTGTAGCCGGCCCCATGCCTGGCCCGATAGGCGGTTTCCTCGCGAATCGGCATCGCAGTCGGCGTCCAGCACAGGCCGCTTTCCTCATCGCGGATATACACGGCTTCGGCCGATGGATCCATCACCGGGTCATTTGACCACTGGGTAAGGCGATTGCGCTGACTGTTGCCATACCAGGTGAACCCGGCCCCCGTTTCACTGACCAGGGTGCCGAAAGTAGGGTTGGCGATTACATTCACCCAAGGTGCGGGTGTATGGGTGTCAGGGCCGAGATAGATTGCGTACTCACGCCTATCGTGAGTGAAACCGCCGAGGCTGTTGAAGTAATCTAATTCTAGAAAGGGCAGCTGAAGTGAAGGATCGCGGGGCACAATTCGCGCCGCCATAGGTTCGGGCAGTTCGGGGACCTCTCCTGAGACGCCTAACTGCTGGGGCAATGTGCCGCGGGCGGCAACCAACACCTCGCATGCAACAGCCATGAGCAGGGTCAAATCTTCCTTGGGAATCTGATCGGCACTGATCAGAAAAGTTCCGCCGGGCTGATCAATCCCGGTAAAGACCGAATGCGCCTGGACCAGACTTTCGAGCCGTTCCCGCAGCGGCCGCTCATAGCCCCCCGCTTCCTCGTTGATGATCACCAGGTCCACGATTAGGCCGTGCCTGCGCCAATAGGTATGAGCCTGGAGCATTTGCCGCACCAGGCTGATATCCCGGGTCTCGGAGATAGTGACCAGGGCAATCGGCAGGTCGCCGGAGATGCCATAGGGCCAGAGGCCGGCTTGACCTTTGCGGTTCTTGACTATGCGGTCTTCCGGAGGTCGCAGCAACGGGTTGGGAAACAGCAGGTGACTTGCCAGCTGCTGAAAGCGGCGGGCTTCATCGGACTGGATTCTGAGCAATCGCAGCTCCAGTTGGGCGCTGGCCCAGGCCACATCCATAGTCCGTTCGATGGCATGGGGATCGCTGAACTTGTCCATCATGGTCAGGATCTGTGGGCGGGTCTCGGCGGCGGCGAGAACCATCGATACCTGAACGGTCTGGCCGGCCTCCAGGGTGACACTCTGCCGCAGGCTGAGGATCGGGTCCAGGACAAACCCCTGGTTATTGCCGGGTTCCTGGAAAGCCCCCATCGGGTTGGCCAGCGTCCTCCCCCGGCCGATGAATGAGCGCCGGTCGGTTTCGAACCGCAGGCTTTCATCCTGGGGGTGTTCAATCGTAAAGCGGTGCCCGACGAAGATTGGCGGGTCGTTTTCCTTGCGGGGGCGGCGGAAAGCAAGAAGCACCTGTTGTTCGGGCACTGATTCGGTTTGGATAAACATCTTATTGAAGGCCGGATGTTGTCTGTCCGCATTATGGGGCGCCATCGAGAGCTCAACGTAGCTCGTAATATCCAGCCGGCGCGAACGACCGGACATGTTTATCAGGGTAATGCGCCGAATCTCGACGTCATCTTCCGGTGAGACGACAATCTCGGTATTGGTTTGGATGCCTTTGTCGGTCCGGCGGAAAACGGCACGGTCGAGGGCAAAATCGACGTTATATCCTTCAAGCTTGCCGCCCACCGGATTATAAGTGTTTGACCATAATCGTCCTGAACCGGCTTCATGGATGTAGCAAAAGACTCCCCATGGATCCAGGGTCCGATCCCCTCTCCAGCGGGTTATCTCATGGCCGCCCCATTGGCTGTATCCACCGCCCGAGTTGGTAATCATCAGACCATAACGGCCATTGCTGAGCATCTGGGTCTTCGGCGTTTTGGTGTTGGGGGTGTCGAATTTGCTTACCGAGGGGGTGACTTCCCCGATCCTGACCAAAGAAGAAACTCTTTCACGCATGGCGATGTGGTGCAGCGGGGGATGAAGGGGGATCCTCTCCTGGAGAATCGGCTCAAAGGCCAGTACGCGCGGGTCGGCATGGAACCGCCGCTGGAGGGGATTACCATGGAGAAAGTTGGATAATGACAGAAAACCCATGCCCTGATGATGAGCCATGTATGCCCGGACAACCAGGCCACCCTCCCCCCCCCGGCTCGATTGCCGGCTGAAATCCATTGCTTCGTAATAACCGTATTCCTGCAGAAGCCCTAACTCGGCCAACCTTTTCAGGTTCCTTACAGTCTCATCCGGTTCAATATTGATGGCCAGAAGGGTGGCATAGGGTGCAACAACCACCTCCTCTTCCAGGCCACGCTTCAAGCCGAGTTCCGGCACGCCAAAGGCCCTATATTGATAGGTCTTGTTAAGGTCCAGATCACCATAGGCAGACTCCGATATTCCCCAGGGCACCCGCCGCTTGCGACCATAGGCAATTTGGATGGTCACGGCTTCACGCATTGCCTTATCCAGGAGAGAGTTCCGGTAAGAGCGTTGAAAAAGAAGCGGCATCAGGTATTCGAACATGGTACCGGTCCAACTGAGCAGCACACGCCTGCGACCGATGGCATTAAAGGGGCGGCTCATGGAGAACCAATGTTCAAGCGGAACGTCTCCCCGGGCAATGGCAACATAGCTTCCCAGCCGTGCTTCGCTCGCCAGAAGATCATAGTAGGAATTGTCCAAGCGGCCTTCGGAGACATTGTAGCCGATTGAGAATAAACGCCTTTTCCGGTCATATAAGAAGCGCATGTTGATCGCTTCGGATAAGTCCCGGACATTTTGGCCGAGCCGTGCAACTGATCCGAGCATTTCGCCGGCCAGCCATTTCGACTGTTCGAATGCCGCAATAATACGGTCAAGCCATTCGAGCAGGGAGATCGCGGACGAAGGAGCCGTCTCGCGGATCGACTGGAGAATATGGATACACTGGATTTGCCCGTTGGCGAGATCGATAAGCGATGGCGCTTGTGACAGGTTCTTGCGGATTGCTTGCGCAGCCTCCGGAACCAACTCGGCGATCTCCTCCTCCTTTTTTTCAGCAAGGATTTCGATCCAGGTGAGATAGCGATCGGCGATTTCCAGGCAGTTCGTATGCTGCTTTTCCATCTGTCCGACCCAATAGGCGGTTTCGGCGGGAACGGCCTTGGAAGAGCAGGCCTTATTGGCCAGAAATCTTACGTCGCCAGCCGTTTTTCGCAGCAGTCGCAAGGTGTTGACGATGCGGGTTGGCGGAGACTCCGAGGCGCGGATCAATTCGCCCAGGGACCGTGCATCAAAACCGACAGCACTTTCCCGCTCGGCAACCAGTCCCATGATTTCTTCGGCGGTGTCACGCAGACCTGCAAAGATTTTTGCCCCCATTACCGGTTTCCGGACCAGCTCATCAAGTCCATTCTCCAGAGTCCACAAGGCGCAAAGCAGGTTGCCGCTGTCCACGGAAGATACGTAGCGGGGTTCAAGAGGGGTCAGTGATTGAATATCGTACCAGTTCAGCAGATGCCCCTCAAAGCGCTCCAGTTTGCCGATTGTTTGCATGGAATGTTCCAGCTTTTCGACGACCTGATCAACAGTCAGATATCCAAAATCATGGGCAGCCTGAACACTAAGCAGCCAGAGGGCAATATTCGTTGGACTGGTTCGCATTGCCAGCCGGTCCTGATGCGAAACCTGGTAGTTGTCCGGCGGGAGCCAGGAGGACTCATCATTGACAAAATCCGAAAAATAGCGCCAGGTTCGCCGGGCGATCTTCCGCAGAAAATATTTGTCCTTTAAGGGCAGCAGTATTTGCTTTGGTTTGCCGGGTGGCCGGTAAATCAAATACCAGCCGAGCAAAGGAGAAAAAAACCACAAGATGAGCCAGGGGCCCGCCAACACAAGATGTGATGGCATCGAAAACTGTACGGCCCAGCCGACAATTACGCTGAACAGGGTCACCAGGCCCAGGGAAGCTCTATACAGTAACTGCCCACCGGGATTCTTGCCCGGACTCGCCTGGGCCGAAGACCACTCGAGCAAGCCCCGGTGGGAAATCAAGCGGCGGTAATAAACCCGCACGATGGCATCTAAAGCCAGGCCGGCCTGATGCGGGAGCAATGCCGCGTCAGCAGCTACTCGCAAAAGATCATGGAGCACCTTTGAAAAGGAGAAACTCTTCAACCCCTGGCGGCTGGTCACCATTGTAAAATGCTGCGCCAAAGGATCAAAAAACATTTGCAGAAAAACCACAAGGGTAGAAATCCAAACCAACTGAGCGGATATAAGCCAGGAGGCAATAAGCAGGGTCAGGCTGGCCACAGGAATCAGGCTCCGGCGTAAGTTGTCAAAAATTTTCCACCGGTTGAATAGGGAGAGGGGGTTTATACCTCTCCTATCATCCGGTTGGGGAACACGCGGCAGGATCCAATCCGCGATTTGCCAATCACCGCGAATCCAGCGATGCTGGCGGTTGATATAGATCAGGTACCCCTTGGGAAATTCATCATATAGTTCAATATCACTGGCCAGGCCGACCCGGACATGAGCCCCTTCTATCAAATCGTGGCTCAGTATCCGCTCTTCAGGGAACTTTCCTGAAAGCACACGACTGAAGGCGCGCACATCATAAATACCCTTTCCATGGTAAGACCCTTCACCGGTGAGATCCTGGTAGACATCGGAAACAGCATTGGTATATGGATCAATGCCGACCGCGTCCGCGAAGAGCCGACTGAATGGCGAAGCGCTTGTGCTCGGAAGAGTCAGGCTGACGCGCGGTTGGATAATGGTATAGGTGCCGGCCATAATCCTGCCTTCACCATCGAATCGCGGCTGGTTCAGAGGATGCGCAAGCGTCTCGATCATTTTCCGGGCAGTGCCATGAGGTAGCTGTGTATCGCTGTCCAGGGTAATGACGAACCTCACGTTCGAAAGACGATTCGGGTCGCCGACGAAGACCAAGGACTCTGCATCTTCAGGCCGCGTTCCATCAATCAGGCTGTTGAGTTCCTCCAGTTTGCCGCGCTTACGTTCCCAACCGATAAATTTTTGCTCGGACTCGCTCCAGGTACGGTTTCGATGGAATAAAAAGAAGCGTTCACCACCATACCGGTCATTGAGACCTTTGAGGCTTTCGATGGCAATTTGAAGGAGTTGCTCCTCATCCTCATGGTGAAATTGATCCGAATCCATATAATCGGTGAAGAGGCTGAAGAACAGGTTGTCGTCCTTGTTGGCCAGGTAACGGATTTCAAGCTTCTCCACCTCGGCCCGGATGGTCTTCTCGTCCACCATCATTATGGGAACAACGACCAGAGTTCGGAATTTATCGGGAATGCTCGATTCCTCAAAATCCATTTTGGGTAAGACGCGGGGGGGCAGAAGCCGGGTGATGAGGTAATTGATTAGCTCAAGCGCAAGTTGGCTGATGGGGATCAGCATGAGGAAAGCCATTAAGAGCCGGGCGCCGGGCGAGTCATCTTGCATGCCGAATTCGATGACAAGGAAAATGAGTGCCATGGTGAAAAAGCTGAAACCAGTGAAGTATACGAGAGAATGATGCCGGTATATCCATTGCACAAAGCGGTAACGTGGTGTTTCATAACACCTTATGGCCCGGGCAAGCTGTCGCCTTCCTTTGCCGATCAAATAGGTGCCGACGTGAATCCATCGCACATCCTTTGCCGATTCATGCAGGGCTTTTCTTGCCATTTCGACAGCGTCTTGAGCCACTTGTTCTTCAGTCTGACCGGCCCCCCGGGATAATTCTTCAATCGCTCGACGATATCGATCCCGTGTATCAAAATCCATTAAAGGATAAACGCCTGATGGATCAAGTCGAAGCCGCTGTTCCACCCGGCTGAGCTGCTCGAAAATTTCTCTCCAGTCCAACAGAGAGAGCAGGCGTAAACTGGTAAATGCATTTCCTATAGATATCTGATCTTTGGTCTGGCGATTTTGCTCACGCTGGTTGAGATCATTCAATGATTTTCGGAGAGTTCGTTCAAGCCAGCTCTGAACGGGCACTAAGGCGGCTGCCTCGTCATAGAGACGGCTGACAAGTTGAGAAGCAAAAAAGGGTGTCGGATTTGGTTTCTTTTCAGCAAGATCTGCCAGGATAGAGAAGAGTTGGTTTGGATCCCTCCGGGTTGATGCAATCAGCCTGTTTGCCCAGAAATCAGCGACTTGCAGCTCTTGCAAGTCAGTAAGGGCTTTAATGGCGAGATTCTCTATACTCTCAATCAAGGCGATGCGCAGCATCTGGGGCAGCGCCCATAGTTCACCAATGGTCAGCGGGGACACAGATTGATAGGCTTCAATAAAGGCCGGGATGTTTTCCCGGTCGAGGCGGAGGTCCGTAGGGAAGACAAGCTCTTTCGCCATTTCGTAGATGCGCGGCAACCCCCGAGAGGGCTCACTGTCAAGCGCGGGCAGTTGCCGGTAAAAGTGCCGTGGCAGGTTCAGGAGTATGTCACGGATGTTGCCCTCGAGAATGAACTCATTATCAATGATCCACTCAGCGACCGGGGTCGCACTCTGTTCCAATCGGCTCGCTTCAGTCAGATCCGAGCAAATTTGACAGACCCACTGATGGGCTCTTTTGATACGCTTGAGTAATTCATCGTTCCCTTGTGGTTTTTGCTCTACTTGATGATCTTTGGCAAGGCGCCGGGCATGTTCCTTCAATTGGGTCGGGGAGAGAAAGACCCCGGGGCTTCGCATGTCTCTGCGCCGCTCGCGTTTTGGATGCAAAACAAAGACCGTAGGCGGGATGTCACTGCTTTCCCGAAGTACCGCCACTGCCAGTCGCAAGTTTTCGAGCGGTGCCTGGATAACAAGGAGCGTTTCTTCAGATACTAACCATCGGGCGTGATCCTTGAGCAATATACGATCGACGCCGTACTTCGAACGTCGTATCCATATCATTCCGAGGAGGCTGCCGATTAATCCACCGATCAGGATTAAAGTCGTTCCGGATAAGGTTCCGAGAATAACCCACGACGGCCGGGGGAAGACCATGGAAGCGATACCGGTGACCCCCCCGAACAAGATGGCGACAAGGGTCATCCCGATAACCCGGCGCCAAATGAAGGGGTCCCATTTGCGTAGATCTCCACCCGCAGTTTTGTGCACCAGTGCGGTGCGGTGGAAACCCTTCTTCTTTAACTGCCGGAGGGCTTCACGAGCTTCATCCCGTGCGGGAAAGTAACTTATGAGGTTGCCTGCTTCTATTTTCAGCCTTGTCACATAAAGTCTCGAAAATTAGACTACCTAATTGACATAATGATTTATGGCCGCCATGTCTAACTTTTTTAATAATCCATCTTTCTTGCCACAATCTTGAGTTTTGTCAGACAAAATCTGACTCAACATATTCAGTGGATATATTGAGTAATTAATTTATCTTATTGCAACCAAATAAAAAAGCGCTTCCAATCTTCTGAAAACGCTTTTAATCAAATAACCATGTTTAGTGGTTCATCAATTGCGTGGTCCTCTACCACAGTTACCAAATCCTCCCCTGGAACCTTTATGGCGAAAAGGAGGATTATCACCAAAAGCCCCTTTTGCTTTTTCATCCAACAGATTTTTCAGATCAAAGATTTCACCAGTCAGTTTGCCTACTTTCTTTTCATCAGGATTATCCTGACTCATCAAAGCTCTCCGTTCACTTCTTTTGACCGCAAGTTGTTTTCTGGTTTCTTGCGTTTCTTTAAGAAAAGTGTCCACCTTCTCTTTATCCTGACCATCATAAGACCAGTTGTTACAATATCCGCAATCATCACCATATCCATAACCCATACCATGACCATGGCCATGGTTTCCACGCGCACTTACCATGGAAACACTCGCGAAACTTAGAATTCCGACCAAAGCTGCTATTACTAAGTACTTTTTCACTATTTCTACCTCCATTTGAATTTTTTTAAAAATAGCTTTCGATATTACAAAAGACGAGTTGAGAGAAAAAACAGTTTACAGATTTTTAATGTCATTACCCAGCAGCCCCTTGGCCATTCCCGGTCATGGGGTTTTTTTATTCCCACAACCAAATCGGAGACCCTCATCTCCACGATAGTGCAACGCATGGGCGAGGAGGCCCTGGAACTGTCCCCGGAAGATCTGGAGCTGGCAGGGGACGAGGTGAAGACCGCCATTGAGTATCACCTGGACGCAAGGGATTTCATTGAGATCGCCCTGGATGCCTGAAACAACGCCAGAATAGCTGCCGGATTGCCTGACGTGAGGATGCATGATTTGAAGCACTCGATGGCCAGCAACATGTTCAACTCCAGGTGGTCTAGATATAAGGAACGTAAATCATGAACGCAAACGATCTGAGCAATAGTGTAATTTTTTCCATTGGAGAGAAATTCGAAAGTGATAATTTTATCGGAACGGTTTGGCTCAAAATGTTGACGACTTTCGGCACAAGTTGTCCCATGGGCAACGTGACCTTTGAGCCAGGATGCCGCAACTGCCGGCACAAACACGCGGGTGGTCAGATCCTACTAGTAACAGGTGACAGAGGCTATTATCAGGAATGGGGAAAGCCGGCCCGGGAACTTCATCGTGGGGATGTTGTCGAGATTCCCGCCAATCTCAAGCACTGGCACGGTGCGGCCAGGGACAGTTGGTTTGTTCACCTCGCCATTGAGGTCAACCCCGAAAAAGGCCCGGTTACCTGGCTGGAGCATGTAGCGGATGAAGATTACAACAGATTGAAGTAAGGAGGCATTGAAATGCCTATCAGCGAAACAGAACAATAGAATCACGAGGAACTTTTCCCAAATCGTAATCACCTAAGAGTCCCCCCTTGGTGGGTATCTGGTGGGTCGAAATTCCAACCCCAATTGAGGCAAAGAATTTTCACTAGGAAAAAATTTCCCCAAAATACCTTCCGAAGTTGGGACGTGGTTGGGTGTCTGCCAAAATCTTCTACGAAAAATCAAGTAACTTATTAGGAAAAAACAACTTTTCAAAATGCGTTCCAGAATCTGCTGGTATCAGTGCACATAAAAAGGCCCCTTCCAGAGGTGGGAGGGGCCTTTTTATGTGCTAATATAGCCGGTCAGATATCTTGAAGCTTTAAGAATCATACAAAAGTCAATTTCCTTTTTGTTACATAGAGACAGATATCGACAATTATCTGCTGATGAGAAAAGGGTAAATTGATACGATTAAAGGAAGCATAATGCCTATTAATTCGTTTATTACATGGTATCCCAAGGGACTGAAAGAATCTTCAGATTTTTTAAACTCGCATCCAATTGTATTTTGTCGAATAGACCTGACAACAACTTCTTTCTTGATTTCAGTTTTATGTTCATCATTAAGAATAAATTTAAGACTAAGCTCATCACCTAATTGAAAATTATTTTTATCTAATTGGCTAAATCCCAATCCGAACAAAGAAATATCATGAATGGTAAGATTTCCACTGCTGCCGTTCTGTGAATGATTTATATAGGTGCCTGTTATACGAGTTATCTTGCGAATGCCTCTACGGAATTCGAGATTGATCCTAAATACATTTTGACAACTGCATTTGATTTTAAGCTGGGACTTGTAATTGTATCCCTTGAATGCATCAGCCATTAAGTCTTTCTGGCGGCCGCATTGGGGACAAGTTATTACAGCGGTATTGTCCGGCCTCACATATACTGTGGGAACTTTAGAATTAGGCCTGATCATATTAGTACCTTATAATTACTAAACAACCACCTACTTGAAGTAGGTGGGTTTAACAGCGCGGACTTAAAGTCCAGCAATACCGGCAGGCTCACGCAGCCGGTTTAAGGCTCAACCTCAAATCCATCATTGGGATCACGTTCAAAATGATGAGCGAGATATTCCTTTATCATTACCTTGGTAA
Organism: uncultured delta proteobacterium; assembly: GCA_963783905.1. Taxonomy (GTDB): domain Bacteria; phylum Desulfobacterota; class Desulfobulbia; order Desulfobulbales; family BM004; genus BM004. Next base: position 117,964 of record CAWAPG010000002.1, on the reverse strand, counting down.
GTTCACCGGCTGTTACGCAAAAGTAGCCTCGTGCCCAAAAATGACGGCCCCAATAACGCTTCTTTACATGAGGAAACTCTTCAAATATCTTCCGAGATGTTCGCCCTTTCACCCTTTTCATTATGTCAGATGGAGACATATTCGGCGGGGCAGAAACCAAGATATGAACATGATCTTTACTTACAACACCTCGCAATATCTGAATTTCAAAATACTCACAGGTTTGACGAACAAGATCACGAACTCGATCTGCCAAGTCGCCTTGAAGCATATGATAACGATATTTGGTTACCCATACAAAATGATATTCTATTTTGTACTTGGTGTGACTACTCTGTCGGTATTCCATGCCAGAAAGTATAATTCAACAGCTAGCTTAAAGCTACCCGCCTAAAAGGCGGGGGTTTAAACCTTTAAATGCGGACGAATTAAAATTTAGTGATATTATAAAAATATTAATATGATATTATCTGGTTAATTTCGTGTATATTTCTTGCCGTAATCCATGGTCCCGTCATCGTTCACCCGAGCCCACACGAGATGTGCATCATACTGAACCAGATTGCCATTCTCTGTTGCCTGGAAACGGAGATCAATCGGCCTTTTTGTAGCTATCTTGATACCAAGATCTTATATTAACTGAACTAGCCATGAAATGTCATTATTAGTGTGCAACAAACCCTCTGTTTCCAACAGACAGCCTATCGGATTTTAAAGCCACCGGTGAAGCCACCAATTTTTATCCCTTATTTCCTTATCAGTGTTCACTTTAGATGTCCAGTGAACCCTTTAAAAATTCAGAAATATTTTACAAGTCACAAAAGATAGACATCGTTAATAGAACACAATCCCAAGACTAAAGATAATCAGTAAACATCTTTAATCGACCAGCCCTCTGGAAAGTATACCCGTTGATATGTTAGTAGGAAAGGTAATGAAAATTCTGGATGAAAAAATCATAGCCATAAAAAAAGTGCATCGTGAATTTGTAAAGATCATGCAGCATGAGCGATGCCGCACTTGTTCGTGTTTCCACGCAGATATGATGGCCTCAATCTTGGATACAATTCAAGAGGTAAGCCTCAGCAAGAAGGTTGATAACGGACTCACCGCTGCTGAAAGAGACTTTTCGCAGTGGATTGAAGATGCGGGGGAAATTGATCTGCATCAATGACTGGGTTGTAAACCATGTTTGCCAGTTCCGGCATTCAATACCTACAATGAAACAATGGACATGTTGAATTCGATGGAGGAATCTGCAATTGAGCCCATCAATATGACCACAACCTCTCCTCAAGAGTTTACCCCTGATTTTTGGCCTGTCCAGCCTGGGGACTATGCAGTTTTGAACCCGACAGCCTCAATTGCCATACTCTCTTTGGGAGATTCCCACATTATCGAAAGACCCTTTTTTGCCCTTCTCAAAAATATTGCAATCATAGGCAATTTGACTACAGAAAATATAGGAGTTGAATATGTTTTAAAAAATCTGATCAGCAACCCCTTTATTCGTCATCTTGTTATAATCGGTAAAGAAGTTAGCGGCCATCGCCCAGGTGATGCGATAATCAACTTGCAGAAAAAAGGAATCAACAAAAAGCAAAGAATTGTTGATGCATCAGGAGCCCGTCCCATTCTTAGAAATACGTTAGCACAAGAAATAGCACAATTCAGAAAGCAGATAACGATCCATAATTTATTGCATTACACCGATATAGATAATCTGAAAAAAGAAATTCAATTGTTGGATTCTATCGAATCTGCCCCATACGAACATGGTCTTTATGTTCGTCTTGTTAACATCATCAAGGCAGAGCCTGCTAAACGACTGCAATTGGATCGTGAAGGTTATTTCATTATTTTAGTCAGGAAAGGACATGAAAATCCTCTTTATGTCGAGCATTATAAAAATAATGGGCGGCTATTACATATCATCGAGGGCAAAGACGCTCCAACAATTTGTTCAACAATTTTAAACATGCAATTAGTTTCGCAAATGGATCACGCAGCTTACCTCGGTCGGGAACTTGCCAAAGCAGAAAATTCTTTTCACAGTAATACTAAATACATTCAAGACCAAGCACAGGGGGAATTAATCTGTTAAGGAAAAGCAACTTTTGTTACGTATAGCTGCTCTCTACACGTAACAAAAAGATAATTGACTTGTGTATGATTCTTAAAGCTTCAAGATATCTGACCGGTTATTATATCGGCACAAAAAACAAAGGCCCCTTCCTGAGGTGGGAGATCCTTTGTTTTTTGTGTCAGTATGTCTGATGCGTGCATAGATATTTCAGGAATGTTACACGTTTTTGATTGAAAGCTGTCATTTTCCATGGGGAGACCTGGTAAGTTTCGCCTCATCTCTGTAGTTTTCCCCAGAGTCTACCAACAAAAACTACAACTAATTTAATTTTCATTCTTAACCACCCATCCTGTATACTTTCTATGTTCTTAGATCAAAAATGAATAATTCCCATGTAAATCTATGACAAGTAAGCTACACTACAAAGTAAATTTATAATTAAAAGTAAAAGGAGATCACCATGACAACAGGACCGGTTTGCCCCATCTCTAAATTGGAAAAAATACTTATATCAACCGATGGAACTGAGAACAGCGAAGGAGCAATACGGGAGGCAATCAAGTTTGCTGCAAAATGCTCAAGCAAAATATACGTGTGCATGGCTATCGAGACAAATCCTGAGTATGCAACGATTGGTGCTAATTATTTTAAAATGGAAGAGGAAGCAGCGATCAAACACCTTGAATCCATTAAAGCACAGGCTGAAGAAGATGGGGTAACCTGTGAAACTGTTTTTCTTGAATCAATGCCTCCTGCAAAAGCCATCATCGAAGAGGCGACCGCCAAAGAAGTTGACATGATCGTAATCGGCAGACAGGGTTATCAGGGAGTAGCAAGGTTGCTTATTGGTGAAGTCGCTGCGAAAGTTATTGCTGATGCACCCTGCAAGGTCTTGGTCGTGCCAAAGGCCGCGCAGATAGGATATAAGAAGATCCTAGTTGCCACTGATGGTTCACCCCATTCTATTACCGCGGTTAACGAAGCTATAAACATTGCAAAGAAAACCGGAAGTCATATTATTGCATTATCCTCAATGCGTGATGAAAGTGAGCAGGAAGATGCAAAAACTTATACACGTGATGCTCTTGAACTGGCGAAAACGGAAGGTATTTCAGCAGAAGCCCTGACCCCTAAAGGAAAAGCGTCTAATGTGATTGTTGAATCGGCGGGCGGCATGGGTATTGATCTTATTGTCATGGGGACATATGGAAAAACAGGGGTTAGAAAATTACTTATGGGAAGCACAACAGAAAAGGTCATTGGGAATGCTGGTTGCGCTGTACTCGTTGTGAAATCCGAATAATGCATTTTAACATTGGATGAACCGTATGGCATAAAAACTTATTTTTCCTAAAAGGATAAAAACTACGATTAATTCAAAATGTAATCAGGCATGCATCTGATCTTCCTGCCGGAAAACGGATTGCGCACGATATACGGCGCAATGGCTTCCCTGCCCGCGTCGCTACCCCCTGGACAGCGTACCCCATTATGCACGAAAAGCCGGAATTGTCCTTCCACTTCAATATTCACTTTTCCACTCTGCTTGTTTTTCTGGTATATTTGAACAAGAAGAATTTTCCTGATCTTTAAACAATAGATACCAATGAGGTCACCAGGCAGTGCGAACAGCAGTGCTTGCAGATATTCACTCAAACCTGGCAGCCCTTGACGCGGTTCTTGCGGACATACGTGCAGAAGGAATATCCGATATTGTCACCCTGGGGGACAATATCGGATATGGGCCCGATCCGGATGAAGTGACGCAGAAACTCATCAAACTGCAGGTAATCTCTATCCAGGGAAATCACGAATACGCTCTGGGTAACCCCGTCTATTATCTAAGGATGAACCCGGATCCGAAAAAATCCCTCGACATGACCAGAGTCATGCTCTCTGAAGAAAGTTTGGCATATGCCTTCGGGCTCCAGCCAGTAACAATCCACCATGGCGCCCGACTGGTTCACGGCTGTCCCCCGAAATCTCAAACAGCCTATCTTTTTTCTCCAAGCAACAAAATGCTGGATAAACTTTTCACATCTTTCCAAGAAAACATCTGTTTTTACGGCCATACTCACACAATGAACTTCTTTGAAGAGGGAAAAGATCCCATCCTGGGACAGAATATTTTACCCTCAACCCGGTATCTCAAAAACGAGAGGAAATATCTTATCAACCCCGGAAGTGTCGGGCAGCCTAGAGACGGACTCAATAATCATGCCAAATATATAGTCTGGGACAGAGAACATGGCAGCGTAACTTTCAGAGAAGTGGAATATGACGTAATGAAAACCGTAAACAAACTCCGCAGGTTGGATTTCCCGACGTTCAATGCAACCAGGCTCCTCCGTTAGCGCATCTGGTTTCATGAAAAAAAGATCGCATTCAAAAAAAATCGGCCGTTACACACTCCTCGGACCCATCGGCCACGGAGGAATGAGCATCGTCTACCGGGCAATTGAACCGGAGAGTGAGGAGATTGTCGCCCTCAAACTTCTGCACCCGTCACAACCGTTGGCTGATCTGTTGGGAATGGAAAAGCTGAAGAATATTTTTACCGCGGAAGCAAAAAAAATGGGCGGCTTAAACCATCCCCATATCGTGAAAGTCCTGGACCTGGACCTGGATAGCCAACCACCATACTTTACTATGGAATATCACTGCATAAATATCGGCATGATGATCAATGAGAATTTTATTGTGGAAAAACCAACCCGTATCATCAACCCCGAGAAAGTTCTGGATTACGGCTGCCAAGTCCTTGAAGGACTTCGGTTTATTCATGATGCCGCCATTATCCACCGGGATATAAAACCGCATAATATCCTGGTGACGGATACGGATACAGTAAAGATATGCGACTTCGGCTTAGCAATGCACGAGGATGAAGAGATCATTGACAGTGCGGGGCTGAAAATCGGCTCGCCATATTATATCGCCCCGGAGCAGAACAAAAACCCTGAAAACGCGGATCAGCGTTCTGACCTGTATTCCGTCGCCGTTATGCTCTACAGAATGCTTACCGGTGAACTGCCGAAGATGAATAGTTTCCCACTCAGCCGCATCAATCCCATTTACGAAAGAAGTTGGGATGATTTTTTCAGCAGGGCATTTGCGCGGAACCCTGCCGCGCGGTTTCAGAACGCCTATGAAATGGCTGCTGCTCTCAAAAATCTTGAACTGCACCTGGAGAGAAAAATAGACGCAACATGTCAAGTCATCAGAGAACAGAAACCGGACTCCAGAGAAACCATGGGAAAAATCCGGACAAGCCCGATCAGGGTATCCGGCACAAATGCCAGGAAAGCTTTTCATGTCAATGAGCTCTGGCAGCCGGAACGGTACACGGAAAATATCTTTACTGATCAGACTGAAAATTTAGTCATTGACATGAGAACGGGTCTGATCTGGCAAAGAAAAGATAACGGTTTGCCGGTAAATCGTGTTCAAGCCGATTCCTTTATTGAAACCCTGAATGACAAACAGAAATTCAAAATATCTACATGGCGGCTGCCAACAGTCAATGAGCTGCTGACCCTGGTGAACGATCCAAAACTTCCCGAAAGCAGTTGCCCAAATGATGTCTGGCAAGAGGAAGGACACTGGTATTGGAGTTGTGATCGGCGTTCTGAAAACACCTCATGGTATATCAATACCCGTATGGGCTACACCGGCTGGCAGGAGAACAACTGCCGAAACTACGTCCGGGCCGTGGCCTCATATCCCGCTGCATGAGACATGGTTCCGGCCCCTCTTTTCAGGTCAGCACATCCCCTGGACATATTGACCTTCCAGGAAACATTCAGGAGTCCACATTTATAGCAATAATTTGCTGTTATATTAAATGCCTAATGGGTAAATATGCAGATTAAGCTAAAAGAATTCTGTTAGAGTCTCTCTGGTGAAAGTTTTCCCATTTTTTTATCAATCTAGGCATCTCCCCTCCAGGAGTAGTCACTTTTTTTCCAACGATAATATCTGAGGCATCAGCAGCACAGCTCATTTATTGCAAAGTTGTTATAAATCGTGAGCCGTTTTGTATAATTTTTACAAAAATGTTATTATTTTGCCATCACAAAAATTCATGTATTATACCTTAACCTCCTGAAAATATGGGAAATATGAATTAACAAACCAGGGTGGCATGATTCTTGGATTACTTACATTAAAATGTAAAATGAACCGGGATCTCTAAAATCTACTTCCATGGGGAAACATTATGAAAAGAAACAGAAAAGCAAAAGCACAAGATAACTCTCAAACCTCATACACGAAGATTCTCAACAGTCTCCGCAGTGCTGTTTCGGCAGATTACAGCAAAGTGATACAGAAAGAAAAAAGAGCGGTTGTTCTCGGGTATGACTGAGGCTATTATCTTGTAAAACCAGGTAGATTTGATGCATGTACCCTGTTTTCAAATCAAGGACGGCAGCAATAGCGCTTTTAATCTTGAGCTGCTGACCCTGATATGGCTCACCAGAAGTCATCTATGAATTCACCAGGGAGACTGTCATCTCCGCGATCGTACGACGTATGGGAGTAGCCCCTGAAACCTGTCAGTGGAAAATTTGGAGCCAGACAGGATCGAATTCAAGGCTGCCATTGAGCATCACATGGAACCCAGGGAGTATATCAACACAAGATATTGTTTAGCCATTCGAAACAAAAAGCTCAAAATGGCGGCACGCTTTGGCAACGGAACTATTCAGTTTGATCACAGGATTGTATCCAAAACGCTGAAAACTCAATTGTGCAATTATCTGCTTGCCAGGGAAACATATGCTAGCACCTGACTGTCTCCCTCTCCAACATAAGAGCAGATACGTCCATCAGGTCGACAATTTTTACACCATCAAGCAATTCGTTTTCCGGTATACCAAATTTCTTCAAGTCAATTTTGCAGACATACAATTGAGTATTCCCCTCAAGAATTATTGAAAGAGAATCACGAACTGGAGCTATATTTTTTTCTACAATGGTTTCCGCCACACCTTTTTGAACCATTTTTGCTCCCTCTGACATGAAAAACAAAGCAACATCGGCTCCTTCTAAAACCAGACAGGATATCAGCCCCATGGTTACACTTGTCCGATGAGGCTCATCATTGGAATGGCTAATTATCATCATATATTTCTTCGACATTTCTCACCTCGATAAAAGAAAAAATGCGCCGGTTTGTTTTTTGACTCGCTTCGTGGAAGAATGTAAATTTCTTCCCATGCCTCGTCAAGCTTCATTAGTCTCAGCAAATTGTCCGCACCATATTTATTCATATGGGTCTTAACCGGCTGGTAGTGCACGCTGGAGAACCAAACTGCATCTTAATCTGGATCTGCCAAGAGAACTAGAGCTGGAAAAGAAGAGTCACATAAAACAAATTGCTTTTACTCTGAAAATCTTTTATCAGATTTTTGTTTTTTTATCATGGACCTGAATTGATTAATCCAGCCTGTTTTGCAGTTTTCAGAAGCATCCATTTCCGGAACATATGGTTTGATATCAAGCAATGGTGTTCCATCAATAATATCCACATTTTCAATTTCGATAATATTCTCATTGATTTTATTGATTTTAACAACAGAAAGACCAATTGGATTGGGCCTCTTTGGAGCCCGAGTTGCGAACAGGCCTCGGGGTGTGGTATCCAGAAAAGGGATAACGTGTAAGTTGTAACCATGTGACAGGTGAAAGAAATATATGAGATACATGTGCGAGAAGCCGCTCAGGTCATCCAGACCCTCAATATACTCGGACATTATTTCCACCGATCCCAATATACCTTGAGCAGCAGCAGGCTGAATCGGCATATCTTCGGGCTTTTTAAAAGGAGAATGGATAACGCCGATTGGTTTGAAGTCAATTGTCAGCATACTTTCGTGAATATATTTGTTCTTTTGGCACTATTTAACAGGAAGTAATGTCATTATTATATAACTGCTTTGATTCTTTAAATAAAGACCTTTCACAAACCATTTATGATACCATTGCCAGAGGATATCGTAACTGGTATTTCTTCCTCTTATAGTCAACATTGCAGTAAGATATGCTGACTGCAAGTGGATAGAGAATTATTGGGTTGATTTTTCGTTGACACTCGTCCGGTGTTTCTTATAGGTTGTCTAACTGTCAGGATTCAGGGCGGTTTGATGTCACCGCCCTATTATCAGCACGTGCTAAATATGCCATTACTTAATAATCCCCGCCATTATCGGGATCAAGGCCCCAAAGACCTCTCTCCTGATTTAGCAACACATTCAAACTGAAAACTGTCATGAATAAATTACCACGAAAAAGAGCTATAGCCATAATTATCCTCATTGGCGGCATTGTGGTATTGAGTGTGACTGCCGTACGTTTCATCCGGCATCGGTTGGCCTATGCAACAACTGATGCAGTCTTTATCCGAACTGATAGCCTGGTCAATCTGGGTTTCGATAAAGTCGGCGGCCGCATTGCCACCATGAATAAAAACGAAGGCGAAGATGTAAAGGATGGTGAAACTCTGGCCACCATTGATGATCAGCAGTATCGGTTGGACGTCAACCGGCTGGAGGCAGAACTGGAGGAGGCCCGCAACGAACTGAAAAAACGCGAGTTAAGCCGGGAGCGCTTGGCAAAAGAAAGCATATTAAACGAGGAGATCGCGGGTGATGAGGTGACCAGGATCCAGGCAGAAATGGCTGCGCTGGAAGCCAGAGCAGCCTCGGTTGCAGCGGTGATCACCCAGTCGGAACGGGACCGAAAACGTTACGTCGAACTGGCCGAGGACAAAGCCATTGACGCTCGCAAGGTCGAGGAAGTTAACACTGAACTGTCAGCGCGCCGTGAAGAACAGAAAGCGCTCAGCAAAGGGGCGCAGGCCCTGGCGGCCGCCTCGGCGGCTGCCAGGAAGAAAGTTGAACTGGCTGTCAGTAACCGTCTGCTGGTCAAGGAGGCCGAGCAGTCGATTGCAGCGCAGACACAAAAAATCAAAGCCCTTACTGCCTCCGTGGAACAGGCTCGAGACAAACTAGACAAGTGCAACCTGAAAAGCACCCTTAGCGGTCGAGTAGCCCGCCGCTTTGCAAGTCTTGGCGACGTGGTAGATACTGGCCAGGCCGTTTTCGCTCTGGTGGATCCTGAGGATGTTTTTGCCGTCGCCCTGCTGGAAGAGAATAAAATTAAGGGCGTGAAAGCCGGCGCTCCGGCGGAACTGACGCTGGATGCATATCCTGACAAGCTTTTCAGCGGGGTGGTCCAGGAAGTCATGCCTGCTTCAGCCGCCACCTTTTCCCTGATACCGCGTGATATCTCGGCCGGTGAGTTCACAAAGGTGGCTCAGCGCATACCGGTAAGGATCGTCATCACAGATGGCGACCTCTCCTTGCTTCGGGTGGGCCTCGGAGGCGAGGTGGAGATCAAACGCCAGTAATAACCACAACCATGCCACCCGCCAAGGACCAACAATCGCTCATATCAGAGCCCCCCATCTACGAAACAATCACGCCGGGTCTTCGCGCCTTTTTGACCTTGATCGTCATGACCGGCGCCTTCATGGCCATCCTCGACACCACCGTTGTTGATGTAGTGGTGCCCAAAATGATGGGGCCGCTGGCTACTGATCTTTATGGCATCCAGTGGGTGATTACCGCCTACATGACATCGGCGGCGATTGGATTGCTGTTAACTCACAACCTGTCCAAAGTTCTTGGGCTGAAGCGCCTCTTTCTTATAGGATTGGTCATTTTTACTTCGGCAAGCGCCCTTTGCGGCCTTGCAGGATCACTGACCGAAATGATCAGCTCCCGGGTCATCCAGGGCTTCGGAGAAGCCTTCATTATGGCCTCGGCCCAGACAATCCTTTTTTCCATCTATCCACCTAAGAAAAAGGGGCTGGCTATGGGCATCTTCGCCATGGGGGTGAGCTTTGCTCCCTCCCTGGGTCCAACAGTCGGTGGATGGCTTACGGAGCACCTGAGCTGGCGCTGGGTCTTCTTAATCAACTTGCCGGTTGGCCTGTTGAACTTTGTGGCAGGCTTCTTCTTCCTGCCCCTCGTGGTTCGACATCGGCAGCGCTTACACTTTAACTTTATCAGCTATCTGCTGATCGGCGCCTTCACTGCATCCCTGTTGGTTCTTCTCTCCAAGGGACAGCAACTGGGATGGACCCAGTCCGATCTCATTGTGACATTGAGTTTTGCGGCAGGAATATTTCTGCTGCTGTATCTCCTTTCAGAATTACTCTCCGAGTATAAGCTGATCGACCCGACCATCTTCCGTAATCGGGAATATACTCTTTCCATGGGGTTTTATTTCACCACCATGGGTCTTTCCATCTATCAGCTCTTCTACATGCTGCCCCTTTACTATGAGACCCTGAAAATGCTGCCCACCTTTAATACTGGCCTGCACATGCTGGCCTTCGCCATCTTCATCGCAATAATATCACCCCTGGCCGGGATACTCAGCGACCGTTACGGGCCCCAGAAGGTACTGGTGGTCAGCGCCGCGATCTACCTCTGCACCAGCTACTTTTTGATCCCCTCACTGAACTACTACACGCCTTCAGTCCAGGCGGCGTTGCTGACTATCCCCCTAGGCATCTCCCTTGGAGCCTTCTTTGCCCCTGTTTCCGCCCTGGCTCTGGGCAAGTTAGGCGATAAGACGGCCCAGGGGGTAAGCCTCATGCACTATCTGCGCTTCCTGGGAGGTTCGCTGGGGACCGCCATTGCCACGAACCATCTAGAAAAAAGCCAGGCCGTTCATTTTGAAAATATTGCCTTACTGCAGAACACGAGCTACATAAACCAGTGGCTTGCCCAGCGTTCCACCGAGCTGACCCGATACTTTCCTCCGGGACTGGCCGAGATTAAGGCCCGTATCCTGCTTGGCACCGCCCAAGGAGTACAGGCCCGGAGCTTAGCCTTCCAGGACACCTTCCGAAACTCTTTTATTTTCGCCGTGATCGGCGTCATCTTTCTGGCCCTTCTTATCATTGAGGGCCACCGACAAAAAAGCCGGCCGGCTGCGGCAGGCCAAAAACCATGAACAGCCTATTACCTGCGTATCAATCAAAAATTTTACCGGAATGGCCTTCCCCAAACATTTTTCATGCCACAGCAAGTGAGAGTTCTTTCATTCAAATACAGATTTCACTGACTTTAGGATGGACCGTTTAAGCGGGGCCGGGCGGACAACCGGATCATGAATCACCTATTTGACTTCAGCAAAGATATCTTCAAAATGCGCAAAGTCTGGTGGCCATGAATGGTCGGCCTGCCATTGCTTGGAATTTGATTTTTTACTTAAGGCCAGATGACCTTTCTGTGCAGCCAGCCTGTTACATTGCCAGAATCACTTACCCGCAGCCAATCACCTCGAGTTTCTACAACTGATACCACTGTCCCGTAATCCAGTTGCACAATGACATCATCTGTTAAACTGGGGCCACGGCGCAAGTTTCCCTTATAAACTTTAATTATTACAGTTTCAGGCGCAGTAAGCAGTGATTCATAGACCCAACCCTTTCTCTTCCTGAAATCCTGGACCAGGAACCAATCTTCCTGCTGTTCCAAGACAACTACGGGATATCCTGACGGCACAGTACGCAGGACTTCTGTCGTCAGCGATGGGCCGGAACGGATATTGGCACCTTTAGCTATACGGGCATATTTAATTCCATTTGTGGTTTCATAATATAGTGCATATCCCTTTAGGGAACCTGGTTCTTCTTCTCCTTTGGCAGGCATGACAGCTTCAGGTACCGCCTTCTCAGCTTCTTCTACCGTCGGAATTATGTTGTCCGCTTCTATTGGTTGTGTCTGCTCTCTAATTGCAGAATTTTCATCTTCAGGGGGCTGAGGGGAAACCTCTACCGCGGCCTCAACAGCAATCTCAGGTTCTACTATCGGGATTTTGTTGTCCGTTTTTATTTGTTGAGCCTGCTCTCTAATTGCAGAATTTTCATCTTCAGGGGGCTGGGGGGAAACCTCTACCGCGGTCTTAACAGCAACCTCAGGTTCCTGAGGAGGAATTGGTTCCGGGCTGGAGGCTAACTCCTGTGCTGAAACTTCCACATGACTTGCAGACTCCCGGGATTCCCGGCTATGCCGACCTCGTACTTCTTTAAGAGACGAGATCATGTACCAGTCTTTTTGCTCCTTTTTGCCCGAGAATTGTGCCCCAGGCCCTGTCTCCTCTTTTTCCTCAGGAGTATCATTTTGCCATTGTATTTTAAATTGGCTTCCATCGGGCAGAACTATCGTGCCGCTGCCAAACATTAAACCATTCTTGAAATTCCCGGCATACTGCATTCCGTCCGCCAATGTCTTTATGCCCTGTCCGTTTGGCAGATCATCTGCCCACTGCCCCTTATACCTTGTACCATCCGTGTATGTTGCCTCGCCCCGTCCATTGCGCCGTCCATTCTCAAATTGGCCGACGAATTCTTCTTTGCCGGGGTCAATGAACTTTCCCTGCCCGTGCGGGGCATCGTTCCGCCACTGACCTTCATATCTTATCCCGTCTACAGTTTCCAGGGTCCCCTGACCCTGCCGAACTCCATTGACAAATTCTCCAGTGTATTCGAATCTGTCGATAGATATAAGCGTACCTTTTCCATGGGGTTCATCGTTCAGCCAGTCACCTACATATTTTGTGCCATCCGGATACGTCATCGATCCCCTGCCGCTTCGAACGCCTTCCCTGAATTCACCGACATATCTGTTGCCGTCAGGCAGGACAGCAGTGCCATAACCATTAATACAGTCACCCTGGATGCAGACTCCACCTGCAATTTGGGGGATGAATAGAAGAATTGCAATAATCAGATTTCCAATCAATTTCATTTCAGAATTCTATAGATAAAATTTGCAATCTAAACTTTACAGACAGGATATATTTCTGCCTTCATAGTAATTATTGAAACTGGTTGATGTCTGATAATTTGTCCCGGTTTTCGGTTAAAAATTAGGTTACGCTTTGCTGCAATATGTTCTCTAAGTTAATCAGCAAGGGCAGATAATAAAATGAGATAGTCTATTGTCGCTGCAACTCCTGTTCCCCGAAAACTTCCTTTTACGGGAATAGCCCCTGCTGGATCATAACTGGCTGCAAGAGCTATATGGCGATCCGTTACAACGAGACCATGACTCGGATCATATCCCCGCCAGCCACCTCCAGGTATATACACCTCAACCCAGGCATGCAGTTGACGATCATCCATATCAGGATCCCCCTCCTGGTAGCCACTCACGAACCGGGCCGCAAGTCCAAAACTGCGGCATATTGCCATATACAATAAAACAAGATCCCGGCAGGTCCCTCTTTTACTTTGAAAGGTAAAGGAGGGCGGAAAAGGTGGACCATGCTCTCTGGTTTCCATTTTAAAATTTTCGTAGATAGCCATGCATAATCGAGTCAAAAATTGCAGGGTATCGCCATTTGAATCTTCAAAGACCGATTTGCCAAATGCTGCCACCGCATCATCCATGTCAATAGCAGCACGGGAAGGTTCCAGTGCAGTTGCATCGAAGTTTTCATATGCAGCGGGCAATTGCAGAAAAGCATTGTCTGTCACCAGGTAAGCAAATGGATTCTTGCCGAAAGTTTGCACTTCAAATGAAGTGACAATAGTAAGTGTTGCCGTTTTCTCCTCAAACCAGATGCAGGTCGCGCAATTATCCTCTGCGTCCCTAAAGTGATGAATACCTGCAGGATGAGGCTCCACTGCAAAAGAGAAATTGCTGATCTTCTGATTTGCATCGTTTCGTGGACTGAGACGAACTATATGAGGTTCCAGAAAGACCTGGGCAGAGTATATATAGTTAGTCTTGTGGGTTACATGGAAGATCATGTCTAAACCTTAGCGGTCCCCGGATTTAACTTAGCCAGGATGCGCTCCATCCATTCACCAGGAAGGTCCTTTATCGCCTGACGCAGAGCACTGTCCCACCAGGTGGAAATATCGCTGAGCTCCTCCTGTTCATAACGGTGTTCAATCATCTGGAAAGTGTCTCTCCGGTAAAGGACCAGATCAACGGGAAAATCAACATCTGCAGCACTTATCCGCGTTGAATCAAAGGCAAGAAAACCTACTTTCACAGCAAACTCCAGGGAATCATTGTTCGTAAAAGTTCTGTCCAGAACCGGTTTCCCATACGCCGGGGCACCGATAATCTGGTACGGGGTTTCCTCCGAGATCTCCACCCAGTTGCCCTCAGGATAGATAAGATAGAGTGCATGCTCATTGTCTTCCGGCATCTGTCCGCCAATCAGGCAATGGATATTAAAATGCAGGCCGCTTTCCTTAAGAAATGCTTTGTCTTCCTTTGACACCTGTCGTATTTTTTTGGAAAAAGCATTCACCACTTTGAACATACGGTTATAGGGCTTGTCAATTTCCCTCAGGTGTTCTTCAAAATAGGTTATCGTTTTATCACGCACGGACCTGAGGCCGGAGGTCAGCAGAAATAGACAACCGTTCCCATGGTTGATACAGGTAAGCTTTTTACCGAGGGTCAGCTCGTTTCCGGATGTAATGAGCGTATCCGCAATACCGACAAGCCCTTCATGGGTTCGCATTCCAAGACAAAAGGTCACGCATTTCCCTCCAATATTTTATTAATAAATTAAATGCAGCTCAATCGTGTGTCTAATGTTATTTCAAAAAACAATGCAAAATCAAACGGAACATTCAATCATTATTGTTGGAATGCCGCAGGTTCCTCAGATGGAAGCACTTTGAAAAAACTTGAGCTAATCTCCCGGCCAACCTCGTTAAGCCGAACCTGAAAAGAGTCAAGATATTCGTGTATCCCAATTTTCATTACATCCGTAATATCTGAATAGTTCAAATCCGCCGTCAGGCGGCCTAAATATTTCTCGGCAGAGTTTCGGGCAACTCCATATGGTGATCCCGTTATCTTGTGCAAGTCTTCAAAGGCATTACCCATGCAATGTCTTATTGAGCGCGGGAACTCGGCATCGAAGATGAGAAAATCGGCCACATTGGTCGGTGTTATCCGATGGAACCTTTTACGATACATATCGTGAGCGCTGGCTGATTTCAGCACTGCAGCCCATTGAATGTTGTCATAGGGACTGCCGACATTATCTGCGGTGGGCAGCAGCATGTAATACTTGACATCGAGGATTCGGGACACCTTGTCAGCGCGCTCAATCATTAACCCCATGCGGGCAAAATGCCATGCTTCACCATGGCTCATCGTGGAATACAACAGGCCTGAGAACATATGCCCGCGCATTTTTATCATAAGAAAAAACTTATGCGGATCGTTCGTTGCAAAGCCAGAATGTTCCGCCTCTTTGAGTTCAATATAGAAACGATTGAGCTGTTCCCACATCTCGATGGAGATTATTTCGCGTACCGAGCGTGCGTTTTCACGAGCAGCATGCAGGCAGGAAAGGATGGAATTGCCATATTGCCGGTTAAACGTCAGGAAATTTATTACCTTTTCCTGGGAGTAGTCCGGATAAAGGTTTTCGAACTCTTTCCGGTCGCCGGTCGTTGCAATCATTGGGGCCCATTGCAGGTTTGCCGCAAGCGGGATATCAAGGAGCAGATTTAAATTGACACTAATAAACCGGGCAACATTTTCGGCCCGTTCAATATACCGGCACATCCAGTAAACTGAATTGGCTACTCGGCTAAGCATTAACATCCTCCTCAAGACAACAAAATCATACTTTTTCCGAAGGATCCACGACCCAGGTATCCTTGCTGCCTCCTCCCTGTGAGGAGTTCACCACCAGTGATCCTTTACGCAAAGCAACCCGTGTCAGGCCGCCAGGCAATACATAAATATCTTCTCCGTAAAGTATATAGGGCCGAAGATCAACATGCCTTCCCGCAATATTACCTGCCGTAATCGTGGGGGCACACGACAAGGCAAGCGTCGGTTGCGCCATATAGTTTCTCGGGTTTTCTTTGATCAATGCTGCAAATTTATCCCTTTCCGCTTTTGTGGCGTGCGGACCAACGAGCATGCCATACCCCCCGGATTCATTGGCAGCTTTTACAACAAGTTTATCCAGATTTTCCAGGACAAAAGTGCATTCTTTGGGGTCTGCACATATGTAGGTGGGTACGTTCGGCAGGATAGGTTCTTCTCCTGTGTAATACTTGATGATCTTCGGAACGTATGCATACACTACCTTGTCATCCGCAACCCCGGTACCTGGAGCATTCGCCATCGCCAGTCGACCAGATTTATATACCTCCATGATGCCGGGCACTCCAAGCAGTGAATCCGGCCTGAATGCAAGTGGGTCGATGAAATCATCATCAATACGACGGTAAAGCACGTCCACCTTCTGCAATCCCTTGGTGGTCTGCATATATACAAATCCATCGTACACTACAAGATCTTGGCCTTCAAGAAGCTCGACCCCCATCTGACGCGCCAGAAAAGAATGCTCAAAATAGGCGGAATTGTATGAACCTGGAGTAAGCACGCCGATAGTCGGATTGGAAACATTTTCGGGCACAAGATACTCCAGGATATCCAATAACCGATTTGGATAATCATCTACGGGTCGGACATTGGATGCTTCGAAAACCTGTGGAAAGGTGCGTTTCAGGACCTGACGGTTTTCGAGGACATAGGAAACCCCTGAAGGACAGCGAAGGTTATCTTCCAAAATGTAAAAGGTCCCATCTTTGTCCCGCACCAGATCTGTTCCAGTTACATGGCACCAGATACCCCGCGGCGGGCTGAATCCCTCACACTCCTTGCGGTATGTTTTACTGGAAAGAATAACCTCTTCAGGAACGATACGGTCCTTTATTATCTTTTGCTCATTGTAAATATCCTCGAGAAATGCATTCAGGGCAAAAATGCGCTGCTTGAGTCCCGACTCGATTTGATCCCATTCCTTTCCCTCTACAATACGAGGGATGATGTCGAAGGGGAAAATTTTCTCTGCACCCTCATCACTGCCATATACAGCAAATGTGATCCCCATCTGCAGCAACATAGTTTCTGCAGCCCTCTGTTTGGTGAGAAGATTTTCAGAGGAAAGAGATTCTATTTTCTCGACGAGCAGCTTAGAACCCTGTCGCGGCTTGCCTTGTTCTTCAAATAATTCGTCAAAGAAACTTTCAAGTTGATAGTTTGCAAAATCCATATACTCTCCATCTTATCTGAGATTGGAGTTTAAAAATTAATTCAGCGTATAACTGTGAAGGTTAATTTTATTATTGCCCGGAAGCAACAATAATATAAATTATAGAGACACACGGAAAAGTTTTTGGGTCATGAAAAGTAAAATACCACTTTGTGGCAGTTATGATAGCTGGCACTGAGTTTAGCTGACTTCGTAAATGCAAAGGGGGCATCCATTAAAAGGCCCTTTGTTCAGTGGTATAAATTTTTTTACAATTTGTATTGAATATTATACACATTGTATTGAATATTATACACACTTCAAATTCAATTCCAGGAACACTTTTCTTTTTCAATATAATTTTTCCAATAAAACAGTAAGATATGTGTTTCTTTTAAGACTGGCTTAATTCTTGCAAATTAATTAGCTAAAGGCTAATGATCATAAACTTTTTTATTAAAAACGTAAAACCAATGTAGGTGTTTATATGGATTCCGATTCTAGTTATAGCTGCTGGGAAATGATGAGTTGTGATAATCTTGATTGTCCTGCCAGGCATGAACCTGAAACCCCGTGTTGGGAAATTGCCAAAAGGAATGAGACTCATCATAATGTTTCAAAGAACTGTAAAGACTGTATCGTATATATACTTAAAGCAGAAGCATATGTTTCAAGTATAAAAAAATTAAAAAATCTCAACGCTCAGAAGGAATTTTGGGAAAAAATTGAAATACGACATCCGGATTGTATTCAGCAGGCCAATTCTATTAGCTCAACGTGACACATTAGTTTCAACTGCCTTTAAAATTCCTATAATACATCAAAACTTTATGGATTGATCAAAGAGTTTAAGAAAACTGCAGCATAAAAAAATTAAAGCCGGAGCGGGAATGAAAATTTCCTTCTCCGGCTTTTTTTTACGAAAAACAGGAAGATACTGATGACAGACACGCTAAATGTCAATTGTCATTTTATTACGAAGTGGCAGGATAGTTTGAAAAATAGTAGCATCATTTGGCACGGCCGGTTTTTTGTTGCCGGCTTGTTTGAAGTTATATTATTTTACAAACTGGATTCGGGTCGATTTGACATGATTACTTCGATATTCAGTGCGGCCTGAAATTAGCAATTTTATCGCTATCACCTGCTATATAAATGGAGGACAGAATGTTTAATAAAAGGAATTTATACGAAGAAAAAATTAAATCAGCAGGCAGTGAAAACAAAAAGGAAGAAAAAAACGACCTGAATGAAGATGTGTCAAAAAAAATTTCCAGTGTGCCATCTGGAACACCTCTTAGGGGTTCAAGTGTGAATAAAATCTTAAAAGGCAGCAAGCTGATAGGAGATATTAACGTTACCTGTGATTTGGAATTAAGCGGAGACGTTGAAGGTAATATATCATCAATGCAAAATTCAAACATCCTGATAAAAGGAATCTGCAAGGGGAATATAGAAACAAAAGAAGGCAGTGTTGATATTGAGGGTGAACTTAGTGGTGGAAACATCACCGCAGGAAAGGATGTGAAAATATCCGGCAAGTTCAATGGAGGAGAAATAAAGGCAGGGGGCAAAATATTTATAGACGGTGAATTTAATGGAAAACTTGAGGGTGATGATATCGAGATAGGGGCAAATTCCAGCGGCAAAGGGGAAATATTCTATAAAGAATATATCTCTATTTCCAGAGGCGCTAAAATTGACGTGCAGATTTCCCAAACCAAGGAAGCCCTCAGGGAGATCAAGACCCCGCCTAAGACCAAGGCGGCGGAGACAAAGCCCGTTAAACAGAGTGCTGAAGGAAAGTGACCTGCCCCACCAGAAATCTGCTGAAAAAGATAAGATTCATCTGATAAAGGATCGCTGCTGGAAAGGAAGAAAATCCTTGTTTTCAGGGGTTATTGAGTCTTTTTAAACAGAATTGCCTGAACATTAGCATGATTATTGCCGTCGATGTTGCCTACCAAAAAGAAACGGCCCTGGCCGGTGGCATCCTCTTCCACGACTGGGCCGATAAAAAACCGCTGCAGGAGATGGTGGTCACCTGCCCCATCCCCGATAATTACATACCGGGACATTTTTACCGCCGGGAGCTGCCCTGCATAGAAGCATTGCTGGAACAAATCCAGACAGCACCCGACTGCATTCTCATTGACGGTTTTGTCCATCTCGGCAGAAGCAGAGAGCCTGGTCTGGGCAAACACCTGCGCAATATCGTGGGAGAAAATATTGGAGTTATCGGGGTTGCCAAAACACCTTTCAGGGATACGCCGCGTTCATGTGAAGTGCTGCGCGGCAAAAGCCGCAAACCTCTTTATGTCACCGCAGATGGAATCGCCGCGGAAAGAGCAAAATTTCTCATAACCCGGATGCACGGGAAATACAGAATTCCCACCCTGCTTAAATGTGTTGACCGTTTATGCAGAAAGGAGGCGTCCCTCACTTGAATTCCGCCTGCAGCAAAGATGCCGAATTCTCTTACCTGAACAGCCCGTTCAATTTTTCCCGGGCTTGACTCCCTGAGTCCTCTTCCTGTTTTCCACCTTCAGAACCCCGAAAGAAATCACAGTAATTCGCTCTTTCCTTATCATGGACCGGTTCTCTGATAGACTCCCGGCATTGGCGATAAGCATTGGCGTCGTAGAACGCACAGTTTAGACATATATGCAGGTCTCGGCCGCAGCTGGGACATTCATCCCTTATATGGATCTTTGCGGTGATGAACTCCTTATGACAAAAACTGCAGTGCATGAGGATTCCCTGTACCTGATTGTTTAGCCGCCGACCTTGGTGATGGGATATTTTATCCTGTTTTTCCCCAGTTTATCATAGGCTGCCGCCACCGGGTCAACCTCAAGCTTGTCGCAAAGATTTACCAGGTAGATCAGAACATCACCGATCTCGTCCCGCACCTCTGCTAATTTGTCAGGCGGTAGACTGCGGCTTTGCTCTTCGGTCAGCCACTGAAAATGCTCAACCAGCTCGCCTGCTTCAACCATCAGGGCCATAGCCAGATTTTTCGGGGAATGAAACCGGTCCCAATCCCTTTCCCGGCGGAATTTTCTTACCTGTTCAAGCAGATGTTTCACTGTTTTCCCGACTAATTAAGGAGAAAAAAACCGAGTGTAACCTTAAAGTTTTCAATGGTTTTGAATTCACAGCTGATATAGTCCCGGCCGGCTGCACGCACAACAACCGGCGTATCCAGGAAAGTTTTACGACAGTCCTTGAGAGCAAATGAAATTTGCAGCCGATCATTTTTCCGGATCCTGTGTTCTTTGTAAGGAGAAAAACCGATCCCGCCCAGGGATATATTCTTGACGATAATATCCTGACTTTCTCTGTGTCTTGACAGATTGATGTTTCTGCCCATGAGATTTACTGGTTTTCGTGGATATTTCCTGAATTCAAGACAGAAGCAGAAAATATTATCACAGCAGCATTTAACCACCAGTTCCCGCTTCCCTTTTTCCTTGAATCGGGCCACGGACAGTTTTTTCATTTTCCGGCAGAACGGGCAGGTGATAACTGCCTTGTCATCTTCTTTGACCAGAACTTTTTGGGCTTCCATTGCGCAGCCTCCATCAGGGTCGGCAGGGTGAGGAATAAATAGTCTTACTACTGCAGCTGTTTCCGAGCCTTCAGCTTGGCATCTATCATGTCTTTATGCGTGAACCTGAGGAGATGGGTCAATTTGCGGACAAAATGATCTTCGTGTTTTTCCAGTTGTCCATCGATAAAAATAATCCGCCATACCGCCTCAAGAACCGCTTTTTTTTCATTTTTGCTGAATGTATTATTGATATGATTGGTGAATTCAAAAAGATCCACCGCCCGGTTCTTTTCATGATGAGCAACATCAATAAGATCCTCGGCATGTTTCCTTGAAAGATTGAAATCCGTGCGCAGCGTTTCAATGACGTGATTCAGTTCCTTGTCAGAACATTCGTGATCTGCCTGTGCCGCTTCCAAAAGGAGAACACTTGCGGCTATACTGGTTCGTTCTTCGACGACGGCTGCATCTTCATCGGGTTTGTGATCCCGGTCTTTTAAGGTCTTCCAGATAAAATGTAACATTGTTATAGTCTGCCGTGAGTATGTAATGGTGGCGAACAGTCCTCGCCATTGCCCTTTATAGATATAAATCGCGGGATACAGGATGTTACAGCATTTATCCCCGCTTCGTTATCAATATCAGTTATTTATTTACTATATCATAAAAAAAAAGATGTAAAATTTATTTGCACCTCTACGCTGCGGTTTGCGCGCCGATGGCTCCGCACCAAAAAATAAACGTCCCCGGATTGAGAGAAATTTCAACAGAACCTTTCTTGATAGCGCATTAACATTCCTCACCCTGAAAGCCCCTATTTTCATTACAGGATCGTGGCGCAGTTTCATCCATTATCGCGAGGCGCCGGCCGGATCATGAAGCAAAAGCCAGTTTGTGAGTTTTTCCCTGCTTTTATTCAGGATTTCAATTGCCCCTAAGCCGGTAAGCTTCAGGTTGGAGATTCTTCTGCTGCTGTTTGCCAGAATAGGAATTTTCGGTTGTTCACCAAGAAACTTTTGGATCAGGACGGAGCCATCGCCATCTTCGTCGTCCAGATCTGCATCCATGATAACCAGATTGATCTCTTCATTATCAAAAAAAGTAACCGCGGATACAAAGGTATGAGCAACAAAGATATTGACTGAACCGAAAACATAAAAACTTTTGATGGCGGCAATAAAATCTTCAGCCGTATGTGGATTGTCCTCAACCAAAAGAATATTGGGGTACTGCAGCACGCTGCCTGCCGGCAAATGATCTCCTGTATGTTGAGTTACATAGCCATGGGGAACAACCGTGGATGTGGAGGTAAAAATATCATGGAACCAATCCCATATGCCCAGAATAAATTGGGCGGTACGTTCGCTTGGTTTCCGATATTTACGGTCGGTTTTAAACTGCGTTCGGGCGTTCCTGGGCATTTTCATGATTACGGATGATGCAGCACATCCTGGAATTCCGTTATTTTCTACCAAGATCTTTTTTGAGCTTAAGGATAAGCTCTTTTTCTATTCCGGAATCCACCAGATTTAATTTCCTGTGATGTTTGCGGTTGAATACATTCTCCATGGAAATTCGCAGCTGCGGGGTAATATTTTTTGTCGTCTTGCGCAATATCTTGTCCAGGCAGGTCCTGACAAAACTTTCCGGGTACAGGACAAAACCATAACAGGTACCCTTCTCGGCCGGGAAAAAATGATAAAAGTTTTCATACATGGACCCGTGGCCGCGGTTCATTCCTGATCTGGAAATTACATAGAAACCTAGGTCCGGAAAATAAAGCCCGGGTGCTTCCATAAGCATTCTCGAGGCCCTGGCCGAAATAAGCGTCTGAAAATGAAGAACAATATCCCGGACAGAAAACACAAAGGTGTCGGATACCTTTTTGATCTCTGCCTTAATGGTATTTAGATCTGCCTGGGAATCTGTTTCCTGAACCATGATGTTGTCGGGAAATGGCCAACGGGTTTATAAAATTTGCTGTGCAGTCTACACTTTCCAGGCCCTGAAAACAACAGTTGTGCAAACAGGATTTTGGACAAAAAAAATCCGCCGTGGAGCGGATTTTTACTAGTACCGGTTTACTACTTCAGCCGGTAAAAAATCTGGTTTCCCTGGTTTGCAATACGGGGAAACCGGTATAATATAATTATTTCATAAAGGACATGGCTATTACAGCCAACAGCCAGATGCCGGTAAGCGTCCCGGCCATCATCAAAATTCCTTCAGCAATTCTGCTGAGCCTATCCTGTAGTTGATATTCTGACCTTGTGTTCATGTTGCTTTGCATAGGATACCTCCGGACATATTAATTGATAACACGAAAGGATTCAGGGCAAAATCAAAAAAACCAGAATAAAAATTATCGAGCAACTTCTTGAAATAATTTATTTTTTTAAAATTTAGCTATCATTAGGACTGCCACATTGTACCAAGGGGGAAGGCTAAATACAAGAAAAAACTACAGCCGGTTCAGGACACGATTATCTTATTGCCGCAGAAAAAAATTGTACCATTCTGTTATGCAAATCAGGCATTATCCTGAATTTGCAGCGATACTAAAACAGTTCTGCACTTACGGATAATAAATCTTCCCCTGGGGCTGCCAGGGTTTGCCATGCCGGACTGAGATTGAACGATAGGACTCAACCAGGTCGCCGACTCTGACCTTATTAAAATCTTTTATTTTCAGACCCGCCCGCTGCCCTTTCTTCGCTTCACTGACCGCATCTTTTTCAATATGCAGTGACTTGATGGTTCCGGAATATATGGGTCCCATGACTCCCAGGATCCGGAAAGAATTGCCCGCCGCCAGCTTGCCTGCTGTGACTTCGCAGCCGATGATAATCCCCTTGCGGCTGCTTTTGAAAAGTGCGATGACCCTGGCAGATCCGATTATTTCCTCTGTTGATTCAGGAGGAATGAGACTTCCGGCTATGGTCGCAACATCCTCCAGCACCCTGTAAATAACCTCAAAGAGCCGTATTTCAATATTGTGCTCAAGGACCAACTGGTCCATATGCGGCATAAGTCCGACTGCAAAGCCGATAATCAGCCTGCTGCCCGTTTCCGCCATAAAGATGTCTGATTTGCTGATGGCGCCCACACCTGAACTGATAATATCAATTGCTACCCCGGGCACCTTTATTGAATCGATCGCAGAATTTAACGCTTCGATGGAGCCGGATGTGTCGCATTTGAGGACAATTTCCAGCTTTTGCCGCGCACCAGTTATTGCTGAAATAGTGTCCTTCTGCTCCGCCAATATATTTTCAAAGCCTTGATTCTTCAGTTTATGCCGGTGCTCCTTTTTCCCGCTGCCCATAAAAAAACCGCTCATTAGATTTAAGTCCCCGCCGGCACAACGACTGCCCTTTCACCAGGAAATTTCTCTCCATACGAAAAAAAATACCTGGATTTCCCTGCTCGTAATCAATCTCGCCAAGGGAAACCCATAAGGCCTCAAAAACCACGTTACATTTTTTTGAGCCCAACCTGTTGGGGCATGGATATTGGAAGCAAAGGAAAAACAGCGGCCTTATGCCGCCCTTCGGGTCATTTTTTTCAGCCTGTTTATGCGCCGACGGATAATTTCAAGTTTCTTTTTGTCTTTCTCCTGGCGCAGAGTTTCTCTTTCGCCCTGAAGCCTGGCAATTTCCCGTTTCATCTCCTTAACGGACATATTTTTCTTCGGCCCGGCGGTTTTGATCTTCTTTTTCTTGGCTGGAGCAGTATCCTTTATCCCTCTGGCTTCCTTGATAACTTCCAGCAGTTCTTCCTTCTTCATGCCGATCACCCCGGTAATGCCGGGAATTTCTTCCTTGGCTGCCTCGCGAAGTTCAATCACCGTCATCTTATCCAGGGGTTTCTCGGCCTGCTTTTCTTCTTTTTTCACATCTTCAGCCATTCGTTTTCCTCCAGTTTTTGTTCAGTTATTCCTGCTCAGATAGAATTGCTCCAGTAGACATTTTTCAAAATTCAGGCAAAAAGGGTCCCTGCCACCAATTTCTGCCGGATAATCTCCTTAAGAACCATATTTTTTTTCTTTAACCCCTCGCGCCCATAAAGCATATTCGCCTCAATCAGATACCAGGTCCCTTGATATGTCAACAGATCAAGGCCGACATCATTGAATTTGCACCGCCGGGCAAAATCCTGCACCATGGGCATGATATCATGGGGTATGTCGGTAAAATCAATCTCTCCTCCCTGATCCAGGTTTGTTCTGAAATCCTGGGCGGACCGTTTGCGCCAATAGGCCAACACCGGTTCATAGTTGATCAAAATCACCCGCAGGTCTCGGTCATGGGGGATATATTCCTGGATATAGGCAATTTTAGTTTTTTGCAGATACTGATCCAGCTCCTTCGGACAGGTGATTAAAAAAACGCCTCTGCCCCGGGCCGACGCCCTTGGTATCTTGGCAATAAAAGGAAAGGCAAAATCCTCCTCAATGCGGGTAAAATCCCGCTGCAGATAAAATCTTGTTCTCGGATGCGGCAGGCCAAGCAGGTTGAAAAGAGTGGTCTGTTTCAACTTTTCATCGGCGTAGAGATAGGTTTCAACGCTGGGAAAGATCTTTTTCCCCATGGTGGTAAAAAATTGGGCGTAATTGAGAGTCGGATATAAAATAACCCTGGACTCATGAATCTGCTGCTGCTGGAGAGCGGAATAATCATGAAAGTTAGGCTTTACGCCCAAGGTCAGTACCTCGGGAACACCTATCAGTCTACTCCCAAAGGCAACGTATTGAGGGGCACCATGAGCCATATCGTGCAATATTTTTATTGCCGGCAGATATCCGGTTTCTGATCAGCAGGAATTGGTTTGAGACGGCCGGCAGCCATAATTTCTTCCAACCCGCGCTCCAGACCTTCCACAAATTTGTCCTGTTTAAACAGCGGAAGCATTACTTCCTGCAATATTTTAGCCGCAGTGCCATTCTGGATGAACCATTCGAAGTACGAACCTGTCTCGATGCGAATCGTTCCTTCCTGCATGGCTATGGTGAGAAGAAAACCGTTGTCAAAGCCCGGCTGGCCGAGTCCCCATGCCTTTGCCGTCCTTTGGGAAAACTCCACCATCTTCTCACCGCCAAGGGAGGGAACGATAAGCAGAAAAATCTGGTGGCAGGTTTCCTTTTCATAGGCTGCAAGTTCATCCGATATTCGTGATTTATCCTCCGGAGATAATATACCGGCATAATCGCTCACCCATCCCTGTCGCTGTACAACCGGTGCTGATTCTTCCTTTTTGTTGCAGGCTGCAACCGCCAACAGCATGACAGCCAGAAAAAGCAAGGTCAGTGGACCAAAATGCCCCGCCATTTTCTTTGATTCATGTCTTGAATGTGATAATTCCATAACCCTCCTACTCAATAGACGGGGCCTTAGCGGCAACATCTTTCACGGCTGCAGCCGCTGCAGGTATCGCCTTTATTATGGCACCCTGCAATGGACCCTTGGGTTGAGATCTAATGTTTGTTCTTCATTCCGTATCTGCCGGGATTGTTCAGGTATATGGGCCCAACAATAAGCCCGGCCCGGCTTTTACCATGATCATTTTTCCCGCAACCGGGTTTCCGGCCAAGTACTTTAGCGGAAGATTGTTTGTATATTACATCATATTGCGCCCCGATAAAAAGCAAGCCTGCGGGCATATGGTTTAAACGTATTTAAAATATGTTCCCTTTCCCGATTGGTAACCGGTTTGGAGCTGCCGGCTGCGGCCAGGGTCCTGACTTCATCCGGGGTTGAACAACCGACGATTCCCATGGAGATATCATGGGAGAGTGCATAGCGGATCAGAAGATCAGGGGTGATATTGAATTTGGGCAGGATATAATGGGAAGCCCCTAAAATCTTCATGCCGATCACGGCTATATTCTTGCGGCGGGCTTCGGTTAGTGCAGTTGGCAAAAATCCCCCCAGCAGTTCCTCAACAGGGTTGACCGGCAGCATGACCGCATCAACCGGCCATTCGGCTATCGCCCTGGCAAGAACATGGGGATCATGATGGCCGGTTACCCCGATGTGACGAACTTTTCCCGCTTTTTTTGCGGCGATAAATGTTTCCAGAGCGCCGTTTGATCCGCTGACAACGGCCAGATCATCTTTGCTCCTGATATCATGGATCTGCCACAGATCAAGATAATCGGTGTGCAGCCTTTTCAGGGTTTTTTCCAGATCGGAAAGGGCACCGGCTTTATCCCTGCTGCCCGATTTGCCGGCCTGAAAAATTTTCTGCCTGACAGCAGGATTTTCCTGCCAGATTGTTCCAAGGTACAGTTCGCTGTCACGATAAGCCGGTGCAGAATCAAAGTATGCGAGACCCTGCGCTAGTGCCTCCTTAATGACTTTAACGGCCTGTGGAGCCCGGCCTGACGTCCGCAGTATTCCTTCTCCGCCCAAACCCACTGCGGTGACCTGATGCTTTCCGGATGTTAGAAAAAAATTTTCGATTACATCGACCATAATGCTCCAAATGAATAATCCTAATCAAAATGTGGAAACAGAGCCCAGCGGATAAACCATGATTCTGATACATCCTCCATATCCAAACAGATGACAGCACTGTTTTGAAATTTTATGATGCCTCTTTCCTGCGATCCGGAAACCAGGTAGGAAACAAGTCTTTCCATAAACGGCAAATGCCCCACAATCATAATATTTTCATCATTTCTGAGGGTGGCGGCAAATGTGGCAACATCATCCAGGGGAGCCAGGCCGGCGCCCTTGCTCATGCCTTCTTCAGGCTCCAGGGCTTTGACAAAAATCTCGGCGGTTTGCAGGGCCCTTTTTTTGCCGCTGTGTATAATACGCATGACCTGAACATTATTTTCCGCAGCCATTGTGGCCATGGCCCGGGTTTCGGTTAATCCCTCCTGGGAAAGGGACTGATCAGGATCCTTCTCCTTGGGTAAACTCTTGCCGTGCTGAACTAAAAAAAGCGCCATGGGTTTCTCTCCTCTGCAAATTACCGGGTAATGGTTTGGATACCGGCTTCATATTTCTCTTTCTTTTTTACAATACCCCAGGAGGCATGGATCATGCACGAAATAATCCATAGAATGGCAGGAAGGAAATCTGACCGGAAAATGGAGTGTCGCCTCCAGGGCTATACCGTTTCCAGTCCGGAGAAAGAGTCAGGATATTCGAGCTGCACCTGCAAAAATCCGTCCTATTCTTCAATCATCGTCCGGATGAATAAATTCGCCTCACCGATGGATTTTTCCATCTCCTGAATGAGGACGACAATATCTGATTCCACCCCGACCAGTTCACTCTGCAGGGAGGCAATTGCCTGGGCATTAAGGTTGTGTTTGAGATACAGCACCTGGTCCCGAAAGGCCCTGAGCACCGGATCAATTTTTGCCTCCGCCCTTCGCATGGCTTTAATCATCTGAATATACCGGCTCCTGGTCTGAATCATTTTCCGCTCACTGTCACGCCGCAGCGACTTATTGGTATACTGGTCGAGTTCATCCTGCCATTCGTCAAAAAGGGCTTCGGACACGTTTTCTACGGCATCGATTCTTTTTTTTACCTCCTCAGCCTTGGCTTCGCTTCTATCATATTCCGCCTGCAGGGTCTCGTACTTGTCTTCCAGCTTGCCTCCGTTATAATTCAGGACCTGGCTGAACTGCTCCAGGGCAGACTGAAATTGTGCTTTGGCTTCCTGCTGACTGTCACGGGCCTCTTCCACCCGGTCCACCATAATGTCACGTTTGTGAACCCCGAATTTCTCCATGGTGCTGTAATAGGCTTTCTGGCAGCCGCCGGTGAAAAAAACCGTAATAAGCAAGAGCACAAAAACAAAACCCGCCAGGTTTTTCATGATTCTCCTCTTTGGTCGATTTGGACGTAAGGCTGTGAATCAGTAAAGAATCATTAAAGCTGCGGGTCAATGTTGCCCGGACCGCCGCAGTCAGGGGTATAACAGGTCACATTCCTGAATTCGCACTTCTCCTTACAGCTCGGGCAGGTATCCGGGCCAACGGGTGCAGTGACCAGAAAACCGCAGTTGCCGCACTTCCAGTATGTCAGGCCGCATCCTGGACAAATATCGCCGGAAAAATCACCGGGCAGATTTATACCGCAATTCTTACATGCCTTATTTGCATCACTCATAGTACCACCCTCCATTTACTGGTTATCGAATAAATATTTTCCCAATATTCCAACTGAAAAACTGTTTCATATTGAATACAAACAATTTACCCCCACGCAAGACATGGAGGCAACAAAATTCTTGAATTATTGAATAATAAGAGATGGGAGTTGCTGAATATAAAAATTATCGCTTAGTTAAGCATGCCGGATTTGCTGTAGATCCGCGAAAGAATACTTTTCGCCATAGTAAAGCTATGTGGAAAGTATGGTGATAGATAGCACCCATAAAAGCAGGGCATAAACTCCGACTTCAAAGGAGATACGGTAAATCCGGCATACGAGGTATTAATAGAGGAGATGGACCAGGAAGAGACTGATCCACGGAATATAGGTCACCAGGATCAAGGCGACAATCATCACCAGCATCCAGGGCAGCGCAGCCTTAGTGACCTCCTCAAGGGTCAAACCGCTCAAACCCGAGGCGACATAGAGATTAAGCCCCACCGGCGGCGTGATCATGCCAACCTCCATATTCAGGGTCATAACGATACCAAGATGAATGGGATCGATTTTTAGTGCCATGGCAATGGGAAAGAAAATGGGTGCCAGGATCAGGATTATGGAAGAGGGCTCCATGAAGTCACCGGCAAACCAGAGAATCACGTTGACCATAAGAAGAAACATCCACCAGGACATGTCTTTAGCGACAAGCCACTCAGCAATATTCTGCGGGATGCGCTCCATGGTCAGCACATGGGCAAAAATCATGGCGCAGGCAATGATGAAAAGAAGCATGGCGGTCATTTTTGCAGATTCCAGCATAACATGGGGAATATCCTTAAAACCCATATCCCGGTATACAAACAGGGCAATGACAGCAGAATAGACTGCTGCCACGGCTGCAGCCTCAGTCGGGGTAAAAATGCCGCCGTAGATCCCGCCGATAATCATTACAATGAGCAACAATCCCCAGAAGGCATCCCAGAAGGACTTCCAGACTTCCTTTAAGGTCGGCTTCGACTGCCGGGGCATACCTTTTTTGACCGCCGTCACCCAGGTGACAAACAGCAGCATAGCGCCCAGCATCAAGCCGGGAACAATACCGGCAATAAACATCTTGCCCACTGACTGCTCAGTGGCCACTGCATAGACAATCATAACAATGGACGGCGGAATCAAAATCCCCAGGCTGCCGGCCGTGGCAATCGATCCCACGGCAAAACGCTTGGAATAGTTGGCCTCAATCATGCCGGGGATCATGATGGAACCAATGGCTACAACTGTGGCCGGGCTCGATCCGGAAACTGCAGCAAAAAGGATGCAGGCCATGATGCCGGCCATTGCCAGGCCGCCGGCCATCCAGCCCACCAGGGCATTGGCAAAGCGGACAATGCGCTGTGCCACTCCACCGGTTGACAAAAAATTGGAACTGAGAATGAAAAACGGAATAGCCATGAGCGTGAAATGCTCCATGGTGGCTGAAAACTTGTTCGGCAGAATACCAGAAAGCACATTTGTGGTCGTGGTCCACTCGGGAATTTGAAAAAAAAGCAGCAGATAAATGCCGGCCGAAAGTCCCAGGCAGATTGCAATAGGAACGCCGAGGAGAAGAAGGATAGCAAGAACAATGAATATGACTGCTGCTTCCATAATGGGACTCCTTTACTCCTTGATCAAATCCAGAGGATCCTCATCTTCGGTCGACTGAGCTGATGTATAGCCTTGCGTAACATCTTCAATCTCATCGCTGTGCAACTCCCCGCTCATCGAGACATTGATCATGCGACCGGTATATATCCACCAGAAGACCTGCACCAGTCGAATTGATATGAGAGTGAAGCCGAATGGTAAAGCAAGGTTTGGTATCCACTGGGGAACTTGCAGGTCCACTGTTATCAGTTCCATCTTGTAGGCATCGTGGACATAAAAGAAAGACAGGTAAGCCATGTACAGGGTGAAACAAAGGGAAATCACCACGGCAAATAACGCCATTATCCGCCGCAGTGCCTCAGGCAGTTTCTTCATGAGCACATCCACTCCAAGGTGGACTCCGTGCTTAAAGCCGTAGGAGGCGCCTATCATCACCGTCCATAAAAATAGGTGTTGAACGAGTTCGGGAGCCCAGGTAATTCCAGCGTTGAAGACATACCGGGCCACCACTTGGGCAAACACCAGGATCGTAGCAACGCCGAGCAAT
The DNA here is from genome assembly GCA_963783905.1 of uncultured delta proteobacterium. Taxonomy (GTDB): domain Bacteria; phylum Desulfobacterota; class Desulfobulbia; order Desulfobulbales; family BM004; genus BM004. Next base: position 86,912 of record CAWAPG010000002.1, on the reverse strand, counting down.
ACGGAGATCAGTATTTCCTCTAAGCGGTCTATGACGCCTGATTTTGCTCTTTCCATGAACCTGTCTTCTAAAACGTTTAATAATAATCGTACTGTCAGAGTCTCCACCGTTTTGGCAGTGGAGACTCTAACAGTAAGTCTTAAACTATTAAAAATTTTTTATAAATTAATTCTTTGCATTCAGATCATATACTGCATCAATAAGATCACCGCCTACAACATCACGGAATTCGTCATGCACCGGTTTGAAAGCCTTGCGAAATTCATCTTTTTCAGCTTCGGTCAGTTCGGTAACCGTACTTACACCTGAATCAATGATTAATTGCTTCTGCTCCATATTGATCTTTAAGGCATTTACCCTGATCCAGGCGGTTACCTCTTTGAGGATCGATTCCAGCTCTGTGCGGACATCTGCGGGAAGGTGATTCCAGAACTGGGCATTGGTGACGACCAGATAACCAAGATAGCCGTGGTTGGTTTCAGTTATATATTTCTGTACTTCGTAAAATTTCTTGGAATAAATATTGGACCAGGTATTCTCCTGGCCGTCAATGACACCCTGTTCCAGGGCCGAATAGACTTCGGAGAACGGCATAACCAGCGGATTGGCGTCAACTGCCTTGAACTGGGCTTCCAGCACCTTTGAAGACATGATGCGGTACTTCAACCCGGCCAGATCTTCAGGGGTCCTGATCACGTGATCATTGTCGCTAAGCTGCTTGAAACCATTGTCCCAAAAGGCAAGGCCGAGCATATTTTTCTGGCCCAGCAGTTTGAACATTTTCTGTCCAACTTCTCCGTCCATGGTCTGATAGAGAACATTACTGTTCTTGAACAGAAACGGCAGGTCAAAAAGCTGCAGCTCCGGGACCCATGAGGTGAATTTGGCTGTTGAAGGTGCTGCCATCTCCACACTGCCGGTACTCAGAGCATCCAGTACTTTCGCGTCTGTATAAAGCTGGGAGTTCGGGAACACCTGCACTTCCACCTTGCCCGCAAGACGCTCGTTGGCCAGTTTGGCGAACATATCCGCAGCCTGCCCCTTCGGGGTGTTGGGCGCCACAACATGTGAAAAACGAATCTTGATGGGTGCTGCCGATACCGTACTCACAAGAGCCAGTACCATTGCTGCTGCTGCCAGCAACGCTATCCCGGTTGTTACGTGTTTAGCAATTCTCTTCATTATCAAACCCTCCATTCTGAAATTTAAAAAATGAAAGTGCCCCAGTACCCGATCTTTGCAGGCACTGCCAAAACACTTTCCCTGACAGCTGTTGAACATGGCCGCAAAGCAAATGGACCACTTAAGCCAATCTTTCCCTTTTAAACTTATTATTGGTATTATTGCCAGGCAATACCAGGAAAATCAATCCGGAGACTTCTGATTTTCATGTCGGAAATTTTCTTACACTAAATAAAAAAACCAGTCCCGGACAGGGAAGCAACTCAATTATTGTCTGCTCTTCGACCTCTTATGATCATTTAAGACTTTTTATAATCCTTCAAGTCAATATCAATGCCTTTTTCCACGATATCGATATCCTGTTCAACAAGTTTATCAATGTTGATATCATGCTCAACAATGGATTTTAAGTTGGACAACTGCTTGATTTTATCCTTGTCGGCCTTCTTATCAAGTTTTTTTATCTCACCGGCGAGATTATCCCGAAACTCTTCCAGTTCCTCCTTGGAGTTTTGGGCATAAAGTTTATTGTTGATCTTCTTCAGCTTCACGGAAAGCGTGTTCAGCTCATCTTCCAGTTTTTTTATCTCCCGGTGCAGTTCAATCCATTCTTCAATTAACGCCGTTTCCTTTTTGCTAATTTCCATGACCCATTCTCGCATTCAATTATGATATAATTTCGCTCCATTACAGACAGATTAAGAAAAAAAACCTTTAATTGATACCCGCCCGAACCTGCTCCTTTTTGCTGATAGGACAGGCCCTGCCGGTGCAAAAGGTGACTTCGGCAGTTCCCCAGTCAACATTTATAGCATAATTGAGGGGTTAATAAAGATATTTTTTTGAAATCATCTCAAAATATAAGGCAAATGGTTCTTGTATGGTTTTGACCAGCGGTTGTCCCCCGCAATATCATCATTTTAGTTGACAGTCCATCCTGAGCCGCATTATAGAAAAAAATACCCGGCAGAAATCGGACGGTACAGCATGGTCTTCAGCTTTGCGATCCAAGCGGGTATAGAAAACAATTGATTTTACCGATCATTTCCGCTGTTACTGAAAATAGCTCCATCAATCTACAAAAAGTTACCCATGCCCTGTTTCTGGAACCGGATCATTATTATCAATGCATGCGGTTTTTTCAGACCGGCTTATGAACGTTTTTCCCCGGGCCAGGACCCCTTTTACATCCCACCCACGACCCAGCGGCCCACATATAGCGGCTCATACGATACATCCCGGTCGCGGCCGGGAACAATGACCACCCGAATCAACATTGAGGGCACTGTAAACTCCAAACTGAGAAAAAACTTTGCGCCATAAATCTATCCGCTTAACATCAGCAGTCTCATATGCTGAAAAACAGCCATTTTTTTGAACAGGTGGGAAAAGAGAGATTCGTCCCTGAAGGTAGGGGAAAGTCGCGCCATGCCTCTTCCCCCGTATTGATGGATTAGGCCCAAACCCGGAAACTCGAGGAGTCTTAGAGGAACAGTTCCATGGAAATCTGGCTGGTTTCTATCCTTATTCTAACGACCCTGATTTTGCTGGTCACAGAAAAAATCCCGGTGGATTTAACCGCCATAGGGATTATGGTTGTCTTGATGGTCTCCGGCATTCTGACCCCCCTGGAGGCCGTATCAGGATTTGCCAATCCGGCGGTCATCACCGTAGGCGCGATGTACATTGTCGGCCGGGGGCTGGTGCGCACTGGAGTTGTAGGCCATGTGGGCCGTAAAGTCATTGAATACAGCCGCGGCAATGCCAAGCGCGCTCTGTTCCTGATTGTTTTGATCGTCGCATGTGCATCCGCTTTTATCAACAATACCCCGGTCGTCGTCCTATTTATCCCGATCATCTTCAGCCTGAGCTGCGAGTACGGATTCAGTCCATCCAAATATCTCATTCCAATATCCTATGCCTCCATTCTGGCCGGAACCTCAACGCTCATCGGAACTTCCACCAACATCATCGTCAGTGATTTAAGCGCTTCCTACGGTTATGGTCAGCTGGGGCTTTTCGAACTCACGCCTCTCGGTGTTCCCATCGCCCTGGGAGGAATCCTGTTCCTTTCCCTGGCGGCCCGTCGGATTTTACCGGGACATACGGCGCCGACCTGTGAACGACAGGACCGGGAGAACAGAAAATACCTGGCAGAACTGCGGGTGGTCGAGGAAAGTCCGTTGATCGGCAAGACCGCAAAAGAGGTCTTTGACGATATCTATCCCAATATGGAACTTTTAGAGGTTATCCGGGGCTCCCGTATTTTTTATCCGGATCAGCAGCAGCTGCAGCTTACAGCAGACGATATTCTCTTTGTGAAAGGTCCGGCAACCGACCTAGTCGCCGTGCTCAACAGCGGGGCAGCAGCACTTCCCCAGCTGGCGGAAACAGCTATGGAACAACATAATACGGTCATTGTCGAGCTGATCGTATCTCCCGACTCTTCCCTGCGTGGAGATACTCTTGCCGGTTCCGATCTCCGGGGGGATCCGGATATTGCAATTCTGGCGGTGAAGCGCCATGGGCTGCACTATAGCGCTAAAAGGCTGGAACATCTGGTATTAAAAACCGGAGACATCATACTGATCCAATGCCCGGAAGAAAAACTGGCCCATATCCGCAGGGAGGTTGATACGATCATTGTCGAGGATATTCAAGACCAGATCATCTATAAGAACAGAGCCTGGCGGGCTATTCTTATTTTTCTGGGCCTGATAACGGCGGCCAGCACCGGCATGGCAGATATCATGGAATGTGCGGTGGCGGCTGTCTTCCTCATGCTGCTGACCGGTTGTCTCCAGCTGCGCGAGGCTTACCGGGCGCTGCAGGGCAACGTCTTAATCCTCATCATCGGCACCCTCGCTCTCGGCACCGCCATGGAAAAGACCGGTACGGCGAAGATCTATGCCGATACATTTCTGTCCCTCTTCCTGGGCCTCGGACCCAAGTATGTACTTGCCGGGCTGCTTCTCATGACGAGCGTCGGCACCCATATCCTGAGCAACAATGCCACTGCGGTATTGATGCTGCCCATCGCTATTTCAACCGCCACCGCCTTGGGAGTCGATCCTAAACCCTTCATTGTCGGCGTCTGTTTCGGTGCCAGTGCCTGTTATGCATCCCCAATCGGTTATCAGACCAACCTCATGGTTTACAGCCCTGGCGGCTATCGTTTCCGTGACTACCTGTGGCTCGGAATTCCTCTCAATCTTTTCGTTCTGGCCATGGCGGCTGTTTTCATCCCGACCTTCTGGCCTTTTTAATCCTGGACCGGATCTCCTCCCATGGAAATGTTTCTTTTCCTGCAGTACGGGTTTTCTGTTTTTCCTGAATCGAGATAACGCCGAAGAATAAATCTTCCGCCTCATTATGTTTCGATAATTTTATTCTGGATGGCGAAACGGGAAAGCTCGGCATTGTTGCGCAGATTCAATTTCTTTAGCAGCCTCAGCCGATAGGTATCCACGGTCTTGATGCTGATCCCGTAGGCTTCAGCAATCTCATGATTGGTATGACCCATTGCCAACCGCCGCAGCACCTGCAGTTCTCGGTTGGAAAGCGAATCCAGTGACGACTTTCCCCCCTTTCCTCTGGCAACCTTCAAGGCCAGGGCCTCAGTTGCTTCTGCGGTCAGGTACCTGGCACCCGCCATTACCTGATGGACGGCCTTGACGATATGCTCCGGGGCGGACTGCTTGGTGACGTATCCCATGGCCCCTGCCTCGATGGCCCGGACCACATACTGTTCCTCTTCGTGCATGGTCAGCATGATAATGGGCAGCCGCGGAAGATAAATTTTAAGCTGACTGATCACTTCAAGCCCGTCCAGCCCGGGCATGGAGATATCAATGACCGCCACATCAGGATTTTTTTCCCGGGCCAGCTGGATTGCGGTTCTGCCATCATCCGCCTCAGCCACCACCTCCATTTCATTGCTTTCCTCTATGATGCGGCGCAAACCGGCCCGCACAATAGAGTGGTCATCCGCCAGCAGTACCTTTATCATCCCGCCTCCTTTGTATCCCGTCCGACCGGTACCTTGAAGAGGACATGACACCCCTTGCCCTTTTCAGAGATTACTTCCAGGCGGCCGCCGGCAAGGGTTGCCCGCTCCCGCATGCCCGCAATACCGACCCCTTCAGACTCTCCCAGTCCGGAGGTGTCAAACCCCCGGCCATCATCCCGAACGGAAAGACTTAAGATATTTTTATCCGCTTTCAAGACAACGGACACCCGGCTTGCTTTGGCATAGCGGGCCACATTGGTCATGGCTTCCTGGCAGATCCTGTACGCTGCCGTAGACAAGGTTTCATTCAATTCCGGCACATCGGCATGCTCAAAAATACAGGTGATGCCGCTGCGATTTTCAAAATCACTCGTCAGCCAATCCAGGGCGTCAACCAGACCAAGGTCATCCAGAACTCCCGGGCGCAGCCGAATAGCTATGGAACGGACATCTTTGATGGTTTTATCAATCAACTCGCACATTGTCCCAGCCCGTTCAGCAATTTTAGCATCGCTTTTCCTTAAGCGCTCCTGCATCCAGACCGCATCCATGCGCAGAGCGGTGAGCACTTGGCCCAGTTCATCGTGCAGTTCCCGCGCAATGGCTGTGCGCTCCTTTTCCTGGCTGGCCATTATCCGGCCGGAAAGACGCCGCAGCTGGTCCTGGGCCCTTTTTACCGCGGTAATATTGGTGGATATGCCGCACACCCCGTTGACCGCCCCTGTTTCGTCATACACCGGGAACTTGACGGACAGGTAAGTATGGGCTGCACCGTTATGAACCACACGCTCCTCAACCTGCATGTATTTTCCATCCCGCAGTACCTGGAGATCATTTTTTCGAAATTCATCGGCCGCCTCTTTCGATACTATCTCATAATCGGTTTTACCGCGGATCTCTTCACTGCTTACCCCGAACAATTCCTCAAACCGGGAGTTGACCAGTACATATCTGCCCTCCCGGTCTTTGACATACACCACATCAGGGGTATACTTTAAGATATTAGTAATCTCCCGGGCCCGGATGCTGACCTGCCTTTCCAGATCCTTGGAGTAGCTTGAAAGCTCCTCCTTGGCAATCCTGAGCGCCTCTACGGCCCTGTTTCTGTCAGTGACATCAATGGAGACGGCAAGGGTTCTGAGAATTTCTCCTTTTTCATCACGCTCACCGATAGCAGAGAGAAGAATGTCAATCACCTGGCCATTCTTTTTAATGATCTGATAGGGAACATACATGCAAAAGCCCTTCTGGAAAAATTCCGGAAAAACGATTTTCTCCGCATGGATCTTCGATTCCTCCGTAAAGAAATCCGTCAGTTTCCGGCCGATAACCTCCTCTTTTTCGTATCCGAGCATTTCGCTCCAGTAATTACTGACACTGACAATTTCTCCATTACGGTTAATTGAATGGAGCATGGCCGGCGTGTTGTGATACAGGGACCGATACCGGGCATCACTCTCCCGCAATGCCTCCTCTGCGGCCCGGCGCTGTTTTATCTCAAGACTTGCCTGCCGATAGAGCATGAACACGGAGAGGCACATGACGACGAAAAAAACCAGAACAATGGGACGAACAAAAACCACCAGCGGCTTGAAGGCCTTCTGGGTGATCTTTTTCATATCGAGAAGATGATTGACCTTCCAGCCCGGATAATTGTCCATTTCGATCTGATGGAGCAGGAATTTCTTCCCCCTCCTGTCCACTACATGCTCCTGCTCGCTAACCTCCAGTCCCACCCATTCCCAAGGCCCTGTGCCGAACTGGAGTGATGCTTCTATTTCTGCGGCCTTATCCTCGGAAATCTTCCAGGCTGTATGGTACAGCCAATCCGGCCGGTTAGAGATGAAAATTACACCGTTCGGATCGGTAACCATGACAATTTCATCCCCGTTGAAACCCATTTCCCGTTCGATCATCTCAATGGAACCTTTAATAACGACGATACCGTCCGAGAATTCTTTGCCGTAGCCGTAAATAGGGTAACTGAAATATACCCCTCTTTTACCGGAAGTTGTGCCCAGGGCCAGATAGCTTGCCGCCTGGCCTCTGATCGCCATCTGAAAGTAGGGCCGAAAGGAAAAATTCTGCCCCACAAAACTGTCAGGATCATTGCGGTTGCTGGATGCAATTGTGTTGCCCTTGTTATCCATGAGGTAACACACGTCTGCCTGCAGCGTGCCGGCAAAATGATCGAGGGTACGGTTGACGGCCCGTAATGTTGCAGGACTTCTATGACTCAACAACTCCTGCAGTTCCGGCATGCCGGCAAGAATACGCACCGGCTTATTATATTCGGACAGCAGGGTGGAAAGGTTTTTGTTGATCCGCTCCAGACGGATGAGTGTCTCACTTTCAGCCTCCCGGAAAGCAGCTTCCTTAAAGGAAGTGTAATAAAAATAGCCGCCGGTGGAGGCAAAAACAAATGCCATGAGTGAAAGTATGAGTAAAATTAAACGGAGTTTCATCTCTGATTTTTCAGGCCGCGGTTATATCCGGACCAACAACCGGTCCTTTAAAAAAAGCTATGCGGGAATCAGCGGCAGATATCCGGGCTCCCAGCGCATTTTTTTTATCAGTGTTTTCAGCCGTTTCGGATCACCCTTGTGTTTATATTTGCTGAAGGCGCAGGGACCGTTTACACCACCCCGTATGGCGGCCAGCCCGACGGCCAGGGCAACACTGTTGCTTACTTCCTTCAGCCTTTCGACGCGCGGCATCAGTATGCCGGCATCCAGGTCCTCCCGGAGAACCAGTTCGGCAACCGCCTTGGCTCCGGCGGTAAAAAATGAAGGCAGCACCTCCTTGGCTCCGGAGGCAAGGGTGCCGAGTCCCACACCCGGGAAGATGAAGACATTGTTGCATTGGCCGATCCTGATTTTCCTGCCGTTCTGCTCCACCGCCGGGAAGGGGCTGCCTGTTGCAACCAGGGCCTTGCCGGAGGTCCACTTGTAAATATCCGCCGGCACGGCTTCTGCCTTTTCCGTGGGATTGGAAAGGGGCATGATGACCGGCCGTTCACAGTTCGCGGTCATGGCCTCAACCACCTCCCGACTAAAGCAGCCGGTCTGACCGGAAGTTCCTATTAAGACGGTGACTCCGGCCCGTTTTACCGCGGTCAGCAGGTTATTTTCTCCCGATTCCTGCAGCCAGCTCATCTCAACCGGATTCTTGGCATATTTGGCCTTATATGGTTCGACCATTCTATCCGTAGTAACAACTCCGCGACTGTCAAGGGTGAATATTCTTCTGCGGGCCTCATTTTCACGGAGACCGTGCTCAACCAATGCTGCTTCAATCTGTTCAGCAATGCCGATACCCCCGGCCCCGGCACCATGAACAAGATAAACCTGATCCGTGATCTTCTCTTTTTTGACTTTCATGGCGGCAAAAACGGCGGCCAGGGTTACGGCACCGGTTCCCTGGATGTCGTCATTAAATGAAATGAGGTCATGCAGATAGGCATCCCTCACCGCAAAGGCATTCTGTTTCGAAAAATCCTCCCACTGGCATAGGGCATGGGGAAAAACCGCCTTAAATGCCTTGGCAAACTGCTGCATGAACTTTACATACTCGGCTCCTGTCAGCCTGCGATGCCGCCAGCCGAGATATTCTTCGTTCTTCAGCAGGTCCTCGTTGTTGGTGCCGACGTCAAGGGATATCGGCAGGCAGTGCCAGGGTGCAATGCCGGCTCCCTGGGTATACAGCATCAGCTTGCCAAGACAAATCGCTATGCCCCCGGCGCCCTGGTCGCCGATCCCGAGAATCCCCTGGTTGTCTGTCACCACGGCAACGCGGATATCACGATGCCCGTAACGATGCAGAATTTCCTCCGTATTATCAATATTTCCCGGATAGATATGGACCCCGTTGGCGGAGCGGAACATGGAGGAATACTGCTGGCAGGCAAGACCCACGGTCGGGGTATAGATTATTTCCATGAACCGGGCAATATCGGTGGCAATAACTGCATGAGCCAGGGTGACATTCCTGTCAAAAAGGGAACGCATATAAATATAGCGCTCAATGTCATCTTCTTTTTTAAGGACCTTTGCCAGGCTGTTTTTAACCTGCTGTTCAAACGGTCTCACCGCCGGCGGCAGGCTGCCGTCTATACCGAGTTCGCGCCTTTCTTCCTCGGAAAAGGCTGTACCCTTGTTGACATAATTGTTGCCGTGCACCCCGATCCCGCGGGCCCGGACTTTGATTTCCATGGTGTTGCCATATTCGTCATAGATGAATCTATAATTTTTTGCCGGCATCAAATTTTCCTCCATATCAGCTACTTACCGATAACGGCCATCCGTATTTCTACTGTGCCGTTTACCATACTGCGGTAAAATGGGAAACTTAAAAAATTGCCCCGTAGCCGTGCAATTCGATTATTTTCCGGAAAACCATCGACAAAATCCAATGATTCCGATAAGATTTAGTATACCGATTGAAAACACCGCCAAGAAGAAATCCGCTGACAGGTTTACCAATGCCGCAAGGAAAAACAAAAAAAAATCCACCAGCCGCTCCCCAAAAATCTGCTGACAATTACTGGGAAACCAAAAAAAAATTGGATAAAAAAGGCAAGAAGCTTTTTGTGCAGAAAATTTTTGCCGACTGGTGCAAGGCATGCGGTATCTGCGTTGCCTTCTGCCCTGCCGGCGTTTTTGCCAAAGATGAAAACAACCGGCCGATAATAATCGAGCCGGATCGCTGTACCGGCTGCAGATTCTGTGAATTTCACTGTCCTGATTTTGCCCTCTCCATCCATGAACGTTACCCTGACCGGAGAAAGAAAGAAAATGGCTGAATTGAACGGCAAAAAAATTCTGCTGCAGGGCAATGAAGCCATGGCTGAAGGAGCCATTGCCGCAGGCTGCCGTTTCTTTGCCGGCTATCCGATAACCCCGGCTTCCGAGATAAGCGAACGCATGTCCTGCCGGCTGCCCCAGGTAGACGGCACCTTTATCCAGATGGAGGACGAGATTGCCAGTCTGGGGGCCGTTATCGGCGCTTCACTGACCGGGGTCAAGAGCATGACCGCCACCAGCGGTCCCGGCTTTTCCCTCATGCAGGAAAATCTGGGCTATGCCTGTATAACTGAAGTGCCCTGTGTTGTGGTCAATGTTATGCGCGGCGGTCCCAGCACCGGATTGCCGACGAGCCCGGCCCAGGGAGATGTGCTGCAGGCCCGTTGGGGAACCCATGGCGATCATCCGGTTATCGTCCTTTCGGTATCATCGGTGAGTGAATGTTTTTCCATTATTGTCAAGGCGTTCAACCTCTCGGAAAAATACCGGGTGCCGGTGGTGGTGCTCTCTGACGAGGTGGTGGCCCATTCCCGCGAAACCTTTACCGTCCCGCCCGCTGAATCCATTGAAGTGGTGGATCGGATTGTTCCCACCGTCCCGCCTGAATGGTACAAACCCTATGAAGACAACAGCCGCGGCGTACCCCCCATGGCATCGCTGGGAGAAGGCTACCGGCATCACGTTACCGGCCTGGTCCATGATACCCAGGGCTTTCCCACGGAGAGACCCGATGAAATTGAGGCCTTTTTGAAACGGCAGTTCAGAAAAATAACCAATGGATTTTTTGAAATTCAACTGACCAAGAAACTGCACGTTGAAGATGCGGAGATCGTCGTGATTGCTTACGGCGCCGTCGCCCGTTCCGGTCGCCGCGCTGTGGCCATGGCACGCTCCCAAGGCATCAAGGCCGGGCTTATCCAGCTGGTTACCCTCTTTCCCTTTCCCAAAAATACGGTGGTAAACATAATGCGGCAGTGCCGGGCGGTCCTGGTCCCGGAAATGAACATGGGACAGATCAGCCGCGAGGTTAAACGGGTCAACACCGGTCTCACCGAGGTTGTTAAATATAACCGGATTGACGGACAGATGATTACCCCGCTTGAAATTTTCAATGAAATTCAGAAGATTTAATACCGTATGGTACGGAAAAATATGCCACAAAGAAACCGGAGACATACCATGCCTGCAGGAATGACCGAACTGCGCCATAAGTATCTGCGCCACCACAAAAAGTTTCCCCATGTCTGGTGCCCGGGCTGCGGCAACGGCATTGTTCTCGGGGCCCTGATCCGGGCAATTGAGCGTCTGAGTCTGGAAAAGGATGATATAGTTTTTGCCTCGGGGATTGGCTGTTCCGGCCGCATGCCGACCTATGTCGATTTTAATACCCTGCATACCACCCACGGCAGGGCACTGGCCTTTGCCACGGGCATCAAGCTGGCAAAACCCGCCCTCAATGTCATTGTGGTCATGGGCGACGGCGATGCCACGGCCATAGGCGGCAACCACTTTATCCATGCGGCCAGGCGCAATATCAACCTCACCGCCATCATTATCAATAACCAGATATATGGTATGACCGGCGGCCAGGCATCGCCGACCACTCCCTATGGGGCGCAATCCACCACTTCTTCGTTTTCAAATATTGAACATGCCTTTTCCATCGCCGAACTGGCGGTTGCGGCCGGCGCAAGCTTTGTCGCCCGGGGAACCGTATATCATGCCGCCCAGCTTGACAAACTTATCGAGAAGGGAATCAGAAAAAACGGTTTCAGCGTTGTTGAGGTTATGTCCAACTGCCATGTCCAGTTCGGCCGCCGCAATAATATGGCTGATCCGGTTACCATGCTCAACTGGTTGCACGACCATGCCATAACCGGTGCTAAAGGTTCAAGCATGCCACCGGATTCCATTGATGACAAATTTACCATCGGCATCCTGGCTGATGTGGATAAACCGGATTATATCAAGGAATATGGAAAGATCAGGGAAAAGGCCAAGAGGAACCAGGAGTGATGGATATTGATCGATATGAAATTCGTTTGAGCGGCGCCGGCGGACAGGGTATCGTTCTGGCCTCCATTATTCTGGCGGAGGCGGCCGGTATTTTTGCCGGCTATAATGTAAGCCAGACCCAGAGCTACGGCCCCGAAGCACGCGGCGGCCGCTGCAAGGCTGAGGTGGTCGTCAGCAGCAGTCCGATCGACTATCCGAAGGCGGTACAGCTCGATATGATGCTGGCCATGAACCAGGCATCCTGCGATGCCTACTGTTTTGATTTTAAGCCGAATGGTCTGCTGCTCGTTGACTCCGGGCTCGTTGACCAGGTTCCCACCAGCCGGGTTGTTACACTTCCTTTCACCAAAATTGCCAGAGATACGGCGGGAAAGGACCTGGTCGCCAACATTGTTGCCCTGGGTGCCCTCGGGCATTTCTGCGCTTTGCTGGCCCCCCGAAATCTGGAGGATGCCCTTGTTGCCAGGGTGCCGCCGAAGACCAGAGAAATGAACGGCAAAGCCCTGCAGGCAGGATTTAGGGCGGCTGAAAAGTTTGACCTGGACAGCCTGCCCCGTTCAATCATGCCCGAAGAAGAGGAGGAAATCTGACCCGGGCCCCGGCGGGCAAATATCGATAAAGCCTGGGACCAGGTCCGGGAAGATAATCAGGAGAACAGCTTCAGAATTTTTTATGGTGGGAGCTCCCGGCCGGGAAAAATCATCAGGCCGGGGTGAAAAAACGCAATCGCAGGGCATTGCTCACCACCGACACCGAACTCAAGGCCATGGCGCCCCCGGCAATCATCGGATTCAGGGTGGGACCGCCGAAAATGTAAAGCAGGCCCGCGGCAACCGGAATTCCCACGACATTATAAGCAAAGGCCCAGAATAGATTCTGCCTGATGTTGCGCATGGTCGCCCGGCTGAGGGCCAGGGCCGTCAGCACCCCGCCGAGTTCGCCCGTCATCAGCACGATATCGCCTGATTCTACCGCCACATCTATACCGGTGCCCATGGCGATCCCGACATCGGCTTTGGCCAGGGCCGGGGCATCATTTATGCCGTCGCCCACCATGCCGACCTTCATGCCCTGCCCCTGTAGTTCAGCCACCTTTTCAGCCTTAAAATCGGGCAGAACTTCGGCAATAACCTCCTGGATACCGGCCTGGGCAGCAATTGCCTTTGCCGTTGCTTCATTGTCGCCGGTGAGCATGAAAATCTTGATTCCCAGCTTTTTCAGCCTGCTGATGGTGTCCGGCGTTTCAGGTTTTATCCGGTCGGCAATGGCCAGTAATGCGGTCAGTTCGCCGTCGACGGCCAGGAAAAGTGCCGTTTTGCCGACAGCGGCAAATTCGGCCGCCCTGGCATCGGCATCCCGGCCGGCAAAATTTGTTGCCCGTTCCCTGATAAACTCCCTGTTGCCGAGCAAAAGCTCCCTGCCTCCAATGGACGCCTTGATTCCCTTGCCTGGAATTGCTTCGAAGGAATCCGGCTCCTGCAGCGGCAACTTTCTGGCCCGTGCCTCCTGGACAATTGCCTCGGCCAGGGGATGCTCCGACACGCTTTCCGCACCTGCCACCAGGGCTAAAATTTCGTCCGGAGGAATGGAAGTTCCCGGCACCGGTTCAAAATCGGTTAACTGCGGCTTGCCAAAGGTCAGGGTCCCGGTTTTGTCAAAGACCAGGGCATTGATTCCCTGGGTCATTTCCAGAGCCCCGCCGCTCTTAAAAAGAACCCCGAGCTGGGCCCCTCTACCGGTGCCGACCATGATCGAAGTTGGGGTTGCCAGCCCCATGGCACAGGGACAGGCTATTACCAGGACGGCGATGAATATCCGCAGGGCAAAGGAAAACTGGGCATCACCGATAAAATACCAGGCCAGGCCGGACAGGGTTGCAATGACCATGACGATGGGGACAAAATATAAACTTATCCTGTCGGCCAGGTTGGCAATGGGAGCCTTGGAGCCCTGGGCTTCCCGCACCATTTTAATGATGCGCGCCAGTACAGTATCCTGGCCCACACGCTCGGCGGCCACCCGCAGCATGCCGTTCTTGTTCAGGGTGCCGCCGATAACCTTGTCCCCTTCGGTTTTGGATACCGGCAGACTCTCGCCGGTCAGCATGGATTCATCGACGCTGGAATGGCCTTTTTTCACCGTGCCGTCCACCGGAACCCGTTCACCGGGACGAATCAGGATCAGGTCGCCGGCTTCAATCTCGGAGACCAGAATAACAACCTGTTCCTCTTTTTCCGTTCCCGGATTTTTCACCAGGGTTGCCTTATCAGGTGTAAGCTCCATGAGCTGACTGATGGCATCGGAAGTTTTGGCCTTGGAGCGCGTCTCCATGTATTTACCCAATGATACCAAGGCGATCAGAACGGCGGCAGACTCGAAGTACAGGTCCATAACCCGGGTCATTGGATCAATGCCCAGAGCTATCTCCACCAGATTCCAGGTTGAATAGACAAAGGCGGCGCCGGTGCCGACCGCGATGAGGGAATCCATGTTGGGGGATTTCCTGATCAGGGCCGGAAAGCCGATGAGATAAAAACGACGGCCGGACCATATGACCGGCAATACCAGGAGAAACTGCGCCAGGGCAAAATGAAGCGGCTCATGACGGGGATCCAGAAACCGCGGCAGCGGCATGCCCAGCATCTCACCCATGGAAAGCAGAAGCAGGACAAAGGCAAAACCGAAGGCCGGAATCAGTTCTTTTTTCATCCTGGCCAGTTTTTCCCGGGTCTCCCGCTGTTGTTTCAACAGCAGGTTTTCATCCTGTTCACCCAGCAGCTCCGCCTCAAAGCCCAGGCCGTTGATGGTTTTCAGTATCTTTCGCCTGCTGATGACCTCGGGGTCAAAAACCGCCACCCCGGTTTCACTGGCCAGGTTAACCTGCATGGACTGCACCCCGTCAAGATTTGAAACCACCTTTTCTATACGGGCTGAACAGGAGGCGCAGGTCATGCCCTTAATGTCAAGATCCAGGGTTACCCTGCTGCTCGGCATTTCAAGTTCAAAACCAAGACCGGCGACGGCTGCAAAAATATCTTCCAGGGCAAGTATTGTCCCGTCCCATTTCACCTCCATGGTTTCCGCTGCGAGG
Source organism: uncultured delta proteobacterium (assembly GCA_963783905.1). Taxonomy (GTDB): domain Bacteria; phylum Desulfobacterota; class Desulfobulbia; order Desulfobulbales; family BM004; genus BM004. The sequence continues at coordinate 71,812 of CAWAPG010000002.1, read as the reverse complement.
TTCACTGCAACCGTATCGATGCCATCCAGGCCCGACAGCACTCTTTCGATCCGGGCGGCACAGGATGCACAGGTCATGCCTTTAACGGCAAGGGTCTTCTTTTGTAAATCAGCCATAAATTTTCTCATTCATCAAGGCGCATAATGCCGGCCTTGAGGTTAGCGGGTTATGGGAGAAAAAGCGAAAGGCACCACATTCTCCCTCTGCGGCGCCCACAATAACGTGCAACACCTAAACAATCAACTCTTCCTGCAATCCTGTTGTACAACTATAAGCACAGATGGTGCCCGGATCAATCCGGCGGATACTTTCCCAAACCCTGAAATGAAGTATTTTACCAAAAGGGTGATGCTGCTGCTTTCTCTGTTTTTTAAACTAATTTTAAACAGCCTCCATTGGCAAAATCATTTTGGATGATTATTATTTCACCCATTCTGTACCGGGCTTTCCAAAAGTCCGGGGACTGCATCCCCCTGATCTTTACCAGATACCGGGGAACCGGCAATAATTGCCAGCATCCGGTAAAAATAAAAAAGAGACATAAGGAGAATACAATGGCGGTATTTAAATGTGAAAAATGCGGTGCGACAAAGGAAGGCAGGTGCAAGCCTAAGAAATGTCCCGAATGTTCCGAAGCAGGGACCATGCAGAAACAGGAGGAGAAAAAATCCTCCGGCTGCGGCTGCACCTGTTCAGCAAAGAAATAATATCTGCCCATCCCGCCCTGCCGGTTGATTCCGGCAGGGCGTTTTCACCATCGGCACCACAATTATAAATCTTCCCGGTCCCGATTCTAGATCACATCCATCGCCGCCGGAACTGCCGCAAGGAAGTCAATAACCTTGTTTCTCTACAGATATCGGGGCTGAATTATTTGACAGCAATGGATTTTCCTTATATTTTCCGATCGTATTTACCGTTCGTTTGGCAAAAATCATCTCCTATTAATCCCAAAAGGTTTATCATCCATGTCTAAAAAAATCTTAATCATCGGCGGGGTGGCGGCCGGACCCAAAACCGCCTGCCGGGTCAAGCGGCTGCTGCCGGACGCCGAGGTCGTAATGGTTGACCAGGACAATCTTATTTCCTATGGCGGCTGCGGCATCCCCTACTTTGTCTCCGGCGATGTTTCCGATGAAAAAGAGCTGCGTTCAACAAGCTTCCATGTTGTCCGCGATGAGGTTTTTTTCAATGACGCCAAGGGCGTTACCATGCTGACTCGGACCAGGGCGCTGGCCATAGACCGGCTGGCCCGGACCGTCAGGGTGCAGCAGCTGGATACCGGCGAACTGAATGAACTTCCCTATGACAATCTCGTCCTTGCCACCGGCTCCATTCCCAACCGACTGCAGATTCCCGGAGCAGATCTTGCCGGAGTATACGTGGTCAATAACATGCACCGCGCCATTGCCATAAAAGACGACCTGGCCCGGGGCAGGGTGACGAAAGCCGTTGTCATCGGCGGCGGCGCCATCGGCCTCGAAATGGCCGAATCTTTGGCTGACCTATGGGGAATCGAAACCACGGTGCTGGAATACATGAACCAGCTGCTTCCCCGTATTGTCGATCCGCCATTTGCGGCCATGCTGGAAAAACACCTCAGGGATAACCATATTGCTGTTTACACCGGTGAATCAGCCACCAGCCTTGAAGGTGATGCAGATGGAAGAGTCTGCCGGGTGCAGACCTCAAAACGGACGATTGACGCCGATCTGGTTATTATGGCCGTTGGTGTGCGGCCCCGCGGTGACCTGGCGCAAACGGCCGGGCTTCTTGTTTCACCCCAGGGAGGAATTGTGGTGAACAACCGCATGCAAACCTCTGATCCCGCTATTTATGCAGCCGGAGACTGCGTGGAAATAACCAACCTGGTGAGCGGCATGAAAAACAACGCGCCCATGGGCTCCCTTGCCAACCGGCAGGGCCGAATAGCAGCCGATAATATTGCCGGCATTCCGTCCCGGTTTGAAGGATGGATTGGCAGTTTCATCATGAAGGCGTTTGACTGCTGCATCGGGGGCACCGGGCTCAGCTACACGGCTGCCAAAGATTTGGGATATGATGCAGAAGTGGCCATTACCGCCCAGTCGGACCGGGCCCATTTTTTCCCCACCCAGGCGGTGATCATGCTGCAGATGATTTTTGACAAAACCAGTCGTAAGGTTCTGGGGCTCCAGGGTTTCGGTCCGATGAACGATTCAATCCTGGCCAGGATCAATGCCGCAGCGGGTCTTATTGCCAAAGGTGCGTCAATCGAGGATTTCAGCACCCTGGAAATGGCGTATGCACCGCCGTTTTCCACCGCAATGGATGCGTTAAACGCCACGGCAAACGTTGCCGACAACCTCGCGGCCGGGCGGCTGCGCACCGTTGCCATTGAAGATTTTCTGGCCTGGATGGCGGAACCCGGAACCAAACCCGAATGGGCTGCCCTGGATATCAGGCATCCCAAGGAAGCCGCGCCATTCGTCGAAAAATTCGGCACCGATCTCTGGATAGACATTCCCTATGTAAATATTCGTTCCCGGTACAAGGAATTACCGGATGACAGAAAGATGATCATAATCTGTGATGCCGGCACCCGTTCATCAGAGGTCCAGAATTTTCTGGACTCCGTCGGACGGGAAAACAACCTTGTTCTCGGCGGCGGCTTTAATGCCATCCGCCGAATCAGGGTTGACTGGTGGCCTGTCCAGAAGGCATCTGATTGATACATATCAAATGACCGGTATCTTAGTGTCGGGCATTACAAGAAAAATCTTCTTTTTTTAAAGTTATTGATATACAATATAAGCATTGTAACCAGGAGTTTTGCTTCAGATCCCGGCTTTGCAGCGGTATTATCCGGATATGGCTGTCCGCCCCTTTTATTGCGATCAGGAGTTGAAAATGCCGATTAAGTTGTTTCCCTATGTGCATGAAAAGTTCGAAATTCAGGTTTATAAAAAGCCCAAAAACCTGAAACTCCTTAAAGAAACTCATATCTCCTTCACCGGATCCCCAAGGAAACACCCCTATGATCCGAATAGAGTTATCCTGATCACCGACCCGTACAGCAAGATAACTTCCTACTATGAATTCAAGACCGCCGATATTTCGTATGTGGAAGAGATAATGAATATGGTTGATATCGATGGTGAGACCGTACCCATGGCCAGGATCTGGGTCAGGAAAAAAAGTATCGGTGCCCGGTCTTCCCTTTTTATCGTTGATGATACGACCATCTGACCGGTTCAGGATATGTATTGGGGGTGCCGGATCAACCCAGTATGACGCAGGCAATAAGCCTTAAATCTGTTTCCTCTATTCGAATCCATGGATTAAAAGGCAATAAAATCCAAGCAGCGAAACCTGTTTATTGCTGCTTTTACCGTTCTGTTCTTTTTCGTACTCTTCTCTGTTTTTGTTCACTGGACAACGCAAATGGTTGGTGAATCCTACTCCGGTCCCTTCCTGCCCCTTGCAGAACAGGAAAAAGAAATCAGCGCCAACCTCCGGGACCATGTTTTCATGCTGGCAGGAGACATCGGAGAAAGAAACATTTGGCGGCCGCAGAAACTCTATGCCGCCGCCGAATATATAGAAAGAGTCTGGCAGGTGCAGAATTTTCCGGTCCAGCGCCAGGTATATGCGGCAAAGGGGGTGGAATCCCCCAATCTTATCATTGAAATCAAAGGCGGGGCTCTTGCCGGACAGATTATCCTGGTCGGGGCCCATTACGATTCGGTACCGGGATCTCCCGGCGCAAATGACAACGGCTCCGGCGTGGCGTCACTGCTTGAAATTTCACGGCTGCTGGCCGAAACCAACCCGGCCAGAACCATCCGTCTCGTGGCCTTCACCAATGAAGAGCACCCATTCTTTCTCCGTCGGGATATGGGAAGCAGGGTTTATGCCTCCCGCGCCCGCCGTCAAAAGGAAAATATCGTCGCCATGCTTTCCCTTGAAACCATGGGCTATTTTACGGAAGCGCCCGACAGCCAAAACTATCCATTTCCCTTTGGTTTTTTCTATCCCCATACTGCCAATTTTATCGGCTTTGTCGGCAATATCCGCTCCCGTCGTCTGGTTGCATCGAGCCTGGCAGCCTTTCGGCGTACCACAAAATTCCCCGCCGAAGGAACGGCCGCACCCGGCTGGATCACCGGCATCGGCTGGTCTGATCACTGGTCCTTCTGGCGTGAAGGATATCGGGCGATCATGGTTACCGATACCGCATTTTTCCGGTACAGGTACTACCATACCTCCCAGGATACCCCGGAAAAAATTAAATATGACTCTTTGGCGCGGGTAACAGGCGGCCTGGCAAAAGTGATTGCAGAACTTGCCGATGGGGATAAGCTGCAGTAATTTCTGCCCTGCCGGTAAACCAAGTACAAGGTAACAGAATAATGAATATCTATTTTCTCGGGGTCGGTGAAGCCTGCGATGCCGACCAGGGCAACACCTCAATCCTGCTGCCGACGGATTCGGGCAATAAGGCGCCGGGGCGGATTCTGCTTGACTGCGGCTTTAGTGTTCCTGCCGCATACTTCTCCCTGGAGCCGAACCCGGAAGAACTGGAGATGCTGTGGATATCTCATTTGCATGGGGATCATTTTTTCGGCACTCCCCTCCTGCTTCTCTGGTTCTGGGAAACAGGCCGGCGAAAACCGCTGCAGATACTGGGGCCTCCGGAAGTTGCAACAAAGGTTACCAGGGCAATGGAACTGGCCTATCCTGATCTGCTGTCACGCCTGAATTTTCCTCTCTTATTCCATACAGCGGAACCCGGAAAGCAAATTACATTGGCAGACACTGTCTGGCAGACGGCCTACAACGACCATTCCCAGCCCTGCCTCTCTCTCAGGCTGGAAATCCACGGCAAGGCAGTATTTTACAGCGGTGACGGCCGACCGACCTCCAAGACCAGATCACTGGCGTCAGGATGCAATATCATAATCCATGAAGCCTACGGACTTGAAAACACAACCCCGGGACACGGCTCCATTGCCGGCTGCCTTGATTTTGCCCGTCATGCTGGGGTGAAACGTCTGGCACTGGTTCATATGCAGCGCCGTATCCGGGCCCGGGCGCAAACAACGATTGAAAGCCTGGAAAAGAAATATCCGGAAATAAAAATTGTGCTGCCTGAAAAAGGAACCACCATAACCCTTTAACCTCTCCTGCTGCGGTGAAACATCGGAGTAATCCAACCTGGGGTTTACCATACAACCCTTTCAGCCTTTTTCGCTCTTGACACCCGGAACTATTGTTCATTAAGGTTCCTTTCTGATCAAGCAATACAATGGACCGGCAAGACGGATCAACATCCTGGAAGTACCCGGAAAAACAGCCTCAACTTTATCAGGAGACCTGCAATGCGTTTCAGCGCCATTCTTTTTACCATTATCCTGCTCACATCAAATGTGATTGCATTAAGGGCCGCTGCAGACACACGCTATGTCACAGACGAGCTGGTAATCACCTTAAGAGAGGGGAAAAGCACCCAGTACAAAATAATAAGAACCTTGAAAACAGGCACTCCCCTTGAAGTGCTGGAGGAAGGAAAATCCTATCTCAAAGTGAGGACCACCGACGGAGTTGAAGGATACGTCCTGCGGCAGTATATAAGCTCTGATCCTCCCAAAGGCCAGCGCATTGAAGAACTTGCAGGACGCAACAGCTCTCTGCAGGAAAAAATCAGCGCCCTGGAAGAAACCAAAAGCAATCTTGAGCAGCAGCTCAAAACCGGGCAGGAAACATCCCAACAGGAAATTTCCGCAATGCAGGAAAAAATTGCCGACTTGCAACTGAAACTTGAACAGGCATTGAACAACGAACAGGCAATGTCCGAAAAATATGATACCCTGATGGCCCAGACTGAAAATGTTGTTGAGATAGCTGCAGAGCGGGATCTCCTGCGGCAGGAGAATAAAGTCCTGAAAGAAGATGCTGCCGCCCTGATGAAAAGATACGACAAGCTGTCGGATTCCCGAATGATTAAATGGTTTCTCGCCGGCGGCGGTGTTTTTCTCTTCGGCTGGGTGATCGGCAAGATTTCCCGGAGGAAACGGAGCCGTTTCTAGTACGATAATTTTTCCATGAAAAAGGCTCCCGGCATCTAAGCCGGGAGCCTTTTTCCGTGCAAATTAAAAAAACGCTTCTATCCCTGTTTCTCAAAGGCGACCATGGTGAATTCACCATGCCTGTTGTATATCGGGTAGCCCGCTTCACCCCAGGCCTTGAAGGCACCGGCCATATTCTTGACATTCGTATATCCCATTTCCTGCAGCACTTCGGTTGCCAGTGCAGAACGGGCCCCGGTGCGGCAGTATAGAACAATGTTGGCACTCCTGTTCGGGAGCATCGCTCCGATCTTGAACTCAAGCACACCGCGGGAAATATTCATGGCACCGGGAAGATGACCGGCCTCAAATTCTTCAATGCCGCGGACATCCAGCAGAATAACCTGCTTGCCGGCATCCATGTCGGCCTTGACCTGCTGCGGGGTGACCTCAACGATCTTGGCCTTGGCCGCAGCAACAAAATCCATCGGCCCCATGGCCTCGGCAAAAGCATGGCTGGACATGCCTCCCAGGAATAATACGCATACGGCAATACTTAACAACCAAGTAATCCTGTTTCTCATAGTTTAACCTCCAGTGTAGTTTTTCAAGTTATAAAGCGATATCCTCATAAATTAAAACAGCAGCCACTTTGCTACAACCATTCCTTTTACCATTATTGCGGAATTTTTACCCGCTGATTTACGGTAAATCCGTCAACCCTTGCCTTTCCGTCACGAATGGAAATGCCGGAAGTTGATAGCCCGCCGGCTGACCAACCTGAAAGATTCACCTGGCGCAGAAAAATTACGTCTTCAAATATTCCTCTGTTTCAGGCTGATACCCATACACCAACAGTAAAATGAAATATGTCAGACAGCAGCACCCCGGCGCGATTTTTCCACTATAGCCGGCAGTGCTTCACCCAGCATATCAATCTCAGCGCTGGTATTAAACCTGCTTAAGCTGATGCGCAGCGTACCATGGATATGAGATTCCGGCACGCCCATTGCCCGCAGCACATGGGAAGGATCGAGATCGCCGCTGTGACAGGCTGAATGTGCTGAAACAGCAATGCCCCTCTCATCAAGCTCCTGCACCATGGCGCCGGATGCACAATTTTTAAAACTCACATTCAGGGTATTGGACAATCGGGGCTGAGAAAAACCATTGACAATGACTTCATCAATTTCAGCGATGATCCGTTCCTGCAGACGGTCGCGCAGATCCGAGACTACTGATGCCCCTGTCTCAAGATACCCTGCAGCCAAGGCACAGGCCCGGCCCAGGCCAACTATTCCGGCGACATTTTCAGTTCCGGCCCGATGTCCCATTTCCTGTCCCGCCCCCATAACAAGGGGGGTAAAGGGAGCCGTTCTCGCGACATAGAGAGCCCCGATACCCTTGGGACCGTAAAACTTATGGGCCGCCACGGCCAGATAATCAACCGGCAGCGCCTCCAGATCAATCGTTTCCTTGCCGACCAGCTGCACCGAGTCACAGTGAAAAAGCACATTTTTCTCGCGGCAGATCGTTCCAATTTCAGCCACCGGCCAGATTACCCCGCTTTCATTGTTCGCTCCCATGAGGGTGACAAGGACAGTATCCGGCCCGATTGCATCAACCAGAAGCTGCAGATCCAGGGCGCCGTCATTATCTACAGGCAGCAGATCGACGCTGTAGCCGAACCTTTGCTGCAGAAACTCAAGGGGTTTTAACACCGATGCATGTTCAATCAAGGAGGAGATGATGTGTTTTTTTTCGGGAAAGGCCGATACCGCACTCCAGATAGCAGTGTTGTTGGCCTCGGTGCCGCCGCTGGTAAAAAATATTGTTTTGGGCCGGCAGTTGAGCAGCGAGGCCGCCTGTTCCCGGGCCTGGGTAATGCCGGCTAGGGCCGCCTCGCCAAAACGATGCCCGCTCGAGGGATTGCCGAACTGTTCCTGGAGATAGGGAAGCATTGCTTCACGGACCGCAGGATCAAGCGGGGTTGTGGCATTATTGTCTAAATAAATTCTCTTCATGCTTCACCTGTTTACCACTCGATTGATCCAACAAAAAGCAGAATCCGTGATCAAACGGATACCCGTCTGCCCGGGGATGACGGAGCAGAAACGTCCCGGATTCAGCAGAACAGATCCTTATTACCGCAGTTGCCGTCGCCTAGATCTCAAGCATCCTGTCCAGGGCTACCTTGGCCAGTTTTGCCGTTGCAGGATCAACTGTAATCCGATTCTTCACTTCCCCTTTAACCAGCCGGTCAAGAACCCAGAGGAGATACTTGGGTTTAATCCTGTACATGGTGGAACATAAACACTGAAAAGGGGAAAGCGAGTGGATCTCCTTGTCAGGATTTAAACGGGCGATCCTGTTCACCAGGTTGATTTCAGTGCCGATGGCCCATTTTGAACCAGGCGGTGAATCCGACACCGCCCTGATAATATTTTCAGTGGAACCATACTGATCAGCCCCGGCGACGACCTCATGCCTGCATTCCGGATGGACAATTATCCGGACCTCGGGGTCTTGCTCGCGCCACATCCTGACATGGGAAACGTTAAACTGCATATGCACGGTGCAGTACCCATTCCATAAAACAACCTTCGCCCGGCGAACGGCGGCGGCAGAGTTGCCTCCCAGCCGCGCATCACGATCCCAGAGCACGATCTCTTCCTGTTTTATTCCCAGTGCCAAGGCGGAATTTCGCCCAAGATGCTCGTCAGGAAAAAAGAAAACCTTTTCGCCGCGTTCAAGGGCCCAGGTCAACACCCGCTCGGCATTGGAAGAGGTGCAGACCGAGCCGCCGCGCTCTCCCACAAAGGCCTTGATTGCCGCAGATGAATTAACATAGGTTACCGGAATAATTCGCTCTCCTCCGGCGGCCTCCTCCAGTTCTTTCCAGGCCCAGGAAACCTCGTCCAGTGTAGCCATGTCAGCCATGGGACAACCGGCCCGCAGGTCTGGCAGAATGACAGCCTGGTTGTCCCCGGACAATATATCAGCCGATTCCGCCATAAAATGCACCCCGCAAAAAACAATATATTGTTTATCGTTGCAGGTTGCAGCATGTTTGGCCAGTTTCAGGGAATCACCGGTCATATCGGCAAACCGGTAGACCGCCTCCTGCTGGTAGTGGTGGCAGAGGATCAGGAGTTTGTCTCCCAAATCTTTTTTGCGGGCCGCTATATGATCGGCTAATATTTCCTCAGCCTGCTCATAATATTCGGATTCCGTATCTACCTGTTGCAATGCCACGTCGTCACTCGATCATATTTTATTGAGGTCTGCAGATGCCCGGAGCGCATCCGATATTAAAAAATTTTTACTTGGCCAATTTTACCCACGAAGCGCAAGGACCTTTGTCTCCATGTGCTTCGCCGAATTTCACTCCATCCCCCTCGGAAAGCTGATTCATTGAGACATCCTTTAACGCATTCTCATGAAAATAGATTTCCTTGCCCTGGGGAGTTACGATAAAACCATATGATTCATAGGGGAAAATGCTTTTTACCACCCCTTCCAGCCCCGTACTTTTCAAAGCCTCGGGCGCTATCTTGTTCGTCTGCCGCCGCTTGCGCTGCTGCTCTTTAAGCTGCAGGCCGAGGGTGTTAAATGCATCAACCAACATGGGGATAACCTTTTCGCCTTTTCGTTTTACGATCACGGTATCATTTGGAATTGTTGCAACTATCAGGAGTTCATAGCCTCCTTCCCGATGGGAATATGTGCCTTCAATTGTGACACGCAGATGATGAACAAAGCCGGCATGATGCCGTTCAAGCCTGGATCTTTCCTCATCAATTTTATCCTGCCACGCCTTGCGTATTTCCAGATTACGGCCTTCAATCTGTAGTTCCATCTATTTCCTCCATAAAAAATTTGACCACTATAGCAATAACCCCGGAATCCTTTTTTCTCTGTCTTATAATATATCACATTATGGAATAATACCCTAGGATTGATGAAAAAATTCCGCCGGTCAGGCAGCCACTGCCCATCACCCCGCAGGTACATCCAAAAAGGGAAAAATTAAATAAAAATGTAATCGCTTGGCAAGTCTAAAAAAAAATAATAAGGTATCATCCTTTTTTTCAATATATTTGATCATACTCATGAAAGGAAATGGAAACAACAACATGCTGGTCAAAGATATCATAAATTCAAAAAAGATCTGCATTAGCTACGAATTTTTCCCGCCTAAACTGGTGAATGACTGGGACAGGCTGTTCCAGACGATCTCGGACCTCATTCCTCTCGAGCCTGCCTATGTAAGTGTCACCTATGGAGCCGGCGGCTCCACCCGAGACCGGACCCATGATCTCCTTGTCCGCATCCAGGGGGAAACGGATCTGACCGTGGTATCCCATTTAACCTGCGTCGGGTCCAACCGGGATGATATCAATACAATCCTCAACAAATATACTGAACACGGCATAGAAAACATTCTGGCTTTGCGGGGTGATTTACCCAGGGGACAAACCAGCTGGGAGCAGCCGGTAAACGGTTTCGCCTATGCCGCGGAACTGGTTGCGCACATAAAAAAATATTTTCCCGGGATGGGTGTCGGGGTGGCGGGATTTCCCGAAGGTCACCCCGAGACGCCGAACCGTCTTAAAGAGATTGACTATTTGAAGGCAAAAGTTGATGCCGGGGCAGATTATATCGTCACCCAGCTCTTTTTTGATAACCGGGATTTTTATGATTTCCGCGAACGGTGCGAATTGGCGCATATAGACGTTCCTATCATCGCCGGAATTATGCCGATAACAACAAAACAGGGCATGATCCGGATGGCGGAACTTGCCGCCGGCGCGCGTATTCCCGCCAGACTGCTGAAGGCCGTTGAACGCACCGGCAGTGATGAGTATCTGGAAAGAGTTGGGGTTCACTGGGCCACCGAACAGGTACGTGATCTGATAGATAACAATATCAGGGGAATTCATCTTTACACCTTGAACTGTTCCACAGCCACGCTTCGCATTTATAAATCACTGGGAATCAGCAGCTCCACCCAACTGTCAATGTAAGGAATTTTCTTAATTGATTTCTCCACTTCCCGGCTGTCCCATCCGCCCAAAACTTTTTACCGGTAGGAATGACAAGAAAGCCGACCGTCCTCCAGTCCCTTTTGATGTAGTCCGATAACCCTGATCATGTCCGATAACACTGTGCATACGCGATCTGTCCATTACGGCTGGTACGTTGTTGCGGCAGGGACACTCTGTATCTTTGCCGGGCTGGGCTTCGGCCGCTTTGCGCTGGGCATGCTGCTCCCGGCCATGGGGGTGTCGCTGCAGCTCAGCTACTCACAGATGGGCTTGATCAGCACCGCAAACTTTGTTGGATATCTGGTGGCCGTGCTTGTCTGCGGGTATATCAGCGGCCGTACTGGAAGCAGGCTGCTGATTTTTCTGGCCCTGCTCCTGGTTGCAGTTTCCATGCTGCTGGTGAGCCGGGCCGACAGTTTTCCGACCGTTGCCTTTTTTTATACCCTGACCGGCATGGGAAGCGGCGCATCCAATGTACCGATGATGGCCCTGGTAGCATCATGGTTCAGCTCCAGACAACGGGGCAGAGCAGCCGGTTTTATTGTCATCGGCAGTGGATTTGCCATACTTCTTTCCGGAAAACTTATTCCCTATCTCAACCAGCTCGGTGGATCGGACGGCTGGCGCACCAGCTGGCTGGTTCTCGGCATCATCGTCCTAATCATTTCCATAATCTGTTTTCTGGTAATCCGTGATACTCCCGAAGAGCTCGGCCTGAAGCCCTATACCGGTGAAAAAAGACCCAGCCGGACTGGTCCCGCCTTTTATGATAAACCTGCATCCGTTACCAAAAAAGAGATCTACCACTTAGGGGCTATCTATTTTCTCTTCGGCTATACGTATGTTATCTATGCCACCTTCCTCGTGACCACCCTGGTGCAGGAAAGAGGCTTTACCGAAACCGTTGCCGGCAATTTCTGGTCGTGGGTCGGGTTCTTAAGTCTTTTCTCGGGTCCGGTATTCGGCACCCTGTCTGACAGGCTCGGCAGAAAGACAGGACTGGTCATGGTATTTGCCATCCAGATGTGCGCCTATCTCCTGGTCGCCCTCTCTCTGCCGGGCATATTTCTCTACCTGTCGATCGGCTGCTACGGCATTGTTGCCTGGGCCATACCTTCCATCATGGCAGCCATGGTGGGTGATTATGTCGGACCGCAAAAGACGGCACGGGTTTTTGGTTTTATTACCTTTATCTTTGCCCTGGGTCAGATTGCAGGTCCTGCAGTGGCAGGCTTTCTGGCAGAAAAATTCGGCAGTTTTTCAAGCAGTTTTTATATGGCCGCCCTTTTTGCCGGCCTGGCGGTCTTTTTGACAAGTCTTCTCAAAAAGCCAGAACCGGTGTCCTGATATTCTTTTATATCCATGCATAACATTGACAAAACAAGAGAATTTTCAGAACAGGTTCATAGAGTCGCCATAGGATAGTTTTTTAGCTTGCTGTTACCAATCTGTTTCGTTACCCTTTTCCCACACCTTAACGGAAGAACAATTTCCATACCGACAAAACCTTTTACCCATCGGTGCGCGCCATGGAAGATCAATTCCACCTTGCCGGGGATATTGGCGGGACAAAAACTATCCTGGCTCTTTATTCCAAAGAAAAGGGCCCCTTGCAGCCGCTGCATGAAAAAAACTATGAAAGCAGTTCCTATTCCGGACTTGATGCCATCATCGAGGATTTTTTGGACGAAACCGATTCCTCTGCCGAAACTGCCTGTTTCGGGGTGGCGGGTCCCATCAGAGAAGGCAGGGCGGTCATTACAAATCTGCCCTGGCAGCCTGACAGCGATTTACTGCAGAAATCGCAGGGTTTTGCCAAGGCCACGCTGATCAACGATCTGGCGGCAACCGGATATGCCATCCCGCACCTGGATAAGTCGGACATTTTCACCATCAGCGAGGGCAGCCGGACCCACGGCGGCGCCCTGGGAATAATAGCCCCGGGCACGGGACTGGGTGAAGCAATATTTACCTGGGACGGTTCTCAGTACCTGGCAGTTTCCTCTGAAGGCGGCCATTCAGATTTCGGACCGGCGACTGAAACCCAGTCCCGACTGCTCGAATTTTTCAGAAACAGGTACGGTCATGTCAGTTATGATAGGGTCTGTTCAGGCCGCGGCATACCGGTCATTTATGACTTTTTCAAATCCCTGGGCAGCCTGGATGAACCGGACTGGCTGGCCGAAGAACTGGCTGCGGCCGATGATCCTGCTCCGGTAATTGTCAAGGGCGCGCTCGATGATGCCCAAAACTATTCTATCTGCACCAAAACCCTGGAACTCTTTGTATCAATTCTGGGAGCTGAAGCAGGCAACCTGGCCCTCACCGGCTTAACCACCGGCGGCCTGTATCTGGGAGGCGGAATCCCTCCCAAAATCCAGTCCTTTCTTGCAGGCAGGATAGGGATATTCATGGAATCATTCACCGGCAAGGGACGCATGAGCTATCTCCTGGAAGATATTCCGGTCAAGGTAATCCTCAACTCCCGGGCTGCACTTATCGGGGCGGCATCCTTCGGCCTGGGACTGCGGTTTGAGTCGCTTTAATCCAAAACATTCATGAATAAAAAACTCTTACAACGTCTGCTTATTGCTGCTGCTATTATTGTGGCCATAGTTCTTTTTAAAGTCTTCGGCCTCGGACAATATCTGACCCTGGATTACCTCAAGGCTTCCCAGGATAAATTTTCCCAGCTTTACGGTGAACACCGGTTGGCGGTCATCATCAGCTATATGCTGATCTACATAACGGTTACCGGTCTTTCCCTTCCGGGAGCCGTGGTCATGACCCTGGCGGGAGGCGCTCTGTTCGGCTTCTGGATCGGCCTGGTCATTGTTTCATTTGCCAGTACCATAGGCGCCACCCTTGCCTGTTTTGTTGCCCGCTTTCTCCTCAGGGATTGGGTACAGAAGAAATTCGGCGAGAAACTGTCCACCATTAACAAGGGTATTGAAAGAGAAGGTCCGTTTTATCTCTTCTCTTTAAGGCTGGTGCCAATCTTTCCTTTTTTTGTCATTAACCTGGCCATGGGATTGACCAACATGAAGCTTATAACCTATTATTGGGTTTCCCAACTGGGCATGCTGCCCGGGACCATGGTTTATGTAAACGCCGGCAAAGAACTGGGCCAGATAGATTCCCTGTCCGGGATTCTTTCCCCCGGTCTTATTATTTCCTTTGTCATTCTAGGGCTTTTTCCAATAACGGCGAAAAAACTTCTCACCTATTATCATAAAAAGACAGGTAGACAGGTTCCTGAAAAAAAGGAGTCGGTTAATGACAACGTATGATTTTGATCTTGGGGTGTTAGGAGGCGGTGCAGCCGGTCTGACCATTACTGCCGGTGCCTCACGGCTTGGAGCCAAAACCCTGCTGGTGGAAAAATCACCGGCCCTTGGCGGTGATTGCCTGCACTACGGCTGCGTGCCCAGCAAAACCCTGATCCGGACGGCCAGGGTAAATCATGACATCAGACATGCTGAAAAATTCGGGCTGCCGCAGGTTGATATCAAGCCGGTTGATTTCAAACAGGTGGTTAAACGTATCCGTTCGGTCATCAGTATAATCCAGAAACATGATTCGGTGGAGCGTTTCTGCGCTCTCGGCGCCCGGGTTGAATTCGGTCAGGCTGAATTTATTGACGAACACGCCATTCGCCTCAACGGCAAAACCTATTCCGCTAAAACCTGGGCCCTGGCCACCGGATCCTCGCCGGCGATTCCTCCCATTGCCGGACTCGATACGGTTTCCTACCTGACAAACAAGGATATTTTTTATATGGACCGTCTGCCGGCCTCAATGATTATCCTCGGCGGCGGCTCCGTTGGTATTGAAATGGCTCAGGCATTTAACAGGCTTGGCACCAGGGTCACCGTCATTCAACGTTCCGGCCAGATATTAAGCAAAGAGGACAAAGACCTGGCCGATACCGTTATGCAGACCCTGTCGAACGAGGGTGTTTCCTTTGTCCTGGAATCATCCATTCTTACCGTCACGGAAAAAGCCGGCAGTAAAACGGTAACCCTCAAGAACGGTGCTGGCAAAACAGAGACCCTCTCCGCGGAAACCCTTCTCGTTGCCATGGGAAGGAGTGCCAATATCGCCGGCCTGGGACTGGAAAAAATCGACATTACCTCCACAAACAGAGGAATTGAGGTCAATGGCCGCCTGCGCACGAATCACAGACACATCTATGCTGCGGGAGATGTCATCGGCAAATACCAGTTTACCCATGCCGCCGGCTATGAAGGAGGAATAGTTGTCAGCAATGCCATTTTCCATCTGCCGCGGAAAACAGATTACACCTTTCTTCCCTGGTGCACCTACACCACTCCGGAACTGGCCAGCATAGGCATGAACGAAAAGAGGGCGGCTGCAGCCGGAATCAAATATGATCTCTGGACCGAGGAGTTCAAGAGCAATGACCGAAGCCTGGCCGAAGGCGAAGAAACCGGCACATTGAAATTACTGCTGGATGAAAAGGAAAACCCCATCGGCATTCAAATCCTTGGCCCCCATGCCGGCGAGTTGCTGAGTGAATGGGTCGCAGTCCTGAACGGCAAGGTAAAACTTTCTACCCTTGCCGGGGCAATTCATCCATATCCGACACTGGGAGAGATAAATAAAAAGGTAGCCGGGTCAATTCTGGGCGAAAAAATTTTTTCCGATACGGTGAAGAAGGGTTTAAAGTTTTTCTTTCATTTTAAAGGGCGGGCTTGTGAAGCTTCAGAGTAATTTTTATTCCATGCCATTTAAAGGTTGCGGAAACACCCTGACTGCCATTATATATGCCCCCTTTTGTTTCTTTTCTCTGTTTTGCAGCCATTGAAACAGGCAGAGGGGTTTGCTGATCCTGCTTGTGCAGTTATGGTTTAATTATAAATTCAACGCGATGAGGAATTGTAATGTTGGTGAAAGAAAAATGTACGCTATACAGCGGCGGTCTCAAGGGAGCTGAAACCGTTTTTGGCGAGGCTGCGGAAAAATTGGCCGTCAAAGAAGTGAATTTCTGCTACAAGGGCCAGAAAACGAACCGGCAGAAAAACCTGGTGGTTCTTTCGGACCAGGAACTGAAACGCGGCGACATCAGCATGGAACTGGTTTCCAAAATGATGAACCGCACATATTATGAAACCGATAAAATCAGAAAAGTCCTGCAAACCATTTTTCACATGGTGAATAAAGGCCACCAGGTATTTGTCATCGGCACAATCCTTGAAGATAATACCGTAAAGGGCGGCACCGGCTGGGCCGTGGAACTGGCAAAACTTTTCAATCGGCCCCTGTCGGTATACGACCAGGCAAAAGAGAGCTGGTACTCCTGGAAACAGGGGGCCTGGATTGAGGACAATCCGAAAATCGAACATGAAACATTTGTCGGCTCCGGGACCCGGAATATTACCGATAAGGGTGAAAATGCAATTGCCCTGCTCTTTGAAGACGCCTTTGGCCCAAAATAAATTTCTGTTTTAAACGCAGTGTAAAGGCCGCGTCTGTCAGGCGCGGTCTTTACGTTGCTCAGTCATTTAGTTTTTTCAGGAGCCAGGCCATGTTCCTGCCGAGATTTTTCATGGTCCGGATACCCTCGTCATCTTTTTCAACCTCACCTTTCTGCCTGCCTATTCCCAAATTCCAGTAGCTGGAGCCGGGAACGATCATCTGGCCGATAAAGAAAAAATGGTTTATTGAGTTGAATACGTGAATAGAACCGGCCCGGCGTACGGCAACCACTGCCGCTCCCACCTTGCGGGCCAACATCCCGTTATTGGCTATTGACACCATGCCGGCCCGGTCGATAAGCGCCTTCATTTCAGTGGAAACGTTGGCAAAATAGGTAGGCGAGCCCAGAATAATGCCATCGGCGACCAACATTTTTTCAATACAGTCATTGACAATATCATCCTTGACCGCACACCGCTGATCCTTGTTTTCATGACATTTCATACAGGCTATACAGCCATGGATGCTGCTGCCGGCAAGCTGGACCAGTTCGGTCCCGATTCCTTCCCTTTCCAGTTCCCGGAAAACATATTTGATCAATATGGCGGTATTGCCGTCTTTTCTTGCGCTGCCGTTGAATGCAATTACTTTCATAATCATGATCCTTTTTCAGGTTAATTTTTCTCTGCTATTGGCCCTCTCGCAAAAAACACGCGCCGGACCGGTATTAAATATCGAATCTTATCCGTTTGTTGCTCCATGCCATGCTTTGCTGATAAAGGGTTGAAGTTATAAAGGTTAACGTAAAAGGATCCTTTTACAGCATAGGTATTAACTTTCGCGTTTTTAAAAAATCCCCTATCATAAACATCTCTGTGCCAGGTTTACAGCTTATGGCGGTGAACGCCAAGCGGTGTCCACGCCTGGCACACCGGCATAACCTCAAGGTTGTTAATATTGACATGGAGCGGCAGAGTTGTCACCCAGTGGATTATTTCGGCAATATCAGCAGCTGCCAGCGGCCGGGCCCCCTTATACACTTCTGCCGCCCGCTCGGCATCACCCTTGAACCTGACGAGAGAGAACTCTGTTTCCGCCATACCCGGTTCTATGTTGGTTACCCGGACCGGGGTGCCGAGCAGGTCCGCCCGCAGATTTTTTGAAAACTGTTTGACAAACGCCTTGGTGGCACCATAAACATTCCCGCCCGGATAGGGGTTGGATCCGGCCACCGATCCGATATTGACAATATGCCCACGCCCTCGTTCCACCATACCGGGTAGAATCTGCCTGGTACAATACAGAAGGCCCATGATATTTGTCTGCACCATGGTATCCCAATTATCCAGATAGGCTTCATGGGCGGGTTCAAGTCCCAGGGCCAATCCGGCGTTATTGATCAGAATGTCCACTTGCCGAAAGGACTGCGGCAGGCTTGTGAGCGATTCGGCAACCCCTTTGCGATCGCGGACATCAAGCTGCAGAAGATGGCATTCCGTATCAGGCAGTTCCTGCTGCAGGGCCTCAAGTCTATCAAGCCGTCTGGCGGTGAGGATCAGCCTGTATTGGAGGCCATTAAACTTTCGGGCGCAGGCCGCACCGAATCCCGCACTTGCCCCTGTAATCAGTACTGTTTTTTTCATATCCTGATCCCAACTGTTATAGGTTATTTTTTTTATATTCTATTGCAGGCATACTGCAACAAAATATCCCTTATAGTTAAAGCATGTCAATATCCGAATATCATTTGTTGTTCCCCGCCGCTGACCCGTGAGGTTAACGCTCGCTGATCGTGTTCAAACAATCCCCTAAGAAATACCGGTTTTACCGGGACTTGACAAAGCCTGTTTCTCCTTGTAATCAATGAGAATATCTCTTCTATACATACCAGGTTAATTTTTTATACCATACAGGAGACAACCTATGGCAGAAGATACTCCCCGAGGGGCAATTATACAGCGTGACCGAAAAACCTATGCCATAGTTCCCAGGACACCTGTGGGACTGGTATCGCCCGAAGTTCTCGAGGCAATGACCACCGTGGTCCGCAAATACAATATCCCCATAATCAAGATAACTTCGGGCCAGCGTCTAGCCCTGATCGGCATGAAGCGAGAGGAGGTGGATCCAGTCTGGCATGATCTTAAAATGGAGGTCGGACCGGCAATTGAGTTGTGTGTTCATTATGTCCAGGCCTGTCCAGGCACCGAGGTCTGCAAGTTCGGGGTCCGCAACTCCCTCGGCCTGGGGTTGGAGCTGGAAAAGCTTTACGTTGGCATGGACCTGCCCGCCAAGGTTAAAATCGGTGTTTCCGGCTGCCCTTTATGTTGTGCCGAAAGTTATGTGCGGGATATCGGGCTGATCGGCAAAAAAAAGGCTGGGTTGTCACCTTCGGCGGCAACTCGGGCGGCAGACCACGTATTGGAGATGTCATTGCCGAAGACGTCAGTGATACTGAAGCAATAGACCTGGTGCGCCGCTGCCTGGAATATTACCGGGACAATGTTGAAAAAAACTGCGCACCGCGCGCTTCATTGAAAAAACGGGTATCGAAGCAATGAAACAGGCCGTCCTCAAATAAGCCGGAAGGGATCAAAATAATGTTCTGAAATATTTTAATGCCGGTTTATTAATCCAGCCGCTCCTCTGCTGCGGATGTAATAACAACCGGCCATGATGCAACCGGTAAAAACACAAAATTTAAGGACCTGTAACAGAAAAATGATGACATATTTTAACGGTGGAATACAGAGTAATTTTCTATCAATGTCTTATCAAGACATAGAATAAATTTATTGCTAATCAAGTTCCATGGACACAATTAACGAGGATACTGCAAATGGCCTTATTTAAGAAGAAGACCCTGACCGGCCTGGCCAGGACCTGTGGCTGAGCTGCAAAGATCGGTCCGACGGCTCTGTCGGAAGCGCTGCAGGGTTTAACCCAGCCGGATGATCCGGATCTTCTGGTCGGCATCGAAACATCCGATGATGCTGCTGTTTACCGGTTGAGTCATGATATTGCCATGATAAACACGGTGGATTTCATAACGCCGCCGGTGGATGACCCATACTGGTTCGGGCAGATTTCCGCTGCCAACTCCATATCCGACGTCTACTCCATGGGTGGCAGACCGGTTACCGCGCTCAACGTGGTAATGTTCCCGAGCAAACACCTGGATATGGGATTCCTGAAAGATATTTTAAAGGGAGGACACGACAAGGTTGTTGAAGCCGGTGCCTGCATGGTTGGCGGCCATACCGTGGACGATGAGGAACCCAAATACGGGCTCTGCGTCAACGGTATTGTCCATCCTGACCGTATAATAACAAATGCCGGGGCCAAACCCGGCGATGCCCTGATCCTCACGAAACCGATCGGCTCAGGCGTCTTATTTAATGCGGTCCGCTCCGGAAAACTGCCCTGTAAGGATCTGGAGCGCGACACCCTGCCGTCACTTGCCGCCCTGAACGGGCCGGCAATGGCAATAGCTCTGCAATTTGATCTGCATGCCTGCACTGACATCACCGGTTTCGGCATTCTCGGCCATATGCTGGAAATGGCATGCGGCTGTGATACCCAGGTGATTCTGCATTACAGGGACCTGCCATTTTATGCCGATGCACTTGCCATGTATCAGAAAGGTGAAACCACCGGCAGCAACAAACCGAACAAGGCCATGGTAGACGAAAATCGGTTCGATCTGCAGATTTCCCTGTCAAAGGCCGAGACAGAAATGCTCTACGATCCCCAGACCTCGGGCGGACTGCTTCTGGCTGTGCCGGCTTCCCAGGCGGACGAACTCATTGGTGCCCTGACAAAGGCCGGGGTACCGACAGCTGCCAGGATTGGCGAAGTTGTCCAGGCACCTCTCGGTATAGTGGTGGTTTAATCCGGTTTCCCAGTTGGGAAATTGAAGATATCAGCCAATGCAAGCCGGTCCTCCTCTTTCCGGTCTTTTGGAAATTGTCCGATCCCGGGTGGATAACCGTTCTGGCGGCTGCCATCCGCTGCAGCCCGGGCCTGAATTCAATCCTGGCCATATTATCACCGCCTGCGGTTTCAAACGTCATGTTTCTTCACCCCTTGATTCGTAATGAAATATCATAAGGTCCATAAGAGTTGACGGCGAAAATCTATATTGATATATACAATCAAATAAATAGTTAATGCCGATTTTTAATAGTATTAACCGTGAAATCATGATCCGTCGATAAGGAGTATCATGGACGTCCATCATTTGAAAATCTTTGTATCGGTTTATAAAAACAGGAGTTTTACCCGGGCCTCAGAAACACTGCATATCAGCCAGCCGACCATCAGCGAACATATCAAAAATCTTGAAACCTCTCTTGACTGCAAGCTCTTTGACCGGATGGGCCGTTCAATCATGCCCACCGCCGAAGCGGATGTGCTCTATCCCCGGGCCCTGCAGCTGCTTGACGAACTGGAACTGATCCAGGCGGAAATAACCGCTGCCGGAACCGGGATCAAAGGAAAACTGATTATCGGGGCAAGCACGATACCGGGTACCTTTATTCTTCCCCGCGCCGCCTACTCATTTAAAAATCAGCATCCCGATATAGCTTTTGAGATCCTGATTGAGGATTCGGCCGGGATTACAACCATGGTCTTGCAGCATGAACTGCTGTGCGGTATTGTCGGTGCCAGGATACCATCTGAAAAACTGGTTTACGAACCCTTGATTGAAGACGATCTCGTCCTGGTGGCCACCCCAAAGGTGCTGAAGCAGAAATCGATAACCCTGGAAAAACTTGCAGCAGTCCCTCTTCTGCAGAGGGAGAAAGGTTCGGGAACCCGCCAGAACTTTGAAAATTTTCTTGCCAAGAGAAATCTTTCCGCCGACAGTTTCAACATCGTTGCCACCCTCGGTTCAACCAGCGCGATAAAGCAGGCCGCTAAAGAAAGCCTGGGCGCCTCGGTTATATCACGCATCGCTGTGCAGGAGGAGCTCGACCATAAAATATTGCATGAAATACCGATCAGGAACCTGAAGATGAAAAGAATGTTCTTCCTGGTCCGCCAGAAAAAAAGATCAATGCCGCCCCAGTATTCTGCCTTCTGTACCCATCTAAAAAATAGCTGACAACTCCCAATGAATAAAATTGAAGCCTTATTCGGGCATCTTGTAATTAAATACCGCTGGCTGCTGATTGTTCTATGCCTTCTCTTTACCGTCCTAGCCGGCTCCGGTATGCGTTACCTGACCTACAACAATGATCTGCGCGTATTCTTCTCGGAAGAGAATCCCCAGCTGCAGGCTCTTGAGGCTCTGGAGAATACCTATAATAAAATTGACAACGTCTACTTTATTATCGCCCCGAAAGACGCCAATGTCTTTACCCGCAGTACCCTGAGTGCGATCGAAGAACTTACCAAGGCCTCCTGGCAGATTCCCTATTCCAGCCGGGTGGACTCCATCACCAACTTTCAGTACACCCATTCCGAAGATGACGAACTCATCGTTGAAGATTTGGTCGATGATGCCGAAAATATAAACGATGCCGCGATCCAAAAGGTAAAAAAAATAGCCCTCTCGGATCCCAGGCTGGTAAACGACTGGATTTCACCAAGCGGGCACGTCACCGGCATCAATGTCACTATTCTGCTGCCTGATAACAACCCGGACGCGGTCCCTGAAGTCGTGGCTTATGTTCGTAAAATGGCTGAGGATTTTCGTCGACAGCATCCGCAGATAGACCTGTATCTCGCCGGAGCTGTAATGTTTGATAATGCCTTCAGTGAAGCCACAAGGGACGACATGCTGACCCTTGTCCCGCTGATGTTCCTTGTCCTTGTCAGCATTGTCGGGATAGCACTCCGTACCTATACCGGCACCTTCGCCACCCTCATAATCATTGGGATCTCGACGGTTACCGGCATGGGCCTGGCCGGTTGGCTCGGCATCTCACTGACCCCTGCATCCGGTATTGCGCCCACCATTATCCTGACCCTGGCGGTGGCGGATTCGGTCCACATCATGGCCTCTGTCTACCAGCAGATGCGTCTGGGCAAAGAAAAACTGGAGGCGGTGACCGAGTCACTGCGCATCAATCTGCAGCCGGTTTTTCTGACCAGCATTACCACCGCCGTAGGCTTTCTCAGTATGAATTTTTCCGATGCCCCTCCCTTCAGAGATCTGGGTAACATTGTTGCCATGGGCGTTGTTGCCGCATTCATTTATTCCGTCATTTTTCTGCCCTCACTTCTGTCATTGCTTCCCATCAGGGTCAGAAAGACAACGACGGACACCGGGGATTACAATCATTTCAGCAGCAGCCTGGCGGACTTTGTCATCAGAAACACCAAGGTTGTTTTCTGGACCATGACCTTTTTCATAGTCCTCTTTGTCAGCGGTATGACCCGCCTTGAACTCAATGATAATTTTCTGAAATATTTCAGCCATAAATATGAGATCCGCCGGGCCACCGACTTTATGCAGGAAAATCTGCGCGGCTGGGATATCATCGAGTATTCCCTTGACTCCGGGGAACCCGGCGGCATCCACAAACCGGAATATCTCGCCAAGGTAGATGAATTTGCCCAATGGTACCGCAAGCAGCCAAAGGTGACATTTGTCAGTTCCATCACCGATACCATTAAAAAACTTAACCAGAACATGCATGACGATGAACCCGATTATTATGCCATCCCCGCCTCGCGCGACCTGGCGGCCCAGTACCTCCTGCTGTATGAACTATCCCTACCGTTCGGCCAGGACCTCAATAACCAGATTAATGTTAAAAAATCCGCAACCCGGCTTGTTGTCTTTCTGAAAAATACAACCGCCAAGGAACAGCGAACCATGGATGCCAGGGCCCGGGAATGGCTGAAAAAAAATGCGCCGCCGTATATGTTTACCTACGGCTCCGGACTTTCAATCATCTGGGCCCATATATCCCAACGTAATATTAAAAGTATGCTGGTTGCCTCTTTCGGTGCCCTGATTCTTATTTCCGCCATCCTCATCCTGGCCCTGCGCAGCTTCCGCCTGGGATTCATCAGCCTGATCCCCAACCTTGCCCCCGCCTTTATGGCGTTCGGCATCTGGGGCATACTTGTCGGCCAGGTGGGTCTCGCACTTTCTGTTATCGTCTCCCTGACCCTCGGCATCGTTGTGGATGACACCATTCACTTCCTGAGCAAATATCTGCGGGCCCGCCGCGAAAAAAACATGGATCCGACCCAGGCGGTGCGCTATGCTTTCAACACTGTGGGCACCGCCATGTGGGTCACCACCGTCGCCCTGGTGGCTGGATTTTCAGTGCTCACCGCTTCCGGATATACGGTGAATGCCCAGATGGGGCTGCTTTCCGCCATCACCATCAGCCTGGCGCTTCTGCTTGATTTTTTCTTTCTGCCCGCCCTGCTGATGATGATCGACCATAAAGATATTAAATCAAAATGAAACATGTTATGCTTCATTTCATGAAAAATGTAATTAAATGCCGCAAGATTACCCTGTTGGCTGTGATGCTTTTCCTCCTGCCCATCCTCGCGGCACCATCTGACAGCTGGGCTGAAACTGCTGCGGCCAAAGGACTGGCTATAGCCGTCAAGGCTGACAGGAGCGAATCCGGTTACGGGGATGTAACCGCTGAAATGAAAATGATTCTGCGCAATAAACATGGACAGGAAAGCATACGGGAGATGCGCTACCGGGCCCTGGAAGTACTTGGTGACGGCGATAAAAGTCTGATCATTTTCGACAATCCCAAAGATGTGAACGGCACCGCCTTTTTGAATTATACCCATAAGGTCAGCGATGATGACCAGTGGCTCTACCTACCCGCTCTGAAGCGGGTCAAACGCATCAGTTCAAGGAATAAATCCGGCTCCTTCATGGGAAGCGAATTTGCCTATGAGGACATATCCGGCCAGGAAATAGAAAAATACACTTACAAATGGCTGCGGGATGAACCCTGTGACAACACGCAATGCTTCGTAATTGAACGGTATCCTGTGGATCGGGAAAATTCAGGGTACAGCCGACAGGTGGTCTGGATCGACAAGGATGAATACCGTACCTGGAAGGTAGAGTATTATGACCGTAAAGACTCCCTGTTAAAAACCCTGACCATGTCGGATTACAAAAAATACAACGATCAATTCTGGCGGCCTTCCCGATTGTACATGATCAATCATCAGACCGGCAAAAGCACGGAACTGCTGTTTTCAAATTACCGGTTCGGGGTTGGTTTACGTGAAGAAGATTTTAATAAAAACAGTCTGAAGAGGGTAAAATGATCACGAAATACTTTCTTCCCATCGCGCTGCTTCTGTTATCCGGTTTGCTCTGGCTCCCGCATGCGGCGGTTTCCGCCCGCGAAGCAGCAGGGGCATCGGCAATTCCAGCCGGGAAAGAAATGACAACTTCTCCTGCTCCGTCACCGGTGCAGGACCGGGACACCACAAAAGCGGGAAAATATGTCAGCATAGCCCCATATGCCAGCGCGGCCCATATCCGTTCCGCACCATCTTTGGAGGCAGACGTCCTGCGTGCCGTACCCCCCGGATATCCACTGGAGGTTGAGGACAGCAAGGGAGACTGGATCAAGGTCAAGGATTTCATGGATCGGAAAGGCTGGATCTCTGCCTCTCTGCTTACCGGCCCTGCAACGGCAATAATAAAGGTCTGGAAGGGAAATCTCCGCTCCGGCCCCGGATTGCACAAAGAGATTATCGCCAAACTGGATCACGGTTCGTTGCTGTCGGTTGTGCAAAAAAATGGGGACTGGCTTCAGGTAGTCGACTCTGCAGGATTAATCGGCTGGGTGCATGGGGATGTCGCCTGGCCCCCGACTGCGGGGATTACAGTCCGGAAAGCCGCGGACGCTTCGGAAACAATAGCGGGCGGAGAAATAACATTACCGGTCGGGATGGCCAGAGTAATCTCGCCAGAAATGATTAAGAAAGAGGTAGCAGGAACCGGAGCGCATCTCAAGGGAGAAAACAAACCTGGTGCCCCTGCTGCAGAGGAGCAGATTCCACCTGCGGCAAATGTGGAGGAAAATACCCTCATTCGTCAGAGGACGAAGCAGGCCAGCATCGGGTCGAGATCTTCCAGGCCGTCAAGAACCCGGCATGCTGCTCCCTCCCCCGGCAGGGTCTTTGAGCTAAACGGCCATGTTGCCGTTGAAGGCCGCCTCTTTTTCCACGAACCGCTCTACCCGGAACAGAACCGCAACAACGCTTCAATTGCACTGGCTCCTGAATTTTATTATGGCTTCGATTCCGGCTCCAGCCTGATTTTTGTACCTTTTCTCAGGGTCGACAGCCAGGACTCCGAGCGGACCCACTTTGATATCCGCGAGTTAAATTTTCTTTTTCTCGGTGATCCCTGGGAACTGCGGCTCGGCATCGGCAAGGTTTTCTGGGGGGTCACCGAATTCGTCCATCTGGTGGACATCATCAACCAGACAGACCTGGTGGAGGATATCCGGGCCGAGGATAAACTGGGCAGCCCATGGCCCATCTCTCGGTGCCGACCGACCTTGGGGTTCTTGATTTTTTTGTCCTGCCTTACTTCCGTGAGCGTACTTTTCCGGGAGCCGAAGGCCGTTTACGCACCTCTCTTATCGTGGATACAGACAATCCTCTCTATGAAAGCTCCAGTGAAGAAAACCATGTTGATTTTGCCCTACGCTACAGCCGGTTTTTTGATGCCGGCGACATCGGCATCTACTACTTTAAAGGGACGAGCCGGGAGCCTTTATTCATCCCAGCCGTCGACGCGAACAACCAGCCGGTGCTGCGTCCTTATTACCAGCTGATGGACCAGGTGGGCACCGATCTGCAGCTGGTTGCCGGCAACTGGCTCTGGAAGCTGGAAGCACTCTACCAGAACAACGATACTCAAAGTTACGCTGCTGCCACAGGAGGTTTTGAATATACCTTTTTCGGCCTGGGTGATTCTCTCATGGACCTGGGACTTATCATGGAATATGCCTATGACGACCGGGGTGATGAAGCCACAACCCCTTTTGAAAATGATCTTTTTTTCGGTTTGCGCCTGGGAGCAAACGATCTTGCAGGAACCGAAATGCTTCTTGGGTTGAGCTATGACCTGGATGACCGGGCTAATGTCCTGCAGCTGGAAGCGAGCCGGCGCCTCAGCAGCAACATAAAGATTTTCCTGCAGGGCTGGGTCTTTTCCAATATCGAACCCGACAATTATTATCTCTACAGCATCAGGAATGATGACTTTTTACGCCTGCAGCTCTTCTATTATTTTTAAGGCAATAATTTTTCCATTCCCCCAGCCGCGATCACCAAATTATTTTATTTTTTCCCGATGAACAAATTTCCTGGTAATTGCTTTTATTGCCAGATTCATCGTTGACCTGAGCCTGCCGGCGAAGATAAAAACCGTTGAAGGTGATCAGAGCGTATCCGGTGTGTCTGAAAAGGGGAAACCTTCTATCAGCCGGACAAAAATACCGGCAACAAATCGCATAAAGAGAATACCGAGACGGCAATATTTATCTCTGGGCAGATGGTTCACCAGCAGGACGAGGATCAGGGCAAATATACCCCGGTCTACAGGGCCAGCAGAAAGAGGGCCCCGGAACCCAGCAGGAACAGATAGGGCAGACCGTAGAGCTTGAGGGAGAAACTTTCGCTGCCGATATAGCGTTTGATAATGCGATAGGTTGCATAGAGACTGGCCAACAGACCGCCGGTAATAATGAGATACTGCAGGGTCAGGGTAGCTTCCCTGCTTAACAGCCTGTGGCCGCCCTCCAGGGAGATCCCGAACGATGAAAGAATAAGCGGGACGAAACGCCAGGATCCTGCCACGAACATTTCAAAATAAACCGCCAGGAAACCGCCCAGCACCAGCGGAATAAAACCGTAGCCGGTAACCCCGAAAATATACCTGAAATTCTTTCTGGCAATCCTTGCCTGCAGCCAGGAAAATGAAGAATAAATTACCACAAAAGCGGCGATCAGGCTGAAAAGCATCATGCTGCCGGCCAGATGCGGCATGCTGTATTCGGCGGCCAGATTGAGAAAGTCCTGGTGCAGCAGCAAGGGGAAAAAAATGGCTGAGAGTGAAATTATGAGAAAACTGTCGGCGACGCGGGGGGCCTGCATATTCCAGAGTTCAAGGGGAGCGACCCGCAGATTCACCTGGATTGAATCATGGGGGCAATTTTTGATGCAGTTGGCGCACAGGATGCAATCCCGATTGTTATCAACCAGAAACGGATGGCGGAACATGGGGCACCCCTCATGGGTTGAATCCCCCTGGTAGCATAAGCGTGATTGGCAGGTATTGACACAAAGGTGCCTGTTGGCCCGCAGTTCCATGATCGAAGGCATGGCAAATATGGCATTCAAAGCACCCAGGGGGCAGACATACCTGCACCAGGCCCGTCTTTTAAAAATCACGCTGAACAGGAAAGATCCCAGAATAATTCCCAGAATGATCATCCCTGTCAGCTTGGTGTTCTGATAGGCATTCCACACCAACTCAATCCAGAACACCATGATACAGAAAATTGCCATGATCCAGCCGGAATAATCCTTCACAAACTGGGGCACATTATGGTTCGGCTTGACAAAGAACTGCGCCACGTTGCCGGGGAGGGAAAGGGAGCAGACGCTGCACCATATCCGCCCCAGGAAGAAGAAGGAAAAGAGCATAAGAGGCCAGCCTATGGACCAACTCAGCACCAGGCCAGCATTTGCTTCGGGATCATTCTGGGGTCCTATGAACAAGGCCAGCACCCCGGCGAAAAAAACTATTGAGATCAAAATACGGGGCAGAAGCGGGAA
This sequence comes from uncultured delta proteobacterium, assembly GCA_963783905.1. Lineage (GTDB taxonomy): Bacteria > Desulfobacterota > Desulfobulbia > Desulfobulbales > BM004 > BM004. Next base: position 43,476 of record CAWAPG010000002.1, on the reverse strand, counting down.
GAGTTTGCTGTTAAACAGTTTTCTGAAAAAGGGCCAGCGCAGCAGGTTATATTCCCGCTTCCCCTCGGGATGAGGGAGCCCCAGAAGAATCTGCTCGGAAAGGATCTCTCCTTCCTCGGCCAGGAGGACGGCCCGCTGAATAACATTACGCAGCTCGGTCATGTTGCCCGGCCAGTCGTAATTGATCAGAACACCCAGGGCCTTTTTCCCGACATTCTGGACATTGCGACCGTATTCCCCGTTGAAATAATTGACGTAATACTCCACCAGCCTGGGAATATCCCGCTTGTGATCACGCAGCGGCGGCATATTCAATATTCTGTCTTTTAACAAATTCTGCCAGCCCGGGGTGACAATACATTGACTATTCCGCAGATCCCCGGTGCTGCCGCAGATGAAGATGAAACGAACGCTGAGACCCAGCTTTATCTTGCCGCCGATCCGATAATAATTGCCTTCTTTTATGGCTTTAAGCAGTTTTTGCCTGAGGGAATCCTCGAGAACTTCGGCATGATACAGGACAAGGGTGCCGCCCCTGAACTGCTCTAAATTTCCTGCTTCCCTGAGTTGGGAAAATGCCAGGGAGCCGTGAGCATGTCCAAAGAGCTTTCCTTCCAGGAGGCCTGGTTCGAACTGGCGCAAATCCATGACGCCGAAAGGCCCCTCGTGATGAGCACTGCTGTTGTGGATCTTTCGGGCGGCAGATTTACGGCCTGTCCCCGACTCACCGATGATAACTACCGGGTTCAGGTCAGCCCCAAACTTTTTAATGGCTATCTGAACATTTTTCAACGACTTGGGAACAAATTCTTCCGATTCTGCGACCGCTTCGAACTCTGTTTCAAAAAAAGGATACAAGTCCGCAGTCTCAGACTGCAAATACATTTGATTGGGGTCAAAAATTGTTTCAACATGATCCCGCATGGCATTGCTCAGCCTGTTGACCAGGGCCTTGTCAAGTTCTTGGTGAAAATGGGGATTGGCAAGAAGAACTTCTTGAAAAAACTTACTGGAAAACCTGCCCAGATGCACATCTGAAACAGTCCTGACACTTATCGATCTGGATTGACCGGTCAACAGAGAGCTTTCGCCGAAATGCCCCCCTTCGCCGATGCGGCCGACCATGCAGGTGACGTTGTTATCTCTTTTGTCAACAAGCTCAATCTCGCCGCTCAATATTATGTAAAAATAGTCTCCCGCGGTTCCCTTTTGGTAGACATATTCCCCTGCATCCGTGGGAATTACTTCACAGGCGGCGGCAATATCATCAAGATCTTCGGGTGACATATCCCGAAATAATGCTGATTTATGGAGTAGCCCTTTCGCAACCATACCAACCCTTACAATAGTACTTCCTGCAAGAAGGTGCATCCCGAAAAAAACTCATGCAAAAATTAAACCCTGCGAGGTTCTTTTCATAGTGGATCTTGCGCTTTATCCGATGAACCTTACAGGGCTGCAATAATAACCGCTGTAAATTTTTCTGGCATCATATTTAACCAACACTCCGGGAACCTGTCCGGTTTTCGGTAATGAATATTTACTCGAAACACCTGCCTGTGGCATGATAAACTACCACAAACTGTATTGTAAATCGGGAATGGACTAAAGGCAATGATTGGGGTTTTCTTCCCTGCAGCGGGAAAATCATATAAACAATTTGAGGTCAGATGCCGGTTTCAAGTTGAACCAGGCCTTTTCGCAGGGCATAGAGGGCTGCCTGGGTCCGATTGGCCAGTTGCAGTTTATTGAGAATATTGCCCACATGAATACGCACGGTTCCTTCCTTGATTGCAAGTGTCCGGGCTATTTCCCTGTTAGGCATGCCACGGGCGACAAATTTCAAAACCTCAACTTCACGTTGACTCAACGATTCCTCAGTCGGCTGCGGATCCGCAGGTTGATGCAACTCCTGTATGACCTTCCGGGCAATAACCGGGTGCAGGGAGGATTTTCCCTGAAAAACATCCCTGACGGCCTGAATGACTTCCGCCGGTGAAGAATCTTTCAATAGGTAGCCATGGGCTCCTGCCCTGATGGCTGATAACACATTTTCATCGTCGCTGAAACTGCTGAATACTAGGATGCGGATATACGGATTTATGTTTTTTATCTCCGGGATAGCGGCAATTCCATCTTTACGCGGCATAATCAGATCCATGATGATGACATCGGGTTCCAGTTTCCGGGCAAGGGCGACAGCCTCATCTCCGTCGGCCGCCTCACCCACCAGCTGCATTTCGGAATTTTCGGCAATAATGGACCTCAACCCGATACGTACTATTTCATGGTCATCGCATATTACTATTTTAATAATTTCCGCCATGGATTCCCCGTATCTAACAGTCCGAGATTGAAAAATATTTTCACCGCCGTAACTATAATTATAGAATATGAACAATAACTATTATTATTTACGGCTCGAAGCTTATAGCATATCCAGGGATAAAATTAAAGAAAAAATTCATATATTTATCATGGCAATACAGCCGATTTATAAAAAAATGCAGGCAGGGAAGAAGGGCATGTTTCCACTATGAGATGGCACCCATCGGCCGTTTCATTATACGGGCTGGAGACGGGTGTATACAGACTCGTGTTCCGGCAGGAGAATCAGACGCTGCAAATCACGTCTTAATCAATGTCAAAAATATTCGTATGACCGGAAAAATTCCTGATAAAATTTCAGCAAAAGAGGGATGAAAACAGACTTACCCGGGATTTATTCTTCTTAGTTGCTTCTTCGCAGCTGCAGCCTTTCAGACAGATAATACTTTTTTTCTATGAGCTGCGTATATTCCGGAAAGGTCAGTTCATTGTTTTTTTTCAGGTCATGCCAGATGTTTGATAATTGCCGCAGTTCCTGCAACAGGGTGTTATAATATTCGTCATTGTCAACTTTTTGCGACCGGTTATATATTTTACCGAGTTTCTGCAGCTGTTCTTGATATATCATTAGTCTAATTCCTCCTACTCATTACAAATCTACCATTATACATTTGTTTTGGAACAACGGATCATCCCCCGAAGAAACAAAATAAGACCTCCTCAGAAATTTCAGGCCGAGGAGGAAAAACAGTGGATATTTCAGGTTGGCCCGCAACACTTTATCTATTCCTCGAAATTATTAAACTAATACAAAAGTAATACCATGGAATACCCTGCGGCTGTCAAGACAATAATGAATAAAAATTCATTATTTTCCTGTCAGGCCTCCACGGAGGACAAAATATGGGAATATATAATTATGAACATACCGCGGTATGGATTTTATTACAAGACATTACCTGGGACCCGGGCGGGCAGAATAATATAAAAAATGAAATAGTATCCCGTTTTTTCAAAAAAACTTTTTGAAATTTTCATGCATTTTTTTATGATAGGTACCTGGTTCAGAAAGACCTTTTTAATTATTGTCCTGATTTGTTCATCCTCATGTTAAATATACTATTATGACAAAGTCACTGAACTGCTGGGATTTTATGAAATGCGGTTTTGGTCCCGATGACCGACGGACAGATAAGAATGGCGTTTGTCCCGCGGTCAGAGAGAATACACTCGACGGGGTGCATGACGGCAGCCAAGGCGGCAGGGCCTGCTGGTTTGTTAATAACACCTTTGACTGCGGGCATGGGGTCCAGGGTGATTTCAACGCAAAATATCCTGTTTGCATGAATTGCAGCTTCTACTGGACCGTCCGGCAGGAAGAAGGCAAAAAATTTGCCGTCAGCCTCCTGTTAAATGCCCATTGCACGACAAATGAGAATGAAGACTAAATCATCCCGACCACTTCCAACCAACTGTTAACATCAATCATGCGGAATACCAAAGAGCAAACCGGATCAACCCGATGTCCATTACAGGAAAATTACATGCATAAAACAATATTCTTCTTACTCATTCTTGCGGTTCTTTTGATTCCGGGCCATTCATCTGCTGCCGAAACCGGCTGCATCAAGGGGGATTGTCAAAACGGTACCGGGACCCTGGTCTTTTTCAATGGCTCCAGGTACGAAGGGGAATTCAAAGACGGAAAATATTCCGGCAACGGGACTTTTTATTTTGCCAACGGTTCAATATATGAAGGCGGCTATGAAAACGGCAGATATCATGGCCGGGGCTCCTTTATCTATGCCAACGGTTCTCAATACAAAGGGGAATTCAAGGATGGCGAATACCATGGTCGTGGCACTTTCACCTTTGCCAATGGCGCGGTATACAGCGGCCAGTTTTATGAGGGCGGCATCCAGGGCGAAGGAACCTTTACCTATGCCGACGGGTCACAGTATATCGGAGATTTCAAAAACGGCAGCAAGGATGGTAATGGAACTCTCACCCATGCCGATGGTTCTGTATATATAGGTGAATTCAAAAACGGGCTGTACCACGGCCAGGGCAAATACATTTTTACAAACGGAGAAAAATATACCGGTGGATTCAGAAACGGCAGTATCGAAGGGCAGGGAACGTTTGTTTATGCCGATGGCTCCATGTATGTCGGGGGCTTTAAAAACGGCAGGAGAAACGGCCAGGGCATTTACACCGGCCCGGATGGCATGCAATACCGCGGCGAGTTCAAAGACGATGCTTTTACAGAATACAATCGCATGATTGTTCCCAGCTCCAGCTTTAATGTAGGTTCCATAAAACAAAAAGTGATGTTGCTAAGCAATTAGCTGCATTCCGTCCAGGAAAAAGGTGAAAGCTCTGTCTGTCAATCATCAGGTTGTTTAGTTACCTGATAATCGTCGTCACGTCTCGTATGACGACAACGCTCAAAGGGAAGGACAAGGCACAAAGGCTCAAAGCTGAAAGCTCAAAGTTTTTAAAACTCAAAACTCAACACTAAAAACTAGAAATGTGGTGCCCCCGGCAGGATTGTCATGCTACTAAACGGCATGACGATATGGGGGCCTTATTACTGACCTAGGCTAATAAATGCTTTACTTGTGGGATTAATGGTGCCCCCGGCAGGATTCGAACCTGCGGCACCAGGATTAGGAATCCTGTGCTCTATCCCCTGAGCTACGAGGGCAATGTGACATGCAGGAGGACTTTTTACACCAATTCATGTCTCGGCGCAAGCAATACACATCCACTATGAAAACATATCTCCCCGGTCGCGATCCTGACAAATTTTATCATGGGGCGGCATGAAATAAAAAAGGCTGCCTTGTAAAAGGCAGCCTTTTTTATTGTTTGAATCTAGCTCAGCTTAATCTTTTTTGATATGACAGGCGTTACACTTGGTTGGTGCGCCCTCGTCTTTCTTCTCGGTGTGGCAGGCCTTGCAGAGACCATGGCCGATGTCTTTCCATTTGCTCAGTTTCTCATTGGCGAAATCGGCATTATGACAGGAATCACATTTAGCACTTCCATCTGTGGGGACTTCACTGTCACTGACGGGAACCTGCTTACCATCTTTCTCTGTATGATGGCAGGTGGCACATTCATTTTTTTCCTGGTGCTTTGCGTGGGGAAACAGCACCGGTTTCTTGCCGTCGGGATTCAGGGTAATTTCCGCCGGTCCTTTATCGCCTTCGGCAAAGCTCATTGATACGGCAAGGGCCAGGCTCAAGACTAAAGCTGTAATTACCATCAATACTAAAGATTTTTTACTCATAATTCTTTTTTCCTCCTTTTTGTTTTTTTTAACGAAGTATATCTTTACCCGGATACTTCAAGGCCTTTTTTAACAACTTGCAACATAGGCTCTTTTAAAAAACGTTTTATATGACATAGATTTTTAACGCGAATTTGTCAATAGAAATTGAGATTTTCCCTATCAATTTTTAAATCAAATCCGGTCAGAATCGGTTCTCATTCGCTACGCACGGCAATCTTTTCAGGGACATTGCAGTAAATGACTGGCAATTCATTTTTTCCATCGTGTTTGCTTAAAGGGTTGATCCGTCCGGCAAAACTTTATCATGAAAACAGTTCTGCTTACACCAGGGATGGATTATGCAGTTGCGGCCGATGACGGTTCCCGGCGGGATATCAGCTTCTTTGCCGATCAGGGATATCCCGGTATAGAGATGATCAGGATACTTGCTGTTGGGGGTATTTTTATTTTCACCTCGGCCGACAACGGCACCCTTGCCGATTCTGACCCGCTTGTCCATTATTGTCAGATCAACGGTTGCCCCCTCTTCGATGATGCAGTCATGCAGGATGATGGAATCCCGAATGCGGCTGCCGGGCCCTACTCTTACCCCCGGCGAGAGAACCGAATTCTCCACCTCGCCTTCTATGATGCACCCGGCCGATATCATGGAACGGTTTACCTTGCTGCCCGCTGCAAAACGGGCCGGGATCCGGTCTGCCAGCAGCTGTTCCGATTCAGGGTTGGGCCTGATGCCCCAGGCTTCAGGAGTAATCTCCGAATCATTCTTCAGCAGGTCCATATTGGCCTCCCAGTATGCCTGGATGGTCCCGACGTCACGCCAGTATCCCTCAAACGGATAGGCAAAAACATTATCCCTTGTAATGGCCTTCGGGACAAGATGTATGCCGAAATCAACCATCTCCCTGTCTGTTGCCAGCAGGCTTAAGAGATATTCGGACTCAAAGACATAAATGCCCATGGAGGCCAGATTGGTGCGAGGCACCTTGGGTTTTTCCTCCCACTCGACAATCCGGCCTTCATCATTGGTAATGCCGGCCCCAAACTGATGCATCTGGCTTTCCGGCACCACCATCATGCCGACCGTTATGTCGGCGTTTTTTTGCCGGTGAAATTCTATCATGGCATAAAGGTCCATATGATAGATATGATCGCCTGACAGGATGAGTATCTCCTTGGATGGGTGCATCCTGATGAAATTCAGATTATGCCGAATGGCATCGGCCGTACCCTTGTACCAGTCCGAATCCCTGAAACCGGTGCTGGGCGGCAGAATTTTTACCCCCCGGGAGCGGCCGGTAAAATCCCAGGCCGCTCCAGTTGCCAGATGGCGCATGAGAGACAACGGCTTGTACTGGGTGAGCACGCCGACATGTTTCATCCCCGAGTTCATGACATTGCTGAGACTGAAATCTATGATCCGGTAGAGCCCTGCAAAGGGGACGGCGGGCTTTGCCCTGGTTTTCACCAGGACATTGAGGCGGCTTCCGACGCCGCCGGCCAGCAATAATACCAGGGTATCTTCCGGGCTGTTCATCTGATCACCTCGCCTGACTCCACCTGTTTAGGAATTTTATCCGAAGGCAGGGCGGGATATATTGTGCATCCTGAGCCGATAATGGTATTGGCCTTGATGAAGTTATTCCAGCCGATGACCGAGGCCGCTTTGGTATCTGTTTGATTTTCCGTGCCGATCCTGACGCCGCGGCCAAAGGTGGTGTTGACATCGCTTATCACCTTATCCAGCATCGCCTCCTTGCTGACCACATTCTTAAAAAAGAGCACCGAATCCTTCACCCTGGCCCCTTTTTCAACATGGGTACCAGGGAACAGAATGGAACGCTCAACTTCACCTTCAATAATACAGCCGTTATAGATGAGGCTGTCAGAAATTCGGGCGCTGTTGCCGATTTTCAGGGGCTGGCAGTCCCTGATTCCCCGGTGCTCCAGGTTGGTTCTGATTCCCCAGTTGGCAAATTTGATTTTTGGGTCGGGCCCGAGCAGATCCATATTCGTCTGCCAGTATTCTTCGATGGTCCGGGTATATCCCCAGTAACCCTTGAACTTGTAGCCATACACCCGGCGATTATCATTCATCATACGCGGTATGATATCGCGGCCGAATTCATAGGATGCATCCTCCTTGATATTGGCTTCCAGAACCCTATACAGCACCTCCGGCTTGAAGCAGAAAACAGTCAGAGAAGCCCAGTTGAATTCCGGATTCGCCGGCTTTTCCCGGTAGCGGACCACCCTGCCTCCCAGCTCCCCGTCTTCGTCATCAATGTCGGCCAGACCGAAACGGTGGGCCTCTCGGGTCGGCACCCTGATGCAGGCCATGGTGAGATCGGCATCCTTTTCCCGGTGATAACTGATGAGCTCCCGGTAATCCATGCGGTAGATATGATCGCCGGAAAGGATCAGCAGCTGTTCCGGGTTAATATACTGGACAAAATCGAGATTCTGGTAGATGGCATCGGATGAGCCTCGATACCACTGGAATGACCATACCCGATGTACGGCGGCAGAATGGATATGCCGCGGTAGCGGCCTATCATGTCCCAGGCTGCGCCGATGCCGATATGATTTATGAGGGAATAACTGCGGTACTGGCTGAGGATGGCGACCCGTTCCAGACCGGAATTCATCAGGTTGCTCAGGGGAAAATCGATGACCCTGGTAAAGCCGCCGAAGGGTATGGCGGATTTTGGACGATAAGGTCAGGACGGTGAGTTCGTCGACCCGACCGCCGGCCAGAATCATGGCCAATGTTGTCGGCTTTAATTTCATAAATTCCTTCTGGAGAAAGTTTTACAAGAATTTATCATCCGTCGCCGGATAGCCGGCAACTATAAATGTTTCGTTGTCAGTTTCTTCAGGGTTTCAGTGCTGAAGCCGTCTTCCGGCAGATCCAGATTCTTCAGCGGCACCTCGGCCCGGGCGCAGCTCCCGGTGGCCGCCGGCCGATCCAATATCGCCGAAGATCTTGGCTGCCAGCTTGCCGGCATTTTTCTTATAGCCGTCGCAGCGGAAAATGACCACCAGCCGCTCGCCATGAATGCCGGAGACAATGGCCCAGGAAATATCTGCACCTGGTTGAGAAAATCGGCAATGATCACCAGGATATCGGGCTTCGCACCCGGCCGACGTGGGCATAGAGCCGGCGTTCGAACTGACCTTCATCTCGTTGAGCGCCATTTTGAAATAACTGAGTTCGGAGAGCCGCAGTTCGGACAACTCAATCTTGCGGACCAGGTTCTGGTTGGCGCGATTGAACAGATAGCGAAAGGAGATGGCGTCGGCGAGGTTGGCCTTTTTCTCGAAATTATTGGTATCGACCTTGATCGCATAAAAAAGCGCGGTGGCGAGACACACCGACGGCTTGATATTCGCCGCCCGGAGATATTCCACCATCATTGATGCCGTCGCACCGTAGTCCGGCCTGATATCCACATGTGTTGCTTTCCAGCCGGTCGGTTACCGGATGATGGTCGATTACCACATCAAAATGCATATTTTCGAATATGGGGCAGATGGGTGCGGCTGGGAGTCAAGCATCACTTTTTTGGTGTAATTCATTAGGCTTGAGGCTCTGCAGCCTCTCGGCCTGGATCTTAAGCAGTTCGATCATGGCGATATTGCTCAGCCTCCTGATCTCGTTGGGGTAGCCGATGGTAATGCTTTTCACCCGATAACGCAGAAGCCTCTTGACCGCCAAAGCACTGGCCAGGGCATCTGGGTCCGCATTGATGACCACCAGGACATCATCTTCTTTCTGAAAGACATCCCAGAAATTACGCAGCCGTTCCTTGGCCGTATTTCTGGTCACGGTACTGTACCGCATGTACCTGCCGAATTTCCGCTTAATAGCTTTCAAAAATTAGATACCTTTATAAAGGCCCTTTTCCGGGGGATATTTTTTTCACAAGTTACTGATAATAACATGGCTTGTGCATATGTTGCAAGGCAGCAGTCATATAAGGCCTTAAGACTCGCCATAGAAAGGGACGGAGGGAAAGAGGCTGTGATCGGTGTGTGGTATGAAGCGGGAGCCGGAAAAACGGATCATGAATTCCTGGTTCACATTCAATTCAACATAGGTGATCCTGGCCACAACTTTGCGGCATCTTTCCCGGGCCGACTCCTCCAGCAGCATCAATTCCGCCCCGGCCAGCGAACTGTTGCCGAGCGGCGTGTAGACCTCCAGGGGCAGGTCGGGAAGCATGCCCAGGACTATCGCCTGCCTTGGTGAGATATGCCTGCCGAAGGCTCCGGCCACAAAGATCCTGTCCAGGTCATGAAATGATACTCCCACCTGGCTGGTAATAGTTGCCAGAATCGAATACATGGCGGCCTTGGATCGCATCAGGGCGTCAATATCTACCTGGCTCAGCAGGATCGGTTCTCCAAGTCCGGATTCTGCCGCAGGAACAACGACATAGGCAAGACTGTCTCCATGTTTGACCAGGCGGCCTTCGCCCTGCGGCTGTTCAGGCCTGAATTTACCGCGGATGTCTATAATTCTTGCAAGGTAGAGCCCTGCTACCAGATCGATAACACCTGAACCGCATATCCCCCGGGCCGGTGCGTTGCCGATGGTCTGGTAACTGATCTCGCCGCTGTCGGGATCGATGGCGCAGTGCTCAATGGCGCCGGCTTCCGCTCGCATACCCATCCGGGCCACCCCCCCTTCCAAAGCCGGGCCGGCAGCACCGGCGCAGGCTATGAGCCATTCCCGGTTGCCGAGCACAACTTCGGCATTGGTGCCGACATCGATCAGCATGCAGGTTTCCTCCTGCTCGTCAAGACGGCTGGCAATGATGCCTGATATCAGGTCGCCGCCGAAATAGCTGCCGATGCTTGGCATGACCAAAACCATGGCCGCCGGATGCAGATCAAGCCCGATTTCTGCAGCTGAAAAAGGATCAGGCACGTTAACCACCGGGATATAAGGTTCACGGCACAGATGGTAGGGATTCTGTTTGAGAAAAAAATGCGTCATTGTTGTATTTCCCGAGACACACAGGGCTGTTATCCGGGAAGGGTGCAGCTTGACGCGGCCGGTCAGTTCAAGGGCCAGGGTATGAATGGATTCCATTACCCGTTCATGCAGCAGATCCAATCCGGTCTGTTCCCCGACCCTGGTTGCGGCAAAATGAATACGGCTGAGGATATCCGGACCGAATTCCAACTGGCCGTTTACCACGGTAGCCTGCTCCAGAACCCTGCCGGTTAAGAGATCCACCAGTGATCCTTCAAGATGGGTTGTGCCGAGATCCAGGGCCATGGCCGGCAGGATTTCAGGGGCCTGGGCAAAAAAATCAGCGAGAATGGGTGCTTCAGGCCCATGGGTTACCAGGGCGTACCCCTTGAATCCCGCCTGCCTGAATGCTTCGGCTACAGGTGCTATGCGCTGCAGGGGTACAACCGGATTTTTGCCCTGGAGATGACCGGACAGGGCTTTTTTCAGGCGATCCAGATCACCTCGATTATCACCCAGACTCGGCGGATTTGCTTCCACCTGATAGAGTTTTACCAAAGTGTCCATCCAATTCCTCTGATTTTGCCCGGCATCCTGTCACATATCAGCCGGGCTTTTCCGGCGTGGCGGATAATCGGTTGTCACCGGGATTTCCCAATCGTTATCTAGCTGAAATCGCTTGCCTGCAGCAAGATGTTTTTACCGGATGACCGCTATCCGCAATCCCATTATGCTTGCACTGGTCTGTCCGCCCTGTTACAGTGTTGCACGAATAGTATCAATAACCCTGAGAGTTTAGAGCCTCATATAAAATTTCGCGGGCAAAATAATTTTCTTTTCGTCGCGCATTATGCCCAGACTGCTTTACACATATATGGTGAACCAGGTACTGGCCCCTTTTTATGCCAGTCTTGTTATTTTATCCAGTATTCTTTTTCTGAGCAGACTCATCCCGGTACTCGATGTAATCCTGGATTATAATATCCACCTGGGTGATTTTTTCAGATTGTATGCCTATTTTACGCCGCAGCTCCTGCTTTTTGCCCTGCCGATGTCAAGCATGATGGGGGTTGTTCTGGGCACAACCCGGCTCAACAACGAAAACGAATTAATGGTTTTAAAGTCAAGCGGCATCAGTCTTTACCGGATGCTCCCTCCCATTGTCGTTGTCGGCTTAAGTGTGGCGCTGCTGACCGGCGCTTTTTCCATCTACCTTATGCCTGCAGCCAAGAAAGCAAAAGTTGAGCTTGCCTTTCAGCTTGCCAAAGAAAGAATCGAACAGTCCATCCATGAAAAGCGTTTCAGTGAAAGTTTAGGCGACATCGTTCTCTATGCCGACCGCATCGACCGGAATACCGGGACATGGAAAGGCGTATACATTTCGGACATGAGGGATTCGAGGCACCCGGTGACCATCATAGCTGCAAACGGCAGCATTTCCGCCGATGCCAATGGCGGCACGCTGTCAATTTCATTACAGAACGGCACCCTGAACCGCTCGGCTGCCGATGCGGTCCAGACCATAGATTTCCAGGGCTATGATATGATCCTGCCGCTTGATACCCCCACCACAAGCCCTTTTGCTAAGGTGGATGCCACCACCATGCAGCAGAACAGACTCCTGGCAGAGGCCGGGCGGCTTGGAGGAAACACCCGGGCTGCCGTCAATTATCTGATTGAATTTCATAAACGGCTGGCCCTGCCGGTTGCCTGCTTTATTCTTACCCTTCTCGGCTTTCCCCTTGGATTTCTTTCCGGCCCCAGGCACAGGACCATCGGCATCCCCCTCGGGCTGGCCATTTTTATTCTCTATTATGTCCTGCTGACCGGCGCCGAAATACTCAGCGAGTCAATGATTTTACCACCCGGGATTGCCATGTGGCTGCCGAACCTGATCTTTCTTGTCCTAACAACGGTATTCATCAGAATTGTTGCCGGGGAGGCACATACCGTATACCTGGAAAAATTTTATGATTTTACTTATGGAATTTTCCGCAGGCTGCCGTGGCACAGGAGGAGGGCCCAATGATTCTCCTCGACCGCTATCTCTTCAAACAGTTTGCCAAAAACCTCCTGCTGGTGATGGCAGCCCTGCTGATCATCTATGTCCTGATAGACTTTTTTGAACGGATAGATGACTTTGTCGCAAATCAGAAAAGTTTCGGCCTGGCGGCAAAATACTTTTTACTCAAAATTCCTCTCATCATAGAACAGCTGACCCCGGTCAACATTCTTCTGGGCGGTATTATCGTCCTGGGACTTCTCAACCACAACGGTGAAATTCTCGCCCTGAAGGCGGTCGGGATCCCTACGTTCCGCATCACCTTTCCCATTACCGGCGCCGCCCTTGTCTTTACCCTGCTGACCCTTGCCCTGGCCCAGTGGATTGTACCGGCGACAACAGCAAATACCAATGCGATTTTACACGAACGGGTCCTGCAGGAAAAACCCAGAGGCATCCTCAGAAATAACCGTTTCTATTACAAGAACGAACAGGGATTTTATTCGTTTGCCAGGGATAAACAGGATGAGAATCTCTTTGATAATTTTATTTTTACCAGCTGGGATGCGAACTATCGTCTGGACACCCTGCTGACTGCTGACTCCGCCTCCTGGCATAACGGCAAATGGACCTTCAACAACGCCCGCATTAAACAAAAAACGGCGGACGGGTCATACCGCGTAACTACATATGCGGAAACAGGTTTCCCCCTCGATGTCCAACCCGGAGACTTTTTCATCCCCGCATATAAAATAGATGAAATGTCGCTTACCGAGCTGTATGGACTTTCCAGGAGCAATAAGGGTCCGCGAGGAACCGGGGCACGGCTGAAACTCCTGGAACGGATATCGTTTATCTTTCTGGGCCTGCCGCTGCTGATGCTAGGGCTGCCGCTCCTGTTGATCGCCCATCAGAAATGGGGCAGGGATTTATCCCTTGCCATCCCTTTGAGCTGCGGCCTGGCTTTCGGAGCCTGGGGTGGATGGTCTATCCTGCAGTCCCTGGCCAAGGCTGAAATAATCAATCCCTATCTTGCCGCCTGGTCAGTTCACCTGTTTATCGCGGCAATCGGCACCTTTCTCATCATCAGGGTGGATAGATGAAGGACATTGAAAATTTAAAAATTGAAGATTATCAGCACACGAATCTGCTGATGACTGACAGAAGAATGTTGATATCAGATCAGTGGCAATATGGATATAAGCTGAAAGCTCAAAGCTAAAAGTTCATAAACCGAGAATCATGGAATAAGGGAGTTATAGAGTGATGCAAGTGATAGAAACCAGGTAATTTTTAATACCACTACTCCAGTACTCCATCACTCCACTACAATAATACTCCATCGTATAAAATATTTTAATTACACCGCAATTAACATGACTCGTCCATACACAAACGTCGGCATAGTCGGCCTGCCGCCGCTTGCCGTCATTAAAAAACTAAACGACCGAAACGTGACCATCCATGACCTGGATACCCCGATGATCCGGGCGGACATGGAATTGACCACACCGTACCTCCCCAGGGTATACTGCGCCATCCTGCGAACCGTAATCCTCAATGTACTCCATCTTACTCTCGATGCCGTCTATATCGATGTCGGGCCGGGGAAATGCGACTGCGCCCTGCATGTGGCAACTGTTTTGCGTGATATGCTAACCGTACCGATAATCAAGACCAAAAATGAGGATATGACCGGTTTCGGCACCCCCATCAGCCGGAGTCGAATGGATCTCATGAAAAAATTCAACCGTATTACCGAAGGGGTGAAAATCGCTGCCAAACCTGAAGATTCACCTCCTGAATGCATACCAACTGCCGGATTCTGGGGAGTGCCGCCGCGGGATTTTTCCATCCTTGATCTTTTCCCGGCAACAACCCATATTTACGGCTGGACCCGCTGCATGGAAAATAAAACACCGGCGGATCATGAACTGGAACTGGTATACAACCCGGAGGTGCCGACGGTATTTTACGCCCAGTCATTCTGCGCCAAAACCGCCCTGGCCCGGCATCTGGCTCTGCAGCATCCCCACGGACTTTACCTCGACAGTGATGTGACCGCCGGCGGCAGCGCCAAGGCAAAGATCCAGGCCTTCCTGGAACTGTCGGGAGTGTCCTAAACATTGAAGATTTGAAAAATTGAATATTGAAAATTGAAGGTAAAATATGAAAATAAAAACATTGTGTATAGTTATTGACAATCGAGAATTTCCAATAAATTCTCATTCTTCAATTTTTCAAATCTTCAATTAATATATCATGCTTCTCGGTGATTTCGGTACCTCATACAGCAAGTTTCTTGACCTGTCCGCCCCGCGGCCGGAGCCCTATATCGTGCAGAGCCGGGAATTAACCCCGGAGCAGCGGGTAACCATTGCCACCGGCCATAACGGCAAGCGGTTCTCCGACTGGTATGTCAACGAACTGACCGTACTTGCCCGCGGCGGTGAGCGGTTGATCCATGAAGATGACTTCGTTCTTCTGGACTGCGGTAGCCGCGACATCAAATTCATCCACTATATGGACGGCCGCCTGCATGACATGGGATGGAACAGCGAGTGCGGCGCATCCATGGGATTCACCATCGAACTGCTGGAACGCTACTATGATCTTGATTATCGGCAGCTGCCGGTTCCGGACCGGCCCTTTTCCGTGACCTGCGGGGTTTTGGGCATGAGCCGGATCTTTGATGCCGTGGTATCCGGAACCCCTGATTCAGAGGCAGTGGCCCGCTTTGTCATGGGCATCGCCATAAATGCTTACCGGTTTGCAGGATCACCGGATAAATTGTATCTTTCAGGGGGATTATGCGATAATTCCCTTTTTGTGCAAAGCTTTCCCTGTAAGGTAATTCCCCTGGGACGTTTTGTTCTGCTCAAGGGCCTCGAAGCAATTGCCTGCACCGGGAAGAACGGGGCATCCTGATCCAACACCCTAGGAACGGATCCTGCAAATGGACAGATCGCAAAACAACAGTACGGTGTATTCCACCGGCTTTACCTCTTGGCAGGGAAGCGTTTCCCGTCTGCTTGATGCGGCGGGACTGGGTAAACGTCTTGCGACAGCGGCAAATGTCATTATCAAGCCGAACCTGGTCGAGCCGCAGGATCCTCCCATTACCACGCCGGTAAAGCTTGTTGCCGCCCTTGTTGATTATATACATGCCTTCAGCCCAGCCCTTGATATAATCATCGGCGAGGGGTGCGGTTCATCATCCCACAATACCCGGCAGATATTTGCGTGTCTCGGGTATACCAGTCTCGCCGATCTGGACCATATCAGCCTCATGGATCTCAACGAAGCCCCGCTTGTTCACATGCACAACAGCAGCTGCAGCCGCTGGCCTGAAATGCACCTGCCGGAAATCGTTTTTGACAGCTTCCTGATTTCCGTCCCGGTGTTGAAGGCGCACAGCATGGCCGGCGTGACGCTGACCATGAAAAACATGATCGGTCTGGCCCCGCCGGGCCATTATCAGGGCGGCGGCCACTGGAAAAAATCGTCTTTTCACAGCGGCATCCAGGAGGCAATTTTTGATCTTAATCGCTACCGGACTCCTGATTTTACCGTACTTGACGCCACCGTCGGCATGCAGGAGGCGCATCTCTGGGGTTCCACCTGCGATCCGCCGCCCAACCGACTTGCGGCATCCTATGACCCTGTTGCCATGGATGCCTATGGCTGCAGCCTCCTGGGCATTAACTGGAAAACCATCGGCCATATTACCATGGCCGATGGCACTCTCGGCACCGCAGACCCGCTGACAATATCCGAGGTCTGATTATGAACATTCCGTCAGGCCCATGGCAATGAAGGCTAAACCATTCAGCATCTCAAAGCACCTGCCGGTGCTGTTTCTCCTGGTTTTCCTCAGCTTTTTTGCCCACCTGGGGTATATGCCGCTTCTTGCCACCGACGAGGGGACCTACAGTGAAGTAACCAGGGAAATGCTGGAAAATCAGGATTTTGCATCCATCCAGCTGAACGGCATGCCTTTTTCCCACAAACCCCCGCTGTTCTATTGGGCCCAGGCGGCAAGCGTTAAAATCCTGGGGCTTAATGAGTTCGGCCTGCGGATGCCATCTGCCATTGCGGCCCTTCTCTGGGTAGCCTCCATTTTTCTGTTTTCCCGGCGTTATTACGATACCCGGACGGGCTGGTATGCCTGCCTGTTCATGGGTGCATCCCTCCTGGTTACCCTTGTCGGCAGGGCCGCCGCCCCGGAGGCCCTGCTCAACCTTTTTCTCACCCTGACCCTGCTGAATATCTACCGGTTCTATCAGTCGGGCAACAGAAGGCATATATACTGGGCGTTCATGTTTGGAGCCCTGGGCGTTCTGACAAAAGGGGCCATTGCCATCATGCTCCCTGTTGCTGCGAGCCTTGTCTTCTTCGGCATCAAAAAAAGATGGAAAGACCTGCTGCGGTTGTTCTTCAACCCGGTGGGTCTGATGGTTGCCGGTCTTATCGTCATCCCATGGTATCTGGGAGAATACATGCTGCACGGCGAGGCTTTTCTGGGTGAGCTGCTCATGCTGCCGGGGATTGAGGTTCAGCAGTATAATTTTTTCGGCGATTCCCTGCCTTATTACTCATATCTTCTGTTATTACTGATTGGGCTGCTGCCGTTCAGCGCCTTGCTCATCAAGGCTTTTTCCCATACCGGTAAGCTGCTTTCCGACGACCTGGTAAAATTCCTGCTTATCTGGTTTCTCCTGGCATTTTTATTCCTGCCGCTGACCCGTCCTAAATCAATTTTATCGGTTGCCTACTGCACGCCGCCCCTGTTCATTATCATGGCCCGGGCAGCAGACAGTATCCGTCATCCCGTCAATATCTTTATCTGGCCCATTCTCTGTGTTCTCCTTTTACTGCCGGTGCCTTATCTGGCCCCCTATATCGCGGCCGCAACCAGGAATGACTTTGTCAGAAGTGCCATCACCGAGGGTATGGCATACTTTGATTCTTTTTACCTGTTAACCCTGGGCGCCCTTTTGCTTCTCTTTGCCGTCCTGCCCTTTATCAAACCTGTTCCATTCCCGGTAAAATATACCGTATTGGCCCTGCTGTTTGTCAGCATGGTAAATTTCCTGGTCCTGCCGATTATGGGAAATATTCTGCAGCAGCCGATAAAAACCGCCGGGCTACTGGCAAAAAAAGACAACCTTGACGTGATCAAATGGCGAATCGACTCGCCGTCATTCAATGTTTACGCGGAAAGACTTACCAGGGTCCGCGCCCCGCAGGCTGGAGATATTGTCCTGACCAAATCCGCTTATCTGGGAAATGATGTGAGTTACGAAACACTCTTTGCCGGACGTGGCATTATCCTTGCCAGGATCCTTGACATCCCGGCAAAATATTTCGGAAGTGGCGGCGGGGATGATAAATGAATCCCGATAACAGCGGTGGAATTTATTTGAATTCTTTGTGGCAGGCCTTCATGCGGTACTGCAGATCCCTGATCTCGTGGCGCATGACTTCGAGCTGCCGCTCTTCAATGGAGCGGATGAAATTTTCCAGATGATCCATATATTCAGTCATCGCCTCTTCCCATTCAGGATCGGCTGCTGCCGCGAATATCCTCGAAGTTTCGACAAAGTCATCCACTGAATTTTCCCCGGGAAATGTTCCCCTGTCGGCAGCTTTCATCACCTCCTTAAAAGATGATCCCATTCTTTTTTTTACGGTTTTTATGGATTCATGCCAGTCAATTATCCGATCCCTGTCCTGCCGGGAATAGTCGCCAAGGGTTGACCAGCGGCAGTTGAGCTTCAGTTCAATTCGCCCTTTTTTCTCTTTAAGCTGTATTTTAGCCCGCAGCTTCTCCGGTACGGACCATTTCCCTTTCCTGGAAGACAGTTTGCCGGCCCGCAGCTGTTCAGCCATGGAGGTTAGATAATCAGCCAACTCATTCCTGCTGAATTCCTTTTCCATCTTCTCACTCATCTCTTTTTCCTCGATGATCCCGGCAAAAATTTAACAACTACACCTAAAATGGGTGGATTATAAGTTACCCCTGAAAGGGTCTACTGTTTTGCACGCTGTAAATGTTTTTACGCCATTTCACGCCGCCGAGCATGCGTGTCAATCGTCGGCAGCAGTATATTTGCCGACAACCAAAGAACGGAAAAGCGACTCGGTCATAGCGAAGCGTCATCCCGATGTCGCCCGTTCTTTGCGAGCCGCGCAGGGCAGTCGGCCAGCGGTCGACCAAGTGATTAGGCTGCACTTTCTTTTGTCAGCGTACAAAAATCGCTGACGTTATGGGGGTTACAGTTCAGATCTTGATATTTTCAAAGTAATTGTAACATGTGCTTTTAAATGTTGGTTCGTTTTCTTTATGCAAGTAAAGAAAATGAACATTCATATATTAACTATAATGTAATATGTTATATGCGTACCTCACTTTATTTATCACTGCCATTCCTGCATAGCATAGCTAGGACTCAACAGCTAAGGCGTTGATTTAAGGTTTATAATTAGATTCGGTTCCCAATTCCGTCGTGCAGCCTGTGCCGGGCGGCGGATCCAACAGCCTGGTCCGGACTGACAAGAACCGCAGGCTGAAACTGGTGGCCGATGATTTCCGGCCCCATTTTTCCGGCTGAGTTTCAGGCCAGAAGCTTTCGCATCTTGCGGAGCAGGGTATTGGGGGAAAACGGCTTCTGGATGAAGGCTTCAAGCCGATGATCCTGATCACTGTAGGCCATTGACGGGCAGAGATATCCGGACATGAATAAAACATTTACCTCGGGATAGGTCCTGATCAGTTGTCTTGCCAACTCCTGCCCTTTTATTCCCGGCAGCATGACATCGGTTAAAAGCAGATCGATTTTAACCTGGTGTGAAGCTGCCACCTTCAGTGCCTCTTCCCCGCTGGCTGCGGATAGAAGTTTATAGCCCAAAGGGCGCAGCACTTCAGCCAGAAGATCCAGTATGACCGGATCATCGTCAACAGCCAGAACCGTTTCTGAACCGCTTAAACGCATATGAAATCAACCTTATCCCACTGATTCTTGCTGTAATGCCCGACAAGCCGAATGGCGGCATGTTTCCATCAATGGTGTCAAACTATGATGGTCCTGCATTAGCTGTTCAACCTGTTCTTTTGAATCGTCCGCAAAGATCAGCTGAAACCTCATCCAGGACTTACAGCTTCAAAAAAACCGCAAAAATCTCCTTTCCTATGTCCCTGAAAATACGGATAATTTCAGGATCCCCCTGTTGCCTCTGAAAATCAGGGTTACAGCTATGGTTATCACACCCTGAAGATTGGGGCAATAAAATATTCATGAACTGTGAAAATTTGACAAAATCGTAAAAAATCCCGAAATCGGCAACAGGGCCTAGTAAAATTAGCAGGTTACAGGCGATAAACCTGTCCGTTTCGTGCTTTTTACGAGACCGACAAAACTTATCAGGCGGGAACGGGGAGGTCTACGGCTACCGCTGTTGAAACGCGCAATGCAGTAAAAACTTCCCGTGCGGCTGCAACCGGGATAATTCCAGCTACGATCCGGAAGATTTCACGAAAGGCTCCCCTTGCCCCGGCGTAAATAACCGGCATCTCAATACTCAAAATATGTGTTAGGGAAAACAAGGGTGTTCCGCAGCTGCGAACGAGAAAATGGTAACCGGATGCAGACAAAAAGATCAGGATGGGCTGCCGTAACTATGAAGTCCGGAAAGGAGAAAATTGACTCCGTAATAGGTAAAGATAACCGCCAGGAAACCGAGTACCGCTATCCAGGCTATACGCTTGCCGCCCCACCCCCGGGTAAAGCGGGCATGCAGGGCGGAGGCATAGATAAACCAGGTGATCAGGGACCAGGTTTCTTTCGGATCCCAGCTCCAGTAAGTGCCCCAGGCGGAATTCGCCCAAACGGCCCCGCTGATGATGCCGGCGCTGAGCCAGATAAAGCCGAAAAGAATAATTTTATGGGTGATATCATCGATCACTTTCAAAGAGGGTAGTGACGCCAGCAGACTGTTGGGCGAGTCCCCCTTGTCGCGCAGTTTTATCAGGTACATGATGCCGGTGCCGCAGGCAACGGCAAAAGCGGCGTAGCCGATAAAACAGGTAAAAACATGGGCAATGAGCCAGTTACTCTGCAGAGCGGGTACCAGTGGGGAAATCCGGGTACTGAATTCCGGTGATAATGAGGCATAGGCCATACTGCCGAAAGCAAACGGCATGGCAAAGGCGCCAATCACCTTGTTTTTATAAATAAATTCAATAAACAGATATAAAAGCACTATGGACCAGGCAAAAAATACCAGGGATTCATACATGTTGGACAGGGGTGCATGGCCTATGCCCATCTTGTAGGATTCCAGCCATCGCATGCCGATCCCCGCGGTATGGACTAAAAGACCGATTATGGTCACAACGGTGGCCAAAAGCCCAGCCTTCTTTATCCTGAAGATAAAGATGGCCAGATAAATCACGGATGAAAAAAGATAAATAAAGGTCGTTATACCTAATAGTTTTGAACTATCCATTGCTATTCCTTGCGTAACTGCAGGGTTTCATTTTCCTCGAGCTTTTCAATCAGCGCCTCAAACATATTCTCAAACCCGGCCTTGTTTTTGTTGGCCGATCCGGCTACCAGCAGTCTGGTTTTATTTCCCTGTTCATAAATATAGACCCAAAGTCTTTTATGTGAAAGAAAGAAAGCAATAATCAGACCCGTAAGCATCAAAATGCAGCCGATATATACGGGCCAGACCCCCGGATCCTTTGCCACCTGCAGTCCTGTAGCAAAAAGCTGCCCTGATTTGAAGCCATAAGACGCTTCCGGTCTTTCGACGGTGACAAGTGTTTCACCGTCCAGCCAGAAAACAGAAGGCTCCCCCTTCCCGTCCGAAAACCAGATCTTCAGTCGATATCGTCCCCAACGATCAGCCTGCAGTCGATTTACAATCCCAAAGGTTACGCCGGCATCCGGCCATTTTAATTCAACGCCGGGTTGGGCAAGGAAAATTTTCCGCTCCCCTGTTTTCTGGTTTTGTATGGTAATCAGGTATTCGTCATAGTTTTGATAACTGGCCTGATAAAACGTATACCCATTATAGTTAAGGGGGTCGTTTACCACGATAGATTTTTGCAGAACCTCCTTCCCATTGTCGATTACCGTCAGATCAGAGCGGAATTCCTTCGGCGCTCCGGTGTCATAGTAACTGAGATTAAAATCATCGAGCCTGACTTTAAATCCGAGTGGTTGCGGGATATTACTTCCATATTTATAAAAATTCGTCGTCGAACTTTTCTCCCGGATCATAACCGACCCCTTGATCCCGAACAGGGTGCCGATTATCGCCCCGGCAAATATGACCAGGATACTCAGGTGAACTATATACACTCCAAACCTGACCCACGGAGTTTTCTGGGCAAAGAGCAGTGTCCCCTCTTCGGATTCTCTCCGGCTTGGCTTCCATCCGGCACTCCCCAAGGCCTGTTCGACGCCGGCAGCAACCTCCTGCATCGGCTTTGCACTGCCGAAACTTATCCGCGGGGTCATCTTCTCAAGCCGGTTGACCTTGGTGGCCAGGTTGTCCATGGTCACCAGTTTCCAAACCGTGGGCAAACGGTCGATACTGCAGACAATTAGGTTTATGCTGAACAGGCTGAGCAGGCAGACAAACCACCAGGAATTATACATATCCGGGATGTTGAGCAGCTGAAAAACCTTAGCTGTGGTTTGACCATACTGTTGAATATAAAAACCCGGTGCCTCATTCTGTGGAATAATGGTGCCGACAATAGAGGCAAAGGCCAGCGTAAAAAAACAGAACAGGGCCAGTTTTACGGAAGCGAAAAACTCCCAGACGCTATTTTTTCCCTTTTTCATATAACTCCGACAACTGTAAGGATCTTTAAAAAAAACCGCCCTGTTCAAAGGCAGGGCTGAAATGGCATTCGGTAAAGGCAGCACTTTTTACCATAATCACACAAGAGTGTCAACACAAGGCCATCCTTTCACTTTAGAAAATACTTGCCTTCTGATGGGAGAACATGTATATAACCCGTTTTCGCGTAAGTTAATCTGATATTTTTTAATATAAAGGAGTTTTTCCCATGGCAAAAAAATGTGAAATCTGCGGCAAAGGCCCGGTAACAGGCAATAACGTCAGCCATGCCCACAACAAAAACAGGCGGCGCTGGCTTCCCAATCTGCAGCGGGTGAGAATGGCGACCAAGGGCGGCGGTTCAGTGCATGTAAGGGTTTGCACCCGTTGTCTGCGCTCAGGTGAAATCGTTAAACCGGCCTAATATTTTTCCTGTACCGATTATCCGCCTTTCGGCAAAACATCCAGTGTAACATCAGCAGCCAATTCCCCCATGTCGGACCAGCAAATATCCTACCTGCCCTATGATAAGGCCCTGAAGCTCGTCAGTGCCATCCAGGAAGAAGAACACCCACGGGAACTCAACCGGCGTATCTTTACAGTTTATGACGTAAACGGTGAAGAGGTCTGCTGGTTTGACGCCGAGGATACCATAGCCATCGTGGCCCCCGGCAAGGCCGACCCCAAGAAGGCTGAAGTCCAGCCCCTGGTAGAAGATTACATCCTGCACCATATCCCCGACTGGTCCTGAACCAACATTCCGGCTCGTTAGTCTTTATTGAATACCAAGTCCTTTGTGTCATCTCGAACGGCCGTCGTGCCTAGTCATCTCGAACGGCCACGGTCTTGGTCATCTCGAACGGCTGTAAGGCCTCGCCCCTTGTCATCTCGAACGGCTGTAAGGCCTCGCCCCTTGTCATCTCGAACGGCTGTAAGGCCTCACCCCTTGTCATCTCGAACGGTCGTAAGGCCTCACCCCTTGTCATCTCGAACGGCCGTAAGGCCTCACCCCTTGTCATCTCGAACGGTCGTAAGGCCTCGCCCCTTGTCATCTCGAACGGCTGTAAGGCCTCGCCCCTTGTCATCTCGAACGGTCGTAAGGCCGGAGAGATCTTGTTTTAGATTTCTCACATTCGTTCGAAATGACGGGGCTGATTCGACATGACGGAGCAGTATTACTCTGAAAAATGATAGAGAATGGGAGAAATGGCTGGTGGTTGCCAGAATTTGTGGCTGGAGTAATGGAATAATGGAGTATTGGGCTAAAAGATTTTACAAACCATCACTCCAACACTCCATCACTCCATCACTCCAGTTTCAGCTATCAGCCCAGAATGCCGGCCGGCATGTCCGGAACCCTGTCTCCTCCCAGGACATAGCCTCCATCCAGGCGCAACACCGCACCGGTCATAAAAGGGGCGTCTTTGACCAGGAACAATACCGCCTTGGTGACATCATCCAGTCTGCCGGTCCGTTCCAGGAGGGTATGGGCCATAACCCCCTGCCGGTCGGAGTCCTTTAATAACTCCCATCCCCTGGTGGACTCACCATGCCGGGTTTCAAAAAAACCGAGCATCAGCTCATTCACCCTGATGTCCGGGGCGGCCTCCCGGGCCCAGGTCCGGGTAAAGGACGAAACCGCCCTGTTGGCCGCGCTGTAGCCGTCGTTAAACAGCAGTGCCGCCGGGCCTGTCCGCCCGACAATGCCGGCAATGGATGAGATATTGATTATTACGCCCCGGCCGGAGGTTTTCATCAACGGCAAGGCCTTATGGACAATCAACCATTTGGCTTTCAGGGTTGTATCCATCTCCAGGTCCCACTGCTCCCTGTTTACTTCGAGATCGTATGAACCATGGACAACCGGCATGCCGCCCCGTTCAATATTGTTGATCAGGATATGGAGCCTGCCGAATTTTTTTCGTATCTGTTCGATAAGGTTCTGCACCTGGCCGGCATCACGGAGATCAACCCGGACAACAAGATGCTTTTCTCCCAGGGACGCAAACTCCTGCTTCATTTCTTCGGATTCCTGCGGCCAGTCATTATGGCAGGGCAGAACAACCTTTGCGCCACTGTCTGCCAGGGCCCGGGCTATCGCCCGGCCTATTCCTTTGCTGGCCCCCAGAACCAGGGCGACTGTGTCCTTTATTTCCATAATGGTATCTTCCCATTTGTTGGTTGTGGGTGGTTGGTTGTTGGTTGTTGGTTGTTGGTGGTGGGTTGTTGGTTAATGGTTAATTGAGTTCATCTTCAGTCCCCGGCCGCTGCCAATTGACGGGAGTACTGGAGTGTTGGAGTATTGGAGTAATGGAGTAATCGTTTGTCAAACCTTTTTTTAATTTAATGCTCCAAATGATGGGATATATCTATAAAGGCAAGTATCCTTAAAAGGATAAGCCAGGGCGGGGAGAAGAGACAAATTGTCAGCTCGAACGGCTGCAGGGCCGGAGAGATCTTTTTTAAAGATTTCTCACGTTCGTTCGAAATGACAGGGAGGGTGTTCGATATGATTTAGGGGGCAAGGGTAAAAAAATATATTTAAGCTCCAGGCAGTGTCTGTTGATAAATGAGCAATTTCGTTCAAGATCAAGGATTGCGAAAAATTTAACCGCAGTCATATAAATAATATTTTGAGGATTAAATTTTAAGCGTGACGCAGATATTGAACGAAAGGGCCATTTAGTACAGACACTAACATTTAATCTCTCCCCTGGCGCTGATCACCACCTCTTCCAGGGGAATATCCTGACCCGCCTGTTTGAGGGCCTCCCTGACGATCATCCGCATGCCGCCGCAGCAGGGGACCTCCATGATTGCCAGCTTGATGCTCCTGGGCTTTGCCTGCTGGAAAACCTCGACAAATTTCTGGATGTAGCCGTTGACGTCATCAAACTTGGGGCATCCCATCATGACAACCCTGTCAGCGAGAAAATCCCGGTGAAAATGCGGATAGGCCACCGGCACGCAATCTGCAGCCACTAATAGATCGGCGTCCTGCAGAAAAGGGGCCTGCGCCGGTACCAGCCGAATCTGCACCGGCCAGTGGGAAAGGGACGAATCCGAGCCGGGGCCGCCAAGATCAATACGGGGTTTGTTTGCCGCCTGGCAAGGAGTTGCAAACTTTGCCATTGTTGGAGCCGCCGCCGCCGGTTTTTTCTCCTGCCCTTTCCTGCTCTGCAGAAATTCCATTACCGCCTCCTCATCAAACTCATCCGCCTGCCGCTCGATGATCTGCAGGGCATCCCTGGGGCAGGCCCCAAGGCAGGCGCCAAGACCGTCGCAGTACTTATCAGCCATCATCTTCACCTTGCCGTCTACGATCTGCAGGGCTCCTTCTGCACAGTCCGGGACACACTGACCGCAACCGTCGCACAACTCTTCATTGATTTCAATTATCTTGCGTGTGACTTTCATAGCTTTCCCCTGTTTGTTTGTAATAATTAATACCAAGAATATCTATATGTTAATAATTTTGCATATATTGCCGGTACAGTGGAGTACCAGGGTATTGGAGTACTGGAGTGTTGGAGTGATGGGTTTAAAGACTTTAAAAATGTCATTTCGAGGAGCGTGCGACGAGAAATCTTTACAAAACAAGATCTCTCCGGCCATACGGCCGTTCGAGATGACAGGCGGTGAGGACTAATAAAGTTGTCTGCACCTTACACCGTAACAAATTGATCCTGGTTTTACCCTGCACTCCGGTACTCCATCACTCCAATACTCCAGTACTCCAATATCACCCTCCACACCTCTCGTAAAAACGGGCAATAATCTACACCATCACCCTTCGTCTCAGGCCCCACTTTCAACCAGCACCTTCCGCGCCAGGTTGCGGCCGCTTTCCGTCAGAAATGATTTTTCGATGATTTTCTGCAGCTGCTCCGGCGGCGACGGCAGCTCCTTCTGCTTCTCTTCCAGGTTGACGATCAGGTCGGCATCATAAATAACCTTGAAGTTAAGGGTTTCATCCTCCCGCGGCGTATGATGGTGGCCGATAATATCGCAGACCTCATCAATCATGCCTTCCTCGGCCCCGAGCCTGGTCAATATTTCCCGGGCCACCGGCGGGCCTTCCAGATGCTGGTACTTGGGAGAAGCGCTGTTGTACTTGCGTTCAGCCTCCTTGATGCCGATGTCGTGCAGATAGGCGCTCAAGGTCGTGACAACCGGATGCGCCTTTTCCTCACGGCTGATCTTGTCGGCATAGCGCGCCACCCTGGTGGCATGTCCTATCCTTTTGAAATCGTCGCCAAAATACCGCTTCATCTCGATGGGCACCCGCTCCACCAGTAGCTCCTTCTTCTTGGCCAGCAGTTCCGGCGGCATGGAGCCAAGGCATTGCTCGGCATAAGGACAATAGGAGGCGCAACCGAAATCCATCCTGGGATTTATCATCTTGTTGCCGCAATTACCGCACTTGCGGGTTGAATCATCCTTGAAAAATTCCACCACATGATCGCATTCGGAACATTTTGCTTCAAAAACCGCGGCCCCGTCCCAATATCGGCTATCCTGTCCAGGACACTGCATGGCAACCTCCTCAGTAAAAACTCAAGCCCTGCTCCGGTGCGGAAACATGCTCCGCACCGAAGCAGCGGGCATCTTCAATTGATTTTACACTCTATACGTAACTATAGTCATTTATTTATTTCCTGCATCTGCAGCAGGTTTTTCAACTTTCACTCATCCTTTATGCGGCATTCTCAATGTCCGCAAAGGTTTCCGCGGGCTCATCAAGAATTGCCGCCAGATCTTTCGCCGGGGTCGAAATCGGCTTGATGGCAAAATTCTTCACCAGCACGTCAAGAACGTTCGGGGTAATGAATGCCGGCAGGCTGGGACCTAAACGAATATCCTGGATCCCTAAGTAGAACAGGGTGAGCAGGATGGAAACCGCCTTCTGCTCATACCACGAGAGCACCATTGACAGGGGCAGGTCGTTGACCTCGCAGTCAAAGGCCTTGGACAGGGCAAGCGCGATCTGGACAGCAGAGTAGGCGTCATTGCACTGGCCGATATCGAGCAGGCGCGGAATGCCGCCGATATTGCCGAGATCCTTGTCAAAGAAGCGGAATTTGCCGCAGGCCAATGTCAGAACCACGCAGTCATCCGGCACTTTTTCAACAAACTCGGTATAGTAGTTGCGGCCAGGTTTGGCGCCGTCGCAGCCCGCCACCAGGAAAAAGTGGCGCATATCCTTGTTTTTGACGGCCTCGACTATCGTGTCGGCAACCGCCAGGACCGCGTTCCTGGCAAAACCGACCATGACAGAGCCTTTGTCAGTATCTTCCATGAATCCGTCGAGTTCCAGGGCCTTTTCGATGACCGGGGTAAAATCCTTATCCGCTATATGGGTCAAACCGGGCCAACCCACAAGGCCGGTGGTAAAGATATTGTCCTGGTAGGACGCTTTGGGCTTCTGGATGCAGTTGGTGGTCATGACAATGGCGCCGGGAAAGGAGGCAAATTCCTTTGTCTGGTTCTGCCAGGCGGTGCCGTAATGCCCATGGAAATGATCATATTTCTTCAGTTCCGGGTAGCCGTGGCAAGGCAGCATCTCGCCGTGGGTATAGACGTTTATCCCCTTGCCGGCGCTCTGCTTGAGAATCTCTTCCAGGTCCTTTAAATCATGTCCCGACACCAGGATGGCTTTGCCTTTTTTAGCGCCCAGGGGAACTTTGGTAGGGACCGGATGCCCGTAAGTTGAAGTGTTGCCGGCATCGAGCAGTTCCATGGCGCGCAGGTTCACTTCGCCGCATTTCAGGACCATGGCGATCCATTCATCAACGGCTCATGTCCCGCCGCAGCATGGCGGCCAGGGCCTCCTGGATAAAAGCGTATACCGCTTCATCCTCATGTCCCAGTATTTTTGCATGGTCGGCATAGGCGGCAACGCCCTTGAGCCCGAAAAGAAGAATGTGCTTCAGGGAAACGATATCTTCATTTTCCCCCGTATCCTTATTCAACTCAACGGCCATGCCCTGTTGGACCAGGCCTTCCAGTTCAGCCGCCGGGGTAAATTCCGCCGGACTCTCCGGGAAGGAAACATTGCCGCCTGCCTGCTCAACCTTTGCCTTAAGGGATTCCCTTAAGGCAACGCCCTTATGAATCAGGCTCTTAAAACGGTCGGCATCAAAGTTGACATTGGTAAGGGTTGAAAATATTCCTTCACAGACAAACAGATCAACTTCAGGATCGATGACCCCGATTTTCCTACCTGCCACTGCAACCTGGGATACGCCCTGCAGAACATGGACCAGAAGATCCTGCAGAGCGGCAATATCCGGCTCCTTGCCGCATACACCCATTTTAACGCACCCTTCACCTTTTGCCGCCTGTTCGCATTGATAACAAAACATTGTGTTCTCCTTCTGTTAAAATTTAACGGTTCATACTGTCTGCAATAACTTTCAAACCGAAAATCCCCGGTTTTTTTCCTTGTGTTATCTGCAGACTATATGAAAAAAGGAGAATGGTCCTTGACTTACATCAAGGGGGGAGGATTTTTGGGGAAAAGTTTTGGGAATGGGAGAAATGGGTGGTAGTGGACGGAACTGGGGACTGGAGTGATGGAGTACTGGAGTACTGGAGTACTGGAGTGTTGGAGTACTGGAGTGTTGGTTTGTAAAACCTTTTTTAATCCAATACTCAAATACTCAAAATGATGAGATATGTCATTTCAACGGAAATACAATTGAGCCCCAAAAAAAAATTGTAGTTCCCAATACTCCATCACTCCATTACTCCAATTTGGGCAGTCACAATTCACCATTAACCATTAACCATTATGAATGAGCCAAAAAATCTGTTTGTAGTTTTCATCACTCCATCACTCCATCACTCCCAATAATGAAATTTGTCATCTCGAACGGCCACCAGGCCGGAGAGATCCTGTTTTAAGATTTCTCACATTCGTTCGAAATGACATCTTTTCTCTCTTTGAGCATTAACAATTAACCATTCACCATTATGAATGAGCCCAAAAATCTGTTTGTAGTTCCCAATACTCCATCACTCCATCACTCCCAATAATGAAATTTGTCATCTCGAACGGCCACCAGGCCGGAGAGATCCTGTTTTAAGATTTCTCACATTCGTTCGAAATGACATCTTTTCTCTCTTTGAGCATTAACAATTAACCATTATGAATGAGCCCAAAAAAAAATTTGTAGTTCCCAATACTCCATCACTCCATCACTCCAATTTGGGCAGTCACAATTCACCATTCACCATTAACCATTCACCATTAACCTTTAAGCATCATTACCCACCACCAACTCCGCGCTCTTTGCCGGTATCCAGGTGGTGCGGCCGTCCGGCAGCTCGATACGCCACCACCCCTGCCGCTTTTCCTTCAGGGTAAATTCAGTGCCGGCGTGCAGCGGCTCTTCAAAGCTCGGCTGGTATGAATCGGCATCACCCTGCCGCCCTGAAACTTCCGGAGCCAGAATGACGCCGCTGTGCCCCATGGTAGCCCCCCGGCTCTCCGCCAGGAGCGACCCGCCGAACAACAGGATGAAAAGCAGGGCCACCCCCAGCCCCCACGAGGTGAAGGGCCGTCGGGTAAAAATCTTCATCCCGGCAAATATCCAGAAGGAGACATAGGCAAAACCCAAAAGGATCAGCCTGGTTTTTGCTGCCAGGTCATAATGAAAGAAAAACAGGGTCTGAAGAATTTTTTCCTGCTCTTTTGTCTCCAGCTTATCCTGGCGCATACTCCTGGCATAGGCAAGGTTCTTTGCCAGGTTGGGATTATGGGGAATGTACTGCCGGGCCTTCCGGTAATTCAGGATTGCCCTGCCGATATCATCGAGCAGGAAATTAATATTGCCTATGTTGTAAAAAAGTTTGCCGTTTTTAATATCGCCCTCATCAACCAGACGTTTGAAGCGAAGAAGGGCTTTGGTGTATAAATCACGCGCTGCTGCCGGATCTGATTCATCTGTCTGCGCGGCCTCATGAAAATATTCCGTTCCCTGGCGGTAAATTTCCATTTTTTCATCAACGGATAATGATGAACCTCCAAAGGCGGCAGATGCACAGATAAAATTGAGCAGGAGCATGCCGCAGAAAAATACGAGCCGAAAAAGCCCGGCATAATCATTTTTCTGTTGACCATGACTCGGCGCCATGCAGGTCCGGCTCTCCATGGCTGCGGTTAATTGGCAATTGCTCATTATTATCTGATGCCCTGATCTATCTTTTGAAAGAGGGTCGAAGCCGCGGCCAGCATTTGCCGCAGATCTTCCCGGTCGTTGTTTCCGTTCATGGCGCCGTAATGATACGCCTCACACCATTCCAGTATCTTCTGCAGTTCCGCGAGGAGGGCATCTTTAGCCCCTTGCTGCCGGAGCCGCTCGGCCACTTCTGTATACACCAGGCCGCCCGGCGGCATATGCAACCGTTTGCCGAAGTAAACCCGCATGGCGTCAACCAGACTGCCGGCTGTCTGCCGGGGCTCGTTCTGCTGGATTTCCTGCTGCAGCCTTGCCAGCTTCTTTAAAAATTCAGGCAGTGCCTTCCGGGATTGCACCTTTTCGGAATTCTGCAGACGTTTACGCCGGTAATAGAAGGGCACCAGCACCAGCAGGTAGACAACGGGAGGAAACAGAATAAGCGCCAGCCCTGCCGGTGAGCCGAACCAGGACCCGATTGCTATCTCCTGGTTCTTTAAAACATCCTCGCCCACATAGTTATAGGCAATGCCTTTATTGGATGAGGTCAGCTCTTTTTTGGCCGGACCCGGAGCAATCCCCTCGGCATCGCCGGCGGTTATTATTTTTGTTGCACCAACCTGCAGGGGAATGGCCTTTGTGGCAGCAAAGTCATACTCTCCGGTTTCAGGATTGAAGTAGTTGAGGCGGATGGCGGGTATTTCCTTGACCGAAATATTTTTTGCCCGAATGGTCTGGGTGAAAGTCTTCACCCGGCCGTCTATTTCACCGGGGCTCATTTCCCGGGGTACCTTGAAATTATCCCGGATTTCCGGCTGGCTGTCCAGCGGAGGGAATACAACGTTACCCAGATATTCGCCGCCCGTAACCATTATATGCAGGGTTATGGGATCACCGACATTTACCTCCCTGGGGCTTGCCTCGACGGCGAGGCTGTACTGTCCGACCAGGCCGGAAAAATCAGGCGGCCGTTTTTCCTCCGGCAGGGGCAGAACCTTCACCTGTAATTCATTCGACTCGGTAACCAGCTGCTGGTAAACAGGTTGTCTCCTGTTAAAGAAATCATTAAATAAATCACGATTGAATAAATCGTTTCCCGGCGCTCCGCCTCTTCCCTGCCTGTAGCCGCTAATAATTTTACTGTTGACCTTCCCCCGGCCGAGGGTGAATTCCCCGGGCCGGCGCGGAATGAGAATTTTGCACAGGGTAACCGTGGTGAATTGCCCTTCCCTGCCTTTTCTAGCAATAACGGTTCCACCCGGCAGATTGATCGATATGGCATCCTGGCCCTGATAATTGCTGTCTTCCGGCAGGTCGTCAAAGGTAAACCGTTGATCTTCCAGAAAGGGCAGAGCAAAATTGAATTCCTCAATATTGGTATTCACATACCATTTTACCGTAAGGACGAGCGGCTGCCCGACATAGCACTCTGTTTCGGATAAGGTTATCCGCAGCTTGAACTCATCTGTGACAACAGGTTCCGCTACGCGGACAGCAATAGGCTGGGTCAGGAGGGCTTTGCCGCCGGCAGAGATCGCAATGACCGGGATCGTTAAGGTCCCTTCTTTTTTGGGCGTTAATTCATAGCGAAACACATAGCCGTGCTCGGATATACGGTTCATTTTGCCGTTTATTATGGAAATGGACTCCCGGTTGTTCCGGCCGCCGCCTCTTGGCTCTACTGTGAAATCCTGCAGGCCGGAAAGATCCGGCTCCGCGGGCGAGTCATCGCCGTCAACCTTGATCTGCAGGATAAAGGATTCGCCGACCGTGACTTCATCTTTATCAACCTGGGCCTGGACACTGACCGGCCGGTCCGCACTGTGTGCCGTCCACAGACCGGCGAGAGTCAGCCCCACGGCCAACAGCAGTATGGTTATGAATGATTTTTTGCGGATCATGGTTGTGACATGTACGTATATGATATTAAACTATTTTTCTGTTTCATGGTTTTCATTCTGTGCGACTGGAGTGTTGGAGTACTGGAGTGATGGAGTACTGGAGTACTGGAGTACTGAAAAATATTAAGACTTAGCTGGTCTTGAGACAATACTCCATCACTCCAGCCTCAAGAATTTGTTTGGCCTTACAGCTTTGAATTCTCATAAAAATTCATTTTGCTTTAACGACATAATAATGTCATCTCGAACGGCCGCCATATAAAACGGTCATGAGATTTCTCCCTGCGGTCGAAATGACATTTTTAAGTCTTTAAAACCATTACTCCATCACTCCAGTACTCCACTCCACCTTTTATATGACATGACCGCTGACTTTTACCTTGATACTTTAAACGAACCATTACCTGTAGATGTCATCTCGAACGGCCGCCAGGCCGGAGAGATCCTGTTTTAATATTTCTCACATGCGTTCGAAATGACGGGGGTTGGTCCGGAATGACAGGATTGGTCCGAAATGGCATATCGTACTTTGTTTTGGATTCTCATTCCCGACACCTGATACCCGACACCTGGTACCTGTTTTTGGCTTTCAGCTTTCAGCTTTGAGCATTTCTGTTTTCCCTCACCAATCCTTATCCACCGGTGTATATCCCGTTGCACCTTTTGCGGAACGATATTTCCTGTTCTCTCTTTCCTCGTTGATTATTTCTTCCGGTGACTCGGAGGCGGCAGTCCCGGAAACCTGCGGCGTCTCCTCATCATGCTGCACTGTGTCTTCTGCAGGAGCCGGGTGGTCCTGCTGTTTCTTCTGCGGCTGTTCAGCCTGGGCTTTTTCACCAGCCTGCTGCTGCTGTTCCGATCCCCCTTTTTTATCTGCCGTCTCCTGGCCCTTCCCCTCTTTCTTCTCCCCGTTATCCTGCTCCTGCTGCAGCTGCTGCAGGGCCTGCTGCAGTTCCCGGGCGGCTTCCTCCTGATTTTCAGCCGCCTCGGACGGCTTATTCTGCTGCAGGTTCTTTTCAGCCTCCTGCTGCCGGGCAACCGCTTTCTCTACATGCTTCCGGCCTTTTCATCCGCCGGGTGCGACGTTTTGCTCCCTGGCGCAGCTTCTGAAGTCTGCCCCCGGTCTCCCTGGTTTTTTCGGGTAATGGACTTCTGGTTTTCCGCCTGCTGTGCAGTTTCACTGCTTTCGGGCTGCTGTCCCTGCCGGGATTGGGCCATATCCTTGCTCTGTTCTGCCGCCTGCTGCTGCTCTTTCTGCAGATTTTTCAGGTCCTTGGTGATCTCCTGCTTCTGCTGCTGCTCCTGTTGGTCCTGCTGTTGCTGCCGTTGAATCTGTTCCTCAACCTTCTTGGCCGCAATTCTGGAAGCTTCCAGGTTTTGGGCCGCCTCGGTAAGGGTCGGGTCGAGCTTTAAGGCAGACTGGTAATAGCCGCTGCTTCGTTGGTATTCATCCAAAGCTTGCTGCAGATCCTGCCGGCCAAGAGCTTCCGCCCTGCGGTAGGAGCTGTTGCCCATGTTGTAACGGCTTTGGGCTTCAAGCCCCTGGTCATTTTTTCCCAGAGCTTTGGCTGCAGCCTGTTCAAATGCCTTCAGGGCCGCATCATACTTTTCCTGCCTGTACAAGGCGTCACCCTTATTGAAAAGCACCACGGCTGAATCCGGCTCGGCTTGCGCCGCCTTTTCATAGTTGTCCAGCGAGGCGGCGTAATCACCCTGCTGAAATTCCTTATTCCCAGACTCGACAAGACTTCTGGCGGATTTGGCCAAAACAGGGCCGGAATATAAAAAAAATAGTATTAATAAAACCTGCAAGAATGCATATGTGATTTTTTTCATGGTCATACTAAGGAATCGCTGTTATCTAAACCACCACAGTCACTTAAATGCGCCTGTCATTTTTCATCAGGTTTTTCTTTTCTTATGGACTCTGTCATGCAGCACCAATTCTACAATTACTTCCCGCCCCCCAGCATCTCATCCCAACCCTGTCATTTCGAACGGATGTGAGAAATCTTATAAAAAACAGGATCTCTCCGGCCTGACAGCCGTTCGAGATGACAACTTTAATCTTTAAGACAGTTTAAAATTCAATTCCCACATAAAATAAAATCATCCCCGGGTACCGACAAATAAAATTATTCTTTTTTGTTTCCAAGTCAAATTCCTTAGGTATTATAAATAATTGTAAAATTGCATTTTGCAACAATTTGATATATATTGAAACCTAAACATTATGTGATGGGGGTAACAAAATGCCTACAGCAGTTCGCATCTCAGAGGAGTTAGTAAACGAAGCAAAAAAAATCAGCAAAATTGATCACCGGTCGCTGACGGGCCAAATTGAACATTGGGCCAGAATCGGCAAGTGCGCAGAAGAAAACCCCGATTTAACCTATGATTTAATAAAAGAAATACTTATTGGACTCGTCGAGTTAGACCAAGATGAAAAAACTGAATATCAATTTGGTTGAAAACGCATGCGAGTCTATCAATCACGATCATTTGAAAGAAAAGTCAAAAAATTCAATAATAAAGAAAAAAACTATCTCGACAACGAAATAAAAAAAATTGTCAGGAACCCCTCAATAGGCTTTGAAAAAAAAGGTGATTTGAGGGGTATTTTTGTTCACAAATTCAAAATCAAAACCACGTTATATCTACTTGCATACCGCCTTGTAGCAGATGGACTGGAGTTAATTATGATTGGGGTGCATGAAAATTATTATCGTGATCTTAAATCCTATCTAAAAAAATAGATAAAAAATGGCGAACAAGGCACGGCTCAAGGATTGCCGGCAGGAATGCGTTGTCAGCCTGTGAGCTTAAACGTTGGTGCGCCAAACAAGTTTAACCTGGAAAATTCATGAGCATTTCGAAATACGGGTTAATAAAAAAGTTATTATAGCTTTTCCTATTCAGCAATAATTCATATATTATCAATCAACTAATAATGCACTTATTGAACTCAAAACCATTACATGGAGAATGAACAATGCCCACCATCAAAGTAAAAGGGATGTCCTGCCAACACTGTGTAGCATCCGTCAACAAGGCCCTTTCCGACATTGACGGAATAACCGATGTCAAAGTAAACCTTGATAAAAACGAAGCAACGTTTGAGGAGACCAAAACAGTCTCCGACCAGACCATTAAGGAGGCTATATCCAAGATCGGGTTTGAAGTAGTCGGGTAACGGTTTGTTGGAGTAATGGAGTGTTGGAGTGTTGGGTAAAACCTGGATCAATTTGTGACGGTGTAAGGTGCAGATAAGTTTATTAGTCCTTACCGCCTGTCATCTCGAACGGCCGTATGGCCGGAGAGATCTTGTTTTGTAAAGATTTCTCGTCGCACGCTCCTCGAAATGACATTTTTAAAGTCTTTAAACCCACTACTCCATCACCATCACTCCAGCACTCCAACACTCCAATTCACTAGAGATATCCGAAGATCTATTCATATAAATCATAATAAACATCACCCTAATGCCTGCTCCCCCCTCTCCCCGCTCCATCATCCATCTTGACCTGGATGCCTTTTATGCATCGGTGGAGCAGTTTGACAATCCCGACCTGAAGGGCAAGCCGGTTATTGTCGGCGGCACCAGCAAGCGCGGCGTTGTTTCCGCCGCTTCATACGAGGCCCGCAAATATAAAATCCATTCCGCCATGCCCATTGCCCAGGCCATGAAACTCTGCCCCCATGGAGTATTCCTGCCGGTCCGGATGAAACGATACCGTGAATTTTCAACCCGGGTCTTTGCAATTTTCGAAAAATATACCCCCCTGGTGGAGCCCCTCTCCCTGGACGAGGCCTTTCTCGATGTCACCGGTTCAAACAAACTGTTCGGCAGTGCTGAAGACATTGCCAGGCAAATCAGAGAGGAGGTATTTACCGAGACCGGTCTGACCATCTCAGCCGGGGTGGCCGCCTCCAAGCTGGTGGCTAAAATTGCTTCGGATATAAACAAGCCGGATGGACTCACGGTTGTGCCTGCCGGCAAAGAGGCGGAATTCCTGGCGCCCCTGCCCATCAAGAGATTATGGGGTGTGGGCAAAAAGACCCAGGAAGCCCTTGAATTGCTGGGGTTCATACCCTGGGGGATCTTGCCTCTCTTCCGGAAAAACTGCTGGAACAAAAATTCGGCAAACACGGTAGAAGTCTGCACTATAAAGCTCTAGGCACTGGATGACCGGGATGTTGAGACCGAGCATGAAACCAAATCAGTGGGCCATGAATTCACCTTTGACAAAGACCTCGTAGAACTTGAAACCATTAGGCGGGAACTTCTAGAGCTTTCCGGTATGGTGGCCAAACGGTCTACGCCGCTACCGGTTTCAGGGACGAACCATCACCCTCAAGGTTAAATATTATGACTTCAAACTGATCACCCGATCGGCAACCATAAGACAGCATACGGCCGACAGTAAGACAATATTCGAGGAGGTGCTGCAGCTCCTGAAGAAAACCGAAGCAGGTGAAAAACCCATCCGCCTGCTGGGCATATCCAGTTTCAGGTCTGAAAATCGACAGCGGCGCACAACAGCAGTATCTTTTTCAGAATATGCAGCCAGACAGAAAACGCCAGGAAATCAACAAGGCCCTGGACCAGATCCAGGAAAAATACGGGGTCACTGCGATTCTGCCTGGGAGACTGCTTGAGTAATCCCACTCAATTAAAAATTTCCAGCAAACACTTTTACTAAATCTCTTTTATATAATGAAAATTGTTATTTTCATTTAAATAAATTATCCCCAGTTGAAAAAATCTAATGTAAATATCTACAAGCAGGTAACTTAGTTTTTCGGCGTAATCGTAGAGGAGTTAAACATTTGAAAAAAGAATGAGATGTTAAATAATTACTTCGTTTCATTAACTTTAATTATCACATTAATCTTAGTTCGCTGGTTTGCCCCTCAACTTCTTGGAATACCTGTCGATTTGCAGCTTGTCCGTGTTGCCAAAGAAGTCCCTCCATTTTTCGATGGAGTTTTTCGTTCCGAAGATTATGCTAGTCGGAATTATATCATCTCCGATCCATTTATTAAAAGAGCTCAACCTCTGTTACCCAGCTTTTTTCAGGTGGGACCAAATGATTTTCTCGGTTTTAGAAATCAAAATATGCCCAATGTTGCTGATATCATAACTATAGGTGATAGTCAGACTTACGGAATAATGCACTCATTGAACAAAATTCACCCAGCAGCATGGTGCAAAGCATGGAAATTTCTCAAACAAAGATAAACCACAAACAATTCTCTTCCATACTGTTTCTCTGCTGCATGAAAATTCTTTTTATTTCCCGAGCGTACCCCCCGGTAATTGGGGGTATAGAAAAACAGAACTACGATCTGTACCGCTGGCTATCGAGGAATAATGAAGTTGTTCTTATTGCTAATACCAAGGGCAAAGCCATGCTGCCATTCTTTGTCCCTTTTGCCTTTTTAAAGGCATTATTTATCATTCCCCAAGTGGAAATTATTGTTCTCGGCGATGGCGTATTGTCAATCCTGGGATATTTTTTAAAGTTTTTTACTTCAAGGCCGGTTGTCTGCATTGTGCATGGGCTTGATATTACATACTCCAATAGGCTTTACCAGAATCTGTGGCTTAAAATATTCCTGAAGAAAATAGACCGGCGGATAGCAGTTGGAAATGAAACTATCAGGCAGGGAGTCATGCGAGGCATACCTGCCACAAAATTTGATTTTGTACCAAATGGTGTTGAAGTTCCGAGGTCGCTTCCAAAGTATTCCAGAAATGACCTGGAGGAATTGATCGGTCGCAAACTGCCCGGAAAAGTTTTGCTCACGGTTGGAAGGCTTATAAAAAGAAAAGGAATAACCTGGTTTATTGACTCGGTAATGCCCTTGTTGCCTTCTGATACATTTTACATAATTGCCGGAGATGGTCCCCACAGGGAGGAAATAATTAACGCAATAAATGCCAATTATCTACAGGATAGGGTTATTTATCTGGGCAGGATAACTGATGAAAAAAAAGAAATTCTATACTGCACAGCAGATCTTTTTATCCAGCCTAATATCAGAGTTGAAGGAGACATGGAGGGATTCGGCTTGGTCGTTCTGGAAGCAGCATCATATGGTCTGCCGGTCATTGCCTCTGATCTTGAAGGATTGAAAGACGCCATCAAGGATGGAAAGAATGGCATCCTTGTCCAGGAAAACAACACAAAGCTCTATATCGCTAAAATTGAGCAAATGCTGCAGAACGAAGAACAAAGAAAGCAATTTGGCATTCAGGCCCGTGAGTATGTGGCAAATCACTTTGACAGTGATAAAATTGCAGCCCGGTATATGAAAATCTTTACAGAGCTTGTCAATTAAGAATGGAACGAGGATACCAGCAAAACTTTTCCCGCATGGTGGAAGGCGCCATGTATGATCACAGCGGTCGTGAGAAAAAGGCACAAACTCTTTTGGCCGTTCTGCAGGATTTTTCGGGCAATAATACACGATCTTTGAAACTTCTTGACATCGGTGCTTCCACAGGCATCATTGACAGTTACCTTGCAGACCATTTTTCACAGGTAGTAGGTATTGATATTGATCAGGAAGCTATTGACTTTGCACGAAATTCATTCAACAAAAACAATCTCGAATTCAGGGTTGGCGATGCCATGAATCTCGATTTTCAGGATCATGAATTCGATATCGTAGTCTGTACCCATATATATGAACATGTTCCGGATGCCGACAAGCTGATGCAGGAAATCTACAGGGTCTTGAAACCTGGCGGCATCTGCTACTTTGCAGCAGGCAACCGGTTATGCTTTATGGAGCCCC
The DNA here is from genome assembly GCA_963783905.1 of uncultured delta proteobacterium. Classification (GTDB taxonomy): domain Bacteria; phylum Desulfobacterota; class Desulfobulbia; order Desulfobulbales; family BM004; genus BM004. Next base: position 4,127 of record CAWAPG010000002.1, on the reverse strand, counting down.
ATTACAGGCTGCCGTTCCTTTCGATCCTTCCAAGACCTTTTGCTAATCTTTACATGAAAATTGCCGGCAAAGGAGATCATTACCACGAAAAGCACTTAATACTCCCCAACTTAAAAAAACTGGTCAGTGCCTTTAAAGTTTATGACTACACGAAAAAGATTATCAAACAGCCAGAGAAATTCTCAGCGGAGTATATGTTGAAATCCAAAACGCTTAAATATACCCTGGCAAATTTCATTGTCCAATACTCCTACTGGCTCTGTCCTTCCTATATCTGGATCCTGGAAAAAACAGAATAAGTATTGAATTTGTTACATTTTAAAGAATCAATCTTATAAACGCCACAAAACTCGTTTCAAGAAACAGGAGATGACCGAAAAATGAAAAAGACTTTAGTTACCGGTGGTGCCGGTTTCCTCGGCTCACACCTCTGCGATCGACTTATCAATCTCGGTCGGATGTTCTATGTGTCGACAATTTTTTTACCGGATCAAAACAAAATATAACACATCTCATGGATAATCCGTATTTTGAATTGATGCGTCACGATATAACCTTCCCGTTATATGTTGAAGTGGATCAAATATATAATCTTGCCTGCCCTGCCAGTCCCATCCATTATCAGTTCGATCCGGTGCAGACTACGAAAACAAGTGTTCACGGGGCAATCAACATGTTAGGACTGGCCAAAAGGATAAAAGCCAGAATTTTTCAAGCCTCAACCAGTGAAGTTTATGGAGACCCGGAAATCCATCCTCAAAGAGAAGATTACTGGGGCCGTGTAAATCCTATCGGCCCCCGCTCCTGCTATGACGAAGGCAAACGGTGTGCTGAAACCCTGTTTTTTGACTATCATCGACAACACAACCTGGATATCAAGGTAGTCCGAATCTTCAACACTTATGGACCTAAAATGCATCCTAATGATGGACGGGTTGTCAGCAACTTCATTGTCCAATCTCTAAAAGGCGAAAACATTACTATTTACGGCGATGGCCAACAAACACGTTCTTTCTGCTATGTAGATGACATGATCGATGGTTTTGTCCTAATGATGGATAGCGACAACAATTTCACCGGTCCTGTTAACTTGGGAAACCCTCGAGAATTTACTATGTTGGAACTGGCTGAGGAGGTGCTTCGCCTAGTGGGCGGTAAATCAAAGATTTCTTTTCATCCACTGCCGGCGGATGATCCCAAACAACGCCAACCGGATATATTTTTGGCCAAATCCAAGCTGGGCTGGGAACCGAAAGTGCCCCTTGAGGATGGCTTGAAGGAAACAATTGCTTACTTTAAAAAGTTGTTGGGTGAAGGAACAAATATTTGAGTTTTTTCACAATAAAAGCTCCGAATTTGCACTTTTCTATAGCACGTTTTTTGCACAGCAAACACATTCCATGCTGACAAAGTCGAAGGGCTGGTCCACCTGCTAATTTCAGTAAATTCCTGTTTATGAAAAATCAATTACTAAACCACCTGACCCCCCTTTTCAAGATAAACCATAAATGCTGACAGCTTTCAATTTGCCGAATAAGTTTAAGGATGATTTTTGGACGAAAATAAAATGTTACGAACCCCTTCAACCTTAACCTTTTCAATTGACGGGCTGTTAATGATTGCGGAACGTAGGTTATCTTATGTAGAGATTGCTTGCTCTGGCCCAGCTTTAATCTGTATTCACCTTTCTCAAACAATTTTTCATACTCTTTGGTGCCTGGGTAGGGTTGGAAATAAGATATTCCAATTCTATCTAACGGCAACTGACAGGCAAATTTCAGAGTGTCATTTATTTCACTTAGTGTTTCTCCCGGAAAACCAATGATAAAAAAACCTCCAATATCAAGTCCTGCTTTTTTAACCAAAGAAATTTTTCCCAATATAGTTTTTTTTGTTATTTTTTTATTAATCCTTGCAAGTACGCTATCGTTCCCGCTTTCGACACCCACATTAACCGCATAACAACCTGCTTTTCGCATTAGTTTCAATGTCTGAAGATCTAGATTATTAAGCCGCAACCCATTCGGGAAAGCCCATGTTATTCCTAAATTTTCTTCAAGTAAACGTTCAGAAAATTCCACAACGCGTTTTTTAGTTAGGGAAAAATTATCATCCTCAAAATGAATCTCCCTAACCCCAAACTCATCGCTCAAATATTTTATTTCATTAATAATGTTATCAATTGAACGAAACCTTACTTTCTTTCCTGTTAGAGATGCCGCTGCACAAAATGTACAGGAATAGGCGCAACCTCTCGTCGTGATAATAGGTGCTATAGGAAACTGTTTCATAAAAGCACCATGCGGTGCCTTTGGATATGAACCAGGCGGCACAAGATCCCACCTCGGCATTGGCATCTCATCCAAATCCTGGGTAATGACCTGAGGATTAACGATAACAACGTTGTTTTTTTTCCAAATAAGGTTTGGAATTTTATCTAAATCTATTTCCTCAGGGTGTTTTGCAATTTCATCTATAAATATCGGGAAAGCAATCTCAGACTCGCCAGAAAACCCGTAATCTATAGCATTCTCAAAATATTCAAATGTTTCATCCGGCATGAGAGTGATCTGTATTCCACCCAGAACTATAATACTCTCCTCAAACTTTTCTTTTAATTGTCCCGCTAAGATTTTTACGGGTTCGACATCTTTGGTAAATGCACTTAGTCCTATAATGTCAGGGGCTTGCGCAGAAAGATTCTGCAACAATTGTTGATTTGAAAGATTATCTCTAAGTTGATCATAAATAATAACATTATGTCGTTCTGATATACACGAAGCCAGATATCCAAAATGCAAGGGAGGAATAATTTCGTCAGAAACTGACGCATGTCTAATAAATGCTATTTCCATGGTTATTAGCGAAACAAATTGTATTTTAGTATGCAACGAAAGGCGGACACTCCATCCTTCCAATTTATTTTTTTCCCTTCATCGTAAGTTCTGCCATAATACGATATTCCAACCTCATATATTCTAAATTTCAATTTTGAGATTTTGGCTGTAACTTCCGGTTCAAACCCAAATCGATTTTCCTCTATATCAATAGATCTGATGATATCCCCCTTGAATGCTTTATAACAAGTCTCCATGTCCGTTAAGGTTATGTTGGTCAACATATTAGATAACAGGGTAAGGAATTTATTCCCCAACATATGCCAAAAGAAAACAACCCTTTGAGCCTCATGCCCTTTAAAGCGAGAACCATAAACAACATCAGCCTTCCCTTCTATGATGGGTTTTATGGAGTCGCGGAATTTCCTGCGGATCATATTCGAGATCAGCATCCTGTATAGCAACAATATCTCCTGTTGAGAGTTTTATTCCTGTCCTTAAAGCGCCACCTTTACCAATATTTCTATCATGAAAAACAGACCTAACTTTGGGACTATTAAAATCCTTTAAGATATTTCTGGTATTATCAGTTGAACAGTCATCAACAACAATAAGTTCTATGTTGCATGGAACATTTAAAACCGCTTTGATGGCCTCTCCAATCGTAGCTTCTTCATTGTACACCGGCATTATAATGCTTACGGCAGTATTACTCTTACTCATTTTTTCAATTCCTGTGATTCTTCAAAGCAATACCTTTGAGATATTGTCTTCCCCTCGTAAAGCGCCCATACAGCAAGTAAATATAGTTCCGGCCTCAAAGGAACTGAATAACGTGGCCAAGGCGCAAAAACAGCGTATAAAAAAGTATAATAAACGCAAATACTGATAACAAAAATTACTGTTAAAGTCTGTTGCCTGTAACGATTCATTTTTGAAAGCACAAGAGGAACACTCAGAAGAGCGAGGCACAGAATGGCAGGATGAATAAACATCATTGTCTGTTTACTTATGTTTGCAAAAAAAGATTGCTGGTACCACGATTTTGTTACTCTATACACATAAATATCTCCTTGTCCCTGCAAAATATTCCAGCTCCAGACATAATATGGTTTTTCAACCAAGTACCAAAAAATATATCGGCCAGGCCTTTCTTTAAATCTGGCTACTAAATTTTCTTTAAGACTTGAGAAATTCTTGACATATTCCTCAAACAGAGGATCTTCTTTGTAGGGATAATATTTGTAACTTTCAGTTTTATAAACGAAACCAGGGTAAGATCCACTACCG
>CAWAPG010000001.1:0-589497 GCA_963783905.1 uncultured delta proteobacterium | reverse complement strand
GGGGCTGGAGGCATTGACATTATAACGTCATAACGTTATAATGTCATAACGTTACAAGGAGGTGACAATATGGCCACGCAAACAAAACGTGCAACGATTTATTTTGATCCCGATTTGCATAAAGCGCTGCGGTTAAAGGCTGCTGAAACATCCCGTTCAATAACTGAGCTTGTCAATGAAGCTGTAGAGAAGCTCTCTCCGAGGGTGCTGAGAACCTGGCTTCATTCAACGAGAGAAAGCATGAGAGCCTGGTGAGTTATGATGAAATGGTGAAAAGGCTGAAAAAAGATGGCCGCATATAAAGTCTTTTTCAAGAAATCTGTTGAGAAAGACTTTGAGGGCATCCCCCAAAAAGATTTGAAGAAAATCATACGTCACATTGGAGGGCTTGCAGAGGACCCACGCCCTCAAGGTTGTGAAAAACTTACAGGGCAGGAAAGATACCGATTGCGCCAGGGATGCTACCGGATAGTATATTCCATTAAGGATAATGAGCTCACAATCTGGGTGGTTAAGATTGGCCATCGCAAAGACATCTATCGATGAAGCGCTGCAGGTTGTCGCTGCAATGCAGAAAGGCAACGTCGTCGACCTGACTCCCTCGTTAGCTATTGCCGCTTCAAAACTTAGTCTGGCACATAACATGCCAATGGCCGACAGTATTATTTTTAGCTACGGCACAAAAATATGACGCCACCATCTGGACGCTGGACGCCGATTTCAAGAATATAAAAGACGTCAGGTACTTCCCTAAAAAATGACCATTGAGACCAAACACCCCATTTAACGCTCTTATCCAGTCACTACTTATTTCAGGCCTTTTCGTTCTTAAATTCCAATTCCAATTTACTGTTGACATGTATGCATAAATGATGCATCATCATGCATATGAGAACAACATTAAACATCGACGAAAAAATATTAGAAAAAGCTTCCCGCCTAACCGGTATTTCAGAAAAAACAGCTTTGGTCCGGCTTGGACTCGAAGCCTTGATCGCCCGCGAAAACAGTAGGCGTCTTGCCAGGCTTGGCGGCAGTGAAAAAGAATTGAAAGCCATACCCAGACGAAGATCTTCAATAAAATAATCATGGTTATTGTTGATACTTCTATTTGGGTAGATCATCTTCGCACCGGCAACAAGCACTTAGAAAAACTTCTCTTGGATGCTGAAGTTATATGTCACGAGTTTATTATTGGCGAACTGGCCTGTGGCAACCTTATAAACCGCTACGAAATTCTTACGCTGTTACAGGCTCTCCCGCACGCACCAAAGATTGACCACCAGGAATTTCTTTATTTTATCGACAAACATCAATTAATGGGGCAGGATATCGGCCTTGTTGACATTCATATTTTAGCATCAACGCAACTGTCCAACGTGACAATATGGACTGCGGATAAAAGACTGAAAGCTGCAGCAAAATCCTTAAATCTGGAATATTAATGGTCAATTGTTGGTTGATGGTTGTGGGTGGTTGGTGGTGAATGGTGAATGGTTAATTGTGAATGGGTTGTAAATTATTTCGATCAACCTATTACGTCATTTCGAACGAACGTGAGAAATCTTTTTTAGAACTTTCAGCGGGTAAAGATCTGCGATCAACAGTTAGATAAGATCTCTCCGGCCTTGACGGCCGTTCGAGATGACACCCCATAACGGCATTTCAACCACCCTATGTCATTCCGACCCCCAATGGAGTACTGGAGTGTTGTCAGCATACGTGTCTGTCAATCATTAGCAGTTTTGTATGCTGACAATACTCCACTCTGCCTTTATATGACAGAATGGGGGAAGAAATCTATTAATGGTCAATTGTTGGTTGTTGGGTTGTTAGTGGTTGTTGGGTTGTGGGTTGTGGGTTGGCTGAAAAATAAGGCACGGCAATGCAAGGGCGCAGAGAAACAGAGGCATAAAAGGACATTGACGTTTTAGCGTCATAACGTTATAGTGTTATGGTGCTACAAGGAGGTGATCTATGGCCACTCAATCAAAACGTGCAACAATTTATTTTGATCCCGATTTGCATAAAGCGCTGCGGTTAAAGGCAGCTGAAACATCCCGTTCAATAACTGAGCTTGTCAATGAAGCTGTCAGAGAAGCTCTCTCCGAGGATGCTGAGGACCTGGCTTCATACAACGAGAGAAAGCATGAACCCCTGGTGACGTATGATGAAATGGTAAAAAGGCTCAAAAAGGATGGCCGCATATAAAGTTTTTTTCAAGAAATCAGTTGAGAAAGACTTTGAGAGCATTCCTAAAAAAGATTTAACGAAAATCATGGATCGTATTGGAGGGCTTGCAGAGGACCCACGCCCTCAAGGTTGTGAAAAACTTACAGGGCAGAAAAGATACCGATTACGCCAGGGATGCTACCGGATAGTATATTCCATACAGGACAATGAACTTACTATATGGGTGGTTAAGGTCGGCCATCGCAAAGACATCTATCGCTGACGTGCACAAATCACCTCGCCAGACCCCATAGAGGATAAAACTTGTGCGTTCAAACAAAAGCAGCACAAATAAGGGGTTAAATCATGTCTGCTGCAAGAAAGATAAAAACTGAAGTAGAGATTGTTGATTATCACAAGGGGTAAAAATTATGACAAAACAGTTATCTCCGATTATGCCAGGTGATGTGCTGCTGGAAGAATTTCTTAAACCGATGAAAATTTCACAGAATCGATTGGCAAAAGATATTAATGTGCCGGCAAACCGTATCAGTCAAATTATTCATGGTAAAAGAGAAATCTCTGCAGACACAGCGCTGCGACTCGGTAAATATTTCGGGCTTGAACCTGAATTCTGGCTTAATTTGCAGGTGCGGTACAATGTGAAAATAGCCCGGAATAAAGCAGGGAAGGAAATAGAGAAAGAAGTAAAAACACATTTTCCTCAAACCGAAGCCCGGAATCCTTTACCTGCATAATTACTATCATAAAAAATAACAGCATGCTGAATAACTCACCGTAGTTGATGCCGGGACGGGCGCAGCTGAATTCAGCTTTCTCTGGCTGCGCCAGTTGACAATTGCCATGACCATATCACGAAGAATAAAAAAGGCCTTTAAAAGCAAGGCAACACTGGAAGGGGCAGGGGTGCACCTGAAGAGGGCGTTCGGATTCAGCGAAGCAGGGCTTTTTGATCCGTTTCTGCTGCTGGATGATTTCCGCTCCGGCAATCCCGATCATTATCTCAAGGGATTCCCCTGGCACCCGCACCGGGGCATCGAGACAATAACCTATATCCTGCAGGGCAGGGTGGAACACGGCGACAGCCTGGGCAACTCAGGCGTCATTGATTCCGGCGATGTGCAGTGGATGACTGCCGGCAGCGGCATTATCCACCAGGAAATGCCGAAAGGTGACGCCGGCGGCCGGATGGAGGGGTTCCAGCTCTGGGCCAATCTGCCGGCAAAACAGAAGATGACGGCGCCAAAATACAGAGATGTGACAGCAGAAGACATCCCGGATATTACCCTGGAAAACAATGTAAAGATCAAGATAATCTGCGGGACGGTCAATGATGTTCAGGGACCGGTGCATGATATCAGAATTGATCCTGAATACCTTGATGTAATCGTGCCCGCCAACACGGTGTATGAACATCCCACCCAGGCCGGACACACGGTTTTAACCTATGTCATTGGAGGCGAGGGCTATTTCTGCAAGGAAAAGAAGCCCTTTACCTATGAAACGGAAGGCGAGAACTATTTTGACATGGAAACGGACCCCGTTGCGACCAATGGCACCCTCATCCTGTTTGAGGATGGAGATTCGGTGCATATTGAAACCGGGGACAAATCAATGCGCTTCCTGCTTATTTCAGGAAAGCCGCTGGGAGAGCCGATTGCCTGGCACGGCCCCATTGTCATGAACACTCAGGAAGAACTGGAGCTGGCCTTCAAGGAATACCGGGAGGGCAGTTTTTTGAATGGTTAATTGTTAATTGTTGGTGGTGGATAGTTCGTTGTGCGTTGAGCGTTGATCGTTGTGGGTAGTTAATGGTTAATGGTGAATGGTTATTTGTGAATGGTTATTTGAGTTCATCTTCCGGGCCCTGAAAACTGTGCGTTGCAGGTTGTAGGTTGTTCGTTGTCGGTTGTTTAATTCAAAACTCATAACTCTGTCAATCATCAGATTGTTTCGTTATCTGATAAAACTCAGAACTATCATCCCGACCCCTGATCCCTGGAACCCGATACCTGACAGCTAATCCTTCCTCCCTTCGTCCCAACCCTGGCGGTAGCCGTCCCGGTATGCCTGCTTCAGGGCATAATTTCCGAATTCTGGCTCCTGATCTTCAGATAATCCCCGGGCCTTTTTCAGGCCGTTGTCATATCCTTTTTCAAAATACTCCATTTTTATCTGCTCGCTGGTCACCTTATAATCGTTATATATACCAACACAGCGCTTAAACAGCAGCAGGGCAAAAATAACGAGCAGCACCTGGAGGAAACGCAGTCCAAAACGGGTGTGGTGTGGAATTTTATTGTCTTTTTGTTCCATAAAACAATAATTTATGGCAATAAGTTAATATCTTGAATTAATCTGATTCAGTGACATTTTTTATACTTCAAAATGATGAAATAAGCATTATGACAAAATTTATTTGCGATGTCATCCTGAACAGCCAGTCAGGTTCTCCCGTTGTCATCCTGAACAGCCAGTCAGGTTCTCCCGTTGTCATCTCGAACAGCCAGTCAGGTTCTCCCGTTGTCATCTCGAACAGCCAGTCAGGCTGGAGAGATCTTAAGATTTCTCACTTCGTTCGAAATGACATATTGGAAATTACTTTTCAGTTGGTTGTAGGTTGTGGGTGGTTAATGGTTAATGGTGAATGGTGAATTGTGAATGGTTAATTGGACCACTTCTGGCCCCTGTTTTTCCCTTTGAGCTCTAATTCACACTCCTCACCCTTTCATCTCGAATAACCGCCCAGGAGGCCCCACCACCTGTCATCTCGAACGGACATCAGGCCGGAGAGATCTTTCTTTTTGCCTTTAAATATCAACTTAAAGATTTCTCGTCATAGACTGCTCGAAATGACTTATTGGCCTATACTTGGGACATATAAGATTTCTCACTGCCAGGAGACAGTAAACAGGGGACAGGAGACAGATAAAGACAAGATTTCCCACTTTCGTCCGAAATGCCTAACTTTTTTGCCTTTTGAGCATTTACCATTAACCATTCACAATTCACCATTAACCATTCGACACTCCATCACTCCATCACTCCATATCGCGTCATGATCGCTTTGATAAGTGTCGAAAAGTACGGAACTTCAACATTTTATTTTAACAAGTTAACAAAAATAAGGGTGCTGGCGATTTTATCGCTGAAAAATTTCAACTTCAGGAGCAGGGGATGAATAATTTTGACACAAATACTACTGCAAGTTATTATAATTTAATAAATAAATTTGATTTAACATAATATATGTTATGCGACATAAGTGATATTTTGCAATTCTTTTGCTCTTGCATGCTGACAACCTCTTCATAATTTCGTATATAAAGATGTCTTGAATAATTTCCATTTCGTTTGATCCCTGTGTCATGCTCCAAATTTGCATTCTGTAACCATTCCGATTATTCAAGACCCCTGTTGATTTTAAGAATTAATTTTTCGCGCCTTGCTGCGGTAATCTTCTTGCCCTGAAAAAAATTTATTGGATACCTTCACATGAACAGAGAAATTTACCAGGAACCCTTGGTAAGCCGCTATACCAGCCGCGAAATGCAGGAACTTTTTTCAGAGCGCACCCGGATAGAAACCTGGCGGCGCTGCTGGATCGCTCTGGCCGAGGCTCAGAATGAACTTGGTCTTAGCGATATTGTCAGCCGGGAAATGATCGATGAAATGAAAGAACATGCTTCCGACATTGATTTTGACCTGGCTGCACAAAAGGAAAAAGAAATCAGGCATGATGTAATGGCCCATGTCTATACCTATGGCCGGAAATGTCCGAAGGCAGAACCTATCATCCACCTGGGCGCCACCTCACAGTTTGTTGTCTGCAATACCGACCTGATCCTGCAGAAAAAGGCATTGCAAATCGTCAAAAGCAGCCTGGTAAACGTTATTGCCAATCTTGCAAACTTTTCAAATAAATACAAAGACTTAGCAACATTAGGATATACCCACTATCAACCGGCACAACCGACTACCGTGGGCAAGCGCACCACCCTCTATATCCAGGACCTGCTGCTTGACCTTGATTATCTGGAGCACCTTGAAAAACAGATCAAGGCCCGGGGCGCCAAGGGCACCGTGGGTACCCAGGCCACATTCCTTGAACTTTTCAAGGGCAACCACGATAAGGTGCGCCAGCTTGACAAGCTGGTGGCGGCAAAACTCGGCTTTGACAAGCTTTTTCCCGTTACCGGCCAGACCTATCCCCGTAAGCTTGACATGAAAACAGCGGAAACCCTGGCGGGCATCGGCGCCTCGGCCCATAAATTCGCCGTCGACCTGCGGCTTCTTTCCAATCTCAAAGTCCAGGAAGAACCCTTTGCCCGGAAACAGGTGGGCAGCTCCGCCATGGCCTATAAACGTAATCCCATGCGCTCAGAGCGCATGACCGGCCTGGCCCGTAAGCTTATGGGACTGGCGGCGGATTTTTCCGCAACCTTTGCCAACCAATGGCTGGAAAGAACCCTGGATGATTCGGCAATCCGCCGCATGGACATTCCGCAGGCCTTTCTCCTGACCGATGCCATATTAAAATTATACATTAACATATCATATGATATGGTTGTTTTTCCGAAACAAATAGAAAAACATCTCCGCCAGGAGCTGCCCTTTATGGCCACCGAAAAAATTCTGATGGCAGGGGTTGAAAAAGGCGGCAGCCGACAAAATTTACATGAAATAATCAAGACCCATTCCCTGGAAGCCGGTAAAGTCGTCAAGGAAGAAGGCAGGGACAATGATCTGCTGCATAGACTGGCCACCGATGATAATATCCCTTTCACCTTGTCCGAGCTGGAAGCCATGATCGGCAATTCCCGGCAGTTTACCGGCAGAGCCAGTGAACAGACGGAAGAGTATCTGAATGAAGTTGTCCTGCCCCGTCTAAGTCCTTATAAAGATATATTGGGCAAGGTGGACGCAGAGCTTTCTGTTTAGATATTCGCTCCCGGCACATCAGATATTGTTGCGATCGTATAATTATGGTAAATGGGATTGGCATGAAACGAGCCAAACCGGATGATATTACAAAAAAACATTGTTCTCTGCTGCAATTGGAGATCAAACCGGAACGGATCCACTTTCTGAAATTTATTCTGGAAGGCTATGACGGCCTGGCCCTGCTCTCTACAGCGGATGCCAGGCAAGGTATCGTGGAAATACGCTATCCTCCTGAGACTGAAAGTGATTTGAATAACCTGTTACAGAGTATCGAACCGCAAATAGTAAAAAAAATTTCTTAGGACCCCATGCCATGAAACGTTTGGTTTCCCTGTCATTGCTCGCTGTAGTTATTTTATTTTCTCACACGCTCATTACACAGGCCGCGGACCTGAATGAACCGATAACAATAGAAGATCTGAGCGGTGAAATATTCAGCCTGGCGGAATGTGTCTCGATTGCCTTGAATTCCAGTCCCCAGGTCCTCTATTCACAGGCTGACATTATTCAAAAACAGTATTCGCTCCAGAGTTCCCAAAAAGATCTTTATCCGTCCCTTTTCTTTAATTACGGCTACGAATACGCTCCTGATGCCTATGAACCTTTTGGCACAAAAGATTACTACAGCTACAGCTTCTCGGTTCAGCAGCCTGTTTATCGGGGCCGTTCTCTTGTGACCGGCGTCGAACTTAGTGAACTGGACCTGGAATACTCCAAGGCCTCCATGGTGCAGACCAAAAGCGATATTATTCTGGCTGTGCATGAAGCCTACTACAACCTTCTGAAAACCAAAAAGTTTGTCGATGTTGCCAACCAGGCACTGGAACAGAGAAAAGCCCATCTTAAAGACTCCAGGGCCTTTTATAAGGCCGGCCTGATCCCCAAAAACGATATGCTACAGAGCGAGGTGGAGCTGGCAGGTGCTGAAATTGAACTTCTCCGGGCCAGGAATCAGTCCATTATCGCCCTGGCAAGACTGAACACCCTGCTGCGCAGGCCGGTTGAAACGGAGATCGTGCTGGAGGATATCCTGAAATTTGAACCAAGCACTATTTCGTGGGATCTCGCTGTTCAACAGGCAAAAAAACACCGCCCCGAACTGAAACAGAGTGATATTGCCATTGAACAGGCGGATAAAAATATTATCCTTGCCAGGGCTCCCTATCTTCCTGCCGTAACGGTTTCAGCAAACTATCTGAAACAGGGGGACAATCTCCTGGCCCAGGAGTATCCTTTTGGCCCGAGCGAGGTAAAAACCGCACAGGCCACCTTTGAATGGCGTTTCTGGGCCTGGGGCCAGCGCAAGGATGAAATGGCGGTTGCCAGGTACAATATGAAAAAGGCCCAGGAAAGCAAAACCGAGCTGCAGGACAATATTATCCTGCAGGTCAGGTCCGCTTTCGTGGATCTGAAAGAAGCGGAATATAATATCGCCGTAACCGAAAAGGCCATTGAACAGGCGGAAGAGGATTTCCGCATCAATCAGTCCAGGTACCAGGCACAGCTCAGTACGACAACAGATGTCCTGGACGCCCAGACACGTCTGACCAGGGCCAAGATCAATTATTTCAATGCCCTGTATAATTACCGCATATCCCTGATGAAACTTGCCTGGTCCACAGGCACGATTATCATGTAATAAAAATTAGAACTATTTTATCACCATGATCACAAGCAAAAAGGCATACATTGAGACATTCGGCTGCCAGATGAATGAGCACGACTCTGAAATCATGGGCCGGATGCTGGCCAACGTCAACTACAGCCCGACCGAGGACATAAGGCAGGCGGATGTAATTGTCATCAACACCTGCTCTATCCGTGAAAAAGCGGAACAGAAAGTCTACAGCCTTCTTGGCAGGTTGAAAAAACTCAAGGAAAACAAACCTTCCCTGATCATTTCCGTGGCCGGATGTGTTGCCCAGCAGGAAGGGGAACGGCTGCAGAAAAAAATGAACCATGTGGATATCGTTATCGGCCCGCAGCAGATATACAGGCTGGCGGAACTGGTTGACAGGGCGGGACAGAGAAACAAGCCGCAACTGGCGGTAGATCTTTCCCCGGGGTTTGAAATTCCCCTTTATGAAGTCCCCTCCCCTGCCAAAACTTCCCGGAAAAGCGAAGAGAAAGGGGAAGCGTCCACTTTTAAAAAGTTTGTCACCATCATGCAGGGCTGCAACAACTTCTGCACCTATTGCGTGGTGCCCTATACCCGCGGCAGGGAAACCAGCAGATCGCCCGAGGATATTATTGCCGAAATTACCGATTTAACCCGACAGGGCATCAGGGAGGTGACACTCCTCGGCCAGAACGTCAATTCCTATGGCAGGGTTTCAGACGGAAGTCTGCAGAATGTTGCATTTCCGGAGCTTCTTAAACAGGTCTCGGCTGTTGATGGAATTGAGCGCGTACGTTTTACCACTTCCCATCCCAAGGATCTTTCTCCCGAACTGGTGGAGTGTTTTACCACTATTGATAAGCTCTGCCCCCATTTTCACCTGCCGGTGCAATCAGGCTCAAATCGTATCCTGAAAAAAATGAACCGGAAATATACCATTGAACAATACCTGGAAAAGGTTGCAGCCTTGCGGCAGGTGCGTCCGGATATTGCAATCACCACTGACATCATTGTCGGCTTTCCAGGAGAAACCGACGAAGATTTTCAGGCAACCATGCAGCTGCTTGACACGGTGCGCTACCACGGGGCTTTTTCCTTTAAATATTCCGACCGGCCGCAGGCCAAGTCAATCGCCTTTGACAACAAGATCAGCGAACAGATCAAATCGGATAGACTGAAGATTCTGCAGGAAAGACAAAATGACATCAGCCTGCAGAAAAACCGCGAATATGAAGGTTCGGTCCAGACCGTTATGGTCGAAGGTGAAAGCAAGAACGGAGAGGGCCAGTGGAGCGGACGGACAACCAGCAATATCATCGTTAATTTTGACGGCCCCGCCCTTTCTCCGGGTCAGGAAATTCATGTCAAAATAACCGATGGGCTCCTGCATTCCCTGCGGGGAGATATGATTTACGGAGGTTAAAGGTTAAAGAGAAAAGATAGTTAGCAGTTGGCAGATTGCAGTTGGCAGGCAGGGGCCGGGGGCCGGGAAGATAATTTTGAGTTTTTAGTTATGAGTTTTGAATTAAACAACCGACAACGCACAACCTACATACTGCAACGTACAGTTTTCAGGGAGCGGAAGCTGAACTCAACTAACCACTAACCACTAACCATTCACCATTAAAAACGCTCAACCCACAACCACCAACCACCAACAATTAACCATTCACCATTCACCGTTAACCATTAACCATTAACCGTTAACCATTAACAACCCTCAACCCACAACCACCAACCACCAACAATTAACCATTCACCATTCACCATTCACCGTTAACCATTCACCATTCACCATTAACCATTAACCATTCACCATTTACAACCCACTACCCACAACACTCAAAGCCGACTGAAGGATTTCCAGGGAGTAATCATGATTGACCTGCACACACATTCGCTTTTTTCTGATGGGGAACTTGTTCCGGCCGAACATCTCCGCCGGGTGGAATTCCTAGGATATGAAGCGGTTGCCATTACGGATCACGCCGATTCTTCAAACCTGGATTTTATCATTCCCAGGATTATTAAAGCTGCAGAGGACTTGAACCGCTTTTCCAGGACAAAACTCATCCCGGGCATTGAGCTTACCCATATCCCGCCGGAAATGTTTGAAGAACTCGTTGACCGGGCAAGGAAGCTTGGTGCCGGAATCGTCGTTGGCCATGGCGAAACCGTGATGGAGCCGGTCAAGTCCGGCACCAACATGGCGGCAATTCAGGCCGGGGTGGATATTCTGGCTCATCCCGGCTTCATCACCAGGGAAGAGGCGCAACAGGCGGCGGCAAAGGGTGTTTGCCTTGAACTGACCGGCAGAAAGGGTCATTCACTGACCAACGGTTATGTGGCCAAAATTGCCCTGGAAGCCGGGGCAATCCTCGTTGTCAATGCGGATGCCCATGGTCCAGGGGACTTCATGACCGCTGCAATGGCGGAAACCGTAGCCCTTGGAGCTGGTCTTGATAAAGGCAGGTATGAACAAATAAGAAGAAATATGTCTGAGCTGATTAGGGAAAAGGTGAAAGGCTGAAGGATAGGCACAAAGACACAGAGGCATAGAGGTTAAAGGCTAAAGAAAAAAGATAGTCAGCAGTTGGCAGATTGCAGTTGGCAGGCAGGAGCCAGGTGCCAGGGGTCGGGATGATAGTTTTGAGTTTTATCAGATAACGAAACAATCTGATGATTGTCGTTCTACAAAACGAACGACGATTGACGGACAGAGTTATGAGTTTTGAATTAAACAACCGACAACTAACAACCAACAACTAACAACCAACAACCGACAATTAACCATTCACCATTAACAACCGACAACCCACAACCGACAACGAACAACAAACAACCGACAATTCACCGTTAACCATTCACCATTCATCACCAACAACCAACAACCAACAACCCACAAAATCACACTTCACTCTGCACCTTCCACCTTTGAACTTTGAGCTTTGAGCTCTTCCTCCCCTATCACCATCCAGAAGCGGATTGCGGTTCTGCCGCTCTTCTTCTCCCTGCCGCTTATCGCCACGCGGTTTATCCTGCGGTTCAGGGTGCTGCTGTTGGTGATGCCGGCAAAGTCCCCTTCCAGTGCTGCCTGTTGCCAACCCAACTCACTGACATAAATACCGAGAGTTCCCGGGACATAACGATCCGGATAAAGCAGACGGGCGCCAAACTGTTCAGGGGCGCCGTCCGACAATATGCCGGCAGGAGGAATTTCGCCGGAGATCGGCAGATCAACCCGCTGCAACACCATTTGTAAGTGCTCAATTGTTGACCAGTCGTTCCCCAGAATCGGCTCACGCGGAATGGCAAAGGGGTCCGTATCACTGCTGATCGAACCGGGATCCTGCAGGAGAATTGCCTCGTAGCCGAAAGAACGGATCTCCTGAAGAAGAATCTGGTTGTATTCCCCGTAGGGAACAGCAAAAAAACGGGGCTGCGCCTTCAGCTTTTCAGCCAGTATCCTGGTGCTCACCGCCAGATCCTCTCTGATCCAGGCCCTGTATGCATCCATATCCATGCCCGAAGGTTTGAAAGCCATATGCTCATGGGCAAAACCATGATTCTGAAAATCAACGCCTGCCGTCTGCATTTCCTTAACCTGGTCCCAGGTCATGTAATTCCAGTGGCTGTTCTCCGTGGCCTGGGTGTAGAGAAAAACCGTAAAAGGATAGCCATATTCGCGCAACAGCGGCCAGCCGTTTTCATAGACGCTCCGGTACCCGTCATCGATGGTAATTACCACGCTGCGTTCGGGCAGTTGTTTCCCCTCCTGCAGGGCTTTAATTAACTGCTGCAAAGGAATAACCGTATAATCATTCTTCTGCAGATATTCCAGCTGTTCCCGGAAACGCTGCACGCCAATATTGGTCGAGGGATAATCCTCCTCGCCGAACCGGTGATAAATGAGCACCGTAACGCCGCTGCCATCCGGAGCTGCAGCAAACGACGGAGAGGCAAGCACAATAATGCAGAAAAACAAAAGAAAATGTCGCATGAACGGAAATCTAGAGTGAGGTCTTGTCGGCTTCGGCAAGAGGCGTGGATTTGGATGCTGATCCTGAAAATTCCGGCAGATCGGGATCTGAGAGGCTGTAGCGATCATATTTTTGCAGATCGTTGGAAAGAATTACATTTTTTATGTCTTCAACGTAATCCTCGCCTCGCTCAGAATACAGGGTAAGGCCTTCCGCAATAATCAGGGGGTCGTCTGTCAGTTTGCGCAGCTGCCGGAACGCTTCATAAGGCTCCAGGCGGTTCAGGGTCAGGTGATAGGCCCGGACGGAATCCAGGACATTATCATAGATCTTGACCTTGTGGGTTTTACCTTCATCACGCCGCAAGGGCACAATACCTTCGCTTTTCCAGGTCCACATGCCGAAAACGCTGTTCCCTTCACGGGTAAAGCGTGAACTGCCCCAGGATGACTCCAGGGCGCCCTGGGCAAGAATTATGCTGGTAGGCACTGCGTCAACCCGTTCCAGAAGACCTTCAGCGGTCGAGGTACGATACCGCCGGCTGAGTTTCTCAATAAATTCCACCTCGTCTTCAGCCAGGTAACCGGTCCAGGAGCATTGATTTTCGCCGTCAGACTCTGCAGCGAAATTGATATCTTCCAGGGGACAGTTGATCTTGTTCAGTATCGATTCAAGCCGGGCCCTTTTTTGCAGGGTTTCCTGGCGGACGAAAAGGGCATGCGGCAGCAGGGCGTTGAGAAAAACCCTTTTCCTGACCG
The DNA here is from genome assembly GCA_963783905.1 of uncultured delta proteobacterium. Classification (GTDB taxonomy): domain Bacteria; phylum Desulfobacterota; class Desulfobulbia; order Desulfobulbales; family BM004; genus BM004. The sequence goes on along the minus strand of CAWAPG010000001.1, from coordinate 576,004 downwards.
CAACATCTTCAATATTATTCAAGTCATCCGGATAGGATTCAATAAAAAAACGAGGCACTTCCTGGGAAGATTGAATTTTCCACAGGCCATACTGCTTGAGTTTGCTGATCAGAAAATCGGCTGCCCGATGTTTTTTAGACGCCAGAACCGGCTTTTTCAAACCTTCTATCGGCGCCACCGGGGTCAGTTTCCGGACCTGAAAGGAATTGTTCAGGGTAATGAATACGGTAAAAAGAATTCCTGTCAGTGCTCCTAAAATTAAATAGACCGCCCAGCGCGGCACATTGTGCCTGCCGAAGCGCATCATGGTTGCACTCTCTTTTTTCTTGCCGGGGATATTACCATCCGGGGAAGGACTATTCATATGATTCCCGTATGTGGCGTGGCTCTTTACCAAACTCAGGAGTGATGGAGTATTGGAGTATTGGAATGGTGGATTAATGCCCTGAAATTGTCGTTTTGACTCCCACTTACTGCCATTTCGAGCAGAGCGGGAAATCTTATTCCGTGCCCGAATAGATTTCTCACTTTCGTTCGAAATGACAATGGGGTGTTTGTTCGAAATGACATTTTTAAACCCATTACTCCAGCGCTCCAGTACACCGTTCCGCCGTTATATGACATTTTTAAACCCATTACTCCAGCGCTCCAGTACTCCATTCAGCCGTTATATGACATTTTTAAACCCATTACTCCATCAAATACGCTCGCTGACCGTATTCAAAAGGGGTCCATATAAATAAAAAACCGTTGAATTGCAAGGGATGAATTATAAGCCAGGAAGGTATGATACTTTATTTGCAGAGGTAGAGACAGGAAAAAACTATTCTTTCTTTTTCAAGTCAAACAAGCCCAGCTGCGATTTCTTTTTGCCTTTTTCTACTGCGGGCTGTTGATCATCGCTATGTTTCCCGGGAGCGGCGGGCTCTTTCAATTCGGAAGCCGGAGGCTGCTGGTCTTTTGATTCCCCCCCTTTTTTATCGGTTTGAGAATCATTCTGCGTTTCGTTGTGTTCTCTTTTTGTCGCGGGGGATACCTGTTTCGATTCGGTTGGCGCGGCCTTGTTTTCCTGGTTGCCGCCCTCTTTCTTCCCGGCTTCAGGATCATCCTGGGGCTCGGACTGCTTTACGGTTAATTCCGATATCCGCCTTACGTTTCGGGGGGACAATCTTTTGCCGATTGCCGACTCCCCTTTAATCAGGTACTCGTCAAACTCCAGCCGCTGGGAGTTTATCTTTGTCCGCTTTGTTGCGACAAAATCAACGCGGACCCGAACGCCCTCACCGGTCTGCAGAAACTGGATCCAGGACTTCTTGTGGGGCGGGAAAAGATGATATTCCTTGTCAAGAATGAATTTAGGTGTTGTAAAGCGTTTGACATAGGTCAGGCTCGAGGAACCCTCCCGGTAAAGGAGGTTGAATATTGTCCTGCTCTCCACCTTGCCGGCCCAATATATATCATGATCGACAAATATCTTATCCGGCACCTTGACCGCCTTGTAACGGCCGTCCTTATGGATGAGCAGGATCTTGTCATACTCGGAGCAGGAGATTGTCATATCGCATTCGGTTTTTACCTGATACCCCAGGAGCCCAGTTTCCCGGTTATAACCGACGGTGAGATTGGAGAGGGCAACCTTTCGCGCCTTGACTTCGGTAAAGGTTTCGATCATGGTTCTGCGGGGATAGTAGCGGCCGTATTTCTTCAGGAGATTGTCCAGGTAACTGATGGTAAAGCCGATTATATCCTTGAGTTTCTTCTCCACGTCCTTGATGGAATTTTTGATCTCCTTGATTTCCTTGTGCTGCCTGTCAATATCAAACCGGGATATCCGCTTGATGCGGATCTCAAGCAGCCGCTCGACATCTTCCTTGCTTAAGGGCCTTATCAGTTTGTCCGTAAACTCCTCGAAACCCTTTTTCACCGTATCGGTGACCGCCTTGTAGGTTTTACACGTCTCGATTTTCTTATAGATGCGCTCCTCGATGAAAATCTGTTCCAGTGTCCGGGCATGCAGTTTATCCTGCAATCGTCCCTGCTCGATCTGCAGTTCTTTTTCAAGATCTTTGACAACTTTTTCAGTGTTGTAGTGCAGCACCTCCTCAACGGAAATGTTGACCGGCTGATTGTCCTTGATAACCGTGAGGTTGGGACTGATCGGGACCTCGCAGTCGGTAAAGGCGTAAAGGGCCTTTATGGTATCCCTGGCATAGATGCCGCGGGCCAGCCTGATCTCGATTTCCACCTTTTCGGCGGTATAGTCATTGATGGACTGGATTTTTATCTTGCCGCTTTTGTCGGCCTTTTCAATGGAGTCAATGATAGAGGTGGTGTTGGTTGAATAGGGAATTTCTTCAATGACAATGGTTTTTTCGTTCTTTTCAACAATCTTGGCCCTGCATTTGAGGCGGCCGTTGCCATTGTTATATCCTGAAACATCCAGCATGCCGCCCTGCTGGAAATCGGGATAAAGCATTACTGGTTTGCCCTTGAGAATCTTTTTCTGGGCCCGCAGAAGTTCACAGAAGTTATGGGGCATGATTTTGGTTGCCATGCCGACGGCAATTCCTTCCGCCCCGAGAAGCAGCAGCATGGGGATCTTGGCAGGCAATGTTACCGGTTCCTGCATGCGGCCGTCATAGGATGGCTCGTATTCGGTGAGGTCCCGGTTGAACAGGGTCTCCTTGGCCAGAGGCGTCAGGCGGCATTCAATATACCGGGGGGCCGAAGCCTGGTCCCCGGTAAAGATATTGCCGAAATTCCCCTGCCGTTCAATCAGAATATCCTTGTTCGCCAGGTTGACCAGGGCGCCGAATATAGAGGCATCGCCGTGGGGATGCAGCTTCATGGTCTCGCCGACCACGTTGGCAACCTTCTGGAAACGGCCGTCATCCATATTAAACAGGGTCTGCAGGATGCGGCGCTGCACCGGCTTCAGGCCGTCATTAATATCCGGGATCGCCCGTTCTTTGATGACATACGAGGTATACTCGATGAAATTTTCATCAAAGAGTTTGTGGAGTTTTCCCAGATCGGCACTTTCGTCCATGGAATGATCAATTAAATGGTGAATTGTGAATTGTTAGTGGTTAGTGGTTAGTGGTTAGTGGTGAATGGTTAGTTGTTAATGGTTAATTGTTAATGGTTAATGGTTAGTTGTTGGTTGTTGGTGGTTGGTTGTTGGTGGTTGGTGGTGAATGGTTAATGGTTAATGGTGAATGGTTAATGGTGAATGGTGAATGGTTAGTTGTTGGTGGTTGGTGGTTAGTGGTCGGTGGTTAGTGGTGTATGGTCGATTGTCGGTTAACTATGAACTCAAAACTTAAAACTCGTCCCTGAAACCCGGTCCCTGCCCCTGATTCCTGTTTTTTCCTTTGAGCATTGAGCTTTGAGCCTTTAGCCTTTAGCCTTTAGCCTTCAGCCTTTAGCCTCTATATCAGGTTATTCATAATATATTCTTTACGTTCCGGCGTGTTTTTTCCCATGTAAAAATTGAGCACCTTGGGAACTTCGGAAAGCCGGTCAATATTCACCTGCCGCAACCGCATATCGGTGCCGATAAACTGCTTGAACTCGGAGGGCGAGATCTCTCCCAGGCCTTTAAAGCGGGTCATTTCCACCGACTGCTTCTTGCTGCCACTGCCGGCAAGCTTCTTCGCAGCTTCCGCCCTTTCTTTCTCACTGTAACAGTATATGGTCTGCTTCTTATTGCGCACCCTGAAGATGGGCGTTTCAAGGATATAGATATGCCCGAGCTTCACCAGCGGCTCAAAGTAATGCAGAAAAAAGGTCAACAGCAGATTTCTGATATGGAGCCCGTCAACATCCGCATCCGTGGCTAGAATAACCTTGTCATAGCGAAGATTACCAACAGATTCTTCAATGTCAAGGGCCTGCATCATACTGTACATTTCTTCATTTTTATAGAGCAGCGGCAGGCTTTGTCCGAGCACATTCAGGGGCTTGCCCTTCAGGGAAAATACGGCCTGGCGCATTGGATCCCTGGAGCTGACAATGGAACCTGCCGCAGACTGGCCCTCGGTAATGAAGAGCATGTTCTCATCTCCTGGGGGCGAGGGCTTCTCTTTGGTCGGGTGGTATTTACAGTCCTTGAGGTTGGGTATCTTCAATGCCACCTTTTTGGCCTTGGCCCTGGCCTCTTTCCTTACATGCTGCAGCTCCTTGCGCACCCTCTCATTCTGCTGGATCTTTTCCAGCATCCTCTCCGCAGCTTCGGTGTTTTTATAAAGATGGGCACTGACCGCGTCCTTTACTTCATTAACTATCCAGGAGCGGATCTCCGTGTTTCCCAGCTTGTTTTTGGTCTGTGACTCAAAGACCGGATCCTTGACCTTTATGGCCAAGGTGCCGACAACACCCTCCCGCACATCTTTGCCGGAGAATTTCTTGTTGGAAAATTCATTAACCCCCTTGAGAATGCCTTCGCGGAAGGCGGACAGGTGGGTTCCACCCTCACTGGTATAGGTGCCGTTGACAAAGGTGAAATAACTGTCGCCGTAGTTGTTGGTATGACAGAAACAGAATTCAAGGGTCTGGTCTTTGGCATAGATCGGTTCATAAATCTGGCTGCCGTTGATTTCCTCTGCCAGAAGATCCAAAAGGCCGTTGGCGGAAAAAAAGCGTTCCTCGTTGATATACAGGTTGAGGCCGGAATTGAGATAGGCATAGCGCCATAAACGCTTTCTGACATACTGCCTGTCATAGGTGAAGTCGCCGAATAATTCTTCATCCGGCAGAAACTCAATAAGGGTGCCGTTGCGTTCCTTGGTTTTTCCCCTGTCCTCTTTTTGCAGATTGCCGACTTCAAATTCAGCCGTGGCATATTCACCATCCCGGAAGGAGGTGACCCGGAAAAGCCTGGACAGGGCATTTACCGCCTTGGTACCGACGCCGTTGAGCCCTACGGAGAACTGAAAGACATCGGTGTTGTACTTGGCGCCGGTGTTTATAACCGAGACACATTCCACCAGCTTGCCGAGGGGAATACCGCGGCCATAGTCCCGAACCGATGTAAAGCCATTGTCTTCAATGGTTATATCAATTCTTTTACCGGACCCCATGATATATTCATCAACGCTGTTATCAATTACCTCTTTGAGCAGAATATAGATGCCGTCATCATGGTGGGAACCGTCGCCGAGGCGGCCGATATACATCCCCGGCCGCAGACGAATATGTTCAAGAGAACTCAGGGTCTTGATCTTGCTTTCATCATATACTTGCGCTGCTTGTGCCATAACAGTTTCACGGTTCGAAGTTAAATTGCTGCAGTTCTGTCCCAGTTGCCATGTCTGCCGTCATATTGTTGCCCCATTTCCGGATTATACAATATATAGACAAATTTTAAAATATATACACAATATAGTGTATACCTTCAACAAAAAAATTGCACCGGACGATTAATTGGAATAATTTGATAAATTCCTGTTATAGTTCATAAAGTAAATAGTCTTGATTCATTAAATCCAGGGTGATTCATACCATGTCACCAATAAAAGATTCTCAGCGGATTGCCTTAACCATAGCGGGTTCCGATCCCAGCGGCGGGGCCGGCATCCAGGCGGATCTTAAAACATTCACTGCAATCGGCGTTTATGGCGGTGCTGTGGTGAGTTCGCTCACCGTCCAGAATACCCGCGGAGTCTTTGCCGTTCAACCGGTTGATCCGCCATTTGTCAAAGACCAGATTGAACATGTTCTGAGCGACCTGAACGTAAGTCATATTAAGGTCGGCATGCTTGGTTCTGCTGCAGTGACGAAAAGCGTCTGTGAAGCACTGGAGGATTTCAACGGCGAAATAATCTACGATCCGGTCATGAAGTCGTCCAGCGGCCGGCAGCTCATTGATTCTGCAGGCTGTGATGCTGTTAAAACGCAACTGCTCGAGCTGTGTACCGTCATTACTCCCAATCTTCCCGAGCTGTATCTCTTGACGGAGAAAAGCCGCAGCCCGAAAAATGCATTTGCAGCAGCAGCCGGAATGCTTTTACAGCAATATGAAAAATTACGCTCCGTTATTTTAACAGGCGGCCATTTAAGACCCGATGAAAACATTGTAACCGATTATCTGTTCTCTTCTCCGGATGACTCTGGAACAGCAGCTTGCCAAGAGATTTCTCACCCAAGAATAGCAAGCCGGAATACCCATGGAACCGGCTGTACTTTTTCCGCAGCCTTTACAGCGTATCATTTACTGACCGGAAATGACTCCGAGGCCTTTCATCAGGCGACTGATTACATGGATGCTCTTATCAAAAAAAGCGCGCCTTTCAGGATAGGCCGGGGCACAGGCCCCCTCATGCACCACCTCAGGTAAACGAAAGAAACATCCCCCTGCTACTCCATCATCCTGATACTGCCGCAATCAGGACAGATCCAGGTCGGGCCGTTCGTCATACCCCACTTGTTTTCCTCAAAACAACGGGCGCAGATCTGAAAACCGCATTGACAGTTCCAGCAGAATAACTGTTCCTTCCGGCAGCAGTGGCAGGTAAATTTTTTTTTAGCACGCCGCCGGGATCCTTTTTTGGCAGTATCCATAATCAGCAAAAAAAATTATGCATGCCGGGCTTACATAAAAAAAGTTCAGCCACCATTATGCTTTCAACTCGGCTGCCATCCAATTCAGATAATCAGTACCGCCCTTTATTATTGGAGTTGCAATAATTTCCGGCACCTCGTAAGGATGGACATCTATAATTGCAGCTTCCAGCTCGGCAAAAAGGTCTTCCCTGCTCTTGATCATACATAGATATTCCTGGGCGGTATCCAGTTTTCCCTGCCAATTAAAATAACTCGTCAGGGGCCCTATTACCTGGACACAGGCTCCAAGGCGCTTTTCCACCAGAACCTTGGCGATTTTTTCAGCATCCGCTTTATGTTCAACCGTTGTTAAAACCTGTATATATTCCGACATGAATTATCACCCAATCAGTAGTAAAAAATTAACTCATATAATAAGCTGTACATGCAAAGCAGACCATAGTAAATGTTGCAGATATTCATTTTTTTCACGAACAGATCATGGAAACCGTTACTGTTGAAAGTTATGCCGGATCACTGGCGGAAGAATATCCCCGCCGTTTCCATATCGACGGCCGGCAGGTTGAAATCATCTCCATAGAAAAACGCTGGTTGACTCCGGGACGAAGGTGTTTCAAAGTGCTTGGTGACGACGGATTCATATATGTTCTGGAATACAACCGCGATAAAGATACATGGAACCTCCTGACAATAAACAAACCCTGAGGCAGCAGATTATAGACCTGCTCAGCTCCGACACATTAACCCAGCGTGATCTTTCCAAGGCTGTTTCCATAACTGAAAAAGAGGTTGTCGACCATTTAAGACATCTTGATAAATCTGTCAGCAGCCAGGGCAAAAAACTTGTGCAGCTGCCATATGAATGCCTGTCATGCGGTTTTGTTTTTGACAGGAGAACCCGTTTTACCAGACCGGGCCGCTGTCCGCGCTGCAGGAATTCCCATATACAAATGGCCCGCTACCATATAGAATAAAAGACTTAATTGCTTATGGGCAAAAACCATGAATTACTGTAATTATTGTCCCGGTTACTGCTGCTATCGGCTTGAAGGCTCCTTCCTTTTAATTGATGGTGATGACATAAACCGTCTGGCAAGATTTTTTTCCATCCCCGACGGGGAAGTTCGCAAACGTTTCATGGAAAACCGTTATACCTTCAAGGTGAAGAAAGACGGCTCCTGCATTTTTCAAGCAAGCGACAGGTTGATCAAACGGTGTACGGTGCACACCGCCCGTCCGACCCAATGCCGAAGATTTCCCTATGACCTGCCCTGCCCCTACCTGGAAAGAGAGGACCTGCTGGCGGAGATCCAACCGCGCTTTGAGAAAGGTCTGAAGGGTCATTGGCGCAAAAAGTCCGCACCTGAAAACGGGTGAACAAATCCACATGTTCTCCTACCAGAAAAACAACCGCTACTTCGCCCAGATTGCCGATGGACTGGAAGAACTCGGCAGAAAAGAAATGCAGGAACTCGGGGCGCTGGACATTAAGCCCATCTACCGGGGGTTTTATTTTTCAGCCGACAGGGCCGCTCTCTACCGGCTCAACTACTGTTCAAGGCTCCTGAGCAGGATTTTAGCGCCCCTTGTCCGTTTCGACTGCCATTCCGACAGGTATCTATACAAAACCGCCGCTAATATTAACTGGCCCGCCCTCATCGACCTGAAAAGCACCTTTGCCGTGAAGGCCAATGTCTCGCACAGCAGAATAAACCACTCCCAGTATGCCGCCCTGCGACTAAAGGATGCTATTGTCGATGTTTTCAGAAAAAAAACGGGCAAACGTCCCAATGTGGATACCAAAAACCCGGATATCCTCTTCAACCTCCACATCCAGAACAATAAGGCCACCATCTACCTTGACACATCCGGAGCATCCCTGCACCGGCGCGGTTATCGCCTGGAATCAGTCGCCGCTCCCATGCAGGAGATCGTTGCCGCCGCAATTATCCGTCTCAGCGGTTGGACCGGGGCCAGGCTTCTGGTGGACCCCATGTGCGGTTCAGGCACCCTGCTTTGCGAGGCAATGATGCACTACTGCAGGATTCCGGCAGGATTCTTGCGAAAAAAGTTCGGTTTTACGGCGCTGCCCGACTTCGATGCCAAAATTTGGACCGCGGTAAAGGAAGAAGAAGACAGCCGCATAAGAGACCTGCCTCCCGGGCTTATCAGCGGCAGTGACATGGCAGATGATGCTGTCGCAGCGGCAAAAACAAATACCCGCTGCTTTGCCCAGGGAGCCCAAATAGCTCTTTCCGTCAGGTCCCTGCAAAATATCACATCTCTGGAAAATTCCGTCATAGTCAGCAATCCTCCCCATGGAATAAGGCTTGATACAGAAGAAAATATCAAGAATTTCATGAAACAGCTTGGTGACTTCTTAAAACAACGTTGTAAAGGTTCTGAAGCATATCTCTATTTCGGTAATCGTGAAATGATAAAGAGTATCGGCCTTAAATCAAGCTGGAAAAAAATGCTTATCAGCGGCGGATTGGATGGCCGCCTGGTCAAATATGATTTATACTGATTTCCGATTTCCGATTTTCCGGATAAGAAAAAAACAGTACATTACATTTTTTCCTTATTTTTTTATGTAAATTGCTTTATCATTATTTTATAATTGAAGTTTAAAACGGCAAGCTCCGGGAGGAGTTTCTGAGATAAGTATATTAAACTTTACAAATACATCCATTACTCCCCATCTGCTTGTACGTGCTTAACATAGCCAATGGGGATTGTGGGCTGTGTCCCTGTTCATGTAAGGTTGAAGAAAACTGTTATGCCGGCTGCAACTGATCAGACTGACAGAAGAAAACATACACGTTACAATGTTAAAAACCTGGCCATTGCCGTTCCCAATAAACCTTCCTCACAGGTTGCAAGAATCGTCAATATCAGCAAAGGCGGGATGGCGGTTCGTTACCTTGATCAGAATAATTGGCTGGAAAACGCAAAAACCATCGATGTTCTTGTCAACAGCAGTTTTTTCCTGAATGATATTCCGATAGAAAAAATCAATGATTTCAAAGTGGAAAATCATGTTTCCTTCAGTATCATCAATGAACGGCAATGCTGTCTGCAGTTCGGCTCTCTCTCAAATGAACAGGAGCTGCTGGTCGATGATTTCATTACAAAGTATACCGGCGACAATACTTGATATATTCCCAAAATTCCAGTAGTCGATTCTCTTCAAATTCTCTATTTAATTCCCCATTTCGTACAAACCCTTGCTTATAAACCGCGGTTCTAATATTATTATCTGTTTTCTTGTCCCACCGTTTCAGATTGCCGGCAGGCTGCTCTTCCTGCAAATGAAAAAAACTTTTTCTTAACAAACCCTGTCCATCATTGTTGATCGACAATTAAAAATACATATGCATGAACCGAGTTCTACAATAGCTCAAAGCCAAGCATCCAGGGAGAACAATCCGATTATCGTAAAATTTCTCGCCAGGGGCCTGTCTCGCAGCTGTGACGACAAATCGCGCTTTTCCCGCCAACTTCCGGGAGATAATACCTCTTGGGGAAACTGCCGGTTTACTTTTGATGGCAATGCTTCGGAATACGACTGGCTTGTTGTTTACCACGATCTGCCGCGCGAATTGAAAGCGGCCAGTATTGAAAGGTTACACTGCCCGCGTGAAAAAACCATCCTTATTACCGGCGAGCCTTCTTCCATTACTGTGTACGGTTCATATTATCTCAGTCAGTTCGGTTTTATTGTTACCAGCCAGGAGCCATGGGTTATTAAACATCCGAACGCTATTTTTACCCAACCCGGGCTTATCTGGTTTTACGGAGCGCCAAACAACGGCGGCAGAATGCTCACCTATGACGACCTGGCACAGATTCCACCCATGACGAAAACCAGAACCATCTCAACCGTGTGTTCTATCCGGCAGGGGCGGCTCACTCTCCATTACAGGCGATATAATTTTACCGAGCAGCTGAAGAAGGCTATTCCAGAACTGGATATTTTCGGGCATGGGGTCAGGCCGATAAATGATAAGGCTGAAGCCCTTGATCCATACCGCTATCATATAGTCATAGAGAATCATGTGTATCCGCATCATCTGACGGAAAAACTCCCTGATGCCTTCCTTGGCTATACCCTTCCTTTTTATCATGGCTGTCCGAATGCAGCAGATTATTTTCCTCCTGAAAGTTTTATTCCCATTGATATAAATGATTTTGCCCGGACCGTTGAGATCATACGCAGCACGATGAAAAATAATGAGTATAACGATCGGCTGCCTTACATAATCGAAGCCAGAAGACGTGTGCTGCAAGAGCACAATCTTTTTGCCGTATTGGAACGGGAAATCACCGCGCGGGACGGCTCCATAAAACACACTACTGCCGGGGGAACAATTATGGATCGGCAGACCCTGAAGTTTAGAAAACCTCTTTTCGGACTGCAGCGGGAATTTGAAAAAATCTATACCAAAGCAAAACATCTCCACTGGTAGATAAGGAGGATATTGCACAATACTATTCTTGCTTATGCTCTCCAGTTTTAATATTATTGTCAGCAGGCTGGCCATCCGGCCTGTTTTGTTTTTAATCACCTCAACAGAGACAAAATCATGCTTTTAGCAATCGATGTCGGTAACTCTCAAACTGTTTGCGGTGTTTTCAATAGGGGAAACCTGTTCTGCCATTGGCGGCTAAAAACTGATCGGGACAAAACCGCCGATGAACTGGCGGCAGGTTTTCTATCCCTTTTTGCCATGCAGAATATCCGGTTCAAGGAAATCACCGGGGTTATAATTGCCAGTGTAGTTCCGACCCAGCAGCAGGCCTGGCAGGATTTTTCGCGCAGGTATGCAGAATGTTCTCCCATGGTTATAAATGGTCAATCTCTGGAAACGGGCATAAAAATATCGATGGACAACCCCGGGGAAGTCGGCGCGGACAGGATAGTGAATGCAGTGGCCGCATTTGAACAATACCGAAAAAGTGCCATAGTGGTCGACTTTGGCACCGCCATAACCTTTGATTGTATATCAAATCAGGGCGAATACCTCGGCGGCGCCATCCTGCCGGGCATGAGTATTTCGCTTGATGCACTTGCCGCCCGGACTGCGCAACTACCGAGGATTGATATATCCTCACCACCTAAAAAGGCGATCGGCACCAACACGGTAGATGCCATAAAGTCCGGCCTACTTTACGGATATGGTGCCATGGTGGACGGTCTCATCGGAAAACTGTCTGCTGAATTCGCCGATTGTCCCCAAGTTATAGCAACCGGCGGTATGGCGGAATTGATTTCCCAATATTCAGAATCCATCCAGGATGTCGATCCCATGTTAACCTTGAAGGGGCTTTATCTCCTGTATGAAAATAACAGCTAAACAATCTGCAGGAAAAAAATCTCGCAAGGCCGTTTTCCCACCCCCCATTAAGATCGGCGACACAATCGGCCTGGTTGCCCCGGCTGGTCCGATCGTTAATAAAGATAACTTTAGCGCCGGAATATCTCTTCTTGAAAAGAAGGGCTTCCGGGTTAAATACAACCCGACACTTCTCTATAAAAAAGGCTACCTGGCTGGCTCTGACCAGGAGCGTGCCGATGAATTCAACCGGTTATGGTCCGATCCTGAAGTTAAGGGACTGGTGGCAGCACGAGGAGGTTACGGCAGCATGCGGCTGCTTGACCTGATCGATATGAAGCAGATACGCCAAAATCCTAAGATCCTTGTCGGCTTCAGTGATCTGACCGTGCTTTTGGCAGCGATCCACAAAAATACAGGTCTTGTCACTTACCACGGTCCGGTCCTAACAACCCTTGCCAGTATTGATAAGCAGTCACTGGCGAGCTTTTTCAAGGTCCTGACCGGCAAATCAGAGGATCTGATAAAACCTGCCGGGGTTAAAATATTAAAAAAAGGGAGAGCAAAAGGGATTCTGCTGGGCGGCAACCTGACGACCCTGGTGCATATGATCGGCACCACTTATGAAATACCCTGGAATAAATCGATTCTATTCATTGAAGACATCGGTGAATCCCCGTATCGCCTGGACCGGCTCATTACCCATTTGAGCAAAGCCAGGCGTTTACAGAAAATAAAAGGGGTCATCCTGGGTACATTCTGTAATGATGCCAGGAAAGAAGATAAATCAATGCAGCAAACCATACACCATAGAATAGTTGAACTTCTGGCTGGATATGACATACCGGTCTGGGCCAATTTCCCGGTCGGGCACGGCCGCCGTAATTTGACTTTGCCCCTTGGCGTGGAGGTGGAACTGGATTCATCTGCAGGCAGATTACAATTACTTTTACCATGATACACCGGTCACAAATGCAAAAACGGAACCGCGTGCTTAAATCTAAAAACACAATTATGCTCTGTGCCTTTTTATTTTCAAATATTTACCCTAAAAACCTGCTGGTAAACCCGTAAAAACCCATAGGTAAAAATAGCATGGACCCGGTCAATATCGTCTGCATGAAATGGGGCACAAAATACGGACCCGAGTATGTCAACACTCTCTATAATATGGTAAAGAGGAACATAACATTACCTTTTCGCTTTGTTTGTTTCACCGAGTCATCTGCAGGCATTAAGAACGAAGTTGAAATAAAGCCCCTGCCGGAGTTCAAGGAACCGGAGGGCATAGCTGCCATTTATTGCAGCGCCTGGCGGAAGCTGGCATTATTTGACAAAGAATTATCTGATTTAAAAGGCAAGTTGTTATTTTTTGACCTGGATGTTGTCATCATTGATAATATTGATTGTTTTTTGAATTATTCCGAAAAGTTGGCTATTATTGAAAATTGGTCCCAACCGGGACGCTTAATCGGCCAGGCCTCGGCGTTCTGTTTTGAAATCGGGAAATACTATCACCTGCTTGAAAAGTACGAGAAGCATCAGGATGAGGTTTTGCAGAATAACAGAACAGAGCAATTTTACATCACCCGGGAACTGGGCCAGGGAAACTTTGATTTTTTCCCGGAAGAATGGTGCAAAAGCTTTAAGATGCATTGTATGCCCGGCGGTATTTTAAATAGTTTCATTGCACCGACCAGGATCCCCGAAAACGCGAAAGTCATTGTCTTTCACGGCAGCCCCAATCCTCCGGAAGCACTTGCCGGCATCTGGGGTACCCAACATGTACCCTGGTATAAAAAATTCTATAAGACGGTAAAACCTGTAAAATGGATAGCTGACTACTGGTACTGAAAAAACTTGTTTTGTTTTTTGGTCAGCTGTCCGAAAGCAATACATAAAAATACACCCATAAACATCGATTAATTTTTATTTTTTCATCCATAACTTTGGAGATCGAAAAAAAATGATAGCAATCATCGGAACCGGCTACTGGGGAAAAAACCTGGTCAGAAACTTTCATGCCCTCGGTGTTCTGCACACAATCTGTGATACGAATACCGCTACCCTCAAGAATTTTTCCGTGCAATATCCGGACATAAGGACTGCAACCTCATTTACGGAAATTGTAAATAACCCGGAAATAAAAGGCATTGTCATAGCCACCCCGGCAGTCACCCATGCCGCTCTGGCAGGCGAGGCAATCCGGGCGGGAAAGGATGTTTTTGTTGAAAAACCTCTCTGCCTCGACGAAAAGGAAGGGATTGAACTCAATAAACTTGCCGAAGAAAATGGCTGCATCCTGATGGTGGGCCACCTGCTCTGGTATCATCCCATGGTCCTGAAACTTAAAGAACTGGTCGACAAGGGTGATCTTGGCCGCATCCAGTATATCTACTCCAACCGCCTCAACCTGGGCAAATTACGCCGCGAGGAAAATGTTCTCTGGTCCTTTGCCCCCCATGATATTTCAGTCATAATCGGGCTTGCCAACGAAATGCCTGTATCCATCCGGGCCCAGGGAGGCAATTTTCTGCACGAGAAAATTGCCGACACCACTATGACGCTCTTGAACTTTGCCAGCGGCATCAGGGCCCATATCTTTGTCTCCTGGCTGCACCCATTCAAAGAGCAGAAGCTCGTGGTAGTCGGCGAGCGGCAGATGGCGGTTTTTGACGATACCGTAGCCTGGGAGGAAAAACTCAAAATTTATCCCCATTCAATTGAATGGAATAAAAATATTCCGGTGGCGCATAAAGCTGAAGGACGATGTGTGATAGTTGACCAGGAGGAACCTCTGCGGGCTGAATGCGCCCACTTCATCCACTGTATTGAAACGCGTCAACCGCCTCGCACCGATGGGAATGAGGGCTTGCGCGTTCTGCGCATATTGAACAGCTGCCAGCGATCACTCGAAAAGGAAAGCAAGGAGGTAATCGGGGCGGCGGATCAGAAAAAATCCCCCTATTTTGTCCATGAAAGTGCAGTCATTGATGAAAATGTGGAAATTGGCTCCGACACCAGGATCTGGCACTTTTCGCACCTGCTTGCCGGCACCGTTGTCGGTAAAAAATGTAATATAGGCCAGAATGTAGTCATCGGCCCCAATGTTTCAGTCGGCAACGGCTGCAAAATCCAGAACAATGTCTCGGTCTATGAGGGAGTCACCCTGGAGGATGATGTCTTCTGCGGCCCCAGCATGGTGTTCACCAATGTCATGAATCCCCGTGCCGCTGTCCCGAGAAAAGATGAATATTGCCGAACCCTGGTACGAAGAGGCGCAACCCTGGGAGCCAACTGCACCATTGTCGGTGGCATCGACATCGGCGAATATTCCTTCATTGGCGCCGGTGCCGTGGTAATTCGGGATGTCCCCGCCCATGCACTCATGGTCGGCAATCCTGCCAGACAGATAGGCTGGATGAGCAGATCCGGCGAAAGACTGGACCTGCCGCTTTCAGGACGGGCGCGTTGCAGATGCTTCCGCACCGGTGAAGAATATGAACTGCAGGGCTACATATGTTGCTGCACAACACAGGACGACTGATACCATGATTCCCTTTATCGATCTGAAAACCCAGTTCAAACACCTGGAAGACGATATCCGGACCGCCATCAATGGTGTGCTGGAACACGGCAAATTTATTCTGGGCCCTGAAGTTCTTGAACTTGAAAAGAGATTGGCTGAATTTGCAGACGTAAAACATGTCATCACCTGTGCCAGTGGCACTGATGCACTTCTGATGCCTCTCATGGCTCAGAATATCGGTCCCGGGGACATTGTGTTTACTACGCCGTTCACCTTTATTGCCACAGCTGAAGTAATCTCACTGCTGAAAGCCACCCCGGTTTTTGTTGATATTAACCCGCAAACATTCAACATTGACCCCGACAAACTGAAACTTGCCATCAGAGCGGCCAGGGAACACGACCCCCAAATTCATCCCCTGCCCTCCAATTTATCACCAGCGGCTATCCCCAGGGCAATAATACCTGTCGACCTTTTCGGCCTACCAGCTGATTATGATGTGATTTCTGAAATTGCCAATCAGGAGAATCTCTTCGTCCTGGAAGATGCGGCTCAGGGCTTCGGCGGGGTGTACAGGGGCAGAAAAGCCGGCGGTCTCGGTCATGCAGGGGCTACAAGTTTCTTTCCTGCGAAACCGCTTGGATGTTACGGGGATGGTGGAGCTATATTTACAGATGATGAAGATCTTGCAGAAAAACTCTATTCCATCAGGGTACACGGTCAGGGGAAAGACAAATACAATAATATCCGTCTCGGCCTTAATGGACGATTAGATACTTTACAGGCGGCAATTCTTATCCAAAAGCTGAAAATATTTCCAGAGGAAATCGCGGCCAGACAAAAAACAGCGGAAAATTACAACAGCGCCCTGGCAGAACTCCAGGATATAATTACTACTCCGTTTACCCCTGCAGGTTATAAAAGTTCCTGGGCTCAATATTCCCTGTTAACGGATAACCGCGAAACCATTATGAATGGGCTCAATAAGGAAGGTATTCCAACTGCTGTTTATTATCCGATGCCCCTGCACCTGCAGGACGCTTTCCAGGAACTACAATACAAAAACGGTGATTTCCCTCTGTCGGAGTCAGTATGCACCAGGATATTCAGCCTGCCTATGCATCCTTACCTGGACAACGACATTATCAGGCGTATAGCGGAAATAATTCACTCGACAGCTGAAAACGTCAGATTCTCACAGCCATGACGGGATTCATATTGAAAAATAAGCTCATTCCTGCCTGCCGATAAGTGTTTTATAGTGGTCAATGTATTGCGACGCTATATTGGGCAGCAGAAGCTCTTCTTGTACTTTTTCTTTAATTATTTTCAATTGTTCACAATAATATTCATAGTTTGAATGAACTTCATTAATTTTGGCCGCTATATCAAATCCATTTATGATAAATTCGTCTGTAAAAATTTCTCCCGCAATTCCAACATTGGTGGATATGACCAAGTCAGAGTAAAAAACCCCTTCTATTAGAGCGAGGCTGAAACCTTCACTTCTTGAGCTGATTACAATGAGGTGAGAAGAATTCATCAACTGCGGAACATCCGTTCTGAATCCCAAAAGAAAAACCTTTTCGGAAAGATTCTTCTGCTTGATGAGGTTTTCCAGATTTGCTCTTTCCGGGCCATCACCTACTATTTGAAGCTTGAATTCAAAATGTAGTTTTGCTGCCTCATTTATGAGAATATCATACCCTTTAATACTTTCCAGTCTTCCAACTGAGGTTATTATAAAGACATCCCCGGGTGGTTTTGAAGATTCCACCGCCTCCGGCATTAAACCATTATAGATAACTTTGACATTCTTTTGTTTTATGGATTTCTCCACGGCTTTTGAAACAGCTGTTACGTTTCTTATTCTGTTAAAAATCCTCCCTTTTCTTGAATTATGCTTGGTGCCTACAAATTGCATTTTTAAGAATCTATTGAGAAAGGAAAAAATCTCAGTGGCCATATCAAAATGGGTATGAACAAGATCAGGCTGCAGTTTTTTAAAAATATGAAATAACTCGATTAGAAGGAATGGATTTCTTCTTGTATTAACCGCTTTATACTCAATAACATTTATCCCGGGATCCACCCGATTCAGGAATTTGGCATCACGGGGTATTACGAGACAGATATCTATTGTCTTGCTGAGTTCATTAACAAGATCAATATAAAACTCTCCCCGGCCCAATCCCCGAGAAGCTATAAAATGACAAATTTTCATATGACGCTAAGATAAACATCCAAAGTTTTCTCAATCATATTCTTGAGTGTAAACTCAACATCAATACTGTCTCTGGTATTCTCAATCATATTATCATGAAGAAGTATGATCTTCCCGCTCAGATCAAAATCATTTCTGGTATCAATTATATACCCATTGATGCCATTCTTAATAATATTATTTAACCCTTTGTATGTAGTCGCCAGTACCGGTGTATTCATCGCCAGTGATTCAAGGACGGTTCTGGCAACATTACCCATGGTTAATGATGCGTTTACGGTGAGGTTACTTAATGCATATATTTCAGGCATTTTTGTCTGGCTGCCGGTAAAAACCAACTTTTCTTGCACCCCGAGAGTGCGGGCCAACTCCTGAAGTTTATGTAAATAACCTTCCTTATCCCGGGTCGTGCCGCCAACAATAACTCCTGCTATATTATGAATCTTCTTAGCCGTTAGCGCTATCGCTTTAATAAAAGTTTCATAATCCTTCAAATAGGTGATCCTGCCAATACTGGAAACAATAAATTTATCATTCAGATTATATTGAGATTTAAACTCATTGATAAAGTCATGATCCAGCCGACTGGGATTAAAATAGTTTAGATCTACTCCTCGCGGAATCACCCTGATTTTCTTATCATTCGTCCCGAAATTGCTGCAGACATACTCTTTCAGGACTTCGCTTATGCAGATCACCACATCCCCGCTGGTCATGATTTTACTATATCGATTCACACTATATATACCGTGAACCGTTGTGATAAACGGCAGCATCAGTTTCTTATTGGCAAAATAGGCCAGCCAGGCCGGTACCCTGCTTCTGGCATGAATGACATCAGGTTGCAAGCGCCTGAGAATCCCGCGAAGCTGAACAACCCTGAACGGCGCCGTTGCAATATTCTTGCTGCAGAGATCCATATTGACATGCAGTCCCCCATGCTGTTCAATCTGCCATACCAGCTTACCCCCACGGCTTATAACGATACTTTCGTGGCCTCGCCGCACCAATCCGCGACTGAGTTCAACCGTACCCCGTTCAACACCGCCTTCATTAAGTTCCGGGACCAACTGGACAATTTTCATTCTGATGCCAAAATCCAGGTTATTGTTGATACTGACAAAACCTCGTATTGACCGTATCTCACTTTTCCTTTACGGCGGTCAGTCTCTCCGGCCACCATCTCCGCAGGATCTCCCGGGCACAGCGCTCCGCCTCATTTAACGGTTCCGGCGGAACCGCCATGTTTGCACCCGCCTGCCATTCATTGAAATAAACTATCATCTTCTTTTCATGCAGAATATTGAGGCTTTTCTGGAATTTATTGTCCTGCTGCAGCCACTCCACCGGCAGGACTCCGACGGCACAGCCGTTGCTCAATGCTTCATACACCATAGAAATGGAATCGGCAGTAACCCAGACGGTTTCATGCAGGGCATACTGTTCTTCAATCCAGCCGGGAGGCGTATCTTTTGACCGGTAAAAAACCAGCTTCTCCATAGAAACCGCCATGGACTCTAAGTCTCTGCAGGTCTCTTCCGGGGTGCGGGGTGAAGAGGAAATCGTCCACTGCATGGAGGGATCCTGCTGCGTAATCGCTTCGATCTGTTCCACGAGAATGCGGGAGTTCCAGGTATGACTTTTCTTATCCACTCCCCCAACCAGGATGAGACCTCTGTCGGAACCGTGTCTTTTTTCAAAAAGCTGCCGGCAGGGCGGCCCCTGGGTGACAAACACATTTTTTCGCCGGGGAGGATCATCATGGGCCGGGATGCAGCATAAATCAAATTTGCTGCGCAGAAGAGCATCCGGGCTCATACAGGTCACAACCCTGACCTTTTCGCCGGCGAGTTTCATCCGTGCGTCCTTTTCAAGAAGCATGGGGATATGGGTGTGGGTCCCGGTGCCGATAATCAGGTCGGCGGGTCCGAAAAACCGACTTAATTTAAAAATTCGCAGAGATGACAGAACATATTTAGCCCAGTTTTTAACATATGCCGCAGAAGCAACCTGAACCTTTTTATGAACAGCATTCGTAGCCGTAATAGCAGCCAGGGCCTGCATAATGGAGCGTGTCTGTTTCTCATGCCCCGGGCGGCCGTCAAAATAGGCGACAATGGTAAGAGGTTTCATGAATTTTCCGATATGGATACCGACCCAGCGGCCTGTAAAAAATATAAAAGGGTATGAATCCGGTCGGCCACGATTTTCCAGCAAAAACGTCCCTGGCGAAAATGGTGCCGGAATTACCGCAAAGGGTGACCGCCATGTCCGGTATAAATACTCCGGATCACGACAATTTGCAATTGGGGACAGTAAAACGGCCAAAGCTCATTTCCATGAAAAACTGCGGCCGTAAACCGGAGTTTAAGATGCCATTCCTGTGAGCTGGGCCAGGTTGTCCCTGGCAAATTCTATGGTAGGGTCAAGGGTCAGGGCAAGTTCAAAATATTTGATTGCTTCATCCGTCTTCTCAAGCCTTCGGTAGTTGACTCCCAGGTTGGCATAATCAATCGCCGAAGCAGGATTCAACTCGATGGTCTTGCTGAAATGAGAAACCGCATCTTCATATTCTCCCAGCTTGAAATGACAGAAACCGAGGAGGTTGTGGATATCGGGCCTGGTATTATCAAGTTCGGCCCCCTTTTCAAGGATGGCAATCGCTTCCCGGTACTGCTCGAGATCCTTCATGCAGCTGCCGAGATAGGAATAGATATAGGGAAGATCCTCCTGGCTCGGGTTCAGGGCAAGCGCCTGGTTAAAATGGGCCAGGGCCTCGTCCTGGCGGCCGAGGTTCAGAAGATTACGGCCCAGGTAAAATTCAATAAAGTAGGCATCCGGCAGCAGTTTCTGCATATTGAGCAGATGCCGGTTGGATTCAATCGGGTCTTCTACCAGTTCCGCCATGAGTTTCGCGGCAAACAAACCTGCATTCCTGCTGGTCGCCCTCTCCCGGAAATGCGCTCCCGGGATGACGGTGTAAATTGAAGGCATTTGCAGCTGTGGATGCCTGGTATTGACAATAAAAACCTCCATATCCAATTTATTCAGGGCGGCCAGGCAGTTCTCCACCTCGGTCTTAATATTGTCGTCCGAGAGATCGGGCAAGTCCTGCAGGTCAATTTCAGGGCCGCTCATGAGGTATTCGACCTCATCCATGGCTAAGGGTTTCGGCAGACCGCTGGCCACATAGTTTGCGTGGCTGTTGAAGTCGCCGGCCAGCTGGGCAACCTCGGTGAGGGCCCTGATAAGAGCCTTTTCCGGGTTCGGAGTAGTTCCAGCGGTCCAGACGATCTCACTCATGACCGGAAATGTTGATGGATCAATACACAGGGCACTGATCGTCGGCACCCCGGTATCAAGGGTAAAATCATTCAGGTATACCTGGATGCCGTTGCGGGTAAATTTTTCTATCAGTTCCCGTGAAACCGGATCCCTGGCGGACTCAAGCCTGATGCGCGGCGCCTGCCTCTTCTCGTGGCTCACCACGGCGCAGACATGCCGTTCAATTATCTCACATATCCCCTGGCAGATCGATTCTTCATATGAGTTGCCGTTTGACGGGCCATTAAACTCATTGATGGCATAAAACCAGGAAAACGGAATCAACACCTCTTCCCCGCGGTTCAAGCTGGTTGCCCAGGTCCATTTAATCGGAATATCAGCCAGCAGCCTGGCAAGCATCTCCTCCTCCATGGTTTCATCATGAACAGACTGGAGCAGCCGTCTGATCGGCAGGAGGTTATAACCGGCTTTTTGCAGTTCGGGATAGGTGCCGGTGATAAAATTATCGGGATTTTTGATAAAGCTGAAAAAACTGAACCGCTCACCCAGCTCCATGCAGGCACTGGCCTGGGACTGCTCCGGGGTGCTCCCTTTTCCCATCTGTTTCTTGTTGCCGATCACTTCCCTGGCGTCTTTTCCCGTTATGCTGAAATAAATGGGGATATCAAGCCGGCCGCTGTCAATGCGCCGAACTTCCTTTAAAATGTCCAGGTCAACTTCAGCCAACCGCGCCTTAAAACGTTTAACGGTTTCTGCCGGGGTAAAGACCTTGTCCTGGTCATAGGTATATGTCTTGTAACAGTCCTGTAAACGGATCGGTTTGGGATTCATCATTTTTTCTCCAACAAAAATAGTTCTTAAAATAATCGGGACAGGTGATTTACATGCCACAATGTGGTATACAATTCTGCTTCAAAAAGCAACCTTTTTACACCATGGTGACTATATCGGCCACTTTTTTCTGCCACCTGGTGCCGTATCCGGTCAGTTTAACGGTTCTGGAAATTTCCCCTGCCATGGCAAGTTCCACATGCAGACGTTCAGACGGCGCCAGGGTCCCAAGCCTTTCGGGCCATTCGATTACGGTTAGACCGTTACCGGAAAAATATTCAACAAACCCGAGTGATTCAACCTCCTCTTCCCCTGCCAGACGATAAAGATCCATGTGATACAAAGGAATCCTTCCCTGATATTCATGCAGGAGGCTGTATGTGGGACTGGTAACATAGAGGCGCGGGTCAACCTCCAGGCCACGGGCTATGGCCTGGGTCAGAGTGGTCTTACCTGCACCGAGAGGGCCTTCCAAAGTAATGACATCCCCCGGTTCGGCAGCCGATCCCAGGATTTTTCCCAGCACTTCGGTACGTTCTAATGATGCAAGCTCCAGCAAATACATGTGAGTCATTCAAGGCTGATTCTGACAGGTTATGTAATCGGCAGGGATACTGAAACGGTCGTTCCTTTACCTACATTACTGGAAAACCCTATGGTCCCTCTATGTTCATCAATAATCTTATAGGCCAGGGCGAGGCCCAAACCGGTGCCGTCAGGTTTCGTGGTGAAATATGGATCAAGAACCTTCTCAAGATTCTCCTCGGGTACACCGATTCCGGTATCCTGTACCTCAACCACCAGCTTTGCTTCATTGACATCACGATATACTGACACCCGCAGTTCTTTTTCAGAGGTGGAATGTTCCAGGGCCTGCAGGCCGTTGAGATAAAGGTTGAGCAGAACCTGGTTTATTTTGTCCCGGTCCACGGCAATAAGCGGCAGGTCGGGCTCGATATTCAGTGAGGTTTTTACCCCCAGCACCAAGGCGTCGCTGCTGATCAGCTTCAGCGACGAATCGACAATCTCGCCGAGATTGACCAGTTCTTTGCGCAGAGGTGTCGGACGGGCATAATTTAAAAGTTCGCTGATACTCCTGTTCAATCTTTCTGCCTCTTGTACCAGAAGATCCGCTGCCTCATGCTCCTGGCTGCCGTCCTTGAATTTTGACCCGAGCAGCGTTGCAAAACCCTTAATGGAACTCAACGGGTTCCTCACCTCATGGGCCACACCGGCGGCCATTTTGCCAAGTGCGACCAGGCGGTCATGCCGTTGTATTTCCTTTTCCAGTCTTTTAAGTTCCGACAGGTCATACATGAGCAGAACCCGGCCCATAAAAACCGAATACTGGTTATAGACCGGCAGTGAACTCAGATGCAGAGAATACTGGATATTATCAGCTCCGGTCACGGTTACATCACGATCCGTTATTTCATCGCTCAGATTCGGCAGATTAAAAAACCGGGCAATTTCGGAAGGCAGCACAGCTTCAGGTTCGCCGTTGCGGACCGCTTTAACATTTCTGCCGGTCATGGCAGCAGCCGTGGAATTAAAGGTTCTTATCCTGCCGTCCTGATCCGTGGCGATAATGCCGACCGGCAGTCTGGAAATTAAAAGACCGGTAAAGGCCTGGACCCTGTTGAGGGTCTCCTGGGATATACTGTATCCCTGGGCCGCCATTAGTGATATCCAGCCTCCCAGCCCAATGAGCAGCAGGGCTATTGACATGAAAATCATCTGATACCGGTATCTTCGTACCGTATTCTCCAGTTCCGTCATATCGAGCCCGACCAGGATGTACTGCGGATGCGTATCAGATCCGAGTACGGGTTGATGCCAGCTGTCGGACGGTGCATCTCCCTGCGAGAGTTCACCGGACTTGAGCGGATACTTCTGCTTGAACTGTTCCCGCCATCTTCGCAAACCGCCCCGGCTGCGAAATGGCTTAAAGGGGGCCAACACCTCGAAGACCTTGTATCTGGCATTCGGCAGGCTGACGATGTGAAATGCGCCGTTCGGGTCGGCCTTTTTTAAAATTTCAATACTGCGCTCGATGGTTGTGCCGATTATTTCCGAATCGCTGTGGACAAGCACCTTGCCCGAAATATCAATCACCGCAATATAATGTATATCAGGCGACTCGGATGCCTGTTCAATGAGCCGTTGTGTCTGGGATGCCCCGCCGTCATCCGGAACATTCATCCCCATAACACTGCCCATCATGCCGGTCATCATGGAGGCGCGCATGCCTGCCTCCACAAAACGAATGATTGCTTCACCTTTGCGAAACAGTCCCTTGGTCAGCATTCCCCGTTCCCGTTTAATATTGTTGGCGGCAAAAATAACGATAATCAGGGAAAGCAAACCTATTGCTGCTGCAAGAAGCCAGGGTGAAACAAACATCAGGCGCGTCTTTCTGAACAACCGGTCCTTTGTTTTCATGTCCAATATAGTAAGGTAATTTCCTGCATAGACAAGGCCTTGTTGTTTCAGGATTTTTTTTCAGCCAAAGCTTTTTTTAAAGCTGCCGCATGGACATCACCGGCATAATGCAGCGGACTTTTACCGGATATGGGATCAAAGGCGCTGGGGTCGGCATAGCAGATGTACTGGACTTCCCGGGCCAGGGTGGAAATTGCCTCATCAAGTTCCAGTCCAATGACCCGGGCAAGAACATCCCAGGTCGCCCCACACGGAGCGCCCCGTTTTACTTCAATGGAGGATATCCTGCCATCCTTAACCTCCACACTGTATTCAGGCAGACCAAACTGGCGGCCGTATTCGCCCGCAGACTGCAGACGTCCGAGGCCGCATCAGGTAAAAGGCGTCATGGCATCGGCATGTTTCTTGCCGGAGGCGATGACCGGTATGTTTTTCTTCCTGCAGACCCCGGCAAGATGGGCTGACAGGTCAGGATGTTTGAGAAAATCCAGGACAAGATCCGCACTGAAATCTTCCGGGATATAGCGTTCGGGGTCATCCACAACTTCCGGCAGACTTTCCTCGATATTGTATCTTCCGGTGATTTTTAGGCCGGTGCCATGCTCGGTGATACCCTGAATCTTCTTTTCTCCCGAGCCATATTCTTCAAAGACCACTATTTTAAATCTGTCCATTGTCGTTATTCCTTCGTCCACGGGCTGTAAATATAAAACCAGCTCTTAGTCGGTCAGGTGAAATTTAACCACCCCTTTGAAAGGGTCTATTGTAATGCACGATGTAAATGTTTTTATGCCATTTCACGCCGCCGAGCAGCACAGCCAAGAACGGAAAAGCGACTCGGTCATAGCGAAGCGTCATCCCGATGTCGCCCGTTCTTGGCGAGCAGCGCAGAGCAGTCCGCCTCGGGCGGACCAAGTGACAAGGCTGCCTTTTTGGTTCGTTTTGGGCAAGCAAAATGAACGAAAAAAAATAAAAAAATAAAAAAAATAATTCTCTCACTTTATGTGGACCTTAATTTATTTATCACTAACCTACCCCGCATAGCAGAGCCACCTCGTATTTCTGATTCGTGTGCTCAACTAAAATGCTGCTATGTTGTGATCAATGCTGAAAATTGTTTATTTTCCCGACTCAGCATGAAAAAATTCCCAGATCTGGCCGGCCAGCTCCGGGCCAATGCCGGGAACGGCACCAAGTTCGGCGCGGGTCGCCTTTCTGACCCGGGCCAGACTGCCCAGGGATTTAAGCAGCATTTTTCGCCGGGCCGGACCTATTCCCGGTATATTATTGATTTCCGAAGACAGGGTTTTCTTGCGGCGCAGCCTGCGATGCAGGGAAATGCCGAACCGGTGCGATTCATCGCGGATCTGCATGAGAAAAAAAAGCACCGGTGAATAGCGTACCAGGCTGACCGGGTTTTTTCTGCCCGGCCGATAGATTTTATCGGAGCCGTCACCCTTGTCCTTGGCAATGGACACCAGTTCCACTTTGTCCTGCAGCCCCTTTTCTCCCAGGACATTCCGGGCAACATTAAGATGGCCCTTGCCGCCATCGATAACCAGAAGATCAGGGAGTATATCATGTTTGCCGTCTCTCGCAAAACGCCGGTTCAATACCTCCGCCATCATGCGGTAGTCATCCGGATCATGGGCGCTGCTGATCGAGTAATGCCGGTATTCACCGGGGGCCTTTTCACCGTCCAGAAAGCAGACAAGGGAGCCCACAGGCTGTTTGCCGCCAATATTAGAGATATCCAGACATTCAACCCTGGCAGGAAATATGTGCAGATTTAATTTTGTCTGCAGATTGCCGGCCAACTCCTGCCAGCTTCTATCCCTGTTTTCCTGGTCGATGAAAACCTGCTCGGCATTTGCTGCAGCCATGTACAGCAATTTCAAACCTTCCCCGCGTTTCGGAACCCGCAGCTGAACATTTCTGCCACGGATATCACTTAACCACTCCTGCAGGGAAACATGATCCGCCGCCTGAAAAGGGAGCAGCAATTCCTCCGGGACCGATGGTTCTCTGGTGTAGTATTGCCGCAATACCTCTTCCAGGACTTCGCCGTCATCGCCGATCGGGTCCAGAAGGAAAAAAACCTGCTGGCCGCAGACTGCGCCCTGCCTGACACTCATCACAGCGATGCCGATTCCCGCGCCCTTCCGGATGTAGCCGAATACATCCTGATCACGATCAAGATTGCTGACCACTACCTGTCTTTCCAGGGTTTTTGCCAGGGCCTGCAGCTGATCCCGGGCCAAGGCCGCCTTCTCAAACTCCATCTCATCGGACGCCTTCCGCATCTCGGCTTCCAACTGAGTCCGCAGCTGCCTGTTCCTGCCTTCCAGGATCAACAGAACGTTTTCAACCATTTGTCGGTAATGTTTGTTGTCCACTTTACCGCTGCATGGTGCCAGGCACCGGCCCATCTGGTAATTCAGACAGGGACGCGTTCTTTTTTTCAGGTATTTGCCCTTGCATCGGCGCAGCGGAAACAGCCTGCTGATCATGCTGAGCGTATTATGCATGGCCCCGGCCGATGAATAAGGGCCAAAATACCTGCTGCCGTCCCTGACCCGGCGCCGGGTCATATACACCCTGGGCCATTCTTCACCAAGGGTGACCTTAAGGCGGGGATAACTCTTGTCATCCCTTAATTCAATGTTAAACCGGGGGCGGTGTTTTTTGATCAGGGAGGCTTCAAGGATAAAGGCCTCCTTTTCCGTTCGGGTCAGGATGGTCTCGATTGCAGCAACCCTGCTCAGCAGCAGATGTGTCTTTGGCGAAACTTTTAGATTGACTCTACCGTAGGATGCCACCCTTTTCCGCAGATCTTTGGCCTTACCCACATAGAGGATCTGTCCCTGCTGGTTCTTCATCAGATAAACACCAGGATGGTTTGGTACGGTGCGGAGAAATTCGGCTGTCAGCGGCCCTGTCCCGTGTTCACTGTTTTTTACGGCAGGAGTTGAATTGTTTTTGTCTTCTTGAACCGTCATAAAAATTACTTTGTTATTCGTTTAAACCCGGTAGGCTGCAGATCTTTTCAGCATTGCCAACAGTCTAATAATATGCCATCATATGCCGGTACACGGAGATTGTAAAATTACAATTAGAACAGCGGCGTAAAATGCACGATGCCGTCAGATATCGTCCGGAAATCTATTGCTGTTATGAAGCCCTGTTATCGGCCGCCAATTTCACGAAGGCGGCACTTATACCAGGAGCAGCAAAATCTTCGGGCCGGGCAGCAGTTTGAATATAATGCATCCAGACGGGAGCAGAAAGCATAAAAGATGAAACTGGTGACGGCGGAACAGATGCGCGCTCTTGACAGCAGCGCCATAGACAGGTTTAAGGTCCTCTCGCTTAAATTGATGGAAAATGCCGGCCGCAGCACGGTCGAAGTCATGCTTGCCAGGTACGGTAATCCACAGGGCAGCAAAACCGCCGTATTTGTCGGACCCGGCAACAACGGCGGCGACGGCCTGGTGATTGCCAGGCTTCTTGCCGCCAGAATGGCCCACCCCTATGTTTTTCTTTTAGTCCCTGCCGATAAACTGAAAGGAGATGCAGCTGTCAACTATTCCAGGCTGCTTGAATTTCCCGCCCAAATTATCCCCGTGAAAGACGAGAAGGATCTGCAGCAGATTCCCGCAATTCTGGCCGAATGCTGGGCCGTGGTGGATGCCATATTCGGCACCGGGCTCACCCGGGATGTCACAGGAATCTTTGCCGCGGCTATTAATCTGATTAACCAGGCGCCCTGCCCCGTGGTGGCAGTGGATATTGCTTCGGGACTTAACGCCGATACCGGTAAAACCCTGGGCGCCTGTGTGCAGGCAGATATTACCGTAACCTTTGGCCAGGCAAAAATCGGCCAGGTTATTTATCCGGGCCGGCAGTATACCGGACTTCTGGACGTTGCGGATATCGGCATACCTGACCAGGCTGTTATCGATGCCGATATACACATGGAGCTCCTTGACGGTGAAGTCGGCAGATGGCTGCCGGCAAGAGAACCACAGGCCCACAAGGGTACATACGGCCACCTGCTCATCATGGCGGGTTCCACCGGCAAGACCGGAGCGGCCCTGCTCTGCAGCCTGGGGGGATTGCGGTCCGGCACCGGCCTGGTCTCCCTCTGTGTGCCCTATGACCTGAACCATATCATCGAGACAAGCCTGTGGGAAGTCATGACCATTCCCCTGCAGTCGACCGCCCGGGGCATTCTTTCCATCGAGGATTACCGGGTTATCCAGGACGCGTTACATGGTAAACAGGCTCTTTCCATAGGACCCGGCATCGGCACTGCGGATGAGACCGCCGAACTGGTGATAAAACTTTACACCGAAGTCGAGATGCCCATGCTGATCGATGCCGACGGCCTCAATATTCTTGCCTCTGCCCCGGGTATTCTCCAAAATGGACCGGGCCCGAGAATCCTGACCCCGCATCCCGGCGAAATGTCACGGCTCACGGGGATCAGCACCGCAGAGATCCAGGAAAACCGGGTTGAAACAGCCCGGGATTTTGCCGTTAAACATAAGGTGCACGTGGTTTTAAAAGGAGCCTCTACCCTGGTATGTGATCCCGATGGCAGGCTGGCCATAAATTCCACCGGCAATCCCGGCATGGCCTGCGGCGGCATGGGCGATGTACTGAGCGGTATCATCGGTGGTTTTCTGGCCCAGGGCCTTTCCCCATGGCAGGCTGGCTGCCTCGGGGTATACAGCCATGGCATGGCCGCGGACCGGCTGGCAGAGGAGATCAGGGCCGGCTTTCTGCCCTCGGAGGTGGCGCATGAGCTGCCTTACGTACTGGAAGAGTTAAAAAATTAACAACCAGTCCTAAAAGAGGTGGATTAAAAGGTGACCCTATAAGAATCTTGGAGTTTCTCCGCAAAATGTTGTGTTTTTACACTGCCATTTCACGCCGCCGAGCAGCACAACAAAGAACGGAAAAGCGACTCGGTCATAGCGAAGCGTCATCCCGATGTCGCCCGTTCTTTGTGAGCAGCGCAGGGCAGTCGACCAAAGGTCGACCAAGTGAACGGCTGCCCTTTTGGGTTCATTTTGGGCAAGCAAAATGAACATAAAAAAATTATTACCATGGTACCAGCATAGCATAGCTGGGACCCACCAGCTATGCTGGTGGATAAAACAAGATATTTAAACCATGAGGAGCATCCATCCATGTTGACAGCAAAAGATATTATGACCACGAACGTGGTCACCGTCCAAAAAGACACCTCGGTAAATGAACTGGCTGAAATTCTCTGGCAGAACAAGATCAGCGGTGCCCCGGTCCTCGACGAAGCCGGGAAGGTGTTCTCTGTGGTAACGGAAAGCGATCTTATCGATCAGAACAAAAAAGTGCACATCCCGACTATGATAAGCATCCTCGATTCGGTGATCTTTCTCGAAAGCTCCAAAAAGACGGAAAGGGATATAAAGAAAATGGCCGGCAATAAGGTGCAGGATATATGCCCCGAAGATTTTGTCTCGGTGTCAGAGGATACCGGCCTGGATGAGATTGCCACCATCATGTCGGAGAAAAAAGTGCATACTCTGCCGGTAATCAAGGATGACAAACTGGTCGGCGTCATCGGTAAAAGCGATATTATCCGCTCCCTAGCCGGCTAGGCCGGCAGCTCATCCGATACATCATGCCCCAGTGAGGCTCCTCCGGCCTAGCTGGAGCTTACAAGTAGCCCCTAAAAAGGGGCTTGAATACATGTAAACGCTTTGTTTTTTCCCATTGTCACGCTGCCGAGCACCGCAGAAGTTGACGAAAAAGGAGCTTGACCTGTCTGAGTCCGCCCGCAGCGGACGAGTTTTCAAGCTCCCGGCAACTTCGAGGAGCACAGGGTATCCCGCCAAGGGCGGGACAAGTGACCGGGTGCCTTTTCTTTTGGTTCGTTTTCTTTGGGCAAGCAAAGAAAATGAACAATTATGTAGCATTTTCGCCGGGTCGGTAGAACCTATCCAGATCCACTAGCCGAGGTGGTGGGTTTAGGAATAACTAAAAAAGCTTCATCTGTGTTGCCGCTGTTTTTTTCCTTTTAGATTTCCTGCGTTCTATCTGTTCATACAGTGAAGCAGGAATCTCCGCGATAAACGGGGATATGGGCCGGCTCCGGTAGGTTCCGAAAATCTGACGTGTGGCGGCAGATGTCAGAATAAGGCTGTGCCGGGCCCTGGTCATTCCCACATAGAACAACCGTCTCTCCTCCAGAACGGAGGAGAGAACTGCACTAATCGAATCATCTTCCTTTGTTTTGCGGGGCAGTTCAGAGGGAAAGAGTCCTTCCTCCATGCCGGTGATAAACACCACCGGAAACTCCAACCCTTTGGCACCATGCAGGGTCATGAGGGCAATCGCTTCGGCCCTCTCGTCATATACTGTAGCAGTTTCGTTTTTCTGCAGATAGGCTGCAAATCCCTGCAGATCTGCACCGAAGGAACCGGCAAGTTCAAGAAAGCGCCGGGCATCCGACGTTTTCATGTTAATTCTCAGGTACTCCATGACTGCTTCGGCAGGACCCGAAATTCCCTGGTCCACCACCTCCGTCCTGAAAGCGGACAGGTGATGTTGCAACTCATCTATTCTTTCCTGTGCCGCCTTAGGAAGCTTTATTGCTGCCGTGCGGCTGAAAAAATCAGGACATTCTCCCAGAGGCAGCTCATTTTCCAGCAATGCCAGGGTATGTGCGCCAATACCCGGAAAAGTCCGCAGCAGATGGAGATAAACCCCGGTTTCAACGTTTCCCTGCTCCGGTTCTGCCGCTGCCCGTATCCAATAATAAAGCGCCCTGATATCCCGGTGCATGAAAAAAGGGCGGACATTTACCATCTGGAATGGAATGCCGCGCCGCTCCAGTGCTTCCCGCAGGGCTTCCGCCTGCTGTGACAGACGATACAGTATGGCAAAATCCCTGAAACTTCTTGCGACTTCATTCTTCCTGCCGCTGGCGCGTCCTGAATCAATTGAAAAATGACTGATGCCACTAATCAGTTCTTCGATGCGCTGAACAATAAATTCAGCCTCAGCCTGGGGCGATGCTGCCTGGTACACTTCAATGTTTCCGGGTTCATGATGTTCCGGAATAAGTCTGGCGGTATGTTTCGTTCCCGGAATATGATTATGGGCAATAACCGCAACAGCCGCCTCGAGAATTTTTTTTGCTGAACGATAATTTTTTACCAGGGAAATATTATCGGCGCGAAATTCATCGATAAAGAGATGGAAGAATTCAGGGCTGCTGCCGCGAAACCCGTAAATCGCCTGGTCAGGATCACCAATGGCAAATACTGAACTATTGCCGGCTAACAGCCGCACAAGTTCAAACTGGCTCCGGTTCAAATCCTGGAATTCATCGATAAAAAGATACTGCACCTCCGCATCAGATCTCTGAAAAAAATCCTCGTCGGTTTTCAGTCGGTAAACAACCTGCGGAATAACACCATCCAGATCAATCCCGTGCCTTCTGTCAAGTTCATGGAGATAGGCACGTACGCGGGCGGCGGTTTCCGCTTCACTGTCCTCCCCTGCCCCGCCGGCAATATGCCGGTGATACGAATCCACCCCGCGGGCAACCTCTTGCAGCTCTTCCGGCACCAGGGCGGGAAACAGTCTCCTGATAATTTTATGGCGCTGCTCCTCGCCCACCACGGCCATATCCCCGTCATCCTGCCGCAGAAGCTTGAGACAGAAACCATGGAAGGTGCCGATAAAGAGCTTATCGACCTCTACTCCAGGCATGGCGCCCAGTCGTTCTTTCATTTCATTCGCCGCCCGGTTGGTAAATGTAATTGCCGTAATATCCCCGGGATGTATTCCTGTCTCCAGCAGTCTTTGTATCCTGGAAACAAGGGTGTAGGTCTTGCCGGTGCCGGGTCCGGCGGTTACGACAATGTGGCGACCGCTTGCGGATATTGCGGCAAGCTGCTCCGGGTTCAGGAATTTTTCCACATCCCTGGCGTTCTTTTCCTCTCTGGTGGGAACAAATTCAAGCAATGAGGGCTTGCTGGGTACCTTCGATTTAACTTTTGGCTTATCGGTTTTAAAGAGAGAGAACTGGCCGGTGAGCTTCTTTAATTCTCCCGGAGCAAAAACCTTAATAACGCCAAACTCTCCGTCAAATCCAGCACTGCGGATTACCTTTTCCCGGCGGATACGGTTCACCGCTTCTCCCAGGATGGGAGAGTATCGTTGGCTTATCTCATCAACCGATACATTGAGCAGGAGGTTGAACTCGGAATCAAACATGCTGATAAGTTTGGAGTACTCCTGCAAAACCGTCTTCGTACCCGGTCCCCTGGAGAATATTTCACCCAGAACTTCGGCCAGAGGGATAAGGCTGTAGTAACCTGGAGAATTTGCAGAATAGTATGGACTCTCCCGGTCAGCGAGTTCCATCACCCGGTGCATAACGCCAACCGTGAGCGGTTTGCCGCACACCGGGCAGATGGCGCCGATTTTCCTGGTTTCCCAGGGCGGAAGGTTAATACCGCATTTGCGATGGCCGTCGTGATGGTACTTGCCCTCTTCCGGAAAAAATTCAACCGTTCCCTGAAAACCTCCGACTGCAGGATTTTTCAGGGCATCCCGCATGGAGAAAAAATTAAAGCCGCAGGTGAAAATATTTGCCTCCCTGCCAAGCTTGCCCGGCGAGTGGCAATCCGAATTCGAAATAAGGGTGAAACGGTCGAGGGCCGAAACCAGGCGGTTCATATCAGGATCAGAAGACAGGCCGGTTTCAAGGGCAAACACGTACTTGCTCAAATCATCAAAACACTCTTCAATGGAATCGAATCCCGACTTGGAGCCAAACAGAGAAAACCAGGGGGTCCAGATGTGGGCCGGGACCAGGAAGCCGTCCGGGGCATGTTCCAGGACTATTTCCAGCAGATCGCGGGCATCAAGCCCGAGAATTGGCCTGCCGTCGGATTCAATGTTGCCGATATCCGCCAATCGGACATTAATTCTGGAGGCGGATGCAAAATCAGGCACAAAGAGGACGGTATGAATTTTTCTTACCCGGCCATGTCTTTTATAGATTGAACTGATTTCGGCCGTGAGAACAAAACGACAGGATTGGCCCCTGTCATCTGCTCCGGTTTCAAAAATCCTCGGGATCGGGATGTCCTTAAGCCTGAAAAATCCCGGTTCCGCCGGCTGCAGGTTTTCACGCAGCTGCCGGAACCAGCCGGGATGGGTGAAGTCACCGGTGCCGATCACATCGATGCCTTTTATTGCGCTCCAGGCTGCCAGGCCGACCAGGTTGCTCGATTTGCTCGTGGCCCTGGAAAAAGCCGAGTGAATATGCAGGTCTGCTATATAGCGCATGACTCCGACATTGAACCCGAAAAACTTTCCAGCTGCCTTTTATTGTTGATTATTTGCATCATGATTTGAAGCTTTTCCGCAACTCCTGGGCCAGTTCTTCCGGCGGAGTGATGATCAGTTCCGACTGCAGCAGTTTCTGCAGAAAATAATCATCGTTCCGATAGTTGGCATACAGGTTCTGCCGGGTGATGATTTTAAGAATGGCCCGAAAGCTGCCGTCGTTGCGGTCTGTGCGGGTCGAGTAGAGGGCGTAATTGTAGCTGAGGTGGCCGAGGGTTTCATAATATGCCAGGATTTTTGAAATACCGGTTGAGAGATTTTTGAGATCGTCGTCGGAAAGTTCGTCAAGGTCACAGGTATCTTCATGAATCGCCATAACTTCATTGTTGCCTAAGGGAGAAAACGGTGTCAACCAGTGCCAGCGGCTAATCTTACCGATATAACGGGGTCCGTCCTTCTCCTCGGCCGCGAGATCAGCAAAATAGGAGGATCCGTTTTCGCGCTGCCAGCGGCTGCAGCCATCCAGTATTCTCGCCTGGTATGAATAAGGAATGGAGGTGGCAATCATCTGCAGATGGGGATGGACAAGGCTGGCCCCTGCAGGAAAAAGATAATTTGCCGTTACCGCCGCATAGGCGATCTCCGGGTCTTTTTCACAGGCAATGCGGTTGAACTGCCGGGCCGCCAGAAAACCGTTTACGATCAGCTCCGGGGTGAATTCGGAGAGCTGCAGGAAATGCGCATCACAAAGCCGGATGACCGGGTGATAGGTGCCGAGTGAAAACAGGTTGGGAAAAAGAAGCGCCTCGCCGACCCTGATCCTGCCTTCACTGGAAAAATCAGGCATGAAGCGCGGTGTACTTTTGGCCACGGCATCACCGCAGAAAAAACAGGTCTTGGCCGTATCTTCCGCCAGACGCTTGATAAGCTCCGGATCATTTTTGCCGAAAAAAATCTGGGCCTTGTCTTTCAGCTCCGGGTTATAGACGCTGGTATCTCCCAGGAGCGGATCCCTGCGGATCTGGAGGGTCTGAACATCCTCGGCAAACTCCTTCATCGGGTTTAAAAAGCGCACCTCCGAATGAATACTTTCAAATGCTATTCTGCCCATTAAGACCTCCACTAAATATTATCGAAATCTAAGATCCGGTTCTTCAACTTTATCATTTGTAGTAGCTTCCTGTCATTTCGAACGAACACCTTCCTGTCATTTCGAACGAACACTTTCCTGTCATTTCGAACGAATGTGAGAAATCTTAAAAATAGCTTACTTGCAAGAACAAGATCTCTCCTGCCTGCGGCCGTTCGAGATGACAAGGGGCGAGGCCTGCGGCCGTTCGAGATGACAAGGGGCGAGGCCTGCGGCCGTTCGAGATGACAAGGGGCGAGGCCTGCGGCCGTTCGAGATGACAAGGGGCGAGGCCTGTAGCCGTTCGAGATGACAACAAGAAATTAGTTTAGCACCACTTATAAATTTGAATATAATAGGCTATGGGGGAATTTATCAAGTGCTACAGGATGAATGGGAGAAAATAAATAAAGAAGAGGCACAGAGGCAGAAGGCATAAAGGTGCAGTGGGACAAAGGCACTAAGGCATTAAGGCACTAAGGCACAGAAGGCACAGAGAAAAGATATAAGATATTTGTCTATTTGTGACTATCCAAATTTGTTTTTTGCAAAATTTTTGGTTTTGCCATTCGGCATTTTAAAATGCCTCTTGCTTAATGTTTTCCG
Organism: uncultured delta proteobacterium; assembly: GCA_963783905.1. Classification (GTDB taxonomy): domain Bacteria; phylum Desulfobacterota; class Desulfobulbia; order Desulfobulbales; family BM004; genus BM004. The sequence continues at coordinate 540,707 of CAWAPG010000001.1, read as the reverse complement.
ATTCCGGCAAAGTCATCGTTCCTTGACACTGCACAGGAGACCATTATTTCGTGTAGCATTAAAGCAGAAATGGGATGGTTTAAATTCGTGGCCATAAATGCAGACAGCAGGATTATTACAAAAAAAGCAAGGGAAGTTTCCCCTGCTTTTTTTAATAACTTCCGAGAAAAAATTTATGATTATTTCTTCTTTCTACGCCTTACAGCACTGGCCAATCCGACAAGACCTGTACCAAAAAGGAGCATGGTGGCAGGTTCAGGGGTAGCGGTCACATCTACTGCTTCATTATCCGGGAGGTCGATTCCTGGACCGGGGTTTTCATCCCACTCGGCATGCAGCAGGGAGCTGACGAAATTGACAGGTTTGTTATTGCCGCCGCCATAAACAGTCACATTTAACACCCCATCCGGTTCAGCATAAATGGCCGATTTCAGTAGCGGGTACTCAATATCCCGGAAATGCACGGCGAATCGTCTGTCCGATTGATTATCCAGGTGACCCTGATAATCATAGATCTTTGTTAAATCAATAAAGATAGATGATTTATCTTCTGCGTTAGTATTCGCATCTTCCAGGGTAATTTCGAGAAAAACGGAAGACAGAGGATCAATAGCTTGACCATCATAACCGTTATCCCGGATATCATGAAAATAGGGGTAAAACCCATTGCCATCGATGAGAATGGGATCATAACCCGTCGGGCCGTTAACCCAGTCATCCACCGCAACCGGGGTTGCCATCGCTAATCCCGCCCCTGCAAACAGCATGCTTCCCACAACAAGTGCTGCAACTAGTAATTTATTCATCTCACCTTTCTCATTAATGGTTTAAATAAAGGATGATACCTCATATATTTTTTATTCATTTAAATTTATGCAAATTATGAGCCACATAATATACATTTAAACTTATCTCATAAAAACAGAGAGTTATGAAAATTTTCCATAAAATGCAGGGTGTCATAGAATCTTTTTTCCGGAAAAATGTTCCGGATTCCAGAAATTCGGAATTATATCCAGATTTCAGGAACAGATTTTTGCAAATATTACGGGGGTCTTTTTCAGAAAATTTCGGGGAAAACAAACAGCTATTTATTTACACTGATTCAAGGTAAATAGAATGGGGGAAAGGATTGGAGATGTGGTTTGAATAACTTTATGCAGGCTGCTCTTTTTTGCTACAGCTTTTCTATTCTGATCGGCCTTCTTCTCTCCTTTTTAAAGAAAAGGCTCACGGTCGTTCCCTGGCCCGGGGATGAATCAATATGTAATTCACCATCCTGTTCATCCAGAATTCTCTCGGCAAAGGTAAGTCCCATGCCGATATGCCTGCTCTTTTTGGTAAAAAAATGTGAGGCAACATGCGGCAGATCATCCGTTGGAATACCGCGGCCGTGATCGGTAATTTTCAGGGCGTACGGCCATGAAGGTTCAAATGTCTCAATCAGCTTCAGGGTAACGGTTTTATCCGGGGCATCATTTTTATAAGATTCACAGGCATTGATCACCACGGCCTTAACCGCTTCCATCAACATGGCAAGATCAACCAGGATCGTCTGCACCAATACGTTTTCGGAACACTGCCAATTCCTTTGAACGTCAAATTCTTCTGTAACCGGTTTTACGTGCTGATCGATTGCCTTCATTACCTCTTCCAGGGTGGCATACTTCAATTTCGGCCTCGGCAGATGAATAAAGGCATTCAGGGTGTCCAGTAATTCTTCAAGCTTGCGGGACTCCCTGACCATAATCTCGGCATATTTTTGCGTTGATTCCTCCCGGCACAATCTTTTTGCCAGTCCTCCCATGACGAGAACCGGATTGCGAATATGATGACTGATATCATCGAGCATGCATCCCTGGAACGTTTCATGTTCCGTGTGTTTCAGCATCCGTTCAATGTTCTTCATTTTTGTAATATCATGGACCGTTATCGCCACGAGTCCTTTTCCTTCCCACAGATAGAAGACACAGGCCACCAGGCCCAGAAATGTAGAACCGTCCAGACACCGCAGCATGGTTTCACATTCAAATTCTTTCTCTTCCTTGGTGATTTTCAAAATATTGGGGACCAGTATCATCCTGTCTTCAGGCATGAACAACTGCGCAAAATCAAGCCCCGACAACTTCCCTTCCTTTGCCTTGAACATCGCTTCCATTCTGGTGTTGGCAAAAAGAATCCTGTTCCCGGGGTCGAGTAAGAAAACGGCGTTATGAACAATATCCAGTATCTCGCCGATTAACTGGGGGGAGTATTGTATAATGGTGGTCACAGGAGTTTTTCCTTTCCTGACTTCATGGTTTCCCTCAGGAAGTATATCCTTGATCCGGCATCACATTTTAAATTGGTGTATATCTGATATTAAAAACAGGCAAAACCTTTGTCAATTAAAAGAATTTTCCAGAACGGCCGGACTGAACCATCCAAGGCTCCGGCCGGAGTATTCCGGTTTTGCCCCCGGGAATTAACATCTCGATTTAACAACCACCCCTCAAAGGGGTGGATTACAAGTTGACCCTGAAAGGGTCTACTGTTTTGGCATGCTGTGAATGTTTTTATGCCATTTCACGCCGCCGAGCAGCGCAGCAAAGAACGGAAAAGCGACTCGGTCATAGCGAAGCGTCATCCCGATGTCGCCCGTTCTTGGCGAGCAGCGCAGGGCAGTCGACCGGAGGTCGACCAAGTGATCAGGCTGCACTTTCTTTTGGTTCGTTTTCTTTATGCAAGTAAAGAAAATGAACGTTTAAATATAATGTAGATTGTTATATGCGAACCTCTTATTATTTATCACTACCATTTCTGCATAGCATAGCTGGGACTCACCAGCTTAGCTGGTGGATTAAGACAGATATTTAACCGCTGTTTCCAGGTACGGTCAGGGAATATAATTCTGCCGCCGGGATCATTGCAAAATCAATGTTGATACCGGGGCTGATTCATTGTAAGAAGAAAGCCCAAAAGTCTGCCGACGGTTGCGGCCGAAGAGAGCTTGGCAACTCATGCATACACAATGGTGCATTGCAAAATTTCCAAGGCCCTGAGATTGTTGGCAAATTTATCCTTCAACCAAAACAAAAAATGGATCAAAAAAGAGAATCCATAAGCTGGCTGAATTGCCGGCGACCGCGATATGCGGCAATGATATCACCTCGTCGGTTTTATATGTTTCAGCCCTGTCCATCATCGCCGCCGGGCAATATGCCTGGGTCGCCCTGCTGATAGTGGCGGTAGTACTGTACCTCTTCAGAAGGATATACGGGGAAGTGGTCGGTGCCCTGCCGCTCAACGGTGGCGCCTATAATGCACTGCTCAATACCACCAGCAAGGCCATGGCTTCCCTGGCCGCCACTTTGACCCTGCTGTCATACATGGCAACGGCGGTCATCTCCGCCTCGGAGGCCATGCATTATCTGCACTCCATTATTCCCACGCTCCCCCTCATTGCCGCGACCATAATTCTTCTGGCCATATTCATGGGGATCACGATCCTGGGCATCGGGGAATCATCAATTGTGGCCATGGGTATTTTTATTTTTCATCTCATCTCCCTGGTCATACTGGTCGGGGCAATTTTCATCTATCTCCTGCACAATGGACTTTCGATCCTGCATGCCAATAACGCTCATCCCCCGATGCATGGCAGTCTCGGCATGGCGATATTCTGGGGCTTTTCCGCAGCAATGCTCGGGATATCCGGTTTTGAAAGCTCGGCAAACTATGTGGAAGAACAGCAACGGGGGGTATTTCCTAAAACATTGCGCAATATGTGGATTGCTGTCTCCGTTTTCAATCCACTCATGGCATTTCTCGCCCTGGCCCTGGTCCCGATACCTGAAGTCAGAATGCATCATACCAACCTGCTTTCCTACATGGGACAGATCAGCGGCGGCAGCAGGCTGGCCACCCTGATCTCAATTGATGCGGTACTGGTGCTGAGCGGTGCCGTCCTTACCTCCTATGTCGGGGTTACCGGCCTGATCGAACGCATGACCCTGGACAGAATTCTGCCGGCCTATTTTCTCCGCAAAAACAAACGCGGCAGTTCCTACAGGATCATAATCCTCTTTTTTCTGCTATCGGCTTCCATTCTGCTGATTACCGAAGGCAAGGTCGAAACCCTGGCGGGTGTCTATACCATTTCATTTCTTTCGGTCATGGGCCTTTTCGGCATCGGCAACATCCTGCTGAAGATCAAGAGACGCAAGCTGCCCCGGCCCGAAAGGGCAACCTGGATCGGCGTCTTTCTCGGAGTGGGAGCGGTAGTTGTTGCACTGATGGGAAATATCATGAAATACCCCCTGCCGGGCGAACATTCAAATGCAGCTGTATTTGCCGAATATTTTATCCCGGCCATCCTGTTCGTCGGCATCATGCTCAATCGGATTGCCCTGCTTGAGATTCTGCTGAAATTTATTGAATACCTCTTTGTGCCAATCCTGAAACTGGTTTCCAGGACGAACCAGAATATTTTGAAAACCATTGACCGCATTCAATCGCAGGAATTCGTCTTTTTCACCCGCGGTGACAACCTGGCCAATCTGAACAAGGTTTTACTTTACATCAGGGGCAACGAACACACGCAGAAAATAAAAATAGTCACCGTCAGCCCGGAAAGACAGGCTGAACTGGTAGAAAAACTCAAAAAAGATATAGAATTCCTTGACAGGGAATATCCGGAAATTACGATAGAATTTGTTGAGATTGAAGGGACCTTTGCCCCTGAGTTGATTCAAAATCTCTCCATGGAATGGAACATCCCGGTAAATTTCATGTTCATCGGCTCGCCGGGTGACCATTTCCCATTTCGGGTGGAGGAACTTGGCGGTGTGCGTCTGATCATTTAGGCATCTGCCGTTACTCTATAACATTTGCCAAAGAGCGCAGAAGATGGAAACGGGTGAAACCGGCAAAATATTTGCCATCGGGGACATACACGGCTGCTATGACAAGCTGCGGCGACTGATGGAGCGGCTACCCTATGATCCGCAGGTGGATACCCTTGTTTTCCTTGGAGATTATATCGACCGTGGCATCCGGTCGCGGGATGTGCTGACCTATTTATGCCAGCTCCGCCGGACCTCAAAAAATGTGGTGATGCTTATCGGCAATCACGAGTACATGATGCTGGAATACCATCGAACCGGCGATCCCGCCCTGCTACCGTTTCTCCGCCACCTGGGAATCGATGCCACTTTTGACAGTTATGGCGTTCACAGTCCACAGTCCCTGCAGAAGATGCTTTTTCTTCCGGAAGAACACCGGCAGTTGCTTCAATCACTCCTGCCTTACTGGGTGACGGATAATTATATTTTTGTTCATGCCGGCCTTGAATACAATCTTCCCCTGGACCAGCATGACCTGTCAAGTCTCTGCGAGATGCGGTCCTCTTTCCTGTCAGAGGAGCATGATTATGGGAAACTGGTAATCTTCGGTCACACCGCTTTTGACATGCCCTTTGTTACTCCGACCCGCATCGGCATTGACACCGGTGCGGTCTATGGCAACCTTTTGACCGCCTTGGAACTGCCCGCACTCGTGTTTTACCACGCCTGAATAGCGGCCTGCAGCCTGCAAAAATAAAAACAGCAAAATATTTTTTGTGTCAGGATTCAGTTGGTTTCTCTGATTCGGTCTGCCCGGCGGATTGCAGATCGGCTGCCAGCTGATAATTTCCTGCAAGGAAGGCCTCGGCAACCAGCCGGGGAGTCTCTGCAGATCGCATGGCTGCATCCAGCAGGCGGGTGAACCCCAAAAGCCTGCCAAGAACGGCAAGTTTTTCTTCAATGACCTTTTGCGGCGCCCCACTGAGATCAGCTGTAACCAGATCATCTTTCACATCGCAGATAAAACCGCTTGTTTCGAGAATTTCAGCGATGCTCTGTACCCGGCGTTGTCTCTGCAAAGCTGAGGTGCCGCCGCCCTTGAACCGGAACCTGATATAGTTGCTGCGGCTGTCAATGCCGCAGACAGAATCGATCATGATAAAATGAAAATCCATCCTGGCATTAAGGTTGAGATAATCACGGGTCACAATGGCGTAGTTCGGCAGGCCGATTGGACGGGCGGATTTTTGATCGGTCATGAACCGGGACATTACCGAACCAATAGCCACGCCGCCTGAGGGCGGTCCCCAGTTGACGTCGGGATCGGCAATGCCGCGCCAGAGAGCCTTGAGGGGGAAGGAAACAATATCTGGCGGCGCAATCCATCGGCCAGGCTTCGATTGCGGGATCAAACCTCCCCCGAGATCGATGATGGAAAAGCTGAACGGGATATCCGACTCCAGATGGCGTACAACATCCAAGTTCTTCTCCAGGGTTTCGTCTCCCATGGCAAACATGGCTAAAACCGCTTTCTCGTGGATATAGCGGATAAGATCGTGCATTGTTCGACACTCGGCAATGGAAAAAGTAGGGCCGTATGCATCGGTCAGGTTGAGCGGGATTATCCGTTTATAAAGTTCAGCCGCTGCGGGATCGGCGGGTATTTCAGGCAGAACTTCCTTTTCAGGCGCCGGGACCGGCAGGGCAAGAGCTTCTTCAATGTCCTGTTCCAGAGGCTGCCACACCTTGCCGCTATCACCATCCACCATCACCCAGTCAACTCCCGCCAAACGTTCAACCGCATTGCCAAGGCCGGTGATCATGGCAATGCCATATTCCCTTGCCACACAGGAGAGATGATCCACGGGATTGCCGAGATCGACAAGAACACCCTGTGCCCTGCGCAGAGCCGGCACTGCATCAACCAGGCTCTGATGCATGACCAGTACGTAAGGATCGGCCGGCGGCCGACTCAGATCTTTTTTGCCCCGGATTACCCAGACCCTACCCGTTCCCCGGCCGACGCCGGCTATCACCCCGCCGGAGAGCAGCAGTTCGCGTTTTTTTTCTCCTGCCTTTTCAAAACCGGAAGACCGACCCGCCGTATGAAAAGGCCTGGCCTGCAGCAGCACCGGCTTATTATTTTCATCAATGGCCCACTCCATATCCTGGGGCCGATTTTCCATTTTTTCTATGGCAAGTCCCCAGCGCCACAATATCGCCAGTTGATCCGGCTGTAATGCCGGTTTTTCCTGCTCGGCCGCCTCCACCGCCTCTTCCTGCACACCACCGGAATCGCGGCATACCAGCCGTCGTTCCTTGCGGGTGATGGTGGGGGATGGATCACGTCCGCTGTTGCGCTCCGGCCGATAAATATCCGTCATGATGCTGCCTGCAACGGCAAGTTCACCTAGGCCATAGACAGCACTCACCAGCATTTGATCTGCGGCCGGATCGTTGGGATCCCTGGTAAACAAGGTCCCGGCCGCCCTGGCATGGATCATCTCCAGACAGAAAACAGCCAGATCGAAGTCCAGCGGATCAAGACCGGCGTGTAAACGATAACTCAGGTTACGCCGGTTGAAGCTGCTGGCTATCACTTCCTTGAAGGCTGTGACCAGCCCGGCAAAGGTTACAACGTGCAGTACGGAACTATACTGCCCGGCAAAGGACAAACGTAAACTGTCTTCTGCCACCGCACTGCTGCGAACGGCAAGTCCGGGCCCTACACCGTCGCGCAGAAAGGAAGCGGCCGCTTCGGACATGGCCGATTCCAGTGCCGGCGGCAACGGTGTATCCATGATTCTTTGATACACATCCTCTTCAACCTCTGCAGGTATTTCAGCTTCGGCATTACGTAAAAAGGGATGCAGTAATGTGGTAAGACGAAGACTAAGGTTTTTCTGCTCGAGAAAAAGCCGGCAGAAAGAAAGAGGGATAACAAAGCCGGCAGGAATCCGGTAACTTCCAGTCCGCCGCAGCCTGGCTAGCACCACAGCCTTGCCTCCAACCTGGCCCCGCATGGAGTCGGTCACATCATCCAGGAGGACAACGGATGCCAGGGGTTTTTCCTGCGGCAATCCCGTATATGACGATTCTATATCGCCTGCCAGCTTTGCATGCAGCGCTCCGAGTCTTCCTATCTCGCCGTTGCTGAGCTGCGCCAGCTTGTCAACCATATTACCGGTCACCTCGATAATCTCTTCGGCTGTCTCTTTAACCTTCTGATCAACCCTGGAATGGCGTAGCTTCATCCCGAGATCGGTCAGCAGTGAAACAGCACGGTTGTTGTCTTCAAGCAGCGCTCTGAAGGTATGGTAGCGGCCGCGCAGTTGGTCCAGCGCTTCGGCGGCATGCTTTTTTTTCTGTATCTGCCAGGCGGCAAGCGGATGAAGCAGCCACTGTTTCAACATTTTAATGCCCCACGTGTTCAGGCCAGCCATTCACGGTCCGGGACAGAAATTGTTCAAAGAGGCGTTCAACGGTATCATCATCAACCATGCGGACATCGAGCTGGCGGGTAAAAGCGACAAGTTCACCGAGGCTGATCAGGATGGATTCCATATGTTCGGCGGCCAGCATTTTGACCTTGCCGACCAATAAATCCCCCTGACGCTCTATCTTAAAGTGCAGTGATGTAAGAATCCTGGCTATGAGTTCAATTCGCCTGGTGCGTTTTTGTTCCTCGGCCATTCCGCCCACAAAACGGAAATAGATGTAGTTGTCGTCGGGATCTTCCGCCACATAGGCATCAATGACGTTGAAGTGATATCCTAAGCGCAGGCTGAGATTGCAGTAATTTTCAGCAATAATGGCCAGGTTTTCTCCGGTATAAAGCGGCGCGTGCGATATTGTTGCTATGGGCCGGGTTATACTGGTCATAAGATCTTTAAAGCCAAAGGGCACGGATTCCCGGTTCCAGGCCTCCTGGTTGAGCATACCCCGCAGCAGGACATTAAACGGCCGGCTGAGGATATCGTCTGCAACAAAATCTTTCTGATTTATTTCTGCTGCTCCGCCGCCTAAATCTATTACCCGCAGCCTGATCGGAATGGGAATGGCCAAAATTTTTCCTCTTTCATGATGCAGGGCAATATCTTCAGCAGAATTCAGATTGATGAGGGTTTCCACCGCCTTTTCATGGCAGAAGCGCAAGATATCATGGAAGGTCCGGCAGTTCTCCTCCCGGAAATCGGGATCGGCAGGATCTATTAGCGTCAAGGGGGCTATCAGTCTGAGCAGACGGCGCAGTATGCGCATTTCAGGATAGTCGGCCAGAGGTTCGGAATCGGTCAGTTTCAATGACAGAAGACCTGGTATAATACCGTCGTAAACTTTTTTTTCCTCCACGTCGACCGTCACCTCCATCCCGTCAGTCAGCACCTGGGTGCCGATGACGGTGCCGAAAAGGGCCGGTGTCCTGAATTCCCGGGCTATTGTTGCCAAATGACCGGTGGGACTACCGATATCGGTGATAACCGCGGCAGCGCGGCGCACGATTTCACTGATTTGCGGACTGGCATAACGGCAGACGGCAATGGCGTTAAGCGGAAAATCCTCCGGCCGGGTATCCGCGGTTACCGCTACGACCTGGCCCGCCGCCACACCCAGCTGTACGACATGCCCCCGGTCAGCCATGATAACCGGAGCCCGGTGCAGTTCAGCAACAAGTTCCTCTTCGGGCAGAAGCGGCTTTTGGGCCATCTTCAGCGGCCGGCATTGGAGGATGACAAGTCGGCCGTCTCTGCTGAAAGCCCATTCAATATCCTGGGGCCCCTCAAAGTTCTTTTCAAGAAGCATTGCTGCTTCGGCAATTTCATGCAGCTGGCGCAGATTAAGGATACTGGAACCTCGGCGCAGACCATCCGGCGCCTGATCTATTGGACCGTTCTTCCCGCCTCCCGACGGCTTGAACTCCTTAGCCTTAATCCTACTCCTCAGGAGTGGAAAAGGATACTCGCGGCCCAGGGTATATTGATCCGCCTCCTTCCTGCCTCCGACCAAACCTCCTCCTGTTCCGGAAACAGCGGCTATGGACAGAGAATTCTCATCCGGCAGGCCGGGATCACGGGTATAGACAACACCCGCCGCTTCTGCCGCAACCATCACCTGAATGCCGACTGACATAGGGACATCGGTTACGTCTGCGGTCTTTTCCAGATAACGCAATAAATGCGGCGTGAACCTGGACGCCATTATCTGCATGCACGCTTCCGGCACTTTTGCGGCCGGAATATCAAGCAAAGAAAGAAACTGTCCGGCAAATGAACGTTTGCCGTCCTCGCCCACCGCACTGCTGCGGACGGCAAAACGGACGGAATCCCCGGCCTCTTCCTCTATCCGGGCAACGTTTTCCTGGATAGTCTTTTCTATGTCCAGGGGTAAGGTTGCCTCTTTAAAAAGTTCCCGGATCTTTTGCGCCTGCTCTTCCACGGAATTATTTTCATCAATAATGGCGCGAATTTTTTCAAAGAGATTATTGGCTTCCATGAAGCGGTTGTATGCCGTGGTGGTAACGGCAAAGCCATTCGGCACCTGCAGACCGAAATGGGCCTGGATTTCACCGAGATTTGCATTTTTTGCCCCCACCAGATGGTCCAGGTCCCGGTGAATCTGCTTCAGGTCCAGCACCTTAAGATGGCCGACAGGTCCCGGTCCACCGGTCAGCAGATCGGTAAGGTGGTCTGAAATAACGGTAAATTGGTCGTAAAGACCCACATAACGGTCCGAGGCCAGGGCATTCAAGGTGTAGATCACCTCCCGGACCCCTTCGACTACACTTGTAACCACCTGGTTCAGATACGTGTGGTCAAATATATATTCGCCGCCCAGGGCCCGCTCCATCTCGGCAATCTTCTCAAGCACCCTGTTATTAAGGAACAGAATGCGGCGGAACCGCTTGAAAACCGTAGCAAACGGCATGGCGTCTTTCCTGGAGCCCGTAAGTTGTGATCCGGAAGAGTTCGTCATGGGCTGCTATCCTTATCCTGAACAACCGGCAGGGATATAATAAAGGTCGTTCCCTTCCCCTCTTCCGACTGCAGGGTAATTTCGCCGTTATGATCCTCGATAATGGAGTTACTTACCGATAACCCAAGACCGGTACCTTCACTTTTGGTGGTAAAAAACGGATCAAAGATATGGGCTTTTACCTTCTCCGGAATACCCGGGCCATTGTCGCTGATCTTTACCAGCGCCGTTTGATCATCTCCGTTTTCAACCCTGATGGTGAGGAGGCCGCCCGGCCCCATGGCCTGGACAGCATTCAAAATGATGTTGACGAAAACCTGCTGCAGGTGATTGGCATTACCGGAGACCATTATCGTCTTTTCCGGCATTTCGGAATGGACTGCTATCTGGCCGATGCGAATCTGGTTCTTCAAAAAAACCAGGGTTTGTTTGACCAGGGCGGCAAGATTAATTTTTTCCAGGGTCGTTGTCTGTTTAGACCGGCTGAAAGTAAGCAGGTGATGTACAACTTCACGGGCTCTTTCAGCCTGGTTCAGGATATCATTGACCATCTCGAGCCGCTCGGCACATTCAATATTAGGCAAATCTTCCAGCAGCACCTCGGCGGTCAGGTAAATATTGTTCAGGGGATTGTTGATTTCGTGGGCAATACCGGCGGTAACTTTGCCTATGGTTGCTAATTTTGCCGACTGTATGAGCTGGTTCTGTTTCGTTTCAAGAAAGCGCAGCATGAGGTTGAGAGAGTTAACCAGGTCCATCTCCTCCCTTGAACGGTCCGGTCCGGGCACCATGGGAATTGTGGAAAGCTCTCCTTCGGTGATGCGGGAAGCTGCCCGGCAGATGAACTCCAGGGGATTTACAATGCGGCGGATGAGATAAATGGTAAGAAACACACCCAGTATTATGGCCAAACCGAGAATTATCTGGGATAATTTTCTTGCCTGCAGAGCGGCGGAGGTTATTTCTTTCCGGATGTGATTGTCCTGCTCCAGGACATAGGTGGTGAATGTATGACCTGACAGATGCACCTCTTCTTCGAGCTGTTCAGGCGGGACCGACTCCAAACGTATTTTCAACTTCTGCAGGGAATCGGCATAATCTTCAAGTTTACGCTCATATTCCGGCAGGTCTTCCTGGGGAAATGCTTCAATGGACTCAAAACTTTTTACATCATTCCTTACCTGGCTCAGGTAATCAAGGGCAACCCGCAGATCCTCGGCGTTGCCGTACAGAAGATAATTCTTTTCGTAGCGCCTGGTCTCCAGAACCTTCTGGCTTAATTCGTCAAGCGATTTGATGACGCTGATTTTTGCTTCCACGCGGGACAGGGAAAACTGGGCAAAAACCGTGGCCAGGCTGCTTAAAAAATACACCACCAGAAGGCTGATGGTAAGTTTGCGCTTGATGGACTGCGGCCGTCTGGCAGCAGGTGCTTTTACCCTGCCGGCAGAAGGTGCGCCCTTATTCGCCTGTTGGGTTTTAGCAATATTATCCGGCATGTTTTTCCTGCTCGAGTTCATCCAATGCCCGCAAAATTGACTCTTTGAGCTGTTCAAGCCGGAAGGGCTTGGGAATAAAGTCAAAAACCCCGAGCTTGAAGGCTTCTCCCGCCGTCTCCGGCTGGGCATAACCGGTAATGATAATAACGCGGGTGGCAGGATTGATCTCCCGTACCCTGGTTAATACCTCCATGCCATCCATGCCTTCCATCTTCAGGTCTGTAACTACTATATCAAAGGGACGCGCTGCAGCAGCTTCCATGGCTGGAATCGGATTATCAAATACTTCCACCTTGAATCCCATCTTGCCGAAAACCTGAAGCAGACGTTTACCGACTATAGCCTCGTCATCTATGACCAACAGCCTCTTCTGTCCTGCTGCCGAATTTTCCGTCATTTCTCCATCTCCATCTTAAATTAATGTTGCCTGCCGTACCTTTGTATTTCAGCAATTACAGGCTGCTGCACCTTTTTCATTACATAATTTACCCGTACAATAAAAAAACTGAAACGGACAGGTCTGGCACCCATAATATATTGTTATCAATCGGCCTTTTGGGGTAATCACGATACCATTACATTTATTACATAAGCGGCGGCTGATTGGTAACAAAACCGTAATTCCCGTAGAGAAAGGCCTCTACATACTCTTCGACGATCCTGTCGTTTTCAAGACGCACGTCCAGCTGTCTGGTGAATCCAACCAGTCTGCCAAGGATGTCCAGGGTGCGCTCCATCTCTTTCAGCATCATGTTGCCGCATCGGGCAACAACCATATCACCCTTGAGTCGAACATTAAAGTCAAAAGCCTCAAGAATGGAGGCGATCATCACCGCGCGGCGGGTGCGCTTGGTTATATCCGTGGCGCCCCCCAGGAATCGGAAATATATATGGTTATCCCGTTCATTTTTGCTGCAGTGGGCGTCTATAATATTATAGTGATAACCGAGGCGGAAACAGAGGTTGACATACTCCCTGCTGATGATCGCAATGTTGTGGCCTGAATATCTTCCATCCAGGGTATCTGCAGGTGCCGACAGCATGCTGCTCATTAGGTCGCGCATACCCACCTTCATACAGCCCAAATGCCAGACATCGGGGAAGAGCATGCCCTGGAGTATGGCACGGAAAGGAATTGATGCTATATCAGTAAACTTGACGCCTTCACCGGCAGCCTCCTCTTTCAACCCGCCGCCGATATCAATGACCAGTATTCCAGCCGGGATCGGCAGGTCCATGCGCCTGGCCAGCTGCCCGTGCAGCAGCCTTCCTTCATCACGTCCGATGCTTACCAGTTCCATGACTGCTGTTTCATGGACAAAGCGGAGAATATCATGATAGGTGCGGCATCCTTCCACCTTGAAATTCTGCAGCAGCGGATCAACAAGATTGAGTATGGAAACCTTTTTCAGAACACGTCGCAAAAGACGGAATTCGTACGTGTAGTTGATTTCCACCGATACGGTGGAACTATAGGCCAGCAATTCCTTCACCCTGCCCCGGTAAATCATGCGGTCTTCCGCATCCACGGTTATTTCATCCCCTGCAGCCACCTTTGACAGGAAGTTTCCAACGTTAACCAGGCAGGGAACACGCATTTCCCGGCAGAGTGTCGACATATGGCTGACCGGTGTTCCTGTTTCAGTAACAATGGCCGCAGCCCGTTTCATTACCTTGACAAAATGGGAAGAGTCGAGACGGCTCACCAAAACGGCGCCGTCGGGAAAATCTGCCAGGTCGGCCGGACCATTGACGATCCATACCGGACCTGCTCCAATTCCCTGCTGGGCTACCCTGCCCTGCCCATTGACAATACATTCGTAATCTGCCAGGGCTTCGGGCAGAGCCCTGTTCCGGATAGCGGCTCCGGCAACAAGCAGCGGCCGTGTCTGCAGAATATACAAGCGGCCTGATTCATCAATCGACCATTCAATATCCTGGGGTCTTTTATAAAATAACTCCAGGTGCCTTATCTGCCGGCTGAGCAGCAGCAATTCCTCATCCGTCAGGCAGGGCTGCTCCCGCAGGGACGGATCAACCTTCCTTGTTTCCAGCCCGCCGTTTTCCGCCTGGTATCTGGCCAGCGGCTTGTTTACAATGGTGCGTTCAAGAATCAACGGCCGTTCGTCTTTGCTCAGGATAAAAGTGTCTGTGGGCGTATGTCCCTCGACGATGGCATCACCCTGGCCCCAGGCACCGACAATGACCATGGTTTCATTCTCCGGCGCCATGGTATCGACTGAAAAAGCGACCCCGCTGGCCCGGGATGCAACCATGGTCTGGCAGACAACCCCGATGGACATATGGTTTTCGTTAGGAACCACCTGCAGACAATAGGATATTGCCTTCTTGGAAAAAAGACTGGCTACAACTTTCAGATATGCCTGAAAAACATCCGCACTTTGGGCCGCAACGTTGAGGACCGATCTGAATTGACCGGCAAAGGAGAAGTCCATATCCTCCTCCTGGGCGCTGCTTCGGACCGCCAGTGGTAAAGATGAACTTGCCCCTTTAGCCATGAACCCCAGTGCCTCTGTAATTGCATCAAGAAGCCCGGGAGGGGGATCGGCCTGCAGGATTTTTCTTTCAAGCTTTCTGCGGGCGTCGTCAAGAATTGTCTGGTCCAAGGGTGGGTCTGTCAGCAGGGCTTCAAAAGAGTCGAGCAGCGGCCGCAGGTCACTATGGTCAATAAGGTCATGATAGGTGCGGGTGGTAATAACAAAACCATCCGGCACCTGCAGAAAGGAATCCTGGCGCATCTCTGCAAGGCGGGCTCCTTTGCCGCCAACCCGCTCCCAATCGAGAAAGTGAATCGCATCGAAGGCCAGGATGCGCTGTCCGTGTCTATCCTCACGCCCTGCAAGCAGGCGCTGAAGCTCAGCGGTCAGTCTCTCATAAACGGCATAAAGATCTTCGAAACGGTTGTCGCACAATTCATTCAGGCCGTCGATTGAAACTTTTACAGCCCGGCTGAGGCGCTCCACTCCGGTTTCGATGTAATGCTTGTCGAATATATAATCACCGCTGAGCTTTTCACCTAAATCCGCAATTATCTCCAGTGATTGATTATTGGAGTTCAGTATTTTGCGAAACCTGTCGAAAACAAGTGCCGGTTCCATTCCCGGCTGGCTTCCACCCAGCAGCCTGGTACGCACATCGGTCCATATTTGTTTCAATCGATTTAGCAAAAGGCTTACTTCCTACAAGTTTTGCGGGCGGCAGCAACATTTTGCGGCTTTACCGGATATTGTCCGTTAATGGGCTCCTCCACCTTTTTTGAAAAGCATGCCCACGGCAAAGCCCGCGACCATGGCAACAACTATCGAGATCATACCATAAACCGCGGCATGATTGAACGCAAGATTGGAAAGTTTGGCGACTATTCCGGCCCGGGCAACGGTCAGGCTGGTTGCGGTCCGATCAACCACGCGGCCGTCCCGTACTGCAAGCACGTCAATGGTATAGATGCCGGGTGCAGCCTGGTAAGGCCACTTGATATCCAGCCGGTACTCCTCGCCATTTGTTCCCTGCGGCCGGGTTATGGAATTTTCCTTTATCTGGTAAAGCAATTCAGCTTTTTTAAATTTTATGAACTCTGCAATCCAGCGATCCGGGTCCATGTCGGCCGCTGTACTTTCAACTTTCGTTCCGGCCTTGATGGATTCAAAACCAATGCCCTCTTTTATCCGCTCATCCTCCTGCAGGAGGCTGTCGAGATTGCGGCTGGTATAGAGGAGATAGGCAGCCGGGACATTTTCAAAACTCATGTCGCCCATCTTCATCCAGAACAATCCGGCGGCCTTGCCCTTGTATTTCATATGGGCATCGGTGGGTTCGGTGCTGATTTTGACAATCAGATCGACATTTGCGTCACTTTGCCCCTGGATGCTGACATCAGCGCCATGATACATGAGATTGATCGGAATATCCTGTGGGGTTACCTGGGCGGTAAGGGCCCATGCCGCTCCGCCGGAGAAAAGAATATACATGGTTGCGGCAACACAAAGCATTACCGACCTTTTGATGGTAAATTTAATAAACATTATTAATGTCCTCCCTTGTAGGCCAGAAGAAGTGTCGGTTCCATAATGAGTTCGAGAATAATCTTGACGGTCACAACCAGAACAATAATGGCCAGAAGAATTTTCAGCTGTTCGCCGTGCAGTTTCTTGCCGAGTCTGGTGCCGATCTGGGCCCCGAATACAGATCCAACCAGCAGGAGAATAGCAAGAAGGAAATCAACCGTATGGTTGGAATACGCCTGCAGAAAGGTCACTTCGGTACAGGTGAACATAATCTGGAAGAGACTGGTTCCCACAACAACATGCATCGGCATGCGCAGCATGTAGATCATCACCGGCACCATGAGAAAACCGCCGCCGACACCCATGATGGCGGCGAGCACCCCGACAAAAACACCCAGGGCAAGTGGAACAAGGGCCGAGTGCGTTACCCCTGATTTTTCAAAATAGGTCTGCATGGGCAATGAGGCCATCAGGCGCTTTTTGGGACTGACAGGCTTGGCAGATGACGTCTTTTCTTCGGTCTTTGCTGCTGCCGCCGCCTTCTGCTTGCGCAGGGCATACAGACTTTCAAAAAACATGAAAGTACCGACCACGCCCAGCATGATGACATAGGTGATCTTGATGAGAAAATCAGCGCCGCCTGTAGCCCGCAGGATCTTTATGATATGAACTCCGACCGCACCGCCTACAAAACCGCCGATAAGCAGGTAAAGACCCATTTTATAATCAACATTACCGAGCCGCCAATGAGCGAAAGTGCCCGAGGCCGATGCGGCAACGATCTGATTGGCATCAGTGGCAGCGGCTATTGTCGGCGGAATACCGATCATCATTAAAAGCGGGGTCATCAGAAATCCGCCTCCTACCCCAAAAAGCCCGGAGAGCAGCCCGACTCCCAAGCCCAGCCCCACTACCAGTAAATAATTAGCACTGGTCAGGGCGATTGGTAAATACATGTACATTTTCTTCCTCCTTGTTAGACATTGCAGTTAATAATTTGAAATCCTACCATCCAAATGCTGTTCAGGGATATTGCCCTGATCATTTTTAATAAAGTATGCCGGTCTGCAAAAGTTTTCAATTTTTTGACTTTATGACCCTCCAGCTGATTCACCCTGACTGTCTTTTTTTGTAGCCAAGCTGTTGTAATACCCGGTTGAATGGGGCATCATCCCACGGCAGAGTCACGAGTACCTGAAACGATCTTTGAAACCACAATTTGTCTGAGCCCAGCTTTTGCTGCAGGTTCTGCAGCCACTCGTTTTTTTCCTGCAAACTCTGGCGGTCATGCGCCCCCGTGACCAGGCAGGTAATATCATTCCGGCGTAAAAATTCGAGCAGCTCCTTTTCAGCCTCTTTGCCGAATACATGGAAACTGACGCCTATCCTCTCAATTTCCGCCAGCCAGGCAATCAGACCGATAAGGTCGGAAATTTCATCCGGCTGCATTTTTTTCCCGGCATGAGCACAATCGCCCTTCTCTCCTGACATCTGCAGAACATGAATCCGGGAATCGGTTCTGCCGGCAACCTGCAAGGCCTGCATGCTGGCATAAAGATCCGCATAGCATCCGGTAATAAGTAGTGCAATCTTCTGGCTCATTGCAGTTTCCTAAATTTTTTCATGGGTTATATTCTCCAATGGACAAAACATGTGCCGTCATTATAGCAATAGCCATGCCAGAGATTCAACTAATTGATTTTATTGACTATAATATATCACCCTAGCCGTGGCCCAATTCTGCAGGGCTTACGGCACCTCTTTCTGTTTCATACTGAAACAGCTATTTTATAACATGTTGAAATGAATACTATTTTTACAGTGAAACAACTGTTGCAGAGTGTAACAGCGATGGATTAAAACTTGACTTATTGACAGGAATAAACTGCTGAATTGTCTGGATGGGAAACTGTGCAGAAAGCTAAAGGAAAAATAAACTGAGGTTGCGCAGGATCAAGATTTTTTGCCGGGGGATTGATGCAAACCTCGCATTCTGCGCCAGAGAGTAGTCCGGGAGATGCCCAGCCTTTTTGCCGTTTCAGTCTGATTATATCCCGTCTGCCGGTAGACTTCCAGGATATGATCCATTTCAAGATCCTTGAGCGGCAATGGTTCCTTGGCCACCTGTCTGATTGACGAGGGGCCGCAGACTATATCAGGCGGCAGATCAGCCAGCCGCAAGGTGCCATCCTGGTTGAGCGCAACCGCCCGTTCCATGATATGCTCCAACTCGCGAACATTTCCCGGAAACGGATACGAGGCAAGAGTGTCCAAAAATTCACGCCCGATCTTCAAAGGCTTTTTGCTGAATTTTTTTGCTGCCTTGTTGACAAAATGGACGGCCAACGGGGGAATATCTTCAAGGCGCTGCCGGAGGGGAGGAAGTTCAATCATGACAACTTTCAACCGGTAATAGACGTCCTGGCGGAATTCACCGGCGGCTGTCATTTTTTCCAGGTTGCGATTGCTGGCGGCAATGATGCGCACATCAAGATTTATGGGGGTGACCCCGCCGACCCGCAGACATGAGCGTTCCTGGATTACCCGCAGGAGCTTTATCTGCATGGATTGGGGCATTAAACCGATCTCGTCGAGAAATACGGTGCCGCCGTTTGCCGTTTCGAGCAGACCGAGCTTGGTTGTCAAGGCGCCGGTAAAAGCCCCCTTTTCATGGCCGAAAAGTTCATTGGCAATGAGTTCTTCACTGAAGGAGCCGCAATTGAATGAAACAAAGGGCTTGTTAACCCTCGGGCTGTTCAAGTGCAGCGATCGGGCAACCAGTTCCTTGCCGGTTCCGCTTTCCCCCTGAATAAGAATATTGCAGTCAAGAGGCGCCACCTGGGTTATCGTCTTAAAAAGGGTGAGCATGACCGGTGAGGCCCCGATAATCTCGCCGAAACGACCGGCTTCACGCAGTTCCTTCTGGAGAAGTCCTTTCTGCTGTTTTTGTTTAATTTCCAGGAGAGCCTGCTGGATGAGACGGCGCAGATCATTCAGCTGAAAGGGTTTTTCCAGGTAATGAAACGCGCCTTTCTTGGTGGCGTTCACCGCATGCTCCACCGAAGCAAACCCGGTCATGAGAATAACGGCCAGTCCAGGGGCGATGCTGCGCATCCGCTCCATGAGATCAACACCATCCGCATCCTCAAGACGTATATCCATGACAATAACGTCCGGCGGCGCAGCCTGGATTCTTGCCATGGCCTCCCGGCCGGAAACGAAGCCCTCAACCCTGTAACCGTCTCTCTTCAGGGCTTGAACTATCCTTTTCACCGTGACGGCTTCATCATCAAGGACAAAAATGTCAGCCTGCTCCGGCGGCACAAGCACCTTAGTCATTATTGAAAACACCTATAAAGTGAAAAAAAAATAAAGAGATAACCGATTAATCAACGGTTGCGACAGAATAGCTTTTTCAATATTACGGCGGCCGGGGTTTGTCAAGTAATCATCCTTTTTTGTTATACTCATAATGGCCTGGAAGGTTAATCACTGTATCTGCATAAAAAAACCCACCGGGAAATATCCTGATGGGTTCAACATCCTTGGGACCACGAATACGGCATCCGGTCTATTTGCTAAAAACTGGTCGGGACGAGAGGATTCGAACCTCCGGCCCCCTGAACCCCATTCAGGTGCGCTACCAGACTGCGCTACGTCCCGACCTCAATTTAAACTCAACAAAACGGGCTCCATTATGGATGAATACAGCCCTGTTTGTCAATCTTTGTCTCGGCTAATTTATTTCTTTTCCAGCATCTTCTGCAGCGCCTTCAGGTCGCTTTTCAATTCCCCCAGCATGGAACGGGCCCGGGTCCTGTTGCCGGAAGTCCCGGGTTTCGGGCTGCTTTTTTTCCCTTGTTTTTTTGCCGCCAGTAGCTTCCTGGCTCCCGGGAGAGTATAGCCGTCCTCATACAACAGTTTTTTGATGGCCAGGATGTTTTCCACATCCACCCGTCTGTACAGTCTTTGCTTGGATGACGCCCGCTGGGGACGGATTATATTAAATTCCGACTCCCAATACCGGAGGACATGAGGTTCCACTCCGGTTATTTTTTTTACCTCGCCGATCTTGAAATAAAGCTTATCCGGTATGGTCCCTTGACCAAGGGAAGCAGATAATGCTTTCTCTTTTACATTCTGACGGGTTGTTTTATCCACTGGCTAACTATTGATCTTCATCCGCAACCCTTTACTCGGTTTGAAGGTGACCATACTGCGGCTGGAAATCTCCATGGTGTCACCAGTTCGGGGGTTACGGCCCCTTCTGGGTGATTTTTTTCTGACGCTCAAGGTCCCGAAATGTACTAGTTTGATTGACTCACCACTAATAAGCGTCGATTTCATGGTGGAAAAAACTGTATCGATTATTTCTTCAGCACTGCGTTGGGAAAATCCCAATTTTTCATTGATGGCCTTAGCAAGATCTTTACGGGTAATGTTTGATCGTTTCATTGTTTTTTGTATTTTAATTCATGCTTAAGGGTAATGGATTATCCTGCGTCACGCAATTTACCTTGAAAACGTGCTTCCAGCATCTTGATAAGGCGCTGATGCACCTTGTTCACGGTTTTGTCGTCAAGGGTTTTCTCAGCTGACCTATAGGTCAGGGAGATGGCAACGCTCTTATGATTCTTCTCAACGGCATCGCCCCGGTAAACGTCAAAAATCTCCGCCGATTCAACCAGCCGTTCGTCTGCCTCATCAATCGCGGCTAGCAGTTCTCCTGACCGTACCACTTCAGGCAGGATGAGAGCAATATCCCAGTTGACGGATGGAAATTTCGGCAGCTGCGTAAATGATTTCGGTTCTGATTCCAGGTCTGTTATCAAATCAAGGTCAAAATCCAGGTAATAAACCGGCTGCTTGATGCCCATACTCTTCAGAACGTCGGCATCGATCTCGCCAAGATACCCGAGAACCCCGGTGCCGGCCCGGTAAACCATGTATGAATCGGGCCGGATGAAGTTGGGGGCGCTGTCGCTTTCATCGGCAAGCGCTGCTCTTACGCGTCCGGCAAAACGTAGTTCCTGCAGGATCAGGGCAGCCGTTCCCTTGCTGTCGTAAATATCGACCTGGATATCACCGAAATGCAGCAGGCATGCGCCGGGATGCCTGCGGCCGCTTATGACCGCTGCCAGCCGCATATTTTCATCGGGAAGGGGCTCTCCTGCCCTGGGATGAAAAACCTTGCCGATCTCGAACAACCGGATATCATTGCTCTGACGGCTGGTATTTCTGGCAATATTCTGCAGCAGGCCCGGCAGCATCATGGTCCGCATGATTCCCTGATCCTCGGAAAGAGGATTGAGAAGCGGCACAGCGTTTCTGTCCGGGTCATTCTCCGTCAGTTTCAACCGGTCAAAGGAATTGACATCAATAAAGCTGTAGTTTATTGCTTCGAAAAAACCCTGAGATACCAATATGGCCGCCAATTTCTTCTGCATCACCTGACCCGGCTGCTGCTCCGGAAAACTCATGGGCACCGTGGGCATGGTGGTTGGAATTTCATTATAGCCCTGCAGCCTGGCAACCTCTTCTACCAGGTCGACTTCCCGTTCCAGGTCTCGGCGGAAACTGGGCGGCGTAACGAGCAGGGTGTCATCATCCTTCTGTTCAACGGCCAGCTCGATGCTCTCGAGAAAGCGGCCGACCGCAGCAGCGTCAAGCTGCAGGCCGAGCAGGTCATTGGTGCGGCTGACGCGCAGTGAAATGGTTTCGTTCGGTTTAATTTCGGCAACACAGTCATAACCATCCGGCACGACTTCGGCACCGGCTATGTCGGCCAACAGCTGAACCGCCCTTTCCATGGCCCTGGGAGCAACTTCCGGATCCACTCCCCGTTCGAAGCGATAGGAGGCCTCGGTGCCCAGGTTAAGCTGCCGGGCGGTTCTCCGGATGGAAAGCGGGTTGAAACAGGCACTTTCCAGCAGGATATCTCTGGTGGAATCGACAACCTCGGAATTCTCGCCGCCCATAACACCAGCCACGGCCACGGGCTTATCTCCATCACAGATGAGCAGCATTTCCTCGTTTAGAGTTCGTCTTTCGCCGTCCAGGGTGACGATATCCTCACCGGCCCTGGCCCGCCGAACAATAATTGTGCCGCCGCCCAGCCTGTGAAAATCAAAAGCGTGCAGCGGCTGGCCATACTCAAGCATGACCAGGTTGGTGACATCCACCACGTTGTTGATGGGCCGCAGCCCGACAGCAAGCAGCCTCTTCCGCAGCCACCAGGGTGAAGGACTGATGGTGACGTTCTTCAACAGCCGGGCCGCATACCTCGGGCAGTCGTCAGGATCAAGGACTTCAACAGAGAAATCCGCCACTTTACCGGACAGTTCCGGCAAGGCATCATCAGATACAGGCTGCCTTACTTTCTGGTTGGTAAATCCTGCAATTTCACGGGCAATGCCGATGACACTGGTACAGTCAGGACGGTTGGGTGTCAGATCCACTTCTATGAGGGTATCCCTGAGCGACAGGGCATCGGACAGAGGCTGACCGACACCTGCTGTTGCCGGCAGTTCCATGATGCCGCCGTGGTCTTCGCTGATGCCCAGGTCCCGTTCCGAACAGAGCATGCCTGAGGATTCCTGGCCGCGGATCGCTGCTTTCTTCACCTTCATGCCTGAAGGCAGGACAACCCCGGGCAAAGCGATGGCGGTTAAAAGACCGGGCCGGGCATTGAGAGCACCGCATACCACCTGAAACTCATCCGCACCTATGGTGACATCACAGAGCGTCAACCGGTCGGCATCAGGATGCGGCCTGACATTGATGATCCTGGCGACCTTTACCGAGTCCAGGTCCTGGTACAGTTCGGCAACATTGTCCACCTCGAGACCGAGCATGGTCAGCCTGTCCGCCACAACATCAACCGCCAGGTCAATGTCTATGTATTCTTTCAGCCAATTCAGGGTGAATTTCATGGGTTCGTGACAACTGTTTAAAACTGATTGAGGAACCGCAGATCGTTCTCGTAAAACAACCTGATATCGTCAATGCCGTACTTAAGCATCGCTATCCTTTCCATACCTATGCCAAAGGCAAAGCCGGTGAATTCCTCAGGATCGTAATGGACCATTTTCAAAACTTCCGGATCGATCATACCGGCCCCCAGGATTTCTATCCAGCCCGTCTGCTTGCAGACACGGCAGCCGTCACCCCGGCATATAACACAACTTATATCAACCTCGGCGCTCGGTTCGGTGAAGGGAAAAAAGCTCGGCCTGAACCGGAGCCTGATATCTTCCTGCTTAAATATTTTCTGGCAGAGAACTGTCAGGACCCCTTTGAGATCCGCAAATGAAACCTTATGGTCAACAAGGAATCCTTCAACCTGCTGAAACATCGGCGTATGGGTAATATCCGAATCGCAGCGATAGACCTTGCCGGGTGCAATAATTCGCAGCGGCGGCGTTTCTTTCTCCATGGCACGGATCTGAATGGGAGAGGTATGGGTGCGAAGCAGGATTGAATCGCTGATATAAAAGGTGTCATGCATATCCCGGGCCGGATGATGCTGCGGGATATTGAGGGCCTCGAAATTATAATAGTCAAGCTCGACATCCGGACCTTCCGCCACGGTAAAGCCCAGATCGATAAAAATCGCGCACACCTCGTCCATGATCTGGGTCACCGGATGGAGACGCCCGAACGGGATAACCCGGCCCGGCAGGCTCAGGTCGTCACGGCTGCCGGCCGCCCCGGTATCTCCTGCCGCCAACTCCACTTTCCTGGCATCAAACTGCTGTTCCAGTTCATCCTTGATCTCGTTGGCCAGTTTACCAAGACGGGGACGATCCTCTGCCGGAACCTTACCCAGCTGCCGCAGGAGGGATGTAAACAATCCCTTGCGGCCCAGGTAGCGAACCCTTACTTCCTCGAGTTCCTTCAGGTTTTCAAGGGTTGAAATCTTCCCGGCAGCTTCAGCTTGGAGTTGGCGTAGCTCTTGCTCCATGATCGTGGCTGTTCAGTGGGTCGGAAACTTACTGGACCGCAATCTTGACCACCTCGGAAAAACCCTTGGGATCAAGTATTGCCATGTTGGAAAGAACCTTGCGGTCCAGCTCTATGTTAGCCTTCTTCAAACCGCCCATCAACCGGCTGTAGCTGGTGCCGTTCTGCTTCGCTGCAGCATTGATGCGGGTTATCCACAGCCGCCGGAAGTCACGTTTTTTATTTCTGCGATCCCGGTAGGCATAACTGAGGGCCCGGTCGACAGCTTCAGTAGCTGTCTTGTATAGCTTATGCCGTCCGCCCCTGAAACCCTTGGCCATTTTAAGGACTTTATTTCTTCTGCGGCGTGCTTTGAATCCGCGCGTTACACGTGCCATGTACTTACCTCTTTTTATTTCAACAAATTAAAAATTGCCCGCATCACAAAAGGTACGATACGGACATCTATTTTTATTTATCCTGTTTATTCTTTTAGGTACTGCCTCTCTTTTAAAGGTACGGCAGAATTCTCTTGATTCCCTTAACGTTTGTTTCATCTACCAGGTCTGATTTCCTCAGTCCCCGTTTTCTCTTCGTGGTTTTCTTGGTGAGAATATGACTGGCATAGGCTTTACTTCTCACAATTTTTCCGGAACCGGTGGCCTTGAAACGCTTTGCCGCACCGCGATTTGTTTTCATTTTTGGCATAACAACACTCTCCTAAAAACTATAATATTCATCAACTATATTAATTAACGTATTATTCTTTCGTTATTTTTTCAATCAAAAAGAAAAAAATTGCCGTAACTTTTTAACGGTTGGCAAAGCCGGTCAGACAGTCGCTGCTCTGTTCAATTATGCGGTTTAATCGGCCCCGTTGATGCCGATGACAATTGTATGCCACATTAACTCTTAGGAGCGACAAACATGACCATTTGTCTGCCCTCCATGGTGGGCGACTGCACAATTGTCACATCTTCTCCAAGGGCTTCGGCAATTTTGTTCAGCACCTCAACACCCTGGCTCTGGGCATAGACTATCTCCCTGCCTCTGAAGCGCAGGGTAATTTTCACCTTGTTTTTATTTGCCAGGAACTTCTTTATATTTTTAATTTTGAAATTCAGGTCATGTTCTTCGGTTTTGGGTCTGAACTTTACCTCTTTGACCTCAACAACAGTCTGCCGCTTCCGAGCTTCAGCCAGCTTTTTACTCTGTTCATAACGGTATTTATCATAATTCATTATACGGCAGACAGGAGGATCCGAGGCATCTGAAACCTCCACCAGATCAAGCCCTTCCTCATAGGCCTTTTCCCGGGCTTCCCGACTGGACATTACTCCCAACTGTTCGCCATCTTCGCCGATCAGCCGTACCTGATCGTAGCGAATATCTTCATTCAACCTGATTTTCAACTCGCGTTTGCTGACTGGCTGCCTGCTTTTCCTTTTAATACCATACCTCCTTTACTTGCTTTGGTTGATAACAACATGCGGCTCCGGTGGCCTTGCGATCTACCCCAGCGCCGCCGCACATTCTTCCCTGATCTTGGCGGCAAAATCTTCGACCGGCATGGGAGGAAGATTCCTGCCGCTTCTCTCCCGTACCGTCACTGTCTCTGATTCAGTTTCACGATCCCCGATTATCAGCATATAGGGAATTTTTGCCAGTTGGGCTTCCCGGATCTTATAATTCAGCTTCTCATTCCGCAGATCCTTTTCAATCCTGACCCCGGCCCGCCGCAGCTCCTGGTAAACCTTTTCACTGTAATCACTCTGGGCGTCGGTAATGTTCATGATGCGGGCCTGTACCGGTGCCAGCCAGAGGGGAAAGGCACCGGCATAATTTTCTATCAGCACGCCGATGAACCGCTCCAGGGAGCCCATCAAAGCCCGGTGAATCATGATCGGCTGATGCTCCTTGCCGTCTTCACCGGTATAGTTTACTGCAAAGCGTTCCGGCAGGTTAAAGTCAACCTGGATGGTGGAACACTGCCAGGAGCGCCCCAGGACGATCCTTAATTTTGATGTCAATTTTCGGACCGTAAAAAACCCCTTCCCCGGGATCAATCTGGTAGGCAAGGCCCTTCTTCTCCAGGGCCTGCTTCAGGGCAGCGGTTGCCTTGCGCCAGTGTTCATCGCTGCCGACATATTTCTCGGGCCTGGTTGACAGATAGATATCATACTGGTCAAAACCGAAGGTCTGCAGAATATTCAGGTTCAGGTCGAGAATGTTGAAAATCTCCTCTTCCAGCTGATCCGGTCGGCAGAAAATATGGGCATCGTCCTGGGTGAATCCCCTGACCCGCAGAAGCCCGTGCAGAACTCCGGTTCTTTCATAGCGATAAACCGTTCCCAGTTCACACCAGCGCATGAGGAAATTCCCGGTAGCTTCTCTTCCTGACTTGTAGATGGAAATATGAAAAGGACAGTTCATCGGCTTAAGCTGGTACTGCACCTCGTCTATGTCCATGGAGGAATACATGTTCTCGCTGTAAAAATCGAGATGCCCGCTGGTCTGCCACAGATCCAGCCTGGCTATGTGCGGGGTATAAAGCAATTCATAATCATGCCGGTAATGCTCTTCCTTCCAATAATCTTCAATGATTCTGCGCAGCAATGCCCCCTTGGGCTGCCAGAGTATGAGGCCGGGACCGACCTGGTCCTGATGGTAAAAAGCTCAAGGTCTTTGCCCAGTTTCCGGTGATCACGCTTCTTGGCCTCTTCCAGATCATTGAGGTACTTCTTCAGCTTTTTCTTATCCTCAAAAGCAGTGCCGTATATGCGCTGCAGCATCTGATTGTTTTCATCACCGCGCCAGTAGGCACCGGCCACCTTGATAAGCTTGAATACCTGCAGCCAGCTGCTGTTGGGCACGTGAGGGCCGCGACACAGGTCGACAAAATCACCTAACTGATACAGACTTACGGTATCGTCTTCAATATCCTTCAGAAGTTCTACCTTGTACAGTTCATCCCGGTCGGCAAAAAATGCCATGGCATCGGCCTTGGATACCAGTCTTTCTTTCAAAGGGCAGTCCTGCTTTTACGGTTTCCTGCATCCTGGCTTCTATGGATTCAAAGTCTTCAGGGGTAAAAGGGGTTTCGCGGTCAAAATCATAATAAAAGCCGTCTTCAATGGCAGGGCCGATGGCAACTTTCACGTTCGGGCCGTAAAGATCAATAACCGCCTTGGCCATGAGATGCGCGGTGCTGTGCCGCAGAATATCAAGACCTGCATGGCTGGAGATTGAAATCGGGTGCAGTTCAACCTTTTCCCGGCCGAAGCTGTCAAGTTTCGTTGCCAGATCAACCTGTTTGCCGTCCACAGCGGCTGCAACCATCTGTTTCCGCTGTTTATTGGAAAGCAGCCCGGCAATGGCATCCGCCACTGAAGCATCGGCCCCGAACTGCTTAGCCTCTCCTTCCGGCAATGTAACTGTTATATCAGACATTTTCTAAAATATATCGGGCTTCGTTTATAATGCTAATCAAATGGTCCAGATTCGGCTTTGGCCGGAGAAATTCCCGGGTCCCAAAGTCATGGGCCAAATGGAAGAAGGCTTCGCCAGGTACAAGCCTTTGTGGCATCTACACCACAGCGAAGCCTACGCTTAATTTAACTACCTGAAAAAATAAATCTGGTAGGCGCGGGCGGTTTCGAACCGCCGACTTCTTCCGCGTCAGGGAAGCGCTCTCCCGCTGAGCTACGCGCCTACAAGATCGATCTCATGTAAACGATACATGCTTATCTCAAAAAACAGACCGATGCCAGAGTTTCTAATCGGCACTGCTGAAACGCAAACCAAATACCAGCAATTGCCTTTCATGTCAAGGAAATATCATCTGCAGCATGTAAAATAAATCACTTTGATTCACGGCGGGTTTCGATGGCTCGGCCCAAGGTTATTTCATCGGCATATTTAATGTCCATTCCCATGGGTATGCCGCACGCCAGCCTTGTTACCCTTACCTGCTCAGGGTGCAGAATTTTGGCAAGATACGATGCGGTAGCCTCGCCTGGAACCGTTGAACTGGTGGCAATCAGGACCTCGGCAATGTTCTCACGCCGAATACGCTTGACAAGTTCATTTATCTTTATCTCTTCAGGCCCTATGCCGTCCATGGGTGCAAGTACCCCGTGGAGAATATGATAAAGCCCCTGGTAGGCTCCGGTTTTTTCAATCGCCAGAAGATCATCCGGGCCTTCCACAACGCAGACCACATCTCTGCTGCGGCTGGAATCGGAGCAGATTCTACAGGGATCTGTTTCCGAAAAAACAAAACAACCGGAGCAGAGCTTGACCGCGGTATGCAGTTCAGCAAGATCGGCGGCAAGCGTCCTGGCTTCCCCCGCAGGACCCCGCATGATATGCATGGCCAGGCGGCTGGCCGTTTTTTTGCCGATTCCCGGCAGCCTGCTTAAATCCTGAATTAATCTATCCAGCGCTGGTGGAACAACCTGCATTATCCCTCCAGACCCTAAAAAATTCCCGGAATATTTATATTCCCGGTTATCTTACGCATTTCCGCCTGGGCCATTTCCTGGGCCTTTTTGATGCCTTCATTTACCGCAGAAACTATCAGATCCTGCAGCATTGTCCGGTCTTCAGGATCAATGACCTCCTTATCAATATCAACAGTAAGAAGTTCCAATCTGCCGTTGACCGTTACCGAAACCATACCGCCGCCAACCGAAGCGGTGACCGTTTTGCCGGCCAACTCATTCTGAACCTGGCTCATCTTCTGCTGCATCTGCTGAGCCTGGCGCATTATTTCATTCATGTCCATGTTGGTAAAACCTCGTGTATTTAAAGCAGTCTAAAGTTTTTTGTCTATGACATTGGAGTATTGGAGTGATGGAGTATCGGAGTGTTGGGGTATTGGAGTGTTGGAGTGTTGGAGTATTGGAGTATTGGAGTATTGGAGTATTGACCATGAATATATATTTTCTTTACCCATTACTCCATCACTCCATTTCTCCAAGCATAATTTTTTCCCCGCGATCCTTTCATCTCCCCGAATTCCTGGATTCCGGAAGCTTTTCTTCACCCATTACTCCATTTCTCCATCACTCCATTTCTCCAAGCATAATTTTCCCCTCAATCCTTTCATCTCCCCGAATTCCTGGATTCTGAAATCTGTTCTTTACCCATTACTCCATTTCTCCATAACTCCATTTCTCCAATCAGTTTTTTATCCCTCGACCTTTTCATCTCCTCGAACTCCTGGATTCTGGAAGCTTTTCTTCACCCATTACTCCATTTCTCCATCACTCCATTTCTCCAAGCATAATTTTCCCCTCAATCCTTTCATCTCCCCGAATTCCTGGATTCTGAAATCTGTTCTTTACCCATTACTCCATTTCTCCATAACTCCATTTCTCCAATCAGTTTTTTATCCCTCGACCTTTTCATCTCCTCGAACTCCTGGATTCTGGAAGCTTTTCTTTACCCATTACTCCAGTACTCCAATACTCCAATCAGTTTTTTATCCCTCAATCCTTTCATCTCCCCGAATTCCTGGATTCTGGAAGCTTTTCTTTACCCATTACTCCAGTACTCCAATACTCCAATCAGTTTTTTATCCCTCGATCCTTTCATCTCCTCGAACTCCTGGATTCTGAAATCTTTTCTTTACCTGCTCCGCGGTCCGGTCCTGATATTGATCACCCGGCCGCCGAGAACCTCGGTGGCCATCTGGACAAGGGGGTCATTTGCCAGGGCCCGTCTTTCCGCCCGGGGGTCGGTCCCGTCCCCGTCAATATTCCCCTGGGCATCAGCCCCGCGTATCCTGATGTTGATTTTAAATTCCTTCTGAAAGAAGTCCTGCGAAAACTCGGTGAGATATTTAATGTTTTCTCTGGTCTGCAGCATTCTGCAGTCAGAGGGATCATCAAACTTCAGTACAAGCTCCATCCCTTCTTCACGGACACTGGAGCAGAGACGCAGGGTATGGGCCATCCATTTTTTTCTGTCCATTACGTAATCAATGAATTCATCCCATTTTTTACGCACTTCTCCAGAGGGTGCCGGTGCCGACGACTCCGGCAAATCCTTTTCAACCGTTTGCCGGGAAGAAAGCTTTGTCTCCGGCTCCTTTTTGGTAACAGGCGCTTCCGCCCCGCCCTTCCCTTTTACCCTATTGCGATGCGGCAGGGGCTTTCCAGGAATTTCATGAGTACCATTTTTTTTTATGGCCTCATTTTCTGCCTTCTTCTGCAAATCAGGCTTTGGAGCCGGCGTCCGGGATGCTGTCTCTGGTTTGGATGCTGTCACTGTTTTTAATGATGCAGCAGCCCCGGCAGATAGCACGGTTTCAAGTTTTCCCAACAGTTCCGTTACCGGTACTACATTTCCCGATTCTGCAGCCCGGATGAACGCCATTTCCAAGGCCAGGCGCGGATGAGAAGAATATTGCATCTCCTCAACACCTTTCAGAAGGGTATTAAAATAAAGCTGCAGGGTCTCGATGGAATGTCGGCCGGCAGCCTGACGCATCTCGGCAAGCTCCTGATCGGTGACTTCGAGTAGTTTTCCGGGGTCTTGGCTGATCCGGCAGATTAAAAGCCCTCTGAAATAATAGAGCAGATCATTGGCCAGCCTTTTCAGGTCAACCCCATACGATGAAGTTTGGTTAAGGATTTTCAGGCCGCCGGCAAGATCGCTGTTTAGAATTGCCGCGGCCATGGAACTGATAACCTGACTGTCAACGAGGCCAAGAACCTGGATGACGTCCTCATCGGTAATCTCGTCCCCGCCGAATGAAAAAATCTGGTCCAGCAGGCTGAGTCCGTCCCGCACGCTGCCTCCTGCTTCCCTGACTATAATATTTAAAGCCCATTCAGAGATATCGACCTTTTCTTTTTCGGCAATTTTTTGAAAAAAAGCAAACAGTTCACGGGAAGACACCTTCTGCAGTTCGTAGCGCTGGCAGCGGGAAAGAATGGTAATGGGAATTTTATGCAGTTCCGTGGTGGCAAACATGAAAAAAACATGTTCCGGCGGCTCTTCCAGGGTCTTCAGCAAGGCATTGAAGGCCTCGGTGGTGAGCATATGAACTTCGTCGATGATAATGATCTTGTATCGGCTCTTGGTCGGGAAGAAGCGGATATTTTCCTTCAGTTCCCTGATTTCCTGAATGCCGCGGTTGGAAGCGCCGTCAATTTCATGGAGATCAATGGCATTGCCGGCTGTGATTTCAAGACAATGCTCGCACCTGTTGCATGGAATTTTTGTCGGGCCATTCTGGCAATTAAGGGCTTTGGCTACCAACCGGGCAAGGGTCGTCTTGCCCACTCCCCGGACGCCGCTGAAAATTATGGCATGGGGCATGCGGCCCCGGTCGATGGCATTCTGCAGCGTCCGGATAACCGGCTGCTGGCCGACAACCTCCTCAAAGATCTGGGGTCGCCACTTTCTGGCTAATACTAAATATGACATGGGCAGAAAAAAGGATAGCCAGGTATTCTGCAACACACAAAGTTTCTCACTACCGTTGCTTCCTCCCGGACCTGGCGGGGTTCGCGAGTCTTTGTTGCGCAGAACCTGGCTATCACACTTAAGACTTCCTTAAAGAATGGCGGAGAGGGTGAGATTCGAACTCACGGTACTTGCGTACACACGCGTTCCAGGCGTGCACCTTAAGCCACTCGGTCACCTCTCCACCCACCCTGGTTTATCTCGCCGCTGGTTATTACTCTGTTAGAAAAAATTATACAATCAAAAACCAAACATTAATCTTTCAACTTAACCATTTCCAAAGCTATTTTCAATAGCCGTAAAAATTGGAAAAATTCCATCCCGGAATCACCTATATTTTTCTGAATCCGCCATCGACTTCAAACTCTCCGCTTTCATCCAAAAAAACTATTTTCAAATATCTGCCGTCGCTCATGTGAAGAAGGAGATTCTCCGATGTCCCGACAAACTCGGGAATGTCAAGCTTATCCCCCCGCTTGTCATTTACCGTTCCGTAAATATCAGGCTCATCATCATCAACATCTTCTTTTTCAATTATAATTTTATAATATATTTTCTTATATGACTTATCACCCCAGACAACCGTCCCCCAACCAGTCAGTTCCTGCCGTAATTCTTCGCGCATGTCAACCTCCTTATTCCGGTAATCTTCGCCATAAATATAAGAGATAAAATGTTGAAATACAACAAGATTGGCGGAGAGGGTGGGATTCGAACCCACGTGCCGGCTACTAACCGACAACCCGATTTCGAGTCGGGCCCGTTACGACCACTTCGGTACCTCTCCGGCCCGGGAATCCTCCATTATGCATTAAAATCTGCAGGCCATTGCCAAGTTTACGGCAACATCTTTTTTCATGCGTCCTTATCCTGATTTCAACTTTACTATACAAATAAAACTATCCCCTCTTCCTTTTAAAAAACGAGGTCAGCAATACTGCACATTCGTCAGCCAGCAGCCCTCCGGCAACCTTCATCTGATGATTGAGCTTTCCGTCCCCGCCTATCCGGTATCGTGAGACTACGGCCCCGGCTTTAGGATCCGGAGCGCCGAAAACCAGGCGGTCGATCCGGGCATGAACCATGGCGCCGGCGCACATCACGCAGGGCTCAATCGTGACATATAATGTTGTGTTGAGCAACCTGTAGTTGCCGCACCGCTTTCCTGCCGCTCGTATTGCAGCAATTTCAGCATGTCCGGCCGGGTCACTGTCAGTGATGGACCTGTTGCCTGCCGCCGCCAGCACAGTGCCCGCAGCATCAACTATAACGGCGCCCACAGGCACCTCGCCGCGCTTCTGTGCCTTTCTTGCTTCCTGCAGGGCCAGCTCCATGAAGTGGATATCTTTTTCAGTAAATTGATCCGGATTTTTTATCATGTTTAATGGGTGGGTGTTAATTACGGGTAAACGATAAAAAAATTTTCTCCCATCCAGAAGTAGATAATTTCCCAAGCCTGTACTATTATACTCTAAATTCCACAAAAAAGTATGTAATACAAAGGAGGTAGTCAATGGACAAATATGTGTGCACCGTATGCGGTTATATTTACGATCCGGCCGTAGGAGATCCTGAAAACGGTATTGCAGCAGGAACTGCTTTTGCAGATCTGCCCGACGACTGGGTCTGCCCGGTTTGCGGGGCGACTAAGGACCAGTTTGAACCCGAGGCTTAGATGCTGATTGTAGATTTCCACGGCCGCCGGCGTATGCGCAGCATAACGTGCCGGAAATGTCTCCGCTGTTCCTGCTCATGAAAATGCAGAAATATCTCATTATCGGCAACGGCGTTGCTGGAACAACAGCTGCCGACAATATACGCCGGAATGATCCGTCCGGGGAAATCACCATTGTAAGTAATGAGGATCTCCCCTTTTATTATCGGGTCAGGCTGCCGGATTATCTTGCCGGCGAAGTTTCGGAATCTGATCTTATCGTTAAAAGACAAGAGTGGTATGACGAAAAAAAAATCACCCTGAAACTTGCTGTCAAAATAACGAGAGCTGATCCCGGCGCAAAACTTGTTTCCACCGCAGACGGGACGTCCTTTGCCTATGACCGGCTGCTGCTGGCCAACGGCAGCCGCCCTTTTATTCCCCCTATCAAAGGGGCCGATCTGAGAGGCGTCTATGCTATTCACACGGTAAATGACGTGAGAAAAATTACCCATGCCGCCGAAAAAATCAGCAATGTTATTCTGATCGGAGGAGGGCTGCTTGGACTTGAAGCTGCAAATGCCCTTCATAAGCTCGGGAAAAATATAACCGTGGTTGAATTCTTTCCCCGCCTCCTGCCGCGCCAGCTTGATAATGAAGGAGCGGCAAGGCTGCAGCATTATTTTGAAAAGATGGACTTTACATTCAGGCTGGGGGCAATTACCAGAGAAATTACCGGCAAAGACGGAGTTGAGCAGGTTTTCCTGGAAAACGGCGCCATCCTGCCAACCGAAATGATAATAATTTCAGCCGGCGTGAAGCCCAACCTGGATTTGGCCCAAAAGCTTAAAGTAAAAACCGGCACGGGTGTTATGGTCGACAAGTATCTGCAGACCAGCAATCCATCCATTTATGCGGCAGGAGATGTAATTGAATGTAATGGTAGAGTCTTCGGCATCTGGCCCGCGGCCATGGAACAGGGAAAAATCGCCGGCAACAATATTGCAGGCGGCAGCATACCCTATGAAGGCACCACCCTGGCAAACATCCTCAAAGTGGCGGGAATTGATCTTGCCTCAGCCGGGGAAATCGATGCCGAGAACAGATACGAATCCAGGATTGCAGCCACCCCGGATGTCTACAAAAAAGTTGTCATCGACAACGGCAGGGTAATCGGCTGTATCATGCTTGGTGACAGGAAAAATTTCAACCGGCTCAACCAGGCGATCTCCAGCGGTGAAAACATCGTCGACGAACTTGATACCCTGCTGAGCACCTGATCAGCCTTCCGCCCTTTTCTTCTTCAAGGCATAGTTGGCTGCCTCCCAGCCGGCCACACAACCCTCGCCAACCGCTTTAGCCATCTGGTAGGGCTGACCGGCGATATCACCTGCGGCATATACGCCCGGTATATTTGTCTGTTGCTTTTTGTTGCAGTCAATATGGGTAAAGGTTTCGGAATCAAGCTGCACACCGATGGCAGTTGCCAATTCCAGGGCACCTTTAGCCCCAAGTTCAATAAATACGCCTTCCACTTCCAGCCGTTGGCCGTTATCCAGCAGAACCGCCTCAACACTGTTTTCGCCCTGTATCTCGGATACCCAGGTATCTTTGTGAACCGTAACCCCGCTGGCTGAAAGTTTTTTTTGCAAATCCTCCGACACGGAAAGCTCCTTGGTGACCAGGTGGACTTCAGAGGCATATCCCAGCAGGGTCAGGGCCCCGTCCACGGCCGCACTTTCATTGCCCACCACAATAACCTTGGCATTCCGGTAAAAATTAGCATCGCAATCCACGCAGTAGCTTACCCCTTTACCGGCCAGTTCTTTCTCGCCTTTCGCTTTCAGTTTCTTTCTTGAAGTGCCGGTGGCAAAAATCAGGCTTCTTGTCTTAATGGATTTGCCGCTTTCCACCTGTACCGTAAAAATATCAGCAGCAGGTTCCACCGACAGAATATCTTCGGGCACATATTCCGCGCCGAAACCTTTAATCTGCTCCAGGCCGATTGCCAGAAGTTCAGCGCCCTCCCTGACTCCTTCAACACAGAGATAGTTTTCAATATGAGCCCGATGAAGGCTGCTGCGCTCCGTTCTGCCCAGAACAAGGACGGTTGCCTTTTTGCGCACTGCATTTATTGCCGCCTGTAAACCGGCAGGACCGGCGCCGATAATTACTACATCATATAGATCTTCTGCCATTACATAACTCCTGCGATTTATTTAATGATTATTTTATACAGTTCCCGCTGCAGCCACCGCTGCATATCGCTGAACTCTATGAGAATTACAAAATCTTTTCCGCTAAAAAACTCTTTTAAATTTTTTCCCCAACAATATCGACAGAGAAAAAAATATCGGCTATAGTAGCGAGCTTTTGCATTTGCCGCCACCGCTGCCGCCAACAGCAGCAGATTCGGCGTGGTATCTTTAACAGGTTCGGATGTAGACTCTAATCATAAGGCTTGTATTGGACAAGTTTGTTTATTACAAAAATAAGTATAAAAACTTTATACTGAAAACTGAATACTGAGAACCAAGATGCCCAACAACCCGGTGCCGGAATATAAGCGGCAAATTATTCCACCCGGCTCACATTTTTCACAGATATGCCACAACTTTCAGAAGAACAGCGAATTGTTATAACCGGTATAGGGCTGGCGGCCCCCAATGGCGATAATCTGCAGGATTATCGCAGCAGCCTTCTGGGGGGAAGAAGCGGTATTGAAGAAATTGAACTCCGGTATGTCGGCAGGGTTCCGGCAGGTATATGTTCGTTTCCGGAGACGAAATACCGCAAAAAGAAGGAAAACAAACGAGGGACGAGGGCCGGATGCCTGGGGGTGTATGCTGCCAATGAAGCCCTCCTGGATGCGGGTCTTGCCGATTTTTCAACCTACAGTCAGGACAGGACCGGGGTCTATATCGGCTTAACCGAGCACGGCACGGTTGAAACCGAAAACGAAATATACAATTTTAGCCAATTCGGGTTTAATACCGATTTCTGGAGCCATCACCATAATCCCCGCACGGTCCTCAACAATCCGGCCGGTGAAATTACCATGAATCTGGGCATTACCGGTCCGCATTACTCCATCGGCGGCGCCTGTGCCGCCGGCAATGCCGCCTTGATCCAGGGTGCGCAGATGCTGCAGCTCGGCGAAGTCGACATGGCCCTGGCCGGAGGCATTTCAGAAAGTACCGGCTCTTTCGGAATTTTTGCCAGTTTTAAGGCAGAAGGAGCCCTGGCCATGCATCAGGACCCCGCCAGGGCCTGCCGGCCCTTTGATATGGAACGCAACGGCATCGTGGTATCTGAGGGAGCCTGTGTTTTTGTCCTGGAAAGGCTTGATAAGGTCCGGGCCAGAAATGGACGCATTTACGGTGAACTTGCCGGATATGCCATGAATTCCGATGCCAGGGATTTTGTCCTGCCCTACGGTCCAAGACAGGCGGAATGCATGCAGCTGGCCCTGGCACGGGCCGGACTGACACCAGCGGATATTGATATTATCAACACCCATGCAACCGGGACCAGGCAGGGTGATATTGAAGAATGCAACGCCATCCGCTCACTTTTTGCGGACTGCACCGACACCTATATAAACAATACCAAAAGCATCATCGGCCATGCCATGGGGGCTGCGGGGGTCCTTGAACTGGCAGGAAATCTGCCGGCCTTTGATGACAACATGGTGCATCCCACAATTAATGTGGAAAATCTCGACCCGGCATGTACCCTGCCAAATCTCGTGGTCAATAAACCGAGGCAGCTTGGCGCAGTCAATACTATACTGAATAATTCATTCGGCATGGTTGGCATAAACTCGGTGGTTATTGTCAAGAAAATAAATGACGCCTGACGCACAAATGGTGAACGCTCAAACGAAATTTTACTGAAGATTCAATTGAAAGAATAAACGTATTCATTTATAATATATGATTCTTAAGGAGATACTCATGACAATCGATGAAATAAAAAAAGCACTCCTGGAGATTATCCAGGATATTGATGATGAAGCTGATCTCGAGAATCTGAAACATGATGATGCTCTGCGGGACCAGCTGGACCTGGATTCCATGGATTTTCTTGACATCGTCATGGAACTGCGCAAGCGCTATCAGATTCAAATTCCCGAGGCGGACTACCCCCAACTCGCCACCCTGGACAGTTGTGTCAATTATCTCATGCCCCGCCTGAAAGCCGCTTAATAAGGCACGGTGAGAGAATATCCTCTTTTAATCATCGGCGGCGGCCTGTCAGGATTGGCGGCCGGCATCCGCTTTGCCCGTTTTGGCCAAAAAGTACTTATCCTGGAAAAGCACTCCAAGCCCGGAGGTCTCAACTCATATTATTATAGAAAGGGCAGATTGTTCGAAACGGGCCTCCATGCAATCACCAACTATGCCCCGCCTGAAGACCGGCACGCCCCCTTAAACATTCTGCTGCGCCAGCTGAAAATTCCACGGCACACCTTAAAGCTTCGGCAGCAGCAAACTTCCGAGATACTCTTTCCGGAAAGAGCAAGCCTCTGTTTCTCCAATGACTTCAGCCTGCTGCAGACCCAGGTGGCAGAATATTTTCCAGGCTCTGTCCGGCAGTTTGCTGAAATGACCGCCGAACTTGATACCTACGATCCTTTTACCCCCCGCCCGAAAGTATCGGCACGAAGGTTTGTTTCAGACATTCTGGACGACAGATTGCTGGTGGAAATGCTCTTCTGCCCTCTTATGTATTATGGCAGCAGCGATGAGAATGATATGGACCTCAGCCAGTTCGTCATCATGTTTCGGTCCATATTCCAGGAAGGACTTTTCAGACCGCAAGGAACCATTCGGGAATTTCTCGATCTTCTCCTGAAGCAGTATAGGAATTGGGGTGGAGAAATAGAATTTTCTTCCGGAGTAAAGGAAATTTGTGCAGAGAACAACAGAATTGCAGGAGTTCGGACCGCTGCCGGCGAAGAGATCGGCTGTCACTATCTCATATCAACCGCGGGTTTGCCGGAGACCAAAAAACTTTTCCAGGATCCCGGGACTGTAGCAACGTTTTCAGAACTGACCGGGGATAAAAGCGTGGGCCGGTTAAGTTTCATTGAGTCAATCTACCTCTTAGACAACTCCGCCGTCGACAGCCTTCCCCGGGACCGAACCATCATATTTTACAACCTGCCGGAAAAATTCTCCTACCGGCGTCCCGTTGATGCGGTTGATCTAACCAGCGGCGTCATCTGCTTTCCGGATAACTTTCATGGAAGCCGGCAGGCTGACAAAATCCAGGTGCGAGTCACCCATCTTGCCAGTTATGAAAAATGGTCTCAGGCCTATCACGACAACGATAAATCACTCTACCCCGCCCTGAAAAAAAACTGGTCAGAACGTTCCAGGAAAAGCGTGGGTAAAATTATTGGGAATTGTCTTGAAAACATTGTATATGAAGACTCCTTTACACCTGTGACCATTGAACGGTATACTTCTCGGACACAGGGAGCGGTCTACGGCAGTCCCCGGAAAATCAAGGACGGCGGCACAAGGTTTGTAAACCTCTACATCGCCGGAACCGATCAGGGATATCTGGGGATAGTGGGATCCCTGCTCAGCGGAGTAACAATGGTCAACCGGCATATCCTCAACAAGATTTAACCTGACCTTTAAAAAAACTTTAATAATTCCTCATGCTTTATAAATCCATCAACGGCGCGGGTGATCGCTATAATGTCGTGGTAATCGGATCAGGCCTTGGGGGCCTTACCTCGGCAAACCGTCTGGCGAAAAGCGGGCACTCCATCCTCCTGCTTGAGCATCACCACCAGCTTGGCGGCCTGGCCACATGGTTTAAACGTAAAGGTCATATTTTCGATGTCTCCCTGCACGGCTTCCCGCACGGCATGGTAAAAACCTGCCGGAAATACTGGAACCGCGAGATCATGGAGTCCATCGTCCAGCTACAAAAGATTGTTTTTGACAATCCCCAGTTTTCCCTGACTACGACATTCGACCGCCGGGACTTTACCTCCATTCTTGTAAATATGTTTAAAATTCCCATGGCAACCATCGATGCTTTTTTCAATACTGTTGCCTCGATGAATTTCTACGACGACCAGAGCATGTCCACCCGTGAACTGTTTGAGAAATTTTTCCCCGGGCGGGACGATGTCCATCGCCTGCTTATGGAGCCTATAACCTACGCCAACGGCTCAACCCTGGAAGATCCGGCCATTACCTACGGTATAGTTTTTTCAAATTTCATGAACAAAGGGGTCTTTACCTTTAAGGGGGGCACGGACCACCTGATAGGAATGATGGCCAAAGAACTGGTGAAAAACGGGGTAACCATCTGCAAAAATTCCAGGGTGGACCGAATTGTCACCGAGGGCGGAAAAGTGCGTGGGGTCCTGGTGGGCGACCGTTTTATCAAAGCGGACAGCGTAGTGTCAAACAGCGGCATTCTCAATACCATCTATAATCTTGCCGGAAAAGATGCTTTTCCGGCAGAATTCCTGGACCGGGTAAAGACCGTTCGGGTCAATACTTCAAGCTGCCAAGTTTACATCGGCATAAAAAAAGAAGAAACCATCGAAGACATCGGCGACCTGCTCTTTGTTTCCACGGCAGAGCAATTCTCTTCCGATGAACTGCTGGATATGCATACCGGGAGCAGGACCTTCTCGCTATACTATCCAAAGATCAGGCCGGGCCATAACCGTTATACGGTGGTGGCTTCAATGAACGGCAGGTTTGACGACTGGGACCGGCTTAATAAAACAGAGTATGACGCTGAAAAACAGGCCATGATTGAACGGACCCTGGATGACCTGGAACGCTATATTCCGCAGGTAAGGCAAAAAATCGACTGGCTTGAGGCTGCAACCCCGAAAACCATCCATCGTTATACCCTGCATACCAAGGGTACTTCGTTCGGAACGAAATTTGAAGGATTGGATATCTCCCGTTCCATCTTCAAGGCGGTATCCGGCCTTTTTCACGTGGGCTCGGTGGGAATTATCATGTCCGGTTGGCTTGGAGCCATAAATTATGGTGTTATTGTTGCAAATGATGTTGATGGATACTTGCGTGGCCTGTAATTTTTTCTATGCTATATTGTCAGGCGTGAATTAATTTTACTCATAACTCATATTTGCTCAGAAACAGAATCATCCCGGAAAACATATGGCCGAATTTAATGGAAGAACAGCGGTAGTCTCCGGAGCTACAAAAGGTATCGGCAAAGCCATTGCCAGAGCATTTCTTGATGCCGGCGCCACGGTAATAGGCGCTTATGGTTCCGACACCGATGCTGCCGAAACGTTTATTCAGGAATGGAAAGCAGATCCTTCCCACCGGGAAAACAGCCTTTTTTTATATGCCTGTGACGTTTCAGACGAATCCGCGGTGGGACGGTTGTTTGCAGAGGTGGAAGAAAAATTCGATACAATTGACATACTGGTTAATAATGCCGGTATCCGGAGGGATGCAGTGCTTGCCATGATGAATGCCGATGACTGGCGCCGGGTGATCGATGTCAACCTGACCGGCACCTTCAATATGTCGAAACAGGCGGTATTGCTTATGATGAAGCAGAAATACGGCAGAATTATTCATATCACCTCACCCATGGCCCATATGGGTTTTGCCGGCCAGACCAACTATGCCGCTTCCAAAGCGGGCCAGATCGGCATGATGCGGTCCCTGGCAAAAGAAACGGCAAAACGCAAAATTACGGTCAACTGTATTTCACCCGGCTTTATCGACACCGAGCTTCTCACAGGACTGACACCCGACCAACTTGATGCCTATAAAAAAATGGTGCCCATGAAACGGTTCGGCCGGACTGAAGAAGTTGCCGCAGCCGTCCTTTTTCTGGCCGGTGAACAGGCATCATATATCAGCGGTGCGGTGCTGGAGGTCACAGGTGGATTGTAATCCCGATATTTACGATGCAATTCCGCACCGGCCCCCTTTTCTCTGGGTCGACTCCATCATATCATATGACGGCGGGACAATGGTTACGGAAAAATACATTGCTCCAGACCTTGATTTTTTCAAGGGACATTATCCCGGCTATCCTATAATGCCCGGGGTTTTGCTCTGTGAAGCCGTCTTTCAATCCGGGGCTCTGTTCATGGCCAGGATGATGCGGGATTCCGGCGCTTCACTCGGCCCCGGGGGAAAAACACCTGTACTTACCAGGATAAATAAGGCAAAATTCAA
Organism: uncultured delta proteobacterium; assembly: GCA_963783905.1. Lineage (GTDB taxonomy): Bacteria > Desulfobacterota > Desulfobulbia > Desulfobulbales > BM004 > BM004. Next base: position 499,112 of record CAWAPG010000001.1, on the reverse strand, counting down.
AAGAGAGGTCAAACCCGGTACGACAATCAGGATACACGTAACCCTTGCTGAAAACATCGGCAATGTCTGGTTTTTTAAAGGCAGGGTGCTCGTTGACAACAGAACAGCCGTCAAAGTTGATTTCGGCTGCGCCATAACAGATACGGATCAAGGGGCAAACAGCATATAAATCACGCTGGAGCAGAGCTGTGCCGCACCGTTTTTTTATCCTGAAAAATCTGCATTACAGAGGTTTTTCCTAAAAGAAGCACACCATGCCAGGCTGTTGACATGTACCCAAAAAACTATATAGTATTGACCGTCTTGCAATAACGCAAAAACTCCACATGAAAGCAGCACCCTTCCCATCTGCAATGACTACTAACCTTATAATACGTGTGTCGCAAAAGGAATTCTATCCGTGCAAAATCTAAGTATTCTCCAAATGATCATAGATGCAGGGCCCATGGTGAAGTTTGTCATGCTTCTCCTCCTGGTATTTTCACTGGTTTCATGGACCATAATCATCATGAAGCATCTATCCTATAAAAAAGCCCGGGCAGAAACGGGATTCTTTCTGGATACGTTCTGGAAAAGCAAAAACCTTGCTGATGCCTATAAGTCGGCCAAGGAAATGCTGGACAGTCCTGAAGCATCAATCTTCGTCTTCGGGTTCAATGAACTGCAGAAACTCGGCCGCAAACGAGTGTCTAAATCGGGTGCTGAAGACACCCTGGAAATGCAGCTGGCCAGCATGGATAACCTGAAAAGAGCGCTGCGCAAGGCCGAAAACGGGCAGCTGGCCCGACTCGGCAGGTATTTATCTTTCCTGGCAACCACCGGCAGCGCCACCCCCTTCATAGGTCTTTTCGGTACAGTCTGGGGCATAATGACATCATTTCAGGATATCGGCATGCGAGGCTCCGCCTCCCTTGCCGTGGTTGCCCCGGGAATTTCCGAGGCGCTTATTGCTACCGCGGCCGGACTTGCCGTCGCCATTCCATCGGTTATCTTTTACAATTACTATTCCAACAAGCTGGCTGAGCTGGAAAACGACATGCAGGGTTTTTCCGCTGATTTTCTGAACCTGGTTGAACGGGACCTGTTGTCAAGAATATAGTTTTCATACTGAGGATATTAAAAAATGGCATTCAGCAATACCAACGGCTCGAAAAGACTGGTTTCCGAGATCAACGTTACGCCGCTTGTTGACGTCATGCTGGTGCTTCTCATTATTTTCATGGTAACCGCTCCCATGATGACCCAGGGCGTTGATGTCGATCTGCCCGAAACTACGGCAAAACCTCTGCGGCAGAACGAAGAGCCGCTTCTGGTGACCATCAGGAAGGACGGTCAGTTATATTTCAACAATATAAAACTGGATCAGACCCTGCTCAAGCAGCAGCTGAGCGCCCTGTCCACGGCTGATCATGAAAAACCGATTTATTTGAAAGCAGACCGGCAGGTGCCTTACGGTCTAGTTGTTTCAGTTATGGCTGACATTAAGGATTCCGGTTTTGATAAGCTTGGCATGATAACCCAACCGGACGATAAGAAAAATAATCCATGAAATTTATTGGTTCAAACGGATTAATAACTCCTTTCAGCATGTTATCCCACAATTGGCGAAAACCCTTTAATATATCCATTGGTCTGCATATTATAGTCCTGGCCGCTGCCATGCTGTCGCCGACCCTTTTTGACCGGCAGCCGAAACTGCCGGAAATTTACACGGTAAACCTGTTTACCGCCGCTGAAGTGGCAGAACGCCAGGCACCACCGGCCAAAGCATCCGCCCCGAAAGCAACGGCCAAGCCTGCGGTCAGAACAATAGAACCGGAAACAAAAAAACCGGTGGTTTCCATGCATCAGTCAAAACCTGAAACTGCCCCGGAAATTGAAAGCAGGATTGCCAACCCGGTGTCGCTGCAGCCTCTCAAGCAGAAGATCAAGGTCGGCAAAACCAAGGAAGAGGAAGCGCTGGACAGGGCCAGGCTGGACAAGGTAAAACAGCAGCTCCTGGCAAGCGCTGCGCAGAAAAAGGCCCGGGAAACGGCTACCAAGGCTAAAAAGGATGCGGTCAGAAAACTGGCTGACTATATAAATACAAGTGCCGCCACAACCGCCGCTGTAACCAGTTCTGCCTCAAATGCAGCAGGCCAAACCACGAATGCGGCAAAATCGGGGGAAATCTCAGGCCCCCGGGGAACCGGCATCGAACCTGATTTTTACATGAAACAGTATTTATCGGCCGTTTACCAAAAAATTCATGATCACTGGATCCTGCCGGACCTGCAGAATTGGGACACCTCGCTTGAGGCCGTCCTGGTCATCACCATCAGAAAAGACGGGGTTATTTCCAACAGTTTCTTTGAAAAAAAATCTGATAACATTTACTTCAATCAATTCGTTTTGAAAGCAGTGAAAGATGCTTCACCGCTGCCCCCCTTCCCTGATCAGCTACAGGAAAATTCCTTTGAGATCGGACTACGATTCAAACCTGGAGAACTCTATTAATCCATGTACTATAAAAACATTCTAAACCCGCGAAAAATAGCACTTATAAGCTGTCTGGCACTGGTTTTAACCTTTCTGCTGACTTCCATGGCCGGGGCCAGGGTATACCTTGATATAACATCCCCGGACTTCCGCAAGGTTCCCTTTGCCGTTCCCTATTTCACCGATAAAAACAAACCCGGCCGGGGGGAGAAAGCTGACCGCGACATGGCCGCCCTGCTTACAAAGGCCCTCGAATTCCACGGCTTTATTGCAGTTGTCCCGCCGGAGAAATATGGCGGCTCCATAAATACCGACTGGCTCAACCTCGGTGTCGATTTTGCCATAATCACTCAATACGAAACCTCCGGGGAAACCATGACCTTTGAGTTCAGGCTGATTGATATCACCGAAGGCAGAATGCTACTGGGCAAGCGTTACAAAGGCTCACCAGACATACGTGATAAAATGATTCTGCGTTTCTGTGATGAGGTCATTTACCAGCTGACCGGCGAGAGGGGCATCAGCCTTTCAAACATAGCCTTTTCCTCGGAAGTTCCCGGCGGCCACAAGGAAATTTTTGTCGCTGACGTTCTGGGCAGGAATATCCGGCAGATAACAAAACATAAAAATTTGGCGGTCTCGCCCAAATTCTCCCCTGATGGCCGACTGCTTGCCTACACATCCTATCACCCCGGCAATCCGAATCTTTATGTCACTGACTGGCAGGAAGCTAAAAGCACCAGGGCCATTTCCCGCCATCCGGGGCTCAATCTTGCTCCCGCCTGGTCGCCTGACGGCAAAACCATGGTCATAACCTTGAGTTTAGACGATAATCCCGACCTTTATCTAATAAATGATGCAGGAACTATTCTCGATCGGCTGACAAAAAATACCGGCATCAATGTATCCCCGTCCTGGTCCCCGGACGGCGGACATATCACCTTTGTCTCCGACCGCAGCGGCAATCCGCAAATTTATATCATGAATGTGAAGACAAAATCTGTTAGACGTATTACATTTCAGGGGAATGATAATACCGAGCCAAGCTGGTCGCCCAACGGCGAATGGATAGCCTATTCCAGCCTTTATGAGGGACACTACCAGATATTCATGGTAAAACCGGAGGGAGGACAGCCGCTGCAGCTCACATGGTACCGTGATGATCATGAATCACCTTCCTGGTCGCCGGATTCAAGGCAGATAGTATTTTCCCGCCGCCACAACAATGACCGCGATATCTGTACAGTCTTCAAGAACGGTACCGGTTTGCGCACCCTGTTTCATCTTGACGGGCACCAGTCTTCACCTGACTGGTCAACCAGAATGGAATAATATAATTTTATAATGAGGACAGTCATGAAACGAGCTGTTTTATACTCCGTTGTGCTTCTTGGTTTTTCAACCCTTCTGGTCCAGTGCGTCGCCACGCAGCAGGACATGGAATATACCAATATCAAAGTTCGCAAAATGGATGACAAGGTTAAAAATATAAATCAGGAATTAGAAAATCTGAAGGAGCAGACAGTTCAGGATGTCCGGAGCCGCCAGGCGGAAACCGGCGACCGCCTGGATTACCAGCAGTCGGAGATTCTGCGGCTGCAGGCTGCAATTGAAGAGAACAGTTTTGCCATCCGGCAGGCCCAGGATGAAAACAAGGAATTGAAAAAACTGCTGCTGACCCGAATGGCCGCGGCTGAACAACAAAGCTCCGAAGAAGCCAACAAACTCAAAGAGCGTCTGGCGCAGAATGAAGAAGAGCTGAACAAAGCCCGTGCCCGTACAGCTCAGGCCGAAAACGAAATAAAAACGATCAAGGAGGCCCGAAGCCAGGAGGCAGCGCAGCAGGCCATGGAAGCCGCCCAAAGGGCAAGAGAGGCTGAAAGAAAGGCAAGAGCCTCAGAGGAACAGAAAACCATCAGTGAACCGCGGGAAATTCAGCCTGAGACGTATAAGGTAGATGTCAGCAGCCAGGAAAATATTGGAACAACTGCAGAAGAAAAAGAGGCGGAAAAAACGGAAAAGGTTGAACCCAAGCCCGAGGTAAAAACCGCACCCCCTCCTGCACCGCCTACGCCTCCTCCCGCACCCCAGGCCGTCTCAAATGCCTATGAGCAGGGCATGAATCTTTTCAAACAGAAAAAATACCGGGATGCCTATAACAGTTTTGCGGATTACCTTGATAAAAATCCTTCCGGTTCCCAAGCTGTCAATGCCCGCTATTATGGCGCGGAAAGCCTTTTTGAGGAAAAGGATTATGAACTGGCCATACTGGAATTCCAGAAGGTGATCGTTGAACACCCCAGGGACGATCTGGCTCCCAAGGCCCTATACAAACAGGGACTCTCCTTTGAAAAGATAGGTGATCCGGAAACAGCCCGCATAGTTTATAACAAGCTTGTTGACACCCATCCGAAAAGTGCGGCGGCGGCATCGGCAAAAACAAGGCTTGAAGCACTGAAGAAGTAAACGGGTAAATTCTTATTTAGCCGCCTGGTTTTATATTGGCGTCTATGTCTTCGTTGCTGCTGCCCCACGGGGCAACCCGCAGGAGGAGCAGCATGCCCGGCAGAGCTGCCAGGGCACAGGCAAAATAAAAACCACTCCAGCCAAGAAATTCAACCATATATCCCGTTACGGCGGCCGCCACCGTTGCCGGCACAGCCATGAGGCTTGTCATCATGGCATACTGGGTGGCGGTAAACCGTTTATTGGTCTGCACCGCCATATAGCTGGCATAGGCAGCCTGCCCCATCCCGGTAGCCAGAAACTCAAAGGCCACTATACCACTGAGCAGTATCTGATTTTTACCGAAGATCACCAGCAAGGCGAAACCGGCGGTTGAAACCGCCTGCAATATACCGAAAAACCAGAGAGAATTCGCGATCCCCAACCTGATCATGACAATTCCACCTAAAAAGACACCGCCAAACAGGGCCAGCATGCCGACCCCCTTGACAATGACAAAGTACTCCTGCTTGGTAAATCCCATTTTCAGGATAAAGGGGATATTCATGGCACCGGCCATATTGTCCCCGATCTTGTATAACAGGATAAAGGCAAGCACCCACCAGGCCCCTCCCCGGCTGAAAAACTCGCGAAAAGGTTCAATCACGGTTTCTTCAAAGGTGCGCGGCGGCATTACCCCGGTTTCCGGTTCCGATACGAGCAGGGTCGTTATGATGCCGAATCCCATCATAAGACTTAACACCAGATGCACCGCCGGATAGCCGATACTGTCGGCAAGAAAAAAAGCGGTTCCGGTGGCGGCAAACATGCCGAAACGCCAGGCATTCATCCATATGCCTGTTCCAAAGCCCAGTTCTTCATCGGTCAAATATTCCCGCCGGAATGCATCCAGAACAATATCCTGGGAGGCGCTGAAAATGGCGATACAGAATGCAACCATCGCCATCATTTTCAATGATTTTGTCGGATCAAACTGTCCCAGGGCGGCAATGAGAATGACCAGGCCAATCTGGGTTATGAGCATCCAGCCCTTGCGGCGGCCGAGAAAGGGGGGAGTCAGGCCGTCCATTGCCGGCGACCAGAAAAATTTCCAGGTATACGGCAGGGCTACGGCTGAAAAAAGACCAATGGTTCCCAGGTCGATATTGGCATCGGTGAGCCAGGCCTTGAGAACCTCCCGGATCACATAAAAAGGAAAACCCGAAGAAAAACCGAGGATGAACATGACGAGCATCTTCGGGGAAAGAATTATTTTAATTGTGCTTCTGGACATATTAAAATTGAAGATTTGAAAAATTTAAAATTGAAGATTTTTTTGACCGCTGGCAAATTTCTGCTAATCAATATATTCTGTCAGAGATCATTAAACATGCAAAGCCTTAGCAGTTTTGCGGTAAAAACGGAAGCAAAGAATACAAATCCAATCCCGCCTCCACTCAGGCCATGAAAGTCCGTCTTGATAAACTGCTGCTGGAAAAAAATCTGGCCGCCACCAGACAGAAGGCCCAGGCCCTCATTGCAGCCGGCCAGGTGCTGGTGGACAACAGACCAGTGGATAAGGCCGGAAGTCTGGTGGAAGATTCTGCAACCCTTGCGGTGAAGGAATCATGTCCCTATGTGAGCAGGGGCGGTTATAAGCTTGAGGCCGGTCTTCAATTTTTCAAAATTAAACCTGCAGGGTTTGTCTGTCTTGATATCGGCGCTTCCACCGGAGGCTTTACCGACTGCCTTCTTAAAAACGGCGCCGCAAAAGTCTATACAGTTGACGTGGGCTACGGTCAGCTTGCCTGGGAACTGCGCCAGGATCCACGGGTTGTGGTCATGGAGCGCACCAATGCCCGTTATCTTACAGTTGAAAATTTTGCCGATCTGATTGATCTGGCCGTCATAGATGCCGCCTTTATTTCGCTTAAACTGCTCATTCCTCCCCTGCTGCCATTATTTAAAAAACAGGTTTCAATTCTCGCCCTGATAAAACCGCAATTTGAGGTGGGCCGCGGCAGGGTCGGCAAAGGAGGGGTGGTGCGTGATCCTGCTTTGCACCAGGAAGTTATCAATGAAATAACTGATTTCAGCAAATCCTTGGACTTGGAAAGCCGTGGGGTAACACCCTCGCCTATCCTGGGCCCCAAGGGCAACAAGGAATTTCTCATTCACCTGGTTTCAGGCAATCCACCTGAAAACAATCAAGAATAAACCGGCACCGGGCCTATGACAAGAATCACGGCTGTCACATTCATACTCCTGATAATTCCAACCAGCTTACTTGCTGAAAATTCTGCCGTGATACCGGAGTGTGAAATTATCATCGACGATTTTGCCCACGGCATCAAACCAAACTGGACGACAAAATCATTCAAGGGAACAACAGAATATACCTGGACCAAGGAGAACGGCAGGACTTATGTCAGGGCAATAAGCAAAGACTCGGCATCGGGATTGTTTTACAAGGTTGAATATGATCCGCAGCAATATCCATTCATTACCTGGCAGTGGAAGGTGGACCATATCATAGCCGGCGGCGATGCATTACGGGAATCAGGTGACGACTACGGCGCCAGAATCTATGTTGTTTTTCCTGCCTTTTTCTTCTGGAATACCAGGGCGATTAATTATATCTGGGCCAACAAGCTGTCAAAAAACCAGGCGATACCTTATTACAATACATCGAACGATATGATGGTGAGTGTGGAGAGCGGCTCAGCAGAAACCGGCAAGTGGATAACGGAAACCAGAAACGTTTATGAGGATTACAGGAAATTCTTTGGCGAGGATCCGCCAAAGGTCGGCGCCATTGCCATCATGACCGATACCGACAACACCGGCGAAAGCGCTTCAGCGAGTTACGGCCCCATAGCAGTCTGCAGCCGCAATCCGGAAAAATAAGGGTTTGTGTATCAATGCTCCATGAAAATAGTTACGAGATATTTATGTTTTTTAATCCGTTTTTCCACGCAGAACTGATTTGACTTGATGCCCTGATGATGCTATACATTTGTGCATTCAACAATCATTTCAAAACCACCTGATTGATGCGTAATAATCAAACAATACCTAATACATTCAGAATGAGCTTGCTTATGAAAACCATGACTTTCCAGAGGATTTTTCTTGGCACCGTTGTTGCCCTGTTTATTTTGTCACTCGCTGCCGCCGGTTATGCGGCGGAGTATGTCAGTGTAAAAAAGGACGGCGTGAACATCCGTTCAGGACCCAGCACCGGCGACCAAGTAATCTGGCAGGTTTTTAAAGGCTATCCGCTGGAAGTTTTAAAACGGGAAGGCAAATGGGCCAATGTCGTTGACTTTGAGGGAGACAAAGGCTGGATATACGAAACCCTGATTTCAAGCAAAAAAACCGTTATCGTCAATGTTGATACCGCCAATATGCGAGCCGGTGCAAATACCGATGAGCCGATCATCGCCACGGTCAAAAAAGGAGTGGTCTTTGACCCCCTGGAGATGCAGGGCGACTGGATAAAAATCCGCTACAAGGATGAAATAACCGGCTGGATGTACAACTCCCTGCTTTGGCCCTCCAATCCCATGTAACCATAAAATCCTCTGCCATGGATCAAGTGGAAAAATCCACCGGCAGGCGCACAATGGAACCGGCCTTGTTTTTAAAGAGAAGGTAGCGGTTCTCCAGGCCGAACAGGAAAATATCCCTGGTAATTTGTACATCGTGGCGGCAGTAATTTATTATCTCCTCCATCCTCCCCTCTTTAAACCACTTGAGCGCCTGCAGGCCATCGGCGGTCTTTTTTACCCCCAGGGTGTGCTCTGCCAGACGGTCAAGACTCAGCCGGTATCCAAGCCTGTTGCTGATCTTCTCCATGATATCAAGGGTCGGCAGTGAGGCGAGATTGAATACCGAATACGCGGACAGCACCCGGTTGTCGAACCGCTTGTTGTTAAAGCCGACCACCAGGTCAAATGTCTGCAGATCCCGGATCAGGTCCGGAACATCCTTTTCCAGATAGATTTTAAAGTTGTCAAGAGCGGAATCGTAGAGAACCGCCACCGAGATGCCCATTCTGTCAGCCCGGTGCCAGCCCCCGACTTCAGCCGCACTCCGCCTGGTTTCAACATCAAAGACAGCATAACGATCCGGCGGCTCTGTTTTTGCGATCTTCTTTTCAGGGCCTGCCGGCCTGAACTCCTGCGGTACAATTCTGCCTGTCTGTAGACAGTCGGCGGCAGCTTTTTTTGTATCTTGGAGCAGCGCATCGAGGATCTCCAGGGCGGACTGCTTGTCTATCGGCCTGTTGCCTGAACCGCATTTGGGCGAATGGACGCACGATGGGCAGCCGAGTTCACAGGGACATTCAGCAATCGCCTTCCGGGTCAGGTACAGCAGTTCATCGATTCTTTCAAATGCCTTGCGGGCCAGGCCGACCCCGCCCGGATAACCGTCGTAGATGAAAACCGCGGCCCTGGAAAGCTGTTCATGAAACGGGTGGGCAATGCCCCCGACATCATTGCGGTCACAGAGCACCAGCAGGGGAAAGATAGAAATCGCCCCATGCTCCAGGGCATGGATGCCGCCCATGAAATGATACTGTTCCTGTTCAATGCGCTTCTGCACCGTCTCAGGAATTTCCAGCCACAAACCCTCGGTTTCAAAAACCAGGGGCGGGAGATCAAGGGGTTCTCTGCTGATCAGTTTCTGTCCCGCCACCAGCCGCCGTTGAAATCCGGTCACGGTATCGGTTACCCGCAGATAGCCGAAGGATACCCGGAAATTGTGCCTTGCAATGGTATGGTAGGTTTGAAGAATTTCCGTGGTCTTGCTGCCCATAGTACGGGTGAAGTAATTGACGTTCTTCCTGACAGCGGTCACCTCATGGGTTTCCAGGTCCAGGTGGGTTATAAGCCAGGTCCTGCCGCGGTGCAGGTAGACCGCCCCGGGGTGGCATTCCTTAAAGCAGCGCATGAAATCTATCTCACCAAGCGCGGTCCCGTCAGTACTGTTGCGGATGACAAAGGTTTGACCGGTGCCCCGCAGGTCCACCTCACGATGCGGATACTTGCGGGCCCCCACCCAGTACTTTTCATCTGCCGTCAAAAGCAGGGCCGCCTCCTCCACAAGTTCATCCACGGCTTCACGCACCACTGCATCCCGCACCAGTGGTTCATCCGTCTGCAGCGGCAGTTCTGCCGCAGCGCAGATAAGATGGCGCTTTACAATGGTTTTGTTGTACGGGTTTAATACTGTTGCTTCAACCGCGCGGCTGAAGAAATCCTGCGGATTGCGCATGAAATGCTGATCCAGGCTGTCTTCAAGCCCGATCAGGATAATCAGAGATTCATTCTGCTTGCGCCCCACCCTGCCGCCGCGCTGCCAGGTTGTCATAACCGTACCCGGATAACCGACCAGGATGCAGATATCCAGATCACCGATATCTATGCCCAGTTCAAGGGCACTGGTGGCTATGACTCCAAGCAGTGAGCCATCGGAAAGCCGGGCTTCGATCTCCCGTCTTTCTTCGGGAAGATACCCGGCCCGGTAAGAAGTCAGCTTGTCAGACAGTTTGCCCAGCCGCTGTCTGGTCCAGATGGAAACCAGCTCGGTAAGCTTGCGCGACTGGGTGTAGACAATGGTGCGCAGGCCCATTTTCAGGCTTGCTTCAATTAAAAGACTGGCGGCAGTAGCGGCGCTGTCCAGGGGATTGATGAAAACAAAATGCCTCTTGGCCCGCGGCGCTCCGGATTCACTGATAACCGTTGCCTCTTCTCCCAGTAAATCCCGGGCCAATTCATCCGGGTTTGCCACGGTGGCTGACGACAGGATGAACTGCGGCCGGGAACCGTAATAGGCGCAGATGCGTTTCAGGCGCCGCAGGACCCAGGCCATGTGTGAGCCGAAAATTCCCCGGTAGGTGTGGACCTCATCCAGAATAACATGGGTCAGCCGGGCAAAAAAACCGCTCCAGATCGAATGGTATCCAAGCATGGACAGATGGAGCATATCAGGATTGGTAATAAGAATATTAGGCGGCCGCTCCCTGAGTTTCTTCCGTTGATAAGCGGTCGTGTCACCATCATAGATTGCCGCACCAGGGACCAGATCCTGCGGCAGCAGGGAAGACAATTCCTGGATGGCCCGCAGCTGGTCCTGAGCCAGGGCCTTTAAAGGAAAGAGATAAAGAGCCGTGGAGTCGGGCGCCCGCATGATCTGTTCAAATACCGGCAGGTTGTAAATCAGGCTTTTGCCGCTGGCCGTAGGTGTCGATACAATGACATTCTCTCCCCGGCGAACTGCATCGGTGGCGCTTGCCTGGTGCTGATACAGGGCAGCAATTCCGGTTTGTTTCAAGGCCTCTTCCAGGGCTTTTGGCCAGTCGATCCTGTTTTTCCCAAAAACGGCAGGACGCTCAGCCAGCTCTTCATGGTGTACCACCTGTCCGCCTAAACGGGGAGAAGATTTGAGGGCCGTGAGATAACCTGCTACAGATTCAGTTTGTAGAGAATTTTCCATGTACTGCAGAGTGCTTTCTGTATGTTTCTCAGTAATGACATATTTTGAATTGAATACCGTCAGGGTTATATAGTAAGTATAACCTAAATTGAGCGTGGCAAATTGTAAAAGAAATTATTTTCCCTGTTTTCAAGGAAGTTATAAACAGATTTTCTTTCCCGGTTTGAAACCTCTGCGATTTTCAATTCATACATAAAAAATGTATGCAATGACGGGTAAAAAAACCGGCAATCACTTCCGGTGAATCAGAGCAATTAAAGGAAACACCCATGAAATCCATAGCAACACTGGGACCTGAGGGGTCATCCTCGTGGCAGGCGGCCAGACAATTTGATCCTGATGCCGAAATAGTGCTTTTCCCGAACACGTCGTCAGTCATAAAGGCGTTTACGGAAAAACAGACGGATCTTGCCCTGATCCCGGTTTACAATACCCGGGAAGGCGAGAGTCTTGAGTATTTCCGCATCATGGAAAAACTCCGCAAGGCGAACTGGATTGACAATGTGGTTCTTCCCATTCATCTTTCACTCGGTGCCATCGACGATTCCCATTCCCTCGCCATGCTCATCGGCAAAAGCAACAGCTTCAGGCAGTGCGAAGAATATATAACCAACAACTATCCGCTGCTGCCGCAGCTGACGGTAATCGATCTGCAGCAGGCGATAAATGAGGCCAGGGACCGGAATAAGCGGGACCATGGTTTTGTTGCCACCGAGGAATTTCTCCTGGCAAATGGTCTGGTGATCAGGGAAAGGGAGCTGGCGCCGCACAACCAGACCCGATTTGCCGTCATCAGTTCATCCCCTTCCGAACCAAGCGGCTATGATGCCACCGCCCTGCTGACCCTGCCCCTGAGCGACCGGGTCGGTCTTCTTGTTGACATCCTGGGTGAGTTCACCCGCCGCGGGATCAACATCATAGACATGCGGACGGAAAGCGATATCAAGACCCAGAAGCTGCAGATCTATATTGAAGCGGAAGGCCATATCAATGACAAGAACCTTGCGGATGCGATCAAAGCCATCAGTGAGCATATTATCCAGGAACCCGGATCTTTTCAGGTATTGGGCAGTTTTCCCAGGGTTGACATGCGGACCAAGCACATATCCTCATTCGGCTTTATCGGCACCGGGGACATGAGCAAATGGTTTGCCAGGCGACTGGAAAATGAAGGCTACAAATCCATGATTACCGGCCGCGCCACCGCTCTGAAACCGGCTGACATGATCCCCCGGGTTGATGTGGTGGTTATCTGCGTACCCATAAGCGCCACCACCGATGCCGTGGAAAAATACGGACCTCTGCTGCAGGACGGTCAGGCCCTCATAATCCTGGCCGGGGTAGCGGAAAATGCCCTGGATGCCGCCCTTGCCAGGACCCGGCCCGGCGTCGAAGTCATGCTGGTCCACAACCTCTGGGGCCCCCAGGCAAAAACCATGAAGGACAAGAACGCCACCGTGGTGCGGACAAAGAGAAGCGGCCTGCTCTGCAGTGAATTCGAGGCATTTCTGTATAAGCACGGGGCGCTGATCAACCAGGACAACCCCTCCAAGCATGACCTGCTGATGGGTGTCGGCCAGAAACTGCCGACAACGGTTTCCGTGGCCCTTGCCATGACCCTGAAGGACAACCGGATTCCCCAGGATGAGATCGGCAGCCATTCCACCCTGACCTCGCTCTACGGCATCCTGGCCATGGCTCGGATACATACCCAGAACCCCAGGACCTATGCGGAGATTATGGCCACCAGCGGAGACGGCCGCAAGATTGTCAATAGTTTTGCGGAAAACCTGATCAAGCTCATGGATTTGGCGAACGAAGGAAAAATTGACGAACTTTGTACGATCATTGATGAAAACCGACACTACCTGACCGATGAATTTTTAAAGGCCACGGATGAAGCAGGCCCTTGCCGTGGATGAGACCCTGAGCAAGGTTATCCGCTCCTGATCCAGAACACCACATATTGTTGACTTTTCTGCTATCATGCTTACTCTAATCGTATGGAAAACGAACCTGAAAAAAAGGAAGATAAACTCCTGGTTCTTGTGCTCATTATATCTCATGCTGCTCCTGATTCCGATTCTCATCCTGTTCGGCGGCAGACCATACACCTGAAATGTTACTCAGACCCTGCCCCAGTTGGGGGCCGAACAAAACATTGCCGCGCCAAAGTAGCTTTTTCATACTTCTTTCGCGTCCACCCTCTGGAGGATATACATGTTAGATTCCTGTAAACAATACATCAATGAAATACATTACTGCCCCCACTGCAAAGAGCAGCTTTCCTGCTGCAGCACCCCGCCTATCCATGTCGGCGACGGCCTCGGCTGGGGCACGGAGGCGTATTTTATCTGCCTGAATGATGAGTGCTCTCTGTTTAAAAACGGCTGGGAGCATATCGAGACGCAATACGGCCATCGGGGCTCCTACCGGTACATGCTGCTGCCCGGCAACACGGAGGGAACGCCGATGATGGTCGGCAGCAGAGATGCCTTCAAGGGCTGCATCATTGATCCGGAAAGCATCAAAATGCAGGATGAACGGCTACGCCAAAGTAAAGGAAGCCGTGGCAAAGCTGGATACCTGCGTGGCGGAAAAAAACCTGGAGCCGGTCCTTTTCTGCTCCTCGATGAAGCGGCTGACCGGAAAAACCGGGAACGGGCGGCTGACCTGCTGGTCCAGACTCAATGACCTCTCCTGCATTGATCCGATCCGCAACCATAGCTTCCGGGATAATACCCTGGACCACAGGGTGAATCTGGCAATCAAGGGTCTGTTGAAGGCAAACTTTAAAAAGGAATGCCCGGACTGCGCTGAAATCATCAAGGCCCAGGCCAAAAAGTGTCAACACTGTGGCCGGGAATTTTAGATAAAAATTTGAATTGATTATAAAGATTTGTCAGATGTTGGTTATTGCCTGAACTGTTAACACGAGGCTGACATTTTTACCCGGCTTCCTGTCATATAAAGGTGGAATGGAGTACTGGAGTAATGGAGTAATGGGTTTAAAGACTTAAAAATGTCATTTCGACCAAAGGGAGAAATCTTTAAGTTGATTTAAGAACCTCGGAAAAGATCTCTCCGGCCTGCCGGCCGTTCGAGATGACAACTTGGAAATTATTTAGCACCATTATTTTTGTGGGCTTAAAATTGCTTTTATTCGGGAAGATCCGGGAAAACAGGAACCTGTGCGGCACCGTTTATCCATGCGGCTCCAACGAGACCCCACGGCTTGACAATGAGATGCTTAAAAGAGTTGTTTTCGATCAGCCTCTATAAAAACTTGATAAATTACCCCCCATCTATTATAAGAGATGCCTTGCTGTATGGTGAGCGTAGCTCAGCTGGTGGTAGCACCGGGTTGTGGCCTCGGCGGTCGTGGGTTCAAGTCCCATCGCTCACCCCAGAAATGACAAAGGCTTCAAGGATTTTTCCTTGAAGCCTTTTTTGTGTGTCCGGGTGGACACACCCTATAACCGGCAGAGATTTCTGCCGATTATATTCTATGATGTGAATTATACCTGATTTTTTTTCCTTCTCCGAACCGCCCCGGCAACACCGACCAGACCGGTGCCGAGCAGCAGCATGGTGGCGGGTTCAGGAACAACATCCGTGTCTTGGACAGACGCTTTTCTTATTATCAGCTGTTCGTAGCCATTGTTCAGCTGGCCGATGTAAGCGGGGTCGTTTAAGGGGGTGCCGATACGAAAATCTACATGCATTGCATCATAAGCGCCACCATAAAGTGCATCCGTCAGATCCTGTGAGTATGCGGCGTAGGCAGCCTCATTCGCACCCAGATTGAGCTTGACAAATACATAGACTGCATTATCGGGATCAGGACCAGGGTCTGATGCCGGATCGAGAGTCAAATATCCTGAATTCGTATCAACGTAAACAAACCCAGGTATAAACGCGTAATAGGAATCAGCATCAATACCAGTCAAATCAGCAGGTGGGGTCCAAGCATCAGGTTGAGGAACATCGTCAGACATATCACCCGAAAATCCGGCAATGGAGGCATATGGATTATTGAAGTAAAAGTATTCTTCGGCTCCAGTTGAGGAGTTTGTGAGTGAAACCTGTCCCCACCCAAAAATAGAAACTTCTTCCAGACCAGATCCTACCTGATTGTTGTTGAAATAGAATATCGGCGCATCGCCTCCCAGCCAGCCCGTTAAGGCTGCAACACTAACGTCCCAAGTGTTGCCGTTTCCACCATCAAGATTACTATCGTTTCCTGTATCCCAAAAACCTGTAGGAGGAGGCTCGGAGATGCGGGGCAGGCCAGTGCTGAAACTTCCAGTGATCTGTTTATCTTCTGCGAAGGCATCATCGCCATTATTTTCGCCAAGAGTGTCTCCGTTGTCGATAGCTGCTGCTGGAAATGTGTATAGAACCACATCGTCCTTAATCCGTCCGGGAGATGTTGCCTGTCTAAATACCATAGTATCGTTAAAAATATCTCACCCGGCGCGGGAGTGGTATTAACTCCGGTATCAAAGTTCGCTCCTGCCAGTACATCCAGAACCGGTAAGCTCCATGCTTCAAAATCACCATACAGTATTCCAGGGTAACCAGCCTCTGATATCCGTCACTGTAGTTGCGGATACGACTGAAGCCCCATTAAACGCAAACACGCATAAAAATAAAAAAACTGGCATCACTTTTGATTTCATATTCTTCCTCCTCTTTTCTACTTATTGACCTTCTAATTTTCCAATGGATCTTGCTATAACCTCAAACTCAAATACTGATTGTCTTTATATATATTAATTGATATAAATATATGCAATAAACAGACCAAATCGATCAAGCGTTTTCCCTCCTAAATAATATCAACAAGATACACATATTCAACTGAAATATACGGCAATTTCCTGTCTGTGTATTCCAGATTTTACCTCTCAATTTCTTCCGGATTCCTGGAATCCGGAAGAAATTGTCAAATTAAACCTCTCATGTCTGTTAGGGAATTTTCTTTTTAAAAAAACTTTAACATCGCTGAAAGTTCACATTTCGGGGAATATTTCTTTTCTGTCGACATATTGATCACGAAGATTGTAGGATCGCTTTCAAAAAAACTTCAGGATCTTTGTCATTGGTTGAGCACTACACTGAAATGAAATATAATATAGTCACTCCTCAACTTCCCCACCCTCCATATCTCCATCATCCTGTTCAACATCTTCGTCCTCCTCATCCTCATACTCCAGGTCATCCTCTTTATCCTTCTCCCCGAATTTCCATTTGTTCCGCGCAAAGAGATTCTGAAAGATATAGGTCAACCAGGCGCACATCCATAAAACCGCCCCAAGCCTCCAGTTGATGAACGGCAGGACGAGGAGGAGAGTTAAGAGAATAACTGCAAGAATTTTCCGGGTGGGTTGCGTCATGAAATTTTTTCGCTATGGGGATGTTTTATTTACGTAAAAAATGTATCCGGCAGCTGGTATGTTTTTATGAATATGTTTATATGTTTAATTGAGTCTCTTGCAAAACAAGCATAAGACATGATCTGTCGTATAAAGGAGGCAGATACTATATCAAGGAAATGCCTAATATTATTGAAGCGGTCATAAGATTTCTCCCTGCAGTCGAAATGACATGACCGCTAACCTTGCCTTGATACCTGGGAGGAATCATTACCGATGGATATTATTTCGACAAGAGGGAGAAATCTAATAAAAATTAAGGAAGCTTAAGATTCCTCTCTGCGTTCGGAATGACACATAACATTATTTTTTGCAAGAGACTCAAATATGATAAAATCGCAAAAAGTCTCGAAATCGGCAACAGGGCCTAGTAAAGTCAATAGGTTACAGGCGAGAAACCTGTCCGTCTCGTGCTTTTTACGAGACCGACAAATATTAGGAGAATTGCTGCTGAAAAAATTTGCAATGAGGTTTAAGTATGGATAAGTCCGCCTGGATTACAAAAATAATCAAAGATTTTGTCGAAGAATCACCGCTCAACGACATGGGATTTGCGCAGCGGGAGAAAATTTTCGACACCCCCCTGGTCGGTTTCTCCAACGGCGCCGATCCGCTCTATGATGAATACAAATCCCATATCGGCTCCTTTTATCTTTCGCCCCTGGAACTGTTTACCAAAACATTTCCGGACAGGGAGATTGCTGCTGAAAACTTAACGGTTATCAGCTGGATCATCCCCTCCACCCGTGCCACCCGCAGGGAGCAGGCGAAACAGGAGCGCTATCCGTCGGAACGCTGGGCCCGTACCCGCGATCTCGGAGAAAAATTCAACAATGCCATCCGCACCCATGTAGTGGAACAGCTGGAGACAGCCGGCATCGAAGCCGTGGCGCCGCTGCTTTCGCCGCATTGGGCCAGATCGGACCAGGGACCCTATGCGCCCTGCTCCAACTGGTCCGAGCGCCATGCCGCCTATGCCGCGGGCCTGGGAACATTCGGCCTGTGCGACGGCCTCATAACGCCTGTGGGCAAGGCGATGCGCACCGGCTCCGTGGTCGCCGCCGTTAAAATCTCCGCCGAGTGTCAGGCCCTATGACGACCATCATGCCTATTGCCTGCATTTTACCCAGAACATCTGCCGGAAGTGCATTCCCCGCTGCCCGGTCAATGCACTGAGCGAGGAAGGGCACAACAAAAAACGGTGCATGAAGTACACGGAACGCACCATGCATGAATATATTAAAAAAGAATTACGGCCTGGAAACCTATGCCTGCGGCCTGTGCCAGAGTTGGGTACCCTGCACCGACAAAATCCCGACCAGCGAAGATGTATAAAATTCTTATTTTAAAAGATGACACAAAACTTTTTTCAAGAAAACAGCATCGATTTTCTGCCGGATAGAAGGTGATTATCAGCATACGGGACTGCTGATGATTGGCAGACAAGCATCTGAACATTTAACAACCATCCCTAAAAGGGGTGGGTTATAGTTGATCATGAAAGGGTCTACTATTTTTATGCTGTAAATGTCTTTACGCCATTTCACGCCGCCGAGCAGCGCCGCCAAAAACGGATAAGCGACTCGGTCATAGCGAAGCGTCATCCCGATGTCGCCCGTTCTTGGCAAGCAGCGCAGGGCAGTCGACCAGCGGTCGACCAAGTGATCAGGCTGCATTTTCTTTGGTTCGTTTCTTTATGCAAGTAAAGACGTAAAATGAACGTAAAGGACAGCAAATTTCTGATAGTATAAATCTCTTAATTATCAACCAATTTACAAATTAATAAAGATTAACCTTTCCAATTAATTGATGATTTTGGATAAATTTAACACAAAAATATGCCCCTCAGCCTTAAAAACAATCCGGTAGCCAATTTTTCCCGGGGGTTCCTCTACCCTTTCCGGGCCGGTAAATTCATTAAACGCCATCCCGTACTTCTCAAGTACATCATTATCCCTTTCCTGATCAATGTCGTGCTCCTGAGCCTGGCTGTATACTGGGGGCTTTCTTTTTCAACTCCATAGTTGTGCATTACATCCCCCAGGGAGATGCCTGGTACTGGGTGATACTCTCCTATTTTCTCTGGACGGTCGCCATCCTCATGACCATGGTCCTGGTCTTTTTCGGGTTTACGGTTACCGGCGCCATCATCTCGTCGCCGTTCAACGACATTCTTTCTGAAAAGACCGAAGAACTGCTTACCGGGATCATCAATGAAGAACCTTTCGTCTTCAGGGTATTTCTCAAGGATTCCCTGCGGACGGTGCTGGACGAGAGCAAAAAAATCATTATCTTCGTTTTTTTCATGGCCCTTCTGCTTCCCCTGAATCTGGTTCCAGGCGGCACCCTGCCCTACTCAATCCTTTCTGTTTTATTGACCATATTTTTTCTGGCGGTGGAGTATACCGGCTATGTATTCTCCCGAAAGCATCTGGTCTTCCGGGATCAGCACCGTTTCATCTTTACCCGGAAATTTCTCATGCTGGGATTCGGCACCGGTGTTATGGGGGTGCTGGCTGTCCCCTTTCTGCAGTTCTTCTGCATCCCATTGGGGGTAGTAGGCGCCACCCAGCTCTGGTATGATGTTTCCGGTCCTGAAATTACAACAACAGCAAATGATAGTTGACCCGCCGTTCCATGACAGGATAAGCGGCCGGAAAAAATATCATTACCTTGGTGAAATTAGAAGGGTTACGGACACAAACTGCAGAAAGAATCAGTCATGCCGGGGAACAGATTACTGCAGCTGGTATCCCCTTTTCGTAAACAGGTCGATGGCTGCATCCACTACTTCGGGGTCATACAGGATGCCGCGATTCATGGTAATTTCCTCAAAGGCGTCATCAATGCCAAGGGCAGGCCGATAGGGACGATGGGAGGCCATCGCCTCTATAACATCGGCAACCCCGAGAATTTTAGCTTCAAGAAGTATTTCATCATCTTTGAGGCCGTATGGATAACCGGAACCATTGAGACGCTCGTGATGCTGCAGCACGATATCGGCAACGGGCCAGTTAAAATCGATTCCCTGCAATATTTCAAAACCGGCCAAAGGATGCTGCTTGATCAAGGCAAACTCGGACTCATTGAGCTGCCCGGGTTTGCTCAAAATCTCGGCCGGGACCGAAATCTTGCCCAGGTCATGGATGACCCCTGCCATGCGAATACCGTCTATCACCTGTTTCGACAGGCCCATTTCATAGGCCACGGCGCCGGCAATATCAGTGACACGCCGCTGATGGCCGGCTGTATAGGCATCTCTGGTCTCAACCGTTCTGGTAATTGCCTGAATGGTGCCGTCAAGGTTCCGGCGCATCTGCTTCATATTGCGGCGTAATTCCTCTTCAGCCCGTTTGCGGCCGGTTATATTTTTATAGATTTTAACAACCACGGAAGGTTTGCCGTCATCATCCCAGGAAACAACCCTGGCAGTGCCCCCAAAGTACATCTCGGATCCATCCCTGGTCTTCAATTTCAAAGAATGACGCTTGACAATGGAACCCTGGCGAAAGGCCTGTCTGGTCAGGCAGGAAGAGGCATCGGAACAGAACTCTTTTTTGCCGTATAAAGCTTCACAGCATGATCTGCCCACAATATCATGGCCGAAAATCGTCTTAGCCTTTTCATTGGCCCATAAAATTACCAGATTTCTGTCAACCAGAGTCATATGGGCATCAACCGACTCCAGCATGGCCTGGTATTGTGACTCACACTTCCTCATACTTTCAAGTGCTTCAAGCTTGCACACTTCTTTTTCCTGCTCCAGTTGTGCAATACGCCGGAGCAGCTCTTCCCGCGATTCTCCCCTGCGTCCTGAAATACTTTCAAATGGCTCAATGATGGCTGTTTTCATTGTTAAAATCCCTTTAACCGGCAGTATTTTATTGGGCTGAATCCTCTATGGCGGAATTCAGGCTTACTTTTTCCTTGATCTCCGTTATTGGCAAACCTGCAATAGCTGATAAATGGCGATAATGAGGATTATCCTCATTAATGATATCGCTTATTCTGGAAAAGGAGTTGCGGATAAAGATGTTTCCTCCCTGGTTTTCCCGGTGCACACCAAAACGGATCATCTTTCTCTCTTCCTGGGTTAAGCGGCTGATAAGATTCTTTGTAGTCCAAATCTCACCATTCCGGGCAAGGTCTGAAAGCCGGGAGGCAATGTTGATGGTATCGCCCAGAGCGGTAAACTCAATCGTATTTGATGATTGAATCGTACCGAAAAACTCCTGGCCCTCGTTGATGCCGGTATTTAAAAACAGTTCGTTATTCCAGCCCTTGCTTATCTGCCATTTACCATTCAATTCTTTCATAATTTCACGTATTTCAATTGCACAGTTCACAGCATTCATCAAGTAATTTGTGCCCGGACGGTGAATGAAATAATAGAGCATTCCGTCACCGGCATGTTTGCCGTATATACCCTTATATTTCTCAAAGGTGGGGCCAACTGCCTGCCACAGTTCATTGATGAGCTCAAAATACTGGGCCGGCAGCAATTCGGCACTGATTTTTACCGAATCCTGCAGGTCTGCCATGAGAACGCAAAGCGATACCAGGGACGGCATTCTGTTTTTCAGGAGTTCGTTGATTATTTTGCCGCGCTGGGAAAGCATATTCAGCAAGGCAGTGTTAACGCTGTCCGTGGGTACATACACAAAAAATGTACCCTCCCGGAATGACATGGTATGAACCCAGTAGGAAGCCCTGGTATTATCTGATTTTATGACTGTTACGGGAAGGTGATAGATATTTTCATCGGCGGAGCTGCTTTTTTCTGCAAATAAGTCTGACAGAATCTCTAGTTCCTTTTCCTTAAACCCGTCATAAATGGATTCCAGATCCTGCTGTGAAATCCTGTTCTGCAAAACCGTCAGATGAAGGAGTACAGTCTCTTTCCAGTTGCGGACTTCCTGGCGTAGTTTTTCATCAAGCAGCAGACGGAAGACATTTCGGGATTCTATATCAACTATTGTTTTAATATTGCGATTAAATATAAGATCTTCCGCTGGTTTATTAATCCATTCAATCTCAAAATTATGGTTTATCAGGTATGCCGGCGAGGTAATGTCGCTGATTGTCACCCGTAATTCTTTATCAGAAACTCTTTGTGAAACTTTACCCGGAAACTTGTCTGAAACTTTATCAGAAACTTTATCAGAAACTTTGTCTGAAACTTTGTCTGAAACTTTGTCTGAAACTTTGTCAGAAATTTTAGTTTGAACCCGGGACGGGGGTTCATCGGAACGCCGGGTTTCAATTATTGGCTGCTCCATTTCACCCATAGGTTGTTCTATTTCACTTAAACCTTCTATTTCGGTGTCGGTGTTCTCCTGAAACATACTGGCAATCTCATCCATGGAGTTGCCCTGCTGCTTCAACAGTTTAACTTTTAAAATATTTTCCAGGACACTTATCGGGAAAAAACCAATCTGTTTAATATTTTTTTCTTCAGGTCCGGGGCGTCTCACAATAGGTTTAGGCAGTATACCCATCTTTATATAATTATTAAGCGTAGCTCGTGAGATACCTGTTTTATCCAGTAGTTCCTTACTTGTAATCAAATTGTTCTCGCTCATGGCCCCGGCCTCTTTGATATTGCAAATGGAAAGGTATCAACTGTTTAAATAGTTATACAAATTAATTGTTGAATTAAACAGTATAAGAATAAAGTCTGGTTGTCAAGAAAAAAAATAGACAGGTTGAATTTTTATTTATACACCTAAAATCAATCTGTCTAACTAGTGTAAAGATAGCCCGATATTCAGTGACAAATAAACTTCTGCTTGTTTAAAAACTATCTAAAAAACAGGAATTTGACAAGCTTTTATAGTAACTTATTTTTAGCAGATAAAACCACACGAATATATTTAATGTTACTGCGACAAAGTCGATTTATACTGTTCAATTATTTATTTTTGTACAGTATAAATTGAACCTATCTTTATATGAATCTCCAACTTTAGCCCTTATAATTATACACTTTGATTGGTGTATAATTCCTCTTCCGATTATGGAAATTCAGGACATAAAATGAACTTTCGTGAGAATGGCTTATTGAAAGAACTCTTTCGTGAAATGCTCAAATAACGGAATTATGAAGCATTATAATGATGCAGGTATCTCATCATAGATATGAGATGAATGTCTGAATACAGAGCGTCGAAAAAATGCTACCAGCGATCGACGCCGGCTATGCACCCTCACCTGCTCAGGAATAAGATCGGAAATATCCGTTCGCATAATCGCCATTTTATACTCCACGTGTTCTGCAAAACGGTTATCCAGATACCAGGCATATATGAGACCAAAGAGCATTCCCGGAGGCGTGAAACCTTCATTGCCGTTAACCAGCCTGGTAAAAAGAAAAATATTTTTTTCTGACCTGGTCATTCTGGCCAGATTCAGGTACCTGGACAATTCTTCGTCTGAAAGAAACGCGTTTCGCTCTGCAACCGGTCTGATTGTAAGCCGATAAATTTTACCGACCTTTTCTCCATTCTTTTCTATGGCTGTCGTTTCTTTTTTCGCTGCATAATTCCCTAACAGGGCCTGCCCCAGTGCCACCAGAAATGCCTGCTCAAAACGTTTCTTTTCTGCAATAACATCGTAACAGATCTTAATTGTACTTTCTTCAGGATCGTAAAATGAATACACATTATCCCATTCCTGGCTGCGTGACCATGTTGCCCGGTCTACTATATGAATTGCCGTAATATTAGACAGATGGCTTAAAGGTATATCCTGATGAAACCAGAGCATTCCCAGCAGTCGTCCGGAAATATCATCACTACCCGTATCCTGTATGATTTTAATCTCGTGGAGCCATTTTTTCAGCTCCGTATATCTCTTACACGGATAGAGGTTCTCCTTCTGCACCAGGATATTTTTCATCCGGAGGCTGCCCGGCAGATTATGCGACAGGACAGAATAATTATCCTGAAACCGGTGTTTCTCCGACAGTGAATTTAGGGCTGACAGGGTGCGAATTGCCCGGGCCAGCATCGTCGGGTCATGCTGGATGACATTGCGCGCCCGCAGTGCGGTCTGGGAAAAGATACCTGCCTCAAGCGGTTTAAACCCCATGGCGCCAACCTTTTCACGGTCCAGATAAATCGGGATCTTATCTTCCATGGCATAGTTCTGCAGAATGGCGCCGGATATTTCCTGCAGCCCCAGAGACAGAACATGGTGAAATAGGTTTCTGATTTCTCCCGGGATGTTACGCTGATATGCCCTTATCAGATCAGACACGTAAAAGCGCCTTTTGGGGTCTTCACGCACTACATCGGTTTCACCTTTCTGGACCCAGAGGTTTGCAACTAAGATCTTCAGGGCTTTTTCATTAAGACGTACCGCCTCGGCCACCCCCGGCACCTGAAATATCGGAATTGTACTTGTATAAAGGCTGCCGGGCGCCAGGATGATGATATCGGCTGTCTGCAGGGAGTGTATCACTTCGTCCGGCACCCTGGGTTTTTCAACGAAACTGACAAAAAGCCGGTCTACCGGATATCCTCTCCGGGCATAACTTGACTTATACTCACCTGTCACCAGGATGCCGTTGCTGTATAAAACCTGCAGCCCGGCCGGGGTCAGGGAACAGGGCATGACAGCATCTTCCGCCAGTCCCAGAATCCGGCACAGATTTTTCAATCCTCGATAGTCATTTGCATGGGAGAGCCGGCAGAGATCTGTTACCTGCACTTTCTGGTGCAGCACCTCAGCATCCTGCCATATTGCCGCTGCCAGCAGAAGATTGCCGAGGCAGTGCGGCCTGGATAGCAGTCTGGTTAACCCCGGATCAGTAAAAAGTGTCTCCAAAAGTCCTGACAGATACTCATACATGGGTCCGGGCAGCAGCAACGGGTCAAAACCCGCGGCAGCTTTGAGTTTTTCACTGGTTTCGGGGTGGCTGTCAAAGCGATAATTAAACAGTTTATGCAGTGTTGCGGCTGCCTGCAAACATTCGGTATCATCCAAACCGTAACGGTCTTGCAGGTTTTTCTTCCTGATCGACGAGAGCAGGACATGACGCAGATCGCCCAGGGCAATAAAAGGTAAATCCTTTAAGAGTTCACCGGTTGAACCGCCGTCATCAGTGACGCAGACGATGGCCCTGGTTTGTGGAAATATCTCTTTCAGGCCACTGAAAGGGTCTTGCGGCCAGCTTTCCTTTCTACTGTCGCCTCCGACAATATTCGACAGTCCGGTGCCGCCGCCAAGAACCACTACCCTGGTGTCCTGTACATTAAACTGCGACAGGGAAGTCGCCAGTTCGTCCAATGCTCCCTTTACTTTAAGGGGAAGTCCCTCCGGCGGTCCCTGCAGTTCAAGATATATAAGTTTTTCCGTATGATCCTGATGCGGCAGGATATCAAGAGGCGAACAGATAAGACGATCCAGGGAGAGCAGATTCTTTTCAATTGCCTTGGTGGAACTCATTGATGCGATTTCTCTCTGTTTTGAAAAAGAAAATACATGTTAGAGACCGGTGGCGGTCATCTGGTTCCGCACCGCAACCACTGATTCATATAATGCATCTTTCTCATCATCGGTGAGTGCAAACTCGACGATGCGTTCAACACCATTGGCCCCAAGCACTACCGGCACCCCGAGAAAGCAGCCGGAAATGCCGAATTCCCCTTCCAGGTAAGCGGCACAGGGCAGGACCCTTTTGGTATCCTTGACAATGGCTTCGGCCATTTCAACCGCAGAGAGGCCCGGTGTGTAAAAAGCGGATCCGGTTTTCAGGTGGTTGACAATCTCGATGCCGCCCATCTGGGTGCGTTTGACAATCTCATTTATCCGGTCTTCGGAAAGAAGATCGGTAACGGGTATGCCGGCAACATTGGCCAATCTGACCAGGGGCAGCATATTGTCGCCGTGTATCCCCATGACCATGGCATTAACATCGGTTGGCGCCACGCCGATGGCATCGGCAAGAAAGGTGCGGTAGCGGGCTGAATCAAGTACACCCGCCATGCCGATCACCCTGTGGCGCGGAAACCCTGAGACCTTGAAGGCAGTATACACCATGGCGTCGATTGGGTTGGTGACGACGATCAGCACACTATCCGGTGAATATTCAGCCGCCTGTTCCGTACATGATTTCACGATGGCGACGTTCTTGGCCAGCAAATCATCCCTGGACATGCCCGGCTTTCTTGCCAGTCCGGCGGTGATGATGACAATATCCGAGCCTGCCGAATCGGCATAATCGTTGCTGCCCTTCACCCCCCAGGAGAAATTTTCAACCGGTCCTGACTGCCAGAGATCAAGGGCTTTACCCTGCGGCACACCTTCGACTACATCCAGCAGAACAACATCACCAAGACCACGTACAACCGCCCAGTGGGCCGCGGTCGCCCCAACATTACCCGCGCCTATGATCGTAATTTTTTTTCTCATCGTTTACCCTTTTCGTTTTTTTAATATAAAATTTTTCCTGGTCTGCGCTTCCTGTCATCCGTGGCGCAGAATTTCCTCAACTCGTTTCAAGTCACTCGGGGTGTCAACCTCCACAGAATCATATTCCGTCAGTACCACCTTGATCCTGTAGCCGAATTCAAGGGCCCGCAGCTGCTCCAGTTTTTCGAACCGCTCCCATTCCCCTTCCGGCAGACTTACAAAGGTGAGGAGAAACCCCTTGCGATATCCATAAAAACCAAGATGCTTGTAATAGGTGGGCTCAACCACCTCGTTCGGATCTCTCTGGAAAGGAATGGGTGAACGGGAGAAATAGAGGGCATAGCCGTTCCGGTCAAATACGGTTTTTACATGATTGGGATCTCCGATTTCCTCCCTGCGGACGATCTTATAGATCAGGGTTGACATGGGCAGAGCCGGATCATCAAGAAGCGGCCGGGCGACCTGTTCAATCACTTCTGACGGGAAAAGGGGCTGGTCGCCCTGGATATTGACCACAACGTCCTGTTCGGGAATGTCGAGCTTGGTGGCGGCTTCCGCCAATCTGTCGGTTCCCGAGGCATGATCAGCACGGGTCATGACCACCTCGCCGCCAAAGGATTCGACACAGTCGGCAATACGCTCATCATCGGTGGCAATTACCACCCTGGAAAGCAGCGGCACGGAAAGGGCCCTTTCATAGACATGCTGTATCATCGGTTTTCCCAGTATGGGCGCAACCGGTTTACCCTCGAACCGGTTGGAGTGATATCGTGCCGGGATGATTGCCACAACACCGGGTTCTTCTTTATCGAGATGATCCATGGTATCCTTATCGTCGGGTTATGGATAATACAGGTCCTGAAGCAAACTCATTACATGCCGCCTTTTTAACAAAAAATCAAACCACTTGATACTTATTTATACAAAAACATCATGATTCAAAGCAATACCTCATTATCCCTGGCGGTCTGTCCTGCTGCAGCCGACCAGCTTGACAAGGCCGTAAGCCTTTCCCGGAAGCTGTCCATTCCCCTGGTGCAGAATCCCAACACCGGGGAGTATACCTTTCTGCTGCTCTTCTCAGCAGAAGGTATTTTTCTCAAGCGGACGGGCGCGAACAGCCCCGGACCGATTACAATAAGCTTTACCGGCAGCGCCATGACCTACCGGATCAAACATGGCGGCGGACGACGGCAGGCCCTGGCACGGGCCGTCGGCTTAAAAAGGGGATGGCAGCCCACTGTAATTGATGCGACTGCCGGACTGGGCCGGGACGCGTTTATTCTTGCCTGTCTGGGCTGTTCTGTACACATGCTTGAAAGATCGCCTGTCCTGGCGGTCATGCTGGAAGATGCTTTGCAGAGGGCCCGGCAGTCGGAACATATTGCACCAATTATTAACAGGAGACTGCAGTTGTCCCATACGGACAGCATTGATTTCCTGGAGAAACTCCGGCCTGAAGACTATCCTGATATCATCTATCTTGACCCCATGTATCCGAAACGGACAAAGAGCAGCCTGGTGAAAAAGGAAATGCGGATACTGCGTGGCGTGGCAGGAGATGACCAGGATGCGGCAGAGCTGTTAGCTATCGGGCTCGGATGTGTCCGGAACCGGGTCGTGGTCAAAAGACCTCGTCTGGCGTCCACTTTAGGGGACACAGCCCCATCCCATCAAATAACCGGGAAAACCAGCCGTTTTGATGTCTATCTGGTTTAAAAAGACCAGGCTGAACCGTTAACCAATTTCAGCCGCCGCCTTTTCCATGGCTGCATCTATCTGCTGCAGACGATCTTCGGATAATTTGACCGGCACCTGATAGACCAGAAGCCGGTTCATGATATCTGCAGACTTGGGCAGTGCTCCTGGATCATACACCACCCTTCTTTTTCCGTCCCGGGACATAAAAGGCCAGCCGCTGTCGCATATGGTAGACCCGTTCATCAGATGCTCCCATTTGGGATAGTAGTGCCATGTGTTATCGGCAAAAAAGATGGCTCCTGCCCCATTTTCCTGCAAAACACGATTTACAGTCTGGGCCTTTTCAAGGCTCGGCAGGAAAAAAGCGAGAAAGGTAGCGGAATCGCCCTCATCATCCACCAGGGTCCTGAATGTCACACCAGGCAGCTTATTGACGGAATTCTTCATGGCTGCCTTGTTCTTTTTCTGGGATGAGACTATATGGTCCAGCTGCGCAAGCTGGGCAATACCGATTGCTCCCTGGAGTTCCATCATGCGGTAGTTGAAACCGATAAAATTTCTGCCCTCCCCGCCTCTGCCGCCGGGGTTTGGGATATGATCATGGCCGTGATCATGGTATTCTGACATATTACGCCAGATCTTCTCATCATCGGTTATGACCATACCTCCTTCGCCGGTGGTCATCGTTTTGACAGCATCAAAGGAAAAGGTAGCCGCATTTCCCAAAAGTGCCCAGATGTCTGCCGCGCCATTTGCCACCTGCGGCCTGGGCAGTATCCTCAATCACAGGAATATTATGTTTGTCTGCAACGGCCATGATCTCATCTATTCTTGCACCGGCACCAAGCATATGCACCGGGATTATGGCTTTTGTTTTGTCGGTTATCTTTCTTTCCAGATCAGCGGGGTCCATGTTAAGGGTTATATCAATCTCTGTGAAAACCGGAGTAGCGCCGATGTCGAAAATCGCCTCCCAGGTGGCCACAAAGGTGAACCCCTGGGTAATAACCTCATCTCCAGGACCGATACCCAGCACTGCCAGCGCAACTTTCAGGGCAACGGTTCCTGAAGTTACGGCCTGGGCATATCCAGCCCCGGTATACTGGGCAAATTTTTCCTCAAATCTGCGTACCTTGTATATTCCCTTGCGCTGTTCGCCGAACTCATAGCGGAACAGCACCCCTGTTTCCAGTACATCCATGATCTCCTGCTTTTCTTTGTCACCAAATACTTCAAAGCCTGGCATGGTTCATTCTCCTTGCTTGGTTGCTTTTTTCGAATCGGTCTTTTTGCCTATCCGTTACTTGTGGAGCCATTTTTTTACCTGGTTGGACTTGTTCACAAGTACAACCTTTGGGCTGTAATGCTTCATTTCCTCTTCGGAAAAGAACGCATAACTGACAATGATGATATAATCTCCGATCATGCCCTTTCGGGCCGCAGCGCCGTTGAGGCCGATCACCCCGGTGCCGGGATTTCCCTCAATTACATAGGTGTCAAACCGTTCGCCGTTGTTAATGTTATAGACCATGACCCGTTCATAAGGGTGCAAATCAACTGCATCCATGAGTTCTTTGTCAACCGTCAGGCTGCCCTCATAGTTCAGATCCGCTTCCGTGATGGAAGCCCGGTGTATCTTTGATTTTAACATGTGCCGCAGCATAGTCGTTCACCCTGTCAATTACTAACTTCAGTATCGTTTCCCATAAAACAATTATCTATCAATCTGGTACCGCCAACCCTGACAGCCATGGCCAGAATCGAATCCCTGTCAATTACGTCCTTATCAACCAGGGTATCTTTATCCACAACAGAAACATAGTCAATATCAACCCCCGGATTGGCTAAAATAATATCCCGAATCTCAGACTTTATCCGGGACGCATCGGTAATACCTTCGGCAAATCTGGTCCGGGCATGCCGGATTGCATTATAGAGGCAGAGAGCTTTGGTGCGATCTTCGCCGGCAAGGTAGGTATTACGTGAACTCATAGCCAGTCCGTCATCCTCACGCACTATAGGATGAGCCGCAATCTCGATGTCCCAGTTCAGATCCCGGACCATCTTGCGAATGACACTTAGCTGCTGGAAATCCTTCTGCCCAAAAATAGCATGATGCGGCTTGATGATGTTGAAAAGCTTTGCAACCACCGTGGTTACCCCCTCAAAATGGGTCGGCCGCTGTCTGCCGCACAGTGTATCCGTTATGCCCCCCACCCTGACCCTGGCATTAAAGTCAGGGGCATACATCTCTTCGCCGGTCGGTGCAAACAGGATATCCACCTTTTCATTTTCAGCCATCCGGGCATCCCTGGTCAAATTCCTGGGATAACTGCTGAGATCCTCGGTCGGACCGAACTGCAGGGAATTAACAAAGAGGCTGACAACCACCCGGTCAGCCAGCCTGCCGGCCAGACGCATCAGATGCAGATGGCCTGCATGAAAATAGCCCATGGTCGGGACCAGGGCTATGGTTTTGCCGCTGGTAATAATTTGCCTTGACCAGTCAGTCATATCAGCCAATGGATGTATGATCTGCATGCGGAATTAAGCAGCTATTCCTTTTTTTCTTCAGGTTGGGTGGTATTGACAGGAGCGGTTTCATCCAGTATGGCGAGCCTGGATTCTACCTGCGATTTAAGCACCGGATCCGGGGTTTCTCCCAGGCTGTTGAAAAGATCCACATAGGCCTGGCGGGCCTGAACCGGATCATCTTTAGCCATGTACATTCTACCGAGGCCGAAATAGGCCTGGCTGGAAAAACCGGTGGATTTTTTCAGGAGAATGTACTGGGCGATGGCCTGATCATATTGGCCTGCCTGCTCGTAGCTTTGGGCCAGGTTCAGCCTGGTCAGCGGCACCAGGGAATTGTCTGAAGAAAGTGCATCGAGCACCTCTTTATATTTGGCGGTTGCAGCCTCATATCGTCCTTCCTTATAATCCAGATGCGCCAGTTCAAGTTTTGCCCAGCGGGCGGCATCCGTCCGCCCATATTCATGAATTACGTTATCAAGTACCTTTTGCCGCTGATCAGCTGCCTCTGTCTGCAGTCCGGTCGCCAGAAGCGAAGCTGCCTTCTGTTCATTCAACCCGAAATAATAATCATAAAAAATAACTACCAGAATCAATATCACCCCGCCTATCAGAACAATCTGCAGATTTCTGGAATTTTTCCTGACAAAGACGATAAACTTAGGCGGAAGATTCAACTCTTCCATCAGGCCTTCACGTTTATCAATTTGTTTTGTGTCGATATTTTTTTTACTGAATAAACTCTGTGTGCTCATTATGTGTCCTTGTTTAAATTACGACAGGCCAAGTAATCTTCCCGGCCAATTTAACTGTCAGCGCGTAATACGAACCGGCATTTAAACCGTTACTTTTAAAAAAACTGTCTGTGTTGCACCAATAACATTATGTGCCAGCCCGACCAAAATCGAGTAATATACTATCCACAGCTAAAAAAAGCATCCGGCTTTTATAACAATCTACCATAAAAAGAAAAATGATTTTATGACACATTATTTAAAGGTTATAATGTATTTTTTGCATTTTTTGAAATTTATATAATCAAACAAATCCAGGACATTACCTGGGGAAACAACTGCCTTTCACCCTACGACCAAATGCTAGATTTACCTACACCGAGGATCCTTACGGTCACTGAACTGACCAGGTCCATACGCGGCATCCTGGAGACTGAATTTCCTTTTGTTACCGTCAGTGGAGAGATTTCCAACCTGCGGCAGCCCTATTCGGGCCACCTCTATTTTACCCTCAAGGATGAAGCCTCTCAGCTTAAGACGGTGCTTTTTAAGGCACAGCAGAAATACCTTGATAAAATACCGATTGACGGTCAGCAGGTGATCTGCCGGGGACGCATCTCAGTCTATGAGCCCAGGGGAGAATATCAGCTGATAGTAGATTTTATTGAGCAACAGGGTACCGGCATCCTGCAGATTGCCTTTGAAAAACTCAAGCTGAAACTTGCCGATGAAGGTTTATTTGACCAGAGCCGCAAAAAATCAATATCCCGGTTTCCCGCCCGGGTAGCCCTTGTCACCTCTCCCGAAGGCGCCGCTATCCATGATTTTCTTAAAGTTGCCATGCAGCGTTTTCCAGCTCAGCCCATTGAGATTTATCCCGTCAGAGTCCAGGGAAAAGAGGCGGCGCCTGAAATATGTGAAGCCCTGACATCGCTCAACAGGCTTCAGCGCTCTGATGTGATTGTTCTAACCCGCGGAGGCGGCTCCATAGAAGATCTTTGGCCTTTTAACGAAGAGAGTGTGGCCCGGTCCATTTACGAGTCCAGAATTCCTGTTGTTTCAGCCGTAGGGCATGAAATTGATTTCACCATCGCCGACTTTGTCGCTGATCTTCGGGCTCCTACCCCAAGTGCCGCTGCTGAAGCCGTTGTCCCGGATAAAAAAATACTCGCTGATCATATCCAACGGCTGACGCTCATTCTGTCAAAAACCGTCATGCAGAAAATCGGGGAAAAAAGACAACAGGTTGCTCTGCAGCAGCAAATGCTTGG
The DNA here is from genome assembly GCA_963783905.1 of uncultured delta proteobacterium. Classification (GTDB taxonomy): domain Bacteria; phylum Desulfobacterota; class Desulfobulbia; order Desulfobulbales; family BM004; genus BM004. Next base: position 466,598 of record CAWAPG010000001.1, on the reverse strand, counting down.
TGATCCCAGATCGCTTATCAACCATTACTTTATGTATCTTGACAATGTGTACACTACCCTCATCCATGGTTATAAAAGTTTTCTCTACCGGCGCACCATGGATCTTGAGCTTCTTTCCGGCAGACTGCACAAGCTGAGCCCGATTCAACAACTGGCGTTCAAGCTGCACTGGTCCAGAGAACTAACCAGGCAGATTCGCTCAATGATGCTGCAGCACTTGAAAAAAAAGAGAGACCGCCTCAATGGCGCAGCTACTCTTCTCAAGGCTATGAGTCCCCTGGGAGTTCTGGGCCGTGGCTACGCAGTGGTTATTTCAGGGCCGCAGGAAAAACCGCCTGGTGAACTGATACGGACAACAAGACAGGTGAGCGTCGGCAAAAACCTGGAAGTCATTCTACAGGAAGGGAAAATTGGTTGTGAAGTAAGGGAAATTAAAGAAAATGGTCGGGACGAGAGGATTTGAACCTCCGACCCCAGCGTCCCGAACGCTGTGCTCTACCAGACTGAGCCACGTCCCGACCCGTTATTTAATACTCTATTAAAAAGTTGAAAAAAAACGGCAGGTGCTGTTTCCGCCTCGCGGAATAACACCTGCCGGAATCGTATACAATTTTAGTTCAGCAGACTACTTTACAGCATCAGCAAGTTTGCTGCCGGCTTTGAATTTGGCAACTTTCTTGGCAGCGATCTTGATCATCTTACCGGTCTGAGGATTACGGCCTTGCCTTGCAGCTCTCTTGGCAACAGAAAAAGTACCGAAACCAACCAGTGTTACCTTGTCACCTTTTTTCAGTGCTTTGGTAACTGCGTCCAACATCCCGTTCAAACCTTTTTCAGCTGCTGCTTTGCTGATTCCCGCGGCTTTAGCCATACTTTCTACTAAATCACTTTTGTTCATGCCCCTTTCTCCTCCTTACTTTTGATGATTGGATAATTCTACAAGTTTCCTTGTCGTTAATGGCTTACCAATACTACAAATTCATATGGGATTTAACGAACTATAGCTTGATTGTCAAACAAAAAATTGTCTCCGCGCCTAAAAAATGGGACTTTTTTAAAGGTTCCCGGCGTAAAATTACTGTTTCCAAATTAATGATTCTACAGTTGAAAAAGGTCTCAAAAATCAGTTCCTTTACGGCCCTGTACCGCGAGACAAAGATTCTTTATATTGAAATCATTGAATTTTTCCAGAACAGAAAGTCTCGTTTCTTTTTTGGCAAACCGTTCAATATCCTCTTCAAGAAGCTCGATTACAGCGGAATTATTTGTTAATTTTACACGGCAGCCATAAAAATCAAGTGCTTGCAAAAAATTCTCACATTTTTTTATGAGCTCGAGCTTTTCTTCATTTATTACCTCACCTGTGGCAACCCGTGTTGCCAGACATGATGATGAATGTTTATTCCACGTCGGTAGATTCAGGCTCCTGCTGAGCCGGCGGATTTCATGTTTTGTCAACCCCGCATCTGCCAGGGGTGTTTTTACGTTCAATTCAAGCAGCGCTTTGCGGCCGGGCCGGAAGTCGTTCAAGTCGTCCAGGTTGGTTCCATCCATGAGAATACTGAATTGCAGTTCTTCCATCTTCTCCAGAAAAGTCTGGTAGATTTTCTTTTTGCAGAGATAGCATCTTTCCCGGGGATTTTCGATAAATTCAGGCCATAAAAGAGGATTGAGATTAACAGTCAATACGCGGCTGCCAACAGTGTTAAAAACTTTCCTGGCTGCTGCAATCTCGCCGGGAGGCAGCAATGGTGTTTTGGCAAAAACCGCGAGCGTATTATCATGCCCCAGGACCTGGTGGGTCACCTTCAGCAGCAGCGTGCTGTCAACTCCGCCGGAACAGGCAACGGCAGCCCTGCCCTCCCGGCGGATTTCTGTTTCCAGTTTCCTGAATTTATCGGCAAGCCCGCCTGACAATCGCATATCTTATACAGTAAACTTACTCCTCGCTATCAGCCGGTTTGACGGTGGGAAACAGCTGGAGTGGTTCATTTAGGGTAAACTTATCGTCCAGTATCCACTTCTTCAGGGTCTCGGCAATTTCCCTCGCCTTGAAATAACTTGAAAGCGGGGCTGTCTGTACTGGTTTTCCGTTGACCACGATTTCGCCGCTCATCAACTGACCGTAACTTACTTCCCCGTAATTTCTGGCAACCCTGTTCGGATAGTCATAGGCATAGTCCACGACCTGGGTATAGAGGTCGTCGTTTGATACCCCGGTGTAAGCCGCCATCTCAGCATTTAAAATGGGAATGGGAATACCCAGCCCCACTGCCATGGTTGCACCATACCCAAGCATACTGATGCCTTTCAGCCACTTAGGCGACATCTGTTTCAGGTCTCCCTGCACCATCAGCGTACCGGCAGGACGCATGGGCGCTCCCCCATTTGTTCGCGGGACATTGGGATTATGCTGGGTACCGTGCCAGGTCACATAACCCATGCCGCCGCCGAGAAAAATTTTGGTGCCCAGGCCGATGGTCTTATATAAAGGATCGTTTAACAGCGGCGACAAAGCTCCTGCGCTGCAATAGTTGGCGTTCTTTGCATTCGGCTTCAGGGTGCCCATGTATGTATAGATTGTCTTATCAGAGAGATTTACCGCACAGTTATAATTCTGGTAACCATTCCGCGGATTCGTCAGCAGGGCAAAAGGCAGTTCCTCCAGGGTTATTTCTTTGGAAATCTTCTTGGCCGGATAGCAGTCAGTGCCATAGGCAATGGCTTCCAGTGCTATCGTTCTTCCGGCAACCAAATCCTCGATAACATGGCCGCCTCCATAACGAAATTCTCCCGGATATACCTTATTGAGAGGGTCATCTTCAGAAAGCTCGGTCGCCCCCAGGTAAATATCCACGGCGGCAAGACCAGCATAGGCAGGGACGTTATTGAGCAGAACCCTGGATGCTTTCAGGGTCGGGGTCGTATGGCCGAAATTAAAAAAGGCGCCGGATGAACACATGGGTGAAAAGGTGCCGGTTGTTACTACATCCACTTTGCCGGCGGCCTTTTCCGGCCCTTCCTTGCGGACAATGGAGATCATTTCCTCAGCGGTGACTACCACCGCTTCGCCGGCTTTGATCCTGGCATTAATTTCCTCATAGGTCTTGCTTATCTTCGGTTTGCTCATGATGACCCCTCGTTTACTATATATCACCTTTTGGTGCCGGAAATCGGTATCAACTGTAAGCCAACTGTAAAACTCCCGCAGTCATCAACAGGGGGCTGTCATTAATTTGATACAAGCACAACCCCTCTCATCCAGTGGTTTGCGAGACCGACAACTGTAGCAGCATTTAAGTTGGCTCGGCAACCTTTTTACGGTAAAATTTCCTTTTTTCTTTTATTCTGCCATGAGATGCTTTAAGTTCACTTTTTTTTAGGGAAAAACTTCAGGTCTTATATATTAAGGAAGCAGAACTTCAATGCATAGCCAGAAAAAAACCGAAAACAAGGCTGAACTTGAAAAAATCCGTAAAAAGATTGATGCCATTGACAACGAGTTTCTCAATCTTCTGAAACAGAGAATTCAGTATGCTCAGGACATCGGCAAAATTAAGTCAAAGGATAAACGGGCCAAGTATGATCCGTTGCGCGAACGACAAATTTATGCGCGCCTTTTGGAAAAAAACCAGGATAAATTCCCGGAACCGGCCCTGCGCTCCATCTTTCATGAAATCATAACCACCTGCCGTCTGTCGCAGAAAAGACCCGTAGTAACCTATCTTGGACCTGAAGCAACTTACTCGCATCTGGCAGGGGTCAAATACTTCGGCCACTCGGCTGATTATGAGCCAATTGAATCCATAGAGGATATTTTCGCAGAGGTGGAACGAGGCAGAACTTCTTTTGGTGTTGTACCGGTGGAAAATTCCATTGAAGGGGCGGTTTTCTCCACTCTGGACTCCTTCATGAAACACAAAGTAAAAATATGCGGCGAAGTTAACCTGGAAATAAGTCATAACCTGGTTTGCCAATCCGGGAATATTGAAGACATTAAAACAGTGGCATCTCATTCCCAGTCCCTGGCCCAATGCCGTCAATGGCTGAAAAAAAACCTGCCTGACATCCCTACACTTCCCGTTTTCAGTACCGGTGTCGCCGCCCAGATGGCAGCCAGGGATCCGCACATAGGAGCTATTGCCAGTTCCCTGGCGATTAAAACCTACCAGCTGCAGATAGTGGTTCCCGGCATAGAAGACTATCGCGGCAATACAACCCGCTTCCTGATCATCGGCAGAAAGTCACCAACCAGAAGCGGCAAGGATAAAACTTCATTGCTCATAGGGCTTCTGGATCGGCCCGGCGCCCTGAATGAGGCTCTCTCCATCCTGGCTGACAAGGGAATTAACCTTGCCAAGATCGAATCGCGCCCAATTAAAGGAATGCAGTGGAAATATCTCTTCTTTATGGACATGGTGGGTCACATGGAAGATAAAATGATCAAGGAAGGCTGCGAGGCTTTGCAGAAAGTCTGTTCCTATTACGAATGGCTGGGTTCATATCCCGTGGCTGAAGAAGAGAGTTATTGACAAAACACCTCTGATCGCAATATCTGTCTGCTTGATAATCCACGCGTTACGGTTGATTTTATGTGAGATGTCAATCATTATATGCCGCCTTGCGGCAGGACACCAGTGATATTAATTATTCTCCGGCATGCGAAATCACGATGACCGGTAAAAATCAGCAGACACGGGTCGCCGGAGAACACCATTACCGAAAAAATTTGCCTAACTGCTGTAGTAAAAATGGGGATCATTTTGAAAACGATCTCCAACAGATAATAAAATGACATGATTTCCCATGCTTTTACTGGCAATAGAGAGTTCCTGCGATGAAACAGCAGCGGCAGTGCTTGAAGACGGCAACAATCTGCTCTCCAGTGTGGTTGATTCACAGATTCAGGTGCATAGTCCTTACGGAGGCGTTGTCCCTGAACTTGCATCCCGGCGGCATATCGAAACCATATATCAGGTTGTCAACGAAGCCCTGAAGCAGGCATCCGTTAGTCTGGAACAGCTTGATGCCATAGCCGTAACCCAGGGACCAGGACTTGTCGGTTCTCTGCTGATCGGTATGTCCTTTGCTAAAGCCCTGGCATATGTGGAAAAACTGCCATGTCTCGGAGTCGACCACATGGCGGGCCACCTGCTTTCAATTTTTCTTGGGAAAAATCATCCGGGCTTTCCTTATGTGGCGCTGGCAGCCTCGGGAGGACATTCAAGCATATACCTGGTCAATGATCCCCTGTCATATACCCTGCTTGGACAGACCCGGGATGACGCGGCCGGAGAGGCATTTGACAAGGTCGCTAAACTGCTGGGCCTTGGATATCCCGGTGGCCCGATAATTGCCGAAATCGGCGGACAAGGGAATCCTGAAGCTGTAAGTTTTCCCAGGGCCTGGCTTGAGCCTGGCAGTCTTGATTTCAGTTTCAGCGGCGTGAAAACAGCGGTTGCCAATTTTGTTGCCAAGATAAACCAGGATAAAAAAGAACTCCATATACCTGATCTCTGCGCCTCCTTTCAGGAAGCGATTGTTGATGTTCTGGTGGAAAAAACCCTGGCGGCAGCAGAAAAATCAGATGTGTCGCAAATCGTCCTGGCCGGAGGGGTGGCTGCCAACCAGCGTCTACGCGATCTCATGAGTTCCAGGGGACAGAAGAAGAACTTTTCCGTGTATATGCCGCCAAAGAAATACTGCACCGACAATGCCGCCATGATTGCTGTTGCCGGATATCATCTTTTCAAAACCGGAAAACAAAAATCAAGCACAATCGATATGGACGTGTACTCCAGATCAAAGATCCATATTTAATATCAATTTTCCCCGGTTATTACTTGATTTGTTACATTATTTTTAATAATTGAAATCACTGAAAGGGAATTCGTCCGATAACTTTTATTATTAGACCCGATGAAATTTGAGCTGCACCGTTATGCCAGATATTATTATCTGCGATTTATCCGCCTGAAAGGTCATCCAAGTGTGCTGGCCCGTGGTGTAGCAATAGGCACATTCATCGGCATAACCCCCACCATTCCCTTTCATACTATTATTGCCCTGGGCCTGTGTTATGTATTGCGCGGCAGCAAGGTTGCCGCCGTGCTCGCAACTATCCTGGTAAGCAACCCACTCACCTTCTTTCCCCAGTATTATTTTTCCTGGCAGATAGGAAACTGGTTACTTCCGGGAAAACATTCCTGGGGGGATATTTCCGAACTGATAAACCTGATTGTCAATGGGGGGCAATTTCATGAAACCCTGGCCGCCTTCAGCCATGTCAGCATAAATTCTATGATAGTACTCATTATGGGAGGGATTGTCCTTGCCATACCGTTTACCATTGCCTTTTACTATATATCATATATATTTTTCTGTTCCGTGCACAAAAGGCGTCTTGAAAAGCAGAAACTCAAATAATCATTTCTGTTGGCACTATTATGCTGCCCGATAAAAAAATAAAAGAGATTCTGCAGGAACATAAACTTGCCCCCAAAAAAAGATTTGGGCAGAATTTTCTGATTAACAGGAATATTTCTGAAAAGATTGTCAGGTTGGCTGAAATCGGTCCGGATGACACCATTATTGAACTAGGTGTTGGATTCGGGGCGCTGACGGGTCATCTTGCCGGAATATGCAAAAAGGTCATAGGCCTGGAGGTCGATGCCGGCATTATACGATATCTCAGTGAGGAAGGTGGCCTGCCTGAAAACGTAAGCCTGCTGCACCAGGATATTCTCCAGACCGATTTTGCAAAACTTGCCGAGGAGTCGGGAGACAGGCTAAAAATTATTGCCAATCTGCCTTATTCCATTTCCAATCCTCTTCTTTTCAAACTGATTCTTTATAAAGAAAAAATCAAGTGGGCGGTCCTGATGCTGCAAAAAGAAGTAGCCCAAAGACTGACCGCCGAGGTTGGTACAAAGAATTACGGCATCCTGACTGTGCGCATGGCAGCCTGCGCATCCGCAAAAAAAATCCTAGATCTTGGGCCACAACATTTCCACCCCAGGCCCAAGGTGGATTCACAAGTTGTAAAAATTACCTTTCTCCCGAAACCTGAGCGTGCGACGGCACTTCCTGATTATGACCAGGAACTTTTTAAAAAAATTGTTGACGCAGCTTTTCAACAGCGGCGCAAAACCTTGATTAATGCCCTTTCGGCAGCAAATATTACCGGAATTGATAAAAAGACACTTGAGGTGGTTCTTGAAAAACTGGGCCTGGACAACAGAATCCGCGGTGAGAGACTCACAGTGGAAGATTTTGCGGCCCTGACCAAAATCCTGCAGCAAATGTAATCTAGATAACGGAAGTAAAGAAAAAAATAATCACCATAAATTTTATTTATACTGGAGATTATGGATGAAAAATTTTGTCTTTCACAATCCCACAAAAATTCTGTTCGGTAGAGACACCATCCCTTCAATTGGCAGTGAAACCGCCGTTTTCGGAAGAAAGGCGCTGATGGTGTATGGCCAAAGCAGTATTAAAAAAAACGGCATATACGACCAGGTGACAAAATCTCTCCGGGATGCGGGTGTCACGATAGTTGAGCATGGCGGAGTCCGGTCAAATCCTGTTCTGAGCCATGTACACCAAGGTATTGCGCTGGCCAAGGAAAAATCAGTTGAAGTGATAGTGGCAGTTGGAGGCGGCTCGGTAATAGACAGTTCCAAGGCAATAGCAGCCGGCACTCTTGTTGAGCATGATGTATGGAAATTCCTGATCGGTAAAAAAAGCATCAAAGATGCCCTGCCCCTTACCACTGTATTGACACTTGCCGCATCCGGATCAGAAATGAATTCAGGGATGGTGATAACCAATGAAACCACAAAACAGAAATTCGGTTTTGCCAATAAGCATCTCTACCCTAAGGCATCCATTCTCGACCCCACCGCTACATTTTCGGTTTCGGCTGAATACACAGCCTATGGTGCGGTAGATGCCATTGCCCACGTCCTGGAATTTTATTTTACCAATCAGGAGCCATACACACCGGTTCAGGATCATTTCATGGAAGGTTTGGTCATCAGCTGCATGGACAGCTGCAACCGTATTCTACAGAACCTGGAAGATTATGATGCCCGGGCCGATCTTATGTGGGCTGCCACCCTGGCCTTAAATGGTCTAACGGGAGCAGGACTCGGCAAGATCGGATTCCCCATGCATATGATAGAACATTCGATCAGCGCTCTATACAATGTGGCCCATGGTGCAGGCCTTTCCGTGGTCATTCCAGGGTGGATGGCATACCAGAAGAAACAAATCCCGGAGAAATTCGCAGCGTTTGCGGAGCGGGTTTTCGGTATAACATCAGGCAACATAGATACCAAAGCGACAGAAGGAATCCAGGCTTTGGTATCTTGGTTTAACAAAGTAAAAACCCCGACCAGTCTTACTGACTTGGATATTCCGGCAAAGTCTATTCCGGAGATAGCGGAAAATGCTGTTGCTCTTGCAAAGGTTTGGGGCATGAAGGATTATACGGCAGAAAAAATAGAGGAAATTCTGAAGCTATGCGTATAAAATTTCCGGCGATGATTCTTTTTATTCTTCTAAAAAAACAGGAAGTGTAATAGTGAATGTTGCGCCTTTCCCCTTTTCCGACACAAAGGTAATCGTCCCTTTGTGTTCCTGTATTATACCGTATACTATGGAAAGCCCTATACCTGTACCCTTGCCTGCTTCTTTCGTAGTAAAAAATGGTTCAAATATCTTTTCCTGCAGCTTCTGGTCAACTCCTTCTCCGGTGTCCGAGTAAGTTATTACAGCTTCATTATTTTTAACTTCCGCAGTCAAAATTATCCCACCCTTTCCCTGTTTTTCCATGGCGTCCATGGAGTTTTGGATCAGATTCACAAACACCTGTTCAAGTTTTACATGATTTCCATAAAGCAGAGGGAGATTTTCAATACCCTGGATATCAATTGTGATATTTTTTATCCTGAGTCTTTCATTCATAAGGATCAACGTATCATTTAAAACCCCGGATAGTTTGACCGGACTGAATGATTTAACATTAGTTCGGCCAAAAGTCCGCAGATGAGAAATTATACTTGATATTTTATTAACTTGACGCAGCGACTCATTAAAATCCCCGGACAGTTCCTCATTGTCCAGCTGTTTGTTTTCGATATCATTCAGCGTGGATTCCAGGATTATCTTGATATAAGAAAGCGGCTGATTGATCTCATGTGCTACCCCCGTGGCAATTTCACCAACCGAAGCGAGTTTGTCCTGGGTCAGGGCCCGCATCTCCATTTCTTTACGCTTTGCCTCTTCCTGATATCTTCCTGTAATGTCACGAGCAACACCTATTCTGCCGATCAAGTCACCCTTATTATCAGTTAGGGGAGCTACATTTAATTCTACCGGAACTACTGTTTCATTTTTGGTTAAAATTTCAATCTCGTATGTTGCGGTCTCTCCTGATTGAAGACCATCGGAAAACTTCTGTACAACTAAATCTTTATATGGTGAATCAATTATTTCAATGAATTCCCGCCCCAGCAGTTGTTCATCAGTATATTCGGTAATCAATTTGACCATGGGACTTACATAGGTGAATCTACCTTCCAAGTCTACTGTGTAAACAATATCATTGATCGTCTCAACCAGGGTGCGGTGTTTTTTTTCGCTTTCCAGCAATTTCCGATATGCCCTGGCATGGGCTATACTTAAGGCCGTCTGGGATGCGACTGCCATGAGTAGATTGATGTCTCCTTCTCTGAACTCATGTTGGGATCTAATATTATCTACAACCATCACTCCTAAAGATTCACTCTCATGGACGATGGGAACGCAGATCATTGATTGAATTTTTAATTTATCGACGATTTTGAGATCATTAGAATTCAGGATATGATGACTCATGCCAATATCTTCAATCAAAACCGGTTTCTGGTTTTTAAATACTTTCTGAATGATACTTTCGTTATTACATTTATCTAGCCAGAAACAGGAATTATTTATTATTGATTTCTCTTGTTCAGTGAATCCATAACTATTTACTAAGGAAAAACTATTTGTTGGATTAATTAAAACAAAAAAACTACGTCGAAAATCTAATTTTTCTTTCACTACCTTTGAAATAACATGAACTATTTCTTGTTCATTTTGTTTTACAGAAGTAATACGTCCAACTTCTTCAAATAGTTTAGTCGTATTATAACGCACATTATATTCATACCAGTGTCTGTCTGCCCAATTTCCCATTTCTTCAAGATTTTTCTTCAATCTTTTTTCTTCCAACATATTCGCATAATTATTAACTCCTAATATAATTGAAATAAATGTGGTTGATGTTAATAAAAAATAAATAATAGGTAGTTTAATTAGTATAAAACCTAATACTGGTAATCCCCCCAAAATTAAATAATTTCTAATTCTTTTCCATTTAAACGTTTCACCTGGTTTTCCCCAACAAATTAAATATCTACAATAGCTATCACCCCTATGATAACAATCTGGGTGTTCAATTCTTGGGTAATCATGAATTATAAATTCAAGCGTACCTTCCAGGCTACCTTTACGGTTTTTACATTGATAATACTCTTCTTTAACTCCTTTAATTGGTTCAGAAATAAATTCGTATTTGTTTTCATCAATTTTTCTTACAGTTATAGTAGCTGCCTTACTTGCTTTTGAATAAACTTTTGCAATAGCACCTACAACTTTGCCGGCATTTTGGAAACTAAAAAGATACTGAGCAAACACACTTTGAGATTTTATGAGATTCCGCCCAGCATCCCTTGCTATATTTTGATTACAAGTCTCATTTACTAAGATTTCTTGAAAACGATTTGCCTGTCGTTGATTATACCAGTAACCATCGTCATTATATTGAAACTTGGAGATGCCTGCATAATCTAACAGTTTATCAACATTTACATGTGGATAATTTTTTTTTAAATGATCAACATAAGAACGAATAATTCTTATGTTATATAAAGGTTTATCTTCTTGATAAGAAGTATCTGTATTTTTCATTATTTAAATTTTATCGTTAATTTTATTAATAAAAACCTAATATTTTATGTATTTAACGAAAACATGAATTATCTTTTGTAACTTCATGTGAAAACGTATATTACTCTTACTGAACTTTCTGACTTGTTTTAATTCGTTGTTTAACCGTTACTTTCCACCCCTAACAACGTGGGCGGTTTCAACATATCAATAGCTACGGACATCACTGCATCAAGGATTTCCATAATGATATCTTCTGCAAATTCTCCTGCACTACGAACTTTGTCCAATGCTAATTTCATAATCCTCTGCAAGGCATCCAGGATGGATAAATCCTTCATTTCATCGGCACAGGCATGAAACAAGGTGCCAAGAGTTCGGGGATCATCGTGCAGACGTTGCTCAAAAGCCAGAAACAGATACCGGAGCATGACTATGGTGGCATGACCGATCAGGCCATCGTAATCACGCAACTGAACTTCCTTTTCCAGTTTCAGGTAATGCTTCGTCATTTTGAAAAACACCTCGATATCCCAGCGTTTGCCGTATGTCTGCACAACTTCTTCGGCAGTCAGTTCTATGTCGGTAGAGAGAATGGCCAGCCAGCCTCGTTTCTGCCGATGGCGTACAAAAACGATCTTTACGGGCAGGCCTTCTTTGGTTTCAGCCAGCACGCTGGCCAGTATTTTTGCTTTACCGGCTTTCTTTCTCACCCGCCGATAAATCTCTCCAAGCCTTATATGCATATTTTGATGCCGATACAGATTGTTCGGCATATCCTTCAACATACAGATAACCGGTCGATGCTGGTGCAAGGTTTCGATAATAGACGGGAAGGCAAACCAGCTGTCCATGAGGATATAGTCCGCATCAACCCCTGCTGCCAGGACCCTTCTCACCATGGGATCAAGCTGCTCTGTTGCCTTGGTTATAGCTTCCTTTCGCCGCCTGTATCCGCAGGTTCGCCTGTCGATATCCTTGGTGATTCCCTGCAGTCTGTTCTTTTCTTTCTCAGAGGAAAGCAAGACAAAATCCAGGGGCAGGAAACTTGCCCCATCCGACCAGCCAACGGTCAACATCTTGAACCCTCTGATGTATTTTCGATCACTGTGGTCAAAAACTCTGGCCAGCAACTCGACAAACTTCGAATGAGACCTGTCATAGGTGCTGTCATCTATAATGAGCACCTTCTTCCTGTCTTTATCCGTCAGCAGGCCCAAAACACACACAATTCTGACTGCCAGGAAAAGAAGCAGCTTGCGCCAGTTATATCGTGGCCCTTTCAACAGTTCATAAGCCGCATCCTTCTTGAACTCTTGCCTATTACCAGTGACTATGCCGCGGAAGAAATTATTACCCTCGAATGGCAGAATAAAAATGGCCTTCAACAGTGCGACTGGCGATATACCCCGCGTTTTCCGGATGCCAGACTTGTTCAGCAATGTGCCGATAGTGAAGTTGTCAAAGAACGTATCAATCTTGTTGTGCAGTCGTATTGCTTCTTGCTGTTTTTCGTACTCTATGCTATTCTTTATTCTCGCCCTTTCTCCTTGTTTTTATTGAGTTTTTCGTCGAAACCCATTATAACAAGAAGCAAAGGGCGTTTCACTATAAATTTTTAATATTATCAGATGGTTAACAAATTATATTGGCTAAAATTAATCAACCCCGAAAGTTCAGACTCTTACTAATGTTGGTTATAAAAAAAATGAATGGCAATTCTTTTAAACCATTCGATGGTTTTTAGATTATCTAATGATACTTCAAGTAGCGAGTTATGAGGTTTATGATTAGATAAAATATGGATTGATTTCAGAAATATTTAAATAATTTTCAGACAATAATCTTATTGTGAATGAACAAAATAACTTTTCAAAGAGTCGTAAACAAGCTTTAATATACATAAATCTTGTCATATTTAAATCCAAAGCTCAATAAATTTAAAATATTACAGAAAACAAAAAAAATGAAACTCAATAGTTATATTATGGAAGGTGATAGTGAATCATATAGATTGCTTTTAAAAACTGACTCTGAAATTGTTAATCAACAAGCAAAATGGGCGGGCTTAAAATCTGGAATGCGAGTGGCTGACTTGGGATGCGGGCCAGGAATAACAACTTCTCTCTTACATAAAATAGCACAACCCAGAGGAAATACAGTTGGAGTAGATTTTTCAGAATTAAGACATCAATATGCTATAGAAAATTTTAAATCTGATGGAATTGAATTCTTTTGCAGAGATATCAGCGAATCACTTGAGGACTTGGGTGTATTTGATTTTATATGGGTTAGATTTGTACTTGAATACTATCGCACTAACAGTTTTGAAATTATAAAAAATATAACTAAAATATTGAAACCTGGTGGAATACTTTGCCTTATCGATCTCGATTATAATTGTTTAAACCATTATGGAATACCTGAACGATTAGATAAAACTGTACAAAAAATAATTAAAGAAGTTGAAATTAAAGCAAATTTTGATCCATTTGCAGGAAGAAAATTATATTCATATTTATATGATTTGAAATTTATAGATATAGTGGTAGATGTATCTGCTCATCATAATATATATGGTTCTCTTAATAAAAAAGATGAATATAATTGGATAAAAAAAGTTGAATTAGCACCACAAATTATTAATTATAAATTTGATGAATATGCATTTGGTTATGAAGAATTTTTGAAAGAATTTCATGAATCCTTTTCTAATCCGAGGAGGTTTACATATACTCCCCTAATTGCTTGTAAAGGAATTAAACCGATAAAATAGCATTTACTTCTAAGTTAAAATTTCTGAAAATATTTTTCCCGCTTGTTCTTTTTTCAAATCCCCTTTTAAAGATTGTCTTGCCAATTCATGTCTCTTTAAAATAAAATCTTTCCTTTTTTCATTAGTAAGATTCATCAACATTTCAATGTTGTCACCACTATATATTGGACTCGAATTTTTAATTTCAAGGAAAGCTTTTTTTACTAATTTTTTTGCTTCGTTAGAATTCATTGTTATGTGCTCCCATTTATCCATATATCCTTTTAATCCATATTTTTCCCTTTTTTCAGGTTCATATATCGGACTTAAGGGCACTAAAATAAATGGATAGATAGACCAATAAAATAAACCCTTATGATCATTTCGTGGTATACTTTCTATAAATTCTATAGTCCTTTTATATGATTCAACTGTTTCCCCAGGAAAACCTACCACAAAACAACATGAACAATTGATACCGTGGTACAATAATTTATTTATAATTTTTTTATACATATTAGGATTTGCTTTTTTGTTCATATTATTAAGAACATTTATATCAGCTGATTCAATTCCAATTTGCACCTCAATACAACCCGCTTTTCTCAGAAGATTTAAATCAGTTTTTTCTAATGTACTGGCACGCAAAAAGCTCATCCAAAAAATATTAACACCTTCGTTTATGAATCTCTTACAAACTTCATTTAAATCGGATTTACCCAACCTAAAATTATCATCGACAAATCTCACATATTTAACACCAATATTAGCTACAGCTTTTATCTCATTAATTAATAAGTCAAGTGGTTTAATAAATGTAAATTGACGTTCTTTAACAAAATTACAAAATTCACATTTAAATGGACATCCAAAACTTGCTTGAATGTTAGCAACATTTGAAGAAAAAAGTTTTTGGGGAATTTTACTCCAATCGATTGATATATCTTCAACTTCTAATGCTTCTTCGTTTCTATTCGAAAAAACATACCTATTATCTTCCCATATGGCAGTATTAGGAAAATTACTAATTTTTCCATCTAGTTTAATTTGATCTAAAACATCTGAAAGTATTGATAATCCTCCTCTGCTAACGATATATATATCAACATTTGGAGGATTATCATTTGATAAAAACAAAAAGTCATTTTTAGGGCTTTCAGTATCATATTTATTGTTTTCTCTCTTTTTTAATAATAAATATGATGAATATACAAATGGTCCTCCAACTATAATTTTAGCTTTAGTTTTAGATCGAATTTCATTTATTAAATTTGTAAGAACTTTTTTATTTAAAATAAAAGTTGTAGAAATAATGATTGCTTTTGGAGAATGCTTTACCAGTTTATCAAAATAATTTTTCTCATTACAAAATGAATCAATCAATTCGACATTGTGTCCTTTTCGAGACAACGAACTATAAAGAACAACACCATTTAATTTGGCTGCTGACTGCCAATTTGCATCATTACCCAATACTGGCTCTGATATATGCCCATTATTTTCAATAAAATTTTTTACATTTTGAATCAACGCTAAATGTTTATCATCAATTTGTAGGCGTAAAGGACTTGTTCCAGAAAAAGAATCACTCCCATAATCGGAGATAATAATTGCATCAAGAGTTTTCATATTTAAAATATATGTATAATTTCTAATAATTATAATTTGAAAAAATTTTTATATTATTTAACATTTATCAATTTAGTTTTAAGTGGATTATTATATAAATACATTTCCGATGAATTCGTATTATAATAACTAATTAATGCTTCAACACAATCCTTATCAAAATGTATATCCAATATTTTGCAACTAAATAATCAATAGCATCATTTAATCTCCATGGGATCTCGATAATGCCTTTTTGAAGTTAAAGCCTCAAATACATCAGCTACAGCAATGATTTTTGCACCAAAATGTATTTCCTCTCCTTTCAAGCCATTAGGGTATCCTGTCCCATCCAGCTTTTCATGATGGGCGCCGGCAATCTCTGGAACTTCTTTGTATATACCTTCAAAATTAACCTGCTCGAGAATGTTTTTTGTTTTGGGAGCATGGGTTTTAATATGATCATATTCCTCGGGCGTTAACCTGCCAGGCTTTTTCAGAATGGCATCATCTACACCGATTTTACCATAATCATGCAACAGGGATGCAACTCTTATCATTTCGGTATAATTATAGGAGAGCCCCAGTTCATTGCAAATGCCTACTGCATATTCCGTCACCTTGGTGGAATGGCCAGCGGTTATCGGGTCTCGTGCATCAGTTGAAGCGGCAAGAACTTGCAATATAGACTGAAATTGCCTGAATCGAGCTTCAATCAGTTTTGCATTATGTATGCTTATGCCGATCTGTCCGGCAATACCCATTAATATGTTTATATCACTTTGCAATAAAGGCTTTTTAGTTTTTTTGTTATCAACTGCCAATATCCCTATTGATTCGCCTTCATACACGATTGGGCAGCATATAAACGATTTTGCTCCTATCTTCTTAGCAAATTCAAAACTTCTGGCTGTAAGAGAATCTTTTATCTCATCTATGTCATTAACTAAAAATGGCTTTTGGTCATGGAAGCAAACAACAAACACGCCTTTTGAATTTTTTCTGTCCAGCCGAAAGCCGCTGCCAAACATAAACTTATTTAATTCACGGAGATTATAACCAAAGCCGGTTTTGGATACAAGGCGGGTTTTCTCCTTGTTTGCCAATAATATTAATCCCCTATCATAATCGAGCCGCTTCTCCAGTATGTTGACTACATTTGATAAGATATTATTTAACTCTAGTTCTTTACTAAGGGCTTACTGACTTCATTTATCAATAGAGCGTGTTCATAATTCTTGTTGATAAGCTCTAATGAGATTCATTTGAAGACTCCTGCAAATTTGTGACAGCTTTAAGCAATTCTTTTCTGCTAAGCTGATTAACATATAAACTTAGTGTCAAAATTATAGTCAAACAAATTGAATATAAAGCAACTGCGGCATGCCATGATGGCATAAATCGCTAAACTAGAATATCGCAATACAAAATAAAATTGCCCCAATTAGATTACGAATTTTTTTCCATTTAATTGTTGGGGATTCCTGCCATGAAACTATATATCGGCATAATTTCCCCCCTTTAAATACACATTCTGGATGTTCAATCTTGGGCAGTTCATAATTAAAGGCTGTTGTTAAAGCCTCCCAAAAGCCCATTCTATTTTCACACTGATACTCTCTTTCTCTAACACCAGGCTTCTGGGGTAACATATTATTTCAATTTTGTTTTGACCAAGACTTTTTGTGTTACAATCTGACGGATTTTGTAAATTTTGAAGAATAAGTGCTTGTTAATTCAAAAGCATGTTTGGGACCTAATCATTCCAAGAATATGGTATCTCATAAAACCAATTGCCCCTGGAATGGCAGCAAACCTTCCTGCCTCCCTGGCAATATCTTTATTGCCTGTAACTTCTTTTAACCTTTGATGGAATTTATTGATCTGATTTTGGGTAAACCAGTGGCCTTCATCCTCAACCTGGTATGACTCCATACCAGCCATATTAAGTAACTCTTCAATATTAATATAACTATACTGACTCTTAATTAATTTTATATAGTTATTAATAATACGACTGTTATAGAGCGGCTCATTAAGTAATTCTGCAGTTGACATAGAAATATATGGAATTATGAACTATAGTTATTTAGATAATCGCAGCAACTTATCCAGATAACTGAAATATCGGTCGCCTATTTTATGCACATCCAGGACCCAGAAATTATAAATTTTGCTGATCGATATTGCATTGTTTTCGGTGTATGAAGATGGGAAAATCAGAACCGGGATATTATCATGATCATAACATAGAGAAATTTCACTTAAGGCTGCGTGCAGTATATCGCTGGGCAATTTATGAGGTTCAATAACAAAAATATGGATACAATTTATTAAATCAGAAAAGTTTAAACCTATATCTGATATATTCACCATGAAAATTGCAATTAATTCATCTTTTTCTTTTAACGAATAGAGAAACTTATTTCTTTTAAAACCGGATTTTCTGTAAACCTCATTTAGTTTCTCTTCATCGCCGATCTTGTCCGATAGCAAATCAAGGGCTTGCAAACATAATCCCCCTGATATGCTTTCATAAAAACATTGCAGCGTTTTTATCTCAGATTTTTGCGTTTCAGTTAAGCTCCATTTTCTTGTTAAATTTCCATCGAGATATTTTTTCTTGATTGACAGATAGGCAAATTGATCAATTGAACAACTTGTCAAATCTGATGTGTTTTTTTCAACCCCGCCGAAAACAAGATTGGGAAATCTGTTTTCCGGCCTGAAATAGCAGGCAACATAGTTCATTACTGCTGCGTTAAACTGGTGGAACTCATTTATATATCTGCTGATTTGTTCCAAGACGATAAGGCCGCCCCTGTTATTTCTACTGCTGTTTGCGGCATGATGGTTGATTATCCAGGTTTTGTCATAAAAACGAAACATCGACATATGGGCATATATTGAGCCCCTGTCCTTACAAATAAAATTTATGGCAAAATCGGGATTATTTTCATACAGTTTCTTGTATACTTTCTTGAATTCCTCTTTATTTTCATAAATATAGGAATATTTTTCAGGATAGATAAAGTCCGTTTCAAAAAAGAAATCCCACAGTTCTTCAACCTCGACTTTTGAACATACATAGGCCTTTTTGTTCCATGCCTGTTGCAGCAAAGAAGACAAGCTGATCTGGTCTTTCAAATTCATGTCAAGAAATGCGAAGCCACACTGTATTTTCCCAATCACATCGGTGCTGCGGTAGATCACTTGGACCTGACAGTTGAGGGAAACATTATTCATCATTTCAAGAGACACGTCAGGTATAATCATACCAGGGATGAGAATGGAGTTTTCCGGATCTTCCTCAACCGAAAAACCTGACCCTGAAATATCTTGAGCCTTAAGAGTAACTTTTTTCCGGATCAACGGGTGATTGAAAACAACATTCGGCATAGGCAGTAACTTCTGCCGCAAGCTTCTGTATTGCTTTGTTTTGAAACGATGAATCTGTTTTTTTATTGGTTTCAGAACAACCGTAGAACCATCATCAGAAGAGGACACCCGGCAAATTTCACAAATCCCTGAATAACAAAAAAAAGCACTTTTTTCCAGAATAACATGGAAAGTTGAATTCAATTCAATGTGCTGAATATCATTTTTATTGTTCGGGGAAACAGCAACTGCGAATGAAACCGCACTGAAATCAACCAGAATGCCCTCAAGAATCAATCCATCCTGACTTAATTGGGCTGTAATGTAATCACATTTATGTCTTCTGGTTTTTCGTGAACCAATCTCAAAACAGGTCTCAGGTAAGATAAATTTGATTTTTCCCGAGTTCAGTTCTGCAAACTCTGCTTCTACAAAAGTCTTCTTGAGTCCATCAGTGAAATAAAAATGGTCAAATTTATAATCCTGCAATTCAAGGTCCGAGGTTTCAGATTCGGAAAGCAAACAGTAAAATATATTATCAATACAGGGATGGGGTTTTGCAGACAGGGAAAGTATTTTGTCGTATTTGGCATGCCGGAAATTTAAAACTATTTCTTCATCCTGAAAATTAATCCGGTTCAGAGAATTGATGAGCCGGTCGCGACGGATTTCTTTCCATTCGTTGCTGCCCTGCCCATCAGCCGAACTTCCTGTAAGCAGTTTCAGCTGCGTATTGGAGAATCTTGCATCCATACAAATCAAATACCTGCTTTAGAAATTGGCCCGTTTAATTAACCCAGTCTGCCGCACAGCATATTTAAACATAATAACCGCAAATAGTCGACAATTATTTGATATTCCAGAAAATAAAGAAAAATTCAATAAAAAAAGAAAAAAAACCTGCCATTCAACAGTAGGCCAATCACTTGAAATGACGAAAGAATGTCTAAAAAACTTGAACGGACGATATTTCTAGAAAAAGTAGAATTATCAATTGAAACAAATAGATACCAAGGGAATAGAGCCTGTAATCATTTTATCCACCAGGTAAGTAATTCCTGGATTGGATTGTAATAAAGGGGGAGGGTTTCGGGACGGTTGAATTTATTCCAGTAACTTACCCTGTGCCTGGCTACATACCAGTTAGGCACCACGTAATAACCATACCACAATACCCTGTCGAGGGCTTTACAGGCTGCCGTTAATTCTTCCTGTGTTCCGGCATAAATAACCTTGTCCACCAACTGGTCAACGACAGGATTTTTGATGCCGATTAAATTCCTGGAACCGAACCGATCCGCCGAACTGGAGTACCAATAATCACGCTGTTCATTACCCGGTGATTGAGATTGTCCGAAAACATGCACTGTCATATCAAAATCAAACCGGTTGAGACGATCAACATACAGGGCCGGATCAATAGTTCTGTACGAAGCATTGACGCCAAGTTTTTTGAGATTGTTGACATAACCTGCCATGACTCGTTCAAACGATGGAGAAACAAGCAGAATTTCAAACTCAAAAGGTTTGCCTTCCTTGTTTCGCAGGATACCATCCTGCACGGTCCATCCTGCTTCTTCCAGAATGTTTTTTGCCTGGCGCAGATTACCGCGCAGGCTGTTTGGCGGTTTGGTGCTGAACGGGGTCAAGGGCTTGGTGAAAACTTCGGGCGGCAGCTGATCCTTGAAAGGCAGCAGATATTCAAGCTCCAGGCCTTTCGGCAGACCTTTTGCCGCCAGGTCTGAATTACTGAAATAACTGGAACTGCGGGTATATTCATTAAAAAACAACTTCGTATTTGCCCATTCAAAATCAAATGCCAATCCCAGCGCCTTCCGTACCCGTCTATCCTGAAACAACGGATTTCTCAAGTTGAAAACAAATCCTTGCATGCCTTGGTCATTGCGGTGCGGCAGATATTCCTTCACTATCTGCTTGCTTTCAAACTTAGGACCTGTCAGATCACGCGCCCATTGCTTGGCAATATTTACATACATGAAATCAAACTCGTTTGCCTTAAAAGCCTCAACCGCCACTATCTGGTCTCGAAAATACTTGTATGTTATCGTATCAAAATTAAACATTCCTTTACGGGTTGGATGATTAATGGCCCAATAATCAGGATCCCTTTTATAGGTAATTGATTTCCCCGGATTAACCGAGTCAACAATATACGGTCCAGAACCAATTGGCGGCACCATCGAAGGATCATCAAAAGGATGCTCGCTGTAAAACTTTTTTGAGAAGATTGGAAACTGGCTGGCAATCATGTGCAGCTCACGGTTAACCCTGGCAAAATCAAATCGTATACGATTCTTATCAAGAATTTCTGACCCTTTTATGTCGTGTAAATAGGCCTGGTAAAATGGATGTGCCTTATCGCTTTTTAAAATATTAAGCGAAAACTGGACATCTTCAGGTGTAATTGATGTTCCGTCTGAGAACCTTGCATTTTCATCAATAGTATAGATCACGGACAACCCATCTTCAGCAAGCTCAATATCCTTGGCAATCAGGCCGTAGCTGGCAAACGGTTCATCAAGGCTTGGCACGGCAAGTGTTTCAAAAACCAGATTTTCCAGACCTGTCGGCGCTGAACCTTTCAAGGTATAGGGATTCATCTTGTCAAAACTGCCAAGATCATGCAGCACCAGAGTTCCACCCTTTTCGGCATGCGGCGAAGTATAGTCAAACTGTTTAAAATCCGGTGAATATTTCAGATTGCCATCGATACTGATGCCGTGAGCCGCATGACATATTGCAGCATCGACAAAAAACAATGGCACAGTTAGAACCATTGAAATGATGAGAAAATTTCGTAGGAAGTGAAGTCCGGAGTCTCTATTTTTCTTCATTTGTGTTGTTTGCCTCTATGGATTCTGTAAAAATTTTTCTGATATCATTAATATCAATTCATAAAAAATTTTAAATTCTTCAGCAGGTTAAAAAAATAAACGCATTGCATCCGCAATCCCCGGCCGTCTATGATTGGTGCGAAACCGACAATTAAGAATATTTCGTTAAAGAAGGTATTACCGTTCACTGTTGCCGTCAAATAAAAATGATAATAGTATTTTATTCAGCAGTTACCGACTGATAAAAAATATTTTGACGATATTTACAAAGGTATTATTTTAAAATTGACCTTATTGGTTAAGATGATTAAAAACCAGTTTCGCAATTTAAGAATGACTTTAAAGTAAACGGAGCAGCAGCATTATGGGAAAAACCATTGCCGAAAAAATTTTTGCCGCACATCTCAGAGATACCCCGGCCCCGGAGAATGTCGTACTTGATATAGATTTAATTCTTTGCCATGAAATTACCACCCCCATCGCCATCAATGATTTGGCAGCTAAAGATCTGGACCTGGTTTTTGACCCTGACAAGATTAAGGCGGTAATCGATCATGTCTCGCCGGCCAAGGATTCAAAAACAGCGACGCAGGGTCTGATCCTGCGAAATTGGGCTAGACGTCACAATATAAAGGATTTTTTTGATATCGGCAGCAACGGTGTCTGCCATGCCCTTTTCCCGGAAAAAGGCTTTATCAAGCCCGGTTTTACCGTAATCATGGGTGATTCACATACCTGCACCCATGGCGCTTTTGGTGCCTTTGCCGCCGGAGTCGGCACCACAGACCTAGAAGTTGGCATTCTAAAAGGTGTCTGCTCGTTCCGGATACCGAAATCTATGAAAGTCATGATTAACGGCAAGCTGCCGGCAAATGTCTATGCCAAGGATGTTATCCTCAACATTATCAAACAGATAACTGTTAACGGTGCCACAGATATGGTTATGGAGTTCATGGGACCGGTGGTAGAGCAGATGACCATAGAATCCCGGATGACCCTTTGTAATATGGCTATTGAAGCCGGCGGCACCTCCGGCATCTGCATGCCTGACCGTATTACTGCAGAATACCTGTGGCCGTTTATCCAGGATTCATACGCTTCTATTGATGAAGCGGTGAAAGACTTCAGGAAATGGCATTCCGATCCGGATGCGATCTATGCAAAAGAGTTGACCATCGACGTTTCCAGCCTCAAGCCTCAGGTCACTTACGGCTATAAACCTGATGAGGTTAAAGATATACCCGAAATGGAAGGAACCCCTATTGACCAGGTCTATATCGGTTCATGCACCAACGGCCGCATAGAAGACCTGCGTGAAGCAGCAAAGATTCTGGCCGACCGGAAGATCGCTCCCACTGTACGCGGTATTCTCGCCCCCGCCACTCCCGCTGTGTATTCGAAAGCCATGGAAGAAGGCTTAATTAAAATTTTCCTGGATGCAGGATTCTGTGTCACCAATCCAACCTGCGGGGCCTGCCTGGGCATGAGTAATGGCGTCTTGGCAGAGGGTGAGGTCTGTGCCTCAACAACAAACAGGAATTTTAACGGACGCATGGGGAAAGGCGGCATGGTCCATCTTTTGAGTCCGCTTTCGGCTGCTGCTGCCGCCATTGCCGGTCATATTACCGATCCAGGCAAGTACATTTAGATAAGAAAATATTCTGCAACATCTAGTTCCAGCGTTACTGCACAGGAGAACACAATGAAAAATTTCAGCGGGCCCGCACTATTTCTGGACCGAATCGATATTAATACCGATGAGATTATTCCGGCAAAATACCTGACCGAAAATACCAAGGAAGCATTAAAGCCTCATATTCTGGAAGATCTTCACCTGGAAGGATTTGATCCGAAAAAGGATGTCGCCGGAAAAAATATTATTGTAACCAGAAGCAATTTCGGCTGCGGTTCCTCCCGTGAGCATGCTGTCTGGGTTTTTGAAGTTAACGATATTAATGTTGTCCTGGCTGAGAGTTTTGCCAGAATATTCAGGCAGAACATGTTCAATTGCGGCATGCTGGCAGTGGAACTGTCCAAAGAGGATATTGAGTCGCTTTTTTCCCTGGGGCCGGAGGTCACCATCGAGGTTGATATGGAGCATAGCCTGATCACCGCTGAAAACAATCAGGGCAAAAGTCTTTCAATGATATTTTCTTTGAATGAATTCGATCGTGATTTAGTGCTGGCCGGCGGCTGGTTGGCCTATGCTGACAAGAAATATTGATTTGGACTTTTTAAAAAGCTGATCTGCCGTGTCGTGCTAAATTTTTAGTCAGTACGAGTACTCCTGTACTACTCCTTCTTCAAAATCGGCCCGCCTTGTATATAAAACTTTTTTACGTTGCCAAAACCGGCATTTTGAATTGGGAAAGATAAAGCAGAGTTCTGACAGATGAATACTGATACCCGTCAACTAAAGCCCTTTATCCGCCAGTTCCTTGACGAGCTTTTTCTGCTCATTCGTGAGATGCTTCGGGACATCAACCGTGATCTTCACATAAATATCACCCCGACCACCTGTTTTGCCTGCAGGCAGACCATGCCCCTTCAAGCGCAGCTTCGAATGCGGCTGAATCCCCGCCGGTACCTTTACCTTTAGTTCTCGACCTTCCAGCGACTGGACACTGATTTCAGAGCCCAGACAGGCCTTGCTGAAAGGTATACGCTGTTCAACGATCAGGTTATTGTCATCCCTGATAAATAACGGATGGGGTTGTATCTTGATATTGAGAAACAGATCTCCCGGGGGGCCGCCGTAGGGAGATGGTGACCCCTTGCCTGCCAATCGAAGTTTCTGCCCTTCCTTTATACCCCTGGGAATCTTTACAGAAACATTTTCCGTCTTGTTGCCGCGGCGCAGGGAAATAGTCTTTTCTGACCCGCTCAGGACCTCATTCAATGAAACGGAAAGTTCATAGGCCAGGTCGCTTCCCTTAACAGGCTGTTGTGCCGAAGTTTGATAGGATGTCCGTCCCTGCCCCGGCCCACCGCCGCTATGAAAGAAGAAAGTTTCAAAAGGACTGCCCTGGCCGCCGGATGTCCTGAAATTTCCCCTCATTCCACCCAGGCCGAACTCCTTTAAAATATCGCCGAGATCGAAGCCCCGGAATATATCTTCCTGGCTGTAGCGCTGCTGAAAACCGCTATCTCCGTACGTATCATACTGCTTGCGCTTTTCAGGGTCGGACAGAACGGCATAGGCCTCGCTGATCTTCTTGAATTTCTCTTCAGATTCCTTGTCCCCCTTGTTGCGATCAGGGTGATATTTCATGGCCATCTTACGATAGGCCTTTTTTATATCCTGAGTTGAACTGTCTTTCTTGACGCCCAGAATTTCGTAATAATCCATAGTGTTAAAACTCTAGTTTCTTAATTTAAAATATATGTAAGATATTAGAATGGTACGTCATCTTCCATCGGGGCATCCGCCATTGGCGGTTCTTCTTCACGGTATGTGCCGCTCTGGCTTGCGTCACCGGCACCTCTGGGTGAGAGCATCTTCATTTCCCGTGCGACTATCTCGGTCGTATAGCGTGTGTTGCCGTCACGATCTTCCCATTTGCGAGTTTGAATCCGGCCTTCAATATATACTTTGCTTCCTTTAGACAGGTATTCCCCGCATATTTCCGCCAGGCGGCCAAAGGTGACGACCCGGTGCCATTCTGTCTGCTCTTCCTTTTCACCTTCTTTCTTCCAGGTTTCAGTAGTAGCGACACGAAAATTTGCAACCGCTGTACCATTTTGACTGTAACGAACTTCTGGATCTGCGCCGAGATTGCCAATAAGAATTACTTTATTAACCATTCTTTCTCCTTTTGTTTTTTAAAGATTAAAAATTTCCGCATCCAGGCAAATTGGTACACCATAATCCTGACTTTTAAAAAATAACAATGAATAAAAAAAAATCCAGCAGCATGCCCAAAAAAATTGACAACTGTTCCTCGTATGAAAATCAGATGGTTCT
This sequence comes from uncultured delta proteobacterium, assembly GCA_963783905.1. Classification (GTDB taxonomy): domain Bacteria; phylum Desulfobacterota; class Desulfobulbia; order Desulfobulbales; family BM004; genus BM004. The sequence continues at coordinate 441,061 of CAWAPG010000001.1, read as the reverse complement.
TAAGATTTTAAGAATAAGGCGATTAAGTGAAACAGTTATTACACTGGCAGAAAATTATTACCCGCGGATGCACTTTTCCTTATTTTCCTGACAACTGATCCCCGGTGGACAAACGCTGTATCACCCGAGGTCTGGCATTTCAGGTTAAACTCCTGGCTGCGCTATCCAGCATTTTTGAAAGCCCCCCTCTCTCCTCAGGGACATAGCCGAAAACCTCCTGCCATATTTCGTTATTCTCCATACAGAGATAAATACAGGTTTTCGGATCTGCTTGGTACATCAACCGATGATAGAGATGCCTGTACATCTCGACCCGCAAAGTTCTGAAATACCGGGATTTACCGTCAAGACCTTCAATGAATTCCTCATAAAAAAGGCGCGAATTGGGAAAACGCTGGCCGGCTATCTTTTTCAACGCTGGAAGAAAACGCAGACATCCCATGCTGATCCAGACTATTTTCTCTTTCGGTACCGCCGCGAAAAGCCGGTCAATTATTTCTGTATAGCCTTGCTGCCAGCCTGGATGATAGATAATAGGATCAAAATGGAAGGCAAGTTTATAGCCCCACGATGCACACTTGGCGGCAGCCGCCAGCCGCTGCTCCAGGGAGGCCGTCCTGATCTCTTCCTTTGCAGCTATGGCGGGGCTGTTCAGTGACCAGGCCACAATGGTCCTGCCTCCATGATCTAGACCCTCTAGGTTTTCCACCACAGCGGTCTTGGTTTTAAGTTCCAGCAGTGCTGAATTTTTGTCCCGCACGAACTCCACCAATACCCTGCTCAACCCGGTAAAATGGTCCAGGGCAAGGCTGTCGGTAAATTCCCCCGTACCGATGCGCCGGAAATGGTTGGAATCCTGATTAAATGCTTCCGTTAATTCGGCCAGCAAATCCTCGATATTTACAAAAAAAGAAAGATACGGATTATTTAAATATGCCTGCATGATGCAATAGACACAATCCATGGGGCAATTCATGCCGATATTCAACACCTGGTAATCACAACATATATATTCCCGGGTGCCCGGGCAGGGTTTGAAAAATTTACCCCGGTTTCTGGTTAGGAGCAGATGGCGCTTGCCTTCGGCCAGACTCTTGGGATAGAAGCCAAGATCATGCACACTGAGAGTACCGGAAACAACTTTAACCGGAACATTTTCAGCCCGTTCCAGGATTCTTCTGGTAACAGGATGGTCGATACAGTCCGGTTCAACGTGGATCATTGCTATATGACCGGCTGGATCAGGAATTCCTCCCTTTTTATTGTTCCTCATAAGGTCTGCTGACTCCGTGTTGTTAGCGGTAGACTGAGATAATATCTTCCCTCTTCGATTCTGCCGTGTTTGATGCACCCTGTACCATATATCCTGCATTTGCGCCGCAATTCTGCCAAGGCAGCCCCCCTTTGTTCGTCGGTCAAACCATCGCCTGTTGCCAGAATTTTCAAAATTGCCCGGATGCGAAACCTATCCATTCCAACCCTGTAAACCGAAGATACCTGATCTTCTCTGCCGCCATCCTTCAAAGTCAGAGGCTGATCAATCAACAGAAATTTCTGCTCTGCACCGACCCGCAACCAGAATTCATAGTCTTCACAGCAAGGATAATCCTCATCGAACATGCCGTAATGGTCGAATATCTTTCTGTGCATCAAAACCGTGGACATGCCCACCGCACAGAGCTTCAAGCTCTGGTTGAAAATGTTGCCGCTGTTTTTTTTGTGCTTTTTCCTCTGGTTCAGTATCCGGCCGTTGCGATACCATATTTCCTGGGTATGGGAAATAAAATAGTCCGGTTTTTCCTGCATCGCTTTAACCTGCATCTCCAGCTTATTCTCTGCATACCGGTCATCAGAATCAAGAAATGCCAGAAGATTATAGCGTGCAGCACATATACCCCTGTTCCTGGCAGCCGCGGGCCCCCTGTTTTCCTGTTGTATATAAACAATATCGGAGTTGTATGTTTCAATCAGCCTTGTCGTATTATCCACGGAGCCGTCATCAACAACAATGAGTTCATAATAGGGATAGGTCTGGGCTAAAACTGACTCTATCGCCTTTTGCAGAAACCCTTCCCTGTTGTATGTGGGAATGATGATACTGATAAATTTTCCCGTTTTTAATTTCATGGTTTTTTTGTATAACCTCATGATCTGAAAACGTGAAATTTATGAAAACTTTGACATTGTCCTCCTGAATCTGTTTATGTGAGGATCGATTCTGTATAATATAAATTTATGGTCAGATTCATGCATTCATACATTAGTCATATAAGGTTTAAAAATATAATAAATATCTACAGGAATCCATGTATAATTATCTTCTCATTAATGCAACTCCCTATGAAATCCGAATCGCCCTCGTTGAACATGGCAACCTGGTAGAATTTTACCAGGAAAGACCTGCGGAAAAAGGCCTGGTCGGCAATATCTACCAGGGCCGGGTGGTCCGTGTTTTACCCGGGATGCAAGCTGCATTTGTCGATCTTGGACTTGAGCGCACCGGTTTTCTGTATGTCGATGATGTACGGGCCGACAATAAGCATCTTAAAGACCGCATGATGAATAACGGCTGTCAGAGTTGCTGTGAAGATGCACCTAAAGTTATCCAGGAGGAACCGACCCCGAATATCAATATAGAAAACCTCCTGTCCGAGGGGCAGGAAGTCATGGTGCAGATCTGCAAGGAACCGTTAGGCACAAAGGGGGCCCGCCTTACCTGCAATATAACCCTTCCCTGCCGCAATCTTGTCTATATGCCCATGACGGACCATATCGGCATTTCCAGAAAGGTTGAAGGTGACGAAGACCGGCAGAGACTGCGGGAGGAAATAGAAAACCTGCGGCCCCAGGATGCCGGTTTTATCGTCAGAACCGTAGCCGAAAATGCTTCTCGGGAAGACCTTGAGGCGGACATGGAATTCCTGCTCCATCTCTGGGGTGAAATCAAGGATCGCGCTACAAAGGCTTCGGTACCCAGCATGGTGTATGAAGATCTGGATATCACTCAGCGGGCCGTACGTGATCTTTTTACTCCTGACATTCAGAGAGTTGTCGTTGATGACAAAAAGACATATGAACGGGTCTGCAATTTCGTGCAAACCTTTGTGCCGCAACTGCGCAACAGGATCGCACTCTATGAGAATGAAGTGCCCCTGATGGACGCTTATGGTGTCGAGGTTGAAATCAGCCGGGCCCTAGAAAAAAAGGTCTGGCTCCGTTCCGGCGGCTACATCATCATTGAAACCACTGAAGCACTGACGGTCGTCGATGTCAACACAGGCCGCTATGTCGGACGTAAGGACCTCGAAGAAACAATCTTCAAGACCAATATGGAAGCGGCAAAGGAGATTGCCTACCAGTTGCGGCTCAGAAATATCGGCGGAATAATCATTATTGATTTTATCGACATGGAACAGGAATCTCACCGTGAGGATGTTTTCAACGCCCTGCAGGAGGCAGTAAAAAAGGACAAGAGCCGGTCAAATATCCTGAAAGTCTCTGAATTCGGTCTTGTTCAGATGACCCGCAAAAGGGACCGGGAAAACCTCTCGCAGATGATGTGTGAAGCATGCATGTACTGCGGGGGGGACGGGCTGCTGAAATCCAGGCGCTCAGTCTGTTATGAAATTTTCCGTAAACTTTCCCATGAAGGTCCCAAGATGCCAGGTAATAGTGTCACTATCAAAGTCCATCCCAGCGTTGCAGACCTGATGCTCAAAGATGAAACGTTGCATACGGAAAATCTGGAAAAAGAAACCCGCAAACGGTTCATCATTGTTGCTGACAATGATATGTATCTTGAAAAATATGCGATCATTTGGGAAAAACCTTACAAGCCGGACGGTTTATAAAAAATAATACAGTTTAGGAATTTATATATGTCTGACAGTATCGGAAAAATGACGGAAAAGAGATCAGCCAAGTCAATGATCATATCATTGTTTTTTCTGGCTCTCATTGCGGCAGGCGTTATCTTTTTTTTCAAATATTATGAGCGGGAAAAACCGCAAATAAGTTTTCATGGCGATATTTCCACCATTGGCCTGAGCAAGGAAATCAAATTTACCGTTACAGATGCTCGCAGCGGTATAAGTCTGGTGGAAATAGCTATGATCCAGGGAGACAAGAGGGTAAAATTATTTGAAAAAAAATTCTCCCGCCTGGGTTTTTTTGAAAATAACGGCCCCAAAAAGCTGGAGGAAACAATCACGCTGGAAAGCGGTGGACTGGGATTTACTGACGGGAAAGCGGAATTGCAGGCAACGGTACGAGACTTCTCCTTCTGGAGCTGGATGGCCGGCAACAAGACAGTCCAGACCTATCCAATCATCATGGATACGCATCCGCCTAAAATTTCAATTCTGCATTCCACCCGTTATGTAAGCCCGGGCGGTGCTGGTATGGTTGTCTATAAAATTGACGATGCCGCAGAAAAACATGGATTGACGGTCAACGGTCATTTTAATCCCGGTTTTCCGGTCAGCGGTGATGGAGATGACCGTTATGTCACTTTCTTCGGCCTTCCGTATGATACGGAAAAAATTGATGAAGCAGCCGTGAGCGCCACTGACCTGGCTGGCAACACCGGCAATGCTGCTTTCGGCATCATCCTTAAGAAGAAAAATTTCAAACATGACGACATTCATATCAGCGATAATTTTCTCACCCTGAAAATTCCTGAGTTCAGTCAGTCCTATCCGCAGCTCACAGGCTCTCCGGTTGAAAAGTTCGTCTACATAAACAGTCAGATACGAAAAGAAAATTACCAGACCATTGTTGCAGCAACTGCCAATCCTTTCCCCCAGCGGCTCTGGCACGACGTTTTCGAAAGAATGGCCCGAAGCAGCCGTATGGCAGGTTTTGCCGAATACAGGACTTACTACTACAATAATGGTGAAATCGACAAAGAGGTACACCTGGGGATAGATCTGGCCTCAACAAAAAGGGCGGAGATTCATGCTGCAAATCGCGGCAATGTGGTTTTCGCGGATTATCTCGGCATTTACGGTAATACAATTATCCTTGACCACGGCCAGGGGATCTTCAGTCTTTATTCCCATCTCAGTGAAATAGCCACTGCGGTCGGCGAGCAGAAAGACAAAGGGGCGGTTATCGGGTTTAGCGGCACCACCGGTATGGCAGGCGGAGATCATCTGCATTTCAGCATGATTGTCAACAGTATCTTTGTCACCCCCCTGGAATGGTGGGATCAGCAGTGGCTGCAGCTGAATATCGATGACATCCTCTACAGCGGCAAATCAAAAAAAATAGGTTTTTAGTTTTTGGCCTCCCCCCTCGAAAATAGTCGTGTAACGGTTCATAAAACTTTTCAGCAGATAAATCTGGTTTGGAGTCAGCTTGCCAAACTGAATGCCACACTTTCTTAAATTTGTTACCTTTGAATGTAGGTCCTTTTTCGTTCCGACATTCCATGCATACCTGCAGGGAATATCAAAAATAAAATGATCCTCGGCTATTAAGTCGATTGATTGTATAGGATTATCATTGGGAGACATATTAAATTTATTGTATGTATATCTTATACCGCCGATTGAAATATCATCAATTGACCCGATCAATTCAGGTTCCTCGGAGTTGAGAATGCCGAGCACTATATTTTGTACATGTGCCCGTTTATGCTGCCTTCTTTCAGTAAAGGTCCCACTATCATTCATCGATCACACCTTCGTTGTGAATTATCCTACTTATTGAAAAATATGCAAAAACCGTGCTTGGTATAGATAATTTATATCTATCCAATAATCACAAGAGGTTAACTCTATAAGTTTTGAAATAAAAAATAAAAATATATGCATATTTTCGGAAAAAAATTCCAGATTCTTGGAATCCGGAAAAGCAGGGGCGGCAGAAAGGATTCTATAGTTTGTCAGGCAAAGTTCTGTTGTCCTGCAGGACAGACTGCTAAATATTTGACTTGGGGGAACACCGGGTCATTGTTTGTTCCCTGCTTACCACTTCCTCACATCATGTATTCCGGATCAATATCGACTGAGGTCTTGACCTTGCCTGTCTTATTCAGCATGTCAATTTCCCCTGCCAGGTTTTGCAGAAAGGCATGCAATGCTGCCAGATTATTACCCTTTATTAAGAACTGCCATCTGTATTTATCCCGTAGGCGGGGCAAAGGCGCCGGAGCAGGTCCTAAAATCTCGGGGCCTGATCTCTTCTGCAATTTTCTTCCTCTATTGGCGAGCCTGTTTGCTGCATCCTGGGCACAGGTATTGTCTGCCGCCTCTATCTTTACATTGATTATCCTGGAAAACGGTGGGTATCCCAATGTTGTACGCAGTTCTATTTCCCTGGCATACATGCCGGTATAATTGTGATTTCTTGCCATTTCTATGGAGTAATGCTCGGGCTGAAAAGTTTGGATCACAACCCTTCCTGGTTTTTCTCCTCTACCGGCACGACCGGTTACCTGGGAAATCAACTGAAAGGTTCTTTCACCCGCTCTGAAATCAGGCAAACCAAGGCCTGTATCAGCAAGTACAATCCCGACAAGGGTCACATTGGGGAAATGATGCCCCTTGGTAATCATCTGGGTGCCTAACAGGATATCGACATCACCCCTGTGCACCGCCCGCAAAATTCCAATGTAATCAGTTCTTTTCCTGCAGGTATCTCTATCCAGACGGGCAATCCTGGCCCCGGGCAGTAGTTCAGACAATTCATGTTCAAGCCGTTCCGTTCCGGTGCCGACAGCTGTCAGAGAAGCGGATCGGCAATTGGTGCACAGGGTTTTACTGCTGACCGTGAACCCGCAGTAATGACAGAGAAGTTTGTTTTCCGCCTTGTGCAAGGTTAAAGACACCTGGCAGTGCATACACTGCACTGTCTGACCGCAATCCCGGCAGATCATGAAATTGGCATAGCCGCGCCGATTAAGAAAAACCAGACTCTGTTCACCCCGTTCCAGGTTTTCCCGGAGATTGCGGATCAGGACCGGGGAAAATACAGGTATTTTACCTGATACCGTATTAATTGACTGCATATTGACCACCTGCACCTCCGGCAGAGGTCTGTCTTCAATACGCTTTTCCAGATTAAGAAGGGTATATTTCCCGGTTTTAGCATGATAATAACTTGTAACAGACGGGGTGGCCGAACCTAAAATCACCACCGCCGCCGACTGGCTGGCCCTCAGTACCGCCAAATCCCTGGCATGGTATCGCAAACCATCATCCTGCTTATAGGAGCTGTCATGCTCCTCATCCACGATTATAAGTCCGGGATTCGCCAGCGGGGCAAAGACTGCGGAACGGGCACCGATTACTACATCGGCTTCCCCCCGGGCGATTCTGCACCACTGGTCAAACCGCTGTCCTGAACTGAGTCCGCTATGCAGCAGAGCGACCCGGGAGCCGAAGCGTACGAGAAAATGAGCCTCCAGTTGAGTTGCAAGGGCGATTTCCGGTACCAACACCAGAACGGATTTATTCTGCTCCAGGGCAAATGCTGTTGCCTGCAGATACACCTCGGTTTTTCCGCTGCCGGTAATACCATGCAGCAGAAAAGGAGCAAATCTGTTGCTTTTTATGGCCGGCAGAATTGAATCCAGCGCCTTTTTCTGTTCGCCTGTCAGCGTTTCAGGAATATCACTTTCCAGGAAACAGTCCCCGAAAGGGTCCCGATATACCTGCCGCTCCTCAAAGACGATAATATTTTTCCGCGCTAAAGATTTCAGGCCTTTTCCAGCTCCCGGATACTGACGGGTGATCTCCCTGCGCGGTACAAGTCTGCGGTTTGAATCAGCAGCTGTTTTTTTTAATACTTCTAAGGTTTTTTGTTCTGAGATTTTCAGACTTTCAAGGGTGTCGATGTTTTTTGCAAAACCGCAGCAGATTTCGGTCTTTTCCTTTGCCGTACCACCGATAAGCTCGCTGCTGACAGAAATCCAGCCTTTTGCCTCCCATGCCTCAAGTAGCCTGCGCTCTTTCGACCGCCATAGAATGCCTGCAACATGCGGGCTGATTCTGCCTCTATGAAGCAGACTTGAAAACCAGGGAGTACCGGTAATTGCAGCATCTGAAAGTTCGGAAAGATGTTTTTTCCCGGCATCAGTAATCATGACCATTCTGCCGCTTTTTTTTGTCAGTCCTGCCGGAAGTGCGGTCTTTATCACCTCGCCGATAGGATAATGATAGTAATTGGCAATCCACTTATAAAAGATCACCTGCTCCGCCGGAAAAAGCGGCTCCCGGTCCAGAACTTCATATATTTTTTTTATCTGCTGCCCGACCGGTGCGCTTTCAGCAGTGCCCAGAATGTAGCCGGTTATCTTGCGGCGGCCGAGCGGCACCAGTACCCGCATACCAGGTACCAGCGGCTGTTCGCACTCATCCGGGGGCAGGTATGTCAAAGGCCTGCTAACAGGTGCTGAGACAGCAACTGTTAAATAGTTTTTTACGGGATCATCTGTCATGCAATGGGGTGATGCGGTATCTTACGCAATCGGCCGGTGCAGTATGCGGGCTTAAATCTCTTCTGCAACCTGTTTGATATGTTTTCTGAATTCTTCACCCAGTTCGGAATGACCCAGCCCAAAGGCTATAATTGCCTTGAGATATCCAAGCTTGTCGCCGGCATCATAGCGCTTGCCTTCAAACTCATAGGCATACAGGGCTCTCTGCCTGGAAAGTTTCAATAACGCGTCTGTAAGCTGGATTTCTCCTCCATGGCCCGGCTCGGTTTTTTCCAACAGGGGAAAAATCTCCGGGCGCAGAATATAACGGCCGATAATGGCCATATCGGAATCCGTGGTTCCAGGTGCCGGTTTTTCGACCATCCTGTCAACCTTATAGGTCCTTTCCTTATATGATTTGCCTTCAATGATGCCGTAATTTTTGGTCTGATCCATGGGCACCCGCTGAATGGCCACAATGGATTCCTGCACTTCGTCAAATAAAGAGATCATCTGATGGCAGCAGGGTTCATCACTTAATACCAGATCATCGCCGAGAAGAACGGCAAACGGCTCATCGCCGACAACCTGTCGGGTGGACCATATGGCATGTCCCAGGCCAAGCGGTTTTTTCTGGCGCACCGAAACAACATCAATGAGGTTGGAAATGTGATTTAACTCTTCAGCCATCTTGTCTTTCTTTTTCATGTGCAGGACTGTATCGAGTTCAAAATCGTAATCGAAATGATTCTCGATGGCTGACTTACCCTGACTGGTCACCAGGATAACCTGTTCAATACCAGAAGCTACTACCTCTTCCACGATATACTGGATAGTGGGACGGTCGACAATGGTCAGCATTTCTTTTGGAATGGCCTTGGTAGCAGGCAAAAATCGTGTTCCAAGACCTGCCACCGGGATGACGGCTTTCCTGATTTTCATAATACCTCCGTTACATTATTGAACAATTCTATACTATAGAACCGCGAAAATCTGATACTAATTTCAATAGGTGTAAAAGTTACGTTCGTGTGTTGTTCATGATAATATGGTAATGGAAAAAGCACAAATTTTCAGATGAACATTTTCTTCATCATCTTTACACGTAATGTATGAACAAGACCAGCAAAATTAACTATCCCGATGAACTCCCCATTGTTGCCCACCGCGATGAAATCATCGCGGCCATCATCAAGCACAATGTAGTGATAATATCCGGAGATACAGGTTCGGGGAAAACTACGCAGCTTCCCAAAATGTGCCTGGAAGCAGAACGGGGCCAAAAAAAAATAATCGGCTGCACCCAGCCGCGCCGCATTGCCACAATAACCGTTGCCGAAAGAGTGGCCCTGGAACTCGGCGGGAGATACAGCGGCCTGGTGGGTCACAAGATACGCTTCCAGGACAAGACCACAAAAAACACAAAAATAAAATTCATGACCGACGGTATCCTGCTGGCTGAAACCCGTTCAGATCGAGGCCTGCGTGCTTATGATACCCTTATCATTGATGAGGCGCACGAACGCAGCCTCAATATTGACTTTTTGCTCGGATATACCAAACAGCTTCTGACCAGGAGAAAAAACCTCAAAGTCATCATTACCTCGGCAACAATTGATACGGGCAAATTTGCCGCCCATTTCAATAACGCTCCGATCATTGAAGTTTCAGGCCGTACCTACCCGGTTACAGTTCACTATCACCCTGTCGAGGAAAGTGAAGATGACAAGGAAGGCAACACATATATTGATCTTGCAGTCAAAGAGGTGATGGAAATCCGGCACAGGAAAGAAAACGGGGATATTCTCATTTTCATGCCGACCGAGAGGGATATTACTGAAACCGTTGAACTCCTGAACCATGAACTCAACCCCGCCGCCGACCGAAACAGAAAAGATCAACGGGGAAATAATATCCGGATACTGCCTCTCTTTGGCCGGCTGCGCGCCGCTGACCAGAAAAAAGTCTTCAGTAATCTTAAAGGTCAGAAGATCGTAGTAGCCACAAATATTGCCGAAACATCGGTTACGGTGCCTGGCATTCGCTATGTCATAGATACCGGGCTTGCCAGGATTGCAACCTACAATATTCGAGCCCGCACCACGAGTATGCCGGTAATCCCCATTTCCCAGGCCAGCTGCGAACAGCGCAAGGGAAGATGCGGCCGTATCGGCCCGGGGATCTGTATCCGGTTATACAGTCAGAAAGACTTCCTCTCCCGGCCGGAATACATCCCGCCGGAAATCAGGCGATCCAATCTGGCTGAAGTTATTCTGCGCATGATTGACCTGAAACTTGGCGATCCCGCTTCCTTTCCTTTTATCGATCCGCCGGCAGCAAGGGCTATCAGGGATGGCTACAGTCTTCTCCATGAACTTGGCGCCATTGATACCACCGGCATGGAGCCGCGCCTTTCCGCCAAAGGCAGGATAATGGCCATGCTGCCGCTCGATCCCCGCATTTCCCGAATGATCATTGAAGCCAGGGAACAAAACTGTCTGCAGGAAATTGTCATCATTGCCAGCGCTCTGGCCATTCAGGACCCGCGCATCCGCCCGTCTGAAGCAGAAGGAGAGGCGGATCAGGCCCATGCCGAATTCAAGGTGCATCCATCCGACTTCCTCTCGTATCTCAAAATCTGGGAAGAATTTAATCAAGTTTTTTTTCAGAAAAAAAAGGGTGATAAGAAAAAAAGCCGATCCCAGATGCGCAAATTCTGTCACTCCCATTTTCTTGCTTATCAGCGGCTGCGGGAATGGCAGGATATCCATGAGCAGATCAAATCGAATCTGCGCGAGGAAAAAGGCTTTGTTATGAACAGGACGCCGGCCACCTATGAGAAAATCCATTATGCTATTCTCAGCGGCTTTTTGCGCAATATCGGCTTTCGCAAGGAAAAAAATATGTATCAGGGGGCCCAGGGGAAAGAACTGATGCTGTTTCCCGGTTCCATTCTTTTCAATAAGGGCGGCCAATGGATCATGGCGGCGGAACTTGTGGAAACCGCCAGACTCTATGCCAGAACCGCCGCAAATATCAAGGTTGAATGGCTTGAGCCCCTGGCAGGATCCCTTTGCCGTTCAACCTATTCCAATCCCAGATGGGAGAAAAAATCAGGCCGGATTGTTGCCGATGAAAAGGTCACCCTCTTCGGCCTGGTGATCGTCGCTTCCAGAAAAAGAAATTATGCCGCAATCAGCGAAGCCACCCGCCGGGAAGCACGCGGTATCTTTATTAACACAGCCCTGATCCAGGGTGAACTTATGGGCCGCTACCCGTTTCTTGATCATAATCAACGGTTGATTGCCCGTTTTGCCAAGATGGAAGACAGATTACGGCAGAGAAACATCCTGGCGGACGATTATGTACTCTACAATTTTTATGACTCGCGCCTGGACGATGCAGTACATGACCGGGCAAGTCTCAACCGTTTCCTGAAAAATCTCCCAAATGATAGGCTGTTGTTCATGACCGAGCAGGATATTCTCATCCAGCCGCCGGAATCGGATCAGCTTTCCGATTTTCCGCAACAAATATCCCTGCCTGACAACATTTTGCTTAAATTGCATTACAGTTTTGATCCCGGCGGCGAAGAGGACGGGGTAACGGTAAATCTGCCGCTGGATCTTCTCGATCATGTATCTCCGGAATTTTTGGAATGGCTGGTCCCCGGCCTGCTGCCTGAAAAAGTGACCTTCCTGCTCAAGGGACTTCCCAAGAATCTTCGCAAGAGGCTCATTCCAGTCCAACAGACAGCTGAAAATCTTACGGCCGAACTGAAAATATACCATGGTTCCTTATATGGACAGCTGGAGAAATTGATCTACAACCGTTTCCGGATCAGAATTTCACGAAACCAGTGGCCGGTTGAACAGCTGCCGCAGCACCTGCGCATGCGCTATCTGCTGGTTGACGGTTCCGGCAAAAAAATTATGGCCAGCCGCAATTTTGCTGACCTGAAAGTCGACCGCGAGCCGCAGCCGCAAAACGGCATCCTGGAAAAACTGCGGCAACAATGGGAACGGATCGATATCACCACCTGGGATTTTACCGACCTGCCGGACAAGATACCTATGCTGGATGGCAAAAACAAACTTCTTGGTTTTGTCTATCCTGCTCTCCGACAGGAAAAACAGGACAGTATAGCCATAAGGCTCTATGCCGATCCGGCTGAAAGCAGAAGGGTAAGCCGGGAAGGCTTACTCGCCTTGTACAGCCTGCAGTTCCCGAAACAATTCAAGCTCCTGAAAAAGGAATGTATCCTGCCCTCTTCCCTCTGGGCCCTTTATGAGGGCTTGGGCTCCAGAGAGAAACTCAATGAAGATCTGTATTCTTTTGTGCTGAAAACACTCTTTATCAGCAAAAACAAGGCCTGGCCGGAAAAGAAGGAGTTCATGCAGCTGGTTGCCGACTTAAAAAAGCAAGGGCTTTTCAACCGGGCCAGACAACTTATAGATCTGGTTCTGCAACTTTTGCAGGAAAGAAGGGAAACCCTTGATCAGATCCAGCGAATAAAAACCATGGTCCGGACAAAATCCCGTGCCGCCGTCGACACGGACGAATACCTTGCTGCGCTGCATGATATAGTTCCGGCAGATTTTTTAAAACAATTCAGTGACGATCAGGCAGCTTCCGCGATACGATATTGCAAAGCCCTGCAGATACGACTGGAGAGGGCCTATGTTTCTCCGGAAAAAGATAAAATGAAAGCCCGGCAACTGGCCTTCCATGCAACCAAACTTAAACAATTGCAAGTCGAAGAACCATCACCGGTGTGTCGGGAATTACTGCAGGAGTACCGCAGTATGCTGGAAGAGTATAAAATTTCTCTTTTTGCCCAGGAAATGAAAACCCGCTTCCCGGTTTCACCAAAACGCCTGGAAAAAAAATGGCAGGAAATTATATCCAGCTGTGGCGGCTGAAAGAGTTTTGCGCCGCTCCGTTAACTGCATTATTAGTGTATAGTAATTAAATTCTTAACCTCCTTTATCAGGCAATTTTATGTCTTCTCAGACAGCACCACATATCCCTCTTGCCGAACGCATGCGTCCGACCCGGATCGAGGACTTTGTCGGCCAGCAGGAGCTCCTGGGAGAAGGAAGGATCCTTGATAAGCTTATCCGGCAGAAAAAAATCCCCTCCCTTCTGTTATGGGGGCCTCCCGGCAGCGGCAAAACCACTCTGGCGAGAATCCTGGCGCGGAACATGGCGGCGGACTTTGTCTTTTTTTCTGCAGTTCTTTCCGGAGTCAAGGAAATACGCGAAATTGTCGCCAAGGCGGAAAAGCGTAAAAATAGCGATAATGTTCAGACCATATTGTTTGTTGATGAGATACATCGTTTTAACAAGGCCCAACAGGATGCCTTTTTGCCCCATGTTGAAAGCGGCCTCCTGACCCTGATCGGGGCCACCACCGAAAATCCCTCTTTTCAGATCATTGCCCCCCTGCTCTCCCGCTGTCGGGTTCTGGTCCTCAAATCATTGTCAACGGCAGATCTTAAAGTTATCCTGGAACGGGCGCTGGCAGACAAAAAAAACGGCCTCGGCAACCAGAAACTTCTGATCGAGGAAGAGGCGCTGGCGCATATATGCTCCCTGGCCGACGGAGATGCCAGGATCGGGCTAAACATCCTGGAGGTTGCGGCTGATCTTGCCGAACCGTCGGATGCAGAAAAACAGGGATTTTCGGTCATTACCCTGCATGGAGCCGAAGAGGCAAGCCAGCGCCGGCACCTGCGCTACGATACCGGCGGCGAAGAACACTATAACCAGATATCGGCGCTGCATAAGAGCCTGCGGGACAGTGACCCGGACGGCGCCCTCTACTGGCTGGCCAGAATGTTGGCCGCCGGCGAGGATCCTCTCTATATTGCCCGGCGCCTCATACGATTTGCTTCAGAAGATATCGGCATCGCCGATCCCCAGGCAATTTCCATTGTTGTCAACTGCCGCAACGCCTATCATATGCTGGGGTCACCCGAAGGGGAGCTTGCCCTTGTCGAGGCAGCGGTTTATCTGGCCACGGCACCGAAAAGCAATGCACTCTATTCGGCATACAATAAGGTACGGCGGGATATTGAAAAAAAAGGTTCCCTGCCCGTACCGCTGCATATACGCAATGCGCCGACCCGGCTCATGCGTGAGCTCGACTACGGTAAAGGTTACCGCTATGCCCACGATGATTCCGAAGGACTGGTAGACCAGGAACATCTGCCGGCTGAACTTTCCGGCAGAAAATATTATCATCCCACCAACCGGGGCTATGAAGCGCTTGTAAAGGATAGATTGACAAAATGGCGCCGGATCCTGAAAGAACGTAAAAATCAAAAACAACCGCAATCCACTAAAGGAGATAAGCGTTGATGAGACCTTTATTCATACTCTTTGTTCTGCTGAGTCTGGCATTGTCAGGCATCTCTGCAGCAGATGCAACAGCCGCTGCCGGACAGAATCTGCTGCTCTTCTACTCCAATGATGTCGCAGGTGAAACCGAACCCTGCGGCTGATCAAGCCGGCAGTTGGGCGGTCTGTCCAAAAAAGCTTATCAGCTGGGTAAAATCAGGAAAAGCAATGATATGGAGTATCTGACCGTTGACGGCGGCAACCTGCTTTTCAAGCAGGAACACCTTTCATCCGGACTCCGGCGGCAGGCGGAAATTACCGCTGCAGGCATAATCGATGCCTATAATGTTATGGGCTATGATGCTGTGGCGGTTGGGGAAAATGACCTGTCTGCCGGTCTTTCATTTCTGCAGGATCAGGCCGGACGCGCGAAATTTACCTGGCTTTCAGCGAATCTGGTCGACAAATCCACCGGAAAACCAGTATTCACCGCCAGCCTGATCCGTAAGGTCGGGAGTCTATCCGTGGGTATTATCGGCCTGACCGCCAATGATAGTTTAAGCCGGTTCAAAGCAGCGGAAGACGCAACTCTTCTGCCCTGGCAGAAAGTTCTGCCGGACCTGGTCGCTGATCTTGCTGCCAGATGTGATCTCATCATCCTGCTATCAAACAACGGGGAGAAACAGAACCGGGAGATAGCCGAATCCTTTCACGATATTCATATTATTATTCAATCTGCGATGCGATCACATAACATGGCGCCACAGTTGATTAATAACAGCCTCATCGCCCAGACCGGCAAACAGGGGAAATACCTTGGCTGGATGACAATCAATTGGCAGAAGTCAAAAACATGGGGCCGGGCAGGCGCCGCTGAAGAACTTGCAACAAAGAAACAGGAACTGGACGGGATCAACGGCCGGATCGGCCGAATCGAACGACACGAAGGGAAAGAGGATCTTTCCCACAATGCTCGTTATCAGAATCTGGTGGCTTCCAGGGAAAGGCTGCTATCGGAAATCATCTTTCTGGAAAACGAACTCCATGATTTACGGGAGTCGGGACAAGCACCATCCACCTTTGAGAATCATTTCATCGCCCTGGATGTAAGCCTGCCGGATCAGCCCGAGGTAAAAAAAATTGTTGATGAAACAAAATCAGAGATTAATCAGTCCGGCAGAAACCGGGCTGATAAATCCGCCTCCTCTCCAACCCTGCATGAACTGCAGCCTGATAAACTGCCGTTTACCGGTTGGATGACCTGCGCCCTATGCCATGCCGACCAGGCTGATTTCTGGAAAAAAACCGATCATGCCGGAGCTTACCGGACCCTTTCGGAACAGGAGCAGCAATTCAATCTTGACTGTCTGCCCTGTCATGTCACTGCAGAATATAAGAATATAAAGGTCAGTATCGATGATGCCGTACTTCTCTCTTTGCCTTCCCAACTGCAACAGGTGGGATGCGAAGTCTGCCACGGTCCGGGCAAAAAACATGCGGCATCCCGAGACCCTGCAGCTATTTCCCGTAAACCTGCGAAGGACATCTGTATCAGGTGCCACACGGCCGAACGTGACGAAAGTTTCAATTATGACAATGATGTTGAAAAAATAGCCTGTCCTGCAAGCAGGCAGTAAAAGAAACCTGTCCGAAATACCGCCGCTTTACAAACAAAAAGGCCATGCGCAAAACGCATGGCCTTTCACCTATTGTAAAATGGCAGTTGGTTATCAGGCGCCGAATGCTTTCTGCAGAGGCGGGACGGTTTGTTTTTTGCGGCTCATCATGCCATCAACCCACATGGACTGACCTGCAAGCTTACCGTTGAAGGCCCCTTCAATAATGGCCGGATCATCGGATGCAACCATGAGATCAGTGCCTTCCTTGATTACATCCGTAAGCATGAACAACACGGAATGACGACCGTCGGCCTTAACTTCCTGAATAGCCTTGTAGAGATCATCGCGGATATCAGCCACCTGATCCAGCGTGGCAAGTTCAATCTGGCCTATGCCGACCTTTTTGCCGTTCATATCAAAATCTTTATAATCGCGGAAAATAAGATCCTTGACCGGCACTCCGTCAACAGAGGATTTGGCTTTCAACATTTCCATAAACAATGCTTCCTGGTCCGTGACCCCGGTTATCTTCAGCAGTTCGGCAACAGCGGCCTTGTCATCATCAGTACAGGTGGGTGACTTGAAATTTACCGTATCGCTCAGGATGGCGCAGAGCATCCCGCCGGCGATATCCTTGGGCAGATCAACATTATTGTTTTTGTACATTTCAAAAAGAACCGTACAGGTGCAGCCAACCGGCTTCGCATAGAAAAAGATCGGGCTGCCGGTGGTAATATCGCCGATCTTATGATGATCAACAATACCCACAATATTGGCTTCGGCAATATTGGCCGGAGCCTGGGTGATATCGCTGAAATCAACCAGAGCCAGATCTTTGCCGGCCGCATCCGTCAATGTCTGCGGTGCAGCCAGGTTGAATTTTTCGAGAACAACCTTGCTCTCCGGATTCAGGTTGTCAGCAGATATCTGCATACAGGCAACAGCATCCGTACCATTTACCTTCAGATAGTTAGCATAGGCAATGGCGGCAGTTACAGAATCGGTGTCAGGGTTGGAATGACCGACTACGGAAACAGACATAACAGATCCTCCTTACAATTTATGAGTTTATAAAATTTAAATGAAGAAACTTTCCAATGACAATACCGGATAAAAAGAAATCCTTTACCCGTCAGCATTAAGACATAAATACTGAATAGCAATTCAGTAAAATAAGGCGCAATAATAGTGTGTATATAAAGACGAGTCAAGCAGAAAAAATAAGATTTTGCCAAGCCTGAGGACCCTATTCAGGTGCCCTGATATTGTATTTCCAATTGACCTGTGAACAAAACCGGGATAACATTGGCGGCAAATCCTGATTGCTTTCAATATGTCGTGTAAATCTCAAACTAAAATCATTGATGCATCATCATGGCTGAAAATCCACGAGAACCGAAAAAACGTTCATCCGCACTGCTGGTTACGTTTTTTATTATCGTTCTGGTCGGCATCCTATACCTGGGTTGGAGTTACCTGTCCGGAAACCTTCCATGGCAGGCGGAGCAAAAGGCAGAGGGCCCTAAAGTTACCTGGCTGGAAAAAGATGGGGCCGAGAATACAATTGTGGAGCCGCAGCCGCAGGAAAAAGAGCCGACACTCCATCTGGCGCCCGGAGAAGCGGAACCATCCCCTGAGTCGCAAAATGAATGTCTGCAAACGGCCGACAAGATACTTCTCTTCTTTGAACATCTTGACCACCAGAATTATATCCGCAGATTGGCGTTGAAAGGATCAACCCTCGATCATTTCAGGGGGATTATCAACAAGTTGATGGCTAATCCGCCTGTCGTTGTCCGAGAGACGGACGATCTTTTTGCAATCTTAAACAATATGGCGCATTTTTTCCGGATTCTGGGTCCCAGGGATATTCTGCTGATTAAAGACGTATTGACCCATGAGCAAGCACTTATCGAACCGACCATGGCCCTTTTCTATAAATGGTCCCTAATAGCTCCGGAATGTCCGGACACGGACCTTGATATCAGCCTCCCCCTATCCGGTTTATATGAATATGCCGGATACTTTATAAACACCCTTGGCGGCCAGGCATATCTGTTTCGGCGGGAACCTTACCTGAGGATACTGCTCCGCTATTATTCCACCCTCATAATTGACCGGGCGAACAGTGTGGATGCAAACCGTTATGGCATTGACATCCGTTACACACTGGACTCGCTTATCTCGGAAATACAAGGGAATGCCAATCTGCTTAACAGGAAGGAATACCTGGAGAACCTCGTCCGGCTGCAGGAAAAATATCAGGCCATATACGGCAGCAATTGATGCAGTGGGATTTTATCTGTATTCTGTACAACAGACTATCTTCTGTCGCCCGTAAAGCGCAGCAGCATGAGAAACAGATTGATAAAATCAAGATACAGGGCCAGGGCTCCCATAATAGCACCTTTACGAATCGCTGTCGCACCGCCGTTCATTATGCCCTGCTCTCCAATGCGGGTTATCCTCTGGACATCATAGGCGGTCAGTCCGGTAAAAATAAGGACGCCGATACCTGAAATGACCCAGGAAAGCAAGGGGCTTGCCAGGAAGAGATTGACTACTACCGCGATGATTATACCGATAAGACCCATGAAGAGAAAGGAACCCCAACTGGACAGGTCCTTTTTGGTGACAAAACCATAAACAGCCATGGCACCGAACATCCCGGCCGTAATAAAAAAGGTAGCGGCAATTGAGGTCGTTGTATAGAGAATCAGGATAGCCGACAGGGTTACGCCGTTCAGGATAGAATAGGCTACAAATAAACCGGTGGCAGCCTGGGCCGATATGTGCTCGATTCTGGCGGAAAGATAGAAAACCATCCCCAGTTCACCGAATATCAGGCCGTAGAACACCAGTTGATTGCCGAAGACGAACTGCAGCGCCGTCTGGGAGTTGACGGTAAGAAAAGCAGCCAGCCCGGTCAGCCCCAAGCCGATTGCCATCCAGTTGAAGACCTTGGCCAGAAAAATGGTTGAGGCCTCGTTTGTGGCCTCGGTTGTGGCTTGGTAAACCGCAGTTTCATTGCCTATATGACGGTTATTCATTCTATGCCTCCTTGTGACATTTCCCTCTGTGATATGTTGTAAAAACAGCAGCGTTTTACACGCTGTTAAATTTCAATTGTGGCATTAACTGTACATCATAACTATATAGTAATTTGATGAACAAAATAATCATATTTATAAAACTTGCAAGATCAATCCCACTAAATACAGGCAGAGACATATGAAAATAGCAATCAGCGGCAAAGGCGGTGTCGGCAAAACAACCATCATGGCGTTACTCGCCAACCAGTTCAAAAAACGAGGCAAAGAGGTTCTTGTCATAGATGCGGATCCGAGTCCACATATGGCGCAAACCCTTGGTATGAAAAACATTGATACAATAAAACCCATTGCCGAAATGACCGAACTCCTGGTGGAACGCTCCGGCAAGGTACAGGGTTCACCCTTTTATCAGATCAACCCCAAGGTTGACGATCTGCTGCAAAAATTCATGCTCGAAGAGGACGGCATACGGCTCATGGTCCTGGGCGCGATTCAGACAGCGGAGGGGGGGTGTGCCTGTGCCGAAAACACCGTGCTCAAAAGAATGCTGACCAAACTCCTGCTCTCTCCAACCCAGGTTGTGCTGCTGGACATGGAAGCTGGGGTGGAACACCTGGGCCGCGGCACCATTGCCGGGGTCGATCATCTGCTGATCGTTGTCATTCCCTCTAAATCAAGCGTGCGAACGGCGCTGAAAATAAAGAAATTGGCCCGGGATTCCGGCATTCCGAACATTTCCTTTGTCGGAAATCTTGTCCAGGATGAGGATGATGTAAACTTTCTTCAGGAAGCACTCGGTGAAAAGCCGGTGACCTCATTTCCCGACTCAACGGTTATCAGGAAGGCGGAACGCAACGGGCAGCCTCTTACCCGGATACTCGATCAGGGGCTGACTGCACCGGAAGAACTTGTGGATTTCCTGCAGGGGGGATGAATAGCATTGAAGATTTGAAAAATTGAAAATTGAAGATTTAAGGTAGTTAAGACTATATCAATTTTGCAGCTGATACTTTCCACCAATATTCAATCGTCAATTTTATAAAATCTTCAATGCTATCTGGTCTTTCTGCCGCTGGCCAGTTTCATGATAATCTCATTTGAATGTTCCAACCTGTCGACCATGGTCTTGAACAGATGCTTGGTGACATCGGGGTAGTTTTCAATAACCTCGAAAAGTTTATCGCCCGGAAATCGTCGGACGGTGGAGCGTCCCTTGGAAAAAATCGACGCTGACCGGGGCTCCCCGGAAATGGCTGACATTTCCCCGAAATAGAGCCCGGGCTGGGTGATCTCGTCAATTTTTTTGCCGCCCTTTACCACAATCACCGCTCCCTGGATCAGTTCAAAAAAATCATTATCCGTATTGGCTTCCCGCACGATGACGTCACCGTCATTATACTGCTCCAGATCCGGATTGACCATGTAGGCCGGTAGACTTTCCTTGGTCAGAACGGTACGCTTGAGAATTTCCTCGACACTGGTTATCCCTTCACGCACCTTCTGCAGGGCTGCTTCACGCAGCGGCACCATCCCCTCATTGATGGCCGTCTTTCGCAGAATATCTTCCGGCACCTCGGCACTGATAGCCTTGGCCACCTCATCGGTCACCTCCATGAGTTCGAAGAAGCCGACCCTGCCCTTGTAGCCCCCACCCTTGCAAACCGGACACCCGTTTGGTCCGTAAATTTCCAAATCCGGAATTTCTTCCGGGGTGAAACCGGCGGCAACCAGTTCCTGTTCCGTATGATGACCTACCTTCTTCTTGCAGTTGGCGCAGAGCCTGCGGCCAAGCCTCTGAGAAAGCACCATGGTGACCGATGAGGCCACCATGTATGATGGGACACCGATATCGACAAGACGGGCGATGGTGGCCGCACTGTCATTGGTATGCAGGGTGCTGAAAACAAGATGGCCGGTCATGGCCGCCTTGATGGCAATTTCCGCGGTTTCCATGTCGCGAATCTCACCGACCATGATGATATCCGGATCCTGGCGGAGAAATGCCCGCAATGCGGCGGCAAAGGTCATGCCGATTTCCTGGTGGACGTTAACCTGATTGATGCCCTTGAAGTTGAACTCCACCGGATCCTCGGCGGTCAGGATCTTGGTATCTTCCTGATTCAGAGCATTGAGCGCGGAATAAAGGGTTACGGTTTTACCACTGCCGGTGGGGCCGGTAACCAGCAGGAGGCCCTGCGCCCTGTATAAACACCGTTTTATGGTTTCATATGTTTTCTGATCAAAACCCAGCTTGGTCAGGTCAACATTCAAAGAACTCTGGTCAAGGATACGGAGAACTATACTTTCACCAAACAGGGTCGGCAGCGTCGAAACCCGGAAATCAACCGCCTTGTTCCGACCCAGCCTCATCTTGATGCGGCCGTCCTGGGGTATGCGCCGTTCCGTGATATCCAGGTTGGCCAGGATCTTTATTCTTGAAACCAGCGCATTCTTAATGGAAAGCGGCAGATTCATGGATTTGTAAAGAGATCCGTCCAGACGGTAGCGGATATGGAAATTTTTTTCATAGGGTTCGATATGAATGTCAGACACTCCGTCCCTTACAGCTTTGATCAGTATGCCGTTAACCAGCTTGATAATCGGGGCATCGGAATAGGAGTACGACTCCATGAGATCTTCATCTTCTTCATCAGCGCCGATCTCAAGTTCGCCGGCAGCTTCAGATGCCAGGGCACCGAAATCGTCCGCCACCTCCTCAATGGATACCTCTTCCTCCTCCTCAACTTCATCGTCGCTCTCTTTGTAAAGGGCATACTCCTCATCGCTGATGTGGTAATGGGTGCGGTAGGCCCCGATGATATCGTTTTCGGTGGAAACACATACCGTCAGCTTCATCTTGACAGTTGCCTGCAAAGCCTCCACAGCAGAAGTATCCGTCGGTTCCGCCATGGTAACTTTCAGGGTATTGGTATTTGCATTAATGCGCAAAGGAAATGCCATATACTCCTTGGCCACCTCGTAGGGCATTATTTTGAGGGCATCGGATTGGGGTGATTCCCTAGAGATGTTTACTGCAGGAAAGCCATGCAGACGGCTTAACACATTGAGAATCGTTTCCTGGTCAATGAACCCGAGCTTAACCAGAATCTGCCCCAGCCGCATATGGCTTTTCTTCTGCATGCTCATAGCGCGGTCCAGCTGATGCGCTGTGATATACCCCTCTTTCCTAAGCAACTCTCCGATTCTGATTCTACCGGCGCCTGACTGATCCTTGACTGTACCGCTCAGACTGGACTTCTTGGAATCACCAAACGGTTTACCACCGGTTGACGATTTGGGAGGAACTCCTCTGAATTGTTGTGGTCGTGCCATATAAAATAACAGTAATTCTCTTGGATTGATTAGTAATCAAAATATTTAAGACAATTTTTTAATCTACACTCTATAGACAAAAAAATAAAATAAAAAAACCGGTAGATGAATGAAGAGCGCCGCTTTTGCGAGCGGCCGAACCATTTTTACCGGACAAATAATGTCGGCCGGCCTAATTTGCCTGGGGGTTGCCGCTCCCGTTGGTCGCTCTCGCACTGCGTGCTTCGCGGTCTCCGCTTCGCTTCGGCTCCTCCCGCCAATATCTCGCGATATTTACCTTGCCGTCCGGCTAGCAGTTCCCCTTGCCGGGCCTGCAGAGGACTTTCGCCTCCTAGTGAGTGCGCCCTGCCGGGCACACCATAAAAAAACAGGCCGGAGAATTATTCTCCGGCCTGTTAAGCAAAATATCGCTAATGCTATAAAAAATACGGTTCTATTAGAACAGCCCTGTAACCTTACCGGTGTCCGTTTCAACATCCACCCGCCGGAAAGCCGGATTGGAACTGGTGCCGGGCATGAGGCTGATGGTGCCGGCACAGGGGCACAGAAATTTGGCGCCTGAATAAATCAATACGTCGCGGATGGGCAGCCGCCAGCCTTTCGGTACACCTTTTTTGGTCGGGTCGTGACTCAGGCTGAGATGGCTTTTCACCATCATCGTGGCAAAGTCGGCGTATTGGGGATCATTTTCCAGCATCTCTGCTTTGGCATTGGCGTCGGACTGCCAGTCGACGCCGTCGGCGCCATAAACTTCCCGGGCAATGATATCCACCCGGTCACGCAGTTTCATGTCCAGAGGATAGAGGAATTTAAAATTGGTTTCGTCATTGCAGGCATCGATGACCGCATCGGCAAACTCCAGGGCACCTTCGCCGCCCATTTCCCAATGCTTGGACTCGGCGCACCGGGCGCCGGCACCCTCGGCAGCCTTACGGACGATGTCGCATTCCGCATCGGTATCGGTGTAGAAACGGTTGATGCAGACCACCGGGTTGATACCGGATTTGCGAATAACCCCGATCAGATGGATCATATTCTCGCAGCCCTTCTCGACCAATTCCAGATTCTCCTTGGTATAGGCATCATCCAAAGGCTTGCCGGCAACCACCTTGGGACCGCCGCCGTGCATCTTCAGGGCGCGGATAGTGGCAGTCAGAACGGATACGTGGGGCTTAAGGCCGGAAAATCGGCACTTGACATTCCAGAATTTTTCAAACCCGATATCAGCGGCAAATCCGGACTCGGTTATGTGATAATCAAAAAGCTTCAGGCCGACCCGGTCGGCGATGATTGACGACTGGCCCACGGCGATGTTGGCAAAAGGGCCGGCATGCACCAGGCAGGGGTTATATTCCGCGGTGCACATCAGGGTCGGATTGATGGTGTTGCGCATGAATGCGGCCATGGCATTACCCACTTCCAGGTCACGGCAGGTGACCGGTTTGCCGCTCTTGTCAAAGGCAACGGTGATGTTGTTGATCCGTTCTTTCAGGTCAGCCAGATCCGTTGCCACGGCCAGAATGGCCATCAGCTCGGACCCCACGGCAATACCGAATTTTGACTGCATGGTGAAGCCATCGTAACGACCGCCGAGACCGATGACGATATTTCTGAGAGCCTGAGCGCAGAAATCAATGATCCAGCCCATTTCCACCCGGGTTGGGTCTATATCGAGCCGGCGCATGCCGGTCAGTCTCGCCAGCTGTTCATCGTTATAGTTGCGTTCATGCTGCATGCGGGCGGTAAGGGCCACCATGGCCAGATTGTGGGCATTCATGATATCATTGATGTCGCCTGTAAGTCCCAGGGAGAACTCGGTCATCGGGATCAGCAGGGAGTTGCCGCCACCGGCCGCAGTACCTTTGACGTTCATGGTCGGACCGCCGGACGGCTGACGCAGGGCACCGCCCACATTGACTCCCCGCATGCCCATTCCCTCCATCAGACCGCAGGAGGTAGTGCTTTTCCCTTCGCCCAGAGGAGTTGGAGTGATTGCTGTAACCTCGATATATTTCCCATCGGGTTTGTCCTGGAGCCGGTTGATGATCTTCAAAAAATCAAGCTTGGCCAGTCTGCCCATGGGCAGCACCTCTTCTTTCTGGAGACCAAGCTTTTCGGTCCACTCCTCCGGAGTGGGCATATTTTTTTCAGCAGCCTCTGATATCTGCCAGTCGGCCATTTTCACAGCGTTATAAGCCATATCACACCCTCCTTAATTCCTAAAGATTTATTATGGTACAACTTCCTCAAACCCTAGCGACTTTGATATGCCGGCTCACTATGCGCAGAGACCAGCATCAAATTAATAACAATAATTAAAACAAAAAAGCAAGTAGAAATACCTATACGCCTACTTGAATTCCGCTTAATATGGTAGGATATTTTTCCTGAAACTTATAAAGCAGCGGGGTCATGACCTCCCGCATGGAGGGTTCAGCCCCTTTGGAGGTGCGAAGTTTGAAGATATGAAGCCATTCAAGAAGATTGGCAAAGGTTATCAGTTCCGTCTTGCAGGAGTTCGGCAATACAGTCCTGGCCGCCTGTGGTGAAGAAGTTTCAAGAAGCTTGAGGTAAATCTTCTCCGTCTCCTCCATCGCCTTTTCCCACAAGCTGTACTCCTGGCTGTTTTCTTGAAAAAACATGGGTTTGATAAAGGTGACCTCATTGCCGAACTTATCCTGGCTGTACCGGCAGTATCTCTGGCTTTCCTGCAGATAGGACACCGGACGATGCCGAACTATCTCATGGGTAACGGCACGATTCACCACAAAAAGCACCGCAACGTGACGGTGTTTTGCCAGAAGATCCGCCGGAAAGGCATCAATGGTTTCAAGGGGGACTTTTTCCACATATACCCCTTCCTGCTTTATCAAACCTCGCTGCGGCAGCAGATCTTCATAAAAAAGAGGATGCAGATTGCCGAGAAATTCTGTAACCGCCTTTACCATTTTCACCCCGGGGTTTGCCTTGTATAACTCCCTGAATGCCCTGATGCTTCCGGTTATAAGCAGTTCTTTTTTATCAGTTCTATCCACCAGCAGAAACTTTGGCAGCAGATTAAAAAACTGGGTGGCAATGGATTCGTTATCATACAGAACCTTCAAGGTCAGAACCGCCATCTCCGTCACCGAATTATGGCCATGCTTAATGATATTACGGATAAACGGTTCCGCCGACTCCGGCGTGATTTTGTCTTCGCTCTTGTAGCAGATGCGTCCGCAGGCTTCAATTCTAACAGCCATGCTCTGTTTATCTAATTCTGTAAGGATTTCAGCATACGGTGCAATAACTTTCATCTGATTCCCTTGGGTGAAATTGATTAATTAACAGACGCAATTGCATTGACTTCCGCCTATCATTCCCTTGTGATGCCCTTTCCAGAATGGAGACATATCCCGAAGATTCTCAATGATCGGCGGCAATTTTTCAAGGACAAGGTCAACCTCATCCTCGGTATTGTATACGCTTAAGCTGAAACGGATTGAACCATGGGCGGCAGTGAACGGCACTCCCATGGCGCGCAGGACATGGGACGGTTCAAGAGATCCAGAGGTGCAGGCAGAACCGGAGGAAGCACAGATACCGAATCTGTCCAGATGGAGCAGTATCGATTCTCCTTCAACAAATTCAAAACTGATGCTTAACGTGTTGGGCAGCCGTTCTGTTTTATGCCCGTTCAGCATGGCGTGGGGTATTTTCTCCAACAATCCCTCTTCCAGTTTGTCGCGCAGGGTCCTGACCCTTGTATTCTCGTCCTCCAGGCGTGTTCCCGCCAGTTCACATGCCTTGCCCAGTCCTATTATGGAAGCGACATTTTCAGTTCCTCCCCGGCGGCCGTGCTCCTGATGGCCACCGATAAGAAAAGGAGCAAACGGAGTCCCGCGGCGGACATAAAGAACCCCTATGCCTTTTGAGGCATGCAGCTTGTGTCCCGATATGGAGAGAAAATCCACGGCCGTCACTTTATTTAAATCAATGGGTATCTTGCCGACTGCCTGGACGGCATCGGTGTGGAAAAGTATTCCCCGGCTTTTTGCAATTTCAGCCATCTGCGCTACTGGATAAATAACACCGGTCTCGTTGTTTGCCCACATAACGCTGACAACCGCCGTCTCGTCGGTTAAACTTTCTTCGTAGCGCTGCAGGTCAAGCATGCCCTCCCGGTCTACCATGAGCTGGGTTACCTTGTGCTTGTGCCCTGTCAGCTTATCTATGTTTTCGCAGAGGTTCTTGACTGCAGGGTGCTCCACCCTGGTGGTGACAATATGTCTTTTTCCCGGAAATGTCTGCAGGGCGGAAAGAATGGCCGTTGAATCACTTTCAGTGCCGCAGCTGGTAAAAATAATCTCATCGGGAGAGGCGCCGATGAGGGAGGCGATTTTTTCTCTGGCCTCCTTCAGGGCATTGCCGACCTGGCCACCAAAGGTGTGCATGCTTGAGGGGTTTCCATACAGTTCTGAAAAATACGGCAACATGGCTTCCACCACTTCCGGTGCCACCCTCGTGGTAGCATTGTTATCCATATAAACCACTTTAGTGCTCATGTTTTAACCTCCTCAACGATCAGGGTACCAAGGACCTGCTCACGCAATTTCTTCTCGACATATTCCTTTAGTGTGGTCTGGGATGCAACGCAGCTGACGCACGACCCGCGCAGTGAAACCAAGACGAAATCGCCATCAACATCTATGAGCTCAATATCGCCACCATCCTTGCGCAGTGCAGGTCGTATCTCCCTTTCAAGCACATCTTCGATCATTTTGATTTTCTGGATATTGGTCATTTTTCTGGGACCGCTTTCGGGTTTGGCCTCCTCTCTCGTTTCCTTGCGAACCTCATGAATCAGTTCCTCGATCCGCTCATGACAGTTACCACAGCCGCCGCCTGCCTTGGTAAAATTGGTAACCTCCTCAACGGTCTTGAGATTGCTTTCCTGAATGGCCCGCTTGATTTCAATGTCGGTCACCCCAAAACACTCACAGACAACCTCACCTTGGGCCATTGGGATCGGCACCCCGCGATAATTTGCAATGGCTGCTTCCAGGGCTTCCCGTCCCATAACCGAACAGTGCATCTTTTCTTTGGGAAGCCCGCCAAGATATTCGGCAATATCCTCATTGGTAATCTTCTCAGCCTCCTCCAGGGTCAATCCCTTTATAATCTCCGTCAAAGCGGAAGAGGAAGCAATGGCGCTGGCGCAGCCAAAGGTTTTGAATTTTGCATCTTCAATCCTGCCGCCATCATCAAGCTTGAAAGTAAGAGTTAATGCATCGCCGCAGGCCAGGGAACCGACCTCGCCGGTGCCGCTTGCATCTTCGATATCCCCCACGTTACGGGGATTTAAGAAATGATCTTTAACTTTATCCGTATAATCCCACATGGCAATCTGCTACTCCTAAAATTGAAAAATTATAAGAAATACCCATAAAAATATCGGCATACTTTATTCCTGCCGGTAAAGACAAGCATTACCATTTGCCGCCTTGCCCAGAAAAACTTAACGCCGACAGGAATCAACCCCTGTTCGGCTGAGACTGTAAACCCTGCAGGGATAGTTAAGTTTATAACGGTAGCATCATATTTGACGCATCGTCTACATGGCTATTGATGCTTGACGGTTCACCATAATTTTTTGACCCGCAAAAATCAACCAGTAATCATTATTGAAATTGAAGATTGAAGATTGAAGATTAAAGATTAAACCCTTTTTGTAATTATCGATATCTGCCGAATACTGTAGTTTTCAACCAAAATTGTCATTCTACAATTTCTCTGCCAATCATCGGCAGTTTCGTATGCCGATAAATCTTCAATCTACTTAGAGCAGTCCGATTTCTTTCAGCATCCCTTTTGCAGCTGTAAACAGGGCAACCTGGTTTTCCCTGTCTCTGGCCTCAACATAAAATCTGACCTTGGGCTCCGTCCCCGAGGGTCTTATCATGAGCCAGCTGCCGTCATCTAAAACCATCTTCCTGCCGTCGATATTTATTATTTCGACAATCTCCCTCTCTTTATCGCCGATCCTGATAGCTGTTCCAACAGAGTATTGCTTGAGAAGTGCGAGCTTGGACATCAATTCCTTACCCTGGTTGCTGACAACCACTCCATCTTTGGCAGGATAATAAAACCCGTGTTTCTTCTGGATCTCAAGAAGATACTCTCCCAGATTTTTACGAAGAGTCATAATCATATCAAGGCCGAGCAGCAGCCCGATATATGCATCTTTCTCAGGAGTGTGACCGATTACGCTTATGCCGTCCGATTCCTCAAAATAGACAAGGGCCTTGTCGATTACCGGTTTGAACTCCTTAAAACCCACCCGTGATTCAAAAACCTCTTCGCCAAAGTCTTTTGCCAGCTGGTTGGCAAAGTTACTGGTGGCAACTGTTTTGGCCACCATGCCGGTCAACCCTTTATGCTCATGCAGAAAGTGATAGGCCATGGCGCCGAAAAGATTCATATCTATCTCCACCGTACCATCGGTCATCCTCACTCGGTCTCCGTCCGGATCAATTACGGCTCCAAGCTTGAGTGGTTCCCGCCTTGCAGCCAGGACGTGCATTACCGGCTGCATATTGGTCGAGGATGGCTCCGGCGCTACCCCGCCGAAGGTGTAATCTTTTTCCCCGCGCAGGATAATCAATCTGTCATGCTGCATTGCGGCGGATCCTCCGGTGAGCAGCTTGTTTATGTGCAGCCTGCTTGCACCATGGACACAATCAACTGCCAGAACGACCTCCCGGTCACTGGCGAAATTCGATACAATGGCATCATAATCAAGACCGTGGCGATCCCGGTTTTTGCGCACCAGGCTCATCCATGATTCTAAAGAATCAAATTTCTTCACCCGGCTGCGGTCCTTTGAAACAGCCACGGGCAGGTCCTGTTCAATTATTTCCCGGGCTCCTTCCGTGATCCGGTTGGTGATTAATGAAGAGGCCGGTCCGCCGTCGGAGCCGTTGAACTTAAAACCCCCGTAATCAAGGGGATTGTGGCTGGGGGTCAAATTTATGGAAAAGGCGGCTTTCAGCTCCAGGAGAGCCGCCGAGAGCACCCCGGTTGTTGATTCGCCGGCGTAATGAACCTGAATCCTGTTTTGCGCCAGAACATCAAGAACCGCCTCAGCCAACAGCTCCCCCCCGAATCGGTTGTCAAACCCGACCACACATCCGCGGGTTTGAACTGCAGATAATTTTTCGACCCCAAGGGCCTGCGCCAGTTCGTCACTGTTTTCAACCTCGTGGAATAATGCAGTAATGGCCTCGGTAACCTGACGT
The DNA here is from genome assembly GCA_963783905.1 of uncultured delta proteobacterium. Taxonomy (GTDB): domain Bacteria; phylum Desulfobacterota; class Desulfobulbia; order Desulfobulbales; family BM004; genus BM004. Next base: position 411,015 of record CAWAPG010000001.1, on the reverse strand, counting down.
ACCGATTTTACAAAAAGATCCTTGCCGATAATGCCCCGCCAGCCCGAGGTGCCGAACTTGACCGGGGTGACAGGGGTTGCTTTATTGGTTATCAATTCATCCCGGATCAATTCATAAATCCTAGCAATTTCTTCCTGCCAGGCGGAAAAATCCGGGGTCCTCCTTTCATATTTATTTCTGCGCTTGACCAATTCCTTTATCAAACCGAAATAATCACTGCGGCTGTGGTCTCCTTTCTGAATATACTTTGCCGCCAGTGTTTTCATTTCTTCAGCGAAACCCATGGCACATCCTCCATAACTTTTTTTTAATGGCTGCAATCAATAATCACTTTTGGCAAATTTGTCATATTTTTAAAAGAAGTTTTTCACATCACTATCCCAGGCAGAGGAACTATTATCCTGAGGGTTAAAAATGCCTCCTTGCAGACAAAAAACAAACAATTGTTGACCGTTTATTTCATTTTTACTATAAGAAATATCTTCAGTTTCACGATAAAAATGTCCTTTAATGGTCATTCAGCAAAGTTTGGCAACAGATATTTACCGCAATATATTCATAAAGTATTTTCATGTCTCAGGAGAAAAAAATGGGAAAACACGATGAAGCCTTAATTCTTTGGTTTGAAGAGATAGGAATTGATGATGTACCACTGGTTGGAGGAAAAAATGCCTCGCTCGGTGAAATGTATCAGAAACTTACCTCCAAGGGAGTGGCAGTTCCACACGGCTTTGCCATCACCGCCTATGCATACAGGCATCTGCTCAAGGACGCCGGCATCGAGGAAGCGATCAAAGACGCATTGGAGGGTCTTGATACCACTGATATGCAAAATCTGAAGGAGCGCGGCGAAAAGGTGCGTGATATTATCCGAAATGCCGAATTCCCCGACGATCTGCGCGAGGCCATTATTGAGTCCTACAAAAAAATGGAGGACGAATACGGCACCGGCATTGATGTTGCCGTCCGTTCATCAGCCACGGCCGAAGACCTGCCGGATGCCTCCTTTGCCGGGCAGCAGGAAACCTACCTGAATATCAGCGGTTATGACACCCTGATCGCTGCCTGCAAAAAATGTTTTGCCAGTCTTTTTACCAACCGTGCCATCTCCTACCGGCACGACAAGGGCTTTGGCCAATTCGATGTCTATCTTTCCATCGTTGTTCAGAAAATGGTGCGCAGTGATTCGGCGGCCTCGGGGGTTATCTTTTCCATTGACACGGAAAGCGGCTTCAAGGATGCGGTATTTCTTACCGCTGCCTGGGGTCTGGGGGAAAACGTTGTCCAGGGCGCGGTAAATCCGGATGAGTATTATGTATTCAAACCGACTCTGAAGCAGGGTAAGCGTCCCATTGTCGGTAAGCGGGTCGGTTCCAAGGAAATAAAAATGGTCTATAACGATGACCCTGATGCAGAGGAACCGGTAAAAAATATTGAAACCACCGCCGAGGAACGCGGCAGCTATGTAATCAGTGACGACGAAATCCTGACCCTGGCTGAATGGGCCTGCATTATTGAGGACCACTACGGCAAGGCCATGGATATTGAATGGGCCAAGGACGGAGACGGCGAATCAGTGGGAACCGGCAAACTTTTCATCGTTCAGGCAAGACCGGAAACCGTCCATTCGCAAGCCAAGGTCGGGGTCATGGAAACCTACGTCCTGAAGGAAAAAGGCAACATAATCGCTGAAGGCCAGGCTGTGGGGACCAAGATCGGCCAGGGCAAAGCCAAAGTCATTGAAAGCGCGTCCCACATTCAAGATTTCAAGTCCGGCCAAGTGCTGATCACCGACATGACCGATCCTGACTGGGAACCAATTATGAAAATCGCCGGGGCTATTGTTACCAACCGCGGCGGCCGCACCTGTCATGCCGCCATCATCTCCCGGGAGCTTGGCATTCCCTGTATTATCGGAACGGTGGACGGGACGAAAAAAATACAATCCGGCCAGGATATCACCGTATCATGCGCTGATGGCGAAACCGGCAACATTTATGAAGGTCTTCTCGAGTATGAGGTGGAAACCCTTGACCTGGAAAATATTCCGACTACCCGGACAAAGATCATGATGAACGTTGGGATCCCGGAAAAAGCCTTCACGGAATGCCAGATCCCCAATGACGGCGTGGGGCTTGCCCGCGAAGAATTCATTATCAACTCCCATATAGGCATCCATCCCATGGCCTTGCTTAATTTTGCCGATCTCAAATCCAAAGCCGATGAAGGTGATGCTGAAATTGCCCAGGTTGTACAGCAGATAGAAGAAAGAACAAGCGCCTATCCCGATGACAAAACACAGTTTTTTGTTGACAAGCTTGCCGAGGGAGTGAGCCGCATTGCGGCAGGATTTTATCCCAAGGACGTTATAGTGCGTCTATCCGATTTTAAGAGCAATGAATATGCTAATCTGATCGGCGGCCATCTCTATGAGCCGGAAGAGAGCAACCCCATGATCGGCTGGCGAGGGGCCTCCCGTTATTACGATGATAAATACAAGGCCGCCTTCGGGATTGAATGTGAAGGTTTGTTAAAAGCAAGAAATGATATGGGCCTCACCAATATCAAGCTCATGGTGCCCTTCTGCCGTACCCCGGCAGAAGGCCGCAAGGTTATTGATGTTATGAAGGAATTCGGTCTGGTACAGGGTGAAAAGGATCTCGAAGTTTATGTCATGTGTGAAATTCCGAGCAACGTTATATCGGCCGATGCATTTGCCGATGTCTTTGACGGCTTTTCCATCGGCTCCAACGACCTGACCCAGCTTACCCTGGGTCTTGACCGCGACTCCGACCTGGTGGCCCATATTTTTGACGAACGTAACGATGCGGTAAAAAATTTGGTGAAAAGTGTTATTGATACAGCCAAGCGCCGGGGCAAAAAGATCGGCATCTGCGGCCAGGCTCCCAGTGACTTCCCGGAGTTTGCCACCTTCCTTGTTGAATGCGGCATTGATTCCATGAGCCTGATCCCGGATACCGCCATCAAGACCAGGCTTGCCGTGGCGGATCGCGAAAAGGAATTGGGAATTACCCCGGAATAACATCTCCCCTGCCATATCTTACCAAAAAAGGAGGGCCGAACTTCGGCCCTCCTTTTTTCTTGCAGCTCCCTTTTCTCAGCATTTTTTATCAGGGCACATTATCACCTTTCCGGGTTTCCGGGTTTCCGTCTTCGTGAAAGATATCAGAAGAAGAGGTTTTAATGTGCAGATCCCTTTGTGGAAAGGGAATGATAATATTCTGCTCGGCAAAAACTTTGTAGGCGTCCTTTAACAGGTTGTGCACTTCCAATCCCTTATCCCTCGGGTCTTTGACCCAGCAGAGCAGTTCGAAATTGAGTGATGAATCGGCAAAGGCCCGCAGGCGCACCCGTGGTTCCGGATACTTTTCAATATTGGGATTGGCATCCGCCACCGCCAAAAGAACCTCCTCCACCTTCTCAAGTTCGCTGCCATAAGCCAGCCCGATGGGGACTCTGATCCGGAACCTTGGAATCGGGGCGCTCTCGTTGATTATTTTTGAATTGGCCATAATGGAGTTCGGGATGGTGACAACAACGTCATCCCGGGTTTTAATCCGGGTGGAACGGATACCTATCTCCGTGACCTCTCCCCGCTCACCGGTATCCAGAATTATATATTCCCCCACCTTGTATGTATTATCCATAAAGATGGAAATGCCGCCGAAAAAGTTTGCCAGGGTATCCTTTGCGGCCAGGGCCACTGCAATGCCTGCAATACCGGCAGAGGCGAAAAGCGGGGTCAGGTTAATCTGCCAGATGGAAAGAAGCCAGAGAAGACCGGAGACTACTAACACAACCCTGAGGACGTTTTTTAGAACCATGAAAAGGTCCTTGCCTATCTTGCCTTTTTCATGGACGCTGGACATATACTGGGTCCCGGTCCAGTTGAAAATTCTGATCACGGCAACCAGCCAGAGGACAAGAATAATAGTTTTGGTCGCCTGGGGCAGAATCACCTGCCAGGGATCATCCAGGGGTTTTATCGCCAGGGCATGCAGCACTCCGAATCCGAAAACCGTCCAGCTTATGGGGACATGCAGAAATTTAATGAGCTTATCGTCAAAACTAATCTTCGTTTTCGACGCAAACCTTTTCAGCACCCGATCCATGAAAATATCGACTGCCTTGGCAAAGATACTGTAAACAAGAATGATAATAAGCCGTTCGAACAGGATATTATCCTGCAGGATTGCAAACTGTTTTAGGAGGGCGGAGAAGTCCATGATAATGAAAATAGTTCAACTAAGGATCGTATTATGTGTTGTCAGTTGGTCTCATCACTGTTCTCTTCTTCAAGAACCCTGGCTTCATCAATCAGCATGACAGGAATATCATCCCGTATTTCATAAACCAGTCGGCAGGATCTGCATATCAGTCCATCCTCTTTCGCGGTTAAGCAAACCGGCCCCTTGCATTTGGGGCAGGCCAATATTTCCAGTAGTTCCTTGCTGATCATAATTACTCCCGGTTCCTTTTTGTGTTATTTATTCTGAATCTTTCAGTTCAATTGCATCATCCTGGAACTGCATATCATAAAGCATTTTATACACACCTCCCAGGGGAAGCAATGAATCATGGGTCCCCTCCTCAACTATTTTGCCATCCTGGATGACGATGATACGATCGGCATTGCGAATTGTTGACAAACGGTGTGCGATGACAAAAGTGGTTCGACTCTGTACCAGATTTTCTATGGCCTGCTGCACCTCCCGCTCAGACTCAGTGTCAAGGGATGATGTGGCCTCGTCAAGTATGAGAATGGGAGCGTTCTTTAAAATTGCCCGGGCAATGGACATCCTCTGGCGTTCACCGCCGGAAAGCCTGGCTCCTGACTCGCCGATAACGGTATCAAAGCCTTCAGGCAGGTGCTCGATAAAATTCAGGGCATGGGCGGCGCGCGCCGCCTCCTTAATCTGCTCGAAAGAGGCATCCAGGCTGCCATAAGCAATATTATTGCGCACCGTATCGTTGAACAGAATGGTCTGCTGGGTGACTATCCCGATCTGGCTGCGCAGAGATTTCAAGGTTACATCCCGGATATCTTTTCCATCAATTGTAACCGCGCCACTGCTTACATCAAAGAAGCGCGGAATAAGATTGACCAGGGTGGACTTGCCGCCGCCGCTCGAACCAACCAGGGCCAGAACCTCACCGGCCCTGACCTTTAAATTTATATCCTGCAAAACCTCCTTGTGGTTCTCATAGCTGAACCGGACATCCTTGAATTCGATGGCATCTTTAACAGGGGGCAGATCCATCGCATCTTTTTTTTCAGCCACATCGGGTTCCACATCCAGCACCTCAAAAACCCGCTCGGCCGCCGCTATGCCCTGCTGCAGAGAATTATTAATTTTGCTGACCCCCTTGATGGGCTCGTAAATCATGATCAGCGCGGTAAGAAAAGAAAAAAAGGTTCCAGGTGTTGATTTACCGGCAAGCACCTGACTCCCGCCATACCAGACAACCAGTGAGATGCCGACGCCACCCAAAAACTCCATCAGGGGATGCGAAATAGCCCCAACCCTGGTATTGCGCAAAATGATGATAAAGAGTCTGTCCAGGGTTTCTGCAAAGCGTTTAATCTCATATTTTTCCATGCAGAAAGCCTTGACAATCCGATTGCCCGTTATCGTCTCGTAGAGGATGTTTGACACCTCTGCAGTTATTTGCTGATTTTTTCTGCTGAGCCGCCTGTGCCTGCGTCCGAAATTAATCACCGGATAGACGATCAGCGGCAGCAATATCATGGAAATCGCGGCCAGACGCCAATTCTGATAAAAAATGATCCCAATGAGAAAGAGAACCTGACAGGTGTCTTTCAATATACCCACCAATACGTTAGAAACAGCGCCCTGGATCAACGCCACGTCAGAAATAATACGTGATATCAGTTCACCGGTAGGCTTCTTGTGAAAAAAGGAAAGGGGCAGTGACTGGATATGGCTGTAAAGTGCATTCCGTAAGTCCTTGATAATAGATTGGCCAACCTTTTCCAGAAGGTAATTGTAGCTGTAATAAAAGATCCCTTTAACAAGAAAAATTGCCAGGATCGCCAAGGGAACGATCATGAGCATGGAGCGGTCGCGGTTGAAAAAAATCTCATCCAGCAGCGGTTTTACCATATAGGCCTGGGCGCCACCCATGGATGCCACGATGACCATGCAGATCATGGCAATTACCAGTCTCTTCTTATATGGCTTTACATATTGCAATATGCGTGGAATTGTCCGCTGTCTACTCATAAGAACATACATAAATTTCAGCCGTTTTTTACTCAAACGGCATCTATTCTATCCCGTGTGTTTTTAAGTTACCCTGAAGACCTGCTTATAGTAATGTCCACTTAACTGGGCAAGAAAAAATTAAACAAACATCGTAAAATCCAGTCTGGCAGCCTGCAATCTATTACGTATATTATTTTTTTAAATCGACCAGAGTGGCGCCCCATCCTCCCCCGTCTTGACCGGCCAGTCTGAATCCTTTCACTTCCGGAAGATTCTCCAGTATGGCATGAACCGTACGCCGCAAATTACCGATACCCTTGCCGTGGATTACGCGCACCTGGTAGATATTTGCCTTACGGCATTCATGCAGGTAATCCGGGATCAGATACTTCAGGTCCCTGGGGGCAAAATTATGCAGGTCAAGAACACCGTCTATAGGCAACTGAACCGGTTCCCTTTCATCCATATCCGATGTTTCAGTCATGTCCCGCCGTTTTTGCTGTCATCATGTCGATGACAATTTTAGCTGCCCGCCTGGAGGCGCCGGGAGTGCCCAACTGCGCACAAACCCCGGCCAGATCTTCTTGCATGGCCTCTGCAGTTTTGACATCCTGCAGCAAGGGCAGCATCGCCCGGTAGATATTTTCCGGAGTTGCCTGCAGCTGCAGCAGTTCCGGTACTACCTCCCTGCCGGCTACAAGGTTGACCAATGACGCATATTTTACTTTGATAAAAGGCTTGGCCAACAGGTAACTCACCATTGAAACCCGGTAACATACCACCATCGGCACCCCGAGGATTGCCAGTTCCATGGTCAGGGTACCCGATGCCGCCATGGCGGCATCACAGGCAGCCATGGCTTCATAGCGTTCGTCTTTTATTATCCGGATATCGATTTCACTCCCAGACGATCCGGTATATTTTCTGATCTCGTCTTCTGTCAGGGTGGTAGCCAGGGGCAGCAGAAAAACAGATTTCTTCAGTTCACGGTTCAACTTTACGGCTGATTGGGTGAACAGCGGCAGAAGTTTCACAATTTCCTGTCTCCGGCTGCCCGGCATGATGCCGATTACTGCGGCGTTGGGGTCTATATCGTAACGGGCCTTGAATTCGGCCGGGGTCAAGACTGTGTGAACCTGGTCCAGAAGCGGGTTGCCAACAAAATCTACTTCAACGCCATGCCCCTGGTAGAATAGTTTTTCAAACGGCAGGATGACCACCATCCGGTCAACATATCTTTTTATCGATTCAATACGCCCCTCACGCCAGGCCCAGATTTTGGGACTGATATAATAAAGAACCGGGATGTTATACTTTTTGGCCCTGCGGGCCAAATCAAGGTTAAACCCCGGATAATCAATCAGGACCAGCAGATCCGGCCGGTCAATGATAAACTGTTTTTCCAGGATTTTCATGGCAGCCCTGATATCCTGCAGGCGGGTAAGCACTTCAATTATTCCCATGACTGCCAGATTGGCAATATCATAGAGGATTTTAACCCCGGCCCGGGCCATTCCAGCGCCGCCGATTCCTGACAGTTGCAGTTCGCTGTCCAGCATTTTAAGTTCCCGGGCCAGATTCGCTCCATGCAGGTCTCCTGAGGCCTCACCTGCTATTATCATCACTTTTCTTGCCGCCGGCATAATTATCTCTGCAATTGTCTAACCTTCTGAAAACCGGAAGATATTATTTTCTGCCTCAACCCCTAAAAATGAAAGGACCAAATTGATAACGATCGGTTGGAATGGCTCGCCGCCTTTAAATTAAAAGTTCGTCTTCTTCCGGACGGTGTCGACGTTTCAGTTTGTCGGATTTCCAGGGAACAAAGCTCAAGACAAGGGCTGCCGCCAGACAGACAAACATCAACCCTACCCCGTACAGGATGAGCTGATTTGTTGGATAACCACCGTAGTTTTCTGTCAAATCGCCTGCCAGAGACAGATATAACAGGTAGATAAGAATCAGGGGGGTGATAAATTTTACCAGTATATCCCAGAATGAGGGTACAACCGTACCGAGCCGGCTGACGTACTTTCGCAGGACGGAAGCCTTTAACACCCAGCCGATGATGATACATTCCAGAAATCCCCCGGTTACCAGGCCGTAATTGGTGATAAAGTGGTCGGCTATATCAAGAAGATATAATCCCCCACGGGTCGTAAAAACAAGGCTGCCCAGAAAACCTAGGATGCATACTGCTGTCACCACCCTGCCGCGGGACCAGTCAAATTTATCAGTGATGGCGCAGGCAAATGCCTCGATCAGGGAAATGCCGGAGGTGAGACCGGCAAGAACGAGCATGAGGAAAAAAATGACTCCGAAAAGAATATTCATGCTCGGCAGCATGGAAATTGCCTGCGGATATACCACAAAGGCCAGTTGTGGTCCCCCTTTGATCGCGTCCTCAAAGGGGACGCCCTGACTATGGGCCATAAACCCGACAATGCCGAAAACGGCAAAACCCGCCAGAAAGGAATAAAAGGAATTCACCAGGCAGGTAATAAAGGCGTTCCTGCCGATATCTGTTTTCCTGGGCAGGTAGCTGGCATAGGTGATCATGATGCCGAATCCCAGCGACAGGGTAAAAAATATCTGGCCAAAGGCGGCGGCCCATACTTTGCCGGCGGCACTGCGAACCGTCGGATCGGCGCTGAACAGATTAATTTTTGACCAGTCCGCATGCAGGTAATGCCCCATAATGGCATCTGAGGCACCGTCAAGAAAGAGACTCCATATAACGAGAATAATCGTCAGCAAAAAAAGAACCGGCATAAAGACAACACTTGCCTTTTCAATACCATGCCGTATGTCACGGTAGCAGATAAGCCAGCATAAAACCCAGACTGACAGGGTGGCGGCTGCTATCGGCAGACGGATTCCCCCGATTACCGCCGCAGAATCGGGGAGCTGCAGAAACTGGCTGAAAAAGAAACTCTGGCTGTCGGTACCCCAGGCAAGGTGGAAGGAAAAAAAGAAATAGTTGATGCACCAGCCGATTATTACCGAATAGTAAAGCATTATGCCGAACATGGCGATGACGGGCATCCACCATCCGAGCCATTCGAATTTACTATTAACGCGGACAAAACTCAGGGGTGCCGACCCTTTTTCACGATGTCCCAGACCATATTCAATGATCATGATCGGTACACCGGCAACTACCAGGGCGACCAGGTACGGGACCAGGAAGGCGCCGCCGCCATATTGATGAGCCATGTAGCTGAAACGCCAGACATTGCCCAGGCCGATAGCTGAACCTATTGCAGCAAGAAGAAACCCGATGTTTGATTTCCAGCTACTCCGTTGTCGGGTCATACATCCCCTTCCGTAAGAAAAACATGTTAATTTTGCTCTGGTAACCGATTCTGCAGACTTCCATCGTTGCTCAGTTGAACAGATTGGTACGCAAGGCGACAAAACAGATCAGCAATCCTGTTCCCACCGCAAAAAATCCGACGATCCGCAATTGAACCGGACTCATTTCCATGAGCTGCTGCAGCCATCTCTTCATTGCCTCTGGAAATGTGAGATAGGGCAAACCTTCCAGGATGAAAACCAGGCCGATGAGGGTGAACAGAAATTTCATAAGTTCGTTATGCTACCAGGAATATTAGACTATTTCAACGATCAACGCTTAAGGTGGGCATAAAAAGAGCAAACCGGGCCGCCGGAGGTCATCATAGGGGACATGACAGTACTTCATCAACAGAATCCGCAGCCATCCCTGTATGGATATTTTCTGTGTATGGGCGGACAGACGCGGGTGCAAAGATGAATGTATCCGGTATTTTTACCGCCGCAAAAGGATCCTGGGCGGTTACGGCAGAAAATTGAAGCTCCCCGCAGCCGCTTGCGCATGCGAAGCATAACCTGCTGGGAATTTTCTTACGTAAGGAAGATGACTTTATCAAAAAATGCGCTTGCTAACCCCGCGGCAAGCCGCGGGGAATGCGCTCGCTGATCGTGTTCAATTTTGATTGACTTTTTGGGGTGCCAAAATTATAAGTATTGGTTTTCATATAAAACCGTATCGGCTTAAATTAAAGCGCAGGGGCAGTCTGCTTGCCTCTTAACCAGGGCAGTTGAAATTATTTTATAAACAAAAAAATGGGCGAACCAAAAATTTCCAGATATACCGAGGCCGGAGTTGATATTGACAAAGGCAATGAACTGGTATCAAGAATAAAAAATATCGTTGCTCCAACTTTTGGCAGGGGCGTACTCACAGATATCGGCGGCTTCAGCGGTCTTTTCGCCATTGGCCCGGATCAGTTTGAAGATCCCGTCCTCGTGTCATCCACCGACGGCGTCGGCACCAAGCTGAATATAGCAAAACAGTGCAATAAGCATGACACCATCGGGATTGACCTGGTGGCAATGTGCGTTAACGACATTGCGGTCGGAGGCGCAAGGCCCCTCTTTTTTCTTGATTATCTCGCAATGGGCAAACTCGATATTGATACAGCCAGTGACATTATAAAGGGCATTGCCGAGGGCTGTAAAATTTCCAAATGCTCGCTTATCGGCGGTGAAACTGCTGAAATGCCAGGCCTGTATGCAGATGGTGATTATGATCTGGCCGGCTTTGTCGTCGGTATTGCGGAACGAAATAAAATTATCGACGGATCAGATATAAAAGTCGGTGACCAGATTGTCGGCCTGGCATCTTCAGGTTTACACAGCAACGGTTACTCCCTGGTAAGAAAAATATGTTTTGAGGAACTGGGCCTGTCCGTAGATAAATATATGGAAGAGTTAGGATGCACCCTTGGAGAGGAGCTGTTAAAACCGACGCGCATCTACAGTGAATCACTTCTGAACCTGAGCAAGAACTTCAAAGTCAGCGGTTTTGTCCATATTACCGGCGGCGGCTTTATTGACAACATCCCCAGAATACTTCCCCAGGGCAGCAGGGCTATCATCCATTATGACAGCTGGAAGATTCCCGCCATTTTTGAATTCCTGCAGGAGAAGGGCAATATCAGCCCCAAGGAGATGTGCCGCACCTTTAATATGGGTATAGGCATTGTGGTCATCATCGACGAAGATATTTTGGATGACGTCATGCAGCAGCTTATAGCCCTGGGTGAAACCCCTTATCACATGGGAGAAATTACCGCCCGTCCCGATATTCCGGAATCCTCCCAGATTGAAATAGATTGCTTCTAGTTCCTGCAGAAAAAAAATAAAAACCCCGCCCGGATAAAATTCACCGGCGGGGTTTTTTATTTTCCGGGCAGGCAGAAGAGCATTCCACCTTCGTCGGAGTCCTGATTATTCTTCCTTATTGACCGCGGCAATTATTTTTTCCGCCAGTTGGGCCGGAACTTCCTCATAATGGGAAAAACTTACTGTAAATGCCCCCCTGCCTCCGGTAAAAGAAGTAAGATCTGCCGCATACTTCTGGACTTCTCCCATGGGCACCTGGGCATTTATTACCTCATTTTTCTCCTCGGAATCCATCCCCATCACCCGGCCCCGGCGGGAATTCAAATCCCCCATCACATCGCCGACACAATCCTCGGGAACCCGGATGGTAATATCCATGATCGGCTCCAGCAGGACAGGATTTGCCTCCATGGCCGCCTTTTTAAAGGCAAGGGAACCGGCAATCTTAAAGGCCAGTTCCGAGGAATCGACAGAGTGAAACGAGCCGTCGACCAGAGAGACCTTGACGTCGACCATGGGGTAACCGGCAAGAATGCCTTTTTCCATGGCCTCCTGGATGCCTTTATCCACCGCCGGAATATATTGCCTCGGGATGACGCCGCCGACGATCTTGTCAACAAATTCGTAGCCGCCTCCCTTGGGTAGCGATTCTATCTCAATCCAGGTATCGGCAAACTGGCCTCTGCCGCCGCTCTGCTTTTTATGTTTGCCCTGGACCCGGGCCCGGCCCTTCAAAGTTTCCTTATACGGAATCTTCGGCGTGTGCAGTTCCATCTCCACCCCGAACTTGCGCTTTATCTTTTCGCCGATCACCTCCAGGTGCACCTGGCCGACTCCGGAAATAAGAATCTCCTTGGTCTGGTTGTCTCTGTTAAGCTGCAAGGTCAGATCTTCGTCCAGCATCTTGGTTATGGAACTGAACAGTTTTTCCTCATCTCCCTTTTTCGCTGTTACTGCATAGGATATGACCGGGGAAATCGGGATAAGCGGCTCATAAACAATGGGCGCACTTTCGGCACAGAGCGTGTCACCCGTAACCGTTTCCTTCAGCTTCGCAACCGCAGCTATCATTCCCGGCCCGACGCTGTCAACTGGCTTCTGGTTCTTGCCTTCCATGATAAAAATCTGCCCGAACCTTTCACTGATATCCTTGTTGGCATTGTAAAAAGTATCGCCCGAAAGCGTTCCGGAAAAAACCCTGAAAATCGTTAATCTGCCGGCAAAGGGATCAGCCATGGTTTTGAATACCTGGGCCGAGAACGGTGCATCTGTTTTGGCTTCCCTTTCAACAATTTCACTATTCTTGGGATTGGTGCCGACATGAGGTGCCAGATCATCCGGCGCCGGCAGAAAATCGTTAATCATATCCAGGAGCATTTCAATTCCCTGGTTATTGACAGCCGCGGTAACACTTACAGGACAGATTTCTCCGGATTTTACCCCGGCCTGTAAACCATTAATCAGGTCTTCATCGGTTAATTCACCCTCCTCAAGGAACTTTTCAATCAGGTCATCATCCGTTTCCGCTACCTGTTCCATGAGGCTTTCTCGATAGTTCTCGATTTCATCGGCCATATCGGCCGGAATCTCTGTTTTGCTGCCCTTGCCCTTATCGTCGAATATGTAGGCTTTCCGGGTGGCAACATTGATGATTCCCTTGAAGTTGGCTTCGGCCCCGATGGGCACATAGGTCAGCGCCGGTTTCAAGGGGAGGTTCGCCTTGATTTCCTCGATGACATTGGCAAAATTGGCCCGTTCGCGGTCCATCCGGGTAATGCAGATAATGGTAGGGATTTTACGCTCTTCAATAAAATCAGTGAATTTAGTTGTCTGGTTTTTCAGGCTGGTCGCAGCACCGATGCAGAACAAGGCACAGTCAGCAACCTTGGCCACGAACTTGGCTTCATTAATGAAGTTGTCATCACCGGGTGTATCTGCCAGAAAGATCTCGTGCTTCTTCCAGATATAATGATGGAAGGCGGCACCAATCGTGATGTTGCGTTTTATTTCTTCCGGTTCAAAATCCAGATTGGAAGAACCGTCATCGACCTTGCCCAAACGGTTTGTTTTGCCTGCACTGAAAAGCAGGGCATCGGCCAGAGCGGTTTTCCCGCAATTGCCATGTCCCAAGATCGCCACATTTCTAACCAGCTTAACGTCCGTCATGTAACCCTCCAATGTATAACTCAAAGCAAGTATGTATTACCCGGAGCACCCACTTATCAGGCAGATTGCCCACCAGTTTATTCTATTGTAATCAAGAAGTTATGCACGTTACCTTGTAGAAGGCAACATGAATACGAAATGCAAAGAAATGCATACTATTCATAAGCTTACGGCAAAGTCAAGCAAGAACATTGTCTTCTTTGCATTAGCCTGCTAGAGTAGCAAAAATTTTGCGTTTTTTAATGTCCCATAACAATTAATTTTCTCCGTCAACAGAGCAGATGCAGCAGCCAGCAGAAGACACCGGCAGAATAGCGCGCTCGGCCTCAATGGTCAGTATTGCTGTCATGTGCAGCAGAGTGCTCGGTCTCATCAGGGAGCAGACGTTTGCCGTCTTATTCGGTGCCGGATTTGCGTATGATGCCTTTGTTGTCGCTTTCAGGATACCGAATCTCCTGAGGGACCTTTTTGGCGAAGGCGCCTTAAGCGCGGCATTTGTCACCGTCTTTTCGGATTACGACGAAACCCGCGGACCCGAAGCCACCTGGAAACTGGCCGGCAATGTTCTGGTTTTTTTCACCATCCTTCTCAGCATCATCACCCTTGTCGGTATACTCTATGCCGATAAAATCGTCCTGGCGCTGGTTAATGCAGACTTTGAAAAAATCCCTGACAAGGTTGCCCTGACCCATCTGCTCACCATGATCATGTTTCCCTTTCTCATATTCATTTCCCTTTCCTCCGTGGTCATGGGTATCCTTAACACCAAGGGACGATTTTTCATTCCCGCCCTTGCCTCCAGTTTCTTCAATCTCGGTTCCATCATCGGCGGCGTGAGCCTTGCCTTTATACTGGGCCGCAATGGGCAGCCTTCCATTGTCGGCATGGCGATCGGCACCCTGATAGGCGGCATGCTGCAGCTGGTCGGACAACTTCCCTCTCTTTTCCACTCGGATTTCAAATTCAGACCCCGACTCAATCTCAAGGATCCGGGCCTGCATCGTATTTTGAAGCTGATGGCCCCGGCGGTGTTCGGTCTTGCCGCCCTGCAGATCAATGTTTTTATCAACACCTACTTTGCCTCCTCCCTGCAGCAGGGCAGCCTTTCCTGGCTGAACTACGCATTCCGTTTTTTCCAGCTGCCTGTAGGGGTCTTCGGTGTCGCCATCTCGGTGGCCGCCCTGCCCCTCTTGTCACGCCAGGCTGCAATAAAAGATTTCAACCGCCTGAAAGAGACGTTTATCTCAGCGCTCACCCTGGCCTTTTCCCTGACCATCCCCGCCACTGTAGGGCTGATTCTTCTCGCAGTGCCAATCATCAGGATAACTTTCGAACATGGCAGCTTTACCGCTGTCGACACCCTCAAAACCGCCGAAGCCCTTCGTTTTTATGCATTGGGACTCTTTGCCTACGCCTCGGTCAAAGTGATGGTGCCTGTATTTTATGCCCTTGACGACACACGCTATCCCGTTGCCGGTAGCTTTCTGGCGGTAGGTGTCAATATCCTTATCATTCTTCTGACCATCGCATCGCTGCAGCACAGAGCCATGGCCCTGTCGATCTCGGTAGCCATGACTGCCAATTTCCTCTTTCTGGGCATAATCCTGTACCGGAAGCTTGCAGGTTACTCCCTCTCATACCTGGCAACCGGCCTGGGAAAAGTATTTACTGCCGCTCTTTTGATGGGAATCTATATCTATATCATGGGGATTATACTTTTCCAGTGGATGCGGAAAGGATTTCTGTACGACCTGTCGGGGCTTTTCTTTCTGGTGGCTACCGGGAGTATTCTATATGGTATTGCACTTTACCTGCTCAGGCTCCGGGAGATCCAGTTGCTGACGGATAAATGGCGGGGAAAATAAAATAAGCGGTTGCTGCCGACAGATTTTCACTCTCATGTCAATCACTTCTCAACAACATCAACTGCGCCAATAACGCCACAACAGCGGTGTCTGTCCGCAGTACCCTTTTGCCTAAACTTACCTGGACAAAAGAATGGGCCAGAAATTTCTCAACCTCGAAATCAATCCAGCCCCCTTCCGGCCCGACTGCCAGGAGGATTCTCCCCTTCATTTCATTGCCGATTGCCGCCTGCAGATCCGTTCTGTTCCCGGGGTGAGCAACCAGCATTCTGTCATAGTCAGCCGCAATCGTGGGTAGAAAATCCTCAAGAAATGGCTTGAAACGTTTATGGATGCTTACTTCCGGCAAAAGAGTGTCTTTTGCCTGTTCCAACCCCTGCACAAGATAGGGCCGATAATTCTCATCCTGGAGAATGGTGGCATTAAAAAAACTTTTTTCAACCCGTCTGCCGTTGATCAGAAATATCCTGCCGACACCGAGTGAAGTTACCTGGGACAATACCCTTTTAAGCATTATGGGTCTGATGAGCCCCAGGATTAAATCAACTGCCGGATACTCAGGCCAACCGTCCCGGGCGGAAAAATGCAAAACAACTTCAATATTTTTATCTGTTTCCCGGATAGACCGTATCCTGCCACTGCCGACCGGGCCATTTATGACGCCGGCCCTGATGGTATCGCCGACCTCCAAACCGAGAATTTTGACAATATGCTGACCGCGTCTGTCCTGCAGACAAACAGTGTTGTCACTTTTTACTTCGTTTGCTTCAAAAAGCAGCAAGTTCATTGTAATTGTTTTTTTTCGTGGTTAAATAAGCAATATTTGTATCATTATGATTTTCCAGCAGCAACTCAGATGGAAATCCAGCACGGAGAATGAATACCTTTCCCATGAGTATAGTTCTTTACAATATCTTCCAAATCACGAGCCTGATACTATTATCTCCGCTGCTTTTAGTCAAAGCAATCGTTTCTCCCAAATATCGCGGCAGAATTCTTTTACGCCTGGGTTTCGGCATTGAAGAACTAGCCCGGAAGCTTCCTGCAGGTCAAAAGCGCATCTGGATCCATGCCCTTTCCGTGGGGGAGGTACTTTCTGCCCAGCCACTGGTCCGGGAATTGCGGGCCGCCTATCCGGACACCGGTCTTATTTTTTCAGCCTCGACAAAAACCGGTGAGGAACTTTGCCGGGAGGTTATGGCGAAAGAAATTGATCTTTTTGTCCCTTTTCCCATGGACCTGTTCAAAGTTACCCGAAAATTCATCAACACCATCGGAGCCGACCTTTTCATCCTGATTGAGACCGATTTCTGGCCGAACTTTCTTCACATTCTGGATAAAAAAAAGATACCGGCAATCCTGGTCAACGGACGGATTTCCAAAAACTCCTTTGCCCGCTACCATCGGTTCCGTTTCATTTTTCTGCCCATGTTCAAAATTTTCCGCTTTATCTCAATGCAGACCTCTGCGGATGCCGACAAAATGATCGAACTCGGTGTCGATGCAGATCGGGTCAAGGCCCTGGGAAATTTGAAATATGATGCCGTACTCCCCGACACTGTCGGCTGGGAGCAGGAACAGCGTCCCACCTCGTTTTACCGGATCCAGTTCGGCATTTCTCCGGAAAAAGTTGTCTGGATAGCCGGTTCCACCCATGCCGGGGAAGAGTTTGCCATCCTGTCCGCCTATAAACGACTTTCACTGCTCTTTCCGGATCTCTTTCTGGTTGTTGCGCCCCGCAAGGTTGAAAGGGGGAGGGAAATTAAAGAAATTGCCGACAGTCTCGGACTCACGGTGAGACAGAGAAGCGCACCCCTTCAGGATGAAGAGTTTCCCGGCACGCCGTTACTTATCCTCGATACCATGGGTGAACTCTCACGCATGTACAGTTTTTGCGATATTGCCTTTATCGGCGGCAGTCTGGTGCCTGACGGCGGACATAACCCACTGGAACCCGCAGCATTCGGCAAGCCGATTCTATTCGGCCCGTATATGGATGATTTTACTGAAATTTCAGCAGATCTGCTGGAAGAAAATGCGGCAATTGTCTGTCATGATGAAGATGATATTTTTGAAATATTAAAACATCTGTTGGTCAACGGAACGCTCAGAAAAGAAATGGGGGCGCAGGCGCAGGCCCTGGTCCTGCGCCATCGCGGTGTTACCAAACGGCATCTTGAGATCATCCACTTTATTCTCGGTTGAAAGTTGCATCCCGGACCATATCAGAGAAGAACCCCGCCGTATTACTCTCAGTCATTATCCCGGTCGTAGGTCCTGTCATTGCGGAAACTTTTTTTGTCTTTTCGTTTCCGGTCACGATATATCGTATTCAACTCCTGAAAACGTTCAGGCCCGATGATTTCCCTAATCTCCAGCAGCATTTCAAAACGAGTTCTGGATAGTTCGTCCCTGACCTGCTCCAAGCTGTTGAAACGGGTCATAACCTTCTGCCTGTCGGCATCCTTGCTGCCTAGAAGCAAATCGAGCTCAAACCTCTGCATTTCAATTTCACTTTTAAGGTCAATCATTTTTCGGCGGCTTTCAATATATTTCTCATCAAGCTCCTTTTTCTCAGCGTCGGTCAGTTCCAACCCCTGCACTATCGAGCTGTCATGCCACCATTTACCGTGCATCATTCCCTGGGCCAAAATGGTTGACGGCATGAAAACAACGACAAACAGCAACCCCAGCCATGTCCTTTTTCTTAACATCGCTTTATACCTCCTTGAAGTATAAGTTCAGATTGAAAATCATCCTGTATATCAGGCACTGCAAACTGCAGAAAATCATCATCAAATATGTTTTCATCATCATCCCCTGATATCTCATACATGTTATTAGATAGTGGACGATCTACCATCTCGGAAATTTCCCGCATCAGCGTTTCATCCTCTACGTTGTTTACCCGGCTCTGCAGGGTTGTCACTTCGGTAGGAGGAGTCATGGTTTGCAACCCCATGAAATAAAAGAACACGACAAGTCCGGCTATGGCTGCCGCTGCGGTAATGGGAAGCCAACCCGGAATATGGCTGAACACAGCCGGCTTTGCCTCCGGCAGCTTTAATTGCCGCGAAGAGGGAGGGACTGTCTGCCTGGCCTGCTGCCCAAACTCCTGCAAGTCGTCCTTAAATCGGGCAACTTTTGTTTTGCAGAGGGAACATTCCAGGAGATGATCCCGTACATCCACTCCCAGTTCCTTCTCGTCAATAACGGCCCAGAGGATCTGCTCTTCCTGCAGATGGGTCTTTTTCTGTACTTTCATGATGTCGACTCCCGATACTCCTGAAAAAATTCCGCATTGGACCTGATTTTGTTTAATGCCCGGTAGAGTTGCGTTTTAACCGTGCTCTCATTCTTATTCAGAATGGCGGCAATTTCATTGATTGTCCGGTGGTCCATAAAACGGAGGGTAAAGACCTCACGTTCCATGGCCGAAAGTTTATGCAGCATTAAACGGACCTGTTGCCAGAATCTTTTTTTTTCCAACCCCTGGCTGTGCCCGTGATTCATGTACTTTTCCCCGTTCATCAGTTCCTGCTCCTCCGCTGTTCGTATCTGCAGCAAAGCCATGTATTTTTTCTTCCTGCTAAAATCATTGCAGCGGTTGACTGCTATCGTGTAAAGCCAGGCCCGAAACCGTTGCGGATCCCGCAGCTTCTTAATTTTTTTGTAGGCCAGTTCAAAAACATCCTGGGTCAGATCTTCGGCATCCATCTGCGAAAAGGTCCTGTAATAGGCCAGGCGATAGATGTCTTCCTGAAACATGTCCATCAGTTCCTGAAAACTTGCCCGGTTGCCGTTCCTGGCTTTTTCCACAAGCGCCGCTAATTTCAGGGACTTTATCTTGTCATTTTCATTTTTCATCCTGCTGAAGCATCACCGCATATAAGGATCTCTGGGATATGGTGCAGCACCTTGTGCTTTTCTGTCTCCGTACCATGAATTATGTATACGTATCATGTTTTATGCGGTAAATGCACAGGTACGTTTTTATACTTGTCTCTATCATCAAATAACCCCTGTTGTGACATATAGTAGTATTTATACGACTCTCCCCGGAAAAGTTTTCACTGACAGTATTTCTTCCGTAGTTGCTGATGTTAGTCGGCCCCGTTAATCAAAGAGACGTCTCAAACTTTTATTTCATAATTGTCTGCCTCGATAAAATCTCTCGGCCGACAGGTATTGCTTCCGTAGTTATTGTTGTTGGTCGGCCCCGTTGATCAAAGAGACGTCTCAAACTTTTATTTCATAATTGATGAATGCGTTCTTTTTAGAGTATAAGACGGGGCAGCGGATGAAAAAGTTTACATGCCGACATTGTCCGCAAGATAAATCATTATAGAAACACCTACTGTATCCATTATACATTGACAATAAGTAAAAATGGGGTTTTGTGGATGACTTTCGGAGTTTTTGCGATTGCATCAATGTTTCTAATTACCCGGCATGTTCATCCCACGCAATATGCTTTGATCCTATGACAGGAAAAACAGAAACAAACCTCGAGCGCCTTTTTTTTTGGGGCAGACCACTTTCTCCTCTGTATGGCTTGCTTATGGCCGCCCGCAGCAATTTATACCGGACCGGCATTTTCAGGCGGCACAGACTGGACGTTCCGGTAATCAGCGTCGGCAATCTTTTGATGGGAGGTACCGGTAAAACTCCCCTCGTCCATTACATTGCCAGGCTCTTGCAGCAGCAGAACAAAAAACCCGCCATCCTGAGCCGCGGTTATAAAGGATCCGCTGCAGCACCGATAAACCTGGTAGCAAACGACAGCACCATTCTTCTGGAAGCAGCAGAAGCAGGTGATGAACCACGCCTACTCGCGGAAAAATTGCCGGGAATTCCTGTAATCACGGGTAAAAACCGTGTCATCACCGGCCGTTTTGCCATCGATTCACTGGGCGCGGATACACTCATCCTCGATGACGGCTTTCAGCACCTGGCCCTGCAGCGGGACCTGGACCTTGTACTTTTCTCAAGCAGGAAACTTTTAGGCAACGGTCGTGTGCTGCCAGGAGGTGAACTTCGAGAACCCGTTTCGGCCTTAAAACGCGCCGATGCATTTATCATCATGGACATCGACCATGCCCGGGAAAGAAAAATCCATGAATTCATTCAGCAACTGCGGACGCAATACCCTGAAAAACCGGTATTCAGCGGCATCTATGAACCTGAAAAGATGTTACCCCGCATGTATAATGGGAAAAACGACTTTATCTCACACGCAGAGGCAGCCACAATCCCGTTATATGGTTTTTGTGGAATTGCCGGACCGGAATCATTCAAAAGAACCCTTGAGTTATCGGGAGTAAAGCTCACCGGCTTTCAGGCATTTGCTGATCACCAGGACTATTCAGAAACAAAGATCGAATCACTGCTGCAAAAAGCGAAGAATGCCGGAGCGGCTGGGTTAATCACCACGGAAAAGGACCTGGTTAAATTGCGCCGCTTGCCGCCGGTGGACCTCCCTCTTCTGGCGCTGCCTGTCCAGTTGCGTTTCACCAAGGATTTTGACCGGTTTCTTACAGATCGCCTGGCAGACATCCCTGAGGTATGAAAGAAATTTATCCTTTGGCAATATGCAATGGACATCGTCATCATGGTATCGCTGATCAATTGGATCACGCCGTTCTACCACAAAATACCCCGACCCTGATTGAACGTTTCGCAACATTGCAATATAAGACCTGCTGGAATACCATGCTGATTGTATACAAAAACACCACACCATCCCCTTGCCTGTGTTTTTTTTGACACACGTACTCTTTCTTTTTTTCTTCCGATCATCCAATCTAGATAAATTGTATCTACTTGAAATGCTATCTATTTCCCCATAAATTTTTTTTACAAAATATTACTTTTTGCACACGGTATGTTTTTTGCATGGTTGCATATTATTAACTTAGTGATTATTGCATACTTCACAGAAAACAAACCCTTTGTTCAGAAAAAATATACTAATGAAAACCTTTTCACAAATAAGCCCCTACCAGAGCACCATCAGGAAAACGGTGCACAGCAACGGCGTGGGTCTGCATTCCGGAAATCCCACACGTTTGACCCTCAGCCCGGCCGTTGCCAATACCGGCATCCGCTTTGTCCGCAAGGACCTGGGTACAAGCAGTCTTATACCCGCCTACATGAACCGTGTTGTTGACACCACCATGGCAACGACAATCTCTGAGGGCAATGCCTCGATAGCTACTACGGAGCATCTTCTTGCCGCTATCAACGGCCTTTCCATAGATAATATCTACATCGAACTGGACGGCCCTGAAGTGCCCATTATGGACGGCAGTTCGGCTCCGTTTGTTGATCTGCTTCTCCAGGCCGGTATCCGGCAGCAGAGGAGTTACCGAAGGCTTGTCAAGATTACACGGGAAATTTCCTTCCGCGACGGCGACCGGCATATCTCCATATATCCCTATGACGGGTTCAAGATCACTGCCGAGATTAATTTCAAGCACGATACTATCAAACGCCAGGTATATTCCATAGCTGTTTCACCGCAAAACTTTATCGCGGAAATCTCCAGGGCCAGAACCTTCGGCTTTCTTGAGGATATCAAAAAGCTGCAGGATAACGGACTGGCCCTTGGCGCTTCTCTTAAAAATGCGGTCGGCATGGATCAAAACGGTGTTTTAAACAAAGAAGGCCTGCGCTATGAAAACGAATTCGTCCGGCATAAAATAGTTGATATCATCGGCGACATGACCCTTCTTGGCTGCCCGGTACTCGGCCATATCGTGGCATACAAGTCAGGACACAGCCAGCACCTGAAGCTGATGGAAACCATTGCCGCCACCCCTGAAGCCTGGGAATTCGTCGAACTGAAAAAGGACGGACAGCTCTCCGTACTGGACAAATTCGTTTCCAGCACAAGGAAAGCCGGCAATCGTCTCCTGCCGATTCTGGTACCTGTTACCCCCAAAAGGCCTGTTTCAGCACGATAGATCTTTTTTCACCCTTAATATACTCAATACCCTGTCGGTACCATGAATACCGGCAGGGTTTTTTTATGGAGATGCTCCGGACTTACTGCACCCTATGAAAGTCATCAACAGGCCTGATAACCAGGACCCGCCACATACCCACTATACTGCCGGCAGAGTTTTCTTCCGGAGCCGACAACCCGGTTGTAAAAAAAGCAGCAATATGAAAAAATAACTGGTATCAGTTCTGATAATAATTAAAAAAATTTCTATATGGAGATGAACTATGGCGTTGCATGGCAAATTGGGCTTTGTCGGCGGAGGCAGAATGGGGGAAGCACTGATCCAGGGTATTCTCAAATCAGGAATTGCATCAGCTGCAGACCTACTGGTAATTGATCCTGTTGCCGACAGAAGAGCATATCTAGCCGGAACTTATCAGGTCAACACCTTTGACAGCAATGAAGATGAACATATCTGGTCTGATTGCGCCACCGTCATTCTGGCGGTCAAACCGCAGATAATGAAGGACGTGCTCCAGGGCGCTAAAGATAAGATCAACAATTCTCACCTGCTCATCTCCATTGCTGCCGGCATACAATCCTCATTCATCGATGAAAATCTTGCCGGCAGCAACTGCAGAATCATCCGGGTCATGCCCAATACCCCCGCTTTTGTCCTGGAGGCTGCATCTGCGGTGAGCCAAGGCCCGAGAGCAACCCGGGAAGACATGGATATCGCAGTCACTATTTTCAACTCCATCGGTAAAAGCATCATTCTCGACGAGAAATATTTTGATGCCGTCACAGGATTGAGCGGCAGCGGCCCCGCCTATGTTTTTACCTTTATAGAGGCCTTGATCGACGCCGGATTGAAAGTGGGATTAAACCGGGCCGATGCGGAACTTCTCGTACTGCAGACCATTTTGGGCTCGGTGAAGCTGGCCATGCACAGCAGAGAACATCCAGCTCAACTGCGGGCCATGGTTACCTCTCCCGGCGGAACTACCATTGCCGGGTTGCACGAGCTTGAAGCCGCGGGTTTCAACGGCATCATCATGGATGCAGTGGAAGCTGCAACGGAGCGATCCAAAGAGCTTGGAAAATGAAGATCAGAAAAGCCGGCATCATCTTAAAAAAAGGTTTCAGGAAGCCCCGCAGAATAGGCGATGAAATTATCACCTGGCTGGCTGCCAAAGGGGTAGAAACCGTTGTTGATCAGGTTACGGAAGACCTGGACATTCTCATCATTCTCGGTGGTGACGGCACCCTGCTGCACATCGCCGACCGGGCCAGCAGGTATAAGATACCTGTCATGGGCATCAACCTCGGCGGCCTTGGATTCCTTACCGCGGTATCGGCCAGGGAACGCTTTGAGGCGCTGGAATTACTCCTGCAGGGGAAAATGACCATTGAAAACAGGCTGCTTCTGAAAACCAGGCTGCTTAACGGAACCGATGCCGACCCCTCGCCGGATGATTATCTTTATGCCCTCAATGATGTGGTTATCAGCAAGGGAGACATTGACCAGATAGTAAAGCTGCAAACATGGTGCGACCGGGAATTAATTACGACATACAGGGCCGACGGCCTCATATTTTCCACGCCGACGGGGTCAACCGCCTACAACCTGTCTTCCGGCGGTCCCATTGTCCAGCCCAAACTTCCCTGTATTCTTGTATCCCCCATCTGTCCATTCATGCTGGAAAGCAGACCGGTCCTCCTCGCGCCGGATGTCACTCTTATTACGCAGCTGGCAGGAAAAGCACATAATGTCAAAGTTATTGTGGATGGACGTTTTACCTGGAAAATGGAGGAAAATTCCCGCCTGGAAGTCACAACGGCCGACAAACCTCTGCAACTGATCAGCATGCCGCAAAAAGGCTATTTCGAGATCCTGCGCAACAAGCTCAACTGGGGCGGTACCGGCAACAAGGTACCAAAATTCCCGAAATAAAAATAATATAAGAATAAAAGGTTAACGCCTGAAAAAAGCGGTCCGAAAACAGCATAGTCCAGGGACTTTAAGCCAAGTACTGGATGCTCAACCCAGAGTAGAGTGGATTCAACTCCTATTTTTCTGAATATGATATTTCTTCATTTTGTACTGCAGTAAACTTTTGGTAATTCCAAGGCTTTCCGCGGCCCGTGCCTGAACGAAATTCGCATCCTTGAGTGCACGCTTTACCATTTCCTCCTCCACCCCGCTTAACACGTCGGGCAGGGACAGATTTGACGGTATAAACTTTTCAAAATCTACATCCGGTGACCAATTTTGAGCCTCCTTATTGTCAGATACATCAGGGTGCACATCCTCGGCCCGGATCACATCGCCACTGCAGAGAATCGCAGCGCGTTCAATAGTATTTTCTAGCTCGCGGACATTGCCCTCCCACGGGAGGCCGACTAGATAGCGTAAGGCTTCACCGGAAATTCTCAGGTCCGGTTTATTCAGCATCTTGGCAAACTTGTTGATAAAGTGATCCGTCAGCATGGGGATGTCATCCGCCCTTTCCCGCAGGGGCGGCAGATGAATATGAAGAACGTTCAAACGGTAATAAAGATCTTCACGGAAACGTCCTTCATCGACTTCATCTTTAAGGTCCCTGTTTGTCGCGGTGATAATGCGGACGTCAACCTTTATGGGATGTGATCCGCCCACCCGTTCAAAACTCCGTTCCTGCAAGACCCGCAACAGTTTTGCCTGCAGCGGCAGCGGGATATCACCTATTTCATCGAGAAACAGGGTGCCGGAATCAGCAAGTTCAAACCTGCCCTTGCGCATGGAAGTGGCCCCGGTAAAAGCCCCTCTTTCATGGCCGAATAATTCGCTTTCAAGTAAGGTTTCCGGCAGGGCGGCACAGTTGACCGAAATAAAAGACGCCTTATCCCGGGGACTGTTGATATGAATTGCCCGGGCAACCAGTTCCTTGCCGGTTCCGCTTTCACCGGTGATCAGAACCGATGACGGCGTCGGTGCGACCTTTTCAATCAGTTGATATATTTCCTGCATCCGGGCATTCTTACCGACAATACTGGCAAATCCGTACCTGACCCTCGCCTCATCACGCAGCCGCAAATTTTCCCGCAGCAACAAATAATGCTCAATGGCCTTTCTGATATTCAACAAGAGCTCCTCGTTGTTAAACGGTTTGGTAAGATAATTATAAGCGCCCGCCCGCATGGCGCCCACAGCTTTCTCCACCTCCCCGAATGCCGTAATCATGATGACAGGCAAATCTTTATTGTACGATTTGATTGCCTTGAGAAGTTCCAGCCCGTCCATGCCGGGCATGCGCATATCTGTGAGAACAATATCAAGATCAGCATCAGCTACGATCTTGAGCCCCTCTTCCCCGCTCTGGGCGGTCATCACTTCGAAACCTTCCTCTTTGAGGAGCTCGGAGAGTACGATCAGGTAATTGGGTTCATCATCTACTACCAGAATGGTATCCATGACTCTGTCTTCCTTGCTTTAAAAATCCTTATAATTCCGGCTTGCAATGAAAAATTCCGGCGGACAAATTTTTCATATACCCGGAACATTTTCCATTGCCGCAACAATACCATATGGAATGTGAGTTTTGTGCAGCCATTCGTCTGTATTATGACCCTCTCGATTCATGCCGTGAAAATCGCTGCCTCCGGTAATGAACATGCCCATTATCCCGGCCATTTTCATGAGAGCTTTTACTGCTCTTGGACTATGGGAAGGATAAAATACCTCAACACCTTCTAGTCCCAGCTTGCAAAGATCTTTAAGTAATGCCGGTATTGAACGCAAAGAGGGATCAAGACTTGATGGATGGGCCAGGACCGCCATGCCGCCTGCTTCGCGGATCATGGCAATGGCATCCCGGGCTGAAAATCTGAATCTTTCGGCATATGCGGCAGCCCCCCTGCGCAGATAATGTTTAAATGCGCCGTCAATTGTTTTGGTCACCCCTTTGTCAACCAGCAACCGCGCAATGTGCGGACGGCCGGTCTGGCCATACTCCGAATACCGGAGCAATTCACCGAGATCAACCTTAATGCCGAGTTTGTTGAGTTTTTCAATTATCCTGCCGTTTCTTGTTTCCCTCCCGTTCTGCAGCAGCTGCAAACGGTTGTGGAACTGTTTATCTTCATGCCTGAACCGGTATCCAAGTATATGCATTGAAGTTTCACCATGCCAGGAACTTATTTCTATGCCGGTAATCACTTCAATACCTTTCTCTCTTCCCCTTTGCAAGGCCTCATCGGTGCCGTCAACCGTATCATGGTCTGTTATGGCAATGGCGTTCAGACCCTGGGCGGCGGCAAGATCCACAATTTCAACCGGCGTCAGGACACCGTCTGAAAAGGTTGAATGGATATGCAGGTCAATGTCAGAAGATAAAATCATGCGGCACTATATCGAACTTGCGTTAAAAACACATCATAAAGGTTATAATTTGTCGAATCCGGCGCAATAATTGCATGGCACCCGTATGAAGAATATGGCAAAAATTCTTCGGCTGTGTTACGGGCTGATATTCCCATAAACTTTAACAGGTGATAATAACGGGGTGCAATGGCTATAAAAATCTACGATCTGACAAATATCAACTCTCCCGGTGAAACCTATGCCGAGATAAGGAAAATTTTGTCAATGATTGATCCCGGTTTCAACACTTCGCATCTTAAAATTGTCTATAGTGACATTATTCGTCTGTTTAACGGAGAATATCCGGGATACCGTGCCAGTAACACAAAATATCACAACCTGGCTCATACCTGCGGAGTTACTCTTGCCGCCGCTCGTCTTATACACGGCCTCCACGTCCAGGGACACACATTTTCTTCCCGGCTGATTCAACTTGGACTCATTGGCGCCCTGTTCCACGATACAGGTTTGATCCAGACCGATGCTGAACAGGAAGGCTCCGGGGCCCAATTTACCATCGGTCATGAAGAACGGTCCATCAGACTCATGGGCAACTATCTTGCACCAAAGGGGTTCTCAACGGAAGACATAAACGACTGCCGCCATATGATCATGTGCACCATCCTTACATTACCGCTCACGGAAATACCCTTTCGGTCGGAAGCAGCTCGGGCCATGGGCCGAGTTCTCGGGTCGGCTGACCTGATTGCCCAGATATCGGACAGGAATTACCTGGAAAAACTGCCTCTGCTCTTCCAGGAGTTTAAAGAGGCCGGGATGCCGGGTTTTGACACCCCTCTTGAGCTTTTTAAGAATACCGGCAAGTTTTACCATTCAGTAGTCCGGGCCCGTTTGACCGAGGAAATGGGCGATGTATCCTCTGCGGCCCTGTTTCATTTTAAGGAACGCTGGGATATTGATCGTAACCTGTATGCAGAGTCGATCACGAACAATATCAAATATATGAAGAAGATCTATGAGGACTGCGAAGAAAATTTTGACTGTCTGTTACAAAAGATCCGCCGCAAAATCTGATCCGGCAAAACCTGTAAACGGATATTACACCGGTCCCTTCCATCTGCTCTTCCGATTTAAAAAGCAGCACCGGGAACGAGATTCTATTTAATCCATCAGCTCTTATTTTTATTCTGTGTTCCTTCCTCCTCCATAACCCAGACAATCTGCGATTTATTGATAATAATCGCGGCGTCCCTTCTGTCGCCCAGGGTGGCGTTATACATGATGAGAAATTTGTTCTGCCCCTTAATGAGAAGATCGCTTACCCTGTCCATGGGCAGGGACTCGCTGTTCAGGTTAATATTGCCGCGGATTAAAGAACCGTCAATGGTCTTTACCAAAACCAGCCTGTTTTCCTTGCTGACATAGGTATTAAATCCGTCAGGTTCATGGGAATCATCTTCATATTCCATTTCATTCACTTGCCATTCCTCCCCGCTTAACGAATGCTGCATAACACCCCTTCCGTCATTGCATTAAAATTATTCGCTCTTTTGCAGACTGCTTATCTCTTCCGGATCATGCCCGTCAACCGCGACAAGCTCCGCCACAAAACTGCCGACGATGGCCTTGCTCTTCATCATGACCAGCAGTCTGTGCTCATCATCTGTGACCCAGAGCTTTATCTTGGCCTTCTGTTCTTTAAAAAAAACACCTTCAACCTTCTGCAGGTCAGGCTCGAGCACCAAAGTATTGAAAACACCTGCCGGCACCCTGATTGTCTCCCTGCCCATGACCCGCAAAATCCCCATCATGGTTTTATCGCCGTCTGTCACCGGGTGCTCATATTTTTTCCCCTTCTGCAGATCAAGCAGCCTTGAAAAATAAAAAACAGACAGCGGATCAAAGGCGCCGGGCGGCTGATTTAATACTTTTGGTTCGTTATCAAAATTAACATAGGTTGATTCATTTTTATCCCAGTTGAAGTCAACCCTGATTTTTCGCCGCGTACCTCCCTCCTTCTGATCTTTTTTGTAATATAATGAATGATTCATCCCGGTATCAGTATAAGAATCTATGCGGTCCCTTACCTTGAAGAAAATATCAATGAATGCGTTCGAACGGGCGGTCATGACAAAATGATACGCCTCCTCCCCCTGTATTTCATCCATGTCATGCACTTCAAGGGAAGCCTCTCCGGCAGGTATGACACCATATTTCAAGACGTAATGCATCTTTTCACCCGGCCGGAAGGGAGTTTGCTCAACAGCTGCAGCCTCTCTGGCAATTAGAGCTATACTTACCGGCAACAGGATTATTACGATGATGTTTAACAAACGGTGCATAATTCACTTTACCTTATTCTGCAGATAAAATTAAGCTGCAGCAGCAACATTGGTGCCGCATACCTTTATCCAGCGATGCAGACCATTAATGAACGAACCGTGCTCAATAAATGCGTTGATAACCTTAAATAAACGGCGGCTGTTATATGGCTTTACCACTTATCGCAACAAATAAAAATCGCAAACTGCCATCCTCAACGGAGATAGTATTATTTGTTATGGTTTTATTTGCTGTGTTCCTATTATAATCCTTTTTTATTGTTTGTGTCAGGATTTGGCGGCAAAAAAAATCTGGGCAAATCTGCCGGCCACTTTTGCCGGTGACCGTGCAAAAAATGTTCTCCTGTCGAAATATCTAAGCGACATTCCCGATACAGACAAGGCAAAGCTGTTACATCAGCCATCAGGAGCATCAGGATAATGGGGGAAGCAGCCGTCAAAATTCTGTTTCCTGAAAATCATGTTGATTAAGTAATGGTGAACATCTGCAGCCTTCGAAACCGGTGGTCAAAACATGGAGAAAAAGCAGAATAACCGCGTGGTGCAGATCAGTTATCCCTGCCAATGGCTTTATAAGGTTATCGGCTGCCACCGGGAAAAATTGCAACGGGCCCTGGTGGAAATCGCCGGTGAGTACAGATGTCAAATCACGCCATCCCACAGCAGCAGTACCGGAAAATATCATTGCCTTAACCTGGAAGTAACCGTCCGGAGTGAAGATGAGCGTAATGCTATCTATAAGGCTCTTAAAATACACCCCCAGGTCAAAATAGTATTATAGGGCCCGGAGTCACGGGGAGGATCAAATATCTGTCGTTATAATGTCACCCGCACAAGTCCACGCACTGAATTGCCGGCATAAACAGCCTCCGCCCCCTCAAGATCGGTCTGTGTAAACTTCCTTTCCATCACGAGATCCGGATAATGCTGCAGCAGATATCTTCTGAGTACTCCGGGCAGCAGTCCGCAGGAAACAGGCGGGGTGATTAGCCGGCCCTGCCTCTCCATAAAAATATTGGAGTAGCTGCCCTCGGTTACCTCCCCTTTCTCATTCACAAAAAACACCTCATAATACCCCTTTTCATCAACAAAACAGGCTCGTTCATCATTATAGAGCTTACGCCTGGTGGTTTTATGAAAGAGAAACACGGAGGAGGAGTCAACGGTCTTCCCGGAAAAAATCACCTTGGGCAGATTTTTGTTTGTTTTACGCCCCATGATTGAAGGCGGTTCAACCGCTGGTTGCGTTTTTGCATCCAAGGCGGAATACGTGATTTCAAGTTCCCCTGCCTTTGCAAGAGTAATCCTAACCCGCTGGTTCTTAGCGGATGCAATGGTGCTGAAATTCACGGTAATTTCATCAAGCGCTTCCCTGGCTTTTTCGCGCTCAAAGGGATAGGAAAAATAGCTGGCCGACTCAGCCAGCCTGTCAAGGTGCAGATCAAACAGCCAGTAGCCGGATTGCGGCTGCCAGAGTATTGTTTCAATGAGCTTGAATTCCGGTGCCGGCGAGGTCAGAAATCGCCCTTTCAGTTTGCATTCCTCCCATTCATCAATGGGGTCGGAATCCCAGACAATGCCGGAGCCGATTCCCATTTCGCCCTTATTTCCCTGGAGGACTACGGTACGGATGGGCACGTTAAAAACCGCCTGTCCGGCTGGGGATACAAACCCGATGGCTCCGGTATAGACACCCCGGTCATCCGCCTCCAGCTCCCGGATGATCTCCATGGTCCTGATCTTGGGCGCCCCGGTGACCGAACCGCAGGGAAAAAGGGCTTTAAACGTTTTCTCCAGGGACACAGGAGAATTTACTTCCCCTTTGATGCTTGAAGTCATCTGGTGCAGGGTTTCATAGGTCTCCACATCAAAAAGGGATTGGACGTTCACCCCGCCCATGCGGCTGAGGCGCCCCAGATCATTGCGCAGCAGGTCTACGATCATGACATTCTCACTGCGGTTTTTGATATCATGGTGCAGGAGATCGGCAAGCTCCCGGTCCTCGGCAATGGTTCGACCCCGCTTCATCGTTCCCTTCATCGGTCTGACACTGATAACATTGTCTTTTTCTCTGAAGAAAAGCTCCGGGGAGAAAGTGATTATTGTCCTGTCCCCGTTTTTTATCAGTCCGCTGTAAGAGACATGTTGATTGCGCCGTAGACTTCTGTAAAACTCTGACAGTGAACCGGAAAAATCAAACAGGAGCTTCAGGGTATAATTGACCTGGTAGGTGTCCCCCGTTGCGATATAGGATTTAATCTGATGAATGGCCTGCAGGTATTCCAGCCGTTTTTGGCTCAAACGCAGATTGGCGACGGTAAAACCCGCCTCCTGTCCGGAGCCGTTTCCTGCCGGCCATGAACCGTCTCCTGAAAAGGTTTCGGTCAGATGATCATAAATTTTTGGCCCTTTGAATACACCCAGGTCGGCGAGCGGCAGGCTGCCGCCTGCACGGTTCCGGGAAGATCGCGGCTTAAAGGCTTTTGCCAGGATTGGCTCCAGTAAATAACCGAACTCATAGCCCACATAACCGGCGAGAAAAAAACCCTGCTCCAGCCTTTCCTGGGCCTTGCTGAAAAAAGAGGCCGGATGGTCCTCGGGATTGCAGACCAGTCGTTCAACCGGATCGAGGAAAAGATACGACAAACGGTTTTCAGGAGTCACCCGTGATGATTCCAGGAACACAAAGGAATTTCTACCGGCCAGCCCTGACAGCAGTGACTGCAGAGCGTTGTCTGAAAAAGGTTTCAGGGTAATCATCTATAACAGGCCGAATTATAATGATGTCGACAAGAAGTCCGGTCTTCCGGATGGCAGCCTTTTTTTGTTGCCCCGGCATACCTGCGTATGGCCGTAATCGTAAAACCACACCGATTCCTGCATAGTAAACCTGTTCCCCGGAAAGCCAAAATACCATTTGCGGGACCGTCGGACTTGTGTGGTTCTCATTTTACTCTTACGGACATGAGATGCTACATGCATCGTCATTTTTATTCAATCGCTAAAACCGGCAGAACCAATCATGGTTCCTTTTCCTTGAGGACCGCGCAAACCGGATCCGGAAATTTTCATTGGAGTAATTACAATAAAGGTATTAATCCTATGCCTAACATTTATATATCTATTTTTTTCTCAGGGCTATTGCAGGAACTGCTTGAATATTTTTATATACCATCGGAAATTTTCTGGCATTTCATTTTATTTTCGGTTTATACTTATTATTTCATTTTTTGAAATAAGTGATTTTCAGACCCTGAAACACCCGAGAACTGTCAAAAATAACAACAAATAATAACGGGAAATTTTATTACACAATTAAACCAAGGAGTAGCAAATGTCTCGAAAAATGGTAACCATTGACGGCAATCAGGCATGTACCCACGTTGCCTATGCCACCAGCGAAATCATTACAATTTATCCAATCACCCCTTCATCACCCATGGCTGCTGAAGCAGATGCCAAGGCCACGGCGGGTCAGAAAAATATCTGGGGTTCGGTACCGGCGGTAACCCAGATGCAGTCGGAGGGCGGCGTTGCCGGATCCCTCCACGGATCACTGACAACAGGTGCTCTTTGCACTACCTTCACCGCATCCCAGGGACTTCTCCTGATGATGCCCAATATGTACAAACTGGCCGGTGAGCTGACCCCGACTGTTTTCCACATCACGGCCCGTTCACTCGCCTGCCAGGGACTTTCCATCTTTGGCGATCACAGCGATGTTATGGCCGTGCGCCAGACCGGCTGGGGCATGCTCTGCTCCCAGAACGTTCAGGAATGCCAGGATATGGCTCTCATTTCCACCCAGGCAGCCCTTAAATCCAGGGTTCCCTTCATGCACTTCTTTGACGGATTCCGGACCTCTCATGAGATCCAGAAAGTTGAACAGCTTACCTATGAGGATATGCATGAAATTATCGATGAGGATTATGTAATTGCCCACCGGCAGCGCGGTTTGTCTCCGGACCGTCCGATGATGCGCGGAACGGCTCAGAATCCTGATGTTTATTTTACCGGCCGCGAGACGGTTAATAAATATTATGACGCCATTCCAGGTATTGTTCGGGAAACCATGGATAAATTTGCTGCCCTGACCGGCCGCCAGTACCACCTTTTTGATTACTACGGCGACCCGGAAGCCGAAGATATTATCGTCATGATGGGCTCCGGAGCGGAAACTGTTGCTGCAACCGCTGAGCACCTGATCTCCCAGGGCAGAAAAGTCGGCCTCGTTATTGTCCGTCTTTTCCGGCCGTTTGATATAAAGGCCATGGTAAACGCCATGCCGGCCACCGTTCAGAGAATTACCGTCCTTGACCGCACCAAGGAGCCCGGATCAGCCGGCGAACCGCTCTATCTCGATGTGAGAGCTGCTGTCGGCGAGGCAATTGAATCCTCCATCGTCAACCTGCAGCCCATGATTCTCTCCGGCCGCTATGGCCTTGGTTCCGCTGAATTCACCCCGGCGATGGTAAAAGCAGTCTACGACAACATGGCTTCCTGGGCCCCGAAAAACCATTTCTGCGTCGGTCCTGATGACGATGTGGCTTTCACCAGCCTCGCGTATGACAAATCATACAATATTGAAGGCGAGGATGTTTACCGGGCCATGTTTTTCGGTCTCGGTGCAGACGGCACGGTCGGCGCCAATAAGAATACCATCAAGATCATCGGCACCGAGACTGACAATTCAGCCCAGGGCTACTTTGTCTATGACTCCAAAAAATCCGGTTCCATCACCACCAGTCATCTGCGTTTCGGTAAAAATCAGGTTGTGGCACCGTATCTGATCAACAAGGCCAACTTCGTCGCCTGCCATAACTTCACGTTCCTGGACAAGTATGACATGCTGTCCAACCTTGAGGAAGGCGGCATTTTCCTGTTGACCACCGCGTTCAAAAAGAA
This sequence comes from uncultured delta proteobacterium, assembly GCA_963783905.1. Lineage (GTDB taxonomy): Bacteria > Desulfobacterota > Desulfobulbia > Desulfobulbales > BM004 > BM004. The sequence continues at coordinate 377,011 of CAWAPG010000001.1, read as the reverse complement.
CCAGGTATGGAAAGAACTGCCGGCCGAGGTGCAGAAACAGCTCATTGATAAAAAGGCCAAATTCTATATCATTGACGCCATAAAACTTGCCGAGGCCATCGGTCTCGGCGCCCGCATCAACATGATCATGCAGACCGCCTTTTTCCTCATTTCAGGCATTCTTACAAAGAAGGAAGCGATCAAGGCCATCAAGGATGCCATCAAGAAGACCTACGGGAAAAAAGGCGAAAAGATTGTAAAGATGAACTACGATGCGGTTGATGCCGCAGTAAATAATATAGTTGAAGTAAAAATACCCAAAACTGTCAGCGGCCATGATAAACCGGCCACAGTCCCTGCCGACGCGCCGGATTTTGTCAAAAACCTCACGGCCAAAATGATCCAGGGCAAGGGTGAAGAGATCAAGGTTTCCCAGATGCCTGCTGACGGTACCTGGCCCACCGGCACCACCCAGTATGAAAAACGCAACATCGCGGTCCATGTACCGGAATGGATCCCTGAGAACTGCATCCAGTGCGGCCGCTGCTCTCTCGTCTGTCCCCATGCATCAATCCGCTTGAAGATAGCGAAATCGGCCGACCTGAAGAATGCGCCCAAGAGCATGAAAACCGCCGATGCGGTTGGCAAGCAGTTCAAGGGCCGCAAGGCCGTTGTCCAGGTATTCACCGAAGACTGCTGCGGCTGCACCCTCTGCGTCTATGAGTGTCCGGCCAAGGAAAAGGCTTTGAAGATGATCGATAATACCGATAAGCTCCGCATGCAGGAATCGGCCAATGTCACATACTTCCTTGATCTTCCGGAAGTACCGGACAGTGAAATCGATCCATCCACAATCAAAGGCAGCCAACTCAAAAAGGCTCTGTTTGAATTTTCCGGCGCCTGTGCCGGCTGCGGCGAGACCCCTTACATCAAACTGGCGACGCAGATGTTCGGTGACAGGATGATGGTGGCCAATGCCACGGGATGTTCCTCCATCTACGGCGGCAACCTTCCCACCACACCTTACACCAAAAGAGCCGACGGCCGGGGCCCGGTATGGTCCAACTCGCTGTTTGAGGATAATGCCGAATTCGGATTGGGCATGCGCAACACGGTAAGCAAACTGGCCGCCCAGGCCGTGGAACTTTTAGAAACTGCGGCTGCTGAAAAGATCATCACCAAGAAGATGGCAAACGAACTCATCAAGGCCTCACAAATAAACCAGGATGAGATCGAAACCCAGAGGGAAAGGGTTGCCGCCCTGAAAGAAGCACTGGCCGGCAGCGATTCCGCAGTGGCGAAACGGCTGGTCAATGTCGCCGATTACCTGGTGAAAAAATCAGTCTGGATCATCGGCGGCGACGGCTGGGCATATGACATCGGTTATGGCGGACTGGATCATGTCCTTGCTTCCGGCGAGAATGTCAATGTCCTGATCCTGGATACCGAGGTTTATTCCAACACCGGCGGCCAGATGTCAAAATCCACCCCGCGGAGTGCTACGGCACAGTTTGCCGCCGGCGGTAAAAAGATGCCGAAAAAGGACATTGGCATGATCTTTTCCACCTACGGCAATGTCTATATTGCCAAGGTGGCGCTCGGCGCCAATCCGACCCAGGCGGTCAAGGCTTTTGCCGAGGCCGAGGCCTATAACGGCCCATCCCTGATCATTGCCTACGCCCCCTGCATCAACCATGGTTACAACCTGGCCTTGGGGCTGGATCAGCAGAAAAAGGCCGTGGCCTGTGGACACTGGCCCCTTTATCGTTACAACCCGGATCTGGAAGAACAGGGAAAGAATCCTCTGCACATAGATTCCAAGGCCCCTTCCATGCCGTTTGCCGAATATGCCCTGACTGAAAATCGCTACCGGATGCTGAAGATGATGAATCCGGAGCATGCGGATGAACTCATGGAAATGGCCCAGAAGGATGTTGAGAAGGCATGGAAATTTCTCCAGGGTCGGGCAAACGCCCTTGAACCGGAAAAATAATGACGGAACCACTTCTGTAATTAAAAAAGGCGGCAGGAATTCCTGCCGCCTTTTTTTCTTGTCTGCTCTAATTTTAAAAGTTCTATGGAACCAGAGGGCTTTTTACAATTATATTAAAACCAGCGGTTAATTGGATTGGGCTGCTTTGGCCTTATCCCATTCTTGCTTAATCTTGCTGTACTCTGCCTCAGCCCGCTCTTCCATGGTTTTACCCGTATCCTCATGCTCCTTTCTGACCGCGGCAATTTTGGCCTGCAGAACATCAGGCTTGACCTTGACATCGTTGGTGCCAAAAAGCATGGAGGCCAGAAGTTTGTAGGAAAAAAGCAGCAGTTCATCATCATCTTCCCTGATCCTGTCTAGGGTTTCCTGGTCCACCTCATAGTTTTGCAAAAAGGAACTGTCAAATATAAACGACCGGAACTGATCCAGATCGGTTGACGCCATAAAGAACATCCGTTTTGCCTGCTCGCTCAAAGTTGCCTGATAGCCGAATGATTTTCGCCGCATGACAAGCTCCATCCAGCCCTTGTTCATCCGGTCCCGCAGATCAACCCCCTGGTCTTGACGCCACTCTTTGATGGTCCATGTCTTGTCCTCTTCAAACCCTTTGCAGTGGGGTTCCCTGACGACAAAATAAAACTCTTCCGAACTCTGTTCCTCCTGGGCCCTTTCATGAAAATTGGCCATTCCTACCGGATAATAGCGGCAGGCGGTCGGACGATCGGAGTAAATCATACACCCTTCGGTCCTGGACTTGATAAAAGGACAGCGGCCCTCTTCCGTCAGCTTGATCACAACCCCGGGAAAATCGGTCTTTTCCAGATAGGTGGGTTCGGTGTAGAGATGCAGGAATTCTGCCGCCTCCATATCCAGGCGTTTACGGATCTGCAGGATGTCATACGGCGTCAATACTATCTTGATATTGCCGCAGCATTCGGTAAAACAGGAAACACCCGGATGACAGCGGAAACGGATTTTGCTGTCAAGGGTATATTTTGCCGGAAGGATATTGCTTGGATTTTTTTCTTTGCCAAATAAAGTTTTTCCGCTCATCATTTTTTTCCTTGCTTGTCAGATAATATTTTTATTGTTGTGCTATGGACTGCAATTTCTTTTCTCTCTGGGAGTGAGTTAATTTCAGGTTACTACCGGCTGGAAATTGAATGCTTCTTCAGTTTAACCTTTAACAATAATCATCAACCTCCCAACTTGTCAAATTCATTATTCTCTCCTCGCCCGAGTCAAAAACCTGCACTGTTATAGTAAAACGTTTTTTATTGCTCATTTTCTTTACTTGCATAAAGAAAACGAACCAACATCATTGGCAATTTAACAACCACCCCTAAAGGGGTCTTTTGTATTGATCGCAGTACAATATTTTTTAAACACCGGAAAACCGTCAGCCCGTCCATCAGCAAAATCCAGCTTTGCCCTGTTTCCCGCTGATGTAAAAACAGCTGAAAAATTTCTTTTTCCGTCCTGCTTGCCAGATGCACATGCACTACTTACTTTTTATGAGAGCTAGTCTTATCAACAAATTATTCTCATTAAAATCCCGGGGAATAGTTCTCCCTGAAAGGAGGGATTCTCATTGAACTTTCTACCTGCTACAATTGATATTTCAAAGGTGCAGACCCTGCTCTATCATTTTCCCGACGGCGAGGTACTGCGCCTCGAAATTAAAGATATTGAACAGCTTGCCAGTCTGAAAATGGAATTCGGAAGATTTTGCGACACCTCGGACATAAACGGCATTTTGCATTTCTATCCCCACGGGAACTCCTGATATTTTTAAATTACTTCACTCTTCCTGATTACTCTCGGGGCAATGAAAATGAATTTTTTCCGGCCCTCATAATGCGGTGCCGTTAATAGGCAACCGGTGATCCGGTATCTTGCATTTCGTCTCTTTTTTCTGGTATGAGGTTACAATGCAAAATCCCATGATAGATACAACCGTCGACGGTCATGTCCATACTAAGCTGTGCCACCATGCCCGGGGCGAAATGGAGGAGTATGTTGTTGCCGCGGTCAACCGTGGTCTGCGCAAACTCATTTTTCTGGAACATCTGGAGGTTGGGATTAATTACTTTGAATCCACCTGGCTCACCCGGGATGACTTTACCTTTTACCATAAGGAAGGGAACCGCCTGCAGGACAAATACCGGGGAATAATTGAAATCGGCCTGGGAGTTGAGGTTGGCTACAATCCCCGCTTCCTGGAAAGCATTCGACAGCTACTTGCCTTGCACGAGTGGGACCGGGTCGGCATCTCATACCATTTCCTGGAAACCGATGGCGGCCACCTCAATATGGTCAGCAGCAAACAGGTCAACATCGACAGACTGGACCTTTACGGGGTGGATGAAGTTATTCGCCGCTATTATACCGACCTGCAGGATGCTGTTGAAAAACTCCCCGGCCAGGTACTCTGCCATATTGACGCCGTTCTTCGCCACCATCCGGATGTTATATTCAGCCCTGAACATTATGTTCTCATCGACGGACTGCTCGATGCCATGGCCCGCAAAAAAATGGCCCTGGAAGTCAACACTTCTGGGTACAGGACGAAAAAGCAGCCCTATCCTTCTTCGGCGATTCTGCAAAAGGCGTTAGCACGGAATATTCCCCTGGTGGCGGGTTCGGATGCGCATCGACCCGAAGATGTGGGCCGGTATTTTGACAGGCTGCCCGGGTTGATGCAGGAATTAACGTAAGGCAGGGGGTAAACCTATATCAGGACGGCACACGGCTTCCTTTGAGCTTTCAGCATTGAGCTTTGAGCCTTTTGCGCCCTTTGACTTTTGCGCCCTTTGATTTTTGCCTTTATCCTGTCTGTAATCACTCTTTCCCCAGCATGGCCTCTTTCAGGTCGGCGTCAGCCGGTTTTTTCCCCAGCCATATTTTCAGCAGGGCCTGGGAGAAATCCTCTCCGGCTACAGAGCCTTTCAGGGTGCCATTAATCCATACCTGGGTCCCTTTCCGCGGCAGGTATATCAGCCTGATCTCGTCTCCTCTGTGGACAGAAGGAAACAGCGAATTGAATTGGTTGATGCGGTCCTGCAGTTCCCGGAGTTCGACCGGTGTGCTGTTGCCGGTAAAGCCCTCATTCCAGGAGTCCACCAGCTTCTCGGCGCTTACCTCTTTATGGAGAAAGCTCATGACAATGCCCTTTGCTCCCGGATCAGCCAGAATTTCATTGACAGAGGAATGCCTGACCGGAAGATACAGGGCGCCAACATAAATCTTGAAAAAATATTTTTCCCGGATGCCGGCGCCATTAAGCACCAGTAACTTATTTTCTGCCATGATGGATTCAGGCACCTCAATTCCGGCTATTTCCCGGGCCGCAGCCGAACCCGCTGCAAGCGTCAGAGTAAAGATCATACAGATCAAAAAAGCCCTGGCGGCAATCTTTATATCAAACCTTTTATTCATTGTGGACTCCATTTTCATAATTCTTCGCCGATAACAATTGATCTCGATGGCAGCCAACCTCTTTATTCATCTAGCAGACTTCGGACATCAAGCTGCATGTTGAAGCTGTATTCCTCCGCAGGAAAACTTCCGTTTTTTACTTCCCGGTGATAGGCCTCCACCGCATCCCTTATCTGCGGCGCCAGCGTGACATACTGTTTCACAAAGGATGGGATGAATTTGTCGAACATGCCCACCATGTCATGGGTTACCAGGACCTGGCCGTCACAGTGTCTGCCGGCGCCAATGCCGATGGTTGGAATGGAAATTTCCCTGGTAATTATCTCCGAGAGTGGCGCCGGCAAACATTCCAGCACGATTGAAAAGGCACCCGCATCCTCCAGGTCTCTGGCCGACTGCAGCAGACGCCGGGCCGATTCAGCATCCCGGCCCTGCACCTTGTAGCCTCCAAGCTGTGATGCCGTCTGGGGCGTCAGACCGATATGTCCCATAACGGGTATCCCGGCCCGGGCAATGGCTTTTACCCGTTGGCACAATTCGGTGCCGCCTTCCAGCTTAACTGCATCACATCCCGCCTCTTTCAGAAACCGGCCGGCATTGCCGATCGCCTCGCTATCTGATACCTGATAGGACATGAACGGCATATCACCCACCAGGACAGCATTCCTGGTCCCTCTGCGAACAGCTTTACAGTGATGCAGCATCTCCTCCATGGTCACCGGGATTGTTGACTCATACCCGAGAAGGACATTGCCCAGAGAATCACCGACCAGAATCATGTCAATACCTGCGGCGTCTATCATCCCCGCCAAAGAGGCATCATAGGCGGTGAGCATGGAGATTAACTCACCGTTTTTTTTCATCGCGCGAATATCCAGAATCGTTCTTTTCTTATCCATGGCAGCACCTATTTTATGCTTTCAGCGGTCAGCAGTCAGCTTGCAGCTTTGAGCATTCAACTTTGAGCTTTGAGCTTTGAGCTTTTTTCATTGAAGGAAAACTGTTTTCAGTTCTCTATGTCTAAAACAAAGACCGCGATTCATCCTTTTTCTTAAACCGGCGTCCAAAATGTTCATAGGTCAGAACCGTGGCCATCCTGCCCCTCGGGGTGCGGGTCAGGAAACCTGACTGGATCAGAAATGGCTCATATACATCCTCCAGGGTGCTCTTTTCTTCGCTTACGGCGGTGGCAAGGGTTTCTATGCCGATAGGGCCGCCGTCAAACTTGTCAATGATTGTCAGAAGAATGCGCCGGTCCATCTCATCCAAACCTTTTTTATCCACAGCAAGCATCTCCAGGGCCCTGTCGGCAACCTCGGCTGTTATAACATCGTGCCCGCCCACCTCGGCAAAATCACGCACCCTGCGGAGCAGGCGGTTTGCAATCCTAGGTGTTCCCCGTGACCGCCGCCCCAGTTCCTTTGCTCCGGCATTGTCTACCTTGAGGCCCAGGATCGCTGCAGATCGTTTGACAATCTGCACCAGTTCGTCCGTCGTGTAAAAATCCAGGCGCAGCATCACGCCGAATCTGTCACGCAGGGGGGGCGTCAGTAAACCGGTCCTGGTGGTGGCTCCCACCAGGGTGAACCTGGGCAGATCCATTTTCACCGACCGGGCCCCCGGTCCCTGGCCGATAACCAGGTCCAACTGAAAATCCTCCATGGCCGGATACAGAATTTCCTCCACCACATGATTCAAGCGATGGATTTCATCGATGAAAAGCACATCGCCTGGTTCCAGACTGGTCAGGATTGCCGCCAAATCCCCTTGTCTTTCTATGACAGGCCCCGAGGTCACCTTTATATTCGACTCCATTTCATGGGCAATAATGTAGGCCAGGGTGGTCTTGCCCAACCCGGGGAAACCGTGGAAAAGCACATGGTCAAGCGCTTCGTTTCTCCCCTTGGCAGCCTGAATAAATACCGCCAGGTTTTGCTTGACCAGTTGCTGGCCTATATACTGTTTGAGCCTCCTGGGCCGCAAATTCTGGTCAACTGTCAGCTCTTCCGGTTCAGCCTGGCCGCTGACAATTCTTTCTTCATGGATCATGCCAGTGACCTCAGCGTTTCCCGAATTAATTCTTCCACCCGCATTGCAGCAAAAGACTCAGGGGAAACACGTTTCTTTACTGCGGCCAGGGCGATATGGGCCCGGCTCTGCGGATAACCGAGATTAACAAGGGCGGAAACAACGTCTTTTGCCTTGCTGCCTTCCACCGGTGATCCGGCGCCAAAATCCGGAAACTCATGATCACCGCCGGCAATAAACCCAACTTTATCCTGCAGATCAAGACAGATTCGTTCGGCGGTTTTCTTGCCGACGCCCGACAGGGCGGTCAATCGTGCAATGTCCTTTGCGGCTATAGCCCGGGCCAGATCAACCGGACTGATTCCCGATAAAATTGCCAGGGCCAGTTTCGGCCCGACGCCGGAAACGTTGAGGAGCAGCAGAAACATTTTCTTTTCGTCCGTATCGGCAAAACCGAACAGGGTCAAGAGATCTTCCCGAACGTAAGTGTATATGTGCAGGAATACTTCTTCCCCCAGCTGCGGCAGTTTTTCGAAACTGACCGTTGACAGGAAAACTTCATACCCCACACCGTTTACGAAAACGGTCACCTTTTCCGCTGACTTGTGAAATAATTCGCCTTTTAAACAGGAAATCATGATTTTAGAGGTAGAAAGATAAAGGTTGAAGGCTAAAGGTTGAAAATTGAAATTTTCTTCCACCCATCTTTAATTTCGAGATGTTGTATATCATACGGGCATTCCATCAATAATCGTCTGGTTTGCATGGCACATGGCTACCGCCAGGGCATCCGCCGCATCGGCACTTGGCGGGGCTGACAACTGCAGCAGCACGCGCACCATCTGCTGCACCTGGTTTTTATCGGCATTACCATACCCGACCACGGCCTGTTTCACCATCCTGGGAGTATAATCACGCACCGTCAAACCATTATGCAGGGCTGCCAGAACCGCCACCCCTCGGGCATGCCCTAATTTTAGAGCCGTCCGTGGGTTTGCCGCGACAAAAACATCCTCAACGGCGGCAACCGCAGGCTTATGGGTTTCAATAACTTCACACAGACTGTCAAAAATAATCTTCAGCCGGTCGGAGAAAGAATATTTATTGCCAAGCCTGATAATGCCGCAAGTTACATAATAAAGCCGGGTGCCTCTTTTTACTATGATTCCGTAGCCGGTGGCACGTGACCCGGGGTCAATCCCGAGGATACGCACGTTTTCCTGTTCAACCATTGTTTATATAATGCCGAATTTAAAAAATTGGGGCTGCCGTTACCCCCTGCTCCAATATCTCCTCATCCAGTATAAGAATAAAGTCATGCAATATGCCGCAAAATTCAGAATTGCCGGTCATAAAGAATGTAACGGAAAATTAACGGCCGCAGGGACTTTTTATGAAGGGCGATTCAACAGAGGATCATTTTTACAAAAATATCACTCCGCACCTTACGATACCGCTTCCATTATTTCATCGGGAATGTCGACATTGGCATGGACATTCTGGACATCATCATGGTCTTCCAGGCTTTCCAGAAGCTTTAATATCTGCCGGGCCGGTTTTTCCTCGGTGATGTCAACGGTAGTTTTCGGCATCATTGATACAGCGGACTCAATGAATTTTACTCCGGCGTTTTCCAGGGATTCCCGCACGGCCTCAAAGTCATCCGGCGCCGTAACCACCTGGAAAACATTATCCTCTTCCAGTACATCCTCGGCACCGGCTTCCAGGGCTTTGTCCATCAGATCCTCTTCGTCTATGCTTTCCTTGTCAATAAGTATGGTGCCTTTCTTGTCAAACATCCAGGAAACACAGCCTGATTCGCCCAGATTTCCGCCACTTTTGCTGAAATAATATCGTATGTCGGCAACCGTGCGATTCTTGTTATCGGTCATGCAGTCGACGAGAACCGCAACTCCGCCCGGTCCGTATCCCTCGTAGGTAATCTCCTCATATACCGCCCCTTCCAGTTCTCCGGTGCCTTTTTGGATGGCTCGTTCGATATTATCCTTGGGCATATTTTCAGTCTTGGCGGTTGCAATGGCCGAGCGCAGCCTCGGGTTGGCATCCGGGTCTCCCCCGCCCATCCGGGCGGCAACGGTAATTTCCTTGATAAGTCTGGTAAAAATTTTACCCCGTTTAGCATCGATTGCACCTTTCTTTCGCTTAATGGTGCTCCATTTTGAATGTCCCGACACGTTTACTGCCTCCTGTTGCTAATACATACAGTTAATTTGAACATACAGGCGCTATCCTTGCCCCTCTGAACCCTGGCCCTCTTGCACCCTGTTATGAATAAATCCCATTCCCAGGACAAATACCTCTCGGCTTTCAGTTCTGGAACTTTTTGGTTTAACGATCTTAACCGTTTTGAAATTCTTTCGCACTGAATCTACAAATTCCTTAAAGTCTTCTCCCTCAAAAACTTTGACATAAAAATTTCCCCCATTTTCCAGGACCTGGCCGGTGATTTCCAAGACCCGTCTTGCCAGGTTGAGTGACTGCTGCTGATCCACCCATTTATTTCCCGAGGTCCGGGGGGCTATATCACTGAGAATGACACGGAAATTTTTTCTGATTTTTTGTATTTTTTCAACGATGTCTTCTGCCGAGATATCATCTGCAAACCAGATAATCTCTGCGGCTTGGGCAATGTTTATTCTCTTCCCCTCCTGCAGGTCAATCCCGACAACCAGTCCAGCGGGACCCACTGTTTTGGCGGCATATATCGACCAGCTGCCGGGCTGATAGCCGAGGTCAAGAACAGTGTCGCCCGTTTTCAGAAACCGGTATTTCTTTTGGGCCTCTTCCAGTTTATAGACTGAACGGGCGGGATAGCTCTCCTTTTTGGCCTTTTTGAAATAATAGTCCTGTACTTTTCGCATTCTTTAGTCCGTTTCCTCAGCCTTGACAAATTTTGCCGTATCACTGACATACAGCAGCCATTTTTACCTGATTGCAATCCTTGCAATGATGCCCGAATAGTACAATGGTGCTCTCGAAAAAATCAAATTATTTATGTAATTTCAGATAGTTTTTTACCCAGGCAAGGGCCTGGTCCCTATCCGCAACCTCTCCTTCCACCTGGGCGCTTTCCAGACCGTCTAAAATCTCCCTGAACCGCGGTCCCGGTTCGAGTCCGAAAATTTCTATCAGGTCCCGGCCGGTCAGCAGCCTTTTGGTCAACACCGGCTCTATTGTCTGCCGGTATACGGTTTCCACCTTGCGGAACAGGCCGGCCATGTCTTCTTCCATCCCGGGAGGTTTGCCGGTGCCGCTGCCGGCAAGACTGTCGGCCATGGCCAGCATGAAGAGTCCGGGAAACTCATCACCCACCGCCTTGATCAGCCGCAGATATGCCTTGGGGGTTAATCCTGTTTTCTTACGGGCATTATTAAGATGAAAAGGCCACATGTGAACCGAAATAAACTGTGAGACAAACTCTCTGTCTTTTGTGCGCCATTTAAAACGGTCCGCTATAATTGCAAAGATCCTCGCCCCTTCCTTGTCATGGTTGTAAAAGGTGATCCGTCCCTGCCGGTCTTCCCTGATTTCACGGGTTTCCGGTTTTCCAAGATCATGCAGCAGGGCGGCCCATTTCAGCAGGATTCTTCTTCTGTCTTTCTGCAGATAACTGCTGAGAAATTCCCTGTATTCAGGAAAGTATCGTCCGGGTTCTTTTTGCACCTTCTCCATGTATTTGAGAGCGGCGACACCATGTTCAAAAACATCCAGGTGGTGGCTGGCGGGCTGTTTAACACCAACCCCCCTGTACAGCTCGGGAATCAGTTCCTGCAGAACACCATGCTGATGCATGGCCTCTATGGTTTTAATTGCCTCTGAAACCGCCATTATTGAGTCAAGCTCAAAGGCAATTCGCTCCTCGGCAGACTGGTAAAGTAGATGGACATGTTCCTGAATCTGCTTTGCGGTAGAGGGTTCAATCCTGAATCCGAGTTTTGCCATAAACCGGTAAGCCCGGAGCAGCCGCAGAGGATCACTGACAAAAACCGCAGAGGAATTGGATCGTATTATTTTATCCCGGATATCCTTTTGTCCACCGGCAGGATCAAGTATTGCAGGTGCTGCAATGGTATCCCAGGACCGGGGAATCCGGGCGGGAACCGGGACTGCCATGCTGTTTATAGTATAATCCCGTTTCATAAGGTCTTGTTCAATGGTTTTGGACTCCTCGCGGTACGTTGCAAAATCGACGCAAACATCCTGAAAAACCACCCTGGCCACCTCCTCTTCAGGATCCATGGGCACGAGTTTTGCCCCCAGTTCCCGGGCAAATTCACCGGCCCAGCCGAAACTGTCATTGGCAACGGTTATATCCAGATCCTTTGATTCCAGTCCCAAAAACCAGTCGCGGAGTGTGCCGCCGGCAATATAGCAGGAAGAAGACCTTTTCCGTTTGAGATCTGCCAGGGCCTGTACTATGACAGGGGGATACTGCTCCAGCAATTTCCAGGGGTTTTGATTCATAGTTGGCAAGTTGTAAATTTTTTTCCGGCTTTAGCCGCTATTCGGATTTGAATAGCTATCGCAAAATAATTTCTCCTTTACTCAGCATAATCTTGCCGGAATAGCTCAAGTGGTTATATTGCTTTTATCTGACAACGTTAGTCAACAATTTTGTGGCTTTAAAAATCCTGAAACCCGATGGATTTTCCCTTACAAAAAACTATCCGCATTGGCCGGGTAACCGTTGGGCTGCTCGGCCTTGATGTAGCCCTGGCCCAATTGGCCGGCAGAAAAATTTCCGAAGAGGACGCGGTTGAATTTCTCTACGAACAGATCAGCCGGAAAAACTATATCCCGGAGCAGGCAATAAAGCCATACAAGGAAGCACTGCTGCGGGAATACAGGTGTTATTACAATCTGGAAAAATCAGAGAGCCAGAGCCTGACGATTCGCGTCCTGGGTCGTCCCTGCGTCACCTGCAACAAATTAAAAACAATGCTGATTGACATTCTGCAGGAAAAAAGTGTGGCGGCAGATATCGAAGATGTGCAGGACCTGGATGAAATATGGCGTTACGGGGTCACGAAAACTCCGGCCCTCATCATCAACGGTGAGGTCAAGAGCGCCGGCATCCAACCGCCGCGGGTTCAGATCGAACAGTGGATTGAAGAGGCGATTTGCCAGGAGCAATAAACTGTCAATGGTTAGCAGTTGGTGGTTAGTGGTTGGTGGTCAGTGGTTGGTGGTTAGTGGTTGGTGGTTAGTGGTTGGTGGTTAGTGGTTGGTGGTTCCCTGTATGCTTTTTTTCATCATCCTTCGTTTTTCATTCTGCATTCTGCATTTATCCATGTCTCACCCTCGCCTTTGGTCCTGCAGCCTTTACCCTTTCACTGAACTTTTTCAATCCAGCTGCACGGTCTCAATTTTTACCCTGGCCAGCCCCTGCCGGTAAAATCCAAGCTGTTTTGCAGCTCCGGATGACAGGTCAATTAATCGGCCGTTAACAAACGGACCCCGGTCATTTACCCGCACTATTATGGATTTGCCGTTTTCAAGATTTATTACCCGGACATGGATAGGGAGCGGCAGATATTTATGGGCGGCTGTCGGTTTTCTCGGATCAAAGGCCTCACCGTTGGCAGTCATGGTGCCGCCGCTCCGTTTCTGGGTTTCTCTGCCGTACCAGGAGGCAACGCCGGTCTCCGAATATCGCAGCGCCTCTTCCACAGACATGGGAGTATATCTTCTTCCTCTAACAACATAGGGGGCATTTTTCACCTTCCCCTTTGCAATGGCCTCTTTAGGCGACATGCCGTCGATGGACTCAATATCGTGGGTCATGGGCCAGTCAAGAGGGGCCATGACCACCTTAAAGGTATACCGGCCGATCTTATAGGCGATTTTACATGTTCCAACCGTAATATTGGTTGCTATCTTTGCCGTTTTATAGGTGGCAACAGCGGTTCCCTTGGCAATATCATAGCTGGTGGAGAATACACCGCAGCTGGCAAGCAGACCGCATATGACACTGATCCCAAGGTACAGGAAAAGTCTGCCTCCCCAATTATGCCGTCCAGAGTGATGGGAAATGAGTTTTTTCGCGATGAAAACTATCAGCAATTTTGTGTACCAGCTTTTGCCCCGGGAAAACGGAAAAAACTTTGCTTAGAGAAAGCTTTAGAAAAGCAGCTAGAAGTATACTAAGAAAAACAAGTCTGTTCAATACCTTAGTCTCAACATGACATTCCAGCCTTGACCGCATCATTCCTCAGGCATCGTTTGCGTCTTATGGCACTCCCGGCACCATGTATGTGCGGCCGTTCCCTGCATACCTGCACATTGCTGTTGCCGCAGGAAAAAGACAGCAATGCATCACTTGCAAACAGAGAAAACAAGCAAAGTTTGAAGCTCCCCGCAGCCGCTTGCGCATGCGAAGCATGACCCGCGAGGAATGCGCTCGCTGATCGTGTTCAAGCCCATGCCGGATCGACCAGCTGCGGAAAATCAGAATACTCCGGCATCTTTCTCCTGGTTTTCCACATACTGTTTCAAAGCCTCCTGCGTACAGACCTCATAATATTTCCGGTTCACTTTACCGACCGCCTTGAAGTCAAACGGGTTCAACTCCTGTACCCAGTCCTCCCGGACGATCAAGCGTTGAAAGGTACCGGTGACCAGGGGGAACTTGCCGGCATGGATGATTATCGGATCTTTCTGCACTTCAGGGATAAGACAATTCATGGTTTTAAGATCGATTTCAGAGGCGAGCTTTCTGAATCCCGCCTCGTTCAGCTCTATACCATTGACATTATAGCGCAGGATGATCTCATCATCGCTTAAGGACGTATCATTACTCCCCTCTGATTGATACACATAGAGGTTAAAGGGCCTGTTATTCTTATCAAATACCCGGCGTAAAATCTTATGACAGCTTGAAAGCCTGTCGGCCAGATTAATAGCTGGGGAGATCATAATTCTTTTCTTGCCGTCCAGCAGATAAGCCGGCGCTGCATTCTGATAGCAGATGCCGACTCCAAGTTCAAGTATGGGCAGATTATATTTCTTGCTCTTGGCATTATATTTCTGAATAACATTCAGCATGTTTAAGGCGAGACCGCAGGCCCTGGAAACACAGTATTTCCCTGCTTCATCCTCTTTACGCTCTAAAATGGCTAGAATTATTGCGTCCCCTTCGATAAAGACCTTGAGGGCGCCGTATTGCGCGACAATCTCAGATATGGGATTGAAAAAATTCAGGCTGAAGTACGAGGCGGGATTTAAGCCGCTCTCGTCAAGCTGTTTCGTGATAAGTGTTGCCCCGCGCACATCCGCCTTCATGATGACATGGCTGGTGACCGGCTTGGTATCAAGCTCAAAAACCTGCTCGTGCGGCAGGAGAAACTCATAGAGGGTCTTATTTGTTTTTGAGAGAGCGATGGTCTTTTCATCTACAACAATGTTGATGCGATCAATCCCCTGCTTCAGGAGCTTAAAGTTTTCCAGATCACGGTGGTACCTGAAAAATCCCCTGAGAAACTGCAGAAAATATTCATTGCGCTGGTAATCTTTCAAGCGGCCCATTTTCATCATTGTCTTTTTCAGAAGCACCAGCGAAACCGACTTGTTGTAATAGACCTTGAGCCGTTTGAAATGCGCTGCCACGCTCTTTCTTGCTTCGCTTGAAATGAGAAACTGCCTAACCTGCTGGGGCACAAGAGGAGGACAGTACTCCTGATATACGGCTATCATTTCAAAGGAGGCAATGATCCCGCTTATGAGTTTTTTCTGCTTGAATTTGTCATAAAAGGCATTGAAGATTCTTTTCTGTTCTTTGGCCAGGGACTCAAGCCGGTGCAACTCTTCTTTATCGTGGTTGATGCTCTTTTTCATTTCCCGGACTTCCGCACCTGTCCGGTAATAATTCAGCAGAAGATCAACATTTGCCACCTCCCGCATCCATCCGAGGGTTATGATGTTTTTTCCGTCGGATTTTTTGGGCCTGTTTTTGCCCTCTGCCACAGGAGAAATTTCATCCGCCTCTTCCCCTTTTTTTTCTGCCTGCATTATTTTAATCCTGCCAAGCAGGTCGCTTATCAGCTCCAGGAGAATTTCATATTTATCAGGGTCATCCATCCTGTGTCCCAGCAGCACATAATTTTCCAGCATGAGATAGTCATCATGCTGATTTTCAATATGCAGAAGGGGATTGATAAAAATATCTTCCTTGAGCAGGGACCCTATGCCGAAATTTGCCTCGCGCCTTTCATTCAGGGATTTCTGAGCTTCCAGCAGGTAGTTGAAGATCTCCCGGCTGACATTGCTGACAATGCTGTTTCGCTTATGACGGACGGCCAGAACCCGTTCCTTGAGATCGAGGATCTGCAGCACCATCTCGCTGTCATCAGTGCTTTCATACTCCCAGATCAGATTATTGAGCCTGATCATCAACTCTTCAAACTGTCGGGATACCTCCTGCAGCAGAAATTTGCAGATCGTGATCTGGGCCAGGTAATCCAGCTGGATTTCTCCATCTCCCATCTTTGCCCTTTTCACGGCATCCAGCATGATATCGAAACACAACCGTTTAAATTCCCTTCTCTCCCTGACCCAATCAAATTCAATATCAAGATCCGCATCCGCCCTGGAAGTTTTCAGGATCAAGTGAAAAATTATTTTGGCAATCGACTCCCGAAAAATCGGGCTCAAATTGACATCATAGTGGAAATTATCCACCCCGGGCATGATGCGGTTCAATGAGAAATGAGCGGAATACCTTGCAGGAGCTGGACCGCTCCAGGTAAGACTTCTGGGAAAAAATTCGCTGCTCAATAGTGAGGCCATTGTTGATCAGGAAATGGAAACTATTTCCGAATTTGAGAAAAATTTAACGATTTCAAACATAACTGGGTCGTTACCACAACCGTATTATCCTATAAATTAATGCAAAATTCGTCAATCTTCTTTTCGCGGGTGATGGAAATCATCGCTGTCTCTTTCCGGATTCAGCAAGATCTATCACTGGCATTTCATCGTATCATCTCCTGCCCTCGCCTTGCCGCTGCTGAACCAAAAATGTCCGCCCCCTGCGGCTCCAAGGTTTTCTATTGACAGCAAGTCGTGAATTGATTCATACTCATGAAGAAAATTTGCCAACACCAAAACAACCTCTACCTATACAACATACCTCTATGTTCGATGCAACCGATATACCATATTACCGCTCCCTGGACCAACCCTCGGCCCTCGACACACCACAGATCATCCACCATCAAACCTGGGGTGATCTCAGCTCCCACAATGCCCGGGTTATGCATGGCCGGGACAGGAAAAAATTCAGGTATACGGGAATCTTCCCCCTCTGTATCCATATCTCGATAACCGGGCGTTGTCAGGCCCGCTGTCGCGGCTGTATTAATATCACCTTCAACCATGCGGACGATGGCGACAGCACCAGAAACAACGGACTGTTCAAAGACACGGACCCGGTTCGCGATGCCCGCTGCATTGTCAACCTGATCAATGCCAATGCAGATGAAATTGCCACCATATGCCTGTACGGCGGTGAACCTCTGCTGGCATCGGACAAGATGCAGGCTTTAATAACATGTATAGATAAGGCCGGTCTGCCGAATGATGTCCGTTACATGCTTTACACCAATGGCGAACTCCTGGAAAAATCGATTCAGTCCTACCCTGAAATGATGCGCTCCATCTGGCTCTATTCGGTATCCATTGACGGCACCCGGGCGCAGCACGAACGCATCAGGCGCGGCACCAATCTGGAGCGCATTCATGCCGGCCTTGCGGCGCTCAAAAACATCAGGCAGGGCCAGGTACTCATGTGGTCAACCCTGCGGGAAGACCAATCGCTTCTCGACTGCTTTCAGGAGTTTACCTATCTGCATGACATGGGGCTGGTAGATCAGTTTTTCTGGCACTGGGTTGAAAGCAGTGATCCTTTTGAGGCTCTTGTCCGCTATGCGGCTGCCTATGAAAAGGATCTCCGGCAGATCATGGACGTATACGTAGCAAAACTCAGGGACAACATCCTGCTTCCCATAACCCATATCAACGAACTTGTCCTATACCTGCTGGCCGGCACCAAAAGAAAATCAACCGCCTGCGGTGTCGAGCTGGATCGCAACTATGATATCCTTGACGGCAAGATCCATTCCTGTGCCGATCTGCCGGGACAATACGCCATCGGTTCGGTTGGAGCTGACGGCACCCCGATAATAAGCGAGCATGACCTCTCCTGGCTTATTCACTATAAAAATGATTTGGAATGCAGAAAGTGCGGCGTCCACAGTTATTGCGGCGGTAGATGCCCGGTGCAGGCTGTCACCGGTTCAATGAAACGGCTGCGTCAGTATTGCCAGCTGATGCGTCTGCATGTCGGTGTGGTTGCTGATTATATCGATGAAATTGTTGCAGCGCTTGAATTGCATTCCATAACCCCGCAGTATATTTACGACCATTCCGCTTTCTACGTCCAGTTTACGGATGGGACCCCCTGAACTTTATGGAAACATTTTTATTAACCGGAGACTTATCGGCTGATCAATCTATCCCCGTCACTTGTAAATGTATGGTTTAAAACATATAGACAACCGAAACTTCCGCTCGCTGCTGATTGCCGGAATTGGCACCATCGGCGGCAGCCTGGTTAAACTCGGTATTGATCAATTACGTTTATTCGATCATATAATTGCTGTTGACCGGGATGCAGATGCCTTGCTGCCGCTGCAGCATTGCGGCTTCACCTGCCGGACCGGCGACATCAACGATGCGGAGTTTCTCCACACCTTAATGTCCGAAGTTTCCGTCCCTTCCCTGTTTGTCAATCTCTGTGCCGGCACCGACAACCTCAGGATCAGAAACTGCCTTACCTCATATGATACCGCCTATCTCGACTCCTGCGCCAGTTCCACCCGGGACCCCGGTGAATATCGTTACAGCCGCCTGATGCCTTATACCTATAGAGAAATCGATGTCAACTATCCGCACTGGTTATGCTGGGGCATAAACCCTGGCCTGGTTGAAATTATAACCCGGCGTATTCTCAAAGATCTGCCGGATAAATTACGCGCCTATGATGTGACCGTTTATGAGTTTGATCGGCTTGCAGGTGCAACGGAACGGGATAAAGCAGCTGTGGGCTGGTGTCCTGAAGCACTGGTTGAAGAAGTTATGCTTTCTCCAACCATGGAGATTATTGACGGCATTCCCCGGGAAGATATCGGCTTCGGCAGCCGGGACTGCAAGGTCAGCTGGGAACGCCTAGCCGTGGCTGCCAGAGTCGTGGGTCATGAGGATATCTGGAACCTGAGTGAAATTCCCGCTGTTAAAAACGGACGTTTCTTCTACAGTTTAAATCCCCCGGTAATGGACATCCTCAATATGAATGACGCCGGCAGGGCGAGAAGCATGCTCTACATTCCGGGGGCGGATGAACCGATAACCGGACTGGAACAGGTTGCCGTGCAAGTATACGAGGAAAATATGGCAGCACCCAAAACTTTGGTCTGGAGTGAAAATCACGAGACAACCTGGAAGAATTTCGGGGTAAACGCGGTGCAGTACCAGACGGCAAAATCACTTCTTTTGGCAATCCTGCTGCTCCAGTGCACCGATTACGGCCTGATGCCGCTTTCACTCAATGCCTCCACTCTACCCATTTCATCCGGAGACTGGCCGATTTTTGACCATTTCATGCAGAATCTCGGCATCAACTGGCAGGACGGATCCCACCTGGATTTGCATGTTCCCGGGAATTAACCCTGGGAAGCTGTCAATCATCATTTATTTTGCAAAAGACTATTTTGTCGGCAGTAATACATTTGCCGAATGAGATCCGGATTCCTTTTTTCCTTTGAGTCTTCAGCCTTGGGCCTTGAGCTTTCCCTGCAGTAAAAGTTTTTTGGCAAAGGCCATGGTTTCCTCGGTAACAGATTCTCCGGCAAGCATACGGGCCAGTTCACGTATCCTGTCATCTTCATCCAGCAGGGATATCTCCGTTCTGGTCCGCTTATCCTGCAGGGTCTTGTCCACCCTGAAATGTTCATCAGCCTTTGCAGCAATCTGCGGCAGATGCGTGATGCAGAGAACCTGATGGTGCCCGGACAGCTGTTTTATTTTAACCGCAACGTCTTCTGCCGCCTGACCGCCTATCCCGGCATCCACCTCGTCAAATATTACCGTTCCCACCTGGTCTCGGCGGGCCAGAATACATTTCAGTCCCAGCAGCAGCCTGGAAAGTTCGCCGCCGGACGCAATCTTTGCCAGGGGCTTCACCGGCTCCCCGGGGTTGGCGGAAAACATGAACTCAACCCGGTCCCAGCCTGACTGTGTCAGTTCCGGCAGGTTTTTTTCATTCTGTTCAAACTCCGCCCTGAACTCTGTACTGGCAAAACTTAAGGAGCTCAATTCTTCGCTGATTGCCTGCTCAAGCCGGGCCCCGGTTTCCCTCCTGGCGCGGGACAATGCCTCAGCCGCAGCGATCAGTTCCCTTTCAAGGGCTACCAGTTTTTCTCCAATCTCCGCCAGGTTCTGATCCATGGAATCGAGCTTCTCAAGCTCCTGTTCCGCCTGTTCCGCATAGCGGATGACCTCTTCAAGCTGTATCTGGGGGCCGCCGTACTTTCGTTTCAGCTTCTGCAATTGATCAATTCTGACCTCAATCTCCTCAAGCCGCCGGGGGTCACCGGGGATATTCTGCAGGTACTGGCTCAACTGTCTTACCATGTCATCCAACTCATAGTTGCTGCTTGTTATCCTGGCAGCCATATCACCCGCCGATTCATCATACTGGGCCATCTGTTCCATGTTTTTGCGCACCTGACCAAGATGGACCACAACCGTTTCGGATAGAATATCATAGCTCATCCGGCCGAGCTCCGTGAGCGTATCGGATGCCCTGAGAATTTTCTTCTCTGCTGTAAGCTCCTCATCTTCCCCGGCCCTGACGGCGGCTTCCCGTATCTCCTGCAACTGAAAGGCAAGGAGGTCACGCCGCTGCTCCCGGTCCTGTTCCTGCTGCTGCAGTTTTTTCTGCCGGGCCTTCAATGCAGCCCATTGCTGGTACTGTTCGGCAAACGCTTCCCGTTCCGGCCATAATTCCCCGACGGAATCTAAAAATTGCAGATGATTGCGGGGTTTAAGCAGTACCTGATGCTCATGCTGGCTGGCAACCGAGAAAAGATTCTCGCAGACATGCTCTATCAGGGCCGCGGTTGCCATGCTGTCATTAATGAAATAGCGGCTTCTCCCATGCCGGCTGATCAACCGTTTGAGGATCAGGCTGTCCTCAACCGTAAATCCCTTATCGAGTAATTCGTCCTGCAGGTTTTTCACTCCGGGACTCAAAACAAACAAGGCTTCAATCGCAGCGGTGTCAGAACCGGTCCTGATCCAGGTGCTGGATGCCTTACAGCCGGCCAGCAGATTAAGAGCCTGCAGAATGATGGACTTCCCTGCCCCGGTTTCACCGGTGAGCACCGCCAGTGATCCCGAATCCTTTGTCCGCTGGTCGCTGAAAACCAGCTGTAATGATTCAACCAGAGCCAGATTGTTGATTTTCAGTTCACGAAGCATATTCCTGAAGTACTTTTATATGTTGCAATGAATTACCGGGAAACAAATAGTTAAAATTGACCCAATCCGTATCCGTCGGCAACGCATTTTTCCCGGAGCGGACAATCATCTATAGCGCAATTATTGGAGAATGCAATAGAACTTGACTCGTCCAGAAATTAATGTAAAAAGTAATAATTACAATAAAAAAGATACCATGCCCTCCGGATACTGCATCCACTTAAATGTCTTTTGGGTTGCATAAAAATGCAGCAAGAGAATCAGATGAATAAAAAAATCAGCCTCAGCGCCAGCCTGGAGGATTATATCGAAGCCATTGCCCACATCGTGGCTGAAAAAAAAGTAGCCAGGGGCAAAGATATTGCCAAGCGTCTGCAGGTAAGCCGTGCTTCAGTTACTGAAGCCCTCCGCGCTCTTGCCAAAAAGGGGCTGGTCCATTATGAGCCCTACGAGGTGATCACCCTTACTGAAAAAGGCAGGGAGGTGGCCGGGGATGTCATCCGGCGCCACGGGGCGCTCAAGGAGTTTTTCATCAAGGTACTGGCTATTGATGATGTCATCGCTGAGGAAAGCGCCTGCCGCATTGAGCATGCCGCTCCCCCGGAGGTCATTGACCGGTTGATCCGGTTTGTTGCGTTTCTGGAAGTCTGTCCCCGCGGCGGCGTGGATCTGATAAAAGGTTTTACCGAGTACTGCGAAAAAGGAACCATAAAGGAAAGCTGTGACGAGTGTATCGTTAAAACCCGTAAAAAGCTCTCGTCATCATAGCAGCTAGCAGCAGCCAGGCCGGCTTTAATCGGAAAAATCCTATCCCTCCCGGACAAGACGGATAATTTCATCGATCTGCGGAAATCTTCCCTGCTCGAATTTTGAGAAAATCATTTTGCCGTCAACGGCTACATCATATACCCCATTGGATCCGGCAACCAGTTCAATTTCCGCCCCGAGCTGTTTTTGTAATTCCTCTCCCATACTGGAAGCCCTGGGAAGATAGTTTCACTGCCGGCAGTATTTGATGGATATTTTCATGGGCCCGTCCTCCTGGTTTTAAAATTTACCCTAAAGATACTCTATTGGAGCAAAGGGTGAAGGGGAAAAATATTTTTTGTTTGCACTGCAGCCGTTCTAGCGCTATATGGTGTGCCTTCAGCTTTATGTAATTCAATAATTCTCAGACAATTAATCATATAGCGTTATCAAAATCCATCTGAGTATAACAGAATTTTATCCAGCATTATTTTTTCATCCCTAACAGTGCCGTGGATACAGAACAGAATAAAATTTCAAAACTGCTGGCCTTAAAAAACAGGCTTGACGAACGGGAACAGAAACATCTCTGCGGGCTTGCCACCTTGAGCCGCGACGGCATCCGCCGCCTGCCGGGTGACCAGACCGGCCATCGCCAGGCCTTTGCCCTTGATGCCGACCGGATTCTGCATGCCAGAGCCTATACCCGGTACATTGACAAAACCCAGGTATTCTATATGGTCAGCAATGATCATATCACCCACCGTGTCCTGCATGTGCAGCTGGTTTCAAAAATCGCCCGCACCATAGGTCGTTTTCTGCGGCTCAATGAAGATCTCATCGAAGCCATAAGTCTGGGGCATGATATCGGTCATCCACCCTTCGGGCATGACGGTGAAAGAGAGTTGGCCAGGCTCTGCAGCCAATATGGACTTCCGGCTTTCCAACACAATATACAGAGTATCCAGTTTCTGGAACAGATCGAAAGAAACGGCCGGGGCTGGGACCTCACCCTGCAGACGCTGGACGGTATTCTCTGTCATGACGGTGAAATCCACCGCCGATTTCTGATCCCTGAACGGCATAAGGATTTTACAGTTTTTGACCGTGAACTCCGGGAAAAAAGCAATGATCCCGGCATCGAACTGTCGCCCATGACCCTTGAAGGCTGCGTGGTGCGATTAAGCGACACCATTGCCTATGTCGGCAGGGATATCGAGGATGCCATAGAACTGAAGCTTATTGACCGCAGCGACATCCCGGCCGGCTGCAGGCAGGTCCTGGGCGATACCAACGGCACCATTGTCTACCATCTGGTTGAGGACCTGATCACAAACAGCCTTGCCCGGGGAGACGGCGAAGAGCTGGTCCATGATTCCATCGGTTTCAGCCCCGTGGTCAGTGACAGCCTGAAGGAACTCAAAACCTTCAACTATCAATATATTTACATGAATCCTTTAATTAAAAAGGATTTCCCCAAAATCCAAAAATGCTACCAGGTGTTGTTTGAAACATATCTTGCCCAGGTTGTGAAGATGGAATCGGGCTCAGAGATTTTTACGAAAATGCTGGACAGCATGGATCCCTACTACATGGAAAGACATGCCCCTGCTGAAATAGTCCGGGATTTTATTGCCGGCATGACCGACGATTATTTCCTGAAGCAGGCGGCCTTTTACGGCTGTCCCATACCTGAGAAGATATGAACACGCAAAGGATCAGAAAATTTTTTTTCCCGGGTGAAAATACCCGGATGGTGTTTATAGCCTCCTTTATCGGCGTAATGGCAGGCCTGGCAAACATCTGTTTTCGCTCCGTACTTGAATTGGTGCAGGAGACCATCTTTGTCCCAGGTTACGCCCTGGCAACTCAGGGCGGCTGGCATATACTTCTGCTGCCACTGGTCCCGCTCAGCGGCATGATTCTCCTGATTCCCCTGGCCCTTTTATTCCCCGGCGAAATATACGGCTACGGCTTTACCAAGTTTCTGCGCAAGGTTAATATCCGCGGCGGCCCCATGAAATTCAGGAAAAATATCCTGAAAATCATATCGTGTTCCCTAACCATCGGCACCGGCAATTCCGCCGGGGTTGAAGGGCCCATCGCCCAGGTCGGTGGAGCGCTGGGTTCACTGGTCGGCAAGATTTTCAGGATCTCCGCCGAGCGCATGAAGGTCTATACGGCAGCCGGTTGTGCCGGTGGCATCGCCGCCATGTTCAATGCCCCCATTGCCGGGGTATTTTTCGCCGCCGAGATCGTCCTTTTAGGCACCTATGAAATTGCATCATTCTCGGTGCTGGTCATCTCCTCGGCAATAGCTACCGTGATCTCCCGCTCTTATTACGGCGAAAATCCGGCATTCCCCACACCTTCCTTTCATCTGGTAAACCATCTGACGGAAATACCACTCTATATGATCCTGGGACTGCTTATGGGAATTATCGCGGTTCTGCATATCTATGTTTTCTATAAGGTACGGGACAGTTTTGCCGCCTGGAAAATCAATCCCCATGTCAAACCTCTGATCGGCGCTCTCATCATAGGGATTCTCGGTATGGGTTTTCCCCAGGTCATGGGCGACGGATATTATTATATCAAGGAGGTGCTGGCGGGTAACGGCATTTTCTGGATCATGGCAGTGCTCATTTTCCTGAAAATCTTCGCTACGGCGGTAACTCTCGGCGCCGGCGGTTCAGGCGGGGTATTTGCCCCGGCACTCTTTATCGGTGCGGTTATCGGAGGCGCTTACGGATCAGTGGCGCACCACTTCTTCCCCACAGTAACCGCTACTTCCAGCGCCTATGCCGCTGTCGGCCTCGGGGCATTCCTCGCCGCCACCACCCACGCCCCGTTGACCGCCATCTTTCTTCTTTTTGAAATGACTGGAAATTACCTGATTATCATACCGATCATGCTGGCAAGTATCATAGGAACAGTGGTTGCGGCGAGGCTCAATCCCGATTCCATCGATACCGTAGATTTCACCCGGGAGGGCATTGATATCCATGAGGGCCGGGAGACCGCGGTCATGAAGTCCATCAAGGTGGGCCGCATTATAACCGAGGATGTTGATCTCATAAGCGAGAACGCCAACGCCGACCAGCTGCTGCAGATATTCTCCATGGCAAAGGACAGCTTCTATTTCCCGGTGATCGACGATACGGGAAAGATGACCGGGGTCGTATCCCTGCAGGATGTCAAAACCGTGCTGCATGACGAAAATCTGCGCCGCCATGCCACCGTCGGCAATGTCTGTTCCCGGAATGTCGTATTCCTTACCCCGGATGATAACCTGTATACTGCGATGACCCTCTTTGACAGGAGGGGTTTTGATGAAATACCGGTGGTTGAATCAGCGGAGGCAAAATGGGTGGTCGGCATGCTGAAGCGCCGTGACGTTATAGCAGCTTACAACCAGGAGGTTCTGAAAAAAGGCATCAGCGAACGCACCGCCTCGATCAAACTCAGATAAATCCGCAGATTAATGTCCGCAGGCCGCGGTTAAAAGTTGTAAAAAAGCTGAAAACTGCATACTGTTCCAGAAAAATTTGTTAAGAGGATGCGCCCGTAGCTCAGCTGGATAGAGCGCCGGACTTCGAATCCGTAGGCCGCAGGTTCGAATCCTGCCGGGCGTACCAGATATAGAAAGGGATTAGCCGTTTGCGGTTAATCCCTTTTTTGTTTTATTGCACCATAGGGTCGCTATAGGGTCAGTCATTTCTGGCAGGGTTAATGTGTCCATCGTACATCTTGATAATTTAAGAAAGATTAACGACTGTTGATTTATTGCAGTTATTGAAAGTCGGCTACGTAAACATACTTAGTATTGTTTAGTTTTTGGGTGGGGTGGGAAATTGAACACTCGTTGCAGTTATGTTTAACGATCAAGCTCACCGGCGGCAATGGAGCGTAGCGAAATTGCCGTCTTGTGCAGCGCCTTGTTGGCCATTTATTCAATTCTATCGTGTTTATAGAGATTGTGATTCCCGCCGGGGTTGGCCTGAGTGGTTTAAGGTCGCCCGGACTCCAGTGGACTCCCTATTCTAACGGCCTCAGTCAATGGTAACAGCAAAAGTTCAGGTATGAAATCTCTGTTACTCAGGGAAAAAATGCAGCCCCAAGCCAAAAAAATCTATATTACGTTCATAAAATTGTCCGTTAGGTGATTTTCCGTTGTAATATTCAAACAGTAGCTGTAGTTTCCGGCTCAGAAATTCCGGATTTTCAAACTGAATCCCGGCGCGGGCCGACACGTCTGCATCCCAATTACTTTCCTGTCGATTCTGAATATCCACCCCGAATACCGGTCGCAGGGCTCCTTTAAACCAGCGCTTAGGGCTACGGAACTCCAGTCCGGTCTGAACAGACCATGGGGCAAGATCCGACGGTTCCTTGTGAAAAAAATAGCCCCCGCCTGCATAAATCCGGAATCCGGCCGGCAAGTGATAAGAAAATAGAGTGTTGACACTTTCATAGCTCAAATTGATGCGTTCGTCGGTTTGCCCGCGTAAAAGGTACTCGTCGCCAAGATGGGAGCTCTGATGAAAAACACGCGTCATATTGGAAAAATTGCCTTTTTTGAAACCCAACGTGATGCCGACCATGTAATCCGCGTTAATCAGGTCAAAGGATTGGGAATCGAAGTCGAAAATGGAAAATACTCCCGCCTGGATTCCAAGCTGAACAGTTGACTGCAATGGTCCACGGAGACGGTACAGGCCGATTGACTCACCGAAATTGGTGGACACCACATTGCGAAGCTGGTCGTTGTCTATTATATACCGCTGAAATGAGGCTGAAAAGTGAGGCCACCGCGGGTCAGCGAGCAAAGGCTTAAACAGCTGGGATTGCGGTAAAAGCATGGGTAGTTGCTCACTTGGTTTTGCAGCTTCTTTTATCTCACCCTTAGACACGTTTTTCGATTCAGGAATTTTGCTCTTCGGGACAAATTCAACCCTAAGGACGCCTTCGACATCGGAAAGTATTTTATGTAAGTCCGCTCTTTCTTCTTTCGATAAATACTCAGCTTGAAGGTAGACCACGCCACTATCAACCCTGATGGATTCAACGCCATCCGGATAATTCAGGGCAACAACGGCTGTGGCGTAGCCCTGGATAAATTCATCGCCGGGCTGCTCTGCCTGCACCTCAAGCACTGTAAACTGCCATAATGCAAACAGCACAGATATCCAAACCAGGATTGTGTGTTTTTTAAAAGGATTTGTCATATCTGACCCCCTGGAAACTGACGGCGTTCACTCAAAAAAAATTAGCACAAACCAGATGTCAAACCTTGATTAATGATTTGACTCGGTTAAACTTTCTCTGCAATGCCGTGTTTTCTTTTAGTAAATCTTTAAAACCACCAACCCTCCGGCTCATAGCCGAATAGAAGTGGCCCCCAATGTTTGGACAGCCTGAGCATGGGAATAAGCTGTGAATAATGGTTCCCCCAAAACTGGACCATTTGATGTGAGAAAATCCGGCCTAATGGGCCCCTGCCTGAGCTGCCCCGATGAACTCAGTTGGGGGTATATTTCCTAGAGAGCTATGGGGCCGGAAATCGTTATAATCCTTCCGCTACTCCTCGATCTTGTCTTTAGCATCATTAAGATTTTAAAACCAGTGTTGATTTAAGCATCCCGGCCTGAATCGATTATTGAAAGATTCCACAAATCCTCATAACTCCAGTTACTTGCTCAGATTGTGAGAATTATTCCTACATAACTTGCTTATATTATTAGAAAACTTCGACAATTTGCCACATTGCCATGAGGCCCACAATGTGGTAGTCATTTGATGGCTTATTGTAGACAAAACATTTGTTTGCTATGAAGTTTCCCCGGATTTTTGAGGACATGTAATTTATTTTTCTGATACTGAACATCTCCGGTACTCAGAAGTTAATGGCGGATCTATCCGACTCGGGTAGATTTTAGAAAAAATATTTCGAATGTGAGGTAACTTGACAGATGAAAGATGAAAAAAAAGTGATATCCAGAAGAGAAGTGTTGATTGGTGCAGGCACAATAGCGGCTGGCGCTGCAGTATTATCTACAGGGGTAACAAGCTTTGTCTCAAATGCAAAGGCAAGCGGGGCATCCTATACTTATGAAAAATTAAATCTCGATGAAGTGGGTCGAATTGCACATGAAAATTATTTCACCAGGTTCTGTGCTGAGACGACTTTGACCGGTCTATTCAAGCCTTTGGCTGCAAACGTCGGCGAACCTTATACTTCCTTCCCGCTGAACTCAGTTTTCTGGGCTCACGGCGGCCTGATGGGCTGGGGTACAGCCTGCGGTACTCTGATCGGCGCCGGTACAGCCATCGGCTTAATCACTGCCGGTGACTCTACTAAAGTCACTACGCCTGGCGGCCGAGTAGCAGTTCCGGTTGGCGAAGCAATCATAAACGATGTTATCGCATTCTATGCCAACGAGAATCTGCCGCAATATAAACCGGCAGCAGGTCAGGCAAAGTATGAGGTTAAATATCAGAGCGTTAGTGATACGCCTATTTGTCATATTTCGGTTGGAAAATGGATGAAAAAGGAAAACGTTAAATTCTTCGGCATAGAGCGAAAAGAACGTTGCGCTCGGTTATCAGCCGACATTGCAATGTATACTGCAAAGCTTATGAATGAGTGGGCAGATGGCACATACAAACCCCGCAATGAGCCTTTGGCAAATGCCTTGGACAACCAGATTACGTCGCAGGGCAACTGCGGTGACTGTCATGGTGATAATATCCCGACAGCCAAGGGTGTCTAATCAATAAGACATAATTTCTGAAAAGAACCATTTTTCAGTGAAGATTTTCAAAGGCGACTGCACCTGCAGTCGCCTTTATTGTCTGCCGGAAATTTTGCTAAATCTCAGCTTATTATCATTTTTCATTTTCAAACCATATAAGCAATAAAGCAGTATACCTTGCCACAATCTTACCTTTCAGTCCTCAAAATCAAGTAAATGTTGTCACTGGATATGGCAACCTTTTAAGAACGATTCACCAGTTTAAAAAGATAGCAAGCAGATCGATTGTTAAAAAAGAAAAGGGAGGACCCGATTATGACCTCACCCTTTCAGTAATTGGGTAATTACCAATTATTTCATTTTTGCTTCCGCTTCCTGAACAGATTGGTATATCTTGGCTCCCAATGCTGAAGCATCAGGTACAGTCATGGCAGGAGATATTTTGACTGATTTGAAGAAACCTGCCCCTGCTGCTCTCCAGAGGTCTATTACAGAAAAAGCCGCCTCGGCACTTTCAGCATTAAATAATGTAACTCCCCAATAGTCAGGCGTTATATCAAACCTTAATATTTCGATACCTGGTGGAGGGAAAAGCCCTGCCTCGTTAAGCATCTTGCCTACTTTCAGGTGGTCAATTACAGCCTTATTCTCATTAAGTTCCCAATAACATAGAAATAACATATCAAATCCCCCCTTTTAATAAAATTTTGCCGTCAGCAACATAAAACGCAAAAAGCCTCCAAAGAGATATACCAATCTCAATGAAGGCCTTTTATGGCATTAATAGATATATCACTCCCATTGGAGTTCCCTCCCATTAGAAGTTTATGTAACGCACTGTTCAGTAATTAATATATTATATTAGTAGGAATATATTCAAGTGCCAATAGCTATTGCGACTTTTGAAGTGCCACATTCTCAAGTGTTAATCCTGCTCATAGCACTGAATCTTTGCCCCAACGCCCGTTATGATTTTATTTTATACTATTTAAGCCGTTTATTACTCTTTTTTCTCATAACCGCCCGGAGTCATAACAAATTCGCCCAATTGGTTGTATACAGGATAACCGGCTTCCCCCCATCCATTAAATTGCTTGCCACAATATCGGCTGTTAGTATCCCATATCGTCATCTCGTTTCGTAAGATGACAACCCTGCCGGGCGCGTCACCTTATTTCATTTAATAACCACTCAAGGGTAATAACAGAGGCAATGCCGATATAAAAAAATGTCGTTACATTATCAATCCAACGTATATGTCTCGAGCCAGCTTTCCTTTTCCTCCCACAAGGGCTGCTCCTTCTTATTAAAAAGACAGTTGCCGATTACCAGCCAATCCATCTCAGTCCGCATGAAACAGCGATAGGCATCTTCCGGAGTGCATACGATTGGCTCGCCCCTCACGTTGAAACTTGTGTTCACTAGTATGCCGTAACCGGTTTTTTGTTTAAAAGCATTAATCAGGTGCCAGTATCTCTCATTTGTCTGGCGATCAACCGTTTGGACCCGGGCGGAATAGTCTATGTGCGTTACTGCCGGAATATCGGACCGCGGGTGATAAAGACGATGGAAAACATCTACGGATAATGCTGCATCGTGTTGCTCTTCCAGGGGAGGATTACACCTCTTCTCCTTCACCTGTGCAACGATCAGCATATAGGGGGACGGCGCCTGCAGATCAAAATACTCGGTTGCATCTTCAGCAAGAACTGAGGGGGCAAAGGGCCTGAACCCTTCCCGATATTTTATTTTCAGGTTGAGCTTTTTCTGCATTGCAGGATCCCTGGGATCACCGAGGATAGATCTGTTACCAAGCGCCCTGGGACCGTATTCCATGCGCCCCTGGAACCAGCCGACAATTTCACCCTTTGCCAGGATATCCGCCACCTTATCTGCCAATTCCTGGAAATCATGAAAATAGCTGTTTGGCGCCTGATATTTTCTGCACAGTCTCACCACATCCTGATCGGAAAATTCCGGACCCAGATAGGCACCATGCATCCGGTCCGTACCTTCTCCGCCGATATTTCTTTCCTTCCTGCCGCCGATAAAATGGACCGCCAGGGCGGCTCCCACTGCACCACCCGCATCTCCAGCAGCCGGCTGAATCCAGAGATCATCGATAATGCCCGATGCCAGCAGTTTGCCGTTGGCAACGCAGTTAAGCGCCACACCACCGGCCATGACGAGTTTGGATATTCCGGTTAACTTTACTGCTGTATCTGCAAGTTTAAGAATAATCTCCTCGGTTACCTGCTGTATCGCCAGCGCCATATCCATATAGGGCTGCGTCAGTTGACTTTCCGGTTGTCTTTTCGGAAATTGAAATAACGTTTCCCACTTTTCGTCATCGCACATCCGCAGGCCGGTGGGATATTGAAAATATTCCATGTTGAGCAGAATAGAACCGTCTTGGCGTATATCTATCAGATGCTCAAGAATAAGTTTCTTAATGTTTTTCACCCTGTCGCCGCTCTGATAACCACCATATGGGGCGAGACCCATTAACTTGTATTCACCGCTGTTGACCTTAAAGCCGCAATAATAGGTAAAGGCGGAATACAGCAGACCAATCGAATGAGGAAACGGCAGTTCCTTCAGGATGGAGATGTCCTTCCCTTCGCCCAGGCAGATGGTTGTTGTGGCCCATTCACCTACCCCGTCAATAGTGAGTATGGCCGCCTTGTCAAACGGTGATGGGTAAAATGCACTTGCAGCGTGGGAGAGATGATGTTCCGGGAAAAAAAGCGGCGGCTTCCGCAGCAGAGTTTCCCCGGAAATGGCGGCAAGTGCCTCCCACAGCATCTTTTTCATAAAGAGCTTCTCTTTGATCCAGACAGGAACGGCAGCCAGGAAACTCTGTAGGCCTCTCGGCGCAAAGGCATGATAGGTTTCAAGCAGTCTTTCAAACTTGATATACGGTTTGTCGTAAAAAGCTATGGCGGAAAGATCGGACACGGAAAGATCGGCCTCGGACAAAACATACCTGGCGGCATTCATCGGGAAGGACATGTCATGCTTCTTCCGCGTGAATCTTTCTTCGTGGGCCGCGGCGATTATCTCCCCGTCGATGAGAAGTGCTGCAGCCGAGTCGTGGTAATACGCTGATATTCCTAAAACGGTTTCCGGCATGGATAGTAATTCCCGTTAAAACAGCGTATAGATAAAAGGCGCAATGGCACTGCCGCTTGTCAAGACTATTAACAGACCAAAGAGAAGCAGGGTCACAATGATAGGAAGGAGCCAGAATTTTTTCCTGACCTTGAGAAATCCCCAGAAATCTTTAATAAATTCCATATGCTTATTCAGTAAGGTTTTTCAATATCTTTTTTAGTATAGAGAGTATTGCGATCCACCAGCACGGACACTCCCCCCTTTTTCCACAACTTGATTTTCATGGGATCAGCACCGAATAAGCTCCTCACGAGTCCTACCGGCGTTAAAATAAGAAAAAATATAACGGTAAGGATTACTTTGGAAACTACAGTACCTAAAACGTGGGAAACTCCAAACCAGATCTTTGCCAGGGGCTTAAAAACATCCGGCCAGGTCATGGTAAGAACCAACACTGTCATGGCAGAAAAAAGCAGCCAGCCAGGTTGTTTTACATATGCTACAATGAGCAGGATAAGAATGATCGCAAGCCCGGTATCCTTTGCCTGATCGATTTTGTTCTTTTTTAAACTCATATTATTAAATTACCATTAATTCTTTTACCATAGTACGCCATAAGTAAACTATCCGTGAAGCAGCAAGACCGCAATACCCCAATTACTTTTGTTTTATCCGGTTTACCTCTGTGAATCCCGGAAACGTCCGGGCTAGAGATTTTAATAAAATTGCCAACTGGTTTCGTAACGTACTAAAATGCTGCTGCTGTTTTATCATATTTGCCGTTTCGGTTGCTGACCTTACAATAGTTTATTTTTTTTGCTTAACAGCATATAGTACTATCGAATAATTGCTGCGTCAATTGGGTAAAAACTTTTTGCCACCTAAAGCCGTTCGCAGCTAATCCCACCTTTCAGCAGTATCTATCACCTCATATAGTCGGTCTTCGTTATTCCTCAAACCTGTTCTGCTGCAGGTTCTTCTGAAATTTTTCGCAAAACGCAAAAATCCTGCTCAAACTGCAAAAACAAAAGAAAGGTTGTGACGGGGTTATAACAGAACCGCAGATTGTCATTAAGATTATGGGCGGCGATGGGAAAATGACCGCGGCTGAAAAGCAGGCCGGCGCCAGAGCAGATACAGGAGGAGGACCCGCTGTACATTTAGGGTGAAATTTTATCCAACTGGTTTTATCCGGAAAATCTTTGTTTACCGGATAAAAACTAACTGATGAATTTACTGGTTGATATGTGTTAGTTTTTCATCCTTTTACTTGAAGAAAGTTTTACGGAGAAAATCGACTTTATGGGAGCGGCTATGAAAAAGAAGGCATTGATAACCGGCATCACGGGTCAGGATGGGTCGTACCTGGCGGAATTTTTATTGGACAAGGGATATGAGGTGCACGGCATCAAGCGTCGAACCTCGATGTTCAACACA
The DNA here is from genome assembly GCA_963783905.1 of uncultured delta proteobacterium. Taxonomy (GTDB): domain Bacteria; phylum Desulfobacterota; class Desulfobulbia; order Desulfobulbales; family BM004; genus BM004. The sequence goes on along the minus strand of CAWAPG010000001.1, from coordinate 343,960 downwards.
GACAGGATTGATCATCTTTACCAGGACCCACATCAGAAGGAACGCAACTTTATCCTGCATCACGGCGACATGACCGACTCATCCAGCCTGATGCATATCATGGCCCAAGTGAAACCCGACGAGTTGTACAACCTGGCGGCCCAGTCCCATGTGGCGGTGTCTTTCGAAGAGCCGGAGTACACCGCTGATTCTGATGGATTGGGAACCCTGCGGCTGCTGGAGGCTATTCGAATGCTGAGATTGCATGATAAAACAAAATTTTACCAGGCATCCACCTCCGAGCTGTACGGCAAGGTTCAGGAGGTGCCCCAGACGGAAAACACCCCCTTTTATCCGCGCTCACCCTATGCGGTGGCCAAACTGTATTCCTACTGGATCGTGGTCAACTACCGGGAGGCATATAATATCTTTGCCTGCAACGGCATTCTGTTCAACCATGAATCACCGGTGCGCGGCGAAACCTTTGTCACCCGAAAGATAACCAGGGCCCTGGCCCGGATCATTCTCGGTCTGCAGGAATGCACCTACCTTGGCAACCTGAATGCCAGGAGGGACTGGGGCCATGCCCGGGACTATGTGGAAATGCAGTGGCTCATGCTGCAGCAGGACAAACCGGATGATTTTGTCATTGCCTCCGGGGAACAGCATTCCGTCCGTGATTTTGTCGAACGGGCCGCCGGTGAATTGGGCATACATATGCGTTGGGAAGGCAATGGAATTGATGAAATAGGAATTGTTGATTCCATTAATCATAAAAACGCGGAATCCCGGGGATACAAGGCCTTAAAGGAAGGCCAGGTAATCGTCAAGGTTGATCCGAGGTATTTCCGGCCCACCGAGGTTGAGAGTCTGCTTGGAGATGCGAGCAAGGCAAAACGGAAGTTGGGCTGGAAACCGAAAATATCCTTCCAGGAGATGGTGCAGGAGATGGTGCTCGCCGACCTTGAGACTGCGAAGCGGGATGCGCTGATTGAGAAGCACGGTTTCAGATCGTTTAATTATCATGAATGATGATAAAGAAGGCCAAAGGCTAAAGGCTAAAGGTTTAAAAAATACATGATGCGGTTTGAAGACTTGGAGGTTTGGAAACGTTCGGCACAGTTAAGTGCAGAGATATATAAAACCATGAAATCCTGCAATGATTATAGTTTTCGAGATCAGCTGACACGAGCCGGTCTTTCCATCCCAAGCAATATTGCCGAAGGTTTTGAAAGGAATTCCACAAAAGAATGTATAAAATTCTTATCTTACTCTACGGGTTCGTGCGGGGAATTGCGGACGCAAATATATATTGGAATTGAAATTAATTATATTGGAGCAGATACCGGTAAAAAATGGATTGCTGAAGCTAAAGAAATTTCCTCCATGATTACTGGTTTAATGAAAACAAAGCATAGTTTTATTGAGTAGTTTTGAAAACCTTTAACCTTTTTCCTTTAACCTTAACCCCTTAATCATAAAAAAATACAAACAATGACAGATTCGAATTTACATAATTATCAGGGATTCACTCCTCAAACCAGAATCTATGTCGCCGGCCACCGGGGACTTGTCGGTTCGGCTATAGTACGGCAGCTGGAAGCCCGCGGCTGTAAAAACCTGCTGTTAAGAACTCACCGGGAGCTGGACCTCACGAACCAGTCGGCAGTACAGCACTTTTTTGCGCAGGAGCGGCCGGAAATGGTTGTGCTGGCTGCGGCAAAAGTGGGCGGCATTCTGTCCAACTCCATGTATCCCGGCGAGTTCATCTATGAAAACCTGATGATCCAGTCGAATATCATTCACTGGAGTTGGGAAAACGGGGTGAAACGGCTTCTGTTTCTCGGTTCCTCATGTATTTATCCCAAACTGGCCCCGCAGCCCCTGAAGGAAAAATATCTGCTCAGCGGCCCGCTGGAACCGACCAATGATGCCTATGCAGTGGCGAAAATTGCCGGGATCAAGATGTGTGAGTCGTATAACCGGCAGTTCGGCACCCACTACTTATCCCTCATGCCGACAAACCTTTACGGTCCGGGAGATAATTTTGATCTGCAAAAATCCCATGTACTGCCCGCCCTGATCCGTAAATTTCATGAAGCGAGGGAAAGTGGAAATCTTGCAGCGGAAGTCTGGGGCACCGGATCACCGCGGCGGGAATTTCTCCATGTGGATGACCTGGCTGACGCCTGTATTCATATTCTGCAGATGGAGGATATGCCATACCATGAACTCGTGTCACAATTGCAGCCTTGTCTCATCAATATCGGCACCGGCCGGGATATCACCATCCGGGAACTGGCTGAACTGGTGCAAGAAATTGTCGGCTACGAAGGAAAGATCGTCTTTGACACGGACAAGCCGGACGGCACACCGCAGAAACTGCTCGATACCGCACGGATGGATTCCCTGGGCTGGAAGGCAAAGATATCGTTACGGCAGGGATTAGCAGACACTTACCAGTGGTATAAACAAAGGGTGCATGACAGCCGATCATAAAAAGTTATACTGATCAACAAAAAAAATATGCTGATCGAACTGGAAAACGTAACCAAAATCTATAACCAGGGAAAAGCCAACGAGGTAACGGCCCTCCATGATGTCAGCCTGCGGATAGAGGGCCGGACCATGGTCTGCCTCCAGGGCGCCAGCGGCTCGGGTAAATCCACCCTGCTGGCCATAATCGGCTGTGTTTTACCGCCAACCAGCGGCCGGGCCGCCATTGCCGCGAAGCAACTTGCACGTCTGCCCGACAGGTTTATGACCATTCACCGGCGCGAAACCATCGGCTTCATTTTCCAGCAGTTCAATATCCTGCCACGTCTCTCGGTTCTTGACAACATAACCCTTCCCCTGCTGCCCCTCGGAATTTCACCCGGCGCCAGAAAAGAAAGAGCCCGAAAGCTCATGAGCCAGTTATCGATAAGCCACAGGGAAAATTTCCCGGCCGGCCAGATATCCGGTGGCGAAATGCAGCGCGTCGCCATAGCCAGGGCCCTGATCAACAACCAGCCGATTATCCTGGCCGATGAACCCACCGCCCATCTTGATACCCATCTCAGCATGGAGTTCATGCAGATAATGGCTGATCTGAAAACAGCCGGCAAAACGATTATAATCGCTTCGCACGATTCCCTGGTTTCAGAACATCCCGCGGTTGATAAAATTATTCATATAAAGGACGGCCGGCTCAATGTTCCTTAACTCGTGGAGCCTGGGCCTGACCCTGGCGGGACTGATCGTTTTGGTTCTCGCCATTTTTGCCTGCCGCACGGCAGTTCGGGTTCTGCGACACTGGGATCCCGCCAGCGACTCCACCCTGCAGATCAAGCTGGAAAATGAGATCTGGCTTGCCTCGACCCTGGTGGAATACGGCCTTGGCTTTCAGATCCTCACCCTGGTAATTTTTGTCCTGGCTGCTGATAGCTTTTGTCAGGTTATTGTCGGTGCCATGTGCGCCACCGGCGCCCTGCTGGCAAACAGTTACGGCATGCCCGCCCTGCTGATGAAGATTGCCGGCGTTTTTCTTTACGGCTTCTGGATCGTGCTGCACAAACTGGATATAAGCTCTGAAACATATCCCCTGGTTAAAATAAAATATATCTTTCTGCTGCTGATCCTTCCCCTGCTCATAGCAGATATCACGCTGCAGACCCTGTATATTGCCAACCTGTCACCTGATATCATCACATCCTGCTGTGCCGTTGTTTTCAGCTCAGCTACCGCAACGGGGAGGAATCTGCTGGAGGGCTTTTCCCAGTCCACCCTGCTGGTCCTCTATTATGGCTCCATTACATTACTGCTGGGATCAGGATTTATTCTGCTGCACCGCTGGCTGCTGCCCCTGGCGGCGGTCTATTCAGCGGGCTGGCTCTGGTTTTTGGGATTGGCGACCGTGGCGATTATTACCGTCTTTTCCTCTTACATCTATGCCATGCCGTATCATCACTGCCCGTTCTGCATTTTGAAACCGGAGTATCATTATATCGGCTTCGTTTTTTACTTTACCCTGATTCCCGCTGCCTTCTTCGGTATTAGCATCCTGCTGGTGGAACCCTTTAAAAACAAGGATGCCCTGGCGGAACCGGTGGGGAGATACCAGCGCCAGGCGATAATTATTTCACTGCTGTTGCTTGCGATCCTGGCGGCAGCCAGCTCGTATCATTATCTGCTCTATAAGATCACCGGTGGTGAATTATAATCCGTGATTAGGAATTTTCTGACGACTCGACCATACTCTCCACATCATCTTTTTTTTTCTTGCCCTGCCATCGGGTGGAAACCACCGAGCCGACAGCCGCCACCACCCCGGATGAAAATACACTGAAAACCAGCGCCATTCCTTTAATCCCGAAAAGGTCAAAGACAAAGGATTTCACCATGCCGAGCAGTCCCACCACGATTGCCACGGTCAGTATTTCGCTGTTTTTCCTGCTGCTGGCAACAAAAAGGAGGAATATGGCCCCGAGGTTGATGAAAACCGTCTGGCCGCCGCGAAACATGTATTCAAAATCGGATGTGGTCCTGGCCAGGACCTGGTAAAGCCCCAAACGCAGGAGAAAAAAACCGCTGATCAGCCCCGTGAGAAGCAGAATGACCGCACTGAAATCCTTCCTGTCCAGCCAGGAAAAAAAGGCGGAATGCACGGCCGGCGGCGCATGGCTCCTGCACCAGCGGTACTGCAGCAGACTCATGGTCATCAGAATGCCGAACACCAGGGCGCCAACGGCAGGAGTGGAAATATCAGCGGCAACAATGCCACTGCTGACGGCAATAAGGCCGGCAGCCAGCTGGAACAGGTAAGAGGTGCAACGGATGCCGCCGCTCCGCCATTTGTTGGCAATCCTGGCCAGCAAATAGGCGGATACGGATAATATCGGGACAGCCCACAGGATGTTTGCAAAGATTGCAGCAATTCCCAGGCTCAGCAGCACAACTCCGGCAAAGGTATAGGTTGTGCTTCCTATGGCCCCGTCCTTGTTGCGGGTCGCCAGCCAGCCCCCTACCCCGAAATGAAACAGGGCGGCCGCCACTCCCGCAATACCCAGCCACATTGTGTTGCGATACCAGGGAACGGTAACGGTCCAGGCGGCCAGAAATGCTCCGACCCCTGATACAGTCGGCAGCAGGCTCTCGAAAAAACCCAGGTCTTCCTTATCGGTTGCCATCCGGTGAAAATTGGTCACAGTATAGAAGGCCCAGAAAATAAAGAGCAAAGGAAAAAACCACTTCAGATTCAGGAGTTCCGCCGTGGGCTCATCGCAGGCGGCAGGGACGTTCAGTTTAAAGGCCCAGAAAAGCCAGAAAACAAAAATCAATCCCAATGTCGTCCAGCGTAGAGATGGACATAAATTGTTTCGATTGGCGATATAGGCCGCTACACAACCACCGAACAGTACCATGGCCAGCATCGGATAAAACGGATACGGAAAATCAATGGACATTGCCACCAGGCCGCTGCCCAGGCCGGCTATACAAAGCAGGAATGAGGCCCGGTAGCGCAGACCAAGCGCTGCCACCACCGCACCGGCAACAAACAGAATAATATAGGCCGATACGGCGGAAAGGGATTGGAAACGGGCATGGGTTTCCAGGACGACGGAAAAAAGCAGCAGCAAGCCGCAGGCAGGAAAAACCGGCGCCAGGAGGCTTTGCCGCCGATACAGCCACCAGCCCCCGATAATGAGAGCGGCAGCGTATACCATGCCCAGCAGGGAGCCAAGCTGAGTATTGATTATGTTGTTGTCGGTTATGGTTCTGAGAATAAGCGCGACCACCAGGACAAAGCAGATGGCCGCCACTCTCGGCAGCAGAGATCCGGTTCCGGCCTTTTCCAGGACTCCTCTCGAAGGTGCGCTGTCCACCCTCGGCATCGAAGATATGTTTTTCCGAACCTCTCCCCTTTCCTTTCCCGGTTCCCTGCCCTTTTCCAGATTCTGTAGTCTGATAGACAGATCATCCACCGTTGCTTGCAGAAACTCAACCTGTTCGGTCAAAAATTTCAGCTGTCCCTCTATAAGACCCTGCCTCTCACCCATTTTTTCTCTTCTCTATCTGTCTGTTTGTTCGATTTTTTTTCAACACTTTTTAAAAAAAATCAAAAAAAATACAATTACTGATTGCACAAATTTTCAGAGGCATTTATATTCCTCCACCATATTTCAATACCACAATGTGGTACAAAATCTGTTGCCATATATTAGAATTTATGTCAATAATAATTACCACAATGTAGAATATAAATTAACAGCCATCGATTGAAATTCATCCCATCATATTAAAATTACTTCAAAAAACATCAAACAAACACGATTACGACAGTTACATGCGTTATTCACTTTTACCCCGGAGAAATTATCGTGCCATACCGATGGAGTTTAGAGGGGCATATTCCGGTGCAGCACCGGTTACGGATAGAGCAGTATTCCCCGGAAACAGGAGGCAGACAGCATAAATGAAAAATCATGTATTGCGGCCTTTGTGGGTTGTCCTCGTAGCAGTCGCCCTGCTTTTGATCGTCCGGCATTTCATGGTGCCCAGGGATTTTGGTGTTGAGGCCGGAGGGAACTTCACCTACAATTATCACCGTCTTTCCAGCACTGAAGACTGGAAAAACTTCAAGGTAAAATACCGCGGCCGGGAATATTGCCGGGATTGTCATGAGGAAAATGTGGAATCCATTCTCAATTCACCCCATGCCATCATTCAATGTGAAAACTGCCACGGACCCGCCGTCGACCATCCGGACAACCCTGAAGCCCTGATCATAAATACCAGCAGGGCCCTCTGCCTCAGATGTCATACGTATCTGCCTTATCCCACAAGTCACCGGGCGAACCTTCCCGGCATAGACCCCGATTCCCATAATCCCGGTGAAGAATGCGTTGATTGCCATAATCCGCATAACCCCGATTTGGAGGATATGTAATGAGCTGCTCTCGTCGTGATTTTCTGAAAAATACTTTAAAAACCGGCCTGGCTTCGGCCCTGCCTCTTTCAGCCTTTCGAATGCTGAGCCCGGCCGAGGTAAAGGCCTACACCGGTGACTCTTCCATCCGCTGGGTTTTTCTGGTGGACACAAAAAAGTGCGTAGGATGCGGCCTCTGCGTTAAAGCCTGTAAACTGGAGAACGAAGTGCCCTATGACCCGCCGATTACCCGGACATGGGTGGAACGGTACGTGCTGATGGAAAACGGCCAGGTGCATATCGACTCACCGAACGGCGGCCGGGATGGATACACGGATCCAAAGATACGCGAAGACGTGATTCCGACGGATCAGATTACCAAGGGTTTCTTTGTCCCGAAGCTCTGCAACCAGTGTGAAAAGCCGCCCTGCGTCCAGGTCTGCCCCGTCGGGGCAACCTACCAGGCCCTGGACGGCGTGGTCCTGGTGGACCGCACATGGTGCATCGGCTGCGGCTACTGCATCATGGCATGTCCATACGGCATGCGTTTTTTCCACCCGGTTTACAAGGTGGCCGAAAAATGCACCTTCTGCTACCACCGGATCACCAAAGGCATGAAGCCTGCCTGCGTTCAGGCCTGTCCCTTCGGCGCCCGCCAGATCGGCAACATGAAAGACCCCAATGATCCGGTAACCAAGATAATTATGGACCAGCGGGTAGCGGTCTTAAAAGATGAATACGGCACAAAACCCCAGGTCTATTACATAGGCCTGGATACAAACGTGAGGTAAGAGAAATGGCGGTTGAGCATATTGTAGCCCAGGGTGCGAGTCATCTGTACGTTCACGGTCTTGAGTGGACGACAAAAGAACTCTTTACATATCCCAACGAATTCATTTACTGGTCCATCCAGATCGTCATGTATCCTTACATGACCGGTCTTGTGGCCGGGGCCTTTGTTCTCTCCTCCCTCTATCATGTTTTCGGTCAGCAGGACTTGAAGACCATCGCCCGGTTTTCACTTGTCTTCTCTCTGGCGCTGCTGCCGGTGGCGATGATGCCCCTGCAGTTCCATCTGCAGCAGCCTTTACGCGGCATAAATGTCATGTTTACGCCCCATTTCACTTCGGCCATCGCCGCCTTCGGCATTGTCTTTTCGACCTATGCCGCCATTGTCTTAAGTGAGATATGGTTCGTGTATCGCCAGTATTTCGTGAATCAGATCAATGTCCTGAAAGGCAGGGAAGGATTTAGGGATCGTTTCATGTATTTTCTCTTTATCGTGCTCAGCCTCGGTGCTTTCGACACCAGTGACGAGGCCATTGCCAAGGATAAAAAAGCGATAAAAATTCTGGCTGCGATCGGTATCCCGGTTGCCTGTTTTCTCCACGGCTACGCCGGTTTCATCTTCGGGTCGGTTAAGGCCAACGCCCTGTGGATGTCGCCGCTGATGCCGGTAATCTTCATCATGTCGGCAATTGTCTCCGGTATCGCACTCTGCATGCTGACCTATATCATCATCATGGAATTCAAGAAATGGAGCGCCATAATTGCCAAGGGCAAAGGCGATGAATCGGTGCAGGTCATTGCCGGCGCCGAACTTGACGTCATCACCAAGACCTCCCGCTACCTCCTGGGCTTCCTGGTTGCCGCCATCTCCCTCGAACTGCTCGACCTGATTTTCAGGGGCTACACCGCCATGAAGTCCTGGGATATTCTACGCTCCGTCATGTACGGCAAGGATTTTATCAATATTTTCGTTCTGCAGTACGGTCTCGGCAACCTGCTGCCCTTTATCCTGCTGCTCATCCCGGGAATTACGATCAGAAGAATTTCCTTTGCCCTTATCTTCGTTCTTTTCGGGGTATTCATGATGCGGTGGAACGTCGTCATCGGCGGCCAGGCATTCTCCCTGTCCTTTGCCGGCTACATGCACTATCACATGCCGATCATTCCCCATAACCTGGAGACATTCAAGGAAGGCCTCTTCGGCGCCCTGACCGTAGGGGTGACACCCTTTGTTCTTTTCTGGCTCATCAACAAGGTCACCCCTGCACTTGAATATAAATAAAAGGATCGTATGACATCATCATCCCGGCAAACCCATAACAGCTCCAAGGGGGGATAAATATGGAAAGACGGCAATTATTGAAAACGACTCTTGCTTTCCTCGGAACAACTACCCTTGTCTCTTTTGTGTATCCTGCATCAAAATTTCTTATTCCACCCAAAAGCAGAGCCAAAGAGACACTTCAGGTCCTCGACAGAAACGAAATCCCACCCGGGACAGCCAAAGAAATTACCTATAACGAAACTCCAGTAATTGTCATCAACCGCAAGGGCAGCGGCTTCATTGCCCTTTCCAGGATTTGCACCCACCTGGGCTGTCTCGTGGGCTACGACAAATTCAACAGCAAGCTGGTATGCCCCTGTCATGCCGCAGAATTTGACCTGGAGGGCAATGTACTCTCAGGTCCTGCCACGAAACCTTTGACGCGGTATCCTCTCAAAATTACTTCCGATCAGGTCACCATCGGTTAGATGATGCACTCTTACTAGGATAACTTACTGCGGGGTCATAGCATGTGGGAAAAAATCAGACACTGGATAGAGATCAGAATAGGTCTTGAAGAACTCATCAACAGACATTTGCGGCAGTACCGTACGCCGAAAAACGCCACCTTCTGGAGCACCCTCGGTTTTGTAGCGCTCGCGGCCTTTATTGCCCAGGCCATAACCGGCATCATGCTGCTGCTTTACTATATCCCCCACCCTGACCATGCCTTTAAAAGCGTTCAGACCATCACCAATGAAATTCCATATGGCTGGCTGTTTCGGCTGATTCATAATGTCGGCGGCAATATCATCGTTGCTGTCATTATCATTCACCTTATCCATGTCTTTTTACGGGTCAGCTATAAGAAACCCCGGGAGATCACCTGGGTATCCGGAGTCCTCATGTTCTTCCTGGTTCTGCTGGCCTGCATCACCGGCCAGCTTCTGCCCTGGCACCAGACCGGTTTCTGGCAGACCACGGTTACTTCGACCATTCCCGCCTTCCTGCCCGTGGTCGGGGAAAGGATCTCATCCTATATGCGGGGCGGCGAGTTCGTCACCGGCATCACTCTTTCCAGGTTCTTTTCCTTTCATGTTGTCATCCTGCCGGTATTCATCGTCGGCCTCATCTTTCTGCATGTCATGCTCATCAGACGCCAGGGCCTATCGATTGCACCGGACATCGAAATCGATACGGCTGCTGCATCACCTCCGGATGAATTTATTCAGGAAACACACCCGGACGGGGAGCCGTGTTTCCCCCACTTCACCATGAAGCGCTCCTATATGGTGCTGATCTACTTTTCCGTCATCTTTTTTATCCTGACCTTTTTTCCCAATCTCTTTCTGCCGCCTGAAACAAATATACCGGCAGACCCGCTGACCACGCCGCAATTCATTCGGCCGGCATGGTATTTCCTTGCCCCTTACCAGCTTATTAAAATCATACCCAATGATATCCTGGGCATCAGCCTTATCCTTATCTTCGCTATAACTCTGCTGTTCTGGCCTTTTTTCGATGCCAAGGATGCGGTGCGAAATATCCGCAGGCGGCCTGTGTTATTAAGCTTTGGCCTCATTGTTCTGGCTCTGTGGATCATACTTACGATCTGGGGGATGTATTCATGAAAAAATATTGCATATTTTCTGCAGTCCTTTTAGTCGGTATTCTCGCAACCAGTCTTGCCCTGGCCAGCTTCAGAGAGACCTTTAAAAAGGAATTCATGCAATCCCCCTGGGCCATAGCAAAAGGTGAAATCAGCGCCTGCATCCAGTGCCACACCTCGGACAGCATGGATCCTGAAATGCAGCAAATCGTCGAGGACTGGCGTGAAAGCTGGCATGCCAAGAATAATATCTCCTGTCACAGCTGCCATGGGGGCGACCCTGAAGATGCGAGCATGGCCATGTCGCACCAGAGAGGTTTTAAAGGCGCACCGCAGCAGAAAGACATTCCGGAATTCTGCGGCACGTGCCACATCGCCATCCTGAACAACTATCTGAAAAGCGGCCACGGCAAACAGTTTCTCGCCTCCGGTACCGGCCCGAGCTGCGTTACCTGCCACGGCTCGCATAATATCCAGCGGGCAAGCATGGATATAATCAACGAGCAGCGCTGCTCCCAGTGTCACACCTATGAACGGGCCAAGGAAATGAAACAGGCCCTGTTTCTGGTGGAAAGCAAGTTGTACAGTATTGATGTGAACCTGAAGCGTCTCAAGGTGCTTGGTATTGAAACCGACAGCCAGGAAAAGGCCTTTTTCAGGACCCATGCAGAATTCCGGGCCCTGTTCCATTCCATTGATGTTGATGCGGTCAGGGCCAAATCCAGCGACTACAACCGGAAGCTTGCAGTAATCGAAAGCGAGATTAATGAATCCTTCAAACAGCTTGCCTTTCGAAGGAATTTCTCCGCCTATCTCTTTTTACTTTTTGTCGGTTTAAGTATTGTGGTCTTTTTGCTCACAAAGACCTATGAAAAATAAATCGTTTATGGCTTTACAGATGAGGGTCCAGGGGTATAGAATTCATAGCAGACCAGACAGCAGGTCTCAGCTGATTTTTTGCCGGTTTCGGCGGATCATTCTTGACGCAGCAAAAAATTGCTGCCAGGCCCCGGCTTAAGCCGGGAATAAAATAAATTCTCCCCGTAATGCATTGAGAATATATATCTGACTCTTCGCGATTGTTACCAGACCGACAATCTTTGTCTTCAGTATGGAGTATACATATGGGCCATCACAAAAAATTCATACTCTTTCTCATGTTTGCCGTACCGGTATATTTTTTCTCTACAGCCAGGGTCTCGTCAAGCAGTGATGTAAACAGTCCGCCGACAACTGTCGCCCCGGCCGCAAGCTCCAAGGATTACGAAACACCCAAATACTTTGTACCGCCGCCGCCTTTTTCCGAAGGCATCTTTCCCTGCTCCGACTGTCATGAGGACATGGAGGTAAACCCGAAGCGGCGACAATTGACGGAAATGCATGAGGAAATTTCCAAGAACTTCAACCATGCCAGCCAGCAGCGCTGGTGTCTTGACTGCCACAATCCTGATGACCGGGACAAGCTGCGGTTGGCCAACGGGGACCTTGTTTCATTTGAAGAATCGTACGTTCTCTGCGGCCAGTGCCACGGCACCATTTACCGGGACTGGAAGGCCGGCATCCATGGCAAGAGGACAGGGCAATGGAATGGAAAAAAGGAATACCGGCTGTGCGTGCATTGTCACAATCCGCACAATCCGAGATTCAAACCATTAAAACCCATGCCGCCGCCGGACAACCCCAAGGAAATACAGTATAAAAAGCTTACCGATGATGAAATCCGCCGCAATCCTCTGGGAGACATCCATTAATCCCCATGGATCAGGGCTGCGATAAAATGAAACCATCTTGCCATTAGCGGAAACAGCTATGAGTAAAAAGAAATGCAGTACAGGCAGGTATAAACCCATAACCCGCAGAAGTTTTCTCAAGGGAACCGCTGCCGGGGCCGCGACCCTGGCAATCCCTGTCGGAACTTCCGATGCAGCGGTCTGGGAAGCCTTTTTTCAGCAGCACTTCCTCGAGATGAACCAGCAGGAACTTGCTGAGGTCATCAGCCGTATGGAAAAAGAATACAGCCAGAAATACGACACCTCATTCAATATCAAAACAACCCGTGCCCTGCCCGATACCCTTTTCGGCTACGGACTCGACCTGTCACGCTGCATAGGCTGCCGGAGATGTGTTTATGCCTGCGTCCGGGAAAACAACCAGTCAAGGGATCCGCAGATCCATTATATTACTGTGCTGGAATTCGAAAAAGGCCAGAAGTTCGTCCATGACCTGGAGCAGGCGGACAAGTATTACTACCCGGATAAGGTGCCCCAGGAAGAATACTTTTACATGCCGGTCCAGTGTCAGCAGTGTGAAGACCCGCCCTGTGTCAAGGTATGCCCCACCAAGGCCACCTGGAAGGAGCCTGACGGCATTGTGGTCATAGACTACAACTGGTGCATCGGCTGCCGCTACTGCATGGCCGCCTGTCCTTACGGCGCCAGGCGGTTTAACTGGGGAGAGCCGCACATCGCCCGGGAGGAAATAAATCCGGAGACCCACTATCTCGGCAACAGGCCGCGCTTCAGGGGAGTGGTGGAAAAATGTCATTTCTGCATCCAGAGAGTACGCGGCAATCCGGGCCGCTATCCCGCCTGTGTCGAGATATGTCCGGTGGGCGCCAGAAAATTCGGCAACCTGCTGGATCCCAAGAGCGAGATCAGATATCTTATTGAAAACAAAAGAGTTTTCCGCCTGAAGGAGGATTTAAACACCTCGCCGAAATTCTATTACTTTTTCGCTACCTGAAATCCGGTCAGTGGAGGAATATTGCATATGTACCCGATCAGAGACTTCTTCGTCGTTCTCAAGCAGGTAACCGTCGGCAATAAATATTATTACGCCTGGCTCGCTTTTCTCGGCCTGCTCATGTTCATCGGTGCGGCCTCTTACGTTACCCAGCTCCATAAAGGATTGATCGTCACCGCCATGCGGGATCAGGTTTCCTGGGGTTTTTATATTTCAAACTTCACCTTCCTGGTCGGGGTGGCGGCAGCAGCCGTGCTCCTGGTGGTGCCGGCCTATGTTTACAACTTCAAGCCGATCAAGGAAATCGTCCTTTTCGGCGAGCTTCTTGCCGTGGCGGCAATCATCATGTGTATCATGTTTGTGGTCATTGACATGGGCCGGATTGACCGGCTGTGGCATGTCATACCCTTTGTCGGCAAGATGCATTTCCCCTCATCGCTGCTGGCCTGGGATATTGTGGTGCTGAACGGCTACCTGGCCATAAATCTCTTTGTCTCCTTTTATGCCCTCTATCAGATGGCGCACAACCGCGACTACAGCCTGCAGATCATCAAGCCGCTCATCATCCTGTCCATTCCCTGGGCGGTCAGCATCCATACGGTCACCGCCTTCCTGTATAACGGCCTCGTTGCCAGGCCTTACTGGAACGCCTCCATTCTGGCCCCGCGCTTTCTGGCCTCGGCCTTCTGCTCCGGCCCGGCCGTCATGCTGATCATCTTCCAGATCATTCGCAAGGTCTCAAAGATCGAAATAGACAACAAGGCCATTTTCAAGATTGCCGAACTGGTGGCCTATGCCATGGGGATAAACCTTTTTCTGCTGGCCGCGGAGTTCTTCAAGGAATTCTATTCAGGCTCCATTCACCTGGCGCCCATGGAGTATCTCTACTTCGGCCTGCACGGTCATAACGGCCTGGTTCCCTGGATGTGGGCTGCCATGTTTTTCAATATCACGGCGTTTATTCTCTTCCTGCGGCCGCAGACCAGGGAGAACATGCTCACCCTCAATATTGCCTGCGTCCTGATCATTATCGGGGTGTATATTGAAAAGGGCATGGGGCTTACCATCCCTGGATTTGTTCCCGGCACCCTGGGCGAAATCTACGAGTATGCCCCCACCTTTATCGAAAAATCGATTACGATCGGGGTCTGGGCCACCGGCGCCCTGATCTATACCCTGCTCTTAAAGTTTGCCATACCCATCTATACCGGAGAACTGCGGTTCTATCCCAGGGAAGCCGAACGGTAACAATGGTTGCCGAGAATCTGCGGCTGCACCCTTTTCTCTTTTCCCCGGACAATCACACACCCCGTGACCGCCTATGCGCATTCAGCATAAAACGGCAATAAATATCCTTGGGGCAGGATGCTCTTTTATCAGGTCTGGACGCAATCACCGCAGCAGGTGCTGTAAGCTGCGGACAGGCTGTGGCCGGGGCCGGCTTGCTGACAAAGCCTCATGGCCGGGATATTTTTTTAACCTTAATTATAATGTGATAACAATTTCACGCTGCCGATAAAACCCCGAAGAAAGCTCGTGGAAATAGTATATGACCAACAAAGCCCACAAATAAACCACCCCAAAAGCAAGAGCAAACTTGACAGCCTTTCTTTTTTTTGTTGAAATAAATTGATGCGTGGTATAAAAATCTATAACAATTGATTTATATATCCAGGGACAGGAAAATCTGTTAAAAAACAACAGTAAAAATAAAAATTTTTTACCCATATATTCCTGAAACAGCAGATTTATGTGAAGGAAAATTGGTCCCCCGGTGGACCAGACGCTATATTATTAATTAATAAATAAAAACACAAAAGGAGGTGCACGAAGGGGAAAAAGAAGCTTTATACATGTAAGAGATGATTACATCATACAATTTCAACAGAGGAGAGAGAAGTTATGAGTAAAATGATTTTTCGTAAATTGAGTTATATCCTTCTTGCCCTGATGCTCGCTGCGACGCTTGGCGTGCTCAGCGGCTGCTCCGGCGATGACGGCGCTACCGGCGCTACCGGTCCTGCCGGTCCTGCCGGTCCTGAGGGTCCCGTTGGTCCTCCCGGTCCTGTTGCCGAGAGCAATGAAAGCTGCAACGTATGTCATGGCGCAGATGCAATTCGTGACATTGCCGTTGTCCATCCAATGCTTGTAAAGCCGACTGTATCGAACATTGTGGTCAGCAGGGCAGGAGATTTGCTGACTGTAACTTTCAGTGTTACTGCTGACGGCGACCCAGTATCGGGAATTGGTAGTGTTGCTCCAAGCAGTGCGAGCGATCTCCGCGTATACATGGCTTCTATCGTACCGGCAGGCACTGTTACCGCTAATGTACCGCAGTCCACCTGGCCGGAAGACTACCTTGAGTCGTGGGCCGAGGAGCGGGGAAGCGATGCCGGCGTCGTTATTGCTGAACCTACCCCGGGAAATTACTCCTTCACAATGGCTACCCCCATAACTGCAATCGGCGGGGTCGACGCGCCAGATGCGTTAACAACTGACGTGCAGCGGGTTTTGGTCCGTGTTGATGCCCGTGACTTTGAAGGCTTGAATCGTACCATAGGTGTAGCAGATTTCGACATTCCTGCTGACGGTGCTGACACCGGTGTGATTACCGATACTATTCGCACCATTGTTACAATGGAAGCCTGTACGCAATGTCACGGCGACCCGCTGGAGCGCGCAGCTCACGGCGGCGGCTACCAGAGCCCGCAGGTCTGTAACATATGCCACAGCCCGATTGGCGAAAGGGGTGATGAAATGCAGGCTGACGGTGCTTGGCTGGCCGCTCTTATTCACGGTATTCATCAGGAGAGTGCTGATCTGACCGCTTGGGACTGGTCGGAAGTCACCTATCCCAGACATCCAAAGGACTGCTCAGTCTGCCACTTTGATGCGGGCCAGGATAGGGCCGATGCCTGGATGACTGCGACTATAGAGACTTGTACCACCTGTCATGATGTGACTTTTGATGCTGGCGCCACGCATACCGGCGGCACCCAGACAAACGCTAATTGTGCCATCTGTCATCCTGCATCTGGAAATGGCTTCGGCCAGAGCGTTACCGGAGCCCATGAGGTGACGACGCTTAAAGGCGATCCGGCTCACGAGGGTAATGTAGTATCCAACGAACATGCCTACACATCTACCCTTACCCTAACCCCACCGGCCAATGGCACTTTCTATGTAGCTGGTGAAGCACCCGTGGTGACACTGACCACAACAAACCATGCTGCTGGAGATTACAACAATCCGGATGGTCCTTTTACTGCTGCTAATATTTACGTCTATGGACCACGTTCCAATTCTGTACCAATCTTAACTCCTGGTTCAACCACAGATCCCGCCTTTGATCCAGCTACCATGGTTGCGGATCAGGGTCGTTCCATGCTGATCAGTGCTGCTGCCGACGATGCTAACGTATTGACCGATGCCGATGGATTTAAATACCAGCTGCAGGCAATACCTGATGACCTGGCGGCAGACACATACATGGTAATGGCCTATGCTACGGATCTAACCGATTGCTCGGCAGTGTACCGTGGTAGTGTTTGTATAGACGGCTGGCAGTATACCACCATCCAGATCGGGACTGATACCGTTCAGCCCAGGGTTGCCGGTGATTGCGCTGGTTGCCACGATCCTAATGACTGGACGACCTTCTACCATCGCAGCTACTTTGGTACTGACGGTTGTCTCGCCTGCCACGATCAATCAGGTAACCACGCTGATCCGATCGCCAACCGCGTACATGCCGTACACGCAGCATCCGCAAACGGCGACCTCCTTGGCCTTGACTGGTCTGGCGGTGACCCGGATATTGAGAGAATCGAATTCCCACGGAATGCGTATGCCTGTGAAGCATGTCACACCTCAGGTTATACAAGCTACCTTGCCGATCCGGTTCCGGTCACGTGGGGTGTTCCCTGTATTGGTTGTCATGGTGATACCTCAGGCGCTATGGATCATATGATCCAGAATGGTTCTAATTTCCCCGAATAATATGAACCTGTAGTTTACATATAAACTCAACCAAAGGGCGGACCGCATGGTCCGCCCTTTTTTTATGAAATGGCGCCTGGACAGGAAAACATTGACCTACAGATGAAAGCCCTCTCCAGGTGCAGCAGTTATCACAAATCTGAAGTTACGTAAGGTATCGTTGAATGTTGCTGCAAACATGGCACCGACCTGATGAACAGGGGGTACCTATGAGCCGGCCTTTTGGGCTGAGAAGACTGATAACGGGAAGTCAAAGAAGGACATGGTGCTCTGCTTGGATAGGGCATGAAGGACCGAACTTTTCAGCTGCATGCAGGGCAACCTGCCTCTTGTCATGGCATGGTTGCTGAATACAATCAACCGTCCCATACTGGTTTTCTGGGAAAGTTTCATGGCGGATTACGTTTTTCCGTGGCAGGGAAACGGGGCTCTAAATTTATTGACCTTTCCCGGTGTTGACAGGGATGCCCTGCCGGTAAACCAGATGGGAGAGGATCCTGCCCTCGGGGTCCCAGGTGATTTCAGCGCCGTGTTTTATCCCTTTCTCATAATCGTTAAATTGTTTGAGTCGTCCGTTTTCATAGAATGTTACATCAATACCATCAGGGATGAACTGGCCGCTGGCATTGCGCCTTCCCTGCACGAGTCTGCGTGGAGCAGCGGATGGATAAAAGTCCTGTTGAATAAGAGGTGGGTCTGTCCGAAGTTCCTGACCCCGGAGCATTGGATTGATCTGGGCTAATTTCTGGCGGGCAGCACTGTTATTCGGGTTCAGGCGTAATGCCTCCTTCAGGCTTGGATAAGCAAGTTTGGGTCTCCCCCGCTCAGCCATATCAATACCGAATAGGGCGTGGCCCCAGTCATAGTATGGCATCAATTTTGTCACCAACAGGAGGTTCGCCGCCGCCTCTTCCAGTCTCTTGAAGTGGCGGCCCAGAAGAATCTGGCCCAGTTTAAGCCTGAGTTCCGCTGAGCCAGGGGCTATTTCAAGGGTTGAATAGATCTGCTTCAGGGCCAGTATGGGCTGGTTGTCGAGAGCATAGGCATTCGCCAGGGTAGTGGAAGCGTTTATGGCTACCTCCTTGTAATCGCCGGCTATTTCCAGGGCCTGTTTGGCAAGCCGGGCCGAGTCTTCGTTTTTGCCGGCCCACATCAGGACGCGGGCCAGGTTGGCCAGGGCCCGGCCCTGGACCTCCTGATCAACGTTGCCTTCAATTTTCGCCGTCACCGCAGCAATTGCCCCTTGCCCCCAACCCGGGACGGGCATTACCAGTCCCTGATCTACCAAGGCCTCAACCAGGGCGACGGCCAGGATTTTGTGCCCTTCGATGGTCGGGTGCACATGATCGAGGAAATACTCCTGCCCGAGGATGCTGTAGCCCTGTATGTTCTGCATGCGGCGCTCAAGCAGATCAACAAAATCAACAAGCGCAACTCCCTGTTCTTTGGCAACCCCGGCAAGTATCCCCTGCATCGGCGTCAGGGCCCGCAGCGGGCAGACATCTTCGTCACGGGCACGGCGCAGGGCTTCTTTGGCCTCAGCAAAACGGCCCAGGTTCAGCAGGGCCTGGCCGCGCCGGTAGTGCAACTCGGCAAAACGGGGATCAAGTGCCGCGGCTTCATCTAAAAACTGCAAAACCAATCCCCAATTTTTTTCCCAGACAAAGGGTTTGCTCATGTTTAATAGCTGCTCGGAACGCTGGAGAGCACCGTTACTGATACCATCGGTGTGCTGGCTTTTAAAAGGGGTGCAGTCCTTCAGATTGGAGGCCGGGGTGACGAAGATGACCTGGGCCCCGACTGATCGGGCCAGCTGTACCATGCGTTCAAGGCTGAGCCGGTAATGCTGCAGGATCTTCTGCCGCAGGGAATCATCGCGGCTGTAACGTTCAGGCCCGGCCGATTGATCAAGGATGGTGTCCACTTCTGTGCCAAGGGTGACGCGGTCTTCCTTTTGTGCCTGGGGATAAATGTCGAGCTTCCGGAGCCCACTGCTCATTGCAGACCAGGTCCGGGTCTTGGCCAGCAGCGAGGTGGTTGTCTTGAGCAGCGGTGGTCTGTCCCGTAATTCCCCGTAGGTGCGTTCTTCGAGAAATTCATTATGGCCGGTATAGATAATGAAAAGATCCGGCTGGTATTTGACCAGTTCCTCCATCAGGTGCGCCACCCGGTAGCTGGCGTAGCTGATGCCGCCGGCATTGATGACCTCCCATTGTTTGTTGTTATCGGCCGTTGGCAGGAGTTCCCGCAGCCAGCCGGAAAAGGAGGTGGTGTCATCGTACGGCCGGCCATAGGTGGTTGAACCGCCGAGGGTAAATATCCGGAAGGTGTTCGGGGCTTTCTCCCGGGGAAAACTCTGTCGGTTGAAATAATCCTTCTTATTGGGTGCGGTGATCATGATTTGCTCGCCGTTCGGCCCGGTAGAAGCAACAAACAGGGGCACGTTGGCGGCGAAGCCGACAAAGGGATCATCCGCCTGCAGTCCCGGTTTAAAACCGAAAAGAGCCAAGACTCCTTCCAGCAGAAGGAAAAAAATCAGGATGGCGGCTACAGGCAGGACAATCGCCTGCCACAGGCGGGTGCGTTTCGAAGTATCCGGTGTGGAGTCTGATCCGGAATGTGGGCCTGAATGTTGTTGTTTTTCAGTCATGGCAAAACGTCTATAGCATAATCTTTTATAAAGAACGGCGTACCGCCGCATCTGTCAGACAATCCCCTATATGAATAGGTTAGTCCGTTTCAGTCAAGCAGTTTGTCCGCAATTATCCGGCCCGGAGATTTAACCGCATTGTCTTCGTTTTTTTATTAAGTCCGGCACGGTTTGTCATGATGCCGTATTGATGATGTTTCTCGATTGTCCCGGTGCGGATATCGTAGTGGTGGTTATTAATGCCATCTTCAGAGCTTGACAAATAGTCACATTTAAAATTTATATAAAAACAGGTTTATTTTCATTCGATTTTACTTTCGATTTTACTTATGAAACCAGCGGCCGGGAATATCCCCCCGTTGCCGTAGCTGCGGCAATCCTGGAATGGCTGAAATCTTACGCCTGATAATGAATTAGGCTTCAAAGGAGAAAAAATGATACGCCGATTTGTCCTACTGCTTATGATTGTCCTGGCTTTCTTCCTGGCCGGTTGTTCCGATGGCAATGAAGCGGCACAGCCGGTTAATCCGCCCCATCCCCTGGACGGCAGCTATCTGGACGGCAAAAATCATGGACCGGATGCCAAGGCTGACCTGACGATTTGTCAGGCATGTCATGGTGAAGCGGGCGGGCCGGGGACCAATCCCCGTTTTAACCTTGGCATCAAAAGTGTCGACAACACCGGTTGTGAAGCTTGCCACGGGGTTAACTATGCCCATCCTGCCGCCTGGGCCGGCCCGAATGCAACGTTCCATTATACGGCGGCCAATATCCAAATAAGCTGCACCCTATGCCATGGAATAGAACTTGACGGCGTAGGCGGAATTGGCTCCAGTTGTCTTGACTGCCACGATTCAACAACCACCTTTACCCTTGACTGCACCGCCTGTCATCGATATCCACCCGACGGCAATGCTGATGTTGCTACGGATACCGGTGTGGCCCACAACAATGTCGCCGATATTCCGGCTCATAATGCCTGTGTCCTGTGCCACGGCATGAAGGAATCCGTTATTGGCGGCAGTTTCTCGGCTACCGCCGACTATCTGCTGTTCGACAAGGCCACCGAAACCATCGGCGACCACTGGAACGGCTTCATAGATATGAACTCCAGCACCGGCTATAACCCGATAAATTTTGGCTGCGACGCCAGTTGTCATGCCAACGATGTTGATCATCAACTCTCCGGTTCCAATTTACCGGTGGAACTGAAAAGCTTCGGGTTTGACGAGGCGGTCCCCCACCCTGTTGCTGTATCCTACCTGAGTCCCCAGGCGCATGGACCGGCGGCAAAAGGATTGACGGCCGCCTTTCCCGGCGGCATGGTGGATTGTCAGCAGTGCCATGCCGTTCCCCGGTCCGGCGCCAATCCACGCTTCAACATCGGCATCCTCCCCGTCAATGAAGGATGCGAAGGCTGTCACAATGATCTGACCGCCCATCCGTCAGTTGGGGCCAGGGACAACAGGCATTGGTA
Organism: uncultured delta proteobacterium; assembly: GCA_963783905.1. Taxonomy (GTDB): domain Bacteria; phylum Desulfobacterota; class Desulfobulbia; order Desulfobulbales; family BM004; genus BM004. The sequence goes on along the minus strand of CAWAPG010000001.1, from coordinate 322,544 downwards.
CGGAACCCCTTATACGCATTCGGATGTCACCGATTTCTTAACCATCTGCACTCCCTGTCATGGTGCCAATCTCGAAGGGGCCGCCGATGGCGGGGTCGGCCCGGCCTGCACCGACTGTCACACAACCGATCCGGTGGCCAACCCGGAAGGCTGCGTTTCCTGCCACAACCTGCCTCCTGACAGTAGTGCACCGGCCGGAAACATACTGCCGAACCGTCAGGGGCAACATGATAACCATATCGGCCTCTTCAACGTTGAACCCGATCAGACCTGCGGTAACTGCCATACTGCGTCTGAGAGCAAAACTCATTTTAATGGGATTACGGATGTTGTCATTGCCCCTGCCTATGACGCTAAAACCGATGACCCGGCGGTACGTAACCCGGATAGCACCTGCGCCGGAGTCAGCTGCCATGGCGGCCAGACCACCCCGAACTGGTGGACCGGCAGCATCGATGTTGATACCGAGTGTACTGCCTGCCATGCTTATGGATCAACGCAGTACAACAGTTATTTTTCCGGAGAACATGATACCCATGTCCTGGACAATAACATTTCATGCACTGCCTGTCATAATCCTGCTGCCCTGGCAGTAGATCATTTCTCAGGTCTTGACACTCGGATATTTGAGGGAGAGCCGGGAGAAACAATTTCAGGACCCTTTATTAATTCCTATAATCCTGCTACCCGCTACTGCGCTCCTTCTTGCCATTATTTCACAACCATATGGTAATGAAATTGGATGGTTACACTAAAATTGGTTGTATCTTGTTAATATCTGTCTTCTGAGCCTCTTGTAAAATAACGTTCTGTGTCATTCCTCGCTACGTTCGGAATGACACAGAACGTAGCGAGGAAGTTTTTTCGAGGTACTCCATGATAAGAATAAAGCCAATGTTTAGCATAACTCCAAAACCCTTCAATATCACGGCCTTTATTCTCTTTCTGCGGCCGAAGACAAGAGAGAATATGCTCACCCTCAATATAGCCCCTGCGTCCTGATCATTATCGGTGTCTATAGCGAAAAAGGCATGGGTCTTTCAATTCCGGGTTTTGTGCCCGGCACCCTGGGCGAGATCTACGAATATTTTCCCACATTTATTGAGAAGGCAGTCACGGTTGGGGTCTGGGCCACCGGCGCTCTGGTCTATACCCTGCTCTTAAAGTTTGCCATCCCGGTCATTTTTCTTTTTTTGTTTGCATTTATTGTGTCGGATGTTATAAAAAGCCCATAGTAAGGGGCTTGTTATACGTGGTAAGTGCGGATATACCTAATAGCGCCGATTCACATCATATAACTTTTTTTAAAAGAGGCGGTTTTTTACTGCTCTATATGGGTCTTCCCGGTGAAGCAACCATGTATTGAGCAGATAATTACTATTTGCGGACACGCCCGCCGCCAAGTATTTATAATTGCCTGGCAGCCGCCCCTGACAAGTACAATGACATTGCAGGTTTGAACCGGCTGGTCTTAGACATGGCCTGCCATGGTTTTAATTTATCAATATTTAAAAAAGGAGGTGTATAAGGAAAAGAAGTAAACAGTCAGTAGTGAGAGATGAAAATATTTTACAATTTCAACAGAGGAGAGAGATGTTATGAAGAAGTTGTTAAAGAGTAAATGGAGTTCTATCTTGCTTGTACTGGTGTTCGCTGTCACCCTTGGCGTTCTCAGTGGCTGCTCCGGCGATGACGGCGCTACCGGCGCTACCGGTCCTGCCGGTCCTGCCGGTGCCGACGGTGCTACAGGCGCTACAGGCGCTACAGGCGCTACCGGCGCTACCGGCGCTACCGGTGCTACCGGTCCTCAAGGTCCTGCCGGTGAAGACTACCAGCCGGGACCAAACGAGATGGCCGGTCTTTTTGCTTGTTCCACCTGCCATGGTTCTGGTAGCGCGGCAGCTGATTTCGTGGAAAGCAAGCATGCCAATAACTCAAGCCATACCCCGATAGTGTCAACACCAGATTGTTCTTCAAGGTGCCACAACCCCTCCGACGCCCTGTTTGATATGACAGCAGCATTTGGTGTCTACCCCACGGGAACGGTTGTTGGCTGTGAGGACTGCCATGGTGCCGGCAGCAACCATGTCGACCTTCCTTACGATTATTCAGTCGACAATACTGCACCTACCCCCGATATCTGTGGCCAGTGCCACAATGGCGAAGGAGAAGAAGCCCACCTGACCCATCATCCCTACAACCTGACGATATATGATCGTTTCGAGGCCAGCGGGCACGCTGAAAGTGAACACGGCGGCGGTCTCTGCTCCGCTTGTCACAGCCACGCCGGTGGTATGCGCAACATCGAACTGGGTCGTCAGCCCACCTTGAAGGATTTCCTCGCAACATACACCCCGGAGTCGGCAGCAGATATCTGGACCAATGATCAGGCCTGGGGCTCGATCCAGTGCGCCACCTGCCACGACCCGCACAAAACAGAGCTGCGCACGGAAGACACCGTTGAATCCCTCACTTGGACTGATCCAGACACCATGGTGGCGATTACGGAAGACACGGTTATCTACTCGGCCGAGTTCAACCTCTGCACCACTTGCCACCAGGTGGCCCTCGACTACGAGGCAGCCGGGCACGCCGACACCACCATCCTGGTCGGTTACCAGCTGACCGCGGATTACAGTTCAGCTAACATCATTGACGCGGGAACCGGGACCTTTTCCGAGTTCACCTATGAACTGCTCAACTCCGACGGTGAGACTACCACCGAGAGGACTGCGTACAACACCCAGGTCTTCTACCATGACAACACCCCGCATGGCAGCCGTAATTTCGTCGACACCCATTTCGCTGGGGATGTGAATGGTCGTATAGCTGCCTGCGACGAAGAAACTGATCCTACATGTGCCGTAAACGATGTTACACTGGTAGGTTACATGGTCAACGCGCAGAACCCGAATGCCTGTACCATCTGCCACGACCCGCACCGCGCCAACAAGGTGCAGGGTGAAGGAGGCGTTGCGCAGGCCCAAAGCTATGCTGAAGGCGTTGGCATGTTCCATAACAACTACCTGGGCGCTGCCCAGGGTCATGGCTGCCAGCCCTGCCACAACGGCCAGGGACCGTTCCAGACCTGGATCAACGGTGGCGCTCAGCCCCCGACCAGCAGCGGCGGTCCATACGATACCACCAGTCCGATTGCCTGTCGCACCTGCCACCAGTTGGAGGTTGTTGACGCCGATCCAACCGTGGTGCGTGAATTCGCAGCCGGCCACGTGTTTGCATTTAACTCCGGCGTTGCAGTCGATGTCGCGGATCTCGGTGTCAACCAGATCTGCTTCGAGTGCCATAAAGGACGCACCCCGGCCTTGACCGCTGCGGAAGAAGCGGCACTGGTAGAAAATCCCCTAGGAACGGAGAACCGTACGTTCTCCTACCTCCATTATGCTCCTGCGTTTGCCACGTTGTTCGGCGATGACTCCGCGATGGTTCCGACCTATGCCGGCAATACCTATGCCGGCCGCTTTGTACATCCGTTTGATACCACCGGCGCAGGTATCCCAACCGAGTTCGGCTGCGCCGATTGTCATAATGTCCATGACACCAACGGTCATATGGTCACAACCAACAAAATGACCAATCCGGACTATGTTTGTGCCGGTTGTCATGGCTCCGGTGCCTTTGTCGATGCGCAGGTATTAAAGGATCGCACCGAAGTATACAGCGTGCGTCTGCTAGAAACCATCCTGGATGGATACTTGGCTAATGTTGGAAACGTCAACTTGCAAGCTGGCCTCCAGGATTTCATTAACATTGACCTGGTTGGGGCCCCCGACCGGGATACACAGCTGGAACTCCTCGCTGCATGGCTTGAGGGCCGGACCAATTACGGTCCGAGCATTGCGCTTGCCAAGGCTGGAACCATCTGGAAGGTGTTCACGTATGAAGATGGCTCACCTGATGGACCATTTTTCGTTCATGGTCATGGTGGTTCCTGGGCCCATAACAGCAAGTTCGCCCGCCAAGACATGTATGACGCCATTGATGATCTTGGTGGCGATCTGACTGGTCTTAGCAGACCCTAATAATCAACCTGACTAAGTAGTTCGTCAGTCACTCGGGGCGGGGGATTTTCCCCCGCCCCATTTTTTTGCCGCCCACGCAACTCATTGCACTGTAAATGTGTATGCTTTGGGTTGACATAACGTGATATGATACTTCAAAAAATATTTTTACAATGGTATTTTGAAACAAATTTACAGACTACGTTTCTCATAATGATCACCTCTTAGCCTCTCTTGCTGACAATCACAGGAGACAGAAACAGGTTGCTGCATGACGAGACCATTCGTGTTTTCGCGAGATCTCAGGGTTTCCATGATTTAATGACACCACGATGAAATTCCCCCGACTGTTCAAAAAACCTGCAGAACATAGATCCTTGCAAACGAAATCATCAGCTGCAAAAACGCCACGCCGGCCGCCGGTCTGGCAGGCTATGCTGCTGCCGGTCGTTTCGGTGCTGCTCTTCTTCCTGCTGTTGGAAGGTGCCTTGGCACTGTTCGGTGTCAGTCCGGTCACAAAAACCGAGGATCCTTTCGTCGGCTTTGCGGCCAATGTTCCCCTGTTCGTACCTGACCCCGCAACGCCGGGTGGCCGGCGGATGGTTACGGCCCGCAACAAAATACAATTTTTCAACCCGCAGAGTTTTCTGCGGGAAAAAGCTGCCGGCACTTACCGGATATTCGCCCTGGGCGGTTCGACCACCTACGGTCGGCCGTACAATGACACCACTTCCTTCTCCGGCTGGCTGCGGGAACTGCTGCCTCAGGTTGACGGCAGCAAGCGATGGGAGGTGATCAATGCAGGCGGCATCAGCTACGCGAGTTACCGGGTGGCGCACCTGATGGAGGAACTGGTCAAGTACCAACCGGACCTGTTCATTGTCTACACAGGTCACAACGAATTTCTCGAGGAACGCACCTACGGTGAAATCAAGGAGATCCCTGCAGTTATCCGCTCAACAGTAGGACTGCTGTCGCATACCCGGACCTGGGCTGCGGTGAACAGGGCCCTGCAAAAAGCCGGGGTTACTCCACAACCAGAAGATTTCAGGCGTGACAAACTTTCCGGCGAAGTGGACGCTATCCTTGATCGATCTGCGGGACTCGATCGTTACCATAGAGACGACTCCCTCGAGAAAAATATCCTCGAACATTACCGGATCAGCCTTGAACGCATGGTGGCACTGGCTCAATCGGTTGGCGCCAAGATCCTTTTCGTCACCCCGGCCTCGAGCCTGAACGACTGCACACCATTTAAGAGCGAGCATACCGATGGTATAGATCCCGCCTCCCGGCAGCGCTCCGAGCAATTGCTGGCCGCGGCCGGAACAGCGATCGCTGAGAAAATGTGGCAGAAGGCGCTGGGCCTTCTCGACGAGGCTGTCCGCCTGGATCCGCGTTACGCCGAACTGCATTATCGCCGCGGACGGGTTCTGCTCGCCCTCGGCAGGTACGATGCGGCCGGTGAAGCCCTGCGTCGGGCCCGCGACGAAGATGTCTGTCCCCTGCGGGCGCTGACACCCATGCTGCAGATCGTCACCGAGGTTGCCCGGGAACAGGGGGTGCCCCTGGTGGATTACGTCAACCTTCTCGCCGGTGTCATGCAGACAACCAGGGGATATCCGATCCCCGGCAAAGAGTTCTTTTTTGACCACGTTCACCCGACGATCGAAGGAAACAAACTCCTTGCCGTCGAGTTGATCAAAACTATGGAAGAGATGGGGATTCTTCAGCCGGCCAGCGATTGGCAGACACGAGCCATTGGTGTTGCCGAGACGAATATTAACGCCAGGGTAGATGACGTGACCCACGGCTTGGCGCTCGCCAACCTGGCAAGGGTCCTCCTGTGGGCCGGCAAATACGAGGAAGCGGCCCGGCTGGCCAGGCAGGCACGGGCAACGACGACGGCATCAGAACAGGTTGTAGTCAGCTCGGCCAGCATTCTGACTACGGTGCTGGTTCACAGCGGTAAAGTCCAGGAGGCCATTGACCTGTTGTATGAAACACTCGCCGAACTTCCGGGGGCAATTGAGATACGGATGAAATTGGGCGAACTTCTCAACGACACCGGGATCCGGCAGCTGGAAAAGTCTGCGGCAAACCTGTTGCTGGTGTGCCAGCAGATGCCGAATAATGATGGTGCCCTAACCAGCTACAGCCTGGTTATGGCGCAGCACGGCCGCCTCGACATCGCCTTCGACAGCGTGAGCGAGGCTTTGCACCTGAATCCGAAGAACGGCAAGGCCCAGGCGATCCTGGCAAAGATTCGATCTATATTCAAGGGAAAAAATATCCGACCGGCGCCTTTTCAGGTTGAGCTGGAGATCTATCCCTCCCGGGCACCGCGCCGCCTGGTTCAGATGCGGCGCATTTCCGGCGGCCGTCTGGTCCCCCACGGCATCGAAGTTGAATTTTACGAAAACGGCCGGCTCAAAAGTTTCAAGGATCTGGTCGGAGGAAAACTCCATGGCCTGGTCAAAACCTGGGATGAACATGGGAAAGAACTGACCAGTACGGTCTATAAACAGGGCGTCCCGGTTACGGACTCTGCAAAAGACCTTGCGAATCCCCTCTGAGCCTGTTTTTTACCAGGCAAGGCTCAACTGGAGTACTGGAGTACTGGAGTACTGTAAACAACTATCATGACTAGCTGGTAGCATTACTCCATTACTCCAACACTCCATCACTCTAAATTCAAGAATTTAAGGGTTGACAGACAGAGGTAATAGTGCCATCTCACTAATTTGTTTAGAAAAGATTGTTGATTTCTAGCTTCATCAACTCTATCTCAAACTGAGAATTCCAAAATAAAAATCTGTGTCTGCAAAGGCGATCGAGTGAAAAGGAAATTGTCAAATTAGTTATCAGTGATTTTCTTCTGACATTATCGGTTTTCGTAGGGCTGTCATAATAATGGCTAGGATTACTTTGATCATATAATAAGCTCCGTAAACACCTGCAATTGTAGAGCCACCTCCCTGACGCTCCTGCATTATAACAGAAGCTTCTTCAATGTAATATTTGTTACGGCCCAGTAGAATGATCGCTTCCGGCTCAGGATAATCTACCGAATAATATCGGGCCAGGAATTCGATTGTCCTGCGGTTATAAGCACGGAAACCAGAAGTGTTATCAGTGATCTTCTGGTTGATGAGTAGAGAATTGAGAATTTGGAAGATCCTGATACCGATCCTGCGAATAAAGGTAGAGTGGAAGCCCTTGTGTTTCTCCAGAAAACGGGAGCCGATTACCATGTCCGCCCCACGGGTTTTCAGGACTGACAGCAGCTTTGGAATTTCAGTAGCCAAATGTTGTCCATCTCCGTCAAATTGCACTGCAATTTCATAATTATTACGCTTAGCATACTTGAACCCGCTCTGCACGGCCCCACCGATCCCAAGATTTTTCGGCAGGTCTATGACCAGAGCATTTCCGGTGTCACCCGCGGCCTGACTGGTATTGTCAGTGGAGCCATCATTGACAACCAGAATGTCCAGCAACAATCCCGTCCCTTTTAAGTCATTGATAACGTTAGCTATATTCCCAGCCTCGTTATAAGCTGGTACGATTACTATAATCTCTGCTCTTTTGGGACCTGCTTTTTTTCGCCCAAGCCCCATCTCCTGGATCAGCTCGGTGTTCTGATCGGAGAGACGGGTGATAACCACAGAAAGATGGATGAGCATAAGGAAAGAGAAGCCGGTAGTCATCAGCATCAGAACACTCGGTGGATAGGCAATACCGACAACTCTGCCAAGACGGTCGATGGCATATCTGTCAATGGACATATAGATGAGAAACAGGCTCATAGTGAACCAAAGAATGGAGTACTCCTCCTTCATCCTTCTTTTTTTCACCAGGTTGAAGATAAAGAAAAAGATAAATAGGCTGAAAATGATGGAGAAGAACTGAATTCTGTCAATGGAGAATGAATCTGGCATCTGTACTTGAGACCTCCCTAAGATAATAACCTATTTTCATAATTTGGATTGTCCGAAAAATAGTTAAAGCGCTGAAGGGGTTTGTCATGGCTTTATTAGACGATAAATTATCTTTGTACGCACGCCATAAATTCTGTGAAGCATTACAGAGAGCTTTCCATGCCAGCCCAAGTCTAAGGAGTGCTCCTGTGCTGTTAAAAAGGCTTCTTGCAAATGTTGGACAGTTTTAAGACTGCTTTTGGTTTCGCGATGCACTCTGAAATCTGCCAGATATTCTGTGAGAATGACTGGCGATACGATCTTTGCAAATCTCAGGAAAAGATCATAATCCATGGCCAGGTGCTTTTCTTGGTTCAATTCTCCGGCAACCTTCCATAATGAACGGTTCCAGAAAGTAGCCATTTGCGGGATAAAATCCTCTGTCAATAGTTTGTAAATGGTAAAACGTCTGCCGCGAAGATTTTTGTACCAGACAATAGGACGTGAGATTTGCTGGCTCCGTTCATTAATGATGCCGCAACGTCCATAAATCCAATAAGGTTCAGTTCTGTCCAAGTGAAGAACAATTTGCCTTAATGCTCCGGGGCGCAATCTGTCATCGGAATTAAGCCAACCAAGAATATGACCGCGGGCTAGTGATATCCCGCGATTGATTGCATCGGCCTGCCCTTTATCCGGCGTAAAGTGCAGCAATAGGCGGTCACTATAAATTTTTTTTAAAGATAGCAACAGTTCCCGAGAACCGTCTGTGGAACCAGGGTCCATCACCAGCAGTTCGACATCAACTCCTTCTTGGTCGAGAACTGAGCGCGATGCTTCCATCAAAAATTGAACCTGTTGGTAACAAGGCATAATAATTGAAATGCGTGGTGAAGGATTCATAAACAATTCGAACTCCCTTCCCTGGCATGGCGGTATAATTTATGGGAAGTATGGAAATTTCTCCATATGTGTGGGTTGAACAGGCTTTTTGTTGCGCCCCAAGAGGTGAATATTGTTAATGCAGTATTGACGAGATTTGTCAGCATGTTCCTTAAGTGTAGCTGTTTAATGTCCTGTTTTGCCTGCAAGGCGAAAAGTCTTGCTAATTCCAGACGAAAGTAAGCAGGTAATCCGTTGCAACCGTATCGCCTGGCAACTGTTTCAACTTCCTTGATTCGATTAAAGCCCCCCTCTGCAGTCTTATTCGAACCGAGCCACCGGTAGCTGGCTAGATTTTTTTCGATATACAGCACTTCATACTTTTGGGCCAGACGTATCCATAAATCCCAGTCCATAGCCCACTGCAGCGACTTATCTAATCCGCCGACAGATTGATAAGCCTGGCGGGAAAAAAAGGCTGCAGGTTGAATAATATAATCGCCATAATGAAGTAGACGTTGCAGGCAATGGGGTTCAACCACAGTACATGGACCGATTATACGACCATTGGCATCGATAAAGTCTGCGTTGCCGTAAATCAGTGCTGTCTCTGGATTGGTGCAAAAAGCATCAACAACCGTGCGGATGGCATCAGGTTTGAGCACATCATCTGCATTCAACCAGCCAAGGATTGCTCCATTTGTCTGTTCAAAGCCTCGAGATATTGCATCCGCCTGGCCGTCATCTTTTTTGCTGACCCAACGTAACCTCATACCGAATTCTTGCAGTAATTCAACCGTGCCGTCTGTTGATCCGCCATCCATAACAATGTACTCGATGTTGGGGTAATTTTGTTCAAGTACACTCTCGATGGCAGAACGAAGGTAAGTTGCAGCGTTGTAGCTCGGTGTGATTAAACTCACATGCGGTAAATCCTCTACGGGTGGTTTAGGCGAATTAGTGGTATTCAAGAGTTGTGTATCCATGGCCTCTATTCCCTATTTATTTAGCTGTTTCTGATACAGGTCGGAATATCGTTGTGCAATTTTATTAAGATCAAATTGGGTTTCCACTCTCAAACGCGACCGGCGGGAAAGCTCCGCATGGCGCGCCTTATCTTCAAGAACCCAGGTGATTCCATGCGCAAGGTCTTCAGTGTCATAGGGTTGTGCCAGGTAACCGGAAATCTTGTGTTCAATGACATCAAGTAACCCCGTAGCCCTGAAAGCCACTACCGGCGTACCGCAGGCCATTGCTTCCGTCGCAGTCTGGCAAAAAGCTTCCTGTATGGAAGGAACGACAAAGACATCGGCGGCGGAATAGATAGCAGCCAACTTTTGGTCATCATCAATAGAACCGAGACTGATAACCGGCATATCAAGCTCCGGCAAACCGGCAAAATCGTCCGAGCCAAAGACAACCGTCAGCAGGTTGGGAGATACTTTACTGAGAGCCTCCAATGCCTGTTTCAACAGGTGGAAACCCTTATTCGGGTCAGAATATGCCCACACTGCACCAAAGAGAATAACTTTCCTTTCCATCGGCAGACCAAACAAACTCCGGGCCAGCTCTCTGTCTCCTGGGTAGAAAATGCCGCTATCCAGGCCGTTGGGGATCACTTCCACCCTGGCATCACGCAAAAGAGAACTGGACCGGGCACAATCGGCCAGCCAGCGGCTGGGGGCGACAACGGTCAGGTCCAGGCTCTGCCAGGCTTTCTGTTTTCTTCGCCAGGTCCGGCGGGAAAGGTCCTTTTCACAGGACGATCCAAGGACCGGACATGCGCCGCAGCTCTGCTTATATTTTGTACAATCAAAGGGTACATGGCAGCCGCCGGTAAAGGCCCAGGAATCGTGCAGGGTCCAGATGAGTGGTTTATTAAGCTTTGCAAGTGTCTCCACACGGAGGAAACCTGCACACAACCAATGCAGATGGATGATATCCGGATTGATTCTGGAAATTTCAGCCGGTTTGTTATCGGGCAGCAATGAGGGCGAAAAGTTATTTTCCGGTTTGTTCGGATAAAGCCGCACCGGCAGTAGCCCCAGAAACACTTTTAACCGGCGGATCAATTTGCGGAGAGGGTTCCGGTTGCAGAGGACATCCTTTTCACTGCCTGTCTTGAACTGAACGAGCAGCTTGGCATCAATATTATGCTCACGAACTCCTCTGAGCAGTCGAACTGCAGCCCGGGCAGCGCCGCCCAGTTCATCGAAAGAGTTGAGCATTAAAACTTTCATCGAGTCCAGAAGCTCTTTATCTGTTCAGAAAAAGTATCCAAATCCCAGTTGCGCACCAGATGGCGGGGAAGTTGGAAAAGATCGGTCCACCGATGGACCTGGCCGGGAAAATTCGAAGCCGCCTTTATAAAACCGGCCTGCCGGCAGAGACGCGTCGAGGTCTGGTTGTAGTCTTGTTTCCGGCCAAAAGGGTAAGAGAAGGTAGCGATTTCCATTCCGGTAATTTTTCCCAGGTCCTGTTTTGAAGTAATTATTTCGCTTCGCTGCTGTTCTTCGGTTAGTGCTGAAAGGACTGGATGCGTTACGGTATGGGCACCAATCGTCGTCCATGGGCTTGCGGCAAGTCTCTTTATTTCATCGTGCGTCATGGTACGATGAATATTCAGATCCACGTCTTCTGCCCCTGACCATTTTTTAAGTTGGTCCAGCCAGTCTTCCCGGCGATCAGGACCGATTCTTTGCATCAGTGCATTGAGCGAATTGTACAGCTCTCTTCGCTGCTGTAAAGTTTCAATGTTCCAGGTCCGGCCATGGTGAATATCGTTCAAAGTGAAGCCGGAAGGATATTCTTTATCCTGTAGCAGAAAACCTTCCAGCCGATGCCACCAGAATTCGTTCTCGGTCCCTACCCGCCCGGTGCTGATAAAAAACGTGGCTGGCACACCTGCCTCTTCCAGGATGGGTAAAGCCTCAAGGACATTGTCGGCATAACCGTCATCAAAGGTGATGGCGACACTCGGCTCTTTCAGGTTGGGCCATTTTTCTTCAAAACGGACTATACTGAAGTGCTGCTTTAAAAACTCCACTTGGCGGCGGAAATTATCAGGTGCCACAGCCAGCATTTCCGGGTCAGAGGACAGGTCAGTCACCCGATGGTAAACCAGGATAATAATCGGGGTATCCAGGAGATTTAAAAAATAATTTTTCCCCGCTCGTACTTGCCGATACACGGAGCGCATAGATCGATACACTATCCGAGCTGTATCGGGTAATGGCCCTTCGGGTAATCGTTGAATATCCATTAATTCACATTTTGCGAACGATGCCAGCTCGTGGCAACAATCTAACCCAATTTAATATAATACTATAAAAAATCTCTTCGGATAATTTTCACTAATTCTTCCCCGGCAATTTTATTTCCCAGGCGGTTCCAATGGGCGCCATCCATAATCCGCACTGCCTTGCCGTTTTTCTCAGCTTCTTCAACTTTCATGGACACGGAGGGATAGGCAATAAAACCTGCATTTGTTGAGATGGATTGCCACATCCGGAGTTCTTCCGGATCATCGCTAGATGCTGAAAAAGTTATAAGTTTCGTTGTGGGAGGCAGAATACGCCTTATTTCCGCCATGAGAAACTGGGTTGTCGATACGGCTTCTGCTTTGAGGGCCATAACCTTTGCCGCAATTTCCGGGGGCAGATCTTTCCAGAATGCGCCGTATGCTTCGTAGGCAGCATATTGGGGCGGATTATAGCTTTTGTATTTCTGGTATTGCACGTTTGAATAAAAGTTGTCCAGCGATCTGAACAGCCTGAAGTTCTTGTATAAAAACAGGTAGAGATTATCCCGGGGATACCGGTATTTGATGCGGCCGTCAACCCAGTAAGGCCGCAAGTTTTTCTGGTTTCTGACGATTCTCATTCCCTCCAGTGTAAAACTGTTGTTTATGATATCATTGTCGCAATACTGGAGTACCAGGATGTCGGGTTTTATCAGGCTGGCGTATTGCCTGATAAGCAGCAACTCCTGCAGGGTTCCGTAACCGCCTGCCCCAACAGCGAAAACCTCAACCGGCAGATTTTTTTTGACAATCCCGAAATAGGCATCTTCGTCCGAGGTATAAGGGTCACCAGTCCAGGAATCTCCAACAAATAGAATTTTTTTTCTATCGCTGTTGATATCGCCAAATTCCCGGAAGCCATATTCATTTGTTGAGTAATTTACGCTGTATTTTTCGCCGGATTTATCTGTGACCGTAATGTTTTTTGAAAAGTTTCCTTTCGGCCGCCATCCCAGTGTTTTGTCGTATTCATATACAACCGGCGGGCCGAATATCCTGAAAATAAGTTCTCCGGATATAATTATCAGGACCAAAGCGATGACGATTGATGGAAGAATGTACTTCAAATTCTTTAATTTCATGTCACTTTTGCTAAAGCTGTTATCAGTTTATCGGCGACGATTTGTGCGAAACGCACACACTGATTCCTGTTCCATCATTTTTCATTACGACAGGCTTTCGTTATTTTCATAGATAAAACACTTGTGCTCAAAGTGGGGCAACTCATTCGTTTTTGTAAAAATTGTACCGGATTCGACAACCTCATGACAGCCGGGGTTTAAATAGATGATAGTTGTTTTTCTCGGATGCTCAAGTATTGATTTCTCAATATTATTAATAACATCCTGCATGACTTTACAGGGAAACGGATCGAAAAAGTAGAAATAATTATATTCGTTCAATTGCTCAAATTCGGTTGCGTCGCAGCATTCTATTTCTACATTTTTGAGATTGAGTTTTCTGATATTGTTTTTTGCTATCTCAACCAGGTCCGGTGCTATTTCCACACCGGTAATTTTTAAAAATGGGTATTTGGAAAGAGAAATGAGAATCCCGCCTTTGCCGCAGCCGAAATCGACAATGGCATCTCCGGGTGTTATTTCGAAATTAACCATTATTTTATCAAATGCCAGGCCGCCGGAATCGGCGTAGTAATGGGTGCGGTCGGTAACCGTTTCACTGGGATCATCTTTCAGGTCGATCTGTCCCAGGGATATACGCAATCGGATGAGAAATTCACGCCATTCACCTTTGCATAACAGCATGAGTCCATTTTTTATCCCCCGCAGCCGGGGTCTTAAAGTTGATCCTGACCGCATTACAGATCAATTCCCAGTTTCTGGCAGAATTTTACCAACATCAATTCAACTTTATTCTTCAGCTTAAAAAAAATAGTATCCTTGTAAACTTGTACGGTTATTTTTTTTTCACCGTAGACTTGCCGGCCAAACTCCTGCACCAGGGTTGTCGCCTGATTTACCGGCAGGGAGAATGTTTTTTCTTCAATGCACTCTGGTAGGACGTAGAGAAAAAATTTAACCGTTTGTCGTGTTTCATATAACGGCAACATCTGGTATGGATAAAGCCGGCAATCAATAGGCCTTTCAGAGTAAATTCGACAGCCTTTTTTTTCTAAATTGGGACATACCTTACCTTCTTTCGAGAAGATCATGATGACCTTATCCTTTTCAGTCACCCGAAGATCTTCTTTTTTATCAAGAAAGTATTTTTCGAACTCTTCTTTTGAGAGCCTTAAACTGAATCTGCCTGGAATTCCGCAGCAGGTATCTGGACCGGGACAGGTCAGGCAGGGATTTTTATGGTCATGCATTGGAAATTTTCATTTGTTTAGATTGCCTAAAGCAGAAAAAATCGCATTTAGCCGTTACAATTGACATTTTAACTGTTTGTCGCTCATAAACAATAGAAATATAAGGCCCGCCGATCGGGGCCGGCAAGTGTAAACATGACAACACAGGCGGCGTTAAATTTGCATCTCCTGTTGTAGTTTTCTAAACGTTGTTACTGCAAAAGGGAGAAATGTATTAATAGATTTCGCGTTTCCGCATCTGGCGCAGAATCTGAAATTCCGCCTGATGGTAAATCTTCCACGGCAGCGGGGCGGTGACAGGTGGGTGAAGTTTCGCGGGCAGCCGGATTGATTGTATTTTATATTTATTTTCCAGGTTGCCGATAAATTCATCAAACAGGTTCCTGTTTGAATGGCAATATTCCGGTGAATGGGCAACAAAAATGCTTTCCGGTATGGCTTCGGTTGCAAGCACCCTGTTCATCAGGAAGCGGATTTTGTCCTCATCGTAATCTTTATAGGCTATGCCGTCCCAATCAATACAGAGATGCTCGCCATTAATCAGCCAGGCCCTGTTGTCAAATGTTGTCTCTTCGAAATTAATCGATACCCAGCTGTTCCTGCGTGACAGCCGATACGGCAAAGCTGATAAATCGGTTTCATATTTAACGCAGTAAAATTGGTCGTATTTGCGGCCGCCGAAGTCATCATGTACCCAGCGCAGTCTGGATACAATTCCCTGCATAATGGCATGGGCCAGGAAACTTCCCGAGTCGAGCCGATTCATGTAAGGATCGTTCCGCCAGACAAAGCGAGCCTTTTGCAGCCAATGGTCTATGAGCAGACCACGCATATCACAATGAAAATCGACATGACAGACTGCAAGATTTTTACTGGTACGTTCCCGCCATTGGTCATAGAGCTGGCTATGTTCGTCAGCAACGAATAAATCCATATCACTCTAAATAGTCTAGTGTTTAACGTGTATTCCAATCACCTCTTTTGATAATAAAATAGATATAAAGCAACATTAATTTAACAACCACCTTAAATGGTGGTTGTTAAATACGACCCGATATGTTGCGAATAAACTCTGTCCCAATTCAGTCAGTCTATATGGAAATGTGAATGGTGTGTAAATAAATACTGCTAAAGTTTTATTTGCCCGGACGGCTGAATAAAGACTGATAAACCCTGAGGCCCCAATTGATAATATGGTTGGGAATTATTGACTTCAGCTTTCCGGCAGCATGAGAATAAAAATTCCAAACCATCCATTCCAGCCGGCCGGTGATTCTGTCCTGCCATACCCGAAGATCATAACAGGTTATGGGAGTGGCACGCCAATTTGCCTTATACGGTTCGTCTCCGCGCAGCAGATCAAAGAATTCACAGTCCTTCGAAATGGCAAACTGAATAGCGGCCATCATTGACAGCCTGCCGGGAGAATATTCTTGCATAGAAAGATCGACTCCCGCCTGGTAGGCATAGACAGCTTTTGCATCGACGAACTGGTATTCAATGGCAAGAGGCTTGCCGTCATACTCCAACCATGCAAGCCGGAGTTGATTGCTGTCCAGCAGTTTCCGGGAAACTGTTGCATGAAATTTGCGGAATCTCTGATCGTCAAAGACCCCAAGCGGCTGTCTGGTGCTGCCCCATCTGGTGCCATGCAACCGGAACAGCACTTCCAGGCCTTTTTTGAGGTCCGCCTCGTTTTCTACCTGGCGTAGTTGTACCATGTCAGAGTCGAGAAACAGCCTCTGCAGCTTGCGGCAGCGTTTGCGGTGCGACCTGGAAAGCATCAGCAGATAGTCTTCCCATGTCTTCGGCAGATTGATCTTCCAAACGTTATTTATCCGCCGCCAATGGCAGAGGAAACCGTTTTCAGCCAGGTACTCCATGGTGGCAAGAATGGCCGAGGCATCCCCATCAACCGCCTCAAACAATATCTTTTTCCATTCTGATTCGCATTGGATCAGGAACCTGGCCACTGCAATGCCTACCTGTTTTTTCCAGCCAGCGGCGGTCAGCCAGGTTATATGGTGCGTGCAGGCGTCGGCGGAGCCAAGGAGCCTGATTATCCTCCGGCTCCCGGTATCTTGAAGATACAGGGGGGCCAGGCCGACCAGGGAGCCCTCTGGTGCATGAATGAGGAGAATCCACAATTCGTCTTCAGGCGCAGCATAGAATTCCCACCAGGTCAAGAACCATTCAGGCGAATGCATCGGCATACCTGCTGCTAAAGCGCGCCAGGCATCGTAATGGCTGTCCAGGTCGGATATCGATGTAATTCTGACAACTTGTAGATGTTCGGTCAGCACTGTCAGTATTCCAGAAAAAATATTCCTGCAGGGTAAATTAATATTTCTTGATTATCGATCTGCGTATATTGCCGGCAGCATAAATTTAATGTAACAGCTGGGGGCACCTGGTATGAAATTTATTCTTTACCATATTCTGGGATAGAAAATGGCTTTTGTCATCATCCAGCCGGTGCCTCGAAGCGGCTTAAAGATAAAACATGTTCCGTGGATAGCAAACCAGTAGGAGACAAATGTGGCAAAAACCGCACCCATTGCACCGTATTTAGGGATCAGAACGTAATTAAGTATTATATTGAGAGCACATCCCATCGCGATGGAGAGCAGGTCCACCCGGGTCCAGTTCTTGGCTACGACCAAGACATTACGGGCCGCTCCGAGGCTGGTGAAGAGCCCGGTCCAGATCAGGATTGCCAGCAGCGGTCCGGCTTTAGCGTAAGTAGAAGTAAACAGAAGCTGGATAATTTCTTTGGCAAAAAAAGCAACCGGCAGAGCGACAACATAGGCCAGAAGAGCCATGACATTATACAGTTTCTGCATGTGCGCGTTGAACCGTTCCTCGGATGCGGTCTCCACCTGGACAATTGCCGGGAAAACGGACGAGGTGATGACAACAGGAATAAAATACCAGGCTTCCGATATGCGCACGGCGACGGAATAGTTGCCCAGTTCACTGCTGCCCACCATGTTACCGAGCATTACCTGGTCGATTCGCAGGTAAATAATGGTCAGCAGGGCGGAAAAGAAAAGCGGCCAGCTGTCCTTTAAGAGCGATTTTGCCATGGTACGGCTGAAACGCCAGACCCTTACCGTATAACCTTTTTTCCAGTAGACGATCAGCAGCCCGATGGAACCAAGGGCGGTATCTGCCAATGCGGCCCAGGCAAAGGCAATGAGCGGGGCCTTCAGGAGAATGAGGCCGATCTTAACGATACTCAGGAGCAGGAATGGGGTGGTCTTGGCGTAGACCGTATATTTCCACTGCATCTGGGATTCAAACCAGAATTCGATGACAATGAATGCCTGGACAATGGAGCCGGCGGCCATGATCCCGACCAGCCATTGCACCAGGTTATCTTCAGGCCGGGTCAGAAAAATCACGGCCATGGCCAGGACATAGGCAAGTATCCCGCCGCCCAGCATGAGAAAGAATGAGGTGCCCAATAATTCGTCCCGGCTGGAAGGTGCCTGAACAATCCGGCGTATGACAATACCGTCGAGGGCCAGGGCGGCAAAAGGGGATACAAGCATAAAAACGGCAAAGGCGTAACTGTATTCGCCGAAGAGTTCCGGCCCCAGATACCGGGCCATCCATACACCGACCAGGAGTCCCATCATCTGGCGGAATATCTGGTCTCCCATCATCCAGCCGGAGTTGTCAAGAACTTCCAGCAATTCGTGACGGCCGGCAAGTCTTTTTTGAATGAAGCCCGGCAGATATTTGGTCCAGGTGAAATTCATCGATTTTCAACCGAATTTATTTCATTTGTTAAAAGAATGAATATACCTGAGAAACCCGAATTATCCCGGTCTCAGATAACGCATTTTATACCCCTGCAACCAGGGCGGTGGCCCAGGGTGGGATATCTTCAGAGAATTGCCATGGCCGTCTATTTGTCCGACAAAGCATTCGTCAGTAAATCACCGATCAAAATCCCGTATGCCTGGTGTCCCGATGCCTCAAGATGAACCTCGTCGTGAAACCATTCCCGACGTTTTTCTCTGTCCGGCTCCAGGATCAGGAGTTCCGGCAGCAGGTAATCCGCATCGATTCCGTACCGCTTGAGTGCCTGACTGACCCGGGAATCAGGTGGTTCACCATCAACCGTCTCCGTCCTGGTAGGCAGGATAAATAGGAAATGACGGACCCGGCGCGGTTTAAAATAATTGTCAAGATCCTTTAAACGCCTTGCGGCCCGGTCGACAATCTTGTCTAAATGGGATTCATCCTGATCGATGGTATCGCCTGGACTGCCGTAACGCGACTGGTTGGCTCTCCAGATGAAATGCATCAGTAGATCCTGTAGGGCGAATCTCGGTCGTTCGGTCCAAAGTGGCATAGACGAGGCGCGTGTTATGCCCCGGTAAAAATCCCCTTCGATAACACAGGTTACGACGACTTCAGCGTGCGAAAACCCATAATCCATCATGAAACCTACAATGTTTTCCACCCCCCAAGCGTTATTCCCCCCATTACCAACCTGCCATTCATGCAGCCTGCTCTCCGCCACCGAACTAAAAAGCTGGGCGTCTGCAATATACTGCCCACCATAAGTAACTGAATCACCCAGGAAAAGAATTTTCCCGGCTTGATTCAAGTCCCATTCGGATGCCGCTCTCAGCCCGAGATTGTTGGTTGTCACCCCGGCGGCATAAAGGAAACCCATGCCGCCCCAGGGTTTAATTGCCTGGTTGGCCTTGAGCCGATAACCGTAAAGCGGACTCAGTTCATAAAGCGGGGGATTGCCCAGACCGCTGAAAGTCCTGAGAAAAAGTTCAAGGGCCGTCAGGCACGTCAGCATGACGATTGTCAGCAGGACAAAAATGGTTAACACAGGGTGGCGGGTAAACCGATTTTCGGAGTTATCCCTTTGCTTCCCTTCATGAGAGTTTGTAATCATTTTGATCATGAGCCCTAAAGTTAATTCACCCGCATTTTCATACCATCATGGGGCCACCGGACAAAGAACTTTATGTGATGCTGGGTATTACGGCTTTCCAGCAAATGTTTGCTCTACTCGACGATGAAGCAAGCTGTCAAGTGATGTTTAATTAACAATGGCATGCCGTCCTTGATATCAGAGGCAGTGTGGACTCCTCGACTTATGTCGGCCCCAGGATTTTTTTCAATATGCTCGAGTTGTTGGTCGAGCATGACTTGGGGAAAGGTTTTTTCGATTCAAACGTCGAGTAAAACGGCGATCCTGGAAATAGCTGTTATTACCCATATATCGAAGTTAAGCCAACTCACAAAAGTGCGGCCAACACTTATTACCGTGAAATTGTTATCTGACTTTTTCCCAGGCAATCAGTCTTGATACGCCAAATCATATATGATAGGGTTCGCAGCAAGAATTTTCCGATCTCTTTCAGTTCTGCCGCTTTGGGGTGGACCAGAGTTTACACCATGAGATGATGTTGTTTTTTTCGCTTTTTTCACATAGGGCATGGCCTTCATGCTGCTTTTTTATTATTTCAATAGGTTGAATCAACAAATACACTAAACCCGTCTGAAAAAGCCAATCCCGCTTTTCCATTTTTATGTAAAATCAGTTCGATGAGTGCTGCTGGTGGACACTAAATAACAATTATTCATTATGTTTTTTAAGGAAATGGGTCACGTATGTCCGGGTTGGTAACAGACTTCTCAAAAATAAATTGGCGAATCAATTTAGCCGCCCTGGTTGGTATTGTCCTGCTGGGTGGACTCATATATGGCAACACATTGCATGTCCCCTGGTACCTGGATGACAATCGTGCCATTGTGGAGAACCAGTCCATCCATCAAATCCAGGAGGCGCTGCAAGACTTCCTTGTAATGAAGCGGGGTGCCGCCAACCTGACTTTTGCCCTGAATTATCACTTTGGCGGGACCAGTGTCGTCAGTTACCATCTGGTCAATATCCTCATCCACCTGATCACTTCCTGGCTGGTCTTTCTACTTCTTAAAAGGGTATTTCGAAAGCGGCTCCTGTTAGCGTTCGGTGGGAGCCTGATCTTTGTTGCCCACCCACTGCAGACCCAGGCGGTGACCTACATCGTTCAACGCATGACCAGTCTGGCCGCAATGTTTTTCTTTCTGGCGCTGTACCTATATGTCCTGGCCAGGGAGTCTGCGATTCATCGGCCGATTCGGCATTGGCTGTCTTATGGGGGGGCCCTTCTTTGCGGTACTCTGGCGGTCCTGGTCAAACAGAATACAGCCGTGTTGCCGGCAGCAATCTTCCTTTTCGATCGTTACTTTCTTTCAGGTGAAAAACATCTCTCCACTCGGCATCTTTTGGCCTACGTGGTACCATTTGCCGCAGTTCCCTTATGGCTGGCGGTGGACAGCCTCCTTGTGCCGGTTCTCACTGAGGGGGTGCTCGCCAATGTCGGCGGCGTACCCAACCTGATCCATCTCAGAAATCTTTCGCCAATAAATTACCTGGTAACAGAATTTTCCGTCATCTGGTATTACCTGCGTCTACTGATCATTCCGTATGGCCAGGCTCTTGATTACGATTATCCCATCGTTGCCTCGATCTGGACTGTGAAGAACCTGATCGCATTGCTCGGGATCGCTGCTTTGTTGACCACCGCTACATTTCTGCGTAAACGGCTGCCATTGATTTCGGCCGGGATATTCTGGTTTTTCCTATGCCTTTCCATTGAGTCGACGATTATTCCTCTCGATCCGGTTTTCGAGCATCGACTTTATATCCCCCTATTTGGTTTCATTCTGGTGGTGATGGCCGGTTTTTCAAGGCTGCCCCGTCAAGCCGCACTAATCATCGGCACATCGCTGATCTGCATACTTGCGGTCCTAACCTGGCAGCGAAATCAGCTTTGGAACGATCCAATCGCTTTTTACCGGGATAATCTCAAGCGAGCGCCACGGAGCGAACGGGTTCATCTTGATCTTGCCAATGCTTACCGGAAACAGGGCCGTTTGGCCGAGGCTCTGCCCCTTTATCAACAAGCCCTGAAGATCAACCCCGATTATGTTTTAATTCACATTAATCTTTCCAAACTCTATGTGATCGAAAAAGATTATTCGAAAGCAGCAGCCATTCTCCAAGAGGGAATACAAAGAAATCCATCGTATTACAAGCTGTACAATAATCTCGGGGTTATTTACAACATGCTTGGCAAATTCAATGAAGCTGCTGCTTATCTGCAAAAAGGTGTGCAATTGGAACCTGATAATGCCAGGTTGCATTTCAACCTCGGCCTGGCATTTGAGCGACTGGCCCGTTATGATGAGGCCATCGAACATTTCCGTCGAGCCATTGCTCTGAAATATTCAAACCCTGATTATCATTTTAATCTCGGGCTTGCACTCTATCGAAACGGTAATCCACGCGGGGCGCTGGAGGCGTTCCTGGTCGCTGGCCAGGTAGACTCGGCCCATGCGCATGCCTTATTCAATGCGGCGATGGTGAGTCTTGAACTTGGCGATATAGCGACGGCGCAAAGTCTTGCGACAAGGCTGCAGGGGCTTGATCCGGATATGGCGCAAAAAATCCGGTTGCGCATCCAGCAGCAGCTTCAGCGAAATAACCATTGAGTTCTCTCTGTCGCCTGTATCTCCCCTCAAACGAGATTTCAAACTGCCACAGTAATCACACTCTCTTTTTTCTTTCGCAAAATAGTTAAGACTGCCAGTGCCTAGTTAGCTGTTAAATAAAAAAAGCCCCCGCTGCAATTCCAGCAGCGGGGGCTTTTTTATTTGATAGTTAGGGTCATTAGTGTCCGGAATATTAATCAAATAATTTCAGTTGGTTATGGTTATTGCCTGTATTAACTTTGTATTCTGAATCTGTAACTAGTTGAAGTAACGGTATTTTTTCGAAAATGGTAACGCTCAAGATTTGTAGAATTGTGTAAAGGTTTATATCCAGATTGAGTCGTTTTTTGATAATGGCTACGAGTACGTAAACTGATACCGCGATCCAAACTTGAGTTTTGACGGCATTCTCTGTGGTGCCGAAAAATGATTTGATTCGCAGGTGTTGTTTGATCCATTTGAAGAACAGTTCCACCTTCCAGCGGCTTTTGTATAGCTGGGTAATGGTTAATGCCGGTAATGAAAAGTTGTTTGTCAGAAAAATCAGCGTTTTGTTGGTTTCCGTATCGTGATATTTGATGCGTCTGATTTTTTCTGGATAGCCCTTGGAGGAATAGAAACCTGTCAGTAAGATTGTTTGATCGCATTTCAGGCCCGTTTTCTTGTCGATAGGATGAGAATACAGTCTGCGGAACCGGAAGTTTGACTTGGCTCTGATGACGAAGAAGGCAGACCATTGATTCATTGTATACAGCCTGGAAAAATCCAGATAGGCGCGATCCATGACGTAAAAGCTGCCAGGTTCTGGTGTTAATTCGTCGAGGACGTTGACATCGTGCAACTTGCCATCGCTGATATGGATAAATGTGGGAATACTGCCTCGTAGGTCCAATAGCGTATGAAGTTTTATTGCTGCTTTGGTTTGGCGAAAGTGAGCCCATGAGAATACTGACAAGCTGAGGTCGATGGTGGTGGAATCGAGGGCATATACGGTTTGATCGAGTTCGACTCCAAAATCGTCGTTGATGTATAATTGTCGAGCTATGCAGATAAGCAATTGGGCAAAATCTGCATAAATACGCCAGTCGCGTTTTTCGTTGGCCTCGGCCAGCGTGCTGCGTGAAATTTTTGTCCGAATGCCCATATGGTATAGTTTGTTTTGTTGGGCACGCAGACACGCCTCTATATCTCGGAGACTTTCCCGATATGTGAGTTGGGCAAATGCCATGCAAAGAAACTGATCGAGGCAAGTGAAACGTTTTACATGATAGTTGCCTCTGTACCGTTGCACACATTGACGGAATGTATGCATTGGCATGTGATCTATAACCTGCGAAAAAATGAGTCTGCCTGTGTACATGAGAAGAACCTCCCTGTGCTAAATACAAAACAGGAAGGCTGTGAGAAATGGAACAAAATTTCAAGTCGGTAACAGACATAATGTTTTATTTTTCTTTTATTAATAGTGTGTTAAGTGCTATTAGGTTAAATTATTCCGGACACTAGTGAGTTAGGGTGTCTATTTATTCAGGCTCATCGTGACACAGGTCACAGTCCATTTTGATGTAATTACCCGCCTCGGATTCATGTTCGTCATCGTGACAGCGCCAGCAGCCAAAACCCGTCTCGTCAAATTGCTGATGGCCCAGATGACTCGGGTACGTTCCCCAGGTAACGTTCATTTTCGGCCAGACATTATTCATATATGATTCAACCAGATAGGCGCCGGCCTTTTCAATATCGCCGGCATACTTCTCATATTGGTCTTCACCGCGCAGTTTCTGCAGGGCGATAAGATGTTCTCCTATCTTGACTGCGGCCTCTTCCCTTGTGGGGTACTCGCGCTGCAGAGCTATCAGGCTGTCCTCACGGATACCTTCAATTTCAGGGTTGATCCTCTTGCTCAGGAGCCCGAAGTCAACAACTTCGTCCGGCATGTCGTATATATGGGTCGGCCGGTTGTGACAGTCAATACAATCCATGATCCGCCATTCCGGCGTTTCTTCTCCCTCCGGAATCTCAATGTCATCTTTGATGAATTCCTCTTCAGAGCCGTCGGGACGCTTTACCTTGACCCTGGCAATCTGAGTGCGTTTTCTGTCTACGGCCAGATAGCTTACCTCAACGTCTTTACTCACATGCCAGTGGATGCCTTCAAACTCCCCGGTCGTGGGATTGTGCCCGCCGATATGCAGGGCCATTTCATTGACTTCGGGATTAATCTGGTCACTGTTTGAAAAATGGGTAAAAGTCTTGATTCTCTTGCCGTGGAATTTATCCGGCCAGTGGCAGGTCTCACAAGTATCCCTGGCAGGCCGCAAATGTTCAACCGGTGCTGGGATCGGCCTGCTGTAACTGTCGGCCAGCACTGCCATCACCTGGCGCAGGCCGGAGATCTTGGCCTGAACGAACCATTCGGCACCCGGACCGATATGGCATTCGACACAGGCAACCTTGACGTGGGGAGATCGCTGGTATGCCGTATATTCCGGCGCCATGACATCATGACAGACCATGCCGCAGAAATAAGGGGAGTCGGTAAAGTGATATCCCTCGTACCCTACCAGGACAAGGACCGTGATGTTGACAATCGTCAGGATGATAAAGCCGATGATAAAGGTGCGATGCTTGTGATCGCTGAGGTTGATCTGCAGGTGTTCTTTGACAATACCGTACTTATGGAATTGTTTTCTTCTTAAGTAAGCGGCAAGCGGGATAATCATAAGCCCGAGGATCATGCCGCCCGGCAGGGCCATATACGTTATAATCCCGACATACGGGTTGTGGACGACTCCCAGCAGGTCAATAATCATGCCGAGTATCATCAAGGTGATGCTGCCAGTTGTCAGGATCATGCCGAACATGCCGAGGGGTGTACGCCACATGCCCCTGATAATATGGCCCCAGGGGCCCCGGTATTTTTGGGGGTCGCCGCTTGGCCTCGTCTGTCCCTGTTGATTATTTTGATTCTCTGCCATGGCTGTTAACTCTCCTTATCTATCTTTGTAACACAATAAATTATATAAACTTTTCGTTAATAAATAATGCAACCGGGACATGATCCGACAATATCCCGGCAAATCATATTGTGGTGATCCGCTTACCACCTTGCGGCAGACAGGGTCCACACTTGGAAGAACCCCATTATATAACAAAGGGGGCCCTAAACCTCAACGTTTTTTATGTCCGCAGAATTACCTATTTTACATACAGAAAGACCATGGAATAAATAATGGACACCACGAGGGAAAGGCCGATTGCCAGGGCGGTAAAACCGAAAACATGGGAAACAACAAAAAACCAGCGGGGTGTCGGCGGCACTTTGATCTCGTCAAGTTTGCCGGTGGCAACCAGTTCGGCGTATTCCCGCGGGCGTTCATGTTTCAATTCATCCAACGGCATGGTGCCGGTAAAAATTACCGGATCCATGGGGAATTTTTCGGGACGCAAATGGGTATTGAAAAAATGTATGGTAAAAATAAAGCCGGTGGCAAGCAGGGCCTCATCGCTGTGGATGATGGTGGCGATATTTATCCAGTAGCCGGGAATGACCAGGGTGAACGTTTCCGGAAACCAGAGGCATAACCCTGTGGATCCAATAACCGCAATGCCCCAGAAAACCGCCATGAAGTCAAACTTTTCCCAGTAGGTCCAGCGGCCATATTGCGGCTGCGGCCCAAGACCGAAAAACCACTTGAAGGTCTGGACCAGTTCCTTGGCGTCATTCAAGTTGGGAATCAGGCTGTCCTTCTGCAGGAGAAACTGCATAAATGATTTGCCCGACTTTCTCCAGTTCTGATAGATGAGAATAAAGTTCAAGCCGAAGTAGGTAAAGGTCACAACAGCCATCAACCGGTGCAGGGCCCCCAGGACTTCAAAGCTGCCGAAAAAAATGGCAATGAATTCCGCCCATCTTTCAGAGGCGAATTTGAGAGCCATCCCAGTGACAGCCAGGGTCAGAAAACTGATGATTACCAGAAAATGCAGAAATCTGGGGAAAATTGTAAACCGCTCAACATATTCCACTTGTGACTTTTCCATAGTAACTCTTCCTTCTCAAGAACTGTCGGCACAGCCGACATCTCTGTTTATATTCAATTCACCTTAGGCTGTATGTAATATATTCCTATTCATCCTTCTTCAGGATGTTCTCACGGCTGTGCTCGCGGCGCTTCTTGAAACGCTCCCGGAAGGAACGCGGTACCCAGAAGAGGGAATGGATGCCGAAGAAGGCAAAGGTTCCCACCAGCAGTCCGGTCATGGCCCAGAATGTATAATAGAGATACGGGTATTTATCCCGGTCATGATGGGTGGCATGGGTAAGATACCCGGTAAATTTCCGGTTGGAGCCCGGATGGCATTTCTTGCAGGTTTCCACGACGTGGCGCCGATTCAGGCGTGATTCGCTGTAATAGGCCGGCAGGATGTCATGGGATCCGTGGCAGTCGGAACACTTTGCCGTTTTTTCACCGCCGGAAAGCATGGACGCCTTACCGTGATAGGTTTCAAAGTAGGTGTCGGTTTCATGTTCATGGCAGGTGCCGCATTCATCCAGGATCTGTCCCCGGAAGCCCGCCGTATCATGACGGCTGATGGTATGGGAGGTGTGACAGTCATTGCAGACCGGCAGTTTCTTGTCGGTCTTGGATACCGTTGCACTGTGGATTGAGGTGGTGAACTTTTCAGCAATCCCCAGATGGCACTGGGCGCATGTCTTTATGATATTGTTCCGGTTTACACTGGAATCCTGATTCGATGCCGGCAGCATGCTGTGCGCCGTATGACAGTTGGTGCAGGTGGCTGAAACCATGAGCCCTGACTGCGATAAACCGCGACCGTGGATACTCATCTGGTAGTGCTTGATGATATCATGCTGGGTGCCGGTGTAGCGCAGGGCCGCTTTGTTTCCTTCCCGGTGGCAGCCGGCACAGAGCTCAGGGATATTCCGGGCAAATATGGGGGATTCATGGTTCGACCTGGACATAATACCGTGCGTACCATGGCAGTCCGTACAGACCGGTGCATTCTTGTCATTCTTGGCGGCCAGCATGCCATGGGTGCTTTTATTATAAAGATCAACCTCCTGGGCATGGCAGATGGAACAGTCGACCTTGCCTGAATCCTTGCAGACCGGATTTTTCTGATGATCAACATTGACATGGCATTTGGCACAGGCGATACGTTTTTCCTTATGAATCGAATGTTCAAAGTCATCGATATTTACATACAGGCTTCTCTCCTCGCCATTGGCCATGATGATCTTCAGGTCGGGATTGGCATGACAATTCAGGCAGAACTGATCGTTCAGGCTGTCCTCGTAAAGAACTCTCCTGGCCTGATGCGGTCCGTGACATTCAACGCAGGCCGGGACTTTGTGCGGTTCAGTTTCCCACAATTCACCGCGGACGATCTTGGTATGGGCCTCTTCAATATTTGCATGGCACTTCATGCAGGTCTTCACCACGTTAAGACGGCTGATGGTGGAATTGGGATCGGTAGGGGGCAGAACATTATGGGCCGTATGACAGCTGGTACATACTGCGGTGACAGTCAAGCCTTTACGGAAGAGACCTTCCCCGTGAATGGACATGGAATAATTCTTCAGGATGTTCTTCTTGGGAATATCATGGGTCAGGGTCATGGGGCTGCCTTCCTTATGACAACGGCCGCAGGTAAAGGGAATATTCAATATATAAGTCGGAGATTTCTTGTTCTCCTTGGAAAGAATATCATGCTTGCCGTGGCAATCGATACATTTAGGCGCATAGGGATCATGTTTTGCAAGGGCCTGGCCGTGGAGGCTGTTGGCAAATATTTCGGCGATGTCATCATGACAATTGGAGCAATCCACCGGCGCCATGGGAAACGGGTGCGGCGGTTCATCAACATCCGCCTCTTCATGGCATGATATACACTCGTTATCCGCATGAACCGAATTCATGTACTTGTCTTCGTCAACATAGAGCTGGACGGTCTTACCGTCTATATCAACGGTTAGATCCGGGTCGGAGTGACAGTCGAGGCAGTCCTGATCGGTCATGGCAGAGGTATTCTGCGCAACCCCCCCCAGCAGAAATACTAAAATAATAAGGAATAACTTCAACCAATCCTGTTGTTCTGTAAATTTTAGCATGATCCTTCTAACCTTAATTTTTAATGATCTTTAGGTATGAGATTCTTTAATAAATCCAAGGGAATGGGAAGCAGGGTCGTGTTCTTGCCGGAAACACCAATTTCCCGTATGGTCTGCAAATACCGAAGCTGCAGGGAAGCGGGCTCTTTGGCCATCAGACCCGCAGCTTCACATAATTTTACCGCAGCCTGCAGTTCGCCATCGGCATTGATAATCGCCGCCCGGCGCTCTCTTTCCGCCTCAGCCTGCCTGGCCATGGCCCGCTGCATGCTTTCCGGCAGGTCAATTTCCTTCAGTTCCACCTTGCTGATCTGTACGCCCCACGGTTCTGTTTCATGATCAAGTATTTCCTGCATCTTCCTGTTCAAGGCATCCCTTTCCGACAGAATATGGTCCAGATCTTCCTGACCGCACACGCTCCGCAGAGTCGTCTGGGCTAACTGTGATGTTGCAACCTTATAATTTTCCACCTCAATGGAGGCTTTGATGGGGTCAACAACCCGGAAATAGACGACGGCACTTACCCGAACTGAAACATTGTCCTTGGTAATGATGTCCTGCCCCGGAACATCATGGGTAATGGTCCGCATGTCCACCCGGATAATTTTGTCCAGCATGGGAACAACCACTACTATACCAGGTCCTTTTGGAGCCTTGACTCTACCCAGCCGCAGAACAACGCCGCGTTGATACTGTGGAACCATTTTTATCGTGGCATAAATGAACATCAGGAAAAGCGGCACCAAGAAAATGGCAACATATAACATCAGTATGTCCTCAGCATAATTTTCATAACCCCTGTCAACTGGACATTTTCATAAATTATACTCCGGATGTGTAGCGTATGCCCCATTCCCTGCATCACTTTTGTGGTACAATGCGACACTTTTGTGGCTAACCGAATATACGGTTATTTTCTTAAATTGCAAGCAAAAAGACAATTTTCTGAACCGTTATTCAACCAATTTTGTGTTCTTTTTCCAGGATGTAACCCGGTTAAAATTTTACGAAAATTTCCATTCACCCGCTTCGGTGCTTTGCTTGCTTCTGTAAATTTTTTACCTGTAAGTTATTGAATTGCCAGATTTTAATTATATTTGACCACAAGCGGTTAAAAAAAATGTCTGAAACCGTAGCATCCTCATATCCCGTGCACAAGTTTTTCCTGGCAGCATATATTATAATCACAAAGTATCACCACCACCAGATTGCTGAATAATTATTCAATTTCGCTTGACATTTTTTGCTCTACTGGTCTATTCATTGCATTGATTTTTTATATGATAAAAGTGCCTTTTACGAAAATGAACCCGTCTGCTGCAAAATCGGTTTTGCCGGGATGAGTATATTTAAATCCTGCAGGAAACTCCTCAAGTGGACCTGACGCTAATTTTCCATATCCTTGCCACGGTCGGATTTGGTGTGGCATTGCTCCTGGCATTCCGTATCCAGAAAAATCTTTTAGGGCATCCCTCGAGAATTTTCCTGATTGTATTCCTGCTGATTTATTTCCTTGTCGGCATCTCAAATGTCCTGAAACAGGGAGGGGTGACAAGCTATTTCGACCGTTTCGAATATTTTGCCGAGATTCTCTTCCCGCCTGCATTCCTCTTCTTCATCTTCCCCATCTTTTCCCTGTACATATTTTCAATTTACATGAAGCAGGATTTCGAAAAACGCATGGAAATAGAGGAATCCCTCATTGAAAGCGAGAAAAAATTCCGTAACATATCGGAAGAAATCGCCGACGGTGTTGCCGTAACCATAAATGGGAAAATCCAGTGGGCGAACAAGGCCTTTCCTGAAATTTTCGGCTATACCTATGACGAACTCATCGACCAGGAGATAAATACGTTTATACAGCCGGTGCAAACCTCCCCGCATGAAAAAACTGCCGGACAGGGAAACGGGGCAAACAATCTGGATGAAAGCCGCTACGAAACCGACGGATTTTTAAAAAATGGCGACAGGATTACCATCGAGGCTTCTGAAAAATTGATTACTTTTGAAGATAAGCCGGCACTCCAGATCATTGCCCGTGATATCACGGAACGCAAGCTGGCGCAGGAGGAGATCACCCGGGCAAAAATGGAATGGGAGCAGACCTTTAATACGGTGCCGGACATGATCACAATCCTTGACAGCCGGAACAAAATTCTCCGCGTTAATAAAAGCATGGCAGAGCATCTCAATACTTCCCCCGAGGAACTTGTCGGCAAAAATTTCAACCTTCTTGTGCATGACAACAAAAACTCCGATGAAATGACCTCCCATGATCTTGTCGCCGATTACAATGAGGGGCGTTCCGTTGAAATCTACGAGGAAAACCCGAACCATCATTACCTCGTCAGTATATCACCGCTTAATGACGACAGGGGCAACTACATGGGTTCCGTCAGGGTTGCCCACAATATTACCGAATTGAAAAAGGTGCAGAATGAACTTGAGGCTACCAGGGTCTTTCTCCAGTCAATTATTGACGGGGTCACCGAATCGATCATGGTTATCGATACCGACTACCGTATACGCCTCATTAACAAGGCCGCCATTAAGCTGCATGATGTTGAGCTGCCCTTATCGGAATCACTTCTCTGTTACCAGATCTCCCATCAGACAGGTAATCCGTGCCATGGGGATGAACATCCCTGCCCCCTGAAAACAGTCATTGACACCAAACAACCGGTAACACTGGTACACACCCATAAACGGGGGAACGGCGAAGAGTATGCCGTGGAAATCAGCGCCTCACCTATTTTCGCCGATGATGGAGAGGTCAGCGGCATTATTGAAGTAGGCCGGGACATTACGGAAAAATTACGCCTGGAAGAAGAGGAAAGGGAGTTTCGGGCCCGCCTCTTTCAGCAGCAGAAAGACCAGTCCATTGCGCTTATTGCCAAAGGCATTGCCCATGATTTCAACAATCTTCTCGGTACCGTTATCGGCAATGTCGACCTGCTGCAGATGGGATCCGCCCCCAAAGAGGATGAGTGCGGCATTGTCGAAGCCATAGGAAGCGCTGCCCACCGCATGAGCGATCTTACCACCCAGCTTCTGGCCTACGCCAAAGGCGGCACTTACAAACTGGAACATTTTGTGCTGAATGCGCTTATCCTGCAAACGCTGAAATTTTCCCATACCGGCAAGGCGGCAAAAATAAAAATTTCCCATACCCTGGCAAAAGACCTCTGGCCCATACTGGGGGACCCGAACCAGATGAAACAGATGCTGGTGAATATTTTTACCAACGCCTTTGAAGCCATGGAAGAGACGGGCGGCACCCTGACGGTGGAAACCAGAAATGAAATCAGGGAAAAGGATTGGGACTGCTCTTTTCATAATATTCACCCGGCAGGCCGCTATATTGCAATAGATATTTCCAATAGCGGCCCCGCCATCCCGGAAGAAATTTCTGCTCAGATCTTTGAACCTTTTTACACGACAAAGTCTCTGGGCCGCGGCCTGGGTCTCGCCGCCGTTGCAGGCATAGTGCAGAATCATGGCGGCTGTATATCATATGACAGCAGCCCGGAAAAGACCACCTTTCACATCCTGCTGCCTAAGGCCATGGCAAAGGCGAATAATTCGGAAAATGAGATCCTGAACCATGCGAGCAGAAAAGCAGAAAAGGAAAGGATTCACTGACTAATCCCCTTTGCGCCTTCTGCCTGACGCCGCTTATCCGGTATAACCCCTGACTGATTTACTCCCGGCATGAAAACAGACCGACCCGCGTCCACTTAACCGGTCGGCAACAGCCGCAATTGGGCCGGATAATCACTCAATCCGCTGATAGACTTTTCTCCGGTGGCACGACTTCGTGCATTCACCGCCATCGGGCAGGCTCTTATAGAGGATGGCCGGGTGATATGTCTTCATAGTCCACGAGGTATTGATGACATGGGGCTGTGTGGAGCCATGGGGATCATGGCAGATAATGCAGCTGCGTCCCCTGTCCTTCAGTTCCGACCCGGCAGCATTCACTACATGAAACCAGTGCAGATTTTCCCGTACCACGACCCCGTCACGGCGGACGTCATTCCTGAAGCCGGTGTCATCCGCAGTGATATTTTCATTCAATAATGCCGTGTCATGGCAGGTAAAACAGAGTTCATACGTATTCTTGGTTTTTTCATTGCCGGGGTGATAAGCATTATAAATTTTTTCCGGAAATGGCTCGGCCAGCAGATCCCAGTACTTGCTGCCATGGGGCTTATGGCAGGTTATGCAGCCGTCATCCCAGGTCGCCGGTTCGTGGGGGAATTCCATCGTCGCCACTTTCTGCTTGATATTTTTTAACTCGCGGGTTTTCCCGTCCTGCTGTACTTGCATTTCCTTGTCATGACAGCGCAAACAAAGGGTTTTCGGACCGGCAAGGAGAAGTGAATCCTCATCACTCGAATGAGGATTATGACAGTTCAGGCAACTCTTCGCGTCTGTGACTACGCTGTGTTCCGACCCCTCATCAGCGCCGGCGGGAACCGGATCATGACATTCAAAACAAAGTTTGTTCTCCGGCATGACGAGAAATTTTTCATAATCCGAACCATGGGGATTGTGGCACTGCACACACTCATCTTCCATCTCAAGGGCCGGATGAACGTTCTTGCCCTCATCCTTGGCATCATGACACTGGTAGCACGCCGAAGCGGTCCGGTTAGTTTTCATGCCGCCGGGCCCCCCTTCCTCAAGATGTTCCGGCGTCGGTTCATGGCAGACTTCGCAATCTCCCTCTTCAGCCGGATAATGAACATATTTGGCATCCTGCTTGTCATCGTGGCAGTCCGTGCACGACACCGAATCATCCGCGGCTGCCCAGCGGGTAGCCACCATCCAGCCCGATCCTGTAAAGATACAAGCCAGAACTACGCAAATAAGCAACCTATTTATCCCCTTGAACAAATTCATTTCAAGATCCCTCCTGATGGTATTTTATTAAACGTTTTCGCCAAACCGGAATTGCAGATGCGTACGCCGGTTTATTTTTGGTCTTGATGTCATGTTGATACCATCCCTTACTCATTATTCCTGCCAGAGACTGAAGATGTATGCAGATGCACCACGCATACAGGTTGGATTCAGAATGCAGCCTTTTCCGGTGCGGATGGATCATGATGCTCTTCGTATCCAGTAAACATGGCCTTGAAGTGGGCCAACGGGGTGTGGCCAAGCGTAGCAAGGTATATATGCACGAAGAGAAATGCCACGAAAAAGAAAAAAAGCAGCACATGAATAGTGGATACGATTTTTATGCCGCCGATAAGTTCAATGTAATTTTCAAACCTCTTGACCCGCCAGAGAAAGAGGCCTGTTATCATCTGCGCCGGCAGAAAAACCAGCATAATTCCCAGGTAGGCGTTTTTCTGCAGGGCATTAAATTTATTGTCAGGGGTCATCTGGTGCGGATTGGCCTCCCCCCTGAAAATCCCGGCGCCATAAAATTGCAGCTGTTTGATGGCATTCGGCACAAATGTTCGCGGATTGGGAAAGTAGAGTTTTATCTTCATGGTGCCGAAATAGTAGGATACCCAGAGGCCATAGGCGGAAATGACCACGAAGCCGACATAATTGTGGAGCTGAATCGCATCTTCAAGCGCAAACCAGTTTACTATCTCTGCAAAACGAATCTGGATACCGGTTATGATCAGGATGATAAAGCCGACTGCATTGACCCAGTGCCACACCCTGACTGGAGCAGGATGAACATACATCAATTTATCATCTTCCATGAACCTTCTCCTTACAGTGAAAATTGATCTTTTTTTTCATTTCTTTTCCGGCGCGCCGGTATCGTTGCGATTCTTACCAGAAGATGACCGGCAACCACACTTAAACCGCCGACTATGAGAATAAGGCCGATCTTATCCAGATATCTCACCCTCGTGCCGCTGATCGCATAGAAATGATTAACATAATAACTTTCGAGCACACGCCGCTCGACCTTGATACGTTTGCCGGTGCCGTCCTCCTTATAGAGGGTGATATAAACCTCCTCAAAAAAAGGAGATTGGGGATTATGGCACTGTTCGCACTCCCTGTTGGCTCCTCCCCGGTTGATATGATGGACCGTTGGTACCAGCTCCATCACCAGCTCGCCGTGGAAGGTGCCGCGGACATCTTTCTGGCGCAGAATAAAAACCATATCTTCCAATTCAGACAGGTCGATGATCCCGTTCTGGTCCTTATCCAGCTTGTCCATGATGGTGTCAAAATCGGCCCCGAGTGCTGCGAGCAGATCTCTGGTGCCTAAAAACTGCCTGGAAACCAGATCGTAAAAACGTAGTGAAATATAGCGGGGGGAATCCGGGGCATGGCAGACCGCACACTCAACAAAGGCGAAGTGCGTATCCTTTTGCGGCAGCCATTCATGGAAATTATCCGGGTTGTGGCACCTAAGGCAGAACTGGTTTTCCCGCTCATAAACGGAATCTGCTTCCAGATGGGTGACGAAATGGTATCCGTGACAGGCATAACAGGGAATGGTTATACCCTTGCCGCCCGCTTTTTTGTGGACACTGTCGAGATATGCTTCACCCTCATCCTCGTGGCATTTGTCACAATCAACCATGGCCAGAGAAGTCGGGTGCGGCACCTCGTTGTCCCAGTTCAGTTCCTCAATATCTGAATGACAGTCGACACAGGTGACGCCGTTGACGTTATGGACGGAATATTTAAACTTGTTGTAATCAATATACAGACCCTCTTTCATGCCCTCGGACTCAGACCGTTCCAACGTATCATCGCTGTGGCACTCCATGCATTCATCATTCTCAATGGCATACGCCGAGGCTGCGATCAGGCAGGAACTTAAAAGGGTGATAAAAACACCAATTGTAAAACAAGTCTTTATGTGCATGGTGTTGTTAGCCTCCTGTAAATTGTTGTTATGCTTGGACAGCGGATTCGTTTCTACCACAGATTTCAATAATGCAGAATAAAAAACTGCTTCGCACGGCCAAAAATTTCCATCCTGCCAGCAGAAGAAAGGAATTTTAAAGGCCAGATCAAGTTGACGAAAAGGGGAAGGGAAAAAGAATGTAACATGAATCCGGTGAAGAATTATTCATAGTGTAAGCGTCGGGTTGGCAAAGTATAACAATCCCCAATAATGCTTTGTTTTTACTGCAAAATGGTCGGTTAATCATTAAAAGGAATTGACGGATTTTGCAAGTATTTTTATTGATTTACCACTTTGTGGTATAGAGCACCCGGCTGTTTCCGCCGAGATTTGTCTCTAAAGCACAATTGTTGTTTCATCCTTTGCGTGTGTCTGGTAATGATTACAATTTGCTTTCGCCAACGACACAGCGGCACCGATATTGATTGTATCATGTCCGAAAAACCAGGATTTGACGGGGTTAAATTCAACCGGTAATCAACAGGGTAATCAGTATAATGATCATGCAGGCCCAGAAGAAAAAATCCGAGATTCCACCCCAAACAAAGTGGGGCATACGTGTTACGGTGGTCGTTCTCCTGCTCATCATGATCATGATAATAAAAAACTGCATGGGCTCGTTCATGTATGGTGATTCCACCAGGCAGGAACTTCAAAAGCAGTACTATGAGCTTGGTTACTCCAATGGCGTCCGGAAGGCGCAAGGTTTGGCGCCGGTCCCAGAACCGGAAACAGAAAATCTTTTTCTGCGCAAACTTTACATCAAGGGATATCGTGACGGCTGGGACAGTGCCCGGGAAAACAGGCAGACCGAACCGGATAAACTGAAACCGAAGCAGTGACTTGTGAAGATAAAAAGATAATCCAGGCCCCAGTAAACAGAAAAATTCCCGGTTAATAAAGCCGGAAAATCCTGCCGACAAATCTCTCTCCCAGCAGAAAACCAAACCCCATCAGGGCAAATGCCCCGAATACGACGATGAGTTCTGCGCCGCTCGGGAAATAATGCAGATATTGAGGCAAGTTATTCCAGCCGGAAAACTTCGGTACAATCTGAGCGCTGTATACCAGATCAAATTTTTGGATATATGCTCCGACCATGGCCATGCAGGCGGCAAGCGTCATGGCCCAGATGGATTTTGTCCTGGTGATCAACAACAGCGCCAACGGCACAACAAGGCCTGTCAGGATTTCAAATATCCAGAAATTAACCGCCAATGGTCCATTTATCATGGCCCTGGCTGCTACTCTGCCGGGATCAGGCGGGGCACTGAAAAACATGGTATAAAACCTGGCAACGGTTACGACCAGCACTATGCCAAGCATCAAGGCCATCAGGGTTGCCGCGGTCTCAAGCGCCTTGTGGATTTCGCCGATTATTTTTTGCTGCCGCAGCTTACATGCAAGCACCGTGAAAATAATTATGGCCGCGGTCCCGGCTAAAACCGCTGATGCCAGAAAGAGAACCAAAAGTTGCACCCCGAACCAGATAGGTGGATCAGCGGCCAGAGTAAATAAACCTCCGAGGTTGTTATTTGCCCCGACCGCAGTTACGGCTGCAATTATACCAAAAGTTAAGGCCAGACCCTGACTCCCTGAAACCAGAAAAGCAAAACGCAGAAACAGGCAGCCTGCCATGATGCCGTATAGGGTGGAGAACCACCAGATATTGGAGGTCAGATTTGGAGAGGTGGCGTTGTAATAGATGAGCTGCCAGGGACTTTCCACACTGAAGGCCAGGAGCATGAAGGCGGTTACCGTGGAAACTATGGCAAGATAGACCGCCCGGCTCCCCAATGGTCGCAAAGGGGTAACCCCATAGGCATGGCTGATGGCGCCAATCAGGCACAGCCCTGTGGAGGTGATGGCAAAAAAGGCAAAAGAGGCGGTCAGGATGCCCCAGGGAATTTCCCGGGAAATATCATAGGCGATCTGATGTCCGGACATCGTCGCGTAGGACCCGGCTGTCAACCCCGCAATGACGAACAGGGACAGAAGATGCGTCATCCATTTTACCGGAGGACTTGCCAGGCGCCCTTCTTCCAGATCCTCGATATTGGCTGCCATGTTTTTCCCCAAAAAAATGTCTGTTCCGGCTTACCGCCTATTTTTTCCCAAATTCATACTCTTCCAGGTGCTTATACCCCTGCACCCCGATATGACACCAATTACACTTCGAATTAACTGAAAAGGCAATCGTTCCATTATGGCATTTGCCGCAGTACTTTCCCTGTTCAAAAGATTTCATGGTGAAATCTTCTTTTTTTTCTACTTCACCGGCCTTTTGGGCGAATAAATCCGGATGGCAGTTTTGACAATCGAACTTCTGCCCCAGATGAAACCTATGTTCAAATATAACCGCCCGGACCGGTTTTATGAATACAATCGGCCCGCCGCCGTATTCCTGTGCCGCAGTCGCCTGCGCCATGACGGTATAGATCAGCCAGGTCAGAAAAAGAATGAACATTCTGCCCGGGCCAAACAGGCGCGGATACCGAACCCGGCTCTTTCTATCACTACAAATAAAAAACATTAGGCATGGTACCCAGCACCGGCCGCAAGACCAGTATGGTCTGTTCCGGCTTATGGATTAATTTATAAAATTCACCTTGCTGATCAGACAGGTCACCAAAAAACAAAACCCCGGCAGGACACGCCTCAACGCAGGCGGTTGTGGTTTCTCCATGCTGCAGCCGCTTGCGATAACAAAAATCACACTTATCCACTGACTGGAGCTCCCTGTTATAATAACGGGCATTGTAAGGACAGGAGGTCATGCAGGCCTTGCAGCCGATACAGAGGGACTCGTTCATCATGACAATGCCGTTTTTTTTATCCTTGTAAGTCGCCTTGGTCGGGCAGACGCGAACACATGGCGGCCTGTTGCACTGATTGCAGAGTACGGGAAGAAACTCCCGTATCATTTTACTGGCGGCAACCCCCTTTAATTTGCGGCTTAAAATCGCATTTCTGTAACCATAGGAAGGGACATTATTAGTTTGGGTGCAGGCTTCAATGCAGCGTTCACAGTCGATGCATCTATCCTTATAGAGTATCATCCCATAGTGGGGCTGATACGGATAGGTCCCCACCACACTGGGGCCCAACAGTTCACTTCTCGCCTCCGCTACGGAAACCAGAGACAGTATTGACCCGCCGGCTAAAACGCCGGTTATTGTCAGGCCGAGAAGCAGAAACCGTCTGCGCTCTTCGTCAGACACCTGTCCGGAGAGGGTATCCTTTCCGTTATTATTGCTCTTTAAACGTTTCATTATTTTCTTCGCTTCATCTCCTGTCGCAGGGTACATACTATATAGCGCCGAACCTTCAAGGGTCAAGGCAAAATTTTTAATCATTTTCGGGCCATAAATACTCTTTGCAAATCGAAAACAAATACTTCTCAACCTCCCTATCCAGCGGGTCATACAAAATCGGTTTCATCGTATCCTCGTTGGACAAGCCTGGTACTGATCGCAGCTATGAAGTCGACATGGCTAATCATTCCCATGCAAATGGGAATGCATTTTCTTCACTATGTTATACTCAATAAGGATTTCCGCCCTCGAGGCAATGATGGAATTATCTGTAGAATGAATCCAGATCATATTTTCTTTGCAGATTTGCGCGGCAATGTCTGCATCCCGCACATAACCGGGAGAGAATCCACCGCGGTGAGAGGGCAAATCTTTGCCGGATTGCCGCTGTCCCTCCGCAGCTTCCAGCGGCGGCTTGTATTTAATGTTGCGGTTCATATCCTCTGCCTTCAAAAGGGACGATCTTATAAAATTGCCGTATAACAAAAAAAGGAATCACCATTCACCATTTTTTATGATCAAGTCGTAAATTTACTATTATTTTATTTGTTATTTTTCAAAGTTGCGTTTAGAAATTGGGGGGATCGACGATTTCCGGCTGATATTTATATCTGTATTTGATTTTTGCCGGTATCTGCTATAGTTGTACTCTTTATAGATAACTCTTCAAAGGGAGATTTTGATGGACACCCAACAGGAACAAACTGATCGGATACTGATTGTTGATGATGAGGAGAGTTTACGCCTGACCTTTGAGATGCTGTTAAAGAGAGCCGGTTATGAATCTGTTACCGGAGTTTCCAGTTTTGATGATGCGGTTGATGCTGTTAAACGGGAAGACTTTGACCTGATCATCAGCGATATAGTCCTGCAGGGCGCATCCGGAATTGATCTGCTGCGTCAGGTGAAGGAATTGGGCAAAACCTGCCCGGTGGTTATGATAACCGGTTATCCGAATATTGAGACAGCGGCTGAGGCGGTACGGCTCGGGGCTTTTGATTATGTCCCCAAACCGGTAAAAAAGGACGAACTGTTAAAAATTGTTGCCCTGGCTCTTGAAAAGCAGGAACTGCAGAAAGAGAAAAATCGCTTTGAAGCGCAGCAGGAAAAGAACCGCTATCTGCAGGAAACGATCCTGCGCTCGGTCCGGGAAATAATCATTACAGTTGATACCCATCTTCACATCGCCGACATGAACGATATGGCAAGTGATTGGTCCCGTTCATTTCTGCCTGAAATTACCATTGGGGCTTCTCTTCCAACCTTGACCAGCAAATTCGGCAGGGCCCTGCTTGAAGACGTTGAAAAGATTCTCAAGCACCGAAAAGAACTTAAGCTGCATCGTATCGAATGGGAAAAGCCGGACAAAACCTTTGGCGTCATGAGCGTTACAGCCGCGCCACTGGAAGATAATAACGGGGTCTTTCTCGGCGTGGTAATTACTGCTCGCGACCTCACCCATCTGGAAAATATTGAAAAACGGGAGCAGCGTACGCATTTTCACCGTTTTGTAGGAAAAAGCCAGGCCATGCAAAGAATTTATGCCCTCATCGAAAGCGTGGGCAAGGTTGATACCACAGTCCTGATTACGGGGGAAAGCGGTACCGGAAAAGAGCTTGTCGCCGATGCCCTGCATGCAGAAAGCCCACGCTGCAAGCGCTCTTTAGTGAAGGTGGACTGCACGGCCATTCCGGAAGAACTTCTGGAGAGTGAGCTTTTCGGTCACAAAAAAGGATCTTTTACCGGTGCCGACCGGGACCGGCTGGGGAGAATTCTGCAGGCTGACGGCGGCACCCTTTTTCTCGATGAAATAGGTGATATTTCTTCACGCATGCAGTTACGGCTGCTGCGCTTTCTCCAGGAAAGGACTTTTTACCCGGTGGGCCAGGATCAACCCATCCAGGTTGATGTCCGGGTCATCACGGCAACCAATGCCGATCTTAAGGCAAAAGTCCGCAGCGATCAGTTTCGGGAAGATCTTTATTTCAGGCTCCGGGTGGTGGATATTATTCTGCCGCCATTACGCGAACGTCGGGAAGACATCCCTCTTCTGGCCCAACACTTTCTCACTCTTTTTGACAATAGGATGAAAAAAGACGTGACCGGTTTTTCCGATTCTGTCATGGAACTGCTTTTAAATCATTCCTGGCCCGGGAACATCCGTGAACTGGAACATGTAATTGAACGGGCTTACGTTCTCTGTACCGGGGATACCATTAAAACGGATCACCTGCCGGCGGAA
Organism: uncultured delta proteobacterium; assembly: GCA_963783905.1. Taxonomy (GTDB): domain Bacteria; phylum Desulfobacterota; class Desulfobulbia; order Desulfobulbales; family BM004; genus BM004. The sequence continues at coordinate 281,934 of CAWAPG010000001.1, read as the reverse complement.
ATCTTGGATCCTGAAGCATCTCAGCAGCCGATCTCCGAACCCGCCGCTCCTCAAGCCATTCACGTTCAATCGGTTCAGCCGCCATTGAATGGTGCAGATGAGGTGGATCGTATTATTGACGCATTGCGCCGCACTGCAGGCAATAAAGCCAAGGCCGCCCGTCTGCTCGGGATGGACCGCAGCACATTGTACCGGAAGATATCCGGCTATAATCTTGACCTCTCAAACCTGGACATCTAAGAGCAGCAAAGACAACTATCAGCAGCAAACAGCTTTCATCCAAATTCAGAACCACGCCCGGTACACTCTTCAGACTGTTTTTTTGTCCCGCAACACTTTTCAACGAACCGACACCTACCATTTAAGTTCTATCGTATTGGAATTATACAATTAAAATTTATCATTTCCGGTTTTGGCCGGACAATATTTTTTATCCGGGATTTCCATCTTGTTCAATGATGCATCATTTTGATCCTAGTCTATAATTATTTGATTTAATAATATTTAAATCAAATGCAACACTTATGATGCAACACATGTGTTGCGTCCTACACCTGATGCAACACACCATTAGTATGCATCACGGGGTCGCCTTCCTGTCCTTCTTCGTCCTCTTTGCACCAGAACACATGTCATTTTCGAATCAACTCCCCGGTCGGTTTAAAAAACCGAATCAGTAAGTAATTATAATTAAACATATAAATCAGCAGAAAATATTTCTTTTCATGATGGACCAGGGATGAATATTTACCCGGTCCCTCATGTTTCAGAAAATAAAAATTTTATGGCATGGAATATGCAAAGTTTATGAACAAAGCACAAATCGGTCTGAAATATGGCATAATTTCATCAGGATTGATCAAGGAGGCACACAATGTACGAATCAATGGAAATTACCCAGGAAAGAGTGGCAACCTTTGACAGCACTGTGGAAGTTGCCGAGCTTGAATTGGGAAATTCCAGGTTGGGCCTTGGAATCATCATGGTAATGGCTGCTTTCGTCGGTATCTGGGGCGTAGCATGCTTGATCGGCGGCCTGGCAAGTACCGATAGTTTCGGTGAGATCTGGCGCAGCCTGATTACAGCCTTCACCGGAATGTAGCCAAGGTTTTACAACTTGAAGCACTGGGAGAGCATCATGGGTATGGACAAAATCAACAGCAAAAGAGTAGCCTGGCACGCTTCAATTTTTTGCGGCACGATCATCAGCATTTGGTCCGTTGCCGCAATTCTCAGCGGCCTGGCACAGGTTAACTGGCAAGTCTCCGAGTTGTTGCGGCAGTATCTGATTGCCGTCGGCCTGCTGCAGGATTTCCATACCCTGTCCGACTTTTATACCCATATCAAGGGGGTTGAATATATTATTGCGGTTCTGTTTCTTGCTCTATTTCCCGTTTTCTATGTCTATCTCAATCGTTCCAAAGGGGGAATAGAAGTTAAAACATAAACACTGATTCTGTTTTCCGTCTGGTTGTGTCGGGGTGACCTGCCGGGCATTTTTTTACCAAAAATCCAGCCATTTCAAGAAACAATTATCAATAAATTCAATAGTTTAATAAAATTAATTAAAAAGGAGGTAACAAGAAAATGGAGCAAATACCCAAATATCTGCTGAGTTCAGTCATGGCAATGCTGTTATGTTTCTCTTTGAATAGCACCATTGCTTTCGCCGGTGACGGGCCTGATGAGGTTGAAATTGATTCCATGGCGCAGCTCTATGGCCCAGTCTACTTTGACCACGCGATGCACGAAGAAATTGTTGAGAGCAACTGTGCAGTCTGCCATCACCATACCCTCGGCACCAGGATTGAAGATGAAAACTGCATGCGATGCCATGCGGAAAGTGGTGCAACCGATGAGATTACCTGCCAGGGATGCCATTCAGATAAACGATTCGATGCTGAATATCTTAACGGGATTGATGCTGACAACACGCTGTATCACCGCGATAAAGTCGGCCTGAAAGCCGCCTATCACATTCGCTGCATGAACTGCCACCAGGAAATGGGTGCAGCAACCGGCTGCCAGGACTGTCATACACGCACAGATGCGGGTGACAAGTTTTTCCATGCCGGAAACTATACACCACCAAAAAGCGAAAAACATGCGGCAAGCGAACACTAGAGAACGGTAAAAGTCGATTTTACTTTTTCAGCATAAAAAAGAAGGAGAAGATAATGAAAGCAATGAACCGAAGAAAATTTCTGAAAGGCAGCTTACTCGGGGGGGCTGCGGCCTCGGTACTCGGCAGGAGCAAAAATGCTGCAGCTTCTGCATCTTTTGGCGGCTACCCGGACGCCATGGGCGTTCTTGTTGACCTGACCCGCTGTGTCGGCTGCCGGAGCTGTGAGGCAGCATGCAACAAAGAACAGGGACTCCCTGCCCCGGCCCAATCCTTTGACGATCCTTCAGTCCTGGATCATAACCGCAGAACCAGCGAGGGGGCATACACGGTTGTCAACCGTTATGAAATCCCGGGACAGGATCATCCGCTGTTCCGTAAAATTCAGTGCAATCACTGCAATGAACCCGCATGCCTGACCTCGTGCTTTGTTAAAGCCTATACCAAAACGCCTGAGGGTGCAGTGATTTATGACCCCACGGTATGCGTGGGCTGCCGTACATGCATGGTGGCCTGCCCGTTTTATATCCCGGCCTACAGCTACTCAAGTGTTTTAAACCCGGTTATCAAAAAGTGCATTTTCTGTTACGACACCAGGCTCAAGTTCGGACGTCCCCCGGCCTGCGTCGAAGCATGTCCCCGTGAAGTACTAACCTTTGGTAAGCGTCAGGATCTGATCAAGATGGGTCACCAGCGAATAAAGAATTACCCCGACCTTTATGAAGATCATATCTACGGTGAAAATGAAGTCGGCGGAACTTCCTGGATGTATCTTTCCAGTGCTCCCTTTGATCAGGTAGGTTTTGATACGGACCTTGGCACGCAGCCGATTCTCTCCTATGTCAAGGAATTTCTGACCGTTGTTCCCATGGTTCTGACTATCTGGCCTGCCCTGTTTGCAGGATTTCATCTGCTGTCAACCCGCAAAAACGCACAAAATCAAGAAGAAAAATCTGATAAATAACAGGAGGGATGGAGAGAATGAAGACACTTATCGCAAATGGGACAATTCCCGTTACCAGACATTATAATCCGGCCAGGAACACAAAATTCAGTATTAAAGACAAACTGCTTCTGGGTCTGAGTTTAAATGATTACCTGGCCCAGGCCCTGCGCAATCCCCTTAATTGGATCTTTGCCTTTATATTCACCTTCGGCGGTTACGTTACTGTGAGCAGATTTGTTTACGGGCTCGGTTATGTAACCCACGCTTCGTACGATTATCCCTGGGGTCTTTTTCTGGGCTGGGGCCTTTTTACCATGGTGCCCCTTTCAGCTTCCGGCTTCATGCTGGGAACAACAGTGGAAGTATTCGGCCGCCATGATTTCAAACCCATTGAGCGTCTGGCACTGTTAAACGGACTTCTTGGATATATGTTCGCGGTTGTTTTCCTGCAGGTCGACCTGGGACAGCCCTGGCGCTTGATCTACCCCATGTTTGTATCGCTGGGTCCCGCAGCTGTTCTGTTCCTGGTTGCCTGGCATGTTGCAACCTATCTTTCAGTACAGGTTGCCGAACTGGTTCCGGCCTTTGCCGAATGGGCCTCCATGCCGAGATTGAAAACATTTATCAAGAGAATGATTCTGGGGCTGACCATTGCCGGCATCATCCTCTCGACCTTGCACCAGGGAGCCCTGGGAGCACTTTTCACCTATGCGCCCGGCAAAGTCCATCCTTTGTGGTTCTCTGCCCCTTTTCAATGGTTCCATTTCTTCTGCTCTTCCATCTTTGCCGGTCTCTGTATGCTTATTGTCGTGAGCACAATCTGCAAGAAAACCATGGCCTGGCGTTGTGACAGCAAATTTCTGAACAACCTGGACCGCCTCACCATGGGACTGGCAAAAGGTTCCACCCTGGCATTGATCACCTATCTGGTCATCAAAGTAATTGCCATCGCCCATGACGGCGATTGGGGTTACCTGGCCAGTGGCTGGGGCCAGTGGTTCATGCTGGAAATGGGGGTCGGCGTCATCCTGCCGATAATACTCTTCACCTATTCCATCAGGAACAACCTGGTGGGTCTTGCCAGGTTTGCGGCCCTGATTACGGTTTTCGGCATAGTCTTAAACCGACTCAATACCGCTCTCATTACCTTTAACTGGAAGCTGTATCAGGAAATACCCCACTGGCGGGAAGTGGTCATATGCATCACCATCTACTCCCTCTTTATTGTCACCTACCGCTTCATCCTGTATCGCTTGCCAATTCTTTATTCCTGGAAAAATGATAAAGAGACGGCAATCTGAAAAGGTCTTTTTAGCTGCAGCAGGGGCCCTCTGGCCCTTGCCGGCGCCCCTGCTGCCTAAGGCCTCTGCAAACAGAAATCAGCAGTCATTAAAACAATATTCCCCATAATGGACTTGAACAGGCGAACCGGTGAAAAGAGACAAATCATTGCAAGTGAACCCGTACCTTTTCGTTCCTCCTGTCAAATCCGGGTTGATTTGTTAAAAACGCTAAAGTTCCCAGGGTGACCGACATGATCCTTTCATTGAGAACAACCAGTTATACCGCAGCAGTAGTTGTCGCATTGCTCCTTGGTTTTCTCCTCCTGCTTGGTTCGCGGCAATACAGGTCCCACAAGGAATATAAAAACATTATTGAACAAAATGAAAAAATCATTTTTCAGTTTGCCACCATCAGGGAACATATAACTGAATCACTCCTGGAAAACCGGCCCCAGCAACTCAATAACATTACCAACGAAATTGAGAAGCTCAATCTCAACATTTCACACATCCTGCAGCAGCCGATTATCCCTGACCAGTACAGAATTTCATTTGCCGGCCAGGTGGACTTTGCCGGCATCATCCTTCTCCTCAGAAACATTGGCGCCGGGGACCAGACCCAGGCAAAAGTCCGCCAGCTGAATCAGGAGATGCGAATCCTCGGTGAAAGGCTGATGCTTTTCGATCGGGTCATTGTGGATCATGTAAAAAGAAAGCTTGTCGGTTTCCAAAATTTTGTTATCGGGCTGCTAGCGGTTATACTTTTTATTGTCATCTATATTTTGCTCTTCTGGCACAGCCAGATCGCCATGCCTCTCCTTGACCTTATCAAACAGGCCAAAGAGGCAAGTACCGGGAAAAGATCCGCCATAGCCGTTCGAAAAAAAAGCGGTGAGGTGGCAGAACTTGCCGGCTCCTTTCAAAACCTGCTGGCCAGACAAAACAGAACATCCAGTGAAATTGCTCAGTATAACCGGGTACTGGACATGGTCCATAGTATGAGCGAATCAGTACGGCAGGCGTCAAGCAGAGACGCTGTTTTTGCGGAAGCGTGCCGGATCGTCCTGAGCAATACCGATTATGTCCTGGTCTGGATCGGTACTCCGGGAAAAGATAACCGGATAGAACCCGTCATTGTCGATGGTTCAACAACCATGAGCCGCCAGGAACAGGACGAATGCATGGCCGCCCTGCTTGCCGCCGCCAAAGAAAATCGTGACAGGCGCGATGGGGCCGGAAAGGCTTTGGAACAACGATCACCGGTGATACTGCGTAATGTTTCGGCAGGATTGCCCAACGGACCCTTCAAAAATACCCCATTTGCAGACAGCCAAGTGGACTGCATAGCTCTGCCCCTTGTTAATGACCAGCAGATTTTTGGCGTCATGAATATCTATTCCAACGCCTCGCGCAGTTACACCGACGAAGAGATCGAGCTTTTGCAGAACATGTGCCGCGAGATAGTATTTGCCGTCTTTACTCTGGCCGCCAAAGAATCTAACCGGTCATTGAGGCGACTCCAGGCAGCCAGAAAAATAATTTTTGAAAACAATTCCGATCTCATCATGGTTATGAACCGAGATGGAACAATAATTGAGGCGAATCCCGCGGCTGAAGAAAAGTTGCGGACCGGTTCTGATACGATTATCGGTGCAAACATGTATGAACTATTCCAGAGCGATCTTCCTGCACCCCGGCAATTCCCCGATTTTTTCACGGCTGAGAATGGAAATATGTCCAGTGAAATCAAAATCGCCGGCACGGAATATACCGTCAGCATCGCGCCCCTGAAACAGGAGGCTGAACAGGATGAAACATATCTCCTGATCGCCAGAGATATTTCCGAGCAGGAAAACCACAGAATTGAAACCGTCAGGGCTTCCAAACTTGCTGCCCTGGGGGAACTTTCTGTCGGGGTCGCCAATGAAATAAACAACCTTACCAATGGACTCATTAATTACACCCAAATCCTGAGTGAAGAAATTTCGGAAAATGCAGGTAACAACAAAGAGTCAATTGCCTTGCTGGAGAATGTTATCCGGGAAGGTGAAAAAATTTCACAGATTGTGCAGCGGCTCATCTACTTCAATGCAAATCACTCCCAGACCAAAGAAGCAGTAAAGATAAATAAAATCCTTGAAGACTCGCTGGCGCTTACCAAAAATCAATTCGGATATGATGCGATCGAAGTCGCCGTAAGTTTGCCGGACATTCTCCCATCCGTTAAGGTGAACGTCCAGGAAATGCAGCATATCTTTCTCAATCTCTTAAGCAATGCCCGATATGCGTTAAACCAGCGTTATCCGGGCCAGCATGCTCAAAAACGCATTGAAATAGAAGGCGAGATAACCGCACTCAACGGGAACCAGCGCCTCAAGGTGATATGTACTGATTTTGGTATCGGCATTCAGCCGAATATCATCTCCAGGGTCTTTGAGCCTTTCTTCTCAACCAAACCTGAAGGTATCGGCACCGGCCTCGGTCTCTCCATCTGTCGCGGCATCCTGGAAGATTACAATGGCACGCTTGAAATTGAAAGCACTCTGGATGACCACACCTCCCTAATTATGGAACTGCCGGTTGCAGCATAACCTGCAAAATCCTCGAGCTTCTTGTATCAACCCGTTTCCCTCCACCGGCAAGTTGCGACTCTGATATACCTGAAAAATTTTTCTTTTGTACGGTGCTTTCAAGGAAGGCCTGCCGTGCCATTCGTTTCAATCCGGGAAAATTCTTTTAAAAAATAGAGGATTGAACTGTGGGTTTACCCGGACATTCATGGATAGAACCGTTCCCGATAACTCCTGGCTCGCCGAAAACGGTCAACAGACATGTGGCATGCAACGCATTATGCCACAATATCGTCGCATGCAACACTCCGCGCCACACCTTGTGCTGCATAACGCCCGGGAACAGCCCTGTCCGCTCCCGATGAAGTAGATCCGCAAGGCCAATAAATAAAAACTAATAAAATCAATACAGTACAGTCATAATTGGATCCTGCAATACCTTTAAGCCGATCAAAATGAATCTGAAAAAATTATTTTTTCATAATAAATGGAATAAAACCCATTGTGGCATCAATTCTGCAACAAAGAGAGGCAAAGAATGAATAAAAGAAATTAAAAAAAGGCATTTTTACAGGAATTTTTAAAACTTGATAAAATAAAACAGTAAGGAGGCAGTCATGGCTAATGCAATCGATACCACCGAAGAAAGAATTACGACTGTTGTTCAGGAAAATATCGGAACGAAAAAAACGGAAATGAGCAAAGCGGAAATCTGCTTTGGTGCATTGATGGCAATAGCGGCTATTGCAGGAATGTGGGGTGTCGTTTCGCTAATCATTTCATTATTGCTGAATTAATACATTATACAATTGTTGATACTAACCCGGCGCAACTTCTGTTTCTTAGAAGTTGCGCCGGGTTTTTTATTGAATAATATTGAATAATCAATTTTTTCTTTTTTTACTTTCGGAGTAAAGTAATTTCTTTACTTGAATTTTAATCTTTCAATTAGACAATAAGTTAATGACATATGAAAAATATGATCGATAGGTGATTATATCCAAACGCAACGATTATGTTGCATAAAAACTGTTGCATGCCACATATATGCTACTCTTGCAACATATCCGGCAACATCTTACTGCTATATATATTTTATAAATAATTACAATAAGTTATTTTATTTATTGCCATTTTTTTACGATAAGCATCTGACCGTAGTTAAAAGTAATAACTCATAAATTCAATATATCATTGTCTATACGGGAAGTGCTGCAAATCGATGCAACCAGCCCGAATACATTACTTAACATGCTGAATTTTATGAAATAATTTATTAATTATGCTTTTATATTCCCGCCTGCGTTTTGTATTTTATGTTGTTCATTCTTCTTAAATTGCAATAATTATTTTTATGGCATGATTTATGCTTTAATAAAGTACAACAGGGAATTGCGAAAAGAATAACCCTGCAATTCCGTCACCCGTAAAAAGGAGAACGACCGTGCTGAATGAACAGAAAATTGCAAAAGAGCAGGTTACAACCTTCGCCGATACAATCGCGATCTCCCAACCAGATATCGGCAACTCCAGATTCGGTATCGGCATTATCATGGCCATGGCCGGTTTTGTTGGTGTCTGGGGCTGCATATGTCTTATCAACGGCATTGTACAATCACAGAGTATCCAGGAATTAGCCCATGGTGTTTTTACCGCCTTTACAGGAATATAAACCGCAGTTTGTTATTTAACCAACAGAGCTCAGGAGGAAAAAATGTCAAAAAAGGAAACCGCCCACAAAAGCATGACTGTATTCAAATTTGCGTCCATTTTTCTTGGATCACTTATAACCATCTGGTCAAGCGCTGCGGTTCTCAGCGGTTTAGCCCAGGTTAACTGGCAAGTTTCAGAATTGCTCCGCCAGTATCTGATAGCAGTCGGCCTGATGCAGGAATTCCACACTCTTTCAGATTTCTACACCCATATTAAAGGAGTTGAGTACATAATTGCCGTGCTGTTTCTTGGTGCCTTCCCGGTATTCTATGCCTACCTTAATAAACCTGCCAAAGAAATGGCTGTGGAATAACGAAACCTCATTCCTGCCCATGAAAAAACCCGGTCGCGAATACAAGGCCGGGTTTTTTTTATGGGCAATACTTTCCATCAAAACTCTGGCATACATGCAATCCTTGCCGCTTCTGCTATTTATTCTAACTTCCCACGTTAATTGCTTTATAAAATTGTCTTTGTCCTGGGAAATATTTTGTTATACTCCCGATTCAGTTTAATACCTTTGCCCGCAACTGGAATTCTGATAATACTACGTATGTGACTATGAATCTGCTGCAAAATTTTCTATCCTCCGGCATCCTTGCCATCCTTTTATGCACTTTTCTGCCTTCCCTTCTGGTTCAGGATTGTTACGGCGCTGAGATACAGATTCCCCCAAATAATAACAGGACTCTGCGCGTTGTTCTTATTCCTGAAAAAAATACCTTTGAACAGCGCCGTCGGTATAAATATATAACCGATTACCTGTCACAGAAAATGGAAATGCATGTCATTGTTGAAATCATGTCAAATTACGGTGATATCTGTGTTGCATTTCAGGAGGGCAGAGCCGATGCAGGTTTCTTCGGGAGTTTCAGTTATGTCGAGACCCATGCCAAAACCGGTATCGAACCCATCGTCCGGCCGGTCTGGCTTGACGGTACATCCACCTATCGGGGATATATTTTTGTCAGAAGAGACAGTGGCATTGAAACTGTCAAGGATATGAAAGACAAAAGCCTGGTTCTGGTTGATAAGGTCACCACTGCAGGGTATATTTTTCAACGTTATTACTTCAAGTATTACGGCATCAACGACATGGACAACTATTTCTCCAAAATATCCTTTGCCCGCAGCCATGATGCCGCAGCCTGGGCCGTTTATACCGGAGAGGCCGACATAGGAGGTGCCAAGAATCATATTTTCGATGAACTTCAAGAGGAATATCCGGATTTCAGGAAACAGATGCTGGTTCTTGCTGAATCACCGGAAGTTCCCTCAAACGGTCTTGCGGTTCGCAAAGACCTCAATCCGGCAATAAAGTTACGGCTGAAGATTTTATTGCTGTCCCTGAACGAGACCGAAGAAGGCCTGAAGGTTCTGAAAAATTTCAGGGCCCTCAAATTTATTGAAACCACCGACAACGATTATACTGTTCTGTATAATATGGTAAAAGACTTGGGAATAGACCTGAACCACTACCCCAAATAACAGCAACCCTTGTTAATGCCCTCATTCCGCCAATGAACTTTTCTTTTCGCACCGCCAGGAATCTTGGTCTTTTCATACTGCTGGTGATCATTGTCATTGAGAGTATATTCGCCTATATCTCCATGTCGGACAGTTCAAAACGTCTGACCGCTATAATCACCGTTGATCAGGTCAAATTACGGCGCTGGTATGATGTGGCTGAAATTATTGCCCATGCCAAGGACACTCTCTATGACTACAGACTGGGCCGCACCGATGTTGTCGCCACGGTTGATCTTATGGTCAACAAGGCAATTGATGAAATTAACCAAATAAAGGTGCTTGCCACCGACCAGGATGAACTTGCCAATATTGAAGAGATCACCCGGGCGTCCCAGAGATTCAAGCAGGCGGTCTATGCCTTTGAAAACGAGGTGCAGAAAGGTTCCCGCAGTGGTCCTTCGGCAAGGGAAATGGAAGATATTGCCGTGCGTGAAGCAGACCGCATCGCTTCTTTGGGGAGGGAAGCTGCTGCATATGTCAGCCGGAAAATAAAAGAAAAAAATAATGAGATCCTGGAAATTTCAACATTTTCCCAGAAAATGCTGACCTTGGTCCTGTTCGTTGCTATTCTGGCAACCATCATCAATTCATACTTCATGGCCCGGGCCTTGGAAAAACCGATAAAGCAGCTGGTTGACGGCACTAATCGCCTGGCTGAAGGAGATCTGACCCATCGGGTCAGTGTTCATTCAAAGGATGAAATCGGCCAGCTGGCGGCATCGTTTAATACCATGGCTGAAAAACTGAGAAAATCCAGACATGAACTCCTGGCGGCTAAGGCCTATACCGAAAACGTAATCCGCTCCATGAGCAATTCCCTCCTGGTAATCAATAAAAACCAGACAATCAGGGCCGCCAATGAGGCCACCTATGATCTGCTTGGCTATACGCGGGAGGAATTGATCGGCAAACCGTTTTCAATGATTTTTGCTGAAGGATATTACAGCGGCATCGGTCTCGATGATCTCATCAACAAGGGCTTTACCCGAAATGTGGAAACAACTTATCTGTCAAAGTACGGTGAAAAAATTCGCATGCTTTTCACCGCCTCGGTCATTTTTAATGAAGAAAGCAAGTTCGAGGGCATCGTCTGTGTTGCCCAGGACATTACCATGCAGACCGAAACTTTGCGCGCCGGCCATCTGGCTTCAATCGGCGAGCTGGCCGCCGGGGTGGCCCACGAAATCAACAACCCGATCAACAGTATAATCAACTTTGCCCAGATCATGATCGATGAAGTGACCAGGGGTGAAGTTCCCCCGGAAGAAATTCCGGAACTGATAATAAAAGAAGGCGATCGGGTGGCAAGCATTGTCAGCAGCCTGCTTTCATTTGCCCGCGAGAATGAAAAAGAAAAGAAACCAATCGATGCCCGTGATGTCCTTGATGAAGTCCTGGCCCTGACTGAAACACAGATCATCAAGGACGGCATCAACCTGACGGTTGATTTCACCAGAGGCCTCAATAAGGTACTTGCTGACTTTCAGCAGGTGGAACAGGTGTTTTTAAATATCATCAATAATTCCCGTTTTGCTCTGAACCAGAAATACCCCAAAGCAAACCCCAGGAAAAATTTTGTCATCCATGCCAATGAGGAGATAATTGATGATATCCACCATCTCCATGTGACCTTCCTGGATTATGGCACCGGCATTCCTTCTTCGATCATCGATAAAATTTATAATCCCTTTTTCTCCACCAAACCCTCTGGAATCGGAACCGGCCTCGGCCTGGCGATCAGCCATGGTATTATTACCGACCACGGCGGCAAACTTATGTTTGAAAGCACTTACGGAGAATATACCAAGGTGACTGTCCTGTTGCCGGCTATTTCCCAAAACGAATAAGTTGCAATTTTATTCGTCCCACGCGGACAATCCACCCCGTAGGTCTTGTTTAAAAAAGGGGATGAGCAAAAGATCAGCCCCTTTTTTACCGGTGCACCAATTGGTATGCTGCACCGACAGCCGCCGACAGCATCTGAAGTGTCAAACTGCGGCCCGGTGTCCCATCACCGTTTCAGCATAATAAGCGGCTGCCTACATCTTCATATGTTTTTTCATGCCACCCATTCCCAGGGTTCCAAGGACATCCGGTGTGATATCACCATACTGCATGAGGGCGCCGCCCTGCCCCTGCTGGAATTTCATTGCCGCAGCCTTATCTGCAAAGGGTATCAGCTCTTTTCCCATGGGCCCCAGCATGTCGCTTCCGACCACAAAATACGTCTCCTCCGCCCTGATCCAGGTTCCGCTGTCAAAGTCTTTTACCCAGGCAATTGCCACGTCTTCCCTGGAATGCATCGTATCATATTTATCCATGGCATAGAGAAAATTGAACATGCACTTACAGCCGTCAAAGGGCGTCATTGCCCCATCATTGAAAATAATCTGTGATTGCCAGCGGGGATATTTTGCAGGATACATGCCGCACTTGCCGCAGGTAGCATCCGCCGGGATAACCCTTGGCGGCATAACCTCAGCCTGGCTTGATTCAGCGGCACCCGCCTGTGCCCCTGTCCTGTTTTCCCAGGCTGCACATCCTGCGGTCATCGCCAGCAGAAGAACCACCAGTATAGGTAAAGCCCATCTGCGGCAAATAGATTGCATTTCTTCTGACTTCATAGCTAATTTTCTCCTTTCCTGTTGATTGGTTTTATGCCCGGCCGGCTGCTGATTATCGGGCTGCCACAAGAGAAACAGTACCATTGCCGGTGATATTCGAACAATGTGGCAAATTGTCGCAGGAAGTGCATAAATTCCCGGAAAATAAAAAAGATCCGATTCGAAGGAGCTTTGAATTAGGGAATAAGGATGTAGGACGGTTGAATTATCCTGGAAAATGAACGGCTACTTTTTCGGTGCATACTTGTAAAGTTTTCTTTGCAGGGTTCTTCGATGAATGCCGAGCCTTTGGGCGGCGGCTGTAATGTTGTTGTCGCAGTCATTTAAAACCCTCTGAATATGTTCCCATTCGGCCCGGGCAAGTGATGGCGCAGCGAAATCAGTCTGTTCAGCAACATCCTGCACGTCGGAATCCTTGCCAAAGGCATTAAGTATTTCATCAACATCAGCTGGCTTCGGCAGATAATAATGGGCTCCGAGTTTAACCGCCTCAGTGGCGGTAGCAATACTGCCATATCCTGTGAGGACCACAATTTTAAGCAGCGGCTGCATACTCTTGGCCTTCCGAATCAAATCAAGGCCACTTTTTCCCGGCATTTTCAGATCTACCAGGGCCCAGTCGGGACTGTGTTCTTTTATCGTGTTCAAGGCCTCATAAACATCCGCTGCCTGGAAGACCGTATATCCCCTATTGATAAAGGCCCTTGCCAGGCGTTCCCTGAAATGCTCTTCATCATCAACCAGTATGATACTGTGCATGGAAAACCCCTCCCCGACCTTGTCAGCCCTTGCCCTTTATTATCATCAGGGTTGCAATAATGGCAGGAAAACGGCCTATCCGTTTTCGATATGGGACCGAGCAAAATTTATGGTTACCGTGGTTCCGGTCAATTTATCCGAAGCAACTGTCAGACCGCCACCAAACTGTTCGGCCACATTCCGGGCCAGAAAAAGACCCAGCCCCAAGCCCTTGCCCTGTTCTTTTGTCGTAAAAAAAGGCTCGGCAGCTCTGCTGGCGGTTTCTTTATCCATTCCGGAACCCTGGTCAGTCACCTTAAAATATAAATACTCTTTATCATAAAAGCACCGGAGAAGTACCCCGGTAGGCCGCGGTGAAGCATCAAATCCATTTTTTATCAAACCCTTTAAGGTACGCACCAGGGTCCTGAACGGCAGTTGAAAGAGTGTTGCACCAGCTTCATTCTCCACCCTGATACCGGCCCGCTCTTCTGGAGAAAATTCGGCCAGGGTCTGCTGCACTACCTGTTCTACGGAATATTTCTCCAAGGCCTCGCCTAGGTGTTCGCCGGCATCCGCCGCCATCTGATACAAAATATTCTTGCAGGCTTTCACCTGGTTTTTAATAAGCTGGGCATCATCAATGAGCCCCGGATCAATCCTGCCTTTTTTTAATTGATGCAGCATTTCACCCGCGGCAACGGCAATGGTGGACAGTGGCGTGGAAAACTCATGGGCGGCCCCGGCCGATAAGGTTGCAAGTGAGGCGAGCTTTTCACTCCTGGCCCTTTCCTTCTCAAGTCTGACCAGTGTTTGCTGGTGTTCTTCAAGGGCCTTCTGTATGCGTCCGACAAAAAAAACTACAAAAAATGCACTGATGGTAAATGCCAGGAGCATACCCTTGAGATGCAGTTTCATTTGGCCGGAAAGCAAAGTGTATTCAGCAACAGCAGGATGACAGGCTTCCTGGAACCCGGCATTGCTGAGAAAATTTGCCGGCAGAACATGTGATATTGGGCCCAGAACCTCAGGATCGACAAGAAAGAGGGAACCGTAGCATAAAACCGCAAAAATCGTCAGGCCCCAGGACCAATTTGGCCGCATCAATACCGCTCCCAAGACAATGTGCACGACATACAGAAAGGTAAAGGGATTCATCGGTCCGCCGGTATAGAACAGAAGCGCCGAGAGGAAAAAAATATCAAGGATCATCACCAGGCCGAAAAGCCACTCCGGGATAACCTTTTTCAGTTTGAGAAGGAAGGTAAAAAAGAGATTACTGGCTACCTCGAAAACAATAATGAGCAGAACAATTGGTATGGGAATGGCAATTGCCAGATAACTGTACGCAACAAAAATCAGAATTGCCTGGCAGAGAAAGGCACCCCAGCGAAGAAGCAGAAGCCAGGAGAAAGCTATATTTGCGGTTGCTTCGTTTACCGGCCAGACCGATATCGATTTTTTTTTCTGCCGCAATCGTTTGTCTCCCGGAGATTCTATCCTGGCTTGTAATGTAATCAGAAACACTTTGACCGGCAACATTACTACAGATGTAAAATAAGCCGCAGTCGCCGATGGGCTAATATCTCAAGACAACAGTCAAAGTGCCGGTTCGCATCAAGTGTTTTACGATGCGAATAAATTGTCCTTTTAAGGACGTTGCGCCCATAATTGCGCCAAACAACACGAAAGTTATGAAAAAGGGGCCCTTCCCGGATGAAAACTGAACTACCCCCGGCTATAAGCCGAGGGGTTCGGGCGGCTTTCAACTGAAGTTGAATATTCGCCGCCTATTTAAGACCACTGCCTTCAGGCGGTGGTAGTTTATAGAATCAGGATAAACCCGTTGTCTTTAGACGGGGGATAATCCTTATAAAGTCCCTTTGGGACAAGGTAAAACTTTTCTTCGCCTGAAGGCGAGGGGTTTCAACCATCCCCGAAAGAGACACTAATTAGCAATACCGTGTACAATTGTCAATCAATCTGACCTGAAAGTATTTACACGATTTCAGCTGCGACAATTTGCCGCATTCTCAAGAACGTAACTTTATGATAATAAATAGGTGTGTTCTTTTCTCCACCAACGTTTTCATGAAGGTCTCCCCCGTTTGGCCTTCATGAAAACACAGCTCAACGCATCCACCATCCCGGACCACCCCGTTTCGGGATGGTGGTGTATGGTGTTTCCCGCCCCCCCTATTCTCAGAATTAAATCATCCGCGGTAAAATACATCTCGTCATTGTCCCATAATCGCAGTAGCATGAAAGACGCTTATGGAACACAATCTCGCCCACATCATTGCCCACTGTTTTGTCAACATCCCCTTTGCCGATTTTGACAGATATGAACACGTCGTTTCCCAACACCGTATCAACCCGGAGATCGGCCTGGACGGCGATGCGCTCTATACCTTCAGCAGGCAGGATTTTGTCGAAAGAGCCCAATTTTTAAGGAACAGGGGATTGAACTGCACGTTACATGCCCCCTTCCATGACATGCTGCCCGGCGCCCGGGACAAATATATCCTGCAGGCCGTGCGGGACAAGCTGCACCGCTGTTTTGATCTTATAGAAATAATGCAGCCGCGTTCCGTGGTATGTCATCTCGGATATCTGGATTGCATCCACAGCTATGACTATGATGAATGGCTCGCCACCTCCCTTGAAACCTGGCGGCAGATGCTTGATGTGGCTGAAAAATACAGCACGCCGATCATGTTTGAAAACACCTATGAGGACGGTCCCCGGATTCATAAAACAATCCTGGAAGCCCTCAATTCTCCTTACGCCCTCTTCTGTCTTGATGGGGGCCATCTTCTGGCATTTGCCCGGAAGCCATTGTCCGAATGGCTGTCAACCATGGGACAATGGCTCGGACAGCTTCACCTCCATGACAACCGCGGCTTCCGTGACGAACACCTGCCGGTGGGCCGGGGAGACTTTGATTTTAACACCCTTTTTTCCTACCTGAAATCACAACACATCAAACCGATTATCACCCTGGAACCTCGCAGTGAAACTGATTTATGGGACAGCCTTAATGCCCTTGACAGATTTTCCATATTCGACCATAAATGAAATTGAGAATTGAAGATTATCCCCCCATCATTCCGATGGGCGCATCCTTTGAAACTCTTTCCATGCCTGTGATTTCTTTAAGTTCTCCGAGGGACTACCGCAGGCCTCTGCTGAAACATTGTGTTTGTGCCGCTGTAAATCACAGACCCTGATAAACCTGTTCCTAATACCCGAAATCTTTATAGAACCTACAAACTGCCATGACGGAAACACCTGCTGCCGAATTTATTCATCTGCATGTTCATACCCAGTACAGTCTGCTTGACGGCGCGATTCGCCTGGACGACCTCCTGGAAAAATGCCGGGAGTTCGGCATGACCGGAGCAGCAATTACCGATCATGGCGCCATGCATGGCGCCCTTGAATTTTATACCAAGGCCCAAAAAGCCGGTATCAAGCCGATAATCGGCTGTGAATTCTATATTGCCCCCGAGGACAGAAAAAAACATACCGGGGCGAAAAGTTCCAGTGATGCCGCCTTTCATCTTGTCCTTCTTGCCATGAATCGAACCGGCTATAAAAACCTGATGAAGCTGGCAAGCATCGCCCAGCTTGAAGGTTTTTATTACAAGCCGCGAATCGACAAGGAAACCCTGATTGCCCATAACGAAGGTTTAATCGCTTTGACCGCTTGTCTGCACGGCGGCATACCCCATCTGATCCTGAACGGCAACATGGATGCGGCCCGCAAGGAAACAAAGGATCTGCAGGCAATCTTCGGCGACCGTCTTTACTTTGAACTGCAGGACAGCGGCATAAAAGAGCAGAAAAAAGTCAACCGGGGCTTGAAAAAACTCTCGCAGGAATTCTCCATACCACTCGTGGCCACCAATGACTGCCATTACCTTAACCGGGATGAAGCCTTTGCCCATGAAGTACTTCTCTGTATCCAGACCGGCAGGACGATAAACGACAAAGGGCGTTTTAAGTTCGCTACGGATGAACTTTACTTCAAATCACCTGATGAAATGCGGGAACGGTTCAAGGACTTCCCGGAGGCCCTGGCTGAAACCGGAAAAATTGCAGACCGCTGCAACCTTGAGCTTGAATTCGGCCGGCATCATTTTCCCAGTTTTCCCCTGCCTGCCGGTGAAACCCTGGAGACATATTTTGAAAGACTGGCATGGGAAGGTTTAAAGGAACGCCTGGCCGTAATCAAAGACCAGGGAAAACTGACCCCGGAATTGGAAAAAACCTATCATGAACGGTTAAAAAAAGAAATCGAGGTCATAAAGACCATGGAATTTCCAGGGTACTTTCTCATTGTGGCCGATTTCATCAACTGGGCTAAAAATAACAGGATACCCGTCGGACCCGGAAGGGGATCCGGGGCCGGCAGTCTGGTTGCCTATTGCCTGCGGATCACTGAAATTGATCCCATGCCCTACGGTTTGATCTTTGAACGGTTTCTCAATATCGAACGTAAAAGCCTGCCTGATTTTGACATCGATTTCTGCCAGGAAAGGCGGGGAGAGGTCTTTCATTATGTGCAGGACAAATACGGCGGCTCTGAGCATGTCGCCCAGATCATAACCTTCGGATCCATGAAGGCCCGCGCGGTAATCAGAGACGTCGGCCGCGCCCTTGATATGCCCTTCGGCGATGTCGACCGGATCGCCAAGCTTATCCCGGATCAGTTGAAGATAACCATCAAGGATGCCATTGAGCAGGAACCCCGGCTGCGGGATGCGGAAAAAAGAGATGAAAAGGTCGCCACCCTGCTTTCCACCGCCCGGGTCCTGGAAGGATTGTCCAGGCACATGTCAACCCATGCGGCCGGCGTGGTTATTTCACCCGAACCGATGGTTGAATACCTTCCCCTCTGCAAAGGTCCGAAGGGTGAAATACTGACCCAGTACGACATGAAATATACCGAAAAGACCGGTCTCATTAAATTCGATTTTCTGGGACTGAAAACCCTTACCGTCATTGACCGGGCAATCAAACTCATCCAGGCGGACCTCGGCAATCCTCTCAACATCGATACGATCCCCCTGGATGATCCTAAAACCTACGACCTGCTATGCAAAGGTGATGCCCTCGGGGTCTTCCAGCTTGAAAGTCCGGGGATGCGGGCCCTTTTAACCAATATGAAACCCGAGGTGTTTACCGATCTTATTGCCCTTGTTGCCCTGTATCGCCCGGGTCCCATGGAAAGCGGCATGGTCGGCAATTTTGTCGACACCAAGCATGGGAACAAACCTGCCAACTATCCCCTGCCCCAGCTCAAACCTGTACTGGAAGAGACCTACGGCGTCATAGTCTATCAGGAACAGGTCATGAAAATTGCCAATATCCTGGCCAACTATTCCCTCGGCGATGCCGATATACTGCGGCGGGCCATGGGCAAAAAAATTCCGGAGGTCATGGCCAATGAAAAAGAAAAATTCATGGCCGGCGCAGAAAAGAATAAGATCCCGAAAGACAAAGCCGAATACATATTTGATCTCATGGCCAAGTTTGCCGGCTATGGCTTCAACAAGTCGCACTCGGCGGCATATGCCCTGATCGCTTACCAGACCGCCTATCTGAAAGCACATTACCCGGCCCAGTTCATGGCTGCACTTCTTTCCTGCGATATGAATAATACCGATAAGGTCGTTGCCTATATCAATGAATGCCAGGATCATGAAATAGAGGTATTGCCGCCGGATATCAATGAAAGCCACAAGGATTTTACCGTGATAGACGACCGGATCCGTTTCGGTCTGGCTGCGGTAAAAAACGTCGGTGAGGCGGCGCTCGATTCGATAATTGAGGTGCGCGGTGCCGACGGACCCTATACCTCGCTGGAGGATTTCTGCAGCAGGGTCGATCTGCGCCGGGTAAACCGGCGCGTGCTTGAAAGCCTTATCAAGGCGGGAGCTTTTGATTCTCTGGGTCTGAAACGCTCCCAGCTCTTTGCCATTCTGGACCAGGCACTGGAACTCGGCCAGGCGGCCCAGCGCGACCGGCTGAGCGGCCAGATTTCACTCTTTGCCGTCATGGGCGGCGAAGATGAACCATCCCATACAAAAATCGACATTCCCTCTATCCCGGACTGGTCTGACCGGGAAAAACTCGCCTTTGAAAAAGAAACCGTGGGATTTTATCTGACCGGCCATCCTCTGGATGATTATCGGGAGGATATCCTGGCGGTAACCGATACAAATCTCAGTGAAAAAAAACAGTGGCTTGAAGGGCAGATCCTGCGGGTCGGCGGCCTGATCCGCGATATCAAGTATAGGAAAACCAAGAAAGGGGATCCCATGGCGGTTATTGTCATGGAGGATATCGCCGGGACCATTGAGGTCGTTATCTTTCCGGAGCTTTATGCCCAGCGGGCCTCAATCCTGCATAACGACACGCCGATAATTATCGAAGGGTTGGTGAAAAAAGATGAGCGCGGTGACAACATTATTGCCAACGGGGTGGATACCCTGGAAGAGGCGCGGGGGAAATATACGGCCGAGGCCAGGATCGTATTACATTCGGACCGGATCAACCGCCAGAACCTTGAGGCACTGAAAAAGGTTTTTTTCCGGCATCACGGTTCCTGTCCGGTTTCTCTGACCCTGCACTTTGATGGCCGAGGGGAGGTGGATCTTGAAATTCCCGGGGAGATTACCATCAAACCCTGCCAGGAATTTACCCGGGAAGTAAACCGGACCATGGGCGAACCGGTGATAACCTATGAGAAAAAACCGGTTAATGCATTCCAGCAGAAAAAAAGAAATGGGGCCTGGAAGCAGCAGGAGAGTGCTGCTTGAAGTATTTGCGCCGTTAATGCCTGAATATAGCTATCTTGTTATAGAGCCAACCAAGGAGGGCGCCGAAGATAGTACCGACGGCAAAGCCATATGCAGCTCCGACAAGACTGCCTAAAAAGGTCACCCTGTAGCCGATAAAATACTGGCTCAGAAGAATCAGGTGCGGCCCTACCCTATCACCTCCCTTGATAACCAACCAGTTAGTCGCCACAACGATGGCAAGAGCCAGAATAAGCCCAAGGGCAAGACCTACGACCTTGGCATTCAACAGCAGTACGCCGCTGAACAGTTTTTCTTCCGGGGTCAGCGGCTTATTTCCCTTGTCAGATTTTACCATCCCGTCACCTGCAGTATGCGTACCGGTTAATAATTATCAAAAAAATCCTTTATTGACAGCAATTCAACCTTTCTTTTAATACGATATATATAGATTGCCAGGAACAGATTACGCAGATAGGCGAACAGCCAACCAAAAAGAAAACCCCAGAAAAACGAATAGCCAAAGGCGATAAAACCTCCTTTGAAAGTCACGGTATAGCCGATGAAATATTGTCCCAGCAGCCGGAGATGGGAGTTCTGCGCATCACCGCTGCGGCTGATGATCCACATGGTAGCGCAGAAAACCAGGAGGCCGCAAACCGTTCCGACCGCAGTCGCAAAGGCAAATTTATCCATCCTGGCAAATGTCCGGATCAATATCTTTTCCGGGATAACCGGCGCCTCTTTTGGCAGCCGTTCTTCTTCCAGATAACTTTTTTCCTCGTTGACCGCCCAGAGATCATG
Organism: uncultured delta proteobacterium; assembly: GCA_963783905.1. GTDB lineage: Bacteria > Desulfobacterota > Desulfobulbia > Desulfobulbales > BM004 > BM004. The sequence goes on along the minus strand of CAWAPG010000001.1, from coordinate 260,798 downwards.
CTGTTCACCACAGCAGTTCCTCGCTGCCATGATCCCGGTCTGCATGGAATGATCCATATTATTATAACGATGCATACCACTGCGGCCGATGGTCTGCAGGTTGATGAAATTATTGAGATAATTTCTGATGATCAGCAGATTCTGCTTATAGGTTGCATCATATACCGGGTAGGCGTTGGCCTGCCGCACGACATAACTGTCCACCACCAGGGAAGCGGGGCTCAACCCCATCTCCTCCATTTCCCCGGTAGCCATAGCAACCAGATCATTATCACTCATTTTCCAGGTTTGGTCGTTTTCATCACAGAAATATTCCATTCCGATACTGGTCCTGCTTTGATCCGGAACCATGGACCTGCTCCAGTTCTTAAAATTCTGGATCCGCCCCACCTGCACTTTCGGGCTGTGAACATACAACCACTGGTCCGGGAAAAGTGTTTGCCGGTCAACTATCAGAACAACAATGATAAAGGCGCGATAGGAAAGTCCTCGACCACTATCCAAAACAGCATCCGGGGGCAGCGGCTTTAAAAGCTGCACCAGTCGGGGAATCGGCATGCTGGAAATATAATGCGCCGCACTCAGTTCCTCTATGGTCTGCCCGTTATCGTATTCTACTGCGGTTATTTCTTTGCCGTCATGACAAAGGCCGGTTACTTCGCAATGGAGCCTGACCTCGCCGCCGCCGGCCGCAATATGGTCTCGAAACCTTTGCCACATCATACCCGGCCCCAGTTTCGGGTACGAAAACTGTTCAATAAGACTTTTCGCCTGCTGGCCGCCGAACAGGGCATTGGCAACAGCAACCAGAAGGGACAACCCCTTGATGCGCTGTGCGGCCCAGTCCGCCCTTATCTCTTTGCAGGGAATGCCCCAGACCTTTTCGGTATAAGTCTTGAAAAATTTTCTGTAGAGCCGTTCCCCGAAACGGTTGATGATCCATTGTTCAAAATTGTTCTCTTCAGGATGGGGTGATAATCGGGCCCTGCAATAGCTGATGAAAACAAGCAGGCTCTCAAGGGGGCCGAGATTGATTAAGGCATTGAGCGGGCGCAGGGGATAGTTAAAGAATTTTCCCTGGTAATAGATACGTGACAACCGGTTTACCTTGAGAAAATCAGACCCGAGCATTTCCTGCCAGAGTTGTTTTATCTCCTCGTTTTTGGAAAAAAAACGATGTCCGCCGATATCGAAATTGTAGCCCTTGTACGTTTCGGTCCGGGAGATTCCCCCGACAATATCCCCCCGTTCTAAAATCAGCGGGCATATTTCACGGCGGATAAACTCATGGCCGGCGGCTAGACCGGCTGGGCCGGCACCAATAATTACAACCGGTTTCTCTTTCATCAGCTGCCGGCAGGTTTAACCGATACTCAAACCACAGTCCGGGCAGGTGGTCTCTGTGGTCGGGAAGGAAAAGCCGCAGGCCGGACAGCACGCCTCGCCGGCCTCGGGATTGAAAACAGAGTCGGCGGCACTGAAGTCATAATCCGCCAGCCCGGTTGTTCTTCTGTGCTCCTCTTCAAGGATGTGCAGCGCCTCCATGCCATCATCCCTTTTTACCAGGAGATCATAGACCGATGGACAGCAGCCTTTGCCGCAGGTTTTCTCGTCTGCCGCCAGAAGCGTTGCAATATTCTCACTCTGCAGCAGTTCGACGAGATGGCGCATGTCCGGCAGCGGCCCCCTGCGGATAACCACAAGGTCATCATCCGGGTTCAATTCCACATTTTTCTCCTGCAGCTTTTTTTGCTGCGCCTCCTGCAGCGCTATTTTCTGCACCCCTGTTATCAGTTCGATGCCGCAGGCGGCACACCTGATAATCTCTGCCCGGTATTCATCATGGCATTCCGGACAATATTTAAGATCAGGATCAACCATTACTTCCTCCACAATCAATACTTTTTCGTGTTCCTATAAAATAAAGCGGCTTAAATCCTCATCCTGCGTGATGTCGCTGAGCTGCTCCCGGACATAAGCGGCCGTGACCGTAAATGTTTTATCCTCAATATTGGGAGCCCGGAAAGACAAATCTTCCAGGATTTTCTCCAGGACGGTGTGCAGTCTTCTGGCACCGATATCTTCGGTTTTTCGGTTCACTTCCGCGGCCAGCCGGGCCATTTCCAGAATCCCGTCCTCGGTGAACACAAGATCTATGGCCTCAGTTTTCATCAATGCCACATACTGTTTCAGCAGGGCATTTTCAGGTTCCGTTAAAATCCGGAAAAACTCCTCCTGGCCAAGGGCCTTCAGCTCTACCCGTATGGGAAAACGACCCTGAAGTTCCGGAACAAGATCAGAGGGTTTGCAAAGGTGGAAGGCGCCGCTGGCAATGAACAGGATGTGGTCGGTCTTAACCATGCCGTATTTCGTTGTAACCGTTGCGCCTTCGACAATTGGCAGCAGATCACGCTGGACCCCCTCCCGTGAAACTTCAGGACCGTGTCCTCCTCCCTCTTTCGAAGCAATCTTATCTATTTCATCCAGGAATATAATCCCGGTCTGCTCGGTTTTTACCACCGCCTTGCGGGTGACCTTATCCATATCAATAAGATCTTCCATTGCCTCATTTTTCAATATTTCAAAGGCCTCCGGCACCTTCAGTCGGCGCATCTTGCCCTTTTTGGGAAAAATCTTGCCAAAGGCATCCTGCAGACTTGATTGCATATCGTCCATGCCGGCATTGGAAAATACTTCAATCATCGGCATTGACTGGGACTGGGCAACCTCCATTTCAACTTCTTTGTCTTCGAGCTTGCCGTCCCGTAACATCTGGCGAAAACGGTCCCGGGTGGATTCACTTTTTTCCGGCCTGTCGGGAGGCGGGACGGCATCATTTTCGATCATCTCCACCCTGCCGGGGCTTCTGCCGGCAGGAGGCATTGAAGGCAGAAGCAGGTCAAGCAGCCTTTCTTCCGCCAGTTCGCGGGCCTTTTTTCCCACTTCGCGCCGTTCTTCCTTTTTCACCATATTAACGGCCAATTCAACGAGATCACGGATCATGGATTCAACATCCCGCCCCACGTAGCCGATCTCAGTAAATTTGGATGCCTCGATCTTCAGAAAGGGTGAATGGGCCAGGTTGGCAAGCCTTCTGGCAATTTCGGTTTTCCCGACACCGGTGGGACCGATCATGATAATATTTTTTGGGGCGATCTCATCCCGCAGGGGAGGCTCCACTTGCTGCCGGCGCCACCGGTTACGCAGGGCTATGGCAACCGATTTTTTGGCCTCATCCTGGCCGATAATATATTTGTCAAGCTCGCGGACCGTATCCTGCGGCGTCAGGGATTTTAAATCATTCATATCTGTAGTATTCACTTATCATCTATTTTTCTCAAATCAGTCCAACCAGGGGTTGAACCAGCCTTAATCATGTATAGGTTCTAGCAGCTAGAGACTTTCAAGCACAATATTCTCATTGGTATAAACACAAATGGAAGCGGCTATCATCATAGCCTCACGGCAGATTTCCTCGGCACTTAAATCACTGTGGCGCACCAATGCCTTGGCGGCAGCCTGGGCATACGGTCCGCCGGAGCCGATGGCCAGAATGCCGTCGTCCGGTTCAATGACGTCACCGGAACCGGAAAGCAGCAGGGAAGAGTTTGCATCAACCGCGATGAGAAAGGCCTCCAGCCGCCGCAGCATTTTATCGGTGCGCCAGTCTTTTGCCAGCTCTACCGCAGCCCGCAGTAGATTTCCCTTATACTGCTCCAGCTTTTGTTCCAGTTTGTCAAAAAGGGTAAAGGCGTCGGCGGTGGCTCCGGCAAAACCGGTTATAACCTTATCGTGATAAAGTCGCCTTACCTTGCGGGCCGCGTGTTTTACCACCGTATTACCCATGGTCACCTGGCCGTCGCCGGCCACCACCACTCTGCCTTTATGCCTTACCGCAATGATTGTCGTTGAACGTATTGTCACTTTTTTCACCATAACTAATTAATTTCACGGGCCCAAAGCTTGACTAATCCTACAAACCCAAATGCCGCAGTGGTAGATGAATACGTGTTTCCCCGTTATCGGGTGCGCAAAATTCTAATAAGGACTTTGCAACCCATTGCAGTTGTATCAATTTCGCCGGATTACGGGGATCAGTGGCGCCCACCCCTGCTTTCGGCTTTTCTGGCCTTAGGGTGGGCCTTGTCATAGACCCGCATCAGGTGAACCATATCCAGGTGCGTATACTTCTGGGTTGTGGACAGGCTGGCATGACCCAGCAATTCCTGCACCGATCGCATGTCGGCTCCCATCTCGAGAAGGTGCGTCGCAAAAGAATGGCGAAGGACATGGGGCGTGACCGGCTTGTCGATTCCTGCTTTGCGCCCATATGCGGCTATCAGTCTTTCGATGCTGCGTGATGTGAGCCTGGTGCCCCGGCTGTTTAAAAACAGCGCCTCCTTGTCTGTCTTTTTCCCCTGCTGCAGACGATTCCGCAGAAGCTCTTCCCGTTCGTGCAAGTATGGGCGCAGGGTATTTACGGCTTGGGTGCCAAAGGGTATAATGCGTTCCCGGTTTCCTTTGCCTCTTACCCTAACCATTTCATTCGCAAAATCAAGACTGGCCAGATTGCAGCCAACAAGTTCCGACACCCGCATCCCGGTTGAGTACAATAATTCCAGAACGGCCCGGTCCCGGGTGACAAAACTGTCCCCGGCACCAGGTGACTCCAGGAGGGCAAAAACCTCGTCAACCGACAAAAATACCGGGATATGCTGTTCCTGCTTCGGCATGGGAATGGATCCCATGGGGTTCAGGCGGATAACACGCTCCTGTTCCAGAAACCTGAAGAATGTTCTCAGGGCTGAGAGCTTTCTTGCCACGGAAGAGCTTTTGTTCCTGATATTCAGGCTGTAAACATACTTCCGGATGAGCGGAACATCAAGGGAGCCCAGCGCGGTATCTCTGCCGGCTTTGTCGGCAAATTCAAACAGATCTCTCCGGTAATTGACCACGGTATGGTGCGAGTAACCCTTCTCATCACTCAACCAGGTTAAAAATCGTTCTATATATTCAGTCAGCATTCCAATTGACTAAGCCGCGGCATTTACAGCATGAAAAATCGTTTCGTACCCGGAACACTTTTCGCGGTCCGGGGATGATTTATTTTCGTTCCGGCTTCTTTTTATTTTCTGTAATCATGCTACCCAAGACCGCATTCTTAACACAGTCATGTTTTTTTTGTAAAGTCGTTGATGATCCTCCCTTAATGATTTAATATGCACGGCTTGCAATAAACTCTCGACGGGCCGATGCTGCCTGTGTAATCTCTTGTTTACTGAAGGGCCGTTGACGACCGGACTGCCGTGGTCAAATGAGTCTTTGTCCACGCTTTATAAATGTTTCTTTCTGCAGGACCGTTTTGAACCTGTCAGTTTCTGTATCATTGCATGAAACGATCTCTCCATCGCGATTCATGATAAATGACAGGAAACTGATTTGATCCTTCATCCCATTGTCCTAACCAGAAAAAGGCATGTTTTCCCATTAACGCATTTTGGCGGTAAGCAGGTGAGTCATGAAAAAAAAATCATTTGAAGAAGCGCTCGCTAAACTGGAACAGATCACCAAGGAACTTGAGGATGGCGATTTGACCCTGGAGGAATCCCTGAAGTATTTTGATGAAGGGGTAAAGCTTGCCGAACAGTGCAACAGCCAGCTCAATGAGGCGCAAAAAAAAATTGAAATTCTGCTGAAAAAAAATGACGTGCTGGAGCCGACTCCATTCGAGGATTTGGATAAAGAGAACCGATAATGGATATCAGGCATTATATTGAAACAAAAAGAAAGCAGATAGATTTTTCCCTTGACAGTTATCTGCCGAAGGAAGAAGGGGCACTGGCTGAACACACCAAAGCCATGCGTTACAGTTTATTTGCCGGCGGCAAGCGCGTCAGGCCTATCCTCTGCCTTGCAGCGGCCGAATCGGTAAAGGATTTCAACAATAATGTTCCTGAAGCGGTAATGCTCACCGCCTGCGCCCTGGAATGCATCCATACCTATTCACTGATCCATGATGATCTGCCGGCCATGGATGATGATGAGCTGCGCCGGGGCAAGGCCACAAACCATATGGTTTTCGGTGAAGCCGGGGCCATACTCGCCGGTGACAGTCTTCTGACATATGCCTTTGACCTGCTGAGCCGGGAGGAAATGGCTTCTGTTTCCGCACCAGCCCGGCTGCAGATAATTTTTCTTATCAGCAAGGCGGCGGGGCCGGGAGGTATGGTCGGCGGACAATTTCTCGATCTCACCCACGAGGGACGAAAAGTTGATTATGATATGCTGCGCGAGATTCACAGCCGCAAAACCGGGGCCCTGATAACGGCATCGGTGCAAACCGGGGCTGTTCTCGGCAACAGTACCCCGGAACAGTTTCTGGCCCTTACCAGATACGGTCTAAAGATCGGCCTTGCTTTCCAGATCATAGACGACCTGCTGAACGTCGAAGGCACCGCTGAACAGCTGGGCAAAGCCGCCGGCTCGGATGCCGCCAGAAACAAAGCCACCTATCCCGCCCTGTTTGGTGTTAAAAAAACAAGGACAAAAGCACGGGAAGCTGTACAGGAAGCATTGGCAGCTTTGGACGGGTTTGATGAACGGGCCGCCATGCTGAGAGAACTGGCACGTTACATACTATCCCGCAAAAGATAATAAACAGCATTGCCGGACAGGAGAATATTTCCTGCCTGTTGTTTCTCGACTATTAGTGTATTATTAAGGATTTTATGAAACAGAACATTCTGCAAACGATAAATTCACCTGAAGATGTCCGCAGGCTGTCAACGGACGATCTCGACCAGCTTGCCGCCGAAATTCGGGAAGAGATCGTAAAAACGGTATCCAAAACCGGTGGTCATCTTGCTCCCAGCCTTGGAGTGGTCGAGTTGACCCTGGCCCTGCATCATGTATTCAACACGCCCTCTGACAAGCTTATCTGGGACGTTGGTCATCAGGCATACGCCCATAAACTCATCACCGGCCGCAAAGAGCAGTTCCATACCCTGCGTCAGTATAATGGCATCAGCGGCTTCCCGAAAAGATCGGAAAGCCCTTATGATACTTTTAATACCGGACACAGCTCCACTTCAATTTCCGCCGGTCTGGGTATTGCAATCGCCAATTACCTGAAAAAGAGCAACAATCGCGTCATCGCCGTTATAGGTGATGGTTCCATGACCGGCGGCATGGCGTTTGAGGCCCTCAACCAGGCCGGACACCTGGATAAAAATCTCATTGTCGTGCTCAATGACAACGAGATGTCAATCTCGCCCAATGTTGGAGCGTTGTCCAGTTTTCTGAGCCGGAAAATGACCAGCAAACAGGTGGTGCGGGCCAAAGAGGAATTAAAGCACCTGTTGAAGTCCTTTTCCAATATCGGTGAAAATATCTTCCAGGTTTTGAAAAAAAGCGAGGAGAGTTTCAAGGGTTTTTTCACCCCGGGTATGCTCTTTGAGGCCCTTAAATTTGAATATATCGGCCCCATTCCCGGGCATCAGCTTGAAAACCTGATTGCCACATTCCAGAATGTCAGGGATTTCAGCCATGGACCGGTACTTATCCATGTCATTACCAAAAAGGGCAAGGGCTACGCCCCGGCTGAAGAAAATCCAGGCGACTACCATGGCGTCGGACCCTTTGACATTGCCACCGGTGCCCCTGTTGCAGCAGCCGAAGCCCCCATAACCTATACCCGATGTTTCGGTGATACGCTGGTTCACCTGGCGGAAACGGAACCAAAGGTGGTCGCCATTACCGCGGCCATGCCGGCAGGCACCGGTCTGACCCGTTTTGCCCGCCGCTTTCCGGGCAGATTTTTTGATGTGGGCATAGCGGAACAGCATGCCGTTACTTTTGCCGCCGGGCTGGCCACCGAAGGCATGCTCCCTGTTGTCGCCATTTATTCCACTTTTCTGCAGCGGTCCCTGGACCAGATTATCCATGATGTCTGCCTGCAGAACCTTCCCGTCACCTTTGCCATTGACCGGGCCGGGGTCGTCGGCGACGACGGTCCTACCCACCATGGAGTTTTTGACTTGAGTTATCTGCGATATATTCCCAACCTGGTGGTTATGGCCCCGAAAGACGAAAACGAACTGCAGCATATGCTCTACACCGCCATTCTTCATGACGGGCCGGCAGCCCTGCGCTATCCACGCGGCAAGGGAGAAGGGGTTGTGCTTTCGGAAAGTCTGGGTGAAATTCCCATCGGCAGGGGTGAAGTACTGCGGGAAGGGGCTGACATCCTGCTGCTGCCGGTCGGCAACCGTGTCTATCCCGCCCTGGAAGCAGCCATGGGCCTTGAAAAGGTCGGCATCGACGCCGCGGTGATTAATCCCCGTTTTGTCAAACCCTTGGACCATGACCTTATTCTTGCATGGGCTGAGAAAACAGGCAGGGTGGTCACGGTTGAGGACAACAGCCGTATGGGTGGATTCGGCTCCGCCGTGCTGGAGCTTCTTGCCACCAATGGTCTGTCGCAAATCCGGGTGAACATGTTGGGATATGGTGACAGGTTCATGAAGCACGGCACCCAGGAAATCCTCTGGCATAAGGGTCACATCGACGCGCCCGCCATCATCAACGGCGCCATGGAAATTATGGAAGAGTCGAAACCGTAGAACCTTTTCCGGAGCGGCAGCCTTTCCTTTGCCGCCGTATTTGACGGAAACGCTATATCGTATAGTAGTCCCTGTACCAATCGACAAACCGTTTTATCCCGACCTCAATCGGGGTATCCGGCTTAAATCCCACATCACGGATCAGATCATCCACATCCGCATAGGTTGCGGGCACATCACCGGGCTGCATGGGAAGAAAATTCTTTTCCGCCTTTTTGCCGAGGCACTCCTCCAACACTTCAATATAACGCATGAGATCGACTTTCTGATTGTTGCCGATGTTATAGATCCGGTAGGGCCCCCTGCCGGTGGCCGGATCAGGATTGTCGCTGTCCCAATCCTTATTGGGTTCAGGCCGATGGTGGATGACCCGATAAACCCCTTCGACAATATCATCGATATAGGTAAAATCCCTGACCATTTTGCCGTGATTGAAAACATCTATGGGACGATTTTCAAGGATTGCCTTGGTAAATAAAAACAGGGCCATGTCGGGACGTCCCCAGGGGCCATAGACCGTGAAAAACCGCAACCCGGTGACCGCAAGGCCGAAAAGATGGGCATAGGTGTGGGCCATGAGTTCATTTGATTTTTTTGAGGCGGCATACAATGAGACCGGATGATCCACATTATGATGCACGGAAAAGGGCATCCTGGTGTTGGCGCCGTAAACCGAACTTGAAGAGGCAAAGACAAAATGACTCACCCCTGAATGGCGGCATCCCTCCAGCAAATTGACAAAACCGACAATATTGGTGTCAACATAAGAATGGGGATTTATCAGTGAATATCGCACTCCTGCCTGGGCCGCCAAGTTGACGGCTGCATCAAAGCTGTGGGCGGCAAACAGTGATGCCATACCTTCCCGGTCAGAGAGATCCAATTCGGTATGACTGTATGCGGGATGAGATGTGAGTTGTGCCAGACGCGCCTTTTTTAACCCCGGATCGTAATACGGATTAAGATTGTCCAGTCCAACCACCGTAATGTTGTTGGCCAGCAATTTTTTGCAAAGATGAAATCCAATAAATCCGGCCGAGCCGGTGACCAGAACCTTTTTTATTGTTAAATCCATAATTCTTCCTTTTAATATTCCCTCTATATACTGACCTTAATTTTATTTATCACCAACCTACCTGTATAGCATAGCTAAGACCCACCTGCTTAGCTGGTGGATAGTTAGAGATTTGATAATGACAAGGCAAAGAGCCCATCTTCTGCGTTGCTGCGAATTTTTCGTTATTGCGGCGTACCTGACGTACGCCTCATTCCTCAAAGTTCACGCGCCTTAAATCTGAGCCCTTTGCCTTGTCATTAATCGTCGAAATCACCGGTTGGCCCCTTATCCGAGTCAATGGCAGCCGCACGTTCGTGAATTTTTTCCCGGGTCCATTCGGCAGGGTCCTCGATGCGATCCCCCTTGGGACCGAGATCGTAAGAATTCGCTTTTAGAATGGCCTCAACCGCAAGGGGGGCGGTATCTCCGGCATTAAAGACATCAACCAGCAACCGGTAGACGAAATCCTCGACCCGCGCGCACATCCTCTCCCGGATTTCCTTTGCCTGACCGAGAAGTTTCGTCTCAAACGGCAGGTTGAGTTTCTTGAAATTGCCGCCCTTCCATCCCTGCTTATCGGCATATGCCCCCATTGCCTGCCACATTTCCTCGGTAACCCCCTGATCCGGAATCTTTATAAAATTCCCCCGGTCGTCGGCCTGGGCATTGCCGTAATCATTCACTTCAATCCCCCAGGAAAGCATCTGCAGCGCGGTGGCCACATTTGCCTTGGTCGTTCTGGTCTGTGCGGCAATGGCCCGCAGCCGCTCTGAACTGTTGCCCGACGTGCCGTGCTGGGCTCCGGATACCTTATATTTTGCCAGGTGGGCATGGATCTCGGCAGTAAGATCAACCTGTATACCCTGGTCGCTGGCTTCTATGCCATGGGTTGTCCCGTTGTTAAGGGCAATCCAGTCGGGAAAAATACTGCGGGCATTGAGACCCCGGATAAGGAAAAGGGCCTCCTGCACCGTTGACAGGCCCTGGCTTCCCTTGATTTCACCTACCTCCGTTTCCAGGGCTGCCCAGTCCGGAACACAGGAATTCAAGTCAATGCTGGCCAGGAGATTCTGCTCGTCCGGCAGATGCGAGGCATCAATGGCAATCGAGGTTATCCCCGCTGCAAACATGGACGGAATCTCCGTCTTTGCCGCAGCAATATCCCCGTCGCCCTTAATGCCGTAATGGTCGGCATGAATGGCAATCGGAACAGTGATCCCCAGTTCATTGCATACCGCGTCAACCTGCCTGGCAATATTCCAGTAGTTCACCGCACAATAGGGATTGGCTCCGCCCTCTGATTTTGCAATCTCAATGATAATGACGCTGTTCGCTCTCTGGGCCGCGGCAAGGGCCCCGCGAATGATAAAAATGCTGCGGCCGTTGGCGGCTATTGTCATGGCCTTGCCCTTGGCCAGCATGGCCCGGTCAATTACCTTGCCGCTGACGATGAGCGCCTCGGAATGGGGAAACAATTTAACCACATTGGGAGGCCTTCCGATTTTAACCGCTTTCCTGAAATCAGTGCCGGAATCCTGTGTCATAAACATACCTCCTTACGATATAACGAAGCTGATTTGTTGAAATGATATAAATCAATATTCCCCTGCAATGTAACAGATTTATGTTTTGTTCACTATATTGTCGCAGCAAAGTTGATGCAATCGCAGCTTTCTCATTCTTCCTGTTCGTCGGCGTCACCCTCCTGCGATACGTATGAGAGTTTTTTCCTGCCGAAAAGCCAGACGGCAACGACACTTATTTCATATAAAACCAGGAGCGGAACCCCCATGAGCATCTGATTCACTATATCGGGGGTCGGGGTCAGAATCGCCGCAATTATGAAATTTATCAAAATGGCATATTTTCTGTTCCGGTTGAGAAAAGCAACATCAACAATGCCGATTTTGGCCAGCAGCACCATGAGGATCGGCAGTTCAAAGATTATCCCGAAGGCGATCAGCAGCCGCAGGGCCAGAGAAAAATATTCATTGACTGCCGGCATCGGACTGAGAAAATCAGTCGAATATCCCAGTAAAAAACGAAAGGCAGGGGGAAAAACGACATAATAGCCAAATGCCGCACCACCCACAAAGCATAGCGATGAAAGAAAGGAGAAAGGAAGAAGAAGCCTTTTTTCATGTTTATACAGGCCCGGAGCCACGAATTTCCAGATCTGCCAGAATATGACCGGACTGGCCAGGATCACGCCGGAGACCAGGGCTAATTTTAGATAAAAAAAAAGGCTTCCTGATAGGAGGTGAAAATAAGGCTCGACTGTTTCGGCAGCACCTTGTACAGCGGTTCGAAAAACCAGTTGCCGATATCCTTTATAAAGCCGTAAGACACTGCAAAGCCGATGCCTGTAGCAATAAAAGAATAAATAAGACAGCTTCGCAGGTCTGCCAAATGCTCCGTCAGCATCTGTTTTTCAAACTCTTCCATATCTTCCGAACCAGCGGGGCAAAAGTAAGGGCATTTTTCCTGTAATTTTCACGAACGAATGGTACCATAAATCGTCACGATCAAAACATCAAATTGAAAATTACAAGATTACGCCTCCAATTCTTGCAACCGCCAAGCCAATAAACTCCGGCGGCCCGCATTATATGATGCCTGCTGCTGCGAAAATGGCTGAGAAAATGGCAAACTCTTTGCCGTTGACAATTGTAGCGGTAATTTATTAATTAATGATCTGCTGCCTAACTGGAATTAGTTCACCTCCTTACTACTGCCATAATAAATTTTGGAGAAGCCGTGGCTTCAATCCGCAATCAGCTTCTGGAAAAGTTTGAACAATTCGCCAATGATGATGCCCGTCTCATCAAAGAGCTCCATGATTTGATTGTACAGCAGGGTAAAGGGGTTTATACGTATATCTTCCAAATACTCACCAACCTTAATCTGCCGCCGACGGAAGCGGAACAGCATTGGCAGCAGATCATAGCGCACAGCAGGGAACTCAGTGTAGCCATGGGCCGCGAAGTCAATCTCAGGACCTCTGTTTGCGACTATTTCTGTTCGATCAATAAATCTCTGCGCAACCCTAAAATCATTGAAATACATCTTTTCGAAAAGGCGGCAAAATCATCAACTTTTGACAGTCTGACCAGCCTGCTGAACCGCAGTGCCTTTGATGAGATGCTGGCCCGTGAAATATCCCGGGCAAAGCGCCATGATTCAAACCTGACCCTAATTTTTTTCGACCTCGATGATTTCAAACGGATAAATGACACCCTAGGCCATCTGGCTGGGGACGAGGTCTTAAAAAATACAGCCCGGGTGATCATGGCTGAAAAAAGGTCTGAAGATTTTGCCGCACGTTACGGGGGAGAGGAGATTACAGTTTTACTGCCCGAAACCAGCAAAGCCGACGGTTGGCTGATAGGTGAACGGATTCGCCGGAGTATCGCAGAGACGGATATACCTTACGAAGGCAAGACTATAAAGGTCACTACCAGTGGCGGACTTGCCTCGTTTCCTATTGATGCCGGCGACGGCTTGACACTGCTGAAATACGCCGACAAGGCAATGTACCGCGCGAAAAGTTTCGGCAAGAACAATATTTCCTTTTATTCCATGGATAAAAGACGAAACATTCGGGTGGACTTCACAACATCAGTTGAAGTACAGGAACTTGGCATTCATAAAAAACCCATGTTCAATGCCAAAACCAAAAGTTTAAGTATCGGCGGTATTCTGCTTGAGAGCAAAGACCACCTGGAGGCAGGGACCAGAATCCAGATCAACATTTCTTTCGCCCGGGGAAATTCTCTTCTGGTTATTGGTTCTGTCGTCCGTTCAGAAAAAACAGACTCAGGCAACCATGATATCAGCGTTGTTTTTCTTGATTCCGACAAGGGCATCAAGAATGAGATCACAAGTTACCTCATCAAGCATCTTGATAATAACGAATCTTCCCCGGTAAAAGCCACACCGCGTCTCTCCTGATTTATGCACGGGAGATTGAACTGCGGCCGCAACCTTGTTTCCCACCGGTTATTAAGTCAACTTCCCGGCAGCCAAATACCTGCAAAAAAACGTAGCCAGTTTTCCCCCCTGCTTGTATCTTTCGCATGCAATGGATAAGATGCAGCTAAACATCTGATCTACGACCATGAAAAAAATTCTCATCAGCATCGTCATACTGTTTGTCATCTTTATATACGGAACAACAGGCTATATGCTCATAGAAGGCTGCAGCCTGACGGATGCGTTTTACATGACGGCTATAAGCATTACAACCGTCGGTTTCGGCGAGGTTATCCCCCTCAGCCCTGCCGGAAAGTATTTTACCATAGTTCTTATTTTCGGCGGCGTCGGTTTATTTCTGTTTATCGTCAGCTTAATTACCCAGGCCATGGTTGAAGGAGGCCTGCAGACATTTTTAGGGAGAAGGCATATGGAAAAACAACTGGCTGTCCTGAAGGACCACTACATTGTATGCGGGTTCGGCCGGATCGGCAAGGTGATCAGTAAAATTCTGCATGAAAACAGGAGAACATTCGTCATCATCGAAAACAATCCCGAGGAAATCCGCACCATCGAGGAATTGGGATATCTTGTCCTGCGGGGTGATTCCACCAGCGATGAAATACTGAAGAAAGCCCATATCAATGATGCCAAAGCATTAATTGCCGTTACAAGTTCTGATGCCGACAACGTCTATATTATCCTCTCAGCCAGGGTACTCTATCCCGACATCTATATTCTTGCCAGGTCAAGCGGCAAAATCGGCGCCGAAACAAAACTGTTACGTGCCGGCGCCAACAAGGTTTTCTCGCCGTATGAAATCGGCGCCCGCCGCATGGCACAATCACTGGTCAGACCCACGGTGATCGACTTCATCGACCTTACGGTCCATGACGGTGAACTGGGACTCCGACTTGAAGAATTGCAGGTTTCAGATAAGGCCACATTTGTCAACAAAACCCTGATGCAGTCCGGTATCCGCTCCGAGCATGACCTGATCGTCGTGGCAATCAAGCGTGAGAGGGGGGAAATGTTGTTCAACCCTAATCAGAATACTGAAATTAAGCCCGGGGATATTCTGGTTGTTCTGGGCGAGCATACGAACATTCAAGGCCTGGAAAAAAAATTATAGTTTCACAGACTTATCCCACAGCCCAATAAATCCCGTTAATTTTATACTTTCGGGACTTTCCTTAAGCGGCGACATCTCTATTTCTTCCCGCAAAATGGCATATGGTTTAGATAAAACATGACACACTGGCAAACCCTTCTCCACAAAAGCATCACCCAACCGACCGACCTGGCTGAACGGTTCGGCTTTAAACCCGGAGATCTTTCCAGGGTGACGGCCAGATATCCCATGCGCATCAATCCATATTATCTCGGTCTGATGAAACGGCCGGGTGACCCCCTCTGGCGCCAGGCGGTTCCCGACGCCCTGGAACTTGAGGACAATATCTGCATGGAAGATCCGCTGAATGAAGAAAACTTAAGCCCGGTGCCGAACCTGGTTCACAAGTATCCGGACCGCGTCCTTTTTCTGGTCCACAACCAGTGCGCAGTCTACTGCCGCTTCTGTACAAGAAAACGCAAGATCGGCACGAAGGACATGGCGGTCAGTCTCAAAACGATTAACGACGGTCTCAGGTATCTGCAGCAGACACCCGCTGTCAAGGATGTCCTGATTTCAGGCGGCGATCCTCTGCTGCTGGATGATGCCAGGCTCGATTATATTCTTTCTGGTTTACGCGCCATAAAACATGTTGAGATCATCAGGATCGGCAGCCGCGCACCCTGCACCCTGCCCATGCGGGTGACCAGAAAACTTGTCGCGACAATCAAACGGTATCATCCGGTATATATCAACACGCACTTTAATCACCCGGATGAAATTACCCCGGAGTCGGCAATGGCCTGCAGCCGCCTTGCAGATGCCGGCATCCCCCTTGGCAGTCAGACCGTCCTGCTCAAGGGTATCAATGACGATCCGGAAATTATTAAACAGTTAATGTATAAACTCTTGCGCATCCGCGTTAAACCTTATTATCTTTTTCAAACTGACATGACGATGGGAACCGATCATTTTCGCACCCCGGTTGCCAAGGGATTGGAGATCATGCGGTCCCTTATCGGGCATGTCTCCGGCATGGCCGTCCCGACCTTTGCCGTTGATGGACCGGGGGGCGGCGGCAAAATACCCCTGCTGCCGGACTATATAGTGCAAACCGGCTCCAGGCTTGTTTTCCGCAACTATTGCGGCGTTACCTGTACCTATGAAAATCCGAGTGACTAACAGGAATTGAGGTTAGAACGTGGAAAAAAAATTACTGGTTGCCCTTGATACTTCCGTATACAGTTCCAATACCCTGCATTATCTGGAGCGGCTTTTTTCCCATCTTGATGATATCCGCCTGCATCTGCTCTCCGTTGTAACCTGCAATCCCACCGAAACGGCAAGCGCCTGGCTCAATGAAACAGAATTGCAGAGTACGCTTAACAACGAGGAACAAAGACGTTTTGCCGCCGCCAAAAAATTTCTGCGCCACTCCACGGAAAGACTCGGACGCAACAATATTTCCCCGGACCTGGTAACTACTGAAGTCAAGCTGTCCAGATCAAATCCTGGAGCCGAAATTTTGAACATTGCCAGAAAAGGGATGTTTGATGCCATGGTTCTGGGGCGGCGTGGAGTATCGAAGCTGGAGGAACTAATCATGGGCAGTGTTTCCAGCACCATGTTTGAAAAATGTCATGACGTGCCGATCTGGATCATTGACGGCCAGGTGGACTCCCGTAAATTTCTCGTCCCGGTGGACGGTTCCTGCTTCACCCTACGGGCCGTTGATCATCTTTGTTTTATCCTGCAAAACAATCCCCATGCGGAGATTACCCTTTTCCATTCCGATGCCATGTTTGCCCGGACCCAGGAACTCGACTCGGAATATTGCAACCAGTTTCTGACCCGGGAATGGTGTTGGAAACACCGCGGCATTGATGAATTTTATTTTCTTGCACCACGCCAGATGCTTATAAACAGTGGTTTTCCAGCCGAACGTATACATCGGCTTGAAACAAAAAAGGGCATGTATCCAAGCCGTCAGATTGTCCGCCAGGCCCTAATTGATGATTTTGGAACCATCGTAATGGGACGGCGCGATAAAGAAATCGGCAAAGGTATTTTCGGCAGCGTCACAGAAAAGGTAATGGCCATGAGTGTAAATACCGCGGTATGGGTAGTCGGTTGAAACCTGGATTGCCGGTTCACCCGAAACTACACAAAAATCCCACGGTTGATTGATTCCCGGGAAATGCTTACCTTAATTAGGTCGAATTCCAGCATCCTGTTTCCAACATAAAGGTAAGCTCCATTGACTCTTCCCAAACATTCCATCCGCATACTTTTTATTATTATCTGGGTCATTCTCTTCGGCGCCCTGATGAAGCGCGATTATTTCATCAGAACCATTGATGTCCGGGAAAAGCAGGTCATCAAACGCGGCAGAGAAGAAAGCTTTGCCGGCATCTACTTTCAGAATGAAAGGATCGGCTTTGTAAAAAACAGGCTGGTTGAGAACGGCCCGGATGAGTACATTCTGCACCAGGATGCCTTTCTCTCTTTGAATATCCTCAATGAATCCCATCCGGTTGACATGAAGATCAGGGCCACCCTGAGCCGGGATATGCTGCTGAAGGATTTTACCTTTCATTTCACCTCTCCCTTTTACAAGATGGACGCAGAGGGTGAGGTAGAAGACCGGAATGTGCATTTTTCCCTAACCACCGGCAAGGAAACCATCAGGGATGTAATCCACCTGCAAAAGCCCCCTTTCCTTTCAACCAACAGGCGTTCTTACCTCCTGGAACAAGGTCTGCAGCCTGGCGACAAGTTGAAGGTTCCCTATTTTGATCCGATTTCGCTCTCAGGTAAGGATACGGTTATGGAATACAAGGGCCGCGACAAGATTCTTGTCAAAAACCGCGTTTACAACCTGTATCATTTTGTTGAGACCTTTTCCGGTGTCAGGATAAACAGCTGGCTGGACGATGAGGGTAAAGTCATCAAGGAAGAATCCCCTGCGGGTTTCATCTTTATCTCAGAACCCGAATTCAAGGCCACTGATATCAAGAACAAGGGCAAAGAAATTCTCAGCAGTGTCTCCATTCGCTTGGAAGGCGGCGGTCTCGATCTTTCCGGCCGTGATTCCATCCGCTATCGTTTAACCCTGCCCTCCGGTACTGAATTTGACCTTGATAAGGACCGTCAAAAGCTTTACGGTGACGTTCTGACAATCAACCTAGAAGCGTTGCCGGATGCCGGCGCCGCTGCCTGTGAAGGATTTCCGGAACAACTTGCCTCCACCCCGTACATCCAGACGAAGAACAAGCTTATTACCGAATTGGCCCGGGCCGAAGCCGGGGATGCGGCCAGCGATCTTGAACGGGCTAAGATCCTGTCGAAGTGGGTTTATGAAAACCTGGAAAAAAGACCCGTACTTGGTATTCCCGATGCCCTCACAACCCTGAGCACAAAAATGGGGGACTGCAACGAGCACGCGGCGCTCTTTGCCGCCCTGGCAAGAAACAGAGGAATTCCGACCCGTGTGGTTGCCGGGGTGACATATTTTGCCGGGGCCTTTTATTATCATGCCTGGAACGAAATCTGTCTTGATGACAGCTGGTATTCGGTGGATACCACTAAAAACCAATTCCCGGCAGATATCAGCCATATTAAATTTGTCGAAGGCGAAACCGATGAACAGGTTAGAATTGCCGCCCTGCTTGGAAAATTGCGGATTGAAATTGCCGATCCACAAATCAGGTCAGCAAAGCCCGGAAAATCCTTGCCCCAGGACAACACGGCCGGGAAGATCTCTTCCCCTGAAACAGAATAGGCAAGCCGGCGGAAGCCAAGGCATTCCCTGCAACAAAGCGGCATAAAAGCGAGCACGAAGCCTGAACATGAATACATTGAAAAATTTACCCAACACTTCCAATGCCCGCCGGAATATTATCGACCATGTCCTGGTGGTTGAACACCTGACAAAAAAATTCGGGAAGTTCACGGCGGTTGACGATATAAGCCTGCAGGTCAAAAAGGGGGAGATCTTTGGTTTTCTGGGTCCGAACGGAGCCGGCAAAACGACCACCATCAAGATGATAGCCGGTCTTTTACAGCCGGATAAAGGACGGATAGTAATTAACAGCCGCAGCCTGGCGGCAGAGCCGCAGAAATGCAAACAGGATACCGGTTATATCCCTGATCGTCCCTATCTTTTTGAAAAGCTCACCGGATTTGAGTTCCTCCAGTTTTTGGCGAGTCTCTATAACCTAGCACCCGCGACCTTTTCCAAAAATACAGACCATTACCTGAAACTGTTCGATCTTGAAGACTGGCGCCATCATCTGATTGAGAGTTATTCGCACGGCATGCGGCAGAAGTTGATTATCACCAGCATCCTCATGCTTGAGCCGCCCCTGATCGTGGTTGATGAGCCCATGGTGGGACTGGATCCGAAAAGCGCCCGTATTGTAAAGGAACTGTTTAAAAGCCATGCCGCCCGGGGCACCTCCATTTTCCTTTCCACCCATTCCCTGGAAATAGCCGAAGAGCTGTGCGCGCGGATCGGCATCATAGTAAACGGCAGGCTGCGGGCAGTCGGCAATCTGCAGGACCTGCAAATGGAGGCCCGACTGCAGCATTCAGATCTAGAGGAAATTTTCCTGGAACTTACCGGGGCCTATGAGCTGCAGGAAATCATCGCCGCCCTGCGTTCCGCATGAAGATTTTTCTTTTAACCCTGCCTTTTCAGCGGCATGAGTACTAAAGACAATTTTAAAGGTGATTGACAAGCATTGAACAAATCATTCAAGAACTTCAATTGCAATAAAATTACCATGAGACCTTCCAGCCGGAAAACACTGCTGCAGCCCTTTCTTCTTTCCGCTAAAAACAGATTTTTCCCCAAAGACAGGATCCCTTTTCGAACACTCGGGGTGCTGCTCTTCAGTCTGGCTGTCTGCCTTGTCCTGTATAAGATAGGGGTTACGGTGATCACCTATTTTCACAGCCAGAATGAACTCGGTATTCTTCTCAGTCTGAAAATATTCCAGATGGCCTGGATAACCCTGTTTGTCATGCTGATTTTCTCCTGCATGGTTTCCGCCGTGTCCACCCTGTTCCTCTCGCAGGACAATGAAATCATCTTTGCCGCTCCGCTGGCAAATTCCGATATTTTCTTCATGCGTTATGTTACAACATCATTGTACACCTCATGGATGATGATTGTTTTTTCAATCCCGATTTTTGCCGCATATGGCACGGTTTTCGAGGCGCCGGTTCTTTACTGGCCTCTCATGCTGGGAGCAATTGTCGCCACCGCCGCCATCGCCACAACCTTTGCCATGGGATTTACCGTCCTGCTGGTCAATATTTTTCCCGCCAAACGCACCAAGGACATCATTCTTTACCTGTCGATCTGTTTCGGCATTTTCATTTATCTCATCTTCCGGCTCATGCGGCCGGAAGACCTGGTTAATCCCGACAAGTACGGCCACTTCATTGACTATCTCTCATCTCTTGCCACCCCGGCCGCTCCCTATATTCCTGCCGCCTGGGCTTCAAACCTGCTTTCCCTTTTTCTCCTAGATCGCGAAATTGACTTCCTGGTGGCAGCCCTGCTCATAATAACGCCCATTACCCTGTTTATGCTCGGGGCCTGGGCTATGGAGCGCTGGTTTCTCTCCGGGTATACAAAATCCCAGGAATCTTTTGGCGGACATCGAAAATTTTTCAGCCGCGGCCGGTACAGGCGCAGTTCCCTGCAGTGGATATTTCTCAAGGAGTCCAAACTCTTCTTGCGGGATTCGGCCGAGTGGTCGCAACTTTTCATGATTGCGGCCCTGGTCGTTGTTTATCTCTATAACTTCAAAGTGCTTCCGGTGGAACGCTCCGTGTTTGAAGAAGAGTATGTCACCAACCTTATATCGTTTCTCAATATCGGTTTGACGGGTTTTGTCGTTGCCTCCCTGGCGGCCCGTTTTGTCTATCCTTCCATTGGTGCCGAGGGGGGCTCTTTTTATATCATCATGTCTTCGCCCCTTTCGACCGCCAGGTACATGCTGCACAAATATCTATTCTATGTCGTACCTTTTACCGTTCTCGCCCTGATCCTGCTGGTGGTGTCCAACCGTCTCCTCAATATTGAGGGGCCCATGTGGTGGATCTCGGTTACGACCGGCCTGCTTATCACCTGGACCGTACTGGCGATGGCACTGGGGTTCGGCGCCATCTATGCGGACTTCAAGGCGGAAAACAGGGCTGCCGCTCTCGGAGGAATAGGTGCCATCCTGTTTTTATTCACCGCCATTGCCTTTGAAATGGCGGTTATCTTCCTGGGGGGAACTCCTGTCTATCGGGTGATGCGGAGCTGGTTACGGCACGGCGTCATGCCGACCCACGATCTGTTGACGCTTATCGGCTGGGTTCTTGCCTCCCTTGCTATCTCCTTGTTTCTGGCCCTTTTCTGCATCAGAACAGGGATAAGAAAGCTGGAAGCATCAAGTACCTGAACAGGCATGGGGCGTGCACTTCCCACGGCAAATGACGCCGAACCCGGTATTATTGCGGTTTTTTCAATGCAAAATATTGTCAGGCAGCTGGAACTCCTAATCTTCGGTTACATAGCCCGTTCCCTGACAAACAGGGCACATTTCCTCTTCGGTGCACTGGCAGTCCTCCCACTCCTCACCTTTCTTGGAGCCCCGCCATTCCATGTCGCAGACACAGGTCCCGGAAATTTTTTTTTCGCCGTTGCATTCCGGACATATCTTTTTTTTTGCAGCAGTCATAGTATACCTCCATAACGGTTATGAACTTATATTTTGAATTTCTCCTCCATACATCATATACACAACATCATGCCGCTTCAAGAAAATCTGCTGAGAAAAATCGCATCAGCTGCGGTAATCAGCATTTATCTTGATGTAATCAATGGACAGATCGCAGGTGTGGATTTCTGCGGCTGCCTCTCCTGTTTTTAAATCAACCGTGACGGCAAACTGTTTGTGCTCCAGAACTTCCGTCGCCCTTTTTTCCGCCGCCGGACCCTGGCCCAGACCATCACAGACCAGGAGCACGTCATTAAAATAAATGTCCACCCGGTTTTGGTCAAATAAGGCACCAGAGCGGCCAAGAGCCGCTATTATCCGCCCCCAGTTGGCATCCTCTCCGAAAAAGGCGGTTTTTACCAGGGGCGAATTGGCAATTGTACGGGCCGCCTTTTCAGCATCCTTTTCATCTGCTGCATGCAAAACCTTCACGGTCACCGTTTTGGTGGCTCCCTCTCCGTCTGCAACAATCTGCAGGGCCAGATCCTTTAATAAATCTGCCAGGGCCGCACCGAACAGGGCACCGTCAGACGTATCAGGCGCTGCGATTTCCGGGTTGCCGGCGGCACCGCTCGCCAGGACCAGTACCGTGTCATTCGTGCTTGTATCGCCATCAACGGTGATCCGATTGAAGGACTGTTTTACCCCCTCTGCCAGATGGTGCTGCAGGATGTCTGCCGTCACAACTGCATCGGTCATGACAAAGCAGAGCATAGTGGCCATGTCCGGCATGATCATGCCCGCCCCCTTGGCCATGCCGAAAAGTTTTATTTCATGGCCGTTGATGGCACAGGTCCGTTCCGCACTTTTGGGGACCGTGTCCGTGGTCATGATGGCACGGACAACCTTGTGAAAGTTGTCCGGCGATAACCCGAACGTCAGTTCATCCATTGCCGCCGCCACCTTGTCAACGGGCAGCTGTTCGCCGATTACGCCGGTGGAGGCTATCTGTACCAGGTTCCTGTCGATGTTCAAGACTGCCGCGGTCAAATCCGAACAGGTCCGGGCCGCCTGCATGCCAGCTTCTCCGGTGCAGGCATTCGCCACCCCGCTGTTTACCAGTATTGCCTGGGCTCTGCCCCCGACAAGGCGTTCCATGTCGAGCAGCACCGGAGCGGCTTTTACCCGACTCGTAGTAAAAACTCCGGCCGCAACCGCAGGTTTTTCAGCGTAGATAAGGCCGAGGTCCAGCCGGTCTCTTTTCCTGATCCCGGCTGCAACGGCGGAATACATGAATCCCTTGATAATCACTTTCCGTGCCTTTAGGGTAATTTTTGTTCGATACGGACCGGCTTATCTGAGCCTGCCGCAGCATTTTTTATACTTTTTGCCGCTGCCGCAGGGACAGGGATCGTTGCGGCCGACCTTCTCGCCCTCCCTTTTTATGGGCTGCTGCTGAGACTGGGAGGATTCATCGCCGCCCCGGCTCAAACGCATCTCCGACTGCTGCTGCTTTTTCTTCTCCAGGGCCTCGCGGTCAACATCCTCCTGCCGGGCAATCTGAATGCGAAACAGGGTTGTTAATGTCTGCTGCTTCACGGTTTCAATCATGTTAGCAAACATTTCAAACCCTTCCATCTTGTATTCGTTGAGAGGGTTTTTCTGGCCATAGCCGCGCAGTCCGATGCCCTCCTTCAGGTGGTCCATGTTCAGCAGGTGTTCTTTCCAATAGGTATCAACCATCTGCAGAAAAACAACCCGTTCCAGATAACGCATGCCGTCAATGCCTATTTTTTCCTCCTGGGTTTCGTATGCCTGCCGTGCCAGGTGCAGGAGCTTGTCAACGAATGTATCATGATCCAGGTCCTGCTTGTCACTTTCATCCCATTCCGGCATAAAACCGATGATCCCCTGCAGCCGTTCATTTATGCCTTTCCAATCCCAATCCGGCGACAGCACTTTCTGCTCGACAAATTCCACCGCAATAGACTCCATCTCCTCGGTGATTATCTCATCGATCAGGGGCTTCAAATTTTTGCTGTCAAGCGCTTCACGTCTCTGCTGGTAAATAACCTCCCGCTGCTTGTTCATGACATCGTCATATTCAAGCAGATGTTTCCGGATATCAAAGTTATGGCCTTCCACCTTGCGTTGAGCGTTTTCAATGGCCTTACTGATCATGTTATGCTCGATGGGCTCATCTTCATCCATGCCCAATTTGTCAAGCATGCCGGAAATCCTGTCCGAGCCGAAGATGCGCAGCAGGTCATCTTCCAATGACAGATAAAAACGGGAAGATCCCGGATCACCCTGCCGTCCTGAACGGCCGCGGAGCTGGTTGTCAATTCGCCTGGACTCATGGCGGCTGGTGCCGAGAATGTGCAATCCTCCGAGTTCCGGCACACCTTCGCCGAGTTTGATGTCCGTACCCCGACCCGCCATATTGGTGGCAATGGTAACCCTGCCCTTCTGCCCCGCTTTTGCTACAATTTCGGCTTCTTTTTCATGCTGTTTCGCATTGAGGACGGAATGTTTCACCCCTTCCTTTTTAAGCATATTGGCTATCTTTTCAGAGACGTCTATGGATATCGTGCCAACCAGCACCGGCTGTCCCTTTTTATGAAGCTCCTTGATCTCACGGATAACCGCCTTGTATTTGGCCGGGATGTTCTTGTAGATCGCATCCGGGTAATCAATGCGGATCATCTGCTTATGCGTCGGGATTATGACCACATCAAGATCATAAATTTTCTTAAATTCCGCCGCCTCCGTGTCAGCCGTACCTGTCATGCCGGCAAGCTTGTCATACAGGCGGAAATAATTCTGAAAGGTAATGGAGGCAAGTGTCTGGTTTTCCCGCTCGACCTTGACACCCTCCTTGGCCTCCAGGGCCTGGTGCAGACCATCGCTGTAACGGCGGCCCGGCATGGTGCGGCCGGTAAACTCGTCAACAATGACCACTTCACCGTCCTTGACCAGATAGTCTACATCTCGCTGAAAGAGAATATGGGCCTTCATCGCCTGATTCAAGTGATGCAGGTATTCAATATTATTGGGGTCGTAGAGGTTTTCCACCTTGAGCAGTTTTTCACCCAGCGCCACCCCTTCTTCGGTCATTGACACGGTCCGTGATTTTTCATCAACAGTATAGTCGACTTCCTTCTTGAATCGGGGGACAATCTTGTCCACCAGATTGTACAGTTCGGTTGAAATATCCGCGGGCCCGGAAATGATAAGAGGCGTTCTGGCTTCATCAATAAGAATGGAGTCCACCTCATCGACAATGGCAAAATTGAATTCCCGCTGGCAATAATCCTTGATGTCGAATTTCATATTGTCCCGCAGGTAATCAAAGCCGAACTCGTTATTGGTGCCGTAGATCACATCGGCATTGTAGGACTCCTGGCGCTCCTGGTCATTCTTTTCATGGAGGATTGTACCGGTGGTCAGTCCGAGAAACCGGTAAATGGAACCCATCCATTCGGCATCACGCCGGGCCAGGTAGTCGTTGACCGTTACCACATGCACCCCTTTTTCCGTCAGGGCATTAAGATAGACGGCCAGGGTTGAACACAGGGTCTTGCCCTCGCCTGTTTTCATCTCAGCGATCTTGCCCTGGTGCAGAACAATCCCGCCAATGAGCTGGACATCAAAGTGCCTTTCACCTATGACCCTTTTAGCAGCTTCCCTGGTAACGGCAAAGGCCTCCGGCAGCAGATCATCCAGCGGCTCTCCTTTGGCTACTCTCTCCTTGAAGCCGACCGTCTTTGCCGCCAGCGCTCCGTCATCCAACCTCTGAATATCGGGTTCAAGGCTGTTTATCCTCTCCACCATCGGCTGGATCTGTTTCAGGACCCTTTCATTTTTACTGCCGAATATTTTGGTTAATGTACTGCTTATCATTTAGTCTGAACTCCGTATTTAATGACAAAAAGTATGTCTTTTACATTTTCTTTCCTGCATTTCACCCTGAAACCAGTCCTTGCGAAATGCTGTTATTGAACAGGATGCTTTGCCCACCCTGTATTTGATGCGGCAGCCGCGCCTCTCTGCCCATGGTTCCATGAAGACTGAAGATGTTTAGGCACTCTTTTCCCAGACCAGCGCTTCTTCATTGCAGTCCGGGAATTTGGAGCAATTAATGCAGTCACTCCAAACCTTGTGCGGCAGCTCAGACTTGTCTATATCACTGAAACCGAGCTTCTTAAAAAAATTCGGCTGGTAGGTCAGGGTAAAAACCCTGGTAATGCCATAGGAATCAGCCTCTGCCAGGGCCTTGTTGACAAGCTGCCGCCCGACCCCCTTGCTGTGATAATCGTCAATAACCGCCAGGGACCTGATTTCAGCCAAATTTTCCCAGCATATATGAAGGGCGCAGACCCCGACGAGCTTCTCCTGGTCCGGATCCGCTTCCTCCTTCTCCACATAGACGCTGAAATCCCGCAACTGATCGTATAGAGAACTTAAGGAACGGCCCAGCAGGAGATCCTTGTCGGCAAAATACTGCAGCAGTTTATGGATTTTCTTGATGTCGCCCATACGGGCACTGCGTATCATGACTGCTCATCCCTGTTATTCATAATCTCAACATCCCCGGGATAAAAAACCGTGTTCTTCTTTATGGCGCGCCATCTTACTCCGTCATTATAACAGGGTCAAGTTCCGTAACGATTCATGCCGGGACTAGCCTGCAGGGAGAAGAATTGTCTGGCCGGCCCAGACACCCAAAAGAAACATCCATAAAAACAGGCAGAATAATACGGCTCCGATTCCGAGTATCCCGCTCGGAGTAAGCTCAAACTTTATTTTCTTCTTTTTTTTGGTTCTACTTCTGGCCATGTTATATTTTCCCGCCACTCATCGTGTATTTTAAGTAAACCGGCACAAATCCTTTGTAATTCCACTCGGCAGGGTTTTCTGACTACATGGATTCCGGGGCGGCAAGACCCACCACCCGCAAACCGTTGCGGAATACAATGCGAAGCGCTTCTGCAAGCCACAACCGGGCCTGGGAAAGTTCCGGATCGTCGGAAATCACCAGGTGGCTGTTATAGTAGCTGTGAAACTGACCAGCCAGATCCATGAGGAAAAAAATAATCCTGTGCGGGGACAGGTCAAGGGCGGAATCTTCGACAACTTCCGGATATGAGGCAAGGGCCTTGAGCATGTTGAGTTCCTCGGGCAGGCTTAACTTTTCCAGAGAAACCTCCTGCAGCGGGAGCCTGGCTCTATTTTTCTCCGCCGCCTTTTTCCGGATGCTGCTCAATCTGGCATTGGCATACTGTACATAAAATACCGGATTTTCCTGGCTCTCCCTGGTGGCAAGATCAAGATCAAACTCCAGTTGACTGTCCGCCTTGCGCATTAAAAAGAAAAATCTGATCACATCCGGGCCGACCTCGTCAAAGAGTTCATCAACCGTTACAAAATTTGCCTTCCTGGTTGACATTTTCACCTGTTTTCCTTCCCGGGTAAGGGTAACAAACTGGTGAATGACAACCGTCACCTTTGAGTCGTCATAGCCAAGGGCCCTGAGGCCGGCCAGGACATCCGGTACGGTGGCAATATGATCCGAGCCGAAAATATTGACCAGCCAGTCAAAGCCCCGTTTCAGTTTTTCCCGATGGTAGGCTATATCCGGCAGCCTGTAGGTGGGTTCTCCCGAACTTTTGATGATGACGCGGTCCTGCTCCTGGCCGAATGTTGAAGTTTTGAACCAGACCGCTCCGTCCCGGTCATAGGCAAGATCTTTTTCCCGCAGCCTTGCAACCACGTCATCAACCAGACCTTTTTCATATAAGAAATGCTCATTATAATAGTTGTCAAACCTGATGTCCAGACGCCGCAGCGTATCGGCAATATTGGCAAATATCTCCTGCTCCGCCTTTTCCTTGAAAACCGTTATGTCTTCTGTCTCCTTCAGGGAATCACCATGTTCATCGATCAGCTTCCGGGCAATATCATAAATGTATTCACCCTGGTATCCGTCTTCGGGAAAATCGGCCGCCAGGCCCAGAAGCTCCAAGTACCTTGCCCTGGTGGACTCACCCAGGACCCGCATCTGGCGGCCGGCATCGTTGTAATAGTATTCCCGGGTTACCGCGTGACCGGTGGCCTCCAGGAGCCTGGCAATGGCATCACCCAGTACGGCCTGACGGCCGTGACCGATGGAAAGAGGCCCCGTGGGATTGGCACTGACAAACTCCACCAGTACTTTTTCCCGCTTTCCAATCTGCGATATGCCGTAACCCTCCCCCTGTCGGCAGATCGGCTCCACCACCGACTGCCACACTCCGTCGCAGACAAAGAAATTGACAAAGCCGGGACCGGCAATCTCAACCTTGGAAAACAACTCTGTATGGACTTTCATTTTTTCAACTATCCAGACAGCAATATCACGGGGGTTTTTCTTTTCCCGGCCGCCGATCAGCATAGCCATATTGGTAGAAAAATCTCCGTGGGCCGCATGTTTGGGCAGTTCCACGGCATATGAACCTGCGGCGGCGTCAGACCAGCGTCCTTCGTCAATGCCCGCGGTGAAATATGTATCCAGAAGTTTTTTTATCTGTGCTTTTATCATTGTCCTGAATCCGTGACGGAAAAATTTTTTGCTTTATTTGCTTCCAGCCATATCCGCTTCTTGTAGCCGGTGAATTTGTCTCGCATCAAAAAAACATGCAGAAACAAACCGCCCGACGGGGATGCGGTCCACATCCCGCCTGTTTTCAGTAACGGGCGGTTATTCCGTATTCAGATAAATCCTTTCATTGAACGTGCCGAAAAGGCAGAGGACTTCATAACTTATTGTCTCCATCCATCCGGCGATTTCGTCGGCACTGATTTCCGCCGCGCCCTGCCTTCCCAGAAGAACCGTTTCATCTCCGGCATGAACCCCCTCCAGATCTGTAATATCAACCATGGTGGCATTCATGCAGACCCTGCCGCGCACCGGCGCCCTTTTCCCGCCTATCAAAACCTCTCCCCGGTTGGAAAGTTTTCGCAGATACCCGTCGGCGTAGCCCACCGGCAATACGGCAATCCTGCTTTTGCGGCGAGTCACAAAGGTATGGCCGTAACTGATACCGCACCCCGCTTCCAGCTCTTTTATCTGGACAACCCTGGTTTTGAAACTCATTACCGGCTGCAAATGCAGCGTCGGGGCAGCGTTCTTGGCTCTGGCCGGGGCGCCGCCCGGGTAACAACCATAGAGGCTGATCCCGGGCCTGATCATATCAAGCCGGGAATCCGGAAAATAAATAAAAGCTGCGGAGTTGGCAATATGGGAGATAGCTGAACCGGTCTTTTTCGTCTTCACCCCGGCCAGAATATTGCTGAATTTCAATAACTGTTCCCTGGTCTTTTCCTTTGCTTCCGCCTCATCGGCACTCGGAAAATGACTCAACAACCCTGCCAGCGATATGGCGGGCAGACGTTTTATCAGAGCCGCGCACATTTCCACCTCTGAGGGCAGAACCCCGAGTCTACCCATACCCACGTCCACCTTCAGATGCACCTTTACTTCCACATTCTTCCGGGCAGCCTCCCGGGACAATCCGGTGATAAAATCGACATCATAGACCACCGGTGTCAATTTGTGCTCAATAATTTCCCGGTACGATTCAGGGGTGCCTCCAAGAAGAATAACGATCTCTCCCTGCAGACCCGCCCGGCGCAGGGTAACGCCTTCCCATACCTCGGCCACCCCGAAGGTTCTGCCGCCGGCCCGGGATATTGCCCGGGCACATTCAATCAGGCCATGACCATAGGCATCAGACTTTACCACCGCCATGACCTTGATTTGTTGACCAACGGTTTGCTGAATGCTTTGAAAGTTGCGCTGCAGGGCTGCTATATCAATCTCGATTCTGTTAAAAGAATGGGTATCCATATGGTCAGGGGGTCCTTTTCCATTCAAGCCACATCAGCCTGCTGGCAAGCATCAGGCCCCAACCTACAGCGGTGTATATCAGTCCGACAACTTCACCGGGCAGGACCGTAGTGCGCAGGTATCGTCCCAAAACGATCATAGCCGCCACCAGAAGCCACGTTTTCCAGGAGTAGACCGAACCGATACAGACCTTCT
Organism: uncultured delta proteobacterium; assembly: GCA_963783905.1. Taxonomy (GTDB): domain Bacteria; phylum Desulfobacterota; class Desulfobulbia; order Desulfobulbales; family BM004; genus BM004. The sequence goes on along the minus strand of CAWAPG010000001.1, from coordinate 231,238 downwards.
CCTCGAATTCCTTGATTCTTTTCATGTTTTTCCGGGCCACCCGGTCAAGGATAAAAAATGTCTTGAGGGTTCCCAGGATTAATCCGGCCACAGCGAACCATAATCGGTTATTCAGCAGTGTAAGGACCAGCCCGTTTGTCAGCAGAAAAAAACCGACCACACTCCAGATGAGGGCAGCAAGGAGCAAGTGCGTTCTCACCGATACCCCGGGCTTATAGCGCAGGAGAGTCTTTTTCAAATCCATCGATACAGAAAAAATAAGGTTTGGGAAGAAAGACGTGCAAAATTTCAGCGCGCGCCAAAAAACATAGGCCTGTCTCCTTTGCAGGAAACAGGCCTATGAATTAAATCTTTCGGTCTGTTTTCTTTTGACAGAATTAAACCTCGGTTACAGTGATAGCACCTTCCGGACAAACTTCGACACAGGTCTCACAGCCGAGACACTCATCCATGTTAACCGGATCGGATTTTCCATCCACCATTTCATAAACCTGTGCAGGACATGCATCTACACATTCTTCATCGCCTACACATTTGTCTTTATCTACAACAACTTCCCACATAGCAAAACCTCCATGTAAATTAATTATTGGTTAGAACAAGTCATAAGACCGGTTGTCGCTGAATTCGGCAATCTTCAAGGAAAGATTTTCCTTGTAACAAAAATCTACTCCCCTCTAATTCAACCCCATTTTTTTGTCAATAAAAAAATCCATCGGATTGTGATGCGGACATCTCTACTTCATCTGTGAAAAATGGAGCGGCGGAAATAGCGGTTGCCTTGTACTTCCTTTCATATTAGGATGCCGGACCTGAACTAGCAATTTAATCATTGTTCCGACAAGAAGCAACCGGCTGTTTAATGCGGAATTGTATGCCGGCTGCATAATTTTTCATCATTACCCATGAAGAATAAAGAGAAGAAAAACAAGAAGTGGACACCGGAAAAATCAGAAGAGGCCATGATCCAGGGCATCATTGAGGGTAGTCCGGACGCAATTGGCGTCGCCGTGGTCCGGTTAAACTGCGGCTGTCGCAAAATGGCTGCCGTGAACAAGGAAGGTGAACCGGCGAGCAAGGTCATCATCTATCGCGACCGATCTGAATCGATCTGCGACAAATGCAAAGAAGACAACGGATCCTATATGCGTATGTTCGAGCAGTTCATTCACTGGATCTCCCCCGAGCCCGAAGCGGCAGAGAAAAAAATTATTGAAGAAAAGGTGCTCGGCGTTAAAACCCATTAAGCCGCCTTTTATCACCTGCCGGCCGATTCAATACTATCATTTGGCTTTGTTGTGAAGCCGGGCCCTCATTTCATCCTCTATTTGCAGATCAACATACGGCTGGGACGAAAAACTGCCACCAACAGGCACCCAGTCCCTGCTGCTACTTCTTTTTGTTGTCTTTGCCTCCGCCCTTGCCTTTGCCGTGGGCCTTGTTTCCATCTTTGCCATCATCTTGGACATTAACACTGAAAAAAGCATGGCCGCTGTTATTGTCGCTGAGCAGGTCCCGGCCGTTCTTCAGGGCATGGAATTCCTCTGAGCCCGGCTTTATTCCCAAACTCCTGGCCAGGGCGCCCCAGCCTTTACCCTTCTCATTATTATATTGCTCCACAACATAATCCACCGGCCTGCCTGACATCTCGCCAAGCCTGAGCGTTACGTAAGCATCTGCAGGACTGCCAACATTACTGAGAACCGCTTCGATCCGGGCTTCGCCGATTCTGAACCGTGTTGCCAGCCTGGCCCTGAATCCGGCCGGATCGGCCTGCGCCTGGATGTTGAAATCATCCGTCCAGCCAAAATCACCGGCAATGGCAGTTGCGGCGGCAACCAAAAGGGCCGTAATGACGATAAATATAATTTTAGACGGCTTCATCTCCTTCTCCTTTCATGGAATTGCTCTAAGGCAGTTCACGTTTTCGTCATTGTTATTACTCTATCAATTTGATTGACAGTACGACTCGAGAATTATAAAAGGTGATCAGTATATCAGGATTTACGAAAGTTGAAAATTGCATTTTGGCTTCTATCAGGACTGCAAAAAATTACCTGCAGTTTTTATCATCGGCAAAGAATAAAATCTGAAAATTCAGGGACAAGATGTTTCCTCACCGCAAAGCAAAGTGAACCCTTATGCATGAAAAACAAAACAGCAGTTTATCGCAGGACCTGGGCAAATTTCTCCTGCGCGCAACACTTGCCATCCTCATCCTCTTTCACGGTGTTACAAAAATCCTCACAGGCATTGATTATATTATCGGCATGATCGCCGGTGTGGGCTTGCCACCGGCTGTTGCTTACCTGGTCTATGTCGGAGAAGTGCTGGCACCAGTCCTGGTACTGATCGGTGTCTGGACCCGGCCGGCGGCATTGGTCATCGCTATCAATATGACCGTGGCCGTGCTGCTGGTTCATACGTCGCAGTTTTTCACCCTGGCGAAAACGGGGGGCTGGATCCTTGAACTGCAGGGGATGTATTTTATCAGCGCCCTGACGGTAATGCTGCTCGGTGCCGGTCGTTTCAGCATTGGCGGCTCGGCAGGCAGATGGAACTGAAAGTTTATCCCTCCCGGGCAACTTGATTTCTCACCGGATCCTGACGACAATAAGACGGATACCTTTGCCCCAGATGATACAAAGCAGAACCGGCCTACAGCCAACAAGCCCGCCTCATACTCTTGAAGAATTACATCAAAACCATAAAGAGTACTGAAGCATAGATCCAGATAAAAATCTATATTGTCGCCAGGTGGTATGCAGATGCGGCAAGTATGAACGTTTTTCCTTTCTCAGGTATCACCCGGATAATACAGAAAAGGTACATTTCTTTCCCGAACAGAACTCAGATTTACGAACTGCTTGCCGGCCGTAACCTGTCTTGATTCCTTATTGACAGGCTGTCAGACAATTCATTATGGTTTAGGTAATCTTTTTATCAAAATTCAGAACGGCTTGTGAAGTTTTACCTGTTGCACTGCGCGGGCTGAAAAGACGATTTCCTATGACCTCATCCGGTATCCTCGGCTGAACGGGCAACCGCCAAGACGGGTTCCGACTCGACGTAGCCGGGTTGGATTGCAGGAGCGGCAGAGTTATCCCTTCCACAAAAGGAGGTATTACATGAAAAATGACGATCGCAAACCCACAACAACCGATGCCGGAATTCCCGTAGAAAGTGACGAGTACTCGCTCACTGTGGGACCGGATGGACCGATCCTGCTGCAGGACCATTACCTCATCGAGCAGATGGCCAACTTCAACCGGGAGCGGATTCCGGAACGCCAGCCCCACGCCAAGGGAGCCGGGGCCTTCGGACACTTCGAGGTAACCAGGGATGTCAACGCCTACACCAAGGCTGCGGTGTTTCAGCCGGGCACGAAGACGGACACCCTGATCCGGTTCTCTACGGTGGCTGGCGAGCGCGGCAGTCCAGACACCTGGCGAGACCCGCGCGGCTTCGCTCTGAAGTTCTATACCAGCGAAGGCAACTATGACATGGTCGGGAACAACACGCCGATATTCTTCGTGCGGGATCCCATGAAATTCCAGCACTTCATCCGCTCCCAGAAACGCCGGGCGGACAGCGGTCTGCGCGACCATGACATGCAGTGGGACTTCTGGACCCTGTCACCCGAGTCCGCCCACCAGGTGACAATACTGATGAGCGACCGCGGCATCCCGAAGAGCTGGCGGCACATGAACGGCTACTCGAGCCACACCTACATGTGGGTCAATGCAAAAAGTGAACGGTTCTGGGTAAAATACCACTTCAAGACCGACCAGGGCAACGACTTCCTGACCCAGGAAGAGGCCGACCGAATCGCCGGCGTTGATGCCGACTACCACCGGCGTGATCTGTTCGAGACGATCAAACGGGGTGATTACCCCTCCTGGACGCTCAAGGTACAGATCATGCCCTTTGAAGAGGCCGAGACCTACCGGTTCAATCCTTTCGATCTGACCAAGGTGTGGCCGCACGGCGACTATCCGCTGCACGAGGTCGGCCGGTTGACACTGGACCGCAACCCCACCGACTTCCACACCGAGATCGAACAGGCGGCGTTTGAACCGAACAACCTCGTGCCGGGGATCGGCCCCAGCCCTGACAAGATGCTGCTCGCCCGCCTCTTTTCCTACTCCGACGCCCACCGTGCCCGGTTGGGGGTCAACTACAAGCAGATCCCGGTCAATCGGCCAAAGTGTCCCGTGCATAGCTACAGCAAGGATGGGAGAATGCGGGTCGAAAACGTGACCGACCCGGTGTACGCTCCGAACTCCAAGGGCGGCCCGCAGGCTGACGGTGATCGCTATCCCCAGGTGGAAGTCTGGGGGGCGAGCGGCGAGTTCATCCGCGCCGCCTATACCAAGCACAAGGAGGACGACGACTTTGTCCAGCCCCGCGCCCTGATTCGCAAGGTCATGGACGATGCCCAGCGCGACCGGTTGGTTTCCAATGTAATCGGACACCTCAAGCAAGGGGTGTCCGAGCCGGTGCTGAAGCGTGCGTTCGAATACTGGCGCAGCATCGACAAGGAGATCGGCGACCGTATTGCCAGGGGCGTGAAAGGCGGTTGATCATTTTACCGCCAAAACCCGTCCTGCCCCGACATCCACAGCGATTGTCGGGGCGGGACGGGTCTCGCCTGGCGTGAAAACTGTCTCGTATCGACGGCTACTGCAACCCTATTGAGTTCGTCCATCACTGTCCAGACTTTCCGGGCTGAATGCCAGTTTCCGGCCGGCTATAATAACTTTTAGCTGATCCTCGGGGATCAGGCAGGCATTGAGGATCTTCCTGCCGTCGCTATCACGGCGGCGGCTGACAGTAAGATACGTGCCGGTCCCACTTATCTTGGCCGATGAGTTTATATCCAGGGGTTGTTAAAACCGTTGCCCGGGGTCGGGATTCCCTCAGGCTGAACCGCTGATGGAGATAAAAATAGATTGGCGGTAAATTTATCTTCCCTGAGAACAGCTAAAATTCAAACGTATATATTTATTAATATCAGAAGCAGAAGGGCAAGAATTACGACTATACCAAGAACTATATCAAGGCCTCTTTTTATGTCCCCGGGGGTTGGCCGGTCTTCATCTATGCTTTGCCTGATACTCAGGATACCGCGAAAGCTCACGGAAATAATTAAGATACATAGTATTGATAATGTTGTTTTCACCTATCCTCCGATTACGGCATACCGCTGGCCTGCAACCCCATTTCAGGATCATTAATATAATGCTTATCATATAAAAGATTCGCGGTCCCCCGCATGAATTTCAGATCAATCCGGTCGGTTTTTTTAACCGGACCGGTCCTGATTCTCCTCACTTTTCAGGGTGATATAATATGTGCGCGCTTCGAAGCATCCGGATAACTTCTTATTCAGCCATGAGAGTCCAGGATCACTCTGTTTCAGGCCGTTTTTCCGGTGGCGCCATGAACGCCGGCGATACGGAATCCTTGATGCACCGTTGCAGAATGGCGTCAATGTCTTTTTTGGCGGCTTCGTCGATATGCCAGCCGTCAATATCGCCGACCGGCTCGAGCTGTTCGGGTCGGCGCGCGCCCCAGAGGGCGATGGTCGGGCCTTGATCGAGCACCCAGCGAATCGCCAACGCCAGCACAGACTTGTCGAAACGCTGCCGCGCCATGGTTTGCAGTTCGTCGACCGCGGCGAGATACTGCTGCCGGCGTCCCTGCTGGAATTTAGGGTCTCCCCGGCGCAGGTCGTCACCCTTAAAGACCGTATCCTCCTTGATTTTGCCGGTCAACAGGCCGCGGCATAAAGCACCGTAGCACAGAACGGCAAGGTTAGACTTCTTCGCATAGGGCAGCACATCGGCCTCGATCTCCCGTTCGAACAGGTTGTACGGCGGCTGGACAGCGTCAAGGCTTGCCGCACCTCGAAACTCGTCCATCTGCGCCGGGGAAAAGTTGCTGACCCCGATCACCCTGATCTTGCCTTTCCGGCGCAGATCTTCCAGTATTCCGGCCGTTTCCACAAACGGCGTCTCCAAATCAGGCCAATGCACCTGGTAAAGGTCGATGTAATCCGTGCGCAGCCGCTGCAGGGAATCCTCGATTTCCCGACGGATACGGGCCGGACTGGAATCGCGAAAGATGCGGCCGTCTTTCCAGTTCAGCCCGACCTTGGTGGCGATCTGCACCTTATGGCGCAGACCGGCCTGGTCCAGTGCCTTGCCGACTATTTCCTCGGAACGGCCGAAACCATACACCGGCGCCGTGTCAATCAGGGTTATCCCCCGTTCCACGGCAGAATGAATGACATTAATTGATTCTTCTTCATCCGTACCGCCCCACATCCAGCCTCCTATCGCCCATGTTCCAAGGGCTATGCGTGAGGTTTCCAGATCGGTCCCGCCGATTTTCATTGTTTCCATATATCATCTCCGTCTGGCTGTCATACACTGAACACCCCCCGTCTCAAGACGAGGGGTTCTGGCATCTGCCAACTGAAGTTGACTGTCCGACGCCTTTAAAGACCACTGCCTTCAGGCGGTGGCAGTTTATAAAATCAGGACAAACCCGTCGTCTTTAGACGGGGGATATCCTTAAAAAAGCTCTTCGGGACAATGTAAAACTTTTCTTCGCCTAAAAGGCGAGAGATTTCAACCATCCCCGAAAGGAACATAAAAATATCAAGCCCTTTCGTGCTAATCGAATAATTTTAAGGCCTTTCAGTAAAAACCCAATCATCGGATTTAAATTTCTTGTGACAATCAATACATGATTCAACTTTTCCTTCTGCCGCAACCTTGCCGTCGGGCAGATATTTTAACCAGTACCAGTCCCCGGCGGCGGGGTTATAGCCGTGTACTCTGTACATGACGGTCACAGCCGCAAGCTTTTTGTCCCTGTTATAGTTTTCTTTGACCAGAATCGTACCTTGGGGAAATTCTTTTTTGCCGGCCTGCAGGGCCTCCATTGCGATATTATTGACATAGGTGGTCAGGTAGGCGCCGTGCGGCTGTGTTCCTTCATACAGTTTTTCTTTGCCCGGCCATAATTGCCAATCGGTATAAGGATTCTCGCTGGTAATATAATGCTGCAGATCCTTGACATTATCGACCGGAAGTTTTGCCTGGTCAGCTCCGGCCGGACACTGAGTCGGCGCCAGGACAAAGGCGGCCGCCATAGAAATAATAATTACTTGCAGTTTCAGTTTTTTTACATTTTTCATTTCCTTGCCTCCATTAGTGAAAATTATGATTGATATTCAATGAACACCATCCGCTCATACTTCTGCCTGATCAGGCTGAAGTACTCATGGCGGACTGTATCAGGCAACTGATCCACCTGACGGATGGTTTGATTCCGTTTTTTGCAGCCGATTGCCGGCTTGGGCCAAAAGATCAGTGTAACCGGATAAATGTGCTCCGGGAAAACCATCCGGATTTTCAGGTTCGGTGTAGATGAATATATATCAATGAATAAGCAAATCATGTGCCAGATCATGAAAAAACAGGAGCGGCAAATAAGATACTCGCCATAATCGGCCGAAAACTCTAATTTTCTGTGCAAAGGGGGCAAACAGGTGTGGTGAAAAAAATACAGTTATTTCCAATGCAATCCCCGGTTCAGGACAAATTTTCCAGTGCAGCAGGATTAATCCTTTCCGGAAAGATTTTTATTCTGCCTGCCAACATAACCGGAGGAAAACACCAGAACCTAAAAAATATTCCCATGCCGGCAGCCGTGCATCCTGACTCAGACTGCTGCTCTAGTCTCTTTATAGGCCAGCGCCAGGGCAACGAAATTGGGAGCCCACTGGGGGGTGGCAAGGGCATGGATATGGGTATAGAGGGCCAGGACATTTTTGTAAACCAGTCCATCCCTCCCCTCTTTAAAACCAACGCCCCGCTTCATTGACAGGGCAAGGTCAGCCGGATTTCCCTGCCAGGCCAGAATCGTGCTGTAGCGGAACTCGTGGCCCTTGATCCTGTCCCCTTCCGGGTAAAACGGATTTTTGCCGCGCACGGTTAATTCCGTATAGCCGTGCGCCTGGGGCTTTCTGTCCAGCCCGAATTGGACGGGAAAAACATTGGCAAGATGATATTTTTCCCCCTCGAGCAGAATGCTTTCCCCGAGGTAAATCAGGCCGCCGCATTCGGCATAGATGGGCAGTCCTGCTTCGGCGGCATGCTTCACCGAACGCCGGAATGAAGTGTTATCCGCCAGCCTCCTGGCCCCGGTTTCCGGAAATCCGCCGCCAATGTAAAGTCCATCGAGTTCAGGCAGACTCTCCGCAGTCATGGCATTAATTTCAATCAACTGCGCTCCTTCATTCTGCAAAGCTTCCAGATTTTCAGGATAATAGAATTGAAAGGCAGCGTCCTTGAGAATGCCGATGCGGATCCTGGGAGCAGCTTCCCTGGTACTTGGCTGCGTTTCCGGCCCGGGCAGATGTATATCGGCCATAAGGTTTTCAATGGTTTGCAGATCACAATTTTCATTCGCCATGGTGGCAAGCAGCCGGGTGACCCGGTTTGCTCCTTCATGTTCCTGGTACGGGGTTACTCCCAGGTGGCGCTGGGGAAACATGTCGGTCCTGGAACGGCGAAATGCTCCCACCACCGGGATCCCTGTATAATGTTCCACCGATTGCCGTACTATCGCCTCGTGCCTGCTGGTGCCAAGCCGGTTCAACACCACCCCCTTGATCATTACCCGGGGGTCAAGGTTCCGGCAGCCTAATACCAGGGCGGCAACCGTGCGTGTTGTTTTGGTGCAGTCAACTACAAGCAGGACCGGAAGCTTCAGATCAACCGACAGTTCCGCCGTACTGTAAGCTCCTTCCATATTGACCCCGTCATACAGGCCCCGGTTGCCCTCAATTATTGCCATTTGAGCCCGAGCTCCATGCCGGGCAAAGGAGTCCCTGATTACTTCAAGGTCCATCATGTAGGGATCAAGGTTGTAACACGGCTCTCTTGCTGCCAGCTGCAGCCAGCCGGCATCAATGTAGTCGGGTCCCTTCTTAAAGGGCACCACCCGGCGTCCCTGGCCGGCAAACGCGGCAACCAGGCCGACTGCCACCACACTCTTGCCCGAACCGCCGCTTAAACCGGCAACCACGATTGCTTTTGTCATGTTTTTTCCTTTATCCTGCTCACAGTCTATAGTCAGCTTTGCGTTATCTGCTTTCAGCATTCAAGTTTTTTCATTCTTTCTTCCAAATATTGCATTTTCTTCTGTCATCAGTCATCTGCAAACCTATATCAGGACAGCACAGCTTGAGCTTTCAGTCGTAACCTTTGAGCTTTTATCCTGTCCCCTCGACACCTTGCCCCCTTGAATCCTTCTTACTATCCCATTTCCAGTTCGAGCTGCCGCAATTCCTTGACCTGGTCCCGCAGGCGGGCGGCCTCTTCAAAGGCCAGAACCTTGGCCGCCTTGTGCATCTCCGCCTCCAATTTTTTAATATCACGGCGCAGATCCTGCAGGCTGTGATACTCAATGTCTTCTTCGGCCGCTGCAACGTCCACGGTGACATAGTCCTTTTCATAAACCGATGCCAGGATATTCTTGATGCTGGAGCGTACCGTGGCCGGAGTGATACTGTGCTCCCGGTTATATTCCTCCTGCAGGATTCTTCTGCGTTCCGTCTCCTGGATGGTTCTCTGCATGGAACCAGTGACGGTATCCGCATAAAGGATCACCAGGCCGTCGATATTGCGCGAGGCCCTGCCGCAGGTCTGGATCAATGACCGCTCGCTGCGCAGAAAACCTTCCTTGTCGGCGTCCAGGATGGCAACCAGGGAAACCTCAGGTATATCCAATCCTTCCCGCAGCAGGTTGATGCCGATCAGCACATCGTATTCCCCCTGGCGAAGCTCTCTTATCAGTTCCATGCGTTCCAGGGTCTTGATATCCGAATGCAGGTATTTGACCCTGACATCCAGGTTTTCATAATATTCTGTCAGATCTTCCGCCATCCTCTTGGTAAGGGTTGTTATCAGGACAGCCTCTTTTTTTGCCGCACGCTTCCGGATCTCGGCCAGGAGATCATCCACCTGGTTTCTGGCAGGGCGCACCTCGATAAGCGGATCCATAAGCCCGGTGGGACGAATGATCTGCTCAACTATCCTCCCTTCCGCCTGGTCCAGCTCAAAATTCCCCGGTGTGGCTGAGACATAAACAATCTGATTGATCCGTTTTTCAAACTCATCAAAACGCAGGGGCCTGTTGTCCAGAGCAGACGGCAGTCTGAAGCCGTATTCCACCAGGGTCTGCTTGCGGGATCTATCGCCGCGGTACATGCCGTGCAGCTGCGGCACCCCGATATGGCTTTCATCAATAAAGAGAATGAAATCATCCGGGTAGTAATCCAGCAGGGTCGGCGGCGGCTCTCCCGGGGATGCGCCGGTAAGATGCCGACTGTAGTTTTCAATGCCGTTGCAGTAGCCGAGTTCACTGATCATCTCCAGGTCGAACATGGTTCTCTGCTCCAGCCGCTGGGCCTCAAGCAGCCGGTTTTCCTGCTCAAAATAGGCCAGACGTTCCTTGAGCTCCTCCATAATGGTGCGGCGGGCGATTGCCAGTCTTTCCGTAGAGGTGACAAAATGACTTGAAGGAAACACGGTCAACTCCGACAACTGCTCCAGAACTATGCCGCGCAACGGATCAATGATCGAAATGGATTCAATCGTATCGCCGAACAGATCAACCCGGACGGCCCGATCCTCTTCATAGGCAGGAAAAATCTCCACCACATCACCCCTGACCCGGAAGGTGCCGCGGTGAAAGGAAATTTCATTCCGTTCATAGAGCATATACACCAGGCGTCTCTGCATTTCCTCCCGGGGATACTCCTCCCCTGCCTTCAGAAACAGGTGCAGGTTCTTATATTCATCCGGTGAACCAAGACCGTAGATGCAGGAAACCGAGGCCACGATCAGAACATCGCGCCTGGTCAACAGTGAACGCGTCGCCGAATGACGCATCTTGTCAATAGCATCATTTATGGAGGAATCTTTTTCAATATAGGTGTCTGATTGCGGGATATATGCCTCCGGCTGGTAATAGTCATAATAGGAGACAAAGTATTCAACCGCATTTTCCGGAAACAGGTCCTTGAACTCTGAATAGAGTTGGGCGGCCAGGGTTTTATTCGGGGCAATGACAAGTGTCGGCCGCTGTACCTGTTCCACAACCTTTGCCATGGTAAAAGTCTTGCCGGAACCGGTGACCCCGAGCAGGACCTGTTGGGGATATCCGGCCTCGACTCCGGCGGCTAAAACCTCAATAGCCCGAGGCTGGTCGCCGGCGGGTGTGAAGGATGATTCTATTTTAAAAAGAGTACTCATGATGAAAGGATAAATATTTTCCAGGGAACCAGCATCGGCACCCGGCTCTGATATGCAATATATTGTTGTCCGAGTTCATGAACCAGCTTTTTTTCCTCCAGCACCGTACCGATAATTATATAAGCTGTCAGTACAATTTTAGCGGCCAGGGATACATCGCTAATATCCCCATAGGCCCAAACTAACAGTATCGATCCGCTGTACCATGGATGTCGGACATATCCCAGGATACCCTTCGTGGTAAACTCCACTTTGTCCGGTTCAGTCTTATGCCGCATGGTCCCAATCTGTTTCAGGCCAAGCATATACTGCATGTTGTAGACTTTATATCCACCATAGAAGAACAGGAAGGCAGCCGCATACATGCCGAGTTTTAACAGGCTCCAGGGCCAGGGCCAGACAAACATAACCTTTTTATTCAGGCTGAAATGCAGATACATGACCGGCAGCAGCGATATGAGGCTGAATATGTTATAGGCCAGCCGGTAATATCTAAATCTGTCACCCAAAACTTTCTGCATCTTAACGGTAAACCACGTGCTGATCAGCAGGCTGTGTACAAAACACCAGGCCGTCCACAAAAAGACCAGCATAAAAATCGAATGCATCCGGGACATTTTATTTACTCGTTAAGCAGAATTTTATCATGACAGCCTTGCTAATGCCTGTAAACGGGTTCATACTATATGTTTACGAAAATGGTAAAGATAATTAAAAAATTTGACATCCTGCTCCATACTCAATAAAGAAGATTAATGTCATACTAAGACGAACCGCAGGTGAAGGAAACCCCATGCTCACCATCAGCAATAAAAGCAGGTACGGCATTACCGCCCTTCTGACCCTGGCGGAATTTTACAACTCCGGTCTCCTGCAGATTAAAGAAATCGCCGCGCGCTGTGATATCCCGCACCAGTTCCTGGAACAGATATTCAACCGGCTTGGGAAGGCGGGGATTATTAAAAGCACCCGGGGCAAAAACGGTGGCTATGAACTGGCAAAACCTCCCGGTCAAATTACCGTGCTGCAAATCGTCACCGCCCTAGAAGGGGATATTGAGTTCGTTACCAAATCAGAAGAAAAAAATGATGTTATAGTCAAGCTCTTTCAGAAAGCGGAAAACAATATGAAGGAGATTCTTTCCGTCAGCCTTGCAGAACTTGTGACAAAGCAGCAGGCCTTACAGAAAACCGTCATTTATGACATATAGCATCCCCCAGCATTTTCTCCAGAATTTTCCCCGGCAAAGCTTTACTCTTACAAGGTGCCAAACCATAAATTATAAAGCCTCTTCTTTTAATTCTTGACATTTAGTCAATTACACATTATAACTTGATTAAGTTGATCAGAATAGTATTTAATTAATGACTGCAAAACCATCACTAGGCTTTTGCGGTAATAAGCTTAAAAATCTTGAAGGTGAAACCATGCAGATAACCATTAACGGCGAAGCAGATGAACTGCAGGAGAATACTGTCAACCTCACCACCCTTCTACAGATAAGGCAGGTTGAATCCCCAGAAATGGTGGCAGTACAGCTGAACGGCGAATTTGTGGATAAGGAGAGTTACCCATCCACGTACCTGAAAGGTGGCGATGATGTCGAGTTTCTTTATTTCATGGGAGGAGGCTCCAGTTGACCGGGTTTTCCACATATGCCGTTCACGGCTCCCGCGGTCATGGTAATGATCCGCACGGCTCCCTGCGGCCTCCCGTCTATGACAGTGTTGCCTTTGAACATGACAGCGCTGAAGACATCAGCCTTGTTTTTGCAGGCAGAAAGCCGGCACACGCCTATTCCCGCATCACAAATCCCACGGTGGAGGAATTCGAGAATCGGATTAAAATCTTAAGTGACGGCTTCGCTGTTGTCGCCGTTTCGTCATGCATGGCGGCCATAGCCAACATCATACTTACCCTGGGAGCAAGCGGCACCAACATAGTTACCAGCAGCCACCTGTTCGGTAATACCCTGTCACTCTTTGAAAAAACGCTGCAGCCATGGGGTCTCGAAACTCGGTACGCGTCCATGACCGCACCATCAGAGGTACTGGCAGCCATTGACAACAACACCAGGGCCGTATTTCTTGAAACGATCACAAACCCGCAATTGGAGGTGGCGGACATTAAGGCAATTGCCGACATAACATCCGCTAAAGGAGTGCCGCTTATCGTCGACAATACGGTGACGACGCCGTATCTTTTCCGTTCCGGGGATTTTGGTGCCAACATTGAAGTGCTCTCCAGCACAAAATATATTTCCGGCGGTGCCACCTCAGTCGGTGGTCTTATCATCGATAATGGCAATTTCGACTGGCGCCGATCCCCGCGTCTGGAGAACCGGGCCCGGGAAATGGGGCCCATGGCATTGCTCGGGGCCTTAAGAGGTGAAGTATACAGAAATATCGGGTCCTGCCTGGCGCCGCACCATGCCTATCTGCACAGTCTCGGCCTAGAAACCATGAGCCTGAGGATTGAAAAGAGCTGTGCCAATGGACTCGCCGTTGCCGGCTTCCTCCAGCAGCACAAAAAGGTTGCGGCAGTAAACTATCCCGGTCTCGCTGCATCCCCCTATCATAAGATTGCGGCAAAACAGTTCAACAACCGTTTCGGGGGCATCCTGACCTTTGATTTACAGAGCCGTGAGGCATGTTTCGTCCTGATCAACAGGTTGAACCTCATCAGAAGGGCCACCAATGTAAATGACAATAAAACCCTGGTTCTGCATCCGGCATCGACCATTTTCTGTGAATATTCTGAAAATCGACTGGAAGCAATGAACATCCGTCAGACAATGATCCGCCTGTCGGTCGGCATAGAGGATGCAGACGATATTATCAGCGACCTGGAAGAAGGTTTGGCTCTATTATGATTGCCGGCATCGCAAAGACAGATGCAGACAGGTCTTGCTCCTGAAATATATTGATATTACAAGTGACACGGATGAATGAAAACTTTTGAGGATTCTGGTTTATGATTGATTTTACCGAAGAGCAGTTGGAGCGTTACAGCCGTCACATCCTGCTGGATGACGTCGGTGTCGATGGGCAGGAAAAACTGCTGCAGGCAAAAGTTCTTATCGTTGGAGCCGGCGGGTTGGGATCGCCTGCTGCGCTCTACCTGGCTGCTGCCGGGGTCGGGACCATCGGCATCATTGACAGCGATGTCGTGGAAATATCAAACCTGCAGCGGCAGATTGCCCATTTTACCAAGGATATCGGCATTGCCAAGGTTGATTCTGCGGCGGAAAAAATGCGGGCGATCAACCCCGATATAACGGTCAGGACCTATAAGGAATATCTCTGTGCGGCCAACATCGCAAAAATAATGGCCGGATATGATTTTGTCATAGACGGAACCGACAATTTCCCCACAAAGTTTCTGGTGAACGATGCCTGCATATTCCTGGGCATCCCTTTCTCACACGGCGGCATCCTTCGTTTCAACGGCCAGACCATGACAGTCATTCCTGGTCGGACCGCATGTTACCGCTGCAGCTTCCGGAAGCCGCCGCCGCCGGATGCGGTTCCTTCCTGCGCCCAGGCCGGTGTGCTTGGTGCTGTTGCCGGCATGCTGGGCACAATCCAGGCTGCCGAGGCCCTGAAATTCATTACCGGCGCCGGCGAACTTTTGGTCAACAGCCTGTTGAGCTTTGACGCCAAATCCATGCAATTCAGAAAAATCAGGCTCAACAGACAGGAGAGCTGTCCGGTTTGCGGACCGCAGCCGGAAATAACCGAACTGGTTGATAGTGTCCAGTCTGTTTGCGGTTTGCATTAAAGATCAACGGAAAACGACATGATAAAAATCACCCGTGATATAATTGATGAAATAGTCAATCACGGCAGATCTGAGGCGCCGCTTGAAGCCTGCGGCTATCTTGCTGCAAAAGACGGGATAATCTGCAAATGTATCGTCATGAAAAATAACGACGCCTCACCAGTTCACTATTCCATGGATCCGGCGGAGCAGTTTGCCGCAGTTAAAAAATGTCGGGAGCAGGGTCTCAGCATCAGGGCGGTTTACCACAGTCATCCTGAAACCGAGGCCTTTCCCTCCCCTGAAGATATAAAACTCGCCTATGACCCTGCCATAAGCTATATCATTGTTTCACTGGCGGAATCCAGGCCAAGCATTCATTCCTTTATCATTAGAAAGGATAAGGTTTCCCAGGAACAAATTGAAATAATAGGAGCAACAAAATGACAACAGCAATTACCGCAGATTTTTTTCAGGACTTACGCGGTGTCGGCTGCCCGATGAACCTCGTAAAAACCAAGGTGGCATTTTCCAAAATGCAATCCGGGCAGGTCCTGGGGCTGATTCTTGATAACGGTCCGCCAATCAATAATGTTCCACGTTCCGTGATCCGTGAGGGTCATGAAGTTCTGTCCCAGGAACAGCTGGAAGATGGGACCTGGAGTGTACTGATCCGCAAGGCCTGAATCCTGAATTCCTGATCGGGAAGGTACATATATTTTCCGTATTTTCATATGATCAGAAAATTCTCGCTCAGGACTCTGTTTTTATAACCGGTATGCGGTAGAGAACAACCATATCCGGTGGCGTCTGCTTCAGACGCATGACATAACACCCATTGCCTCCGGTTATCCTTGCCCCCATGGATAGTTGCGAGGAACCCAAAGACCGGGTCCGGCAGAAGCCGGCTCCGGTCTTTTTGTTTTTTTTAATGATGTTCCGGCCTAAAGGTTATAGGATAGGTACCGTTTATTTTTCTGCGCTTTATCAAGTTTGTTGAAAATTTGCTGAATTTTCACTAAAGATTATCGCAAATTACAAGCGTCTGTTTATACTGATTATTTTTACCAAGACAGAGCAAACCAGGAAACAATATATGACAACCGGAATCACCTCGCTTCTCTGGATTATCGGCAGTAGCCTGCTGATGTGCCTGCTGTCACTGGTTGGCGTAACCACCCTGGCGTTGAGCAATAAATCCCTGCAGCGATTGCTCCTGCCTCTTGTCGCCCTGTCCGCCGGTTCCCTGCTTGGCGGCGCATTTTTTCATATGATTCCGGAGTCCCTGGAAAAAATAGGGCCTGATTTATCCGTTTATATCTATATAATCTGCGGGTTTGCCTTTTTTCTGCTGCTTGAACAACTGCTGCACTGGCATCACTGCCATCGTGAAGATATTCACTGCAAAAAACCCCAGACCTATCTTATTTTAATAGGGGACGGCATCCATAACTTCATCGGCGGTATCGCGGTAGCCGGAACTTTTCTCATCGATATCCGCCTTGGCATCTCCACCTGGCTGGCCGCCGCCGCCCATGAAGTTCCCCAGGAGTTGGGAGACTTCGGCGTGCTGGTGCATGGCGGTTGGTCCCGCAAAAAAGCCCTGCTGTTTAATCTTTTGTCCGCCTCACCATTTCTGGTCGGCGGTCTGCTCACCTACCTGCTTTCTTTCAGCGACTGGATTTACTACCTGATCCCATTTGCCGCGGGCAATTTCATATACATCGGCGCATCGGACCTTATTCCCGAAGTAAACAAGCATGAAAGTTTTTCGCGGAATCTTTTACATTTTTTCTGTTTCTGCAGCGGCATAGCAATCCTTCTCGGCCTGCGGATCATTTTTACCAAATAAATTAACATTCCCGGGGGTGTCATGAAACAAAACCTGCTCATTCTCTTATGTTCGGCTCTGCTGACAGTATTGTTCGCACCGAAGATAATTCAGGCTGAGGAGATTGTTAATGAAGTTTTTCTGCTGGCAAGAGAAAATAAACTCCTGGGATTTTCGGGGCTGCGGAACAGCTGGTCTGAAAAAGATCTGCGTTCCGGTGAAACGGTTATTAAAAGCATGTATGACGGCAATGTCGCCGTGGCCTATACCACTGAACGCGCCCTTGGGTTCAGCGGCATTACCGGCAGATGGTCCGAAAAACGATTCCGCATCCGTGAATCGGTGACCAACATCAGCGCCAAAGGCGATATCGCTACTGTAATCACGGATATAAGAGCCCTGGCATTCAGCGCCAAAACCGGGAACTGGGTCGAAACCCAATTTAATATAAATGACTAGCGGCTTAATCGGTCCGGCAAAAATATTGACCGCCGCGGATAACACTTCCCGACAATACCATTCGGCGCCGGAGTGCTGTCATGTTTTTTAAGGTCGTTCTTCTTTGCCGCTGTGAACCTTGACAAAAAAAGGGTATAGTCAGTTCCCTGAGGGTTTTATTTTATTTCATAATATTAAGACATTATCCCATGATATTTACTTTTCGTAAAATAGTTTTCATTCTTCTTGTGCTCATATTCCTGGTGGTGGTCCATGAAAAAATTCTCACCGGGTTGGGACGGTTTCTTGTTGTCCAGGACATCCCGGATAAAGCTGACGCCACTGTAGTTCTTTACACCGGGGTTGATATTTATCCGCGGCTCATTGAGGCGGCCGATCTATACAAACAGGGGACGGCCGGAAAAGTTGTCATCGACGGCAATAGAAAGACCGACACATTACGCGATTTGGGAAAAAGCGGTTATGAGCCCCCCTGTAAATGGTATGCTGAAGAAATAAGCGTGTTGCAGCACCAGGGCGTGGATAAAAACCATATAATCGCTATCAGCGCCGAAGATGCATATGATACCATCAGTGAAGCAAAGATCGTCGGGGCGATTCTGGTGAACAACGGCCTGGAAAATGTAATCATAACCACGAGCAAATACCACAGTCGCAGGGCCCTTCATATCTGGAGAAGCTTGTACGATGGACAATTAAACATTTATGTTGCTTCAGCCCAGAATGATCCATTCAATCCTGCGGCTTGGTGGAGGGACGGCAGGCAGACCCGCTGGGTTTTATCAGAGTATGGCGCCTGGATTTATTACTACTTGATGAAGATTTTTGACTGATTCATTTTTTTTAAAATATGGTTTGCAACGGATTTCCTTTACAGCAAAGCTGCCAATCTTGCCGGAATTAACCCGTGTCACTTGTTGCTACTGGCCTAAGCGCCAGTCTACTTACCGGTCTTGCAACCGGGGTCGGCGCCCTCCCCCCTTGAAACCCACACCAAAGGCAGATCCCGCCTGGCGACTTTCGGCATTATCACAGGGTTTATAAGCATGATGGCAATGGACAATCTCCTCGAATAACGGTCTCTTTCTCCCGGGACAATTTTCGTCTCTAGGGTCAATGTTCTCCGGCCATTCTGCCGTTGAAATTCTTATCAGGGTCCGGTGAAACTCTGGCTGATTGTTCAGTCCACGGATGGGGTGTTGAGTTCTGGTGAGGTACGAATCAAGACGGTGAAAATCGTTTTTTCTTTCCTGAAAAGACTTAGCGGCAAAGTCTGGATGCCGGCCTGATACTGGATCGCAATAAAAGCCTTACTCCCGGCCCATAATACTTTTGCCGAGTCTTCGGGCGACAGAATTTCTGGCCGCTGCGTCCGTATTTTTGATTGACAGTTTCATCCTTCCTTCACTAAGCTGGTAGCCTTCCGGAGGCTCATTAACTTCCGACAGGTTTACTGGATTTGTTGGGTTGAATTTATCGATCTGCTTTCACCCTGTTAAAAGGAGAAAGAAATGCTGAAAGTAAAAGACATAATGACGACTGAAGTCTTTGTCCTGCAGGCCACCCAGACCCTGGAACTCGTCCGTTCCCTGATGCGCATCAAGCACGTGCGGCATGTGCCGATTGTCGATCCGGAAAATACCTTTGTCGGCCTTATGACCCATCGGGACCTTCTGGCGCAGACCATCTCCTATCTGGCAGAAGTACCAGAAGATGAACAGGAATTTCTTGATCGGCATATTCACATAATGAACATCATGAAAACCGATGTTTTGACCGCAGACCCGGAAATGGATATCTGCGCCGCCATTTCCCTGCTGCTGGATCATAAGTATGGCTGCCTGCCCGTTGTCTCAGACGGCAAGCTGGTGGGGATTGTCACGGAAGCGGATTTTCTGCATCTGACCCTGGGACTGCTGCGCCAGACCGACAGCACCTGCGTTTAGGTATATAACCGAGAAGTTCTGCTTACAGGCAGTACTATCCAATATCAGGCTTATAACCGGTGCTTCACGCCCTGCTCATCATGCTGCATTTTTCTCACGGTTCATTTTTTCGACCTTAACTGCACACACCTTGGCTTCGGCTATCTTGCAGATCGGATCCAGGGCATCGTTGGTCAGGAGGTTTGCCGCCGCCTCTTTATAATGGAATGGGATAAACACCACCCCCGGACCGACGATGCCCCCGATTCTGGCCTTTACCTGGATCTCACCCCGACGTGATGCAACGGTTACCAGTTCACCCTCTTCAATACCCATCTGTTCGGCATCTTTTTCATTTACTTCGATAAAAGGTTCCGGGGCGGCTGCCTCCAAGGCCTTGGACTTCCGGGTCATGGTGCCGGTATGGTACTGAAAAAGGATGCGGCCGGTGGTCAGGATGAGCGGATATTCCTCATCCGTCAGTTCCGCCGACGACAGGCCGGGTACCGCCACAAATGATGCCTTGCCGAGAGGGAAGCCGTTCCTGTACAGGAACGGGGTGCCGGGATGTGCCTTGGTCGGACAAGGCCACTGCAGTCCGTCGCCGTTGATGCGTGCATAGGTCATGCCGCCCATCGCAGGCCATAAACCGACAACCTCGTTGAATGTTTCTTCCGGACCGGGAAGATAGGCAGCCATATCAATCTCTTCATCGGTCAGCCCGGCATGTTCGGCAATGGTTTCCAGGATATGATTGTAGCCCATGCGCTTGGCCAGGAGGCTGATAATGTCCATATCCGGTTTGGCATCACCCGGCGGTTCAAGGGCCTTCCTGATCCGCTGCACCCGCCGTTCCGTGTTGGTGAAGGTGCCGTCTTTTTCGGCAAACGTGGTCGCCGGCAGAACAACATCGGCGATCTCGGCCGTTTCGGTTAAAAATATATCCTGGACCACCAGACACTCGAGGTTTTTGAAAGCCTGCATGGAATGATTCATATTGGGATCACTGATGATCGGATTCTCGCCCATCACATACATGCCCTTGATGTCACCCCTGATAATGGCATCGGTCATTTCAGTGGCGGTCAGACCGATATCTCCCGACAATTTGCTTTTCCAGGCCTCCTCGAATTTCCGGCGCACCAAATCGTCGGCCACCTTCTGGTAGCCCGGCAAATTATTCGGCAGGCAGGCCATGTCACAGCAGCCCTGGACATTATTCTGGCCCCGCAGGGGATTAACCCCGGCCGACTCCTTGCCCATGTTGCCGGTGAGCATGGCCAGGTCGGCCAGGGCAAAGACATTATTGGTGCCCGTGCAATGCTGGGTGATGCCCATGGTATAGTAGATTCCCGCCTTATTTGCACCGGCATAGATCCTGGCAGCCTCGATAATATCTTTTCTTGGCACCCCGGTCACCTTTTCACCATGTTCAGGCGTAAAGCTCTCCAGTGCTTTTTTCAGAGAATCAACGCCATGGGTGTGTTCCGCGATGAACTGTCTGTCTTCAAGGCCTTCCTGCAGAATAACATGCATGATACAGTTAATCAGGGTTGCGTCGGTACCCGGTTTATGGCTCAGCCACAGGTGAGCGAACTTGACCAACGGGATCTTCCTGGGATCGGCGATGATGATCTTGGCGCCCCTGCGCGCCGCATCCTTCATGCGCAGTCCGATGATAGGATGGTTCTCCGTTGTATTGGATCCGATGACAAACAGGGCGTCCGCATTGGCAATTTCCGGAACCGAGTTGGTCATCGCACCGGAACCGAAAACAGTGGCCAGACCGGCCACCGTGGCACTGTGTCAGTAGCGGGCACAGTGATCAATGTTGTTGGTGCCGATGCCGGCCCGGAACAGTTTCTGAAACAGGTAGTTATCTTCATTGGTGCAACGGGCCGAAGCCAGGCCGGCCAAGGCATCGGCACCATGTTTTTCCTTGATGGCGGCAAATTTCTCCACAACGAAATCCAGGGCCTCATCCCAGGTGGCGGGCTCCAGTTCCCGGTCTTTCCCACGCCTGATCAGCGGGGTTTTCAAGCGCTCGTCCCGGTTGACGAATTCATAACCGAATCTACCCTTGGTACAGAGCCAGCCCCGGTTGTGGTTGTGCGGCTTTGACGATATACGGGTTATCCGGTTATTCCGGACATGCAGTGTCATGTTGCAGCCACAGCCGCAATAGGTGCAGGTCGTATCAACCTTTTCAACTCCCTTCTCACGGCAGGTGTCAGACCACATCTTGCCGGTCAGGGCGCCGGTCGGACAGACCGCCACACACTGGCCGCAGAATTCGCAGTCAAGATCCTGTTCATACGGGGTGGCAACCTTGAGATTGAAGCCGCGGTAGGCAAAGTCAATGGCGTTGACGCCCTGCACCTCGTCGCATGCCCTGACGCAGAGTCCGCACAGGATGCACTTGTCCATCTCCCGGTTGAGAAACGGGTTATTGTCCGTCCTTACCTTGTCGCGCACTTCACCCTGGAAGCGATTTTGGCTGCTGCGCAGGTCATACATGTAGGCAAGGTCCTGCAATTTGCAGTCACCGGCTCTTTTGCAGACCATGCAGTCATCAGGGTGATCAGACAACAACAGTTCAACAATGGTCTTCCGGTGACTGACAACCCTTTTGGTGTCGGTTCTGACGACCATACCTGCTGCAACCGGCGTGGTGCATGAAGCCTGCGGCCTCTTAAATCCGTCTATTTCGACGATGCACAGCCGGCAGGCGCCAAAAGGCTTTATCCGCGGGTCATGGCACAGGGTCGGGATAGTTATGTTATGCTGACTCGCCGCTTCCAGCACCGTTGTTCCCTCGGGAACAGTTACCTCGTTTCCGTTAATGGTAAGACTGATCATGACTACTCCTTCAATACCGCACTGAATTTACAGGCTTCAAAACAGGCGCCGCACTTGACGCATAACGACTGGTCAATACTGTGCGGCTGTTTTTTGGTGCCGCTTGCCGCCCCGGTTGCGCAGGCCCTGGCACACATGGTGCATCCCCTGCACTGGTCAGGCCGGATAAAATAGGTCACAAGTTTGCTGCACACCTTGGCCGGGCATTTTCTTTTTATGATGTGGGCCTCGAACTCGGGCCTGAAGTATTTCAATGCGCTGAGCAGCGGATAGGCGGCGGTCAATCCAAGACCGCATAAACTGCTGTCGCACATCATCTCCGACAGTTCGATGAGCAGATCAATGTCCTTTTTCTTGCCTTCTCCCTCGGTTATCCGGGTAAGGATCTCTAAAATGCGCTTGCTGCCCACCCGGCACGGGGTGCACTTACCGCATGACTCCGCTTGGGTGAACTCGAAAAAATATTTTGCCAGGTTGACGACACAGTCGGACTCGTCCATGACGTTGATGTCACCTGAGCCGAGATAGGCGCCATATTCGGCCAGCGTATCGTAATCAACCTTGAGATCCAGGTGCTGCTGCGGCAGGCAGCCGCCCGAGGGACCGCCGATGTGCACACCTTTGAGCAGCTTGTCGTCCTTAATGCCGCCCCCAATATCAAAAATCAATTCCCGTATGGTTACCCCCATGGGCACCTCGACAAGTCCTGTATTTTTGGCCTTGCCTGACAGGGCCAGGATCCTGGTTCCCTTGCTGGTATCCGTGCCGATGGCCGCATAGTTGTCCGGGCCGGAATTTATGATTATCGGGACATTGGACCAGGATTCCACATTATTGATAACCGTCGGCTTGCCCCACAAGCCGCCTACCGCCGGATAGGGCGACTTGGGCTTGGGAACGCCGCGCTCTCCCTGGATCGAAGCGATCAGCGCCGTCTCTTCGCCGCTGACAAAGGCGCCGACCCCGTACCGGATGCCAATATCAAAATCAAAACCGGACCCCTGGATGTCTTTACCGAGAAACCCTTTCTGCCGGGCCTGCTCAATGGCGATCTTCAAGCGGTCAACCGCCAGTTTGTATTCGGAGCGGATATATATATACCCCCTGCCGGCGCCGATGCCATAGGCGCCGATACACATACCTTCAAGCAGCAGATGGGGATTGCCCTCGATAATTGTCCGATCCTTGAATGAACCGGGGTCACCCTCATCGGCATTGCAGATGATAAACTTCCGGTCCGCTTCGGCTGCAGCACACAGTTCCCATTTCTTACCGGTGGGATAGCCGGCGCCACCCCTGCCCCGCAAGCCTGAATCTTTTACCGCATCAATGACCTCAGCCGGCTTCATCTCAGCCAGTACCTTGGAAAAAGCCCTGTAGCCCCCGACATTGATATATTCATCAATTTCCTCTGGATCAATAAAGCCGCAGTCAGCAAGGAGTGTCTTCTGCTGGCCGTTCTGGAACCGGTGATACTCATCATCAACCAGCCACTGCACAACCGGCTTCTTGCCCACGATATGCTGCGACACCAGCTTGGCCACCATGTCAGGCTTAATGTACTGGTAAGTCGTTCTCTTGCCGTCAACCGTGATATCAACCAGGACATCACGGGCGCAGTAACCGATACAGCCCACCCGGTGCAGGGCGCAGTTTTCCTTGACCTGGGCCTCGATTCCGGCACCCTCGAGTTCCTGCCTGAAGGCCTCCATCACATCGAGGCTGCCGCCGGCAATTCCGCCGGTACCCAGGCAAACATTCACTATAATTTCTTTACTCACTTTCTTTTTCCCTGTATTCGGATATTTTTTTGACAACTTTATCAGGTGTCATCTGTCCGTGGACCTTCTGGTTGATAATAACCACCGGCGCAACACTGCAAACGCCGAGGCAGTTTATTTTTTCAAGGCTAAACTGCATATCGGCGGTTGTATCCTCGCCTTTTTTGAGCTTCAGTTCTTCCTGCAAACGTGCAATGACCCGGTCTGAACCCTTGACATGGCATACTGTGCCGCAGCAGGCGGTAATGATGTTTTTGCCGCGCGGCTTCAAGAAAAACTGTTTGTAAAATGTTGCCACCCCGAAGAATCTGCTCACCGGGATGGCGCTCTTTTTTGCAAACCAGTGCACTGTCTCCTCCGGGATATATCCAAACTCACCCTGGATATCCTGCAGGACGGTGGTTACACTGCCCTGATCCTCTACATACCGCGAATAGATCGTTTCAAGCCTTTCCTGGCTGCCTGTTTCCATAACTGTTATTTACCTCAGAAAGTTCAATTTACATTTTCATAGCAATCCGGTTTTGTAGCACCCTGCCCGTCTGGCGGAATAAAAAAATAACGACCGTCATGCTTTACATTTGGGAATAAATTTACCTGTGATTTTCGACGTTATCATACTAACAAAAAATTATTTTAAAAATCAACATTTATTAGGTATTTATACCCATATTTTAATCATTTATGGTTCGCCGGCAAAATACTTTTGCACCCTGTCCGCCAACCTACGAATGACTGGATACAAAATTGATTCATTTCCTCCATTTTTCATTTCCACTATGAAAAAAGCCTTCCCCTACCAGGAAAGGCTTTTCAGGCAATAGAAGATATAAGTATGATGAACTTCAGCCCGTGCGGGAAGATAAATCTGCACAGGGCTGCCGATCACAATCCCCTTTTTTCAAACCAACGGAAAAGACCGATTGCACCTGCAGTAAAGACTATGATAACAATCCAGAGATTTATCCCGAGCATCTGCGGGATGGTTACGTAGCCGTAATTTCCCCAGCTGAGAAGATTTTCCTTCAGGTATGGGTAGGTCTCAGCATAAAGCCCCGCCCCGAGTATCATGCCGGCAATACCCCAGAGCGCATCCCAGCGTCCCTCACCAAGCGCGCCGGCCTGGGTGCCCGGGCAATACCCCAGCAGCCCCCAGCCCAGACCGAAAATTATGCCGCCGGTAATATTTTCCCCCAATCCCAAAGGTTTATATAAAAGATTTATCAGGCCGAACATATGGAAGAAATAAATACCGATCATGCCGACGATAATGGTTGACAGCATGAATTTCACTATGGTCATGTCCTGAAAACACAGCGCCCCTATCTGTTTATCGTACCGCACCACCCTGGCCTTCTGCATCAGAAAACCGAAGATTGTCCCGGTTAACAGTCCATAAATCAGCATATCCATTATTTTTTACCTCCGGAATAGACAATTCTTGTCATTATAACCCCGCCGATGAAGAAACAGACCAGGGCGACAAGGCCGCTGACTGCAAGCTGGATCAAACCGGACAGGCCGTGACCGCTGGGGCATCCCCCGGCTAACCGGGCGCCGAACATGGCAATTATGCCGCCGATGAACGCAACGATACCCCTTTTCCCGACACTGGTGCCGAAACGTTCGGCCCACATGTCCGGCACCCCCTGCCATTTAAAGGATCCGGACCATACCGAAGATAAGAGAGAACCGACAAAAATCCCGATCACAAACAACAGCTGCCAGTCAAACTTCGGTAGATAACGGATGAAATATTCCAGTTGCGCCACTCTTTCCGGTTCAAATATCTTCTCCAGCATTCCTGCTGAACGGACAAAAGAGGTGGAAGCCCCGAAAAACTGTCCTGTCCACAACACGGACGCGATAATGACCAGTCCGCTCAGGCCTCCTGCAAGGTAAGGGTTCCAGCTCCCATCATCCCGACTTTTCAGTTCCATAACAGTCCTCCCGAATATATTATTAAATGGTTAATAGAATTTACTTTATAGAGATGTTTTTAGCCATATTTTTCGTTTCTCCGGGGCCGAACGAATTGTGCCGGCACCGCCGGACAGATAGGCAAAAATACTGATAACAAACAAGTATAACATAGATTTAACAGTTGTTAACTTTTTTTCTTGACAAAGAAATTATTCTTTCGTAAAGATGGTTAACATTATGAACGATGTCAACACTACAAATGATATCCGGGTCTTGGAATACCAGGCAAACAAGCTGCAGGAATTGATCGGTGAACTGCACAACTGCTGCAAGGAACGCTATACCCATGAAGCAAAGGCCTTTAAGATGCCCCAGGCGGAACTCAGATGCCTCATGCTGTTTGAAGGTCACAAGTATTTGACCGGCATCCAGATAGCGGGCCTGCTCGAGGTGGCGAAAAGCAGGGCCACGGTTATCATCGAAAATCTTGAACAAAAAGGACTGGTGCAGAGATCGCAGGACCCGAACGATGCCCGGGTCAAGCTCATCAACCTTACTCCGGCTGGCCAGCACAAGGTTCGGGTAATTGAAGAATTCCTTTTTTCTCTTCACCAACAGCTTCTCAGTCAAATTGATCCTGGCCAGCGCACCGGGGTCATAACCGCGCTGGAAACCCTGCGTTCTTCAATGGAGGCCATCAAGGCCCAAATGTCCTAAAAAATATTTAAAATTACAGATAAAATAAAATTTCAGGAGGAAAATCATGAGTGAAGAAAAACCAAAAAGAATGGCCATCATTGCATCGAAGGGGACGCTGGACATGGCATATCCGCCGTTGATCCTGGCATCCACCGCTGCGGCCATGGACGTAGAGACCATGATATTCTACACCTTTTACGGTGTTGATATCGTCAACAAGCATAAATATGCCAACCTCAAGGTGGCACCCATAGCCAATCCCGCCATGCCGTCACCGATTCCCATGCCGAATATCATCGGCATGCTGCCCGGCATGACAGCCCTCGGCACGATGATGATGAAATCCATGATGGGCAAGATAAAATGGCCCTCGATCCCGGAAATGATGGAAGTCTGCCTGGAAATGGATGTCAAGATGGTGGCCTGTACGCCGACCCTTGAAATGACCGGCCTCACCCAGGCAGACCTCGTGGAGGGGGTAAAGGTCGGCGGTGCCGCCGATTACCTGGATTTTGGCCTGGATGCCAACATAAACCTGTTTGTCTAATTATCTAAACCATATAACAATAACTACCCAAAATAACTAAGCAAAACAAGGAGAATAACGATGTCTGACATTACCCCGGATGAAATTGCGGACCTGAAAGGTCTAAACTGTCCCATGCCCGTGTTAAAAACCAAAAAGGCCCTGGACAAAATTGAGGGCGGCAAAATTCTGCGTGTTGATCTGACCGATGCCGGTTCCAAGTCCGATCTTCCTGCCATGATCAAAAGAACCGGCAATGAACTGCTGGAAATGTCCGAAGAAGGAGGCGTGTTCACCTTCTTTATCAAGAAAAAAGAAAGTTAATTTTCATGCAATAACTCATTGCATGAATCGAGGGGAAGAAGGCGTTGGCTGCATAAATCCGGCGCCGCAAAGTTTGTACAATTCTTACAAAGAGGAGTTAGAAGAGGAGATGAAGCAGAAAAAACTTATCGGATTGAGGAACCTGCTGCTCGGTTTTGCAGCAATAATGGCCGCCGGCTTGCTGGCCGCCAATGATGCCAACGCCACCAACGGGTATTTTTCTCATGGCTACAGCATTAAAAACAAGGCACTGGCCGGGGCTGGTGTGGCCCTGCCCCTGGATGCGCTCGGAGCTTCGACGAATCCGGCGCTTCTCACCGAGGTCGGCAACCGGTTCGACCTTGGTCTGACCCTATTCAGCCCCAGAAGAGAGTATTCTGTTTCCAGGAATGCCACGTCGCCGCCGCCCTTTTTCGAATTGTCGGAAGGCACGGTGGAGAGCGATTCGAAGTATTTCTTCATTCCGTCCTTAGGCTGGAACAAGATGCTGGATGAAAACAGCGCCATCGGCATCGCGGTTTACGGCAATGGCGGCATGAATACCGATTACCCGACAATGACCTTTTATGATGATACGAGTTCATCAACCGGTGTCGATCTGATGCAATTGTTTATCGCCCCAACCTATGCCCGTAAATTTGCCGGAATGCATTCCATCGGCATCACCCCGATTATTGCGGTTCAATTCTTTGAAGCCGAAGGCATAAATTCATTTGGGAATTTTTCCAGTGATCCAGCCAACCTTTCAGGCAACGGTCATGACACCTCTTACGGGTTCGGCGGCCGCATCGGCTACCTGGGCCAGATCAATGACATGTTCAGCATCGGTCTATCCTACCAGACCAAGATCTACATGGATGAATTTGACGACTATGCCGGCTTATTTGCCGAGCAGGGCGATTTTGACATCCCGGCCAACTGGACGATCGGCATCGCGGTCAAACCCGTCCCAACCGTTGCCATTGCCTTTGATGTGCAGCAGATCTACTACAGCGAAGTTGATGCAATTGCCAATCCGCTGATGCCCAACCTCAACAATGCCTTGATGGGTGACCCGAATTATCTTCTTGGCGCCGATTCCGGTCCCGGCTTTGCGTGGGAGGACATGACCGTGTTCAAGATCGGTCTGCAGTGGGACCGTACCGAGCAATGGACCTACCGCTTCGGGTATTCCTACGGCGAACAGCCCATTCCTGAATCCGACGTTCTCTTCAACATCCTGGCCCCCGGTGTAATCGAGCAGCATGCCACCTTCGGCTTTACCTACACCTTTGCCAACCAGAGCGAGCTGGATTTCTCCGTCATGTATGCCTTTAATAAAGATGTCACGGGCGTAAACCCCCTGGCCAACAATGACGGCCCGGATGGTCCCCAGACCATCGAACTTTCCATGAACCAGTGGGAAGTTGGCCTGGGGTATTCCTGGAAGTTTTAAATAACCCTCCCTGGGGGATAATACCCCCCTGTTTATACCCTTGGGGGGCGTTCTAGAACGCCCCCCTTTTATTTTTTCGCGGTTTTCTGTATACATTTCCCAATAAATCAGCATTCAGGAGGTCCGGCGATGATTCGTCACAAGACAAAAATTTCTCTTTTAATCATGCTTCTGGTCCTGTCCATTTTTTCCCTGGCCCGGGCTGAAGTTCTCAAACCTTTCGTACTTGGAAAAACCCCGCCCGGAAACATGGATGATGTTGTTGCATATACCAAGGCACAGCTTACCACGCAGGGATTTACCATAGTCGGCAGCTACATGCCCTATCCCAATGCAACCGTTATCTGTGCCACCCATCCGGATTTACTTGCTGCAGCAACCGGTGCCGAAAACGGCGGCTTCGGCGCTGCCCAGAGAGTGGCAATCACCGAAGTCAACGGCAAGCTGCAGACCTCATACATGAATCCGGCCTATATGGGTACGGCATACGGACTCGGCAAGCTTGAATCCATCTCTGCCAAGCTTGAGGCAGCCCTGGGCCATGAGCAGGAATTCGGGGCTGAAGGCATCAAGGAGGAAAATCTGAAACCCGGAGAATACCATTACAAGATACTCATGCCCTATTTTGACGATATCGATGTGTTGAACACCTATCCGGATTACGAGACCGGGGTAAAGACCGTGGAAGCAAATCTGGCAGAAGGTAAAGGCGGCACGGTTAAAGTGTACCGCATTGACCTGCCGGGTAAGGATGTTTCTGTTTTCGGCGTCGGCATTCCCCAGGGCGACGGTCCGGATTCTGGCGACAAGGACACGGACAAGGAAGTCATGGATATCATAGATTATAAGAATATCCGTTCCACCGCCTACCTGCCCTATGAACTGATGGTGCAGGGCAACCAGGCCATAGCGCTGCGCGGCCGCTATCGTATTGCCGTGCATTTTCCCGACACCTCCATGGCGGGTTCCCATGGCTTTACCTCGATTATGAGTTCCCCGGCGGCATTAAAAATGCCCTGGAAACGGTTGCCGGCAAATAAACGTTTAACGATTGTATTAAGATCAGACAAAAACAGCCGGGCTTTCCCGGCTGTTTTTGTGTTTCTTCTCTTTCTCCTGCTTACGCGGGTGAATCCCCTCGGCGATGCTTACCGTTTTTCTGAATCAGACCAGAGTCGGCAGAACTGTTCTTTTTCTTTGCCGCTGCAGGTCGACGTTACCGACCATCTGAGCATTAATGGGGCAAGAAGCGTGGTAATAAAGGCCATGAGAACGAGGGCGGAAAATTGTTCCTCGGTTAACAGGGGAACGGTGATGACTCCCTGGGCCATGAGTTCATCGCTCAGGGCAATAACCACGGCAACGATAACCAGTTCCACCGCGCCCCTGCCGTTCATGCCGAAACCGATGATACTTGATTCCCGCAGGCTGTAGCGGAAGGCCAAGGCCCCAATGCCGCAACCCACGAGTTTGCCGAGGATAGCGACAACGGTAATAGCCAATGCGAATAACAGGAAAGAAAGATTCCACTGAAAATGAATATGAAACGCTAAGGAGACAAAAAAGACCGGCATCAAAAAGCCGTAGGTCAGCCCGTAGAACCTGTCGCTTATGGCATGGTAGATCTTCTCCGCCATAATTTCCTTGCGGACAAACTGGCCGGCCAGAAACGCGCCGATGACAATATGCAACCCCGCCATTTCGGCGGCAGCGGCCATGACCAGGGCGGCGATCAGGGCAAAGGTGAATCCCTTGGCATTGTAATCATCCAGTTTTCTGGTAAAGAGCGGGATGACAAACTGGCCTGCCAGAATGGTGAAAGCAAAAAATGCTAAGACCTTGAGAATAATGATAAGGACACCCCCCATTTCCACCGTGCCGGTTTTTACCAGGCCAAGCAGAATGGAGAGGCCGATCAGCGAGAGTATATCATCCGCTATGGCGGCGCCCATGATAACATGACCCAATTTGGTCTTGTGGATCTGCATCTCCTGCAGGATGACAGCCTGAACCGCGATGGCCGTAATGGAGAGGCCGATACCGATAAAGAGGGCCTGAAAAACGGTGGAACCGAAATACCGGGCCAGGAAAAAACCCATGGCAAACGGCAGAACAAAGCCGCCGATCGCCACTGCGAGCGACGGCCAGATATGTTCCAACAGCTCTTTGGGATCCATCTCCATGCCGGCATAGAACATGGCAAAAAATATTCCCAGATCGGCGAGGAACGTTATCCCTTCCGAAGGACTGACGATATGCAGCACCGCGGGACCAAGAAGCAGACCGGTCAGAAGCTGACCGAGCATGACCGGCAGTCCGAAACGGGCAAAGAGAGTTCCCATGGGCCAGGCCACGGTCAGAATAACAAGAAGATTTATGATCAGATGTTCGGTCAGCATATTTGATTTATCCTCCCGGGTGCGTAAAAAATGGCCGGCAAAACGATCCTGCCCGGCACGGGACACGCAATTCCTCAATTTTAACCGCCATGAATCGTCAGTTTATTCTTTTCTTCCTGGCATGACAATATCCGAATCTGTTAATGTTAATGAAATTTGTAGCTCCCCGCAGTAAACTGCAGGGAATACCCTTACGCCAAAAACATTACTTTATCAAAATTTTATTAAATTCGCTCGTCACCCCTCGGCTGCTTGCGTTTGCGCAGCATAACCGCGGGCAATGCGCCCGCTGATCGTGTTCAGGAGAAAACATATGAAAACAGATCCGATTGTGGCGGAAATTTCCGGTCTCTATAAAGTTATAGCCCTGCACCCCTTTCGCAGAACAGAAGGGGTCACCTTTGACATCCTGCCCAAAGACCTGGTCCCGAGGATCGATGCGGTGGATAGAGTTATCCATAAGAACAAGGCCGTGTCTCCCGGCCCGGTTGGAGATGTTTCGGAACCCTGGTATATGCACCCGCACCAGGATGACAACCTTATGGTGCTGCAGGGTATCCGGCATGTGGAGATCTACAGAAAGACCCACGGCCGCATTGAGTCATTTGTCGTATCCCCGCAGTCGATTGAGCATAACGGCAAACTTTTATATAACGGACCCGGAATGCTTGTCTGGCCGAGAGGGGTTTTTCATCGCATAAAAAGCGGGGCGGAAGGCTCTGCATCCATAAACCTAGCCACCCATTACGATGGGATCGACATGAAGACCAATTTCAATATTTACGATCTGGATACGGCAACCGGCAAGTTCAGGGTAATACGGGAAGGCCACCTGGACCAGTCACTGTAATGAGGGTGCAGTCCGCAAGAATTTTCAGTTGAAACTGATTTTAACCGCTGTTTGCATTGCGAATCAATGTATCGGCCGCACACTTCCTCCAGAAAATATTCAGTCCGGGACGGCCAAACAGGAAAACTATCCGACCTCTTTTTTCTCCCGGGCTTCCCGGATGATGGCTGCGTTGCGGGGCGGAAAACAGTTGGCTGCCTCTTTGATCCTGCCGGCCTGCCGGAGTTCCACATATTTTTTTAACAGCGGCAGCATGTCATCAAGATAACGGCCGATCTCTTTCTCAGTCGCGGTGGTCAGCGTCTGGCAGAACAGGCATTTGCGCTCACCGCCTCCGGTTGACGGCAGACCATAGTCTTCCAGGAGATGCCTGGTAATCATCTCATCTTCCAGATCTTCATAAACCGGGAAATGGGTCCGTATGCCGAACCAGCTGGAGAATTCTGCACTCTTTTCCATAAAAACCGGGGTCTGTTCCGGATAGTACTCCTGTTTCCTGGCATACCCGGTCACCAGATGCGGAATAAAATTCTCAATACAGTAGATGACCGCCCTGGTATGCATTGCCGCCTTGCAGGCAACACAGACGAGGTTTTTACCGTTATATCGCGGCATGAGCTCTTCATAACGGTCCAGCCACAATCCCTGGAACAGCCGTCCCATGTCAAGTTCCACCATTAGAGCCTCCGGCAGCTTAACCGCACTTTCCGGCGAATGCATATCCGACAGGGGCACCTGTTTGGCCAGAATTTGCCGGGCAACCTCAAAACGCTGCCGGGGAAATTCATGAAAGCGGCTCATGCCATTGAGCATATGCAGCAGGTGAATATGGAGCGGCCGCGGCAGGCCGGGATGATGCCCCAAAGACGCCAGGACATAAAGGGCAAGGGAATCGCTGCCGCCTGAAAACATGATGGCAAGTTCCATTTTTCCCATGACAATTACCTTACCTCATAAAATTCTTGTTATCAGTTCTGTCTCGATGTCATCCGTGATGATGACCTTGCCGATGGCAACTGGCAGAACAAAAAAGACTCTGCCGCCAACCGTTTTCTTGTCGGCCAGAAGATATTCCCTGATCCTGTTGCGGTTATATTCCGTTGGAATCGCAACCGGTAAACCAAAAGCCTGGATCAGGTTTTGCAGCCGCTCTTTTTCGCGCCGATCCAGGATTCCTTTTAAAACGGCAAGCTCAGCCGCCGCCACCATACCGATTGCCACAGCCTCGCCATGGGCAAGCTTGTATCCCGATGTTGCCTCGACCGCATGACCAATGGTATGACCGAAATTGAGTATGCGCCTCAGGTCGGCTTCTTTTTCATCAGCCTCAACCACGGCTGCCTTGATCTTGCAGCACCTGGAAATAACATCTTCCAGGACCAGCAAATCCAGGGCCAAGATATTTTTCCGGCTCATCTCAAGAAATTTGAAAAAATCGCGGTCATAGATGATACCGTACTTGATCACTTCAGCCAGGCCGTTTAACAACTCGTCCCGCGGCAGCTGCCGCAGGACCTGGCTATCAATGAATACTGCCCGGGGCTGGTAAAAGGCCCCGACGAGGTTTTTGCCTTCCGGGATGTCCACCCCGGTCTTGCCACCCACTGAACTGTCTACCTGGGCCAGAAGCGTGGTGGGGATCTGGGCAAACGGGATGGAACGCATATAGCATGCTGCCAGAAAACCGGTAATATCACCGGTTACCCCGCCGCCGAGGGCGAGAAGACCATCCTTGCGATCAAAACCCCTGCGGGCCAGGGTGCCGGCCAGTTCCGCAATAGTACTGAGATTTTTACTGGCTTCACCGCGGGCGAAGGTAATTATTTCCGCCTGGATACCGCTGTTGCGCAGAGAGGCCATGAGCCTGTCGCCAAACAGTGTTGCCACCCCGTCATCCGCCACTACGGCGTATCGTTTGGCAAATGGATTATTTTTCAGTCTGCTGCCGATTTCGTCCAGCAGTCCCTGCTGAATCAATATGGGATAAGACCTTTCTCCCAGGCCGACGGTTAATTCCCTCATATACTATTTTCCTCTGCCTTCATTTCGTGAAGAAGATCGGCGCCCTGTTATTCTATCACCAGGACGGCACAACTTTTGGCTTCGTGAATTATCCTGTTTGAAGTGGAGCCGAAAATAAACTCCTCCTTCTTGGAAATACCGCGCCGGCCTATCACTATGACGCTGCATTTCAATTCTTCCTGCGTCCTGAGAATACAGTCCGCCACCGAAGGCGCCTGCTTTGTGTCTACCCGCACGCTAACCTTATCATCGGTAAAACCGGCATCAAGCAGAATATCCCGGTATTCCTCCATTACTTTTCGGGCCTCTTCCTGTTTTTCGGCCAGCCAGGCCTGCCGCGCCTCATTATCGCGAAAAAAGGTGGCTTCGGGCACAAGAATAACCAGCAGCAGCGTCACCCGCAGCCCTGCATAGCGCCCCAGAAAATCGCCCACGAAAAGTACCGCCCTCCTGGCGTTGTCGGATGTATCAACGGCAATCAGAATATGCTTGACGTCACTGTCCCTGGTAGTGCACTGCCCTTGCTCTATATTCATTATCCTGTCCTCTCAAATAGTCCTGAATTAACGCCATGTGGCTAATTTCCCTGAACTCTTGTGAACCGTCGCATTTAGCAGTTTTTTAACGCCCCGTGACATATCCCGTCGGCAAAAACAGCCGCCCGACGGGTTGGACTGGTCAGGATAACGGCAATTTATCCGCCGTTAATCTGGACCTCACCCAGGTCCTCCAGCAGCTGCCCGGTATTTTCATAATAGAGGTTTGCCCCCTGTGAAAAGTGAAGCAGGATATAATTTAATGCATCCGGCACATACTGATAAATTTTCTGGATATTCGCCACCCGGTTATTAAAAATAATATTCATGTCATCCGGTGAAAGTTTTGCCAGAAGAGACGATTGGTCGGCTTGGAGCTGCTGAACGGTTACGTCTCCGCCTCCCACCAGAAAAACCAGGATATTTCCCAGGCCGAATATATCGTATCCGAACAT
The DNA here is from genome assembly GCA_963783905.1 of uncultured delta proteobacterium. Taxonomy (GTDB): domain Bacteria; phylum Desulfobacterota; class Desulfobulbia; order Desulfobulbales; family BM004; genus BM004. Next base: position 196,122 of record CAWAPG010000001.1, on the reverse strand, counting down.
GTTGGCCGTATGAAAATAGTCATAGTCGAAATCTATCCAGCGGTAATCGCCTGTATTTCTATCGAGCAGAATATGATCCCGGCGGATATCTCCATGCTTCTGCCCCTGCTCGTGCAGAAACTGTATGGCCTTAACCATTTCGCAATATACCTCAAGATAAGCCGGGAGATGTTCATAAAAAAATTCCTCATGGTTGACCGCCAGCTTGAAGATGAGTTCATCCAGTCGTTTCCCCTGAATGAAGTCGAGGATCCTGATAATGTTGCCGGCTTCATCACGGATGCCGACACCCTGCATGAAGTTTCTATGACCCGCGACCATTTCCAGGATGGCCGCCTCCTTTGCCGGACTGCGAACGCATTTGAAAACCAGATCCCCGACCCGGGCCTCAATTTCCTCGTGAAAAACAAGCTTGATTATCTTTGCTTCCCGGTTCTTGAGATCAATCGCCTTTCTGACCCAGTATTTGGGTTCATCGTCCAGGCCGAATCTGCCCTCCCGCGTATAGTTGCGCATCAGGTAAGGTATGCCGGCCAGGAGGACCACATCATTATAATCAACCTGAAAAAAGTCCGAGGTATCGGTGATAATCTTGAATTGCCGGGGAACATTATCCGGTCCCAGCACGGCAGCGATCATATCCTGCAGCTGGCTGATGGAATAATTCGACCCGATATCTTTAACTGCCTGTGTCTGCATGATTTGTTTGTAGCATAAATCCTTTGTAAGAACAAATAACCTGCCGTAATTCCCCGCCACCCTTTTCTATATTTAGAATGTAACCATTGGCCGGCAATATTGAAATGTTCATGAAAAATCTTCGCTCCGCCGCAGACTCCGGTAAATCAGATTATACAGATTGTCAGCGTATCCGGGTCGTGATGTTTATGATATTGCCGGAAATACAAAAACAAAAAAGGGGGAGACCCCGTGCGGCGTCTCCCCCATGATATCAAACAATGCAGAGAATAATTTACTTGATCTGCTCACCTGACGCAGCTTTCTGCATTTTTACCTCAACCTTTTCGGTCAGACCTTCGTAGTATGCCCGCAGGATGGTCAGGACCTCGTCTCGGCCGAAATGATCCGGAACCTCGGCCCCCTCGGAAAGGGCTTTGCGCAGCTTGGTGCCGGAAAGGATAACCCGGTCTTCTTTGGCGTGATTACATGTTCTCAAGGAGGCCATACCGTCACACTTGAAGCAGTAGAAGGTCCAGTCGATTTTCAGCGGCTGGCAGAGAAGGGCTTTTCCTTCACCTTCCGGTTTGGGAATGGTGTCAAATATATCCTGGGCTTCAAACATGCCGTAGAAGTCACCAACCCCGGCATGGTCACGGCCGATGATCATGCGGTTGACCCCGTAGTTCTGGCGGAAGGTTGCATGGAGCAGGCCTTCACGGGGGCCGGCATAACGCATGTCAAGCGGATAACCGCCCTGGATGACGTTATCTTTGCAGAAGTATTTGTCGATCAGGGTATCGATGCATTTAACGCGGACATCGGCAGGAATGTCGCCCGGCTTCAGGGAACCGACCAGGGAATGAATGAAAACACCGTCGCATACCTCGATGGCGATCTTGGCCAGGTACTCATGGGACCGGTGCATGGGGTTCCTGAGCTGCAGGGCGGCAACCTTGCTCCAGCCTTTCTCATCAAACTTGGCCCGGACCTGTTTCGGGGTCATGTAGACACCGGGAAACTTATCGGGAAAACCACCTTCGCTCAGCACCTTGACAGGGCCGGCCAGGTTATACTCTTTCTGATTCATGACCATCTGGACACCAGGATGATCTTCCATGGCGACTTCCCAGAATTTGCCACCGACACTGTCATCGCCCTTGCCCATGAAGATCTTTTCGCATTCCCAACGCTTGTCGGCATCGGACATGGCATATTTTTCCGTAACTTTCATGGTTGCCATGATCTTGCCGTCTTTATTCTGCAGGGCAATTTCGTCACCGGTGGTGATAGAGTCCGCATCCTCCTTGGAACAGGACAGGGTCACGGGCACAGGCCAGAAGGTGCCGTCGACCAGCAACATTTTTTCACAGACGTTTTTCCAGTCAGCCTTTGTCATGAAGCCGTTCAGGGGGCTGAAGCCACCGATGCCCATCATGATGAGATCGCCGTTCTCGCGTCCGGAAATGGAAATTTTTTTCAAAGATGCGGCTTTTTCCTGTTCCGCCTCAAGTTCTGTGCCGTGAAGCAGACAGCAGACCAAGCCTTTTCCGCCATGGGGTGGTACTAATTTCGACATAATTCTTCTCCTTAATCAGTGAGTTAATATAATAAATATGGACAGCGAACAAACTGAACCTTGATTCATTTTAGGGCCCAACCTTATTAAGCGGAGTGGGAATTGTCAAGAAAAAAAGTGGTTCTGATATCATAGCTCCTCGGATGAATTCCTTCTATAACCTCAAGGGTATAATTACCCAATTAGTATGTTAGATTCTTATTAATCGCGCCCTAACAACCTGATAGAACTATGTATTCCTTGTAAACAGAAAGTAGGCCGGTTTCAAGAGCGGCGGAGTTTCGCTCCGGCTTCTTCCCTGAAATTGCTCCAATTCAAATTAAAAATGGAACATTTCAATACCTTCACCCTATGTATTTGTGGAAAAAGAACATGCGGATATACCGGTCCCGGGAATGAAATTTCCGTTTTGGGCAGTTATTTGTCGAAAAAGAACAGTTTAACGACCTTTCTCTTTGAAACATTGGACACAATGTATTAATTAGATATACGATTATCTAATGACCGACAAGAGAAGCTAACTTTCAAAAATATCACGTGGGGTTGGTGATTATGGCAAAGTTTTTCAACAATAACAGCGCAACCGACAAGACAATCAGAGCTATTGACCGTAAACGCGAACAGGAAAGGCGCTTTATGCTGTCGCAGGCCTTCAAGAACGCGGAAGAACTCGCCACACGGCTCGTGCAGCGGCTCATTGACGGCCACATTATTGAAACCACCTCAGAACAGGCAATGCGTGATTTATTCACCGATCAGCTCCGCACCCTCTCCAACATGGAGGAATTTGACATCCAATTCAAGATTGCCCCGCTGCGCAATCTGGCCACGGATCCCAATTTTATCAGTCTGTATCTTACCCAGTATATTATTGAGAATCTGGTGGATCACCCAAAGGTGCAGGACGTTTATGGTGACGATCTAGATATTTATCTAACCGTTGATTCCATACTCAGCAGGATACGCCCGTCATAACTTTAAACTGCAATTTCCCTGCAGCTTTTCTCCATGCAGCCGTTACATCCCGATAATATCCCGACCCTCGTCTATGCCAATGAGAAGGGAGAAATAAAGAACTTTCCAGAACTCCATATGGCCGGGAGAAGCGGGAATTTTTTCTCCAGGCCGCTTCCCGATGACCTCATTCCTCTGCCGGAAGGCAGTGAACTTTTCCTGCTGCCTGACAGAAAACCCATAGGAATTTCACCTATGGACGACGGTCCGACACTGCTTGACCATGACCCGGATGCACCCAGTGAAAAAGTTCAGGCCGTTGCCGCTTTCATGGCCCCGGCGCACACCGCTGTTCACAGTGCCGCCTATGAACCGGTACGGGGTGATTTAGCTCCCCTGCCCCTCTTTGCCTATACCGCTGTCGGCTGGCATAAAGGAAGGTTCTGGGTCTCCGCCTTTCGCAGTGATCCAGACAGCAGACAGGATGCCCGATGCTTTGATCCTGAAAAAATAGAAAAGAAAACCGTCCTGCAACTTAAAAAAAAATCTGCCAACAGACTTATCCAGCATCTTGGCAAATGCTGCCTGACTTACGGGTGTCCTGCTGCCAGAAATTATTTTCTCGGCCGCTGGGAGGCGCCTCTCCCCACCTCCCCGGTCTGCAATGCCCGGTGCGTAGGCTGTATTTCATTGCAGCCTTCCGGCTGTTGCCCCGCCACCCAGGACAGGATCAAATTTGTGCCGCGGGTTTCGGAAATTACCGATCTCGCAGTTCCGCACCTTAACCAGGCCCCTCGAGCAATCGTCAGTTTCGGGCAGGGCTGTGAAGGAGAGCCGCTGATGCAGAGCGAGGTGCTGCAGAAAGCCATCCGTTCAATCCGCGCCCGGACTGAGCGCGGCACCATCAACCTGAACAGCAATGCAAGTATGCCCGGCAAAATAAAAGAGCTTGCCGCCGCTGGACTTGACAGTTTAAGGGTAAGTATGAATAGTGCCCGAGAGTCATGCCACGCCCTCTATTACCGCCCGGTAAATTTCACCTTCAGCAATGTTCTGGAATCCATCGATGTTATGAAAAAGGCACATAAGTTTGTTTCGCTTAATTATTTTATTCTACCGGGTTTTACCGATGATCCGGCTGAATTTGCCGCCCTATGCAGCTTAATCGAAGAACACCGGCCCGATCTTATCCAACTGCGTAATCTGAATATGGATCCCGATTGGTACCTTGAAACCGTTGAATACATGCCTGATGCTCCGCCCATGGGAATACGCAGTTGGCATTCCGAGCTGCATCGGCTCTTTCCCAACCTCGGTTTCGGGTACTTCAACCCTTCTTTACGTTAAATGTCTAAAAGGAGCCTGGAATTTTCAAATCAATTTCCAGCCGCATATGATTGCTGTAAACATTTCCTGAAGAAGGCAATTTATCCGGGCATCTCCATGCAGGTATATTTTTTTACCGAATTGGACAATAATTTGACAACATTGATGTAATTTGATTGACCTTTGTGTATATTTTGCCTATCATTTTTACGTAATGATTCCCAACTGGTAAAGTTATTTATTGGAGATGTGCCGTGAATGAGTTTGATAGCAACATGCGAGTAACCAGTCAGCGCCAGGTCATTTTAGAAGAGCTGCAAAAAGTCAAGTCGCATCCCACTGCCAACGAAGTTTTTGATATGGTGCGCAGAAGGTTGCCAAGGATAGGCCTTGGTACCGTATATCGCAACCTCGACCTTCTCGCTGACCGTGGAATCATCAAAAAACTTGAATTCGGGGGAGAACAGAAACGATTTGATGGTGATACTTCCCCGCATTATCATATCCGCTGCGTGAAATGTAACCGGGTTGAAGATATCTTTATCGAAAGATACGACGAACTGGAGAAAAGCGCCGCCTCATGCTGCAATTATAAAATTCTGGATCACCATGTCCAGTTTTCCGGGATTTGCAGCAAATGCCTGCCAGAGGCATAATTATTACCGGAAACTGATCCTGGCAAATCTTCTCTTTCCTACCTTGATCAGTATCTCTCCTGCCGGCTGCACCGTATATTCTGTATCCAGAACCTTTTCGTTGTCCAGCGAGACTGCCTGTTGTTTTATCAGGCGTCTGGCAGCCGAGGTGGATTCCGTCAGACCTGCCTCAACAAGAAGCTTGGGCAGCCACACCCCGCCATCTGCCTTTTCCAAGGTCAGTTCCGGAATATTTTCAGGCAGACCATGATGTTTAAACACCTGTTCAAAGGATTCCTCAGCCTTGGTGGCAGCCTCCTCACCATGAAACCTGGCGGTAAGTTCCCGGGCCAGTTTTTTCTTGACATCCTTGGGGTGTTTTTTCCCGTCCTGCATGTCTGCCGCTAAATTCTTTATTTGTCCTGCGGACAAATCACTCAGCAGTTCATAATAGCGGAACATCAGAGCATCTGAAATAGACATGACCTTGCCGTAAATATTGTCCGCAGATTCTGTGATTCCTATATAGTTGTCCAGGGACTTGCTCATCTTGTTAACCCCGTCCAGTCCTTCCAGCAGGGGCATGGTGATTACTACCTGCGGTTCCTGGTTCCAGGCACGCTGCAGGTCTCTCCCCATGAGCAGATTAAACAGCTGGTCGGTGCCGCCCAACTCAACATCGGCCTGAAGGGCCACCGAATCATAGCCCTGAATCAGCGGATACAGAAATTCATGAATACTGATGGGCTTTTCATTGTCAAACCTGACCCGGAAATCCTCTCTTTCAAGCATGCGGGCAACCGTCAGCTGCGAGGCAAGCCTGATCATGTCATAGGACGTCAGCTGCCCGAGCCAGGAGCTGTTGAATACCACCTTTGTCTTTTCCGGGGCCAGGATCTTAAATATCTGTTCCTTATAGGTTTCGGCATTTTTTTTGACGTCATCGTTGGTCAGCGGCTTCCTAGTTTCCGACTTACCGGTCGGATCGCCGATCATGCCGGTAAAATCTCCGATCAAAAAATAAATATCATGACCGAGATCCTGGAAATGTTTCATTTTCTGGATCAGAACCGTATGCCCGATATGAAGATCCGGCGCCGTGGGATCAAAACCCGTTTTGATCTTCAGCGGCACCCCGCTTTCACTCGATCTTTTCAACTTGCGCGCCAGATCGTCACGGGATACCACATCAACAGTTCCACGTTCAATCAGTGCTATTTGCTCATCAACGCTATAATTCATGGATGACCACAGGATAAAAACTTTTTTTGTCCAATCGTAAAAAATCCCCGCTCAGCAGCAGAGCCTCGTAATCATTGGAGCCTGATGAAACCCTTGCTCGGCGGAGAAGAATCTTTCTTACGACCCCGGCATCTTTAATTGACAGTTTACTTGGCGTATTCCACCGCCCTTGTCTCTCGTATAACCGTTACCCGGATCTGGCCCGGATAGGTCAATTCCTTTTCTATGGTACTGGCAATATCCCTGCTCATCAATGTTGCATCCGCATCGGAAACATCGCCGCTGTCCACAATGATACGCAGGTCTCTTCCGGCTTGGATGGCATACGATTTTTCCACGCCCTCGAAAGAATTGGCGATCTTTTCAAGATCCTCAAGACGCTTGACATAAGTCTCCAGCATTTCTTTGCGCGCCCCGGGCCGGGCGCCAGACAATGCATCAGCTGACTGGACCAGGACGTCCAGAACACTTTCGGGCGTCACATCTTCATGATGCGCGGCTATGGCATGGACTACCTCCTGCGGTTCACCATATTTTTTAGCCAGGTCACTGCCGATAATTGCATGCGAGCCTTCGACCTCATGATCCACCGCTTTGCCCAAATCATGCAGCAAGCCTGCTCTTCTTGCCTGTTTTGCATCAATTCCCAATTCCTCTGCCATGATCCCGCACAGGAAAGCAACTTCAACAGAATGCTGCAGCATATTCTGTCCATAACTCGTTCTGTACTTCAGACGTCCGAGAAGTTTAATCACCTCGACATGGAGACCGTGAACCCCGACGTCAAAAGTAACCTGTTCACCGGCCTCACGCATGGTTACTTCCAGGTCCTTGCCGATCTTATCCACAATCTCTTCTATCCGGGCCGGGTGGATTCTGCCGTCGGCAATCAACTGTTCCAGAGAAAGTCTTGCCACTTCACGCCGGACAGGGTTGAATCCGGAAAGGATTACCGCTTCAGGGGTATCATCGATAATTATATCTATGCCGGTTGCAGCCTCCAAAGCGCGAATGTTTCTGCCTTCCCGTCCGATAATCCGGCCCTTCATCTCCTCACTGGGAAGCGGCACGACCGAAACCGTCCGCTCAGCCACATAATCGCCGGCATAACGCGAAATTGCCAGGGCCAGTATATTTTTAGCCTTGCGGTCAGCCTGCATCTTCATTTCATTTTCAATGAGGACCAGCCTTTTGCCGGCTTCATGCCGGGCTTCACTCTCAATGCTCTCCATGAGCATCTTCTTGGCCTCTTCTCTGGAAATTCCTGCTATTTTCTCAAGTTTAAAGCGCTGCTCTTCTATGAGAAGCTCAGCCTTTTTGGTCTTTTGTTCAAGGTTTTTTTCCTGCTGCACAAAGGACTGCTCACGCCGCAGCAAATCGGTCTCCCGATTATCAAGCAGGTCTATCTTTCTTTCGATCTGGTCAAGTTTCTGACTGAGGCGTTTTTCTTCCTGAATTACTTCCGACTTTCTTTCCCGGATATCCCTTTCTGCTTCCTGCTTGAGCTGATAGGCCTCATCCTTGCTCTGCAGTTGGGCTTCTTTCTTGATCTGTTCCGCTTCGCGTATAGCCTTCTCAATGAGCTGTTTGCCCTGGCTTTCAATATTTTTCTGGTGTAATTCGGTAAACCGCTTCCGAATGTAGATGCCGATTGCAATACCAGCAAGAATGCCCACCAGAACAAAAGCAACTGCCTGGATTGTTTCACCAAATATATTCACGGAGCTAAACCTCATGATTGCATTAAAGCTCTTTTGCCGTTCCGGCCAGCCCCAAAAAGGACCGCACCGGCGGGCATGAAAAGCTGTTGTCTGATTTTACTTAGAAGAAAGAAAATGTGGCGGGAAACAGTCGCTGCTGTTGTCGGCAAGAGACTTCCGGAAGAGAATTCCGACTTGCTTTTATGTTCACCCCTAACAATTTAAGAAAGTTACTTCTCAACAGAAGAGCAACTTTCTGCGGGAATGATTGATAACTTTAATTTCCCAAAACCATCAACGGGGGTCAACTGCGGAAAATACCTATAGAACAATTACCCTATATTTTAACTTTTCAGGTGTAACATTGATTGCGTGCTTTTTTATATCAACCTGATCCTTCAGGAATTGCTATTGCCCGTTTATAACTCCCCGTTCTTCCTCTAAATTCCTCGAGTTTTTTATCCCACACGGCCGGGAAGAAACATCTCATTCCATTGGCCTATATGTTGAACATCCCAACCGAACATAACCGTCTGAGATGTGGTATGCTATAATTAAAACCCCCGCCCTGCCGTGTCAACAGAAAGATAGAACCTAACATTTGCTAGGTGGGCAGTACTCATAACCCCTTCTAGTAATTTCGTCACTGACGAATTCGCTATCCAGAATCAGCGGAGGCGCCCTATCTTTGAGAGTTGGCTCAAACTTTACCTGTTAATCACCAACAGCGCAGGGGTGATTTTTCAACTTAATCGGCAGCCTTTTCCGGCCCCTGAAGTTGCTGTTCTTTCTATAAGAACATTTTTAATCGTTCTGAGCAAGTCTGGATTCACTAACTTTTCTACTCGTTTTCCTGAAGTCATTCTGCAGCTGCCCTGAAGTTGAGAGAGAATCTTCAATATCCGACGTCAGCCGTTCAACCAGTTCGCTCATCTGCTGTTTATATTGTTCAAAATCCCTTTTCAATCTTACATATTTTCCGGCCATATTGAGACTGGTCAGGACTGCGATTTTATTGGCCGGCAGAAAACTTTTAGAAGATTTTGAATTATTCTCAATCTGCATTTTAACCAAATGCAGAATTTCTTCAATATCTTCCTCAGGGGCATCGGTATACAGTGGATATTCCTGGCCGAGCACCTCTAATTTGACCAACCGCTCCATTGCACCCCTTGTTCAATTTATTATTACGCGGGAAACCGCAATCCCCGTAATTTACCTTACGGCTGTCTCAGAAGATTGTTCTGCCGCAGTATTAAAAAGTGATGAAGATTTTTTTGACCCATCCCGGGCTGATCCGCCTCCTGACCTTCTATTTTGCCCCGCTCCTTCCTGGTCAAGATTTTTTTCCCATCCATCTATTCTATCGATCAACCCGGTCACCCGGTCATGCATCACACTACGATCTTCCTGAAGATTTTTTATCGTTTCCTGGAGTTCAGTAATTTCCTGCTGTTTTGCCTGCAGTTGAGCATTTATTTCGTTATTCTCATTTTTCAGCTGATTATGGCTGTCAAGCAGCTTTTCAACAAATTGCTCCAACCGTGCAAAATCTTCATTATGTTCCATTTTCAAAAATCTCACCTCTTGCCGTCATATTATTACAATCTATTATACTATTCCTCAAAAAAATAGTCGATATTTGCTGGCGCAAATACAGCTGAACTACCCTGCCAGCGGGTAGAGCCGAAGCACCGCAATATGTACAAATCATACCCCTGTGCCCATGACAAAGCAAGCTGTTTGTGCCCGTCCCGCATCAATTAAAGCTTCCCGCAGCCGCGTGTCTACCTGCAGCACAATCCGTTTTGAATAACATCGCTGACCGTGAACAGGTAAGCATTGCGGCTGAAAAATCAAAAACTAAATCCTAACAAACTGCCAGTTTTGCGGCCGGCCGTCCTTGTATGGCATATAACCGTGGAATATCTTCGGATTGTCATCAAATACCAGGGGCAGAAAATAACGATCACCTTGCCACATTGGCAGGGTATTCAGGCTAGCTATCTCCACCCAGCGCAGGATTCCTTCCTCATTGTAAGTAAACGGGGTGCCGTTAAATTTATCAATCCTGAAGATAAAACCCAACCAGTTTTCACCATCAGGCCCGAAACCGGTCCAGTTTATTGTCCCCCGCAAAAGAATCTCTTCACACTCAATCCCGGCCTCCTCCATTATTTCCCGTTTTATGCAGCTCACCACGTCTTCGTGGGCCAGCATCTTGCCGCCAAGACCGTTATATTTGTTCAAATGATGATCATCAGGCCGGGAATTTCGATGGACCAAAAGAGTTTTCTTCCGGTCATGGGAAAGAACATAACCGAGGGTTCCTACAATCGGGCAGTACATTTTTCTCTGTCCCTGCTTGTCTGCAGTTCAATAAATTTATCGATCCTTTTCATGCGGTAGATATCGCCGGAGCAGCAGCCAATACGGACCTGGCAATTCCCCCTGAAACCTTAGTTGCAGCAATGAGATGCTGTCAAGCCCATAATCAGGTCTGTCCCCCCTCAAAAAAATATATAGCGGATGGTCAGAACCGTCGGATCATTCATACCCTAAAACAATGTAAACTAACTTTCTCTTGTAAATTCAGTTTACGCAACAAAAGAAAAAAACAACTGCAATTCCATCCCGATTCCGGCGGCATCGTTTCACCCTTGATCCGAATTACAAATAAAATCTTTCAGCCGTCAAAATGACAATCAGGTTTATCCCTTTGAAAACATAATTAAATTGTCAAAAAGTCTGATTTTTTCCATTTCCTGAATATTATTTTTTTCTGCCCGGAGCCTCCAAGAAAAAAATCTGGCACTCTCCTTGCTAATAAGATATGGAACCGGCCATTGATTCCCTGAAATTCTCCCGGATTATGGTGAGAAAATTCAATAAGGACAGGATTCAACAGCTGATTTATTCAGGAAGGAGGCTGAAAATATTCCGTCTCGAAAACGAACATGGATACAGCAGTAAATAGAGCTCAACCGCAGGGGTCCCTTTGATGCATAAATTGCCTTCATTTCCTCTGGTGACAGGCAGCTATAACAACCCCCAAAAGCACGAACCCGTTTCAGCAATGAAGTATATCAAAGCATTACAAGGGACCCCCATCTCTCCTCAAAAGCCTGTTTCCGTCTCCCCCGGAAACAGGCTTCTTTTTTTACGGCTACGCCCGCTTTTGTTTTGCTGAACCGGGTATTTGTTGACAGCCTGGCGGCTGATTCATTTCACCAATTGGCTCCGACCGATGTTTTCCATTCAATACTGAACCCGGCGTGAAATCTTTCCCCTTTTTTTCCTTCAATTATTTTAACCCGAGCATGGGGCGAGTTGATATTCCGGTTGTAGGGCGGCGGCGAGCTGTCATCAAAGTGCATGGTTCCAGCGGCATCTGTATAGATATAGCGGGCTTTGTCGACCCTGCCGACGAATTCATCATGATACTTCTGCTGCAGGTCTGAAACAGTAATGTCAGCAGGAAGCCTGTCGAGCAGGTACATAACATTTTTGTCGTATTGGTAAACGACACCGTTCATCTGCCGGACCATGACCTTGATCCACCCCGCGCCATCCACCGTTGTTTCATGGCCTATATAGGTTACCCCTGTCAACCGGCTTGGCCTGCTGGGCGGTCCGATGTTCAGGCCGTGTTCCGCCAGTTTTTGGAGGGCCTGTTCAATCGGCATGGTAAGCCTGATCCCGTCGATTTCCACATTCTGGATGACGCCGGTGGCGGCGGCCGAGTAATCCGCCGCTGTTTTCCTGACTGCCGGAATCGTTGCAGCCGCATCGGTTGTCGGAACCGTGACCGTTGCCAGGTATCTGTATCCCTCATGCATTTGATTGTCCTGCAGAGTCTGGTCCAGGGCATATAAGGCAAGCTGGTCATTTGCAAAGATAAAGACCGGGGTCGGCAGGGGTGCGTCTTTCAAAGCACCAACCGCCTCCAGTCGATAGTGGAGATATACTTTGCGCGGCCGATTGCCGAAATAGTTGATGATCTGTTCGGCCTTGTCCGGTTCAACCGGAAACCAGTCGATCACCTGCTCATATTTTGGCGCCGGTTTCCCGCCGCCTGGCATCAACATCCCGGTGATGACCTGGCGGGCATTGCCAATCGCAAACCGCACATGGAAAGCCCGGCGCTGCAAATCATATTCGAAGAGTTCCACCGGCCTGCCTTTGGTCATCGAGGAATCCCGCCACGGCTGCAGTTCAAAGACAAGTTGTGCGGACCGTGCTTCTGCCAGCAGCTGGTTCTTCAGTTCATCTTTTTGTTTCCGCCATTGCTGATGATTATCAACAACCGCCAGGGCCTCAGGATGCACTGTCAACAGCACCCGCATCAGGGTGAATTCATCATCGAGCAACTGTGGCCGATTATGAACGGCCGCCAACATCCAAGCGCCGGTGGTCGGCGCCGGCAAGGTTGAATCGTTTGCCCTCCTTTCAACGGCCTGTGTCGCTTTATCTGCGGCATTGTCGGAAAGGCCGCCATATGTGGCGGTGCAGGCCGGTGACAGTAATACAACCGCGAGCAGTATATGTAATGAAACCGGGAAACGCATAGTTTACCCCTTTTTGCTGGAAAAGAATTAATCGGCGAATAACTGAAAGCCTGCTGGCACATTGAAAGTAAACGTAAATTATAAGCTTTCCGTCCCAGCTTTTCAAGCGGCTGCGTTTTTATTAAGGATAAGTGAATAGGAAGATTTTGCATGGAAGACACAGGCTATCATTCATTCAGGACTTTCAGGATGCACCCGAAATATCGATGATCGCGAGTGCGGCAAGGGCGTGCCAAGTGGCGTCAAGAAAAGGTGCGGTCCGGCTGGAGCGGCCGAAGCCCCCCGATATGGTCCCGCAGCGGGTAAGAAACCCCAAAGCGCGTTTTCGATCCCGGGGGCCTGCGCCCAGAAACTCAAGGGCTCGCAGGCTGGCGTGGCAGTTTTCAACGAACGATGTGGTTCCCGGGAAAAATCCAAAACCGCCGTCACCATTCTGGCAGGCCTGAAACCAGGCGGTCAGTTCAGCTTCCGGTAACGGCAGGGCCCTGCTGATCTCCCAGGATAGAGAAATATGTTTCCATGCCTCTTTGACGGTGCGCCATTCCCCCTTCATCACGGTGGCGTAATGCGGCAGCCCTATAACCGTCCGTGCATCCCAGCCCAGTAATTCCAGCAGAATGCGGGTGCCGTAATACCAGTCCTCCAGGGCATCGGATGCCCGCATTCCGGCGCTGACGGCAGCCGGGACGATATTGTCGGCCTGCAGGCCGACGCTCCGGCAGCACCAGAGCAGCTGGAAGATTGTCCGGATTCCACCCGGCAGATTCTGGCGGCAGGATGCCAGGTATGAACGCAGATATTCGTCTCCGCAGGATTCAAAATCATTTTTCCCCGCCGCATTATACTGCAGGCAAAGCTGGAGGATACGCAAGGCGTGATACGTATCCTCGATGGTGGCCGGCAGCCTGGGCGTGCCGCCGAATCCGCCGTTTTCCTTTTTCCGGGCCAGGACAAACGGAATTGCCGAAATGAACAGATGACGAAGTTCAGGTTCTACACTCATAAACTTACTCAGCCGGCATTGACGTCCAAAGGCACGGCTGCAAGTGAAAATGTTGTATCACTCGGTCATCAACCTTTGAATTGCATTTTTACCTGCGGTATAGGTAAATTTTCCAGGCAGCGTTAAAATCTCAAGGTGGCTTTCAAACGCCTGGGATGAAGCAGCAAGCCAAGACCGATATCCGCGCTCGCAACATGTATGTCGGCAGCCAGAAGCGCTGATGCCGCGCAGCCTTCCCCCTGCGACACAGCCATGCCCACCCGGGCCGCCTTGAGCATCCTTCGGTCATTGTTGCCATTGCCAAAGGCCACCACCTTTTCGGTGTCCAGTTTCCTTACATATTCTTCTTTCTGAATATCATGATTATCACCCGTCAGGATAAAAAGATCACAGGAAATATCTGTTAATTCCTCTCCGGCCATGCCGAAGGTGTCGGCGGTCAGGATATGGATCTTCAGGAATCTGGCGATGGAGTCCAGGCGCTCCCGCACTCCGGGCAGAAGACGGCCGTCCATCGACAGGGTGCCGGTAAAGTCTGAAACCAGATGTTCAAGATGCGCCGGACCAAAGCCGGGAATATCTATCGTAAGAATGGCAAACTCCCCCAATGGAGCAAATTTGACAACAGGAGGCCGACCGAATCCGTCTGCATCCAGCCGGCTTTCCCTTATTTATCCGTAGTTACAATACCTTCTTGCAGGTGAACACGAACAAAAAATGAGTGATATATCCCGGAATCACTGTAAAACGTAACAAACAGATAATCCCCCATGATTTCCTGGTTTCATCAAATCTTGGAATTATGCCGATATGTTATAACTTTTACCTTTTCCATTGTTACCAGCCCTTCGCCGATCATCTTGTCCAGTTCCGGCAGAAATGCCTCGATCTTGTCCTCGGCGTCGACAATTTCCACCACCAGGGGAAGATCTTCGGAAAGACGCAGAATCTTTGTGGTATGGATCAGGCTGTTGGCACCGAACCCCAGAATGCCCCGCATGACAGTGGCCCCGGCGATCCCGCGTTTCCGGGCTTCCTCTACAATGACCTCGTGCAAGGGACGATGCATATAAATATCACTTTCACCTATGAAAATACGGAGCAGTTTGGCTTCTCTGGGTAGAGTCATGATATTCTCCTCTGTCAGATGATACGCGCGATGGCCAGCCCGAGAAAAAAGCCGCCGGAGCCCACCAGCAATTGTAAGAAGATGTTGGCGAATCCGATCAGCAACTCGGCGTCGGCGAGCAACTGGTTAGACTCGAATACGAAGGTTGAAAAGGTGGTAAAAGCGCCCATGAATCCAGTCAGGATGATAAACCGCGCCTCGGGACTGATGATGGCCCGTTCGCTGCCGGCCGCCCAGACGAACCCGAACAGCAGACAGCCGAGTACATTGACCATGGCTGTTCCCCAGGGAAAATTTCCGCCAAGCCACCGGTGAACCACCCCGGCGAGGCCATAACGGGCCAGGGTGCCGCATGCCCCGGCCAACGCCAGCAGGACGATTTTTTGAATCATGAATGTAGTTTTCCTTTTGTCTGGTTTGTTGTCGAGCCCCGGCGCAGGCATAAAAAAACCCGCATGGCAGCAGGTTATAGGTCGCATGTTCATGACTCTGGCGCTGCAGATACCTGCACGGCAGAAGTCATCAGCCCGACCCGGGCGGTTATGAGGGGGACTTCATCCCCTGACATTCTGTACCATGGTTGCCGGTAAAAAACAAATATCTTTTAGGTATATTTTCTCTAAAAAAATATACCACCTCCGGTTATTTTCCTGTGAAAACCGGGCTACAGCAGGTATAAATAAACCATGGGGCTGTAGCTCAGCTGGGAGAGCGACGCGTTCGCAATGCGTAGGTCAGGGGTTCGAGCCCCCTCAGCTCCACCATATCAATATTTTCCTTCTGTAACTTCCCCGGCAGTGAAATGGGGGTCATTCATTACCACGATGTGAATATCAAAAACTTTGTTGAAGGCGAATTATTAAATTCTTTGACAGCCTGGCCGGTTTTTCATTATAGATTATCTGTAAGTCGTGATGCGGGAATGTGTGCGGCGACCGCCCAGATTTTCAGGGCACACCGGCACGAGGTTAATTATCACCGAACAGCAAAAGTCAGGCCGATTGAGAATGAAGAGAAGAGATTTTATAAAGGCAGCAATAGCTGGAGTTATACTGGGCGGGCTTGATCCCTTTTCCGTTGCTTCCGCCAAACAGCTTCTGATGCGGTCCCAGGGACTCGTCCACTCCTCCTTTGACAGTCATATCAAGGACTATGTTCACAAGATGCACAATTTTGACCAGCCGCATCCTGACGATATCTATGTTGAAAAAGAACTGCTTCCAGTACTTGGCTCATGCGTGTCACGTCTAAAAAAACTTGAACTCCTTGTAGGACATGGCAATTTTTACCTCTTGAGCTTTGACCGTGCCCTCGCCTTCGCCCGCAACTATCCCGAAGTCGGAGAATTTCCCAAAGGGGAGCTGGACTTCCTTGAAAGGGTTTTCTACACGGACAGTTCCTTATACGGGTTTATCGGTGAAAAGCCCATAAACAAAATGACCTTCTGCATCGATGAGAAAGACGCAGTAAAGGTTCCTGCCACCGGAAATTATCTGTACCGCGGCGTATCGCATGGAATGTATGAAAAGCTCAAAAAAAATGTCGGCGAAGAGCTGTATCTTACCTCCGGCATACGGGGCGTCATCAAGCAGTTTCTCCTTTTTCTCGACAAGGCGGAGAACAATAGGGGAAATCTTTCATTGGCATCCCGTTCTTTGGCACCTCCCGGCTATTCGTTTCACGGTATCGCGGATTTTGATGTCGGCCAGGTTGGTTATGGTGTATTGAACTTTACCGGGAGATTCACGACAACCGATGTATTCAAAAGGCTTGAACACCTTGATTATGTCAGTCTCAGGTATACGGATGGCAACCTCAAGGGTGTACGTTTTGAACCCTGGCACATCAAGGTCTTTCCCAGAGGATAATAATCATCACCGGCCCTCTTTTTCCCGAATTACCCGCATTTCACCGGAAACAGCAGAAACTTTTTCAAACCGGCTTCTTCTTTTTATTTCTTCAGATACTTCAGGCGAAGCAGGAGCAGCAGTTTCGACCTTACCCTGTCCTGCGGTGTAACTGCTGCCTCAGCTTCAACCGGTTCCATTCTGCCGGCAGCATGTTCAGCCTTTTTCGATTCTGCCTCACTGCTCGCTTTTCCATGCTTGTGGTCTCCCTCTTCTACTTCAGCAACAAGGGGCAGTGCTTTACCCGCCGGAATTTTCGGGACCGGCTCCGGTGGCACCAGATGTTCCCAAATACTCCTGGCATCAGCATGGTCCGGGTTGATTTCCAGAACGCGTTTGCAGTCGGCAAAAGCGGCATCAAATCTTTCGTTTTGCAAAAGAATTTTTGCGCGTTGCCATAAAGCCTCGGCAACCGGGGGTCCGTCTGCTGCCGACATGGATGCTTCCGGTTCAAATTTATCGGGCAGGAATTTCTGGAACCGCACATGTTTCATCCAGCTGAGCAGGGCCAGCAACGAGTAGACAATGGCAGCGACTCCGCCGGCAAAAAATATATACCTCAGGATAGTCAGTGCCATAATGTGCCGCCGTATTTTTGTTTCATATTCTCCTAATCCTCCTGCTTCACCCTATAGTAAAAAATTGCCGGATCCAAGCCATGCAGGGCTTCAACCCGGGGTGTAACTGCTGGAGGCAGGACATCGATGGCCTGTTGTGCCGAATCTTCATCCTTAAAATATTCTTCCATCAGGACATTCATGCGGACCTGACCGCTATCATCCCTTGAAGGAATAATCACCAGGGGGGGTAGCGATTTCCGGTGTTTCCGCAGGAAACGATACGCGCTCTGGATAGTGTCAAAAGCCGTAATTCGGACCCACCATACTTCTTCTGCTGCCGGCGTCAGGCTCAGGGGAATTGTGGGGAAACGGATTCCGTCTCCGACATTCAGCAATTCAGGATTCTTCAGATCCGGATTGACCGCCATGACCTTTTTGACATTTTCGGGATTAAAGCTCCAGGGTCCGTATATGCTGCGAACCATATCACCAAAAGTTTCGCCACGACCAGTAATGATATCACCAAGGTACTCCGGCGGTTCTACCTGCTTATCGACATGATCTGAAGAATCAGCCGGCGGCGGCGGTTTTGGCACAGACTCCAGGCCGGGCTGAGATTTTAATGCAGTGGCAGCAGCGGGAGATTCTGCTTCCTCTTGGGCAATATCAGGAGAAAAAACCTGATCGCCGACTTCCTGATTATGGAGATCCCTTAAATTGGGGTTGGCGGCAGTAACCCGGCCCATATCTTGCGTTTTTACGGAATCATGTCCGTAATCCTGTTGCATTTTGCCCGGAAAAGCATCGCCTTGTTTTACCTCCCTTTTCCCACTGCTGGTCGGGGTAACAATGGTTTCATCTTCCTGGATCGGCTTAGGTTTGAACCCAGCCTCTTCATCTGCAGCTGCGGCTGCGGCTGGTTCAGGCCCGGGAACATCTGCCGTTGATCCGTTTTTTTCGGGCTGATCCTGAAGCCCGGCCGACTTTTCTGCGGGCAACACCCCTGCGCCCTGCTCTTCCGCAGTCATTTTCGGCGGCAGGTCTTTTTCCGCGTCTGCGGGCACAGGAGAGGAGGTCTCATCGATCTGACCCGGCTGTGAAGTTTTCTGCGCGACTTCTTCCGGTTTAACTGATTGGACCGCCGGTGTCTGAACCTTTTGGGGGACAATCACCTGAAGCTCCCGGTCCGGTTGGGACAGATTCAATGTCCTGATCTGCTCCGGCCATAATCCGAATGCCAGCATGAACACAACAAGACTGGAAAGGAAAGTGGTGCGTATGATCTGTAATTTTTTTGCCCGCACGGGGATAAGCACCTTGGCGGAGCGCAGGGTCATGAACCAGTCCGCTTTTTTTCTGTTTTCAATAACCAGCGTCAGGATCAAAAAATGACAGAGGTCAATAATTTTTTGGGGATGCCCCTGGGTCAGGCGATAAATAACCCACTGGGCGGGCATACTGAAAAACACCGGGGGAGACCCGGGATCAGCTGCAGCACGTTCCAGATGCAAATGAATTAATTTCCTGACGTCTTTAAAACGGAAGAGTTCAGGTGTGATGACTGCTGCAACCTTGCTGTTCAACGCCTTGTCCCCCTTGATTTTCCTCAGGAACGAAGGCTCGCCGCACAGGACGGTCTGGAGATAACGCTTGCAGTCAGGGTGATGGTCATAAAAGGAGTTCAGCGCCCGGAGACAGAAGTCCGGAAGATTCCGACCATTATCAATGAGCAGAAGAACGGTCTTGTTCTCCTGTTGACACAGCTTGAAGAAGAAACTGTTGAACGCCTGCTGGAATGTATCATCATCAAAACCGGCGGGGGCCTTGACGGTTTTAAAAACACCCGCAACGGTAATGAGAAATTGCTCCAGGTCCCTGAACCGGGGGTTGTTAAGCAAAAGGACAACCGTCCGGTTGTCGGCGCTGAACTTCTGCGATAGCTGGTGTAAAAGGGTGGTTTTCCCTGACCCGGCAGTGCCGATGATTAACTGCAGTCCTGAACCACTGAGGATGTTGCGGGAAAGCTTTGTAATTGAGTCCCCGGCTGCCTGGTATACAAAAATTTCAGCTCCTGAAGAAGAGGTAAAGGGTTCAGTTTTGCACTGGAGACTACTTAGATAATTCATAAAGGAACTGAGGAAAAGCTGCCGCGTTGCTCAAAATAATGAGTAACCATAGGGAATTCCAGGTAAACCAGGGTACCGCCCTGTCAAAAAAATAATGGGGAACATATATTGCCCGCTAAGGCGAACAAAAGAGTGCGGGTTCCCGGAAAATTTATCGTAAATCAGCCCGCGGCCGCCTGTTTTTCCGCTTCGCCGGCATCATCCGCCTCCTTTTTTTCCGCCGCGGCTTCAGACTCGGACTTGTCACTTTTGGAGCTTTCAGGGGCCGCGTGAATGACCGCCTGGTCGTCGGTTTTCTGCAGCGCCTTCTGCAGTTGATCAACCACTTCAGAGATTATGTATTCAGCGCCTTCAAACCAGACGGCGTTTTCAGCCACATCCTCTGAACGGGTGACAACCGAGGACCTTTGCAAAACCGTTAATTTTGAAAGCGTTTCCTTGACTTTGCTGCTGAAAACTTTGTCGTCGCTGTCGATTTTCCCCATGGCTGCGTTCAGATTGTCAACACCCTGCTGGAGTAAAACCGTCGCGCCTTCGAACCAGATAATATTCGGGTTGTCTTTCTGGGTAATACAGGTGCCCTGGCATGAATCTCTCAGGATGAAAAGCTTGGAGATTGAATCCTTGATACTGTTGTCTTTTTTGGCTTCTTTGTTCATCATTTCCTCCCTTGGTTTGTTGGTTGCATTTTTTTTATCATGTGTTTGCAGGATACTATTCTTTTCAGTAAAAATGGGACTATTAATTATCTGTTACAGGGTTCATTGCAGGCAACAACGCCAGACATACAGACTATTCCCGATCATCTGTTCAGGATGCCTTTTTCAGTTTCAGCGAGTATTGAAAAGCCTCCCTTGCCAGCAGCAGTATTTCATTATACCCGAATGGCTTGAAAAGCAGGTAGTCAATTCCGGAACAGCCGTATTTATCCTCATAAAACCTGCTGGGCAGTGTAACCATCATTGCCACGGACATGCGGCGATCAACCTTTTCAAGCTGATTGACAAAACCGCTAACATCCAGTCTGGGAATACTGTGATCAAACAGCAGCAGATCGTATCTCCCGTTAATGAGTTTCGTAAAACATTCAGCCTCATTCTTAACCAGGGAAACGCTGCAGCCGATCCGGCAAAGTATCTCTTCAATCATGAGTGCCTGGACGATTTTATTGTCAAACAGCAAAACCTCCATGTTGATCAGGTTTAACATGGCAGCACCTCAGGCTGAAGCTGTAACGTGATTCATAGTATTTTGCGATTGAGTTTTTCCGGCTCCTCCTGCCGCAATTTTTTTGTATCCAGTATTTCCAGACCGTCAAAGTCTATTGTTTTAAAGCTATCAACTTCCCTGAAGTCATCAAGAATCCCTGATATTATCTCCAATTGCTCTTTTACAATCTCAAGTTTCTGTTTTGTCTGTTCTTCCTTGGTTCTGTCCAACAGGAGATCTACATATCCGAGTATTATGGTAAAAGGCCTACTGAATTGAAAGACAATGGATGCCGCTGCAGCCAGCGTTCCCCGCAGCAGGTGGTCCTCAATCTTGCCCCAGCCCATACGCCTGTCCGCACTGCTCCGCCTGTCTTCATTTTTTCTCCTGTCCTCAATTGCTCTCCGGTCTAACCCCTTTCGTCTGTCTCCTATATCAAGCTGTTTGGTATTATTGTTTCTTGTTTTCATTCATCCACTCTGCAATGATGATTTCAAGCTGACAGGAGTGTTTTCTTTCCGGTGGAGGTCACTAATTACATGCCTTTCTGCAGATAATCCACCGGCTGCTGTTTAGGATCAGCAGGGTCGAGAAATAAACTGCATTTTCATGGCCCCGATTCAGTTCTTATACCAGTTGATTCACTTTTGTATCAGATATTTATAAAAAATCCGGCAAATATGACGGCTGAATGGCCTCAAAAGACGCGGATAGACCCTTAATCACCCCCCGAGCCAAGGGCTTACAACGCAATCAACCATGTATCCGCAGGGCTGAAAACTGATCACTCTTTTCAGATCCTGTCAAGGTCAAGGCAGCCCTTTCAAATCATCTCCAATCCTGATACTAATAACCTATAATTAATATTCGAACCGGCTGTCAAATGAATATATAAGAAGTTTAGGGGTTCGATCTTGAAAAATCACTTTTGCCGCATGCCGGCCACCGCTTTACTCACCGTTGCCTGGTGAATGCCGGGATTAAATGAAACCGTGAGAATAAAACCTTTACGTAATAATTTCATAATGAGTCAGGTGAAGCGTTTTGGTCAATGGATTCCAGCAGAGGAAAACATGCGTTTGTTTTCTAGAAATGGTTTGCCGGTTAACATTGCCAGCCGGTTTGTTAACTGATATTTTATCAGTACAGAACAACATTACGGCAAGATATTACTGCAGAAGCGGGATCTGTTAAAAAGATGAACCTTGCCTGAAGCCACTTTCATATTAGGCTGCCTAACGCAAATTGACCTGACAATCAATGGTTATTAAGAAAGAGAGAGAAAATACATGTCATTTGTATCTGATGCGGAAACGGTAATAACGGCATTAAATGATTATTATTCTGAATCGGTCTCCGGCAAGAAGCCTGTCATAGATCAATCCCCCATGGGAGATATTATTAATGACCTTGATCTGGAGTCTTCTATCAGTATGGGACGGTTATCAAAAGATCAACTGACTGAATTTATTAAGAAATACCTCTCCTTAACGACAAGGTTACATCATCCTTCGTATCTGGCCCATCAGGTAGCTGTTCCCCATTATGCCGGGGCCCTGGGATCTCTGATAGACGGCTTTACAAATAATGCAATGGCAATTTATGAAATGGGGCCTGCCGCAGCGAGTATTGAATATTTCATTATTAACTGGCTGCTTGAAAAAGTTGGTTGGCCGCCCGCACCTTTAGAAACACAAGAAGAAAGCAGGAAAGAAAATTTTGGCGCGGGAGTTTTAACCCATGGCGGCTCCTTAGCTAATCTGACCGCAATGATTGCGGCACGGAATAAAATTGCTCCCGAGTCATGGCAAAAAGGAAGTCCAAAAGATCTTGCTTTGCTTGCGCCCGCAGGGTGTCATTATTCGATTGCCCGAGCCGCTGGCATTTTGGGTATTGGACGGGATGCAATTTATCTACTTGAGGTTGATGAGAACGGCGCCGTAATTCCAGCGAGAATTCCAGTTGTTTATGAAAAATTACGAAATGACGGTAAACGAGCCATTGCCCTGGTTGCCAATGCCTGCAGCACTGCGGTCGGCATCTATGACCCCCTGCAGGAAATTGGTGATTTCTGTACGGATAAGGATCTATGGTTCCATGTAGACGGGGCCCACGGAGCCAGTGCATTGTTGTCTGCAAAGTATAAACATCTGTTAAATGGTGTTGAGAAAGCCGATTCAATCGTATGGGATGCGCATAAACTCATGCGGGTTCCAACATTATGTGCTGCTTTACTGGTGCGTGATCACATAAACCTGGATCATGCATTCGAACAGGAAGCCAGTTACCTGTTTCATGATAAGGAACAGCCCGGTTTTGATTTTATTCACCGTACGGTCGAATGTACGAAAGCCGCCCTGGGCTTGAAACTCTTTATGGTTCTCGGAGCCCTCGGGAAACGCGGAATATCAGAATATATTGAGGGCCGGATTGAACTGACTATGGATGCCTTTGCATATATCCGCCGTTTGCCTGGATTTACGTGTGCGGTAAAACCACAAGCTAATATCCTTTGTTTCAGGTTAAAGGGAAGCGATAATCTGCAGTTAACGATACGGGACAGGTTGAATGCCGCAGGCAGATTCTATATATCGACAGCGTCCTTTAACGGATTAAGATATTTAAGGTTAGCGATTATGAATCCGGATACGGATATGGACGTTATCAAGCATCTTATTCAAGAGATAAGAATAATAAGAAAAGAAATAGAGAATTTATCAGGTCCGGAAGACTCTGACTGAAAACAATATTAAGTTACTCTTTCATAAAAAAGCCCCGCTCTATGGTGATTTTTTCATATGAATTCTTGGGGAAAATTGCGGCTAAATTCAAAACAAACAATGGGTTACAAACTGTTACTCCGTAGCCCCTGATATAATCGAAGCCGGCCTTGGGAATAGGGCCTGATGCAGAACCATAGATAACCTATTAATTGCAATGAATAAAAATTACTTAACATGGCAAATTTAAACGCTTTTCTTGTCAGCTCATTACCTGTTTAAATATCACTCCCTTTCACTCTTTTTCATCCATTTCATGCAAAATGGCCACAATTGGGGTCACAATAACCCTTCGATTAGGGTTCACCTTGTAGACAATCTCAAACGGTGTCCCTGCCAATTTCTCTTTGCATCACTACTCTGTCGGGGTACTATTTCCTTCCGGATATTTTGGCTGACTTTGTTGCTGATCATATGTCAATATTATTGGGATGTTTCTTCACCTTGGAGGTGTTGATAAACGTCAAATGAATAAATAACGCAATAACGCATGCCTGACACCATTAGACAACATTAACATGTATCACTCCTAAGGATGGATAAATGACCTCTGTTGAAACGGACAAGCAGCGTTTCCCTTTCAAAACATTTCTCAGCTTCCTTGGCCCCGGTTTCCTGGTCACAGTTGGCTTCATTGATCCCGGTAACTGGGCTACCAATATCGAGGGCGGGTCAAGGTTCGGTTACGAGCTTCTCTGGGTCATTACCCTCAGCACCGTGATGCTGATTGTCATCCAGCATATGGCCGCCAAGCTCGGAATTGCCACGGGCAAGTCACTGGCAGTCAACATCCGGGAATATTTTTCCGCACCGGTATCGGCGTTTCTGGGGTTATCGATTGTCCTGGCGTGTGTTGCTACCGATGTGGCGGAGCTTTTGGGCGGGGCCATCGGCTTCAATCTCTTATTCGGCATGCCGCTGTGGTTAGGGGCCCTGCTTACGGTACTCTTCGAGGTCTTCCTCATCGTCAGCCAGAAATATCACCGGATCGAGACGATCATCATGGGCTTTCTGGGGATCATTGGTCTGTGCTATCTCCTGGAGGTCCTGATCGTCAAGCCGGACTGGGTGAAACTGGCGTCCGCCATGGTCATTCCCAGTATTGACAGGAGCAGCATTTATGTGGCTATGGCCATCCTTGGAGCGGTTGTGATGCCCCACAATATATTCCTGCATTCCAACGTCATTCACAGCAGAAAATGGGGCATTTCCGAAACCGAGAAAAAGTCTCTCCTGCGCTTCGAGAAGATAGACACCTTATCCGCCATGCTCCTGGGTTGGATGGTAAACTCAGCCATGATCATCGTAGCGGCGGCAGTCTTCTCCCGTCATCATGTCCTGGTTGACAGCATCGAACAGGCTTCGGCAACATTGAAACCACTGGCCGGACCCCTTGCCGGCTTTCTGTTTGCCGTCGCCCTTGTCTTCGCAGGCATCGGCTCGTCAGTGACGTCATCCATGGCAGAGGTTAATGTGATTACCGGTTTTCTGGGAAAACCGGAAGACCCTCGAACCCTGCTCTACAGAATCTCGGTTTTTGTTACGGCCATACCTTCCTTCCTGATCATTCTCCTGGGAGTGGATACGTATCGGATCCTGATTTTGAGCCAGGTGGTGTTGAGCATCCAGCTTCCCTTTACCCTTATTCCGCTGCTTCTTCTCTGTCGAGACCGCAAACTCATGGGATGCTTTGCAAGCAGCCGGCGGGAATTTGCCGCCGCTGTAGCCATATCCGCTGTCGTTATCACCATGAACATCTATCTGCTCTATACAACCATAACAGGAGGAGGCTGACATGCAAGTATACAACAAGATTCTGGTGACCATGGACTGCTCCCCTGTTGATGACGCCGTCATCGAGCATGTATCGGCCCTGGCGCTTCAGAACCAGGCCCAGGTCTATCTTCTGCACGTGGTGCACTCGCATACCCTCGACCAGGACCGCGTGTTGCGGGAACAGGCCGAAGCGGCCCTTAAATCCCGCTGCGGGATACTGCAGGCACGGGGTATTAATGCCCATTTCATGATCAGGACCGGCGAGCCCGAACCGGAGATATTAAAAGAGATTGAAGAAAAAGATTATGATCTCGTAACAATGGCCACCCATGGCCACACATTCATAGGCGACATCCTGTTCGGCAGTGTTTCCCAGACCCTCAAGCACAGGATCAGCATACCCCTGCTGCTGATAGGTCCGCGTCGTTGAGACGCGGCACCCTGGACAGCTCGTTATGGCGTAAATTTAATCAGGATAAAAAAGAGGGTTTAACTCGGATTACGTTAAATCCTTTCTGGTTTTGGAGCCGGCGATGGGAATTGAACCTGCGGCAGCGCAGGCGATAACCCATTAATTTCAATAAAGAAAATTTCTTAATTGCATAATTTTAATCGCTTTTCTTGTCAGCTTACTTTCTATCTAGATATCACTTCATTTCACTCTTTTTCATCCATTTTCATGCACAATGGACACAATTCCGGTCACAATTGTCCTTCTATTCGGGTTCACCTTGTACACAATCTCAAACGGTGTCCTTGTTAATTTCTCTTTGCATCACTACTCTGGCGGGATATTTTTTTCTACTGGATATTCTTGATTAATTTTGTTGCAGATCATATGTCAAGATTATTTGGATATATCTTTACTTTTGATTGCCACTCGATATGTTGAGCCAGATTTTATCTGACCAAACTCAAACTTGTGGCAAGAATTAAGGTTATTTTAAAAAGGTAAAATTTTTGTAATAACTATTTTCCAACAGGACAAACGAACTCACACTTTCTGCAGTATTTCACTGGTGCATTTTCACCGGAGATGTTTTTCCGGCTTTTATAAATATCCCTTTCCATTCGAACATTACAGATTCTTCTATCGTAGAATCCGTCCCTTGCAGGCAGGTATAAAAAATTATCCATTAATTCAAAAGAGGATGCTTTCTTGTTCAAGGCCTTTTCCGGGCATACTCTTCGACAATAACCTATACAGGCTGAACATGGATCAAACTCTACTGGCCCAGTTGGATTAAGTTCTTCATTGAGAAACAATGCCCTGAACCGAATTTTGGGGCCATATCCCGGGGTTATCACCATGTTATTCTTCCCGATACATCCAAGTCCGGCCAGTACAGCAGCATCTTTGAGAAAAACTCCTCCCTTTTCAACATAATAATGTAATTTATGAGTACCCATATTCAGATCGTTTTCAATCTGCTCCTGGATACGATTCATAATATAAATTAATTGACGATTCCCTGGGGTCCCTTGGCCATCCCACCAGTCGAGTTCTGGCTGATCCTTAGGGTGTGATAAACCAATTATGAGTAAAGATTTTGCTGAGTCCGGCCAGTTGAATAATTGATGATTAAGTAATTTGTCATCATCTTTAATGGTGCCAACTCCTTTATAGTCGCCTAATTGAGTGTATATTAAATGCGAAGGTGACTTTTTTAGTGCTTTGACACTAGCTATACCAGCGAGAGTTGCACCATTGCTGATAGCAATACTTATGATCTGCCTACCGGTTTCCATTTTTGTGCGTTTTATTTTTTGAGTTTCTTGCAATTCTGCAAGCAATGGTAATATTTTTTGCTGAATAACAAGAGTAACATATTAATTTATGAAATTAAAGCCGAGGCATAATCTCTGCTTTTATATATAAATACGTGTTATTTCTGTTATCAATCGGCCAGCAAAAGAAACAGCCTGCGCCAGTTGTACCATGGCCCTTTCACTAGATCATACGCCGCATCTTTCTTGAACTCCTTCTGGTAGCAGGCAACTATCCCACGGAAGAAATTATTGCCCTCGAACGGCAGAATAAAAATCGCCTTCAGCAGCTTGACCGACGATATGCCTCGCATCTTCCGGATGCCGGACCTGTTCAGCGTTGTGCTGATGGTGAAGTTATCAAAGAACGTATCAATCTTATTGTGCAGTCGAATTGCTTCTTGCTGTTTTTCATTCTCACCCTTTCTCCTTGTTTTTATTGAGTTTTTTTTGCGGAAACCCATCATACAAGTTGCAAAGGGCGTTTCACTATAAATATAAATATTTTCAGTTAGTTAATATTTAATTTGATCGGAATCAATCAACTCAGAAAGTTCAGTAATTATTTAAGGGAATAACCGATAGGATTATTATAAAGATTGCATTCTCAATTTAGGTTTGCGAATAAACAGCAATTATCTCTCGTTTTTATGGTAAGATCTGTTAATTCGTGATAAATTATACAGTACCACAATGTAGATAAATTGGTTTTATATGAATCCGGAAATGAAAAGGTGATTCATGTTTGATTTTTTGAAAAAGAATAAAAGCTCAAGCGACTGACCTCCTCCGGGAGAATCTGGCGGTCGTCAGCAAGATTGTATAAACTCTCAGAAAGAGGGTGATTTATCACTACCTGATCCCCAAAAGATAAAAGATGCTATCAGGCGAAAATATTCAGAAGTTGCCATATCCTCTGAGGGCAAATTTGAATACCCCACAGGCAAAGCCGGCGCTAAAGCATTGGGATATGACCCTGTTTTTATCAATGAAGTGCCACCAGCGTTATTAAAATCCTTTTGCGGTGTAGGTAATCCTTTTTCCATAGGAGAAATTCAGCCTGGAAGCAGCGTGCTTGATATTGGTAGCGGCGCAGGATTTGATTTGTATGTTGCAAAACGTTTAGTTGGGGATTCTGGCAGGGTATGCGGCATTGATTTAACAAGAGAAATGGTTGATCTCGCCCGTGAGAATTTAGCTGAGTCAGGCATGAAAAACATCGATGTTACCTATGTATCATCAGAAGAGATCCCATACAACGACAATACATTTGATGTTGTCATTTCAAATGGTGTTATTAATCTGTCTCCATGCAAACAGGAACTTTTCCAGGAAATATTTAGAGTTCTGAAACTTGGCGGGAAACTGCAATTTGCAGATGTTGTTTTGGAAAAGGAGCTTCCTGGTTCATTGTCCGACAGCCCGGAAGCATGGTCACAATGAATAGGCGGGACGATCCCGGTCAGGGATCAGTTAGACATAATGGAACAAGTTGGCTTTTCTGACGTAGAGTTTTTGGGAGAAAGCGGCTTCCGTACCTCACAGTATACAGTCGGGGCTCTCTTTAGAACCATCAAAACTGAATGAAATCTTACAAAAAAATTCTGCTGAAAAATAAAAGTATTACTTCTTATAGTTTTCATGATAGCTACTATCCTTCTTTGCCGGTTATCTCCATTCAAAGAATAGCTTCACCCTCTAGCCTTTAATTTTTTTATATAGTCTCCATCCGGAAACGTTAATATTTTGAAATTATTATATAAATTCCAATAAATTGGTAGTATTTTTTTCTGAACTTTGCTATTATACATGGAATAACTATTTGAAATAACAAGCATTACTTTTCAAATAAAGGAGCTTCCATGCGCAAAAAACGAAATCCACAGCGGAGCATTTTTGAAGTGCTCGGCAAAAACCCCGGCCCCCAGGAGCTTGAACAAATGTCCATCATACTTGATGCCAACCCAGAGATCCTGGATCTCGCCTTTGCCGATCTCACCCAGGACCGCCGGTCAGACACCGGCAGGGACGGCATGACGGCGGAACAGGTTTTGCGGGCAGCGATACTCAAACAGTTCCGGGAACTCACCTATGATGATCTTGAGTACTATCTTGCCGACTCCATTTCCTTTCGTTCATTCGTCAATCTCAAAATGGGACAATATCCAGGCAAATCAGCCCTGCAGGCAAACATCAAATCTCTGAGCGAAGAAACCTGGATCGCTATTCATCAATTCATTCTCGCCCATGCCGACAAAGCAAAACTTGAAAACGGCCGGAAAGTAAGGATCGATGCAACCAATGTTGAAACGGACATCCATGCCCCTTCGGATTCAACGTTACTCTGGGACGGTGTCCGCATTATCACCCGTTGGCTTATTTTGGGCAAGCGGCTGTCTCCAAAACCATTTTACCAGTTCTCCGACCACCGCCGGGTCGTGAAGAAGCGGTTGTTCAAGATTCAAAATACCAAAAAGCAGCAGGTCCGCGAAGCTGCATACCGGGATATCCTTTTGTATGTTGCAAAAGTCTGTGCATATGCCGAACAAGCAGCCCAGGAGCTTATTGATTATATTGGTGACGATGTCCAGGATACCGTGCGGGGCCGCGCCCTGGCCGACAGGCTCGAACGGGCCGTCAATCTTTTAAAGCGAGTTGCCGATCAAACCGAACGCCGTGTATTTCGTGGAGAACAGGTCCCGGCATCGGAAAAGGTCGTTTCCTTTTTTGAAACCCATACGGACATCCTTGTCAAAGGAGCCAGGAAGACGGAATACGGGCACAAAGTTTTTCTGACCGGCGGCCGGTCAAACCTGATCCTTGACTGCCTGATCGAGCGGGGTAACCCCGCTGATGCCGATCGATTCCAGGAAATACTGAACCGCCACAAGAAACAGTATGGCCGTATGCCACGCCAAACCTCGTCCGATGGCGGCTTCGCCTCGAAAGCCAATCTCGACTATGCCAAAGAGCATGATGTTAAAGACGTTGTCTTCTCAAAGAAACGCGGCCTGTCCGTCCTGAACATGGCCAAAAGTAACTGGGTGTATCGCAAGCTTAAAAATTTCCGGGCCGGCATTGAGGCCAATATTTCCACATTAAAGCGAACCTATGGGTTGAGTCGCAGTAACTGGACCGGCTGGGATGGTTTCAAACAGTATGTATGGAGCGCAATCGTTGCCTACAATCTTCATGTTCTGGCCCGCTTGCAGCTGGCTGCAAGATAAGAATAAATCAACAACACTTTGATTGTTGCCACTCTCAAGGGAGTAGTATGGCCAAAATCTGACAAAATCATTTAAACTACCTTGCCTACTTGGAAAATTTTGTCCGCCGGCAATGTAGTTTTGAAAAAAACATTAAAACTTAACCGGGATACCTGCGAAAACAGGCGTTTCCGGATAGACACTATATAAGGTTTTTCCAATCGGAAGTTTTTGGGGCCATTTATCTTTACACTTCCCCCTGGCCTGCTCCCCCAAAATAGGCGTCTATTGAAAACATTACACATATATCTAAAGACTCTTTTCTTCTAAGAACTCAGCGCAATATTTAGCAGCACGAGCACCATCGGCGCAGGCTGTAAGCACCTGGTACATATCAGATTCCCGGACATCTCCTGCCGCAAACAGGCCCGGGTATGAGGTCATAAACTTAGCATCAGTTTTCAGATAACCAGAGGGTGTTGTATCTACAGGGAATTGGAGTAACTTTGTATTTGTCTGCCAGCCTATTACGAGAAAAACCCCGTCAACTGCGATCATTCTTTTTTCAGCATCTTGATCTCTAACCACAATCCCTTCTATTGCCTTGCTCCCCTCATAATCAATCACTTCAGTACCCGGAAGCAGGTTGATCGCTGTTTGTTCTCTTATCCGGTTGAAAAGAGCAGCATCCATTTGAAACTCCCTGGTTCGACTCACCAGCAGAACCTTGTATGCTATGCGGGCCAAAGTTAAGGCATGCTGACCGGCCGTGTTGTCGTTTCCAATTACTGCCAATGTCGCATTCCTGCCCCGGTAAAGGGGACCATCACATAATGAACAGAAATGTATGCCTTTTAAACCGGCGTTTGGCACCTTTAGTCTTTTGGGTGTTCTGCCCGTGGCAATTATGGCACTCTCTGATGTATATTTCTGATCCGTTGTATCATTTCCGGTAAAAAGTTCACCTTCCTTATGAAACTGCTGCAGCTTGGTCATCGTGAAAGCAGCTCCCGCCTGCTCTGCCTGCTGAAAAGCCTGAACACCAAACTGGGTTCCGGAAATCCCTTCAGGAAAACCGGGATAGTTATCCAAACTTTTTATCATATTGGTATTTCCACCTGGAATATTGCCGAAAACGATAACTTTTAATCCAAGCCGCACGCCATACAGGGCAGCTGTTAACCCGGCAGGTCCCGTACCAATAATCATTACATCATAATGATTATTTGCCATAACAGTTCAATCTCCTTTTTTTAAAACACGCAAACATATTAGCATCAATTGATGATTGATTCATAAACTCTTCTTGCATTCCAGGTAAACAATGAGTCAAATAAATTTGGATCATATTTTACTATAGTGCAGGAAAAAATTACTATCTAATTAATATCTTATATGAATATCCGGGGTAAAATGACATTTGAACGTATTGTTTCCCTGACACCTTCCATCACCGAAATTCTTTTTGCTTTGGGAGCTGAAAACCGTTTAGTCGGTGTCACAGATGCCTGTGACTATCCACCTGAAGCCAACTCAAAATCCCATGTCTGCTCATGGTTTGACCCGGACATGGACCGCATCCTCGCTTTGGAGCCTGACCTCGTCCTTGGACTTTCTACAGCCCATGCCAAACTCGTATCTTTATTTTCCGGAAAAGGGATCAGAGTCAATCTGTTCAATCCTACAACTGTTGAAGAATCTTTTTACGATATGGAGCAGATTGGAACTCTGCTCGGTGTTGTCCCATTTGCCCTTTCTCTGGTCAACAGCCTGCAAAAAAGGATGGCGAAGCTCGCCGCACAAGTTGAACGGATTCATCCTGAAGAACGGTTGTCAGTCTCACGTGTGTTAGACATTGACGACGAAAATCTTATTATTGCCGGCCCATTGTCTTTTCAATATGACGTTATTAAACAGGCAGGAGGGATAAATGTCAGTACCTCCATTAATGAGGCTTATCCGGTGGTTTCTTTTCAAACTTTCAAGGCATGGGATGCGGATATGATTTTCTTCTGCGGCACGGACCAGAGTTACATCTCCCGCCTGAAGGCGGACCCTCTATGGCAACCACTTGCAGCTATTCGCAACGGGCAAATTCACCTGTTCGATTGCGGCCTTACCTGCCGTACCGGGCCCCGCATCGTCGATATGGCCGAACTCCTGTTTCAAACACTGTATGCCTGAAGCGAGACAGTCCGTGACTGTATTCTTGCCTGCTGAACGGGCATGGCGCAACAGAACACGAATGCGTTCACTCCTCTTAAAAAATATAAATTATACAGAGGAATTCATCTCTCATCAGCGGCAATCTCTTCTTTTACGTTCTTTACCTGTTCATCTTTCTGAATGGTAATAAATCTGCCACCGCAATCTTTGCAGATCCGCAGATACCCTTTCTCATCCTTGTCTCCTATCCGGCAAACGATATTGAAATTTACCTGAAAGCCGTTTCGTTCACCACAGTGGGGGCAGAATTTTGTTGGCATACAGAGCACCTTGTAAATTGTTTTTCCGGATTGGTTCTATTTTCATACTAAGGGCATTTGCATGTTTTTATGTTACTCCTGCTGGACATTATTGGTTTAATTATTTTCTCAAATAACAAAGCAGCCAGTATTCCCCCGGTGATTGGGCCAAAGACATATACCGTTAAAAACCCCCAGTGAGAATCCGGGAATACGGCATTTCTCCAGCCCGCCAGATAAGCAAATATTCGCGGGGATAAATCTCTCGCCGGATTCAATCCCGCCTGAGTTAACGGCGCAATAACGGATATGATTATAGTTATGGAAAGACCAATGAATAACGGTGCAATTGAATCATCCGGGCGCCCCACATTACAACCGTCGGTTAGAGAAAATATCAGAAATACCAAGGCAAAAGTTCCTACCATCTCGGCCAGGAATGCATTCATGGTTGAAACGGCAACTTCGGATCCCAACCCGGGGTTTGGATAAAATTCACCAAACATCATGGCCGTTTTGATAGAGTCGGAACTTCCTCTTACAATCTGATTGATGTTTTCATACTGGGCTATGGAGCTGGAGAACAAGAGGTACACCATTGCTGCAGCAAGAAATGCTCCGATGAATTGCCCAAGCAGATAGGAAGGCAGTTTTCTGGCCGCCATCCTGTCTGAGACCACCATTGCAATGCTGACCGCAGGATTAAGATGCGCGCAGGAGATATGCCTGGTGGCATATATTGCAAGTGCAACACCAATGCCCCATATTGCCGCAACCTGAAACAGCCCGGAGTGTGAGGAAAACAATACTGTAACAGCAACAGAGCCACAGCCAAAAAAAACCAAAATTGATGTGCCTAAGAGTTCTCCCAGAAAATTTGAAACAAACTCAGGATTATTCTTACTGGTCACCACTCTTTTTATAAATCCTTATATGAAAAACCAGACATCATTTAAACAGAACATTTATTGCATGAACATCGGCCGATCTAAATTACCTGAAACCACGGTAAGGATTCATACCGAACAGAATTCTGCACATTTTATGTCAGGTAATACTAAAAAATGCCTGACATGACAGAGATTATATCAGCAGTTATAGGCTACCAGGACTGCATGCATTTGATTTTCCAAATTCTGCAGTTCCTTCAGCTCCACATCTGAAATATCTGCAGGTTCAAGTTTCTGATCCCAGGCCACAACACATTTACCCAGCTTTTTTTCCAGGTCGTTTAATTTGCTAAGCTCGGCATCGTCGAGTTTCTTCGCTTGAGGACTCATGGCTTGCTCCTTCAAAAGTAATCTTGTTTGGCTATACAATTTCCTCTGCATAAATATAAAAATTAAGCATGGGCTTCAATTGCTGTCAAGCCCAGTAGTGACATTAAATTGAACTTCTTTTACAAGATGCTGAATTTTCTACAATGTAGTACATTATTACTAATTATACTGAGCAATCGGACAATGAAGATGAATAAATTATTTGACCCGAGCAGGATCGGGAAACTATCCCTGGCCAACCGGTTTATCCGATCAGCAACCTGGGAAGGAATGGCTGATGATAACGGCAAATGTTCTCCACGATTGGTTGAACTGATGTCTGAACTTGCAAAAGGCGGAGTTGGTTTGATAATAACCGGCCATGCCTATGTGCATAAAAATGGCCGGCACTCATCGTGGCAGTTAGGAATAGACAGGGATGAACTCATACCCGGCCTGCAACAGATGACCCGGGCGGTTCATGCAGCAAACGGCAAAATAGCAGTGCAGCTTGGCTACGGCGGCGCCTATCTGTCAAAATCACGATTACGCGCTCTTTCTCAAACCGATATCGAAGAGTTGGCAGCGGCATATGGGAGTGCGGCAATCAGGGCTAAAACGGCTGATTTTGATGCTGTGCAGATATTTGCGGCACATGGATTCCTGCTCAGCCAGTTTCTCTGCCCGCGGTATAATGATCGCCGTGATCTGTACGGTGGCAGCATCCAGAATAGGTCCAGAATAATTCTTCAAGTACTCGATTCCATCCGTAAAGCTGTCGGACCTGATTATCCTGTTCTTATCAAAATAAATTCCCGGGATTTTGTGGAAAACGGCCTGAGCCTTGAAGAAGCCGTCCAGGCAGGAATGATGCTCCAGGACAGAGGCATCGATGCCATTGAATTAAGCGGTGGGCTCCTGAACAACCCCAACATTTTGCGTTCTGACATCAAGAGTGAAAAAGATGAGGCCTATTTAAAAAATGAAGCCGAAGCCTTTAGAGAAAGAATCAAAGTACCACTGATTCTTGTTGGCGGCATTCGCTCTTATAATATAGCCCGTCAACTTGTTGAGCACGGCGTAGCAGACTATATTTCCATGTGTCGTCCGTTTATCTGTGAGCCCGGCCTAGTAAATCGCTGGCAGTCAGGAGATTTTTCAAAAGCGGCCTGTATCTCATGTAATAATTGTGTTGAGCAGGTCAAGGCAGGTCATGGCGTTTCCTGCATACCGCGGGAGGAACCAAAGTCTGAAACATTTTTCCCGCAATTGACGGAAACAATACCGGCAAGCCCCCCCCACCCGCCTTATACAAATTACAGAATTTCAATTGGCTTGGAACAAGTGGATGGTCTTTTTTCATCGGTTGTCAAGATTGAAATGATGCGAAACGGCAGGGTGCTTGATCAGGCACCCTACTTTCCCATGGCTTCTGACGACTTCTCCCGGATAAACAGTGTAATAGCCGAATTACTGGCAAAACAGGCAGGCGAGTCCCCCGGATAAAGTTACTCCCGGATAAACTTTCACGAATCCCAAAAGCTTTTATGTAATACGATCTGAGCGAACTTAAATTAAGTCGTTACAAATTCCGGCCATTTAAAAATCAGGATCAACCAACCCCAGTTTTATGGCAAACTTGCTGAGCTCAACCGGGGAGGTCAAGCCAAGTTTTTCCATTATTTTAGCACGGTGGGTCTTTACAGTGCTTGTACTGATGTACAACATCTCTGAAATCTTTTTGGTTGCATAGCCTTCAGCAATAAGCTGAAAAATCTCGCGCTCCCGGTTCGAAAGACTTTCATACCGTCTTTCCCGGGTCATTTGTTTCTGGGGAGACAAGTAAGCATCTTCAACCTTTTGCGAAATTACAGGACTCATACTTGTTTTGTTCATCAACGCTGCCCTGATTGCCTTTATGATGTCCTGACCGCTGGAATCTTTCAGCAAATACCCTGAGATTCCTGTCTCCATAAGTTGGTGAATGTAGTGCTCATGTGAATACATGGAAAGAATTATAATCTTGCATTTAGGCAGAGCCTTTCGAACTCTTTTGGCGGCCTCAATACCATTCAGCCTGGGCATGGCAATATCCATAACTATAATATCGGGTTGCAATTCAATGGCCATGTCAATAACAGCTTGACCGTTGGTTGCCTCACCGACTACTTGCAGATCAGGCTGCTCGTCCAGCAGTTTCGCCATTCCCTGCCTGACAATTGTATGATCATCGGCAAGCACTATTTTTATAGGTTTTTTCATATACTCCCGCTCCTGGGCAGAGGGATTTCGATGCGTATCCTCACTCCCTTGCCGGGATTGCCCCTAAATTGAAAAACTCCCCCATGCAAGAGGGCTCTCTCGCGCATGCCGATAAGCCCAAGGCTTCTCTTATCCTGGTCCTCAATTTTTCCATCAAAACCCATACCATCATCTTCGGCAGTAAAAATAAGTTTTGGATAGCTCTTAATGATCTTGCACTTGAAAGTTTCGGCTCCGGAGTGTCTAAGGGTGTTGGTCAGTGCTTCCTGGCTGATCCTGTATAGTGCCGTTTCCAGATCCGGGTCCATTCTTTCCTTGAAACCGATCATGCTGAAATCGATATCCAGGCCTGAATGTTTCTGGATGTCATTAAAGTAGAGCCTCAAAGCTGGTTCCAGTCCAAGATCATTCAAAAGGGTTGGATGCAGATTATAGGAGAGGCGTCTTATTTCAGATGATGTCCGCCCCAGCATTTTTTTGATGTCCTTAAAATCATTCTGGAGAGCCTTATTCTTAGCCGGGATTTTTTCTTCCAATCTGTCCAGGCCAAGTTTCACCGCTGTCAATGATTGACCTGCCTCGTCATGAAGTTCGCGGGCAATGCGCCTTCTTTCCTCCTCCTGGGTTTCAAACAGCTTTTGCGTTAACCTTTGCAGTTCATGCTGATGCTGCTTGATAGTTTCCATTAGTCTGGCATTTTCGATCGCATTGCCAAGTAAATTGCCGAGCGAGCCGAGCATATGAAGCTCCTGGATGCTCAATACTTCAGAGTTGATAAATTCAAAGCCGAAAAAACCAACCGTTTTCCTTTTTGAAGTAATGAGAAAACAGGTAAGCCACAGGGATGTTTTTCCCCCTGCCGTATATTTTACCTGAAATGATGGGAAGAATGCCTCCGGCTCTAATTCTGTCTTTTTCTGAACCAGAAATTCCATCAGCATAGAATCTTTGAACTCAAACTGAGCCAGGCTCTCTGCCGTTGCTTCCGGTAGACTTAATCCGGCTTTCATGGTCGGCGCTCCATTATCAAAAAAGAATATCCCTCCTTTTTTGATAGGCAGCTTTTTGCTGAGCCTGTCTAGTGTGAGCTTAAGGATATTATCCAAGCTCATGGTAAAATTGAGGACAACGGCAATACTGTTCAGTATGGAAAGTTCTTTGTTGCGCTGTTGGATTATTTCCTCTGCCTGTTTACGCCGGGTGATATCCTTAATGATACCCTCGTATTCAACTTCACCTGTAGCAGCATTATCATAACGCTTGCTTGAGACAAGCACATGGATGGGAGCCCCGTCATACCTCCGGAATTCAACTTCAAAATCCTTTACATATCCGTCACGGTTCATCAGGGCCACTAACTTTTCCCGGTCTTTAATATTCTTATAAAGTTTGTAAGCCTGACCGATTTTCAGGAGTTCATTCTTGTCAGGATATCCCAGCATTTCCACCGCGGCCTGGTTAACATCCAGGATATTGCCATCCGATGTCGAGGTGTAAATCATGTCGTGACTGCCTTCAAAGATCCGCCGGTATTTTTTTTCCCGTTTGGCGATCTCTTCCTGCAAGGATTTTAATTCGGTTATATCCTTGAAGATTTCAAGCCCGCCGGTAACCTCGCCACGTTCATTTCTAAAAGCGGAAGTTGAACAGATAACCGGTATTTTTCTGCCGTCAATATTGATAATTTCATATTCCAGGTTATGGACTTCATCACCTTGGTTAATTATTTTCCTGATAATATCCGTAGAATCCGGCCCTGTGATTTTAAACACATCGTCACAGTACATGCCGACAGCATCTTCTGCATAAAAACCGGTGATTTTTTCAGCCATCGGGTTGAAATAATCTATGCGCCAATCTCTGTCAAAGGTGAAAAGCCCGTCGGGAATCCTGTTTAATATTTCGACAAAACTTTCTTCTTTCTGGAATTGCTGCTCAAAAGCCTTTCTGTTTATATTTCGCAGCTGCTCAGCAATAAAAAAACTATACCCTTCAGGGTGCTGATTTCCTTTCTGTATGAAATATTCACAGGTTAGACATGAGGATATTTTTTCAAAGAAATCCTCAAAGATATGATTGCTGCAGTGGGTCTGGGGAGTGAGCCAGCAGTCTACTACCTCATTGCTGTGGGCTTCACAGAGGACTTTGAAACAATTAAAATAATGCCAACACTGCTGCCCATCCTGCAAACATTGATCAGGTGGCAGCTTTTCGTGCAACAAACTCACAATGCGGGTCTCCTATAGCCTGGCAACGCGGCTCTATAGCCGTATATTGAAAACAACTGTCGGGGTAATCACCGCCATAGACCAGATCCATAAATGCAGCAGTAACTCCTCTTAACATATAACATTTCCCGGTTTCCGCTTTGCCATACATATCCAGGTACCCCTTGGCCTCATATGAGTTATTGGCGCGGATTACCAGTTTTTTGTGCGGCACCAATTCATGTACTGCTAAATCGCCCCAGCCGAAGGCTATTGCAATTGAGACAAAACTATATATCTGATCTTCTACACGTTCAATCATCGGCTTTACTACCTCGTCCCATTCTCTGGAACTTCGGATTCCCTGGAAGGTCGCATAGCCGCATTCCTGCCCGGCAGCCACCAGGAGTTTCTCAGCCATGGCATCATTACCCAGTTTTTTTTCAAAACCAAAGGATATCCTGTTGTAGTACTGCACCGATATCATGGAAAGATAAACGCCGAACAGAGGGATTATACCCTTTTCTTCCCTGATCCTGCTGCCATGCATGACGGCGTTTACTATTTTATCAGTATCAATAGCCATTGAATTTCCTGTTAAGCAAAAACACCTTAGGATTTAGCGAAGGAATTGTGTCTTAAACGGTGTCAAGCCTTTGTTACTTCAAAAATACATTCCCGGGCCAGGGACATTTTGCACGCATGTTCCTCGACTCTGTAATAGCCGAGAGGCCTTTTATAAATCACCGCAAGAGTACCGGCAATCCAGCCCCTGGGGAAAAAGCATCCAGGGGTTTCCCTTTTGCCGAATTTTGCCAGCCAGCCGGTAACATGATGACTGTGCGGGCTGACGATCCTACCGCCTTCAGGTCCTATTTGCGTAAAATTTATTATGCCAAGCCCACGGTACTGGTAACTGGTTGCGGCAAGTTCCAGTTTTGATTTGATCGTTAAGATTTTAGGATGATGCATCAGAATAGAGGCAAAACCATCATAGCTTGATTTCTCTGCCGCCTGATATATAAGCCTGGATCCCTCTTCGCCAAGAGAGGTTTCCAGGGTTTTCTGCAGGTTCATATTGTAATGATGACAATGGAGTGCAATCGGCAAACCGGATAGAAATATTTCATGTCCCTTGCGGGCAAATTTATCAGGCCAGTTAATAATCACTTAGTTATTCCAGGAGACTTAATTGAAAGGAAAACCGATATATTTATTTCTCAATGCCAACCCTGGCGTTGATTCCTTTGTTAAAATAGTGCTTAACCGCTTTCATCTCTGTTACCAGATCGGCCTTATCTATGATCTCGGGCAATGCATCCCGGCCGGTTATAATCAGTTCAATGCCTTCGGGTTTCATGTCAATAAGATCAAGAAGATCCTGCTTGCTGAGAAGACCATAGGTTACCGCCACATTTCCTTCATCAATGATTATCATGTCAAATCTTCCCGAGAGCATGGAAGACTTCACCCTTTCCAGTCCATAACGTGCCGCTTCAATATCGGGGACTGACGGCTTGCCGTTAATAAATCGGGGCAGGCCGAACTGTTCAACTGTTATTTGGTCTGAAAGCCTACTCAAGGCGTTCAGTTCACTGTATTGCCGCCCCTTGATAAACTGGGCTATAAAAACCTTCAGATCAGCACCGGCAGCCCTGATTGCCAGGCCAAGTGCTGCTGTTGTTTTCCCCTTACCATTGCCGGTATATATGTGAACAAACCCCTTCATATAATTTCTGTTTTTCCTAATAGCCTAATAGTATTTTAAGCCTGCATCATATTTTTAAAATCTATCTGTCTTCCGGTTTTTTTGCCACAACAATAAGATAACTTAAGCAGGAATAGTATCTCGACGGTTTGGTATCAACTGGAAAAAGCTATTAAAAAAAACTGAC
Source organism: uncultured delta proteobacterium (assembly GCA_963783905.1). Taxonomy (GTDB): domain Bacteria; phylum Desulfobacterota; class Desulfobulbia; order Desulfobulbales; family BM004; genus BM004. Next base: position 155,889 of record CAWAPG010000001.1, on the reverse strand, counting down.
GATATCAAATATCAAATAAAGGCTTAATGCTAAATAATAAGCATCCTGCACATTATGAAAAGAAAATATTCTCCTGCCATCTGCTATACCCCTAATCAAAAACTCTGAAATTGCGGTCATGGCATGTCACTCCGGAACTGAGTCTTGCTGTATCTCTTCTACAATTTCCTAAATACGCTGTCCTGATTTTACTCCGCATGTTTACTTTAAGGACATAAAAAACCTTTATTCCTGCAATGGTTTTGAATCAATTTTAGCATCCACTTCCGCAGAAACCCTAACCAGAAAAGTTTCCTCACTCCGCAAAAATCATCCTTTGGACGATATGCAGAAAAAAAAAATTGGATAAGAATTAAGGAAATATCAAAGAAAGTGACCAAACGTTCTCTGCTTACATTTAATTCTAATAGTTTTGGCGTAACGGTCGGCACACTACATCGTTGTTTGGTCAGAAATTACACTCAGGAGGATCAAGATAAATGCATCACAAGAAGGAATCAATGTTTCAATTTGAGACGGAACAAAAGGTTTGCGAAGTGGGCGGGGTAAAGTTTGGCGGCCAGCCTGGAGATTATCCGACAGTTGCCTGTTCATCAATTTTTCAGAAAGGTGATAAAGTTTTTGAAGGCAAACGCAAGGAAGGTTTTGATGAAAAAAAGGCAGAAAAACTTCTCAAAACACAGGACAGACTCTGGCAGGAAACCGGGGTGCCGGGCATGGCAGATATAGTTGCCAATACCGGTGCTGAGTTTAAGACCTATATCGATTTTGTTACCTCTGTCAGTGATATGCCGTTCTGTGTGGACGCCTGGGTCATGAAACCAAAACTGGAAGGCGCAGCCTATTGTGCTGAGAAGGGCTTACTGGATCGCATGTTCTACAACAGCCTTACCATCTGGGAACAGGACCTGGAAACCGAGATCCGTGAAATTTCCCAGATCGGCGTCAAACACGTCCTGCTTGTGGCCTATGACCAGGAAGACCAGATGCCGTCAGGCAGGATTAACGGGACCCAGAAACTTCTGGATGTCATTGAAAAGGTGGGAGCAAATTTCGAAAGCATATTTGTAGACACTTCCGTGATGAATGGCCCGGCCACTGCTTTATGCGGTATAGCAAATAAGTTGATCAAGGAAAAATGGGGTTTCCCCACCGGCAGCGCCCCGAGCAACGGCTCATATATGTGGAAGCAGGCTCGAGAGCAATGGGGCTTCAAAGGATGGGCCGCAGCAGATGCCGCTCTGGAGTCACTCGCCTCCTTCCTGTATCACGATATAATTTTCTCCGGGCCCATGGCCGGTGCTGACCGGGTTATGCCTGCTGTAGCAATGGGGAACGCTTTCCAGGCAACTGCAGTCTTCAGTCAAACAGGACGTCTGCCTAAGGACGAGAATCATCCGCTCTATAAACTGTTCCCCGAGTTCGTAGAACAGCTTAAAAGCTCTCTCTAGGGGCTGAACAGGCCTTACAAGGAAATCGAAAAATTGTCCTCCGATAAAGAAACCAGCTGTAAGCCACACATCGCGGCAGATGAACAGTATGAGCCGATTCAGCCAAGAGTAGCCTCAGGAAAAGCCCCTGTTCTTGTTGAAATAATCTGCGAACGTGTTCATTGCGTTCTCTATGATTTTGCCATTAACACTGTTGATATGATCGCGGAAAAATTTGAAGGTTTGATCGATATTCGGACAGTAATCAGGCAAGGGAATGAGAAGGATGCTGCGTATTTTATGGCTTTATGTAGAAAAGCCGGCAAGATGCTGACAGTACCAACAATCCTCATAAACGGAAAAGTAATCTTTTCAACCGTACCACACCCCACAGAGCTTGAGAAGGCAATAACCGAAGCATTGGTTCAGAAAGGATATTTACAGGAAAATAAACCACCAAACACTCAATCTGAGTAAATAATTCATTGAATTGGAGGAGTTATGGCAGAATTAACAGGTAAAGAAAGAGTAATGAAAATGTTCAAAAAGGAGCCGATTGACAGGATGCCCTGTTTCAGCGGCCAAGGCACCGTCACTGTGCAGGCTATTGAAAAGATGGGAACGCAGTTTGCAAAAATCCATAATGAATCCGAGTTAATGGCAGGTGCGGCCCTCACTTCTGCCAGAATGTGGGGCCTGGATGCAGTTGTAGTCCCTTTTGATATGGCGGTCGTAGCCGAGGCCATGGGAAGAGGCGTTTCACTGTATGATAACGTCGAAGGCATCATTTATCCAACTGTACCCAACAAATGGAAAGATCTTGATGAAATAGACATCCCTGATAATTACATGAGCCAGGGTCGAATGCCTGTGGTTGATAAGGCTATAAAAATATTAAAAAAAGATGCTCCGGACCTGGCGGTCGGCACCTGGGTACTTGGTCCCTTCACCCTGGCCGGCCAGATAATGGAACTTGATATTCTGTTAAAGGGACTGAAAAAGAAAGCAGACCAGATTGAAGCCTTCCTTGGCCAGGTAACCCAGGTCACTATTGATCTTTGCAAACATTATGAAAGCCTGGGTGTCGATTTTATCACCGTCAGGGAAATGGGTTCAGGAACTGACCTTCTTTCGCCCCGCATGTGGAAAACTCTCATCCAGCCGAATCTCACCAAGGTATTTGATGCCATTTCAGTTCCTTCGGTAAATCATATATGCGGTTCCACCGACATGATTATTGAAATGATGCACGAATGTGGTGCTGATGCCATAAGTGTTGATCAGAAAAACGATGTTGCCGAAACCCGGAAAAAACTGGGGAATGATATATTGCTATTCGGCAATTTTGATCCTTACGGTACTTTGACCACCATGGAAGGCAAAGCGGCAGTTGCTGATGTCATTAAAAAGGCCATTGACAACGGTGTTGATTCGGCTTGGCCTGGCTGTGATCTCTGGCCAGACGTTAAAAAAGAGAACATGGAAACCTATGTAAAAACAGTACATGATTTCGGCAACAAACCCACACCCGCCACAAAAAGAATTTAACAAATTTTAGGAGGAACTGACATGGCAACAAAGGAAGAAATTTTAGCAGAATTGAAAGAAGCAGTGGTTGAATACGATGAGGACGGTTGCAAGGAGGCAGCCCAGAAGGTTCTGGATAATCCTGACGTCATTACTCCTATGGAAGGGGTAATGGATGGTCTTGCAGCCGGCATGGAAAAAGTCGGCGAACTCTTCGATTCACATGAATACTTTGTCCCTGAAGTGTTGATGTGCGCTGATGCACTCTACGCAGGACTTGATATTCTCAGGCCCCACGTCAAGGTTGATATTGATGCCCCAAAAGCATCGGTCGTTCTTGGCAGCGTCCAGGGTGACGTCCATGATATCGGCAAGAATCTGGTGAAGATGATGTTTGATATTGCTGGATGGGATGTCTATGACCTGGGCCGCGATGTACCCCTGGAAGACTTTGTGGAGAAGCAGTTGGACACCAATTCTGATGTTCTGGCCATGTCCGCCATGATGACTACCACCATGCTGGGCATGAAAAAAGTTATCGCCATGGTCAAGGAAAAAAACCCGGACTGCCTGATCATGCTGGGCGGCGCACCTCTAACCAGAGATGTTGCCAACCTGTTTGGTGCTGACGGATATGCCGAATCAGCCGGTAATGCGGTATCCGAGGGCATCAAAATGATCAGCTCGCTGCGGAAATTCCAGAAGGGAGATGTCCCGGCGTAGCTGAAGCTTTTCTATGTGCCGGCAATATAGTTTTTCATGAAGCATTTTAAAAGACAACTGAGGGGAAAGCTGAATTGCCGACACAAAGACAACTGTAAATGGATTTAATTCCAAAAATTCAAAGGCGCTATAATCTCTGCCGACACATAAAGCACCGGCAGAAATCATAAACAATTTAAAAATAAAAAAAGGCAACAAAGAAGGAGTAAGAAAATAAATGGCTGATGACAAAGTTATGGTGATATTCCAGCCTTCCGGCCGCCGTGGAGAGGTACCGAAAGGTGTAAATATAATTGAGGCTTCCCGTCTGCTCGGGGTGGACATAGAAGCTCTTTGCGGCGAGAAGAAGGTCTGCGGTAAATGCGTTGTACGGATTGAGGAAGGTCATTTCGAAAAATATAACATCCAGTCCAGTCGGGATCATGTGAGCCCCTGGCAGGTTGAAGAGGCCAAGTTCATTAACGAAGACCGCAGAAAAAAAGGCTTCCGTCTCGGTTGTGTTGCCAAGGTGACGGGCGATATTCTCATTTTTGTGCCGGAAGAGTCCAGGGCCGGCAAACAGATAGTGAGCAAGGCTGCCCGTGACATAAATATTGAACTTAATCCGGCAGTCAAGCTCTATACCGTGCAGCTGGACGGCCCTACCTTTGAAAATAAAATCGGTGATTTCGAAAGGCTGTGCAACGGTTTGGAAAGGGAGCACGGACTTAAAGATTTGACTATTGACATCCTCACCCTGCGCCAACTACCCATGGTATTACGCCAGGAGAAATGGCTGGTGACGGTCAGCGTCTGGAACAGCAAGGAAATCATCCGGGTAAGACCCGGAAAGGTTGAAGCCGCTTACGGCATAGCGATCGATGTCGGCACCACTACATGTGCCGCCTATTTGTGCAACCTGCAGACCATGGAGGTTATCAACACTGCCTCGCTCATGAATCCGCAGTGCAAATACGGTGAAGACGTCATGGCGCGGATAACGTTCAGCATGACGACACCTGACGGCTTGCAGAGAATGAGTGATGATATTATCGAAGGTTTGAATGATCTTATTGAAAAAGCGATCGCTGATACGTACCCGCCAAAAAAGAAAGTGAAAAAGAAAAAGGGTGAAAAAGGACCCGATGAATACGTTGAGGCGCCGGAAGAGGGCAAGACCTATCTTCGTCTGACAAAAGAGGACATTGAAGATATTACCATCGGCTTCAATACCGCCATGAATCATATTCTTCTGGGCCTTAACCCTGAATACGTCGGACTTGCCCCTTTCCCGCCGGTTATCCATCATAGTATTGACATCAGGGCCCGGGATCTGAAGTTACATATCAATCCTTCTTCTTATGTTTTTGTACTGCCAAACGAGGCCGGTTTTGTCGGCGGAGACAATGTCGGCGTGTTGATAGCCGAAGAGCCATATAAATATGATGAAACACAGCTTATTATCGATATCGGCACCAATGGTGAACTGGTGTTGGGAAACAGGCACAAACTGATCTCATCCTCCTGCGCCACAGGCCCCGCCATGGAAGGTGCCCAGCTGAGTTTTGGCATGCGTGCTGCTCCCGGGGCTATCGAACGGATCGAAATCGATCCGGAAACCCATGATGTTGATTATAAGGTTATCGGCCGGGAAGCCACCCGTAAATACTCTAAACCGGAAGACATGAAGGCCAAGGGTATCTGTGGCTCCGGCATTCTTGATGTGCTGGCTGAGCTTTACAGTTCCGGGGTCATTACCAAGACTGGCGTTTTCAACAAGAAAGACCTCAAGGATCATCCCCGCTACCGAAAGAATGCGGATACCGGGCAGCCTGAGTTTATTCTTGCCTGGAAAAATGAATCAAGCATCGACAAGGATATAGTAATTACCCAAAAGGACATCAGGCAGATCCAGCTTGCCAAGGGCGCACTGTATGCCGGCTGCAAGTTGATGATGAAACGGATGGGTATCGAGAAGGTTGACAAGGTAAAAATTGCCGGGGCCTTCGGCACTCATGTCGACCGCACGAAAGCCTTGGTCATGGGACTTTTCCCCGACTGCAAGATTGAAAATATCTTTGGTATCGGCAATGCTGCCGGTGACGGCTGCCGGGCCGCCCTTTTGAATGTGCAGAAACGAACTGAAGCCAACTGGTGTTCTCGTAATGTTGATTACCTGGAACTTACCGTTGAGCCGACCTTTGAACAGGACTTCATGGAAGCCATGCAGTTACCTCATATGAAGGACAAATTCCCCCATCTTGAAGGCATTGTGCCGGATTATATCCTGAATCAGGGCCCGAAAGGTCCGGTGAAGCCGGAATAATCAGGATTTACAAATGTAGTGGTCAACAAGAGGATTTAACTGAAAATTGAAAAATATTCTCATACATGTAGAGCCTGGTATTTGTGGGTTTTGCTGCCAGGTGGAAGCCTGGCAGCAAAACAAGCATCATGCGGTTATTAAAATAACCGGTTCACAGTGTAAACAGATCCGGAAATTAGCCGAAAATATAACAGAAGTAACCATGCAGGATCTATTTGCACGACATACAGTGAACCCTGTGATTAAGGCTGCAGAGCAGGCCGGCTGTCATCTCACCTGCCCTGTGCCGGTGGCAGTGTTGAAGGCCGCCGAGGCCGTGCTTGGTCTGGCCCTGCCCCGTGATTCTTGCATCAGTTTTGAACAGCATGAAAAAAAGGAGACAACATGAACGCGTTGTCCATACAAAAGGGAAAAATCGTTGTGTTTCCTGACAATGGCCATAAGAAGGCCAAATCATTCAGAAGCATTGAAGGCATCTCCAGTCAAATGCTGCATAATCTTATTGAAGAGAGCAGAAACTGCGGCCTTGAAAAAATCATCCCTTTTGCTGTTGATAAAATTGAAATAGCCCAATGGGTTCGCCTTAAATGCCAGTTTGGTTGTTGCCAATACAATACCAACTGGTGCTGTCCTCCAGCCAGTCCCGATCTGGAAAAGGTCGATGCCGTCATACGGGAATATTCAACGGCTCTGCTTTTAATAGGCAGGCGTCAATGCAAAGATTTTTACCTGAGTAATGCCAGAAGGCGGGCCGGGCAGGTTCGTACCTGGAAGGAGGTTGTGGAGATCGAGCGTAAGCTTTTTCTTGAAGGATATGACAAGGCCATAAGTCTGGTGAGCGGGGCCTGCGCACTCTGCAAGAAGTGTACCTATCCCAAAGCCTGCCGGTTTCCAAAGGAAAGGCGTCCACCTATTGAAGCCTTTTCCATTGACCTGATCGGAACCCTTAAAAATATCGGGATACATACCCCGGTTGCCCAAGAAACAAAGGATACATTCAAATATTATGCGATTATTCTTCTGCAATAGCAGGCGGCAGTATAGTAACGGAAAGCGCAATTGTTGTTTTCCAGCCCTTGCCTTTCATTAAAAGGAGGTGATTTTCGGCAAAAAAAAAGAGAAGAGAAACCTTGTTTTATTAAACTTGAATAAAATTGGAGATTCTAAATGGCAAAACAAAAATGTATTGATGCAGTGAGAGGTATGAGGACAGCATCTGCTCCCTGGGTACCATACGCAGGGATGCACTGTGCTTTTGTTATCAATGAACCGGCTGACAAGTATTTGCAGGATCCTGCGATATTAGCCAAAGGACTTGTAGAAACAGCCAAGAAGTATAAGGCGGATGGAATTCCCCTTATTTTTGATCTTTCCGTCGAAGCCCATTCTCTTGGCTGTGAACTGAAATGGTGGCCGGATAATGTGCCGTCGGTAACCAGTCATCCCTGTTCCGACAAGACACCTGCCGAGGCAGGTTTGCAGCTACCGACCAAGAATTCGGGCCGCTGGCCGGTTATCATTGAAGCAGCAAAAATTGCCAAACCACAGTTGGATGAATTGGATTGCGCCTTAATTGGCGGTATATGCGGTCCGCTGACTCTTGCTTCCCACCTTGCCGGTGTGCGCATTTTCACCGATGTTGTAAAAAACAAAGAGTTTGCTGCTGCGGTTTGTGAATATGCCGGCCAGGTCGGCGCTGTTGCTGCCAAGTTTTACGCTGATATGGGATGCGATATAATAGCTATAATTGACCCTGTTGCCTCCCAGATCAGATCAGAAACTTTTCAGGAGTTTGTAACCCCGAATGTTGAGGCTGCAATTAATGTAATAAACGATTCAGGGAAAACATCCTCATTTTTTATCTGCGGTGACGCAACCAAGGTTCTCAAAGATGTCTGCGAATTGAAGACGCACGGCTTTGCTATCGACGAACAGTTGAACATGAACTTTGTTCGTGACCTGGCAAAAGAACACTGCAAAGGTTTCGGCGGCAACCTGAAACTGACACTTGCCCTCAGCCTGGGACTGCTGTCACCACGCGAGGACGCCATTGTCAGCCTGGCCGCAGGAGGACATATCGGCTACACTTTTGCCCCTGGCTGAGACATGCCCTACGATGTTCCGTCGGAACATATAGAACAGGTACTCGAAGCTAAGGAATGGTTTGAAACCTATTATGCCAAGTATCCAGAATCTTGGTAGAAAGTTGCATAAAGGAGAGTGGTATAATGTCAGAAAAAATTCAAATTGATGTCTTAACACTTGACAGTGTGCAGTGTGCTGCCTGTGGATACATGATGGAATCCATTGCGGCCCTGCCGGATGACATTCAGGATATGATCCAATATTCGGAATGGTCTATTAAAAATAAAGAAGGTATTGGCAAATTTATGGAATTGAAGGGCAAGGTTCTGCCAAGCATTTGCATTCAAGGGGATCTCGTTTTTGAAAGTATTATCCCGCAATACGAAGAACTTATTGATGCAATGGCACAACGGGCTCCCTCTGAGGAAATCAAAATCAGACTTCAATCTTTGCGAAACGAAGGGTTCAATTTTGCCAAAATTGAGGAGAACCTTAAAAAGGCCGGTTCCGGTCTTAAAACTAAAGCTGGTTGAGTTTCTTTGAAATTGAATGATTTTTAGTCCAGGCCTGGCCTATTAATCAAGTAACTCAACCGAAGTAGTTAGTCATTTGACCGGACTGAAATGCAGAATCAGCAGCTTTTCAGTCCGGTCTTACCTTGTAAGAATCATTCTCAAGTCTTAATTTATAGGTATGACTATGGCAGAAATTACGAAAGTCTTTCTTATCACCGGTTTCCTGGGAAGCGGTAAAACAACTTTCCTGAACAGGATCATTGCCCGGTTTCCCAAGGATAAAAAACTCACCATTCTCATGAATGAATTCGGTGAAATCGGTATTGACGGAACCCTGGTTGAAGGTGATGACATTGATATGATGGAAATCAGCCGCGGTTCAATTTTCTGTGTCTGTGTAAAAACCGATTTTATCAAAGGTCTGTATGAGCTTAATACAAAAGTCAAACCTGACATTCTGCTCATGGAGTCAACCGGAGTAGCAAATCCCTCAGATTTGAAACGGGACCTGCAACTGCCGATATTCAATAATCGTTTTCAATTCAAGGAACAGTTCTGCATTCTCGATGCAGTTCATTTTCATGATGCCTTTGAGGTTTATGCTTCCCTGGAAAAACAGATTGCCTCTTCAACGGTTTTTATCATCAATAAAGTTGATCTTGTAACACCTGCTGCCATAGATAAGGTAAAACAAACGGTGAGTGAATTTCATCCTGATCCGTTGTTTTTTGAAACAACCTATGCTGACATTCCCCTTGAGCAATTCTTTTTCGAAGAACTGCAGGATGACAGCTCCGATCCATCACAAGGCCCGACAGAAACTGACCGGAAAATTCTGTCTGCATCAGAACTCGAAACATATATTGATGACATTCTGGACCAACCAGACCTTGAGACTACGCCACCGGATGCATTGGCCTCGGTAACCTATAAGTGGACCGGCGATAATCTCAGCCAGATAAAAGACATGGCTGACAGCCTGCCCTCCTCTGTGGTGCGTGCCAAGGGTTTTATTGAAGCCGAAGGAAGAATATATATTTTCAGTTATGTCATGGGAGATTGGACCATTGAAGACCCTAAAATACCGTCGGAACGCATAAAGCACAAAAACATCGTGGTTTTCATCGGTCCCGTTGACTCAATGGAGGAGATCGGCAGGATTGTTGATAACGGGAAATGGTCGAAAGGGGAAATAGTGCAGCCCATAAGCATGAAGGACATGACGCTTAAGAATATGAAGGACATGGAGAATGGTTAACGAACCTTTTCAGTACGATCCCCAGGCGGCGGATATTTTCACCCGTGAAGTATCGGCGCGTTCTGGTCAGAACATAAACTCCTGCTATCAGTGCAAAAGGTGCGCATCCGGTTGTCCGGTGGCCGAAGATACGGACATGGTCACCCCAAACCGGCTGATCCGCATGGTAGTCCTCGGTGATATTGAAAGTGCCTTGACAAACAAGCTGACGTGGAAATGTCTCTTCTGTCACACCTGCGGCACCCGGTGTCCGAACAATATCAAGACCGGCAGGATTGCCGACACCTTAAAGAAAATGGCCCTTGATGCCGGCATCGATCCGCAGCAGCCGGAATACAAGAATTTTCACCGGGCATTTTTTCACTACAGTCTGCGTAAAGGCCGCATCAATGAAATCGGCATGATGGGAGAATTTCAGCTGCGGAACATGTGGGATCATCTGAAAAAGGGAAATTATGTGGCCATTGTTTCCGAGATAATAAGCAAATCGACGTTAGCCTGGAAGATGTTCAAACAAAACCGTCTGCATCTTTCATTTCATTCAAGCAAGGGACGTGATGAAATTTCCCGTCTCTATAAAAAGTCGTCAGGAAGAAAATGGATTTAGCCTATTACCCTGGATGTTCACTTTACCAGTCTGCCAAGCGCTACAACCACCAGACAAAACTGATTTTTGCCAAACTCGGCCTGCATCTGCAGGAAATTGATGACTGGAGCTGCTGTGGAGCAACCTCAGCAGGTAAAATTAATGATTTCATGGCCGTGGCCTTACCGGCAAGAAATCTGGGGATCGCGGAATCCTCCGGTTTCAAGGAACTGGTTATTCCCTGCGCTGCCTGCTATTCCAGGACCAAGGTAGCCCAGAAGCAACTGCAGGATTTCCCCCTGCTGAAAAATGAGATCAATCTTGAGTTGTCCAAGAAAACCAAAGGCACCATCAAGGTGTCCTCCACGCTGGATGTTTTGCGCAAAGAGGTGGATGGCAGCAGATTCAAGGAAATTGCCTTACATGAAGTGGAGGGATTCAAGCCGGCCTGCTACTACGGCTGCATGCACACCAGGTTTCCTTATGATGTGCCGGTTGAGGATAATGTTGAAAATCCCCAGGGCATGGAAAAAGTGCTCGAGGCCATCGGGGTGAAAGCCCTGGACTGGAACTATAAAACCCTGTGTTGCGGCGCTTCATCGGTTATCTACAACCCGGATTGCGCCCTGGGTCTGATGGCGAAAATCATGCAGGACGCCATATCCAGGGGTGCCAATTGTCTTGTGGTAACCTGCCCCATGTGCCAGATGAATATGGAATCGCAACAGGAGATGTATTGCGAGAAGTACGGGATCAAGGAATGTCTGCCGGTCTATTTCATCACCGAGCTGATCGGCCTGGCCTTCGGTTTCAGCAAAAAGGACCTGCAGCCCCCGGAAAATATGTTCACCGACGGTATGGACTGGACGCAGCTGTGCGGGGATTCGGTATAATATGGAAGCAGAATCCAAATTAATCGGCTCCGTTGTTATAGTTGGAGCGGGCATAGGCGGCATGCAGGCAGCCCTGGACCTGGCAGACAGCGGTTTCATGGTTCATATGATCAGCCGGGACTCGGCCGTCGGCGGCACCATGGCCATGCTGGACAAGACCTTTCCTACCGGCGACTGCGCCATGTGCATGATCTCACCCAGGATGGTTGAATCAAGCCGCCACCCCAATATCAAGATACATACCATGGCGCAGGTCACCGGGGTTTCAGGAGTGGCCGGCAACTTCACCCTTAAGATCAGCCAGCAAGCCCGTTATGTTGATCCGCTTAAATGCACGGGCTGCGGGATCTGCGAAAAAAAATGTCCCAAGAAAGTTCCCGGGGAATTTGACCAGGGACTTTCCAAGCGCAAGGCCATTTTCAGTCTATTTCCCCAGGCGGTGCCGAATACCAGGGTCATTGACCCTGAACAATGCCTCTATCTGACCAAAGGCAGATGCAGGGCCTGCGAAAAAGCCTGCCCGTCAGATGCGATAAATTTTGATGACACTCCGAGCGAATTTGAATTGAAGGCAGGTGCCGTGCTGCTCTGCCCGGGACTGGAAACCTATGACCCTGCCGTTCAGCAGGAACTGGGGTACAACAGATGGCCCAATGTTGTAACTTCATTGCAGTTTGAAAGGATTCTTTCAGCCTCAGGACCCTTCCGTGGTGAAATTAAACGGCCGTCTGACGGTAAACATCCCAAAAAGATTGCCTGGATCCAATGCGTGGGCTCGCGCGATCCCCATAATGCCAATCCCTGGTGTTCTTCGGTCTGCTGCATGTATGCCACCAAGCAGGCGGTTATTGCCCGGGAACATGATACCGAAGTGGTCCCGACTATTTTTTACAATGAAAAAAGAACATTCGGCAAGGATTTTGACAAATACGCCGACCGGGCCCGGGATGAATATAATGTGCGCTATGAACGTGCCATGATTTCGGCGGTCAACGAGGAGGTCGGAAGCGGCGATCTGTTTATCAAGTATGTTGACGGGCAAGGCCGCATGGTACACGAAAACTTTGACCTGATAGTTCTTTCCGTCGGTCTCCAGCCGCGTAAGGATGCTCTGGAGTTTGCAGGCATATTTGATATTGACATTGACCAGTTCGGCTTTCCCATTACCTCGCGCTTAAGTCCAATCGAAACCACAAGGCCCGGCATTTTTGTGGCAGGAACCTACCAGGGACCCAAGGATATTCCGGAAACCGTGGTACAGGGCAGTGCGGCAGCGGCGTCAGCCATGGCGATTCTGGACAAGCGAAGAGGACACGAGATTGAAGAAGTAGCCTTGCCGCCGGAGAAGGAAACCGGTGACGAGGAACCCCGGGTCGGAGTTGTGGTCTGTCACTGCGGTATTAACATTTCCCAGACAGTTGACGTGGAAAAGGTTGCTGAGAATGCAGCAAGGCAGCCTGACGTTGCCCATGCCGAGACGGTAATTTATGCCTGTGCCCCTGACGGGCAGAAGAGAATAAAGGAACTTATCCGGGAAAAAGGCCTGAACCGGGTCATTGTCGCCTCATGTACGCCAAGAACCCATGAGCCCCTTTTCCAGGAGACGATCAGGGAAGCGGGTCTGAACAAGTATCTTTTTGAGCTGGCCGACATCCGTGAACAGTGTTCCTGGTGCCACATGGGACAGAATGAGATCGCCACTGAAAAGGCCATTGATATCGTCAATATGAGTATTGCCAAGACCAGGCTCCTTCAGGAGGTCAAGTCCGAATCTGTGCCGGTTACTCCTGTGGCGCTGGTTATCGGAGGCGGCATTGCCGGGATGACCGCGGCTCTGTCGCTGGCCGAGCAGGGTTTTGCCGTTCATATAGTGGAGAAGGAAAAACGGTTGGGCGGCCTGGCCGCAGGGGTTCTTCATACTCTTGAAGGAGACAGTGTCAGGGAGCTGATACGCCGTAAAAACCTGGAGATTGACGACCATCCGGCCATAACTGTTCATGTCAACGTTGAGGTACGTAAAACCGAAGGCTATGTCGGTAATTTCAAGTCAACCTTAAGCGACGATACCGAAATCGACCATGGCGTCATAGTCATTGCCAGCGGCGGCAGTGAGTATTCCCCCGAGGAGTATGACTATGGCAAATCAGAAAAGATCCTTACCCAAAGGCAACTTGAGCGGCTTTTAAGCGCAAACAGCCTGCAGGCCGACGCCAGCTATGCGATGATCCAGTGTGTCGGCTCCCGTGAGGCACCCTTTAACTACTGCTCACGTATCTGCTGTCAGGATGCCATCAAGAATGCCATTGCAATCAAGCGTAAAACCCCCGATGCCCAGGTAACGATTTTTTACCGGGATCTGCGGACATACGGTCTGCGTGAAAAATACTATACAAAGGCCCGGGACCTGGGCGTACGGTTTGTCAGGTATGAAGTGGACAGTAAACCGGAAGTAACCCATGATGGCCAGAAATTTTCTATCACGGCCTATGATCCGGTCCTGGAACATGAAATCAGCCTGCCGGCTGACTATTTGATCCTGTCAACCGGGCTGCGGCCCAATGCATCTAATGACAAATTAGGTGAAATGTACAAGTTGACCAGGAACGAAGACGGATTTTTCCTGGAAGCCCATGTTAAGCTGCGCCCGGTGGATTTTCCAAGTGAAGGTATATTTTTAGCGGGACTGGCGCATGGCCCGAAAAACCTGGATGAGACCATCAGTCAGGCCCTGGCGGCAGCGGGCCGGGCCGGAACGGTTCTGTCCCAGTCTCAACTTGCGGTCTCCGGCATCATTGCCAAACATGACCGGGATAAATGCATGTCATGCCTGGCCTGTTTCCGGGCCTGCCCCTTTGACTCTCCCTTCATAGATGAAGACGGCAGGGTCAGTCATAATGAAATCAAGTGCACAGGATGCGGCATCTGTGCCGGCATCTGTCCGGCCAAGGCATTTCAGGTGAACAGTTTCAGAGATGACCAGATCACGGCCATGATCGACTCGGTGACCGAGAACTGCCTGCCCCCTTCTGCGACACACAAAAATATGGAAAAAAGTGATGACACAAACTGCAACTGCTGCTGACACAGCCCCTGCATCAGAGGTTGAAGCAGAAAATATAAAAAAAATACCGGATGACTGGGAAGCCAGGATACTGGCCTTTGCCTGTCATTACTGCGCTTTTGCCGCCGCCGACCTGGCCGGGGTGATGCGGCTTTCCTATGCACCCAATGTCAAAATTATCAGGCTTTCATGTACCGGGAAACTGGATCATTCCTACGTGCTGAGAGCATTTGAAAGGGGAATTGACGGTGTTTTTGTGGCCGGCTGACTGGAAGGCCAATGCCATTTCCTGGAAGGAAATATCAATGCGAGAAAACGGATAGAGCATCTTAAAAAACTCCTGGCCCAGGTCAACATAGACCCTGACCGGCTGGAAATGTTCAACTTGTCGGCTGCCATGGGTCCCCGCTGGGCGGAGATCTGCACCGAATTTACCGAACGGATAAAGAAAATGGGCCCCTCGCCTATCTGGCTGGCAATGAGACAGGAAAAGAGAATTGATTAGCGTTATTATAATTTTATAAAACAAACATAAAGGAATCCTTAGGCAATGATAGTAGGAGAACAAAAACCTCTTGAAGAAATATGGGAGACGGTCAGCGGCCACCGGAACGTTCTGGTTCTTGGCTGTAATGCCTGTGTTGCTGTCTGTCACCAGGGCGGCACCAAGCAGGCGGAGGTTCTCACCTCTCTCCTGCGGATGCAGGCGACGCAGGATGGTACTGACATACAATTTACAGTTAACGGCATAGAACGCCAGTGTGAACATGACTTTTTTGCACCTGTCACCGATGCCGTAAAAGAATCGGATGCGGTGTTAAGTCTTGCCTGCGGGGTCGGCGTCCAGTTCATGGCGGAAAAATTCCACACCACCCCGGTTTATCCTGCCTTAAACACCACTTTTTTAGGGGCGGTTGAACGGCCTGGATATTTTACCGAAAAATGCCAGGCCTGCGGCAATTGTGTGCTGGCGACAACCGGGGGTATATGCCCTGTTGCCCGATGCGCCAAGCGCCTTTTAAACGGCCCCTGCGGCGGTGTGAATAACGGCAAATGTGAAATAAACAAGGAACTTGACTGTGCCTGGCACTTAATAGTTGAACGGCTGGAAGCGCTGGGCCGGCTCGACGATTATGAAAAACTCTTTCCCTTGAAAGACTGGTCCAGGGACCGGGCCGGCGGTCCCAGAAAATTAATAGTTGAGGAACTCCTGCCGTGAACTTAAAGAGTGAAAGTAAATTAGAAAAAATATTGGCAGCCGGCCACCTGGCGGTAACCTCAGAATGCGGCCCCCCCAGGGGCAGCGATCCCGAGGTCATCATAAAAAAGGGTGAGCTGCTCAAGGATTATGTGGATGCGATTAATGTAACGGATAACCAGACCTCGGTTACCCGCCTCAGCAGCATGGCTGCCTGTATCCACCTGAAGCTTATGGGCGTGGAGCCGGTGCTGCAGATGGTCACGCGCGATCGCAACCGGATCGCCCTGCAGAGTGATATTCTTGGTGCTGCATCCTTTAACATTAACAACATCCTCTGTCTTTCAGGTGACCACCAGTCTTTCGGGGATTGCCCCGAGGGTCAGAATGTCTTTGATCTTGATTCCATGCAGCTGCTGCAGACAGCAAGGCACATGCGCGACAATGGCAAATTTTTAAGCGGTGATGAAATAAATCGCCCCCCTTCCATGTTTGTCGGGGCTGCTGCCAACCCCTTTGCCGAGCCTTTCAAGATCCGGGTGCCGCGGCTGGCAAAAAAAATTGCAGCCGGGGCCGAGTTTATCCAGACCCAATGCATCTATAATCTTGACAGGTTTGAAGAATGGATGAAAGGGGTTTGTGATCGTGGTTTGCATGAAAAGGTGTATATACTGGCCGGGATCACACCAATGAAATCACTGGGTATGGCACGCTATATGAAAAAAAACGTCCCCGGCATGGATGTCCCCGATGAAGTTATAGACAGATTTGCCGGTGTTCCCAAGGAAAAACAGGCTGAAGAAGGAATTGCCATCTGCCTGGAAACAATAGAGCGGCTTAAAGAAGTAAAAGGGGTGAGAGGTTTCCATATCATGGCAATTGAGTGGGAGGAAAAAGTGCCGGAGATTGTCGAGCGGGCCGGTCTTTTACCGAGGCCGACCATAAACAATGAATAAAAATATGATGAATATAACCAGTGGCACGACATGGTATGCAATAAGAAAATGATTATCGAAGTGATGTACAAGGCTGACTATTGTCTGCTCTGCTATTATATGGATGAGGCTGTACGCGACATTCTGCCTGAATACCCGGAGCACGTGGAATACCGCAGGGTGGATTTCTTGAAAGGTGAAGGCAAAAAAAGGTTCCTGGAGCTTTCAATCTCGTTGTTTGGCGAAGAAGGGGTCTACAAAAAGATGCGGATTGCCCCGATCCCATCACTTTTCATCAATGGTGAGCTGTTTTTTGATGCCATACCTCCGCGCCATATGCTGAAAGAGGCCATAGAAGAGGTGCTCGCCAATACAATTGATCCTGCAAAGAAGCTGCAATGAAAAAAGTCGAGGTGGATATCCTGCTGACAGATTTCAGGCAATGACTGGCCTGTGTCTATATGGCAAAATCGGTAAAGGATTTACCTGAAGAGATAAAGAAAATGATTGAGATACGAGAGTGGGATATGCGCACCTTGGAGGGAAACCGTCGATTCATGGAACTTAAAGCAAAGTCACTGCCTGCCATAGCTCTTGACGGGGAGTTACTGTTTGAGTCCCTGATCCCGGGTCAGGAAGAGTTGACAGACGAGATCAGGCGTCGCTGGCAGCTGAAAGAGTAATTTCAGCAAAGGAGTTATGTCATGACAAAAAGCAGGAATATAAAAGTTGACAGCCCGGTAAAGTTGATTTTTGTCGGCGGTTTTCTTGGATCCGGCAAAACCACCGCCCTGGCTGGAATAGCTAAACTTCTGCTCGGTCTCGGCAAAAGGGTTGGTATTGTTACCAATGACCAGAGTGATAACCTGGCGGATACCGTCATTGTCAGAGAATTGCTGGGTGAACTCGGTGTACCAATCGAAGAGGTCGTGGCCGGATGTTTCTGCTGTAAGTTCGAAGAACTGATTGATAATATAGAAAAAATCCTTGTTCACAAACCGGATATATTATTGGGAGAGCCGGTGGGCAGTTGCACCGATTTCGTGGCGGCGGTGGCAAACCCTATAAAAATTCATTACCACGAAGCTTTCCGCTTTGCCCCGTTCTCAACAATGGTAGACCCGGACAGGGTACGGGAACTGCTGTTGGCTGAAACCGAGAGCAACTTTCCGGAAGAAGTTGCCTATCTTTTCGGAAAACAACTGGAAGAGGCCGATATTCTGGTGTTGAACAAGATTGATCTTGTCCCGGTAGCTGAAGTTACAAGGCTCGTATCTGTTTTAACCGAGAGATATCCGGAAAAGGAGATTCTCACAATTTCCGCCCGGGAAGGTACTGGTCTTGATAAGTGGCTGGAAATTCTGCTTTCAGGCCGGCCCGGTGCAAATACTGTATTAAGCCAAATCGATTATGACCGTTATGCCAGGGCAGAGGCGGTCCTCGGCTGGCTGAACGGCGCCATCAGGATTTCTTCTGACAAGATGTTTGGTGCCGAAGATTTTGTCAGGGATCTGTTTATTGAGTTGCGTGAATCCTTTAAACGTGAGAAAGGCGAAATAGGTCATCTGAAATCCGTCTTTACCAGTGGCGGAAAATCCTTGTGGGTCAACCTTACCAACCTGTCCTCAGACCCGGTGGTGAGCGGCGGATCCCTGGCGAAACTTTCCAAGGGTTCGCTGATCCTTAATGCGAGAGTACAGCTCTCTCCTGAACTCCTTGAAAAAATTGTCAGAAACGTTCTTGCCACAGTGGCTGAAAGATATGGAGTGAAGGCAGATATCGACGATCTGCAGTGTTTCAGCCCTGCTTATCCCAATCCGCCTCATATGATACGGGAATCATTAGACAGTGATGGAAAAAGTATGGGAGAATCGTCATGATGAAAATAGAGGTTATCGGACTGGATCCGCCATGTAAAAAATGCAACGAACTCCTCGAAAATGCGCAAAAAGCAGTTGATGAATTAGGCATAGAGGCTGAAGTTGTCAAAAAATGGACACTTTCGGATGAAATGAGGGAGAAATACGGCCTCCTGCTTAGCCCTGCCCTTGCAATTGAAGGAATGGTGGTGGCGCAGGGAAAAGTATATAAAACAGAAAGAATCATCAGCCTGCTGCAGGGCTGATGACTACTGAAGAATTATATCAGGCAAACATAGCAAGAGCCTGCATAACATAGTCCAGGGGGGAAGGCATGCTTTCGGATACCTTCAAATAGTTTTTTCAATGCAAGACGAGCCATGCACATAACAGAAGGTATTATAACTGGTGCTCCTGCAGCCCTTTACACTGTTGCAGGAATAGCTTTAGTGGGTTACGGCTCAACGAAAATGAAAAAGTTCGCCACGTCTTTTCCAGAAAAACGTCCCCTCATCGGCATGGCTGGTGCATTGATTTTCTTCGTCTCATTATTACCCATTCCCGCTTTTACCGGAACATGTTCACACCCCAGCGGTACTCCATTGATTGCTATTCTTTTTGGACCAGCCATTGCAATTGCTTTGACCGGCGTCAGTCTTTTATTGCAGGCTGCCTTTTTTGCCCACGGCGGCTTCGGAACCTGGGGCGCCAATATTGTTGCGCTTGGTCTTCTTGGCAGCCTGGCTGGGTGGGGGCTTTCTGGCTGGCAAGAAAAATAGGGGTTCCCCTCTGGGCCGCCGGAATGGTCGGGGGGTTGATTGGCGACGTGGCGGTTTATGCGGACTCCGGTTTTATACTTGCAAATGCGCTGATCAATGCCCCAACCCCACAATATTCTTTTAGCGGTTACCTGACAGTAATTTATGGAGCCTATCTCCCGACCCAATTATCCATTGCAATCGCTGAAATGGTTATTACAGGCCTCGCATTACATTATATTTACAGGCAGAGACCCGAAGTCCTGGTCGATCTCGGACTGGCGGAAAATATTTCGGCACGACCGGGAAAACCGATTGAGATAACCCTAAAGTCACTCTTTCTGGCAATTATGCTTTTAATAATGTCAACCGACCACGCTGTTGCTGCTAATGGCGCTGAAGAAATGAAAAGACCAAATAATTCTATACAGATGCAGGATTCGACAGCGCCTGATTCTTTCACCGGCATGGACGAGGCAGTCAATGAAAAGCTGGCTGAAAATGCCGGCCTGAAGCCCAAAGATCCTCTTATCAATACAGAGTCAATGGGAGATTTATGGAACTTTCTTCTTCTCATAACCGGTGGAGTTTGCGGATTTATTCTGGGCCCATTCACCTTTTACCAGGAGGGTTTGAACCTTGGACTGGCTGCGGCTGCCCGGGTCGCCTGTGACATGTCATGGATGGCCTGCGTTTTTCTAACAACACCTTTTGGCAATCTTTTAAAAGCACTCAAATGGTTTCGCGTGCCTGCGATTCTACTTGAAGCCATTGCCATGGGATATCGTTACATGTCGCTGATAATGCAGGATGTCACCATCAAGTTGGAAAAAGAGGCCATGTTTGTCCACCAGTTCATGCACGCTTTTGCCATGGTTCTCTGTGTCTGGTGCAAGGAATGCGCTCACCCGGAACCATGCCGGTTCCCACTTATGGCACGTCCATCCATGGATGCCTACGGGATAGATATCGGGAAAACAGTGGAAAAGTTGGGGTTAAAGGTGGAATTTGATAATAAAGGGGAACTTCTGCCCTGCTGGTACAGCATGGTTCTTTTAGATTAAGAGCAGGTGAAAAATCATCCTTTAGCCGATACCCCCTAAGAATCACCGTTCTTATTTTGTAGTTGTAATTTACTAGAAATCCCTTCCGTTCCGTTATCTGAAAATTAAATTGCTATAAAGGGAGAAATACCATGTTTTGTAACCAATGTGAACAAACCGCCAAAGGCGGCTGCACTGAAATCGGAGTCTGCGGCAAAAAACACGAAGTAGCGGCACTCCAGGATCTGTTGACCTATGCTATCCGCGGACTTTGTCAATTCACGGTTTCCGGCCGCGCAGTAAATATAAACGACCCTGATATTAACCGTTTCACGCTGCAGGCGATTTTTTCAACGCTCACCAATGTGAACTTTGATCCAGACCGCCTGGAAACCCTTATCCGGGATACTGTTGAAAAACGGGAGACACTAAAAAGCAAAATAAAGAGTGGTGGTGGTAAAACAACATTTGATGATCCCGCAGCAACTTTTCAACCGGCTGAAGATGTTTCCGGCCTGGTGAAACAGGGAGAGGAGGTCGGCCTTCCCATCGACTGGGACAGGGACGAGGATGTGAAAAGCCTGCAGGAAATAACATTGTACGGCATCCGCGGTGTCGCCGCCTATGCTGATCATGCTGCAATTCTCGGCCAGGAAGATGACGCCGTATATGCATCTTTGCAGGAAAAGTTGACCCAAATGACTGATAAAAGTCTCAGTTTGCAGGATTGGCATGAAATTGCACTTGATACCGGCAAGACGAATTTCAGGGCAATGGAGTTATTGGATGCCGGGAATACAGGCCATTTTGGTCACCCTGAACCTTCCCCTGTCAGCCTGGGGCATAAAGCAGGCAAAGCTATACTTATTACCGGCCACGATATCAAGGACCTGGAAAACCTGCTTAAACAGGCTGAAGGAAAAGGAATTAACGTTTATACGCACGGCGAGATGCTGCCCTGCCATGCCTATCCCGAATTGAAGAAATACTCTCACTTAGCCGGTCACTTCGGCACCGCCTGGCAAAACCAGCAGAAAGAACTCCCGGATTTTCCCGGTCCAGTCCTGTTTACCACTAATTGCATCCAGAAACCTGCATCAAGCTATAAGGATAATGTTTTCACAACAGGACTCGTCGCCTGGCCGGGTACCACCCATGTCGAAAACGGGAATTTCGGCCCGGTGATTGAAAAGGCCTTGCAGATGCCGGGTTATACTGATGATGAAGAATCTGTCTCTATATGGGTAGGTTACGCCCGCAACACTGTACTTCAGGATCATCCCATGGGCCGTGTCATTGATACTTTGGTTGACTACATCAAATCAAAGACGATCCGGCATTTCTTCCTTGTAGGTGGATGCGACGGGGCTAAATCAGGCCGCAACTACTACACGAATTTCGTTGAAAAGGCCCCTGAGGATACCGCTATACTTACACTGGCCTGTGGCAAATTTCGTTTCTTTGATCGCGACCTTGGAGCAATAGACGGGGTCCCGAGATTATTGGATGTGGGCCAGTGTAATGACGCATATTCAGCCATGATCATTGCCAATGCCCTTGCAGAAGCCCTGGAGGTAGGAATTAATGATCTTCCTTTATCCCTGATCCTTTCCTGGTACGAGCAGAAGGCGGTGGCGATCCTCCTGACCCTTATTCATTGGGGATTCAAGGATATCCGGCTTGGTCCGACCATGCCTGTATTTCTGACGCCTAACGCCCACAAGGTGCTATTCGAAAATTTTATCCAACCCATCAGCACACCTGAGGAAGATCTTGCAGCCTGTCTAGGTGCATAACAAAGTCTGAAAAAAAGAGGGCTGCGGAAATACAGTTCTGCAGCCTTTTCTTCTCTTGAAAAAAAAATGAAATAGCGCTCGTAAGTAGATATTGCAATAATTTTTTATTTTTTAGTTTCAATCCGGAAAAATAATTTCAAAAACTCAACCACCTCGCCTGCATCTTCCGCATAGCCGTCCGCTTCTATAATAGAAGAAGCTTTGGGGGCGTTTACCCCAGCGCCGCCTACAATTACTTTTACTTCGTCTCTTTTTCCGGCATCTTTGAGTTCCCGCACAATTTTTTGGGCCTCTTTCACACCTTCATCAGTCATTACGGAAATGGCGATAAAATCTGCACCTTCCCTGGCAGCCTGTAGAAACTTTTCCGCTGGCACTGATTTCCCCAGGTCTTTAACATCGAAGCCATTGGCCTCCAGAGTCATGTGGACAATATTTTTGCCAAAATCCTGCATATCGCCGTTGGCCAATCCAATTACCCCCCATACTTCCGGATCTGTCTCCATTGAAACAATTTGGTGTTTAATCTTTGCAAGTGCTTCTTGATAGATAATAGAGGCCTTGTACATATCAGGATACAGATGATCTTTTTTTTCATAGCGCATTGCTACTTCATTTAATCCGGGCAAAAGACCGTACAGAACTATATCGATGGGCGCTACACATTCCAGTATTGCCTGTACCGTAAGAGATATTGTCTCTTCCTTATCAAGATCGGCCAGAGACTTCGCAATTTTCTCCACTAACATTACAGTTTCCCTTCGTTTTTGTTGTCATCCAAACGGACCCGATGATTTGTTCTATTCGTTATCATTCCATGCTTCCAGAAATACGTGTTGACTGTATTGTTTCATGACCTGGCTAATGTATTGCAACTCCTCCTGACGTTTTGCTGCCAGTAAGGAATCACTGACATCCAGGGGCGCAAGACTCTGGTTGATGATCCAGGCATGAGACGATATGCCGGCTCTCTCAAGGTCCCTTTCAAGCTGTCTTGCTTCTTGCACAGGTGTCATTTCCGGCAAAGTTATTATCAGGATTTTTGTATAATCTGGATCACGCATCCGGGGCAGGAGTTTTTGCACCGGTTCCGGCAATTTTTGTGTCGTGCGCTCCACTTCCCTATGATATGTGCGTGCCGCGTCCAACAGTAATATAGTATGTCCTGTGGGGGCAGTATCAAGCACTATGAACTGATCTTTTCCCTGATCTACCAATTTGGCAAAGGCCTGAAACACTGCTATCTCTTCAGTACATGGAGACCTCAGAT
The DNA here is from genome assembly GCA_963783905.1 of uncultured delta proteobacterium. GTDB lineage: Bacteria > Desulfobacterota > Desulfobulbia > Desulfobulbales > BM004 > BM004. Next base: position 132,647 of record CAWAPG010000001.1, on the reverse strand, counting down.
CTTCATTCAATAATTTTTTACCTTGCTCATCCAGATGTTTCCCTGTTTCGGTCATCACCTTATCAGTATATTTCCTTATCTCCTCCTTAGGATCGATCCTGGCAACTTTCAGGTATTTTATTGTTTTACCAAGGTCAAAATCGAGGTGGGCTGCAGGATCGGTTGTTGCCAGCAGGACAGTATGTCCTCCCCGTGCCAGATATTTTGCCAAATTTGATGCAATCGTGGTTTTGCCGACCCCTCCCTTGCCCATGGCCATAATAACGCCCCTGCCCTGTAATTCGATCTCTTTGAACAGAGCTGAAAGAGAAGGCGGCAGTTGGATTTTATCACCATATACACTTGTTGGAAAATCCATTGTTTTGCCAAGCATTGCCTGCCACATCAAACGCAACTTCATAGCCCCTAATGGCAGGAAAGGCAACAATGGAACCTGTATACGATCAACCCTTGATAAAATTTTTGGTAATGCAGCAAGTGCATTTTGGGTACGTTTATGCCAGACTTGAGCTAATGGATCTTTGGATGAAGAACTAAACACTCCATTAATGACAAGTTTCTGATTGACCATGCCCAATGTGGAGAGTTCTTCACTGGTCCGGGCCGCCTCACCCAAGCTTGCCATATCCGCCCTGCAGACAAGCACCACAGTCGTCATTTCCGGATCTGTTAATGTTGATATTGTATTCTTGTACACCTGATGCTGCTGGGTCAGCCCAGCAAGAGGGCCAAGGCAGGAAGTGCCTGTGGTGTTCTTCTCAATAAAACCGTCCCATGCTGACGGCAGCTGCAAAAGACGGAGAGTGTGACCTGTTGGAGCAGTGTCGAAAATAACATGATCGAATTCCTGCAATACTTTCCCGGTACCAAGTAATGCGGCAAATTCGTCAAAAGCGGCTATCTCCATGGTGCAGGCACCTGAAAGCTGCTCTTCCATTGCTGTCAAAGCAACTTCCGGAAGTTTATCTCTGTAGGGGCCAACAATTTTTTCACGATACCTGGCGGCAGCCACCTCAGGATCAATATTAATAGCCAGAAGCCCCCAAACTTCTGGATGATTTATTGGAGATGCTCCTATCTGTACACCTAATACTTCACTCAGGTTTGAGGCAGGGTCTGTGCAGACCAGGAAAACCCTGTTGCCTTTATCTGCCAGGGAAACAGCCGTTGCACAGGACAGTGATGTTTTGCCCACCCCTCCCTTTCCGGTGAAGAAAAGAAACCTGGTCGGTTTTATTAAAAAATCCATCACGCCAGAATCTACTCGGGATCCACACCAGCAAACCTGGCAAGATCGTTACGTTTCGGATAGGAATTTCGGGATACTATCTCTCCATCTACCAGGATCAATGGCAGACAGAGATCACCCGCTAGAGCCATAGCGTCAATTACAGGTTTGCAATCGGCAAACTTATCCGGTTGCTGAGCCAGGTTATAGCGCTCCACCACAACATTTTTGCCTTTCAACCATTCAAGATCAGCAGCAAACTGAACGAGCTTAGGATCTATGTCCGGTCCACATACACCGGTAGAACAACACATGGGAGGGTCATATATTTTTATTGTAGGCATCAGCCTCTCCTACCATTGACCATAGATTTCAAACAGTTCAAACTGAACTACCCCCGGCTATAAGCCGAGGGGTTCGGGCGGCTTTCAACTGAAGTTGAATATTCGCCGCCTATTTAAGACCACTGCCTTCAGGCGGTGGTAGTTTATAGAATCAGGATAAACCCGTTGTCTTTAGACGGGGGATAATCCTTATAAAGTCCCTTTGGGACAAGGTAAAACTTTTCTTCGCCTGAAGGCGAGGGGTTTCAACCATCCCCGAAAGAGACACTAAATGCAATTATTAGAATTTTGTTTTTTTACCTTTCTGCGTTTTGCTGCATTATCGAGGATTTCACGGTGCATTTTATCATCCATTTCCAACCATCCAATAATTTCATCCAATGACCTGAAACAGCCCAGGCAGATATTTTCATCATCCAGAGTACAGAGATCATTGCAGGGAGATTCAACATTATCGTTTTTCTTATACATAAATCTGTCCATATATGTTTACTGTTGGAGACCTAATCAATATTAAACCGAACAAAAAATAAATTCAGTATTATTGGCAAGGTCAAAATCATAATGTGAAAGTTTCACAGGATATCGTCTCCCTTAATTATGAACCATTATTTTTTCTGCTGAATTTTCTCACATGCTTGGTTGAGAAGTCTTTCCAATAAAGAGTAGGATCCTGTTGTTTTTTCCAGTCTCAGGTTCAGGTCATCTGCAATCTGCTGAGCTTTTCCCAGCAGGCCGGCCTCATCATCACCGGTTCGCATGTCGATATAAAGAGCACGGGTAAAACCATCCAGGAGACGGTGGGCAAATTGCAGCGGTTCAATCTTTTTATGTTTAACCCGGTCAAGCTGGAGTTCATGAAACACAAAATCGGTTCCCATTCTGGTCCAGCCGGGTGAAAGAAACCAGGTGCCCGGCATATTTTTCAGTTCTTCTTCGTAACGCTCCTGACCCAGCAGGATACCGATACAGTCTTCCGCTTCCGGACGAAGAATTGGAACCTTGTAACTGTCTTTCAGCCGGTCCATTGCCTGACAGCGGCCATAGCCGAGTACAATTACATCTACCTTGTCCTGGAGCTGTTCGATCTTCAGATTCACTTCGTTAAGCAGTTGGTCCGGGTCGATGTGCAGACGCCAAGGCATCTCCTCCAAATGACTTATTTCCGGTTTGTCATCGACTAACGATAAAATTTCAGTTTTTAAGGTTTCACAGTAGATAATACCGATACTCATGTTATATTATGATGTCCTATACATGGGATATGATAAGTTTCATTTAGCGTAATTCACACTGAAAAGAGCAACATATGAAAAATACACCAATTAATTGTCCTGTTCGTGAAAAAATCAATGTGTACTGCTCCTGCCCGAAGGTCGATTGCGAAAGACATGGCCTTTGCTGCGAGTGCATTGTAAATCATAAAAAAAAGATCCATGATTCGTTTGAAAAAAGATTTCCCCACTGCTTGCGAGAACTTCTGCAGGAAGCCATTGCTGCTGGGAAATAGTTACTGAAAGCATTACCAGTTTAGTCCTGAGTCGTTTGCAGCAGCATCGCTTCTGACAACCAGTAGGGATTCTTTAAGGAGTTTAAACATTTCAACCATCCGGAATGAAAATTCTTGATCCCGGTAATGGTTGGCGATAAATACCATGTCTTTCATGAAGGCCTGGTCCTTTTGCGTTAAACCAAAATTTTTCTGCCAGTCCTTTAAAAGCGTGGGTGAAAATCCCACATCATTTGCGGCCAGGTAAGACAAAGCCAGGTAGCAGTCAAGCTTTCTACAGAGATGATTTGCCCGTGACCAGTTGTGAGGCAGCAGTTTCTGATATAATTCTTTGGCCTCTGCCGTTGGGTTGTATACATAGAAATAATAATAAACCTGGGGCAGCCCCCGGTTCATTTTAATAATAACCCCTGTGGCCTCGTAAGTTTTCAGGGCGCGACTCAGATGTTCCACTAATTCCCTGATGAAGTAAAGGGCGCCACCGGCTACCCGCATTAATGGCAGGATCTGGGTTTGAAAATTAAACTGGCCAAAACCTTTATCTGACTCAATCATGGCAAGAACAACTTTCGATTCCAGCCATCCCCGGAGGGCCCCGGCCGGGATGCCAACCAGGTTGCTGGTCCAGACTGATAACTGGATTTTGTTGTCTCGCTGTTCAACCCTGATAGAGTGTTGATAATCAGCATTTTGTTGCAGAGCCTGACAATCAGGTTGATTGATGAATGAGTAATTTACTTTAGGACAATCCGGGCATGAAACTTGCTGCAGGAAGTCACTGACAAAATCTACCGTCTGTTGCTCAATTTCGACAATTGTCTTCAAGTTAGAGTGATTGATCAAATCTTCGATCATTCTAGTCTGTCACCGTAATGCTGAAATTTGGCAGGAACCGGGGTCACCCTGGCAACCCCACCTAAAGGACTTTCATCAACCTGCATCTTACATCCATAACTTTCTTCAAGAAGTTCCCTGTCAAGGACACTTTGGGGGTCGCCGGTCCTGATAACCTTGCCTTCCTTAAGCAGAAGCAATCTGTCGCCATACATGGAAGCAAGATTCAGATCATGGGAAACCATGACCACGGTTATACCCTGTTCCACACGAAATTTTTCCATCAAGTCCATAATTTTTAATTGATGCGCAGGGTCAAGGGCGGTTGTCGGTTCGTCGAGCAGGATGATCTCCGGCTGCTGGCAGATGGCACGGGCAATGATTACCCGCTGCAGTTCACCCCCGCTTAACTGAAAAAGCTTCCGGTCCGCCAGATGTGACACTTCAGTGAATTTCATTGCTTCTTCAGCAATGCGGAAGTCATTTTTATCTTCCATACCCAGAATACCCAGATGAGGGCTGCGTCCCATGACGACAGCATCAGTTACCGAAAAAGGAAACCCTACTTCTATATGCTGGGGCACAATTGCCATGATCTGTGAGAGACTGCGTCGTCCGTACCTTGAAATATCCTTATCCTTGATAACAACTCTACCCTGTTGTGCTTTTTGCAGACCTGAAATTACCTTCAGCAGACTGGTTTTCCCGGCGCCATTCGGTCCAATGATGACAAAGAACTCTCCTGCCATAACGGAAAATGACACGTCAGATAAAATTAATTTATCACGGAATTCCAATGATAAGGTTTCAATGCTCAGTATCTGTTTCATGCCCTGCTCCGCAACAGCAAAATAATAAAAAGTGGGGCGCCGATCAGAGCTGTGATAATCCCGACAGGCAGCTCACCCGTTGAAGGAATAACCCGGGCCAGAAGATCACATAAAATGAGGTACGAGGCTCCCCCAAGCAAACATGACGGGACAAGCAGACGATGATCCGGGCCAAATATCAGTCTCAGAATATGGGGAATTACAAGACCGACAAAACCGATCAGTCCTGACAAGCTGACTATAATACTGATCATCAGGGACGTTACAATGAGAAGAGTCAAAACGATATTTCTCACATTAACACCCATGGCAGCCGCAGTTTCCCTGCCCAGCAGAAGCAGGTTCATGGGGCGGGCCAAAATGAAAATTATGACAAAACAGGGAATCACCAGAAAAAGGATCGGCAGCTGCTCTTTTTGCATTGTGGCCAGATCACCCATCAACCAGTAGAGAATGTGCTGAACCTGAAATGAACGGGTCATGGAAATGAGAAACATGATAACGGCGGCACAGAAGGCATTCATCATAACACCGCCAAGCAGGAGGGAATCCCTGCTGAGCAGGGTATTGCCAATAGTTGTACCTGCAAGTGTCGTGACGAATGCCAGAACCACAAGACTTCCTGAAAAAGATAATATTGTAACCCCGGGGAAATAAGAAAGGCCGATAAGCATAGCCAGAATAGCGCCTATTGCCGCTCCGCCAGATATACCAAGTATGTATGGCTCTGCCAGCGGATTGCGCAGTAAGGCCTGAAAAACCAAACCGCCTAAAGCCAAGCCGCCGCCGACAAAAGCGGCAAGAATGACCCTGGGCATCCGTATCTGCCAGATGATTGTTGCAGTGGCAGTATCCGGATCACTTTTCCCGGCCAGAATGCCCAGGGTTTCCAAGAAATTTACCCCAGAAGATCCAGCTGAAATGGCTATTATGCCGGTTATTATGAGAACAGCAGTGAGCAGAATTGTAACGATTACAATTTTTTTGCCGATGGGCGTATTCATTTATTCTTGTTTATCTGTTTTTCGTAAATAAATCGGGATGAATAATTGCAGCAATGACTTCAAGACCGTCAATAAGCCTTGGGGTTGGCCGATCAAAAAGTTCTGCATCTACCACAAATATCTGCTCATTTTTCACCGCAGCCAGCAGATCCCATTTTTCCCATGATTTCACAAGGTAGTCCGGGGACAATCCTCCTGCCATGGAACTTATCAAAACTATCTCTGGCTGCAGTACAATAATATCCTCCCAGGAGTAACGTGGATAAGAAACCTCCCCTGCCGTGGTGTTAATGCCTCCTGCCAGTTCAATCAGTTCATTAATAAAAGTATTGGTGCCTGCTGAAATGATCGGTTCTGTATCGATTTGGAAGAAAACCCGCGGCCGGTGATCTCCTTTTTTAACCTTCGCCTGCACCCGTTCTATTCTTTTTTTCATATCAAGAACCAGTTCCGCAGCAGTTTCTTCCGCATGCAGCAGAGATCCAAGTCTGGTAATCGTTTCCATGATCTGTTGAAGATTCCGTGGATTAATAACATAGACCGGGATGCCGAGGCTGACGATTTTTTCAACTGTATGTCTGGGATTCCCATCTTTAGTGGCCAGGCAGAGATCCGGCTGCAGGGCAATGATCTTTTCAATGTCAAGGCGGACATACGACCCCACCCTTGGAAGGGACTTGGCTTCAGCCGGATAAGTGCTGTACCGGGTTACCCCGACAAGCCTGTTCTCCTGTTTCAGATCATACATTATCTCCGTGATACTTGGAGCAAGGGAAACAACCCGGACAGGATTTTCAGGAACAGTAAAAGTCCGACCGACCTGGTCTGTGACCAATCCGGCCAGGGTTTCACCGGCCTGAAACTGAAATATCAACCCCAGGATAAGAATTATGAGAATTTTTTTAGGCATTTAGACAACAATCTACTCATTATTTTTTCAGTTTAAAAGTTACCGGAACCCTGACCCACATCGGTATTGTTTTTTCTCCCTGCCTTCCCGGTTCAAATCGCCATTTTTTTACCGCGGTTAAAGCAGCACGGTCCAATAACCTGAAACCACTTGATGTCTCAATTTCCAGGTCATCCACCCGGCCATCCTTATTAACGAGAACCTGCAGCATCACCGTGCCCTCCATGGCTCTTTTTCTTGCCAGGGCCGGATAAGGCGGCAATGCGCTCAACCTGTAATTGGGATAGGCCATCTGAACTATACCCACCGTTTGTTGTCCAAGGTCATCGTCTGCAGTCCGAGACGGACCGTCGTGAATATTTTCCCGAACCTTGTCATCAACACCTTTACCTGCCTCTGGTCCTGAATCTTCAGTATAACCCATGGATTTCGGGGGCTCCTGAGTAACTTCCTCAAGCGCTGGTTCATTCACGCCTGGAGCAACATCAGTTGTTTTTTGTGCATTAGATTCCTTTATGGCTGGAGATCGTTGCATCTCAATTTTCTTATCTTCCGGGGTTAGAATCTTTTTGGCCGACTCTGCCGACAATTCCGGGTTGGAATTTGTTGGCAGGATTTCACTTTTCGTGTCTTCTTTAACAGGCTCCTCCGGGGTCAGTTCATGCTTTTTATCCCCTGCCTCTTTCCGGCCCAGAAAAACATTAACAGCATGCGGAAATGACACACCCGGCAACTTTACCGGCTTTTGCGTAAATTCAAAATTGATGAGGGCGGCATGGAAAGCAACGGCCAGAATTGCGGCAACCAGTATGCGAACCCGGCTATTCAGATGAATCGGCCTGTAAAGAAACATTTGAAATCCCCGCAGATCTTATGCTGTCCAGGATGCGATAAAGTTCCTGATATGTTATGCCTTTATCAACAAAAAGGTCAACATGAACAGGTTTGCCATCAACGGAACGCCGGTTTCGGTCATGCAGGACGGTCACGAGCTCCTCCAGGGTGACCCTGGAATCATCAAGAAAAATATCACCATTATGCCTGACAGATACAGAAAGACGCAATTCGCTATCAACTACTGCTGTGGAGGAAACAGGGAGCGACAGGTCCATACTGTGGTGCACAACCATAGACAGCATGGCATAGATGAAGAAAACAAGCAGTAGAAAGACAATATCAATCAACGGCAGCATCTCTATACGGGGTTTCTTTATCCCCAAATACCTGCCCGGCATTTTCATGACGCAGAAACCTCATGATTGCTATCCAACTCCAGCTTTTCATGGACAATTTCCAGGCTGGTGGCATATTTCTCAATATTGAGTACTGCTTTTTCCACCTTGGAATTAAAATAATTGTATGGAAAAACCGAAAATATTGCGATACCGAGCCCGGCGGCTGTTGTGATAAGGGCCTGAGCGATACCGGCCGTCACCGCCTGAGGCTGATCAATTCCGGCCGCACCCAGGGCCTCAAATGAGGCAATTATTCCTATGACCGTGCCGAAAATACCAAGCAGCGGCGCCACGGTGATCATGGTATCCAACACCCCCATATAGCGCCGCATATTCCTTACCTCTTCTGCCGCCGTGGCTTCCATGGCTTTAGTCAATGAAAATTCCCGGTGTACCAAACCACTGACCAAGACCCTGATGATAAAATCCCTCGAGCCTGAGACCTTGGCGCGCACTGCTTCCCAGTCGCCCTGACGGCAAAGCTCCATCACCTCTTCGGTGAGCATCTGGTCCCGATTTATCTCAACTGTAACCCAGAACAGCAGCCTTTCTATGACTACGGTCAACACCAGGATGGAGCAGGCCAGCAATGGGTACATCACCGGCCCGCCCTGAACAAATAGATCAATCATCTTTCTTCTCTAAGCATATCAATGTAATTCCCCGTATACGGGTAGTTAATCCACGCACACTAAAAATTAAAGCTGATCCCACCCAGCACATTAAACTCAGGCGAGGGATAAAATGCCTGTTCGACAGGAAATCCTCCCAGAACCCCGTATTCCGAATATTTCTCGTCTGTTATGTTGTTCAGATTCAAAAAAGCGCTGAACCTGTCCTTCCGGTAGATAAACTTCGCGTTAACAACAATATAGTCATCCTGTTCGGCAAATGTATTGGAAAAATCACTCTCAAACGGGCGCGCACCGACATAACTGCCGTTCAAAGCCATGGAAAAAGCTTCTGTAAACCGGTAGCTGGCTTCCAGGTCCACCTTATGCTGCGGCACTCCTGGCACATCGTTTCCGGCAAAGGAGCCATCTTCCAGGGTCGCATCAGTATATCTATAGCCGCCCCTTACGGTTAACCTGTCATTCGTCCAGGCCAGGGAAATCTCTACCCCGTCCCGGCGGGTCATGCCATCCAGGTTTTCGTTATTAAAAGTGTTAGGATTCAAAAAGATTTCGTCATCGGTGTCGATGCGGAACAAATTGATATTCGCATAAAAGGTTTTATTCATGGCATAACGTAAACCAATCTCGTAATCGTCGGATGTTTGCGGCAGCAGGGTCGTGGAAACCGTATTGGTAAAAAAGCTGTAAATCTCATCCAGGAGTGGGTAGCGGAAACTTTGGGAATAACTGCTGTAAAGCTGGATTTGATCTGAAAGTGAATAATTGAGCCCGACAGTAAAAAGATTTTCGTCAAAATCAACCTTGTCAGGGGTGGAGGGGCTGAATTCAAAATCGGCGCGGTCATGCCTGAATCCTGCTGACAGCGTAAATTTCTCTGACAGGACAAGATCATCCTGTAGATAGTAGGCAATATTGTTTTTTTTGAGGTCAAAAAAGCCTTCGGAAAAGGAACCGAAAAATACAGATTTGTTGTGTATATCCTCTTCCGAGTCACTGTAATCCACGCCAAGGGTCAAATTATTCTTCAGCTCCCATATTTTCTCACGGATAACAAGTTGGGGTGAAAAGGTCAGGGTGTTTATTTCGGTGTCTCCCGCAAACGAACCGCCGGCAAATAAGGCAGCCGAAAAAAAGTTGCGCTGCCGAAAGGCAACATCAAATTTGAAAGAACTGTCGTTTAAGAAATATAATTCCGGACCGGCACTGATATAGTAGTCGTCGGTGTCGGCAAAATCATCAGGTTGTAGAGTTGCCGTTCTTTCGATGCCACTTGCAAAATCGCTGGCCTTCAGGGCTCCGGGCAAATTGGTGTCGTCCTTGTGTGATGCTCCATTCAGGTTTATTTTTAAATTGTCCGAGGGATAGTAATTCAAGGCCAGAGCTATGTCCTTTCTTTCAGTGCCACTGTTGTCACGGTAACCATCGCTGGCCAGATAATTCCCGTTTAAATTCCATGACAACTTTTCGTTGGCGCCGCTGAAAGACAGGCTCCCCTTGTAAGTAGCATAGCTTCCGGCAGCTACCCGACCGCGGATTTCTTTTTTTCCCCCGGATCTGGTAATTATATTGACTATACCGCCGGAAGCGTTATCACCGTAAAGCACGCTGCCTCTGCCGCCGCGGATAATTTCTATCCTCTCGACACGTTCTAGAGGAATCAGCGCCCAGTCGGTTCCGCTTAAATCGGCCTGGTTGATTTTTCTACCGTCAACCAGAACAAGGGTATTGGACTGGGCAGTCTCTCCGAAACCTCTGAGATCAACCCGAAAACTTCGGCGGTTACCGGCAATGTCTGTAACCTGAACACCAACCTGCGTACGCAGCAGGTCAGGAACATTTTCAGCGGTGGAATTTTCTATATCCTTTCGATGTATAACCGATATATTAGCCGGAACGGATGAAAGTTTGTCTTCAAATCTGGCGCCTGTCACCACCACTTCATCCATTGTCGGGACCACATATCCGGCAGTTGCCGGTTCTTCAGCCAGAGCCGGACCATTGATTGAAAATGAGGTTATGATCAATGCTAGACAAAATTGCTTTTTCATCATTTAACCCTCCTGCCGTATATCTTCTTTTCCCGCATGGCGGTTTGGAAGCCATCCCAATTCGTAATCAGCAACAGCGTCAATTTTGAGGGTGTAAATTCCTTCTTCATCACCATTCTCCTTGAAAAAAGTTCATCAAGGGTCCGGGCAAAAAAAATCCCCGGACCGATTTCCATCGATCCGGGGATGTCCCTTGTTATCCTCAAGATCTTCTGCAATACCTCTGTCCGCGGAGGTATAACAACTGCTTCAGGCAGGTCTTCTGACTTCCGGATTATCCTAATTGCCGCGCCTTCCCATCCGTCAAAGCGAACAGTGACTTACTGCGGTTTTCGTCCCCGGTTACAGCGGCGGGCCCGCCTCCGAATTTCACGGAGTTCCCTTTTATGCTCTTTACGAGCACCTGAATATTTATTTATTACTTCTTTATTTGGTTGCGGTCAAGAATCATTCTTGGCAACCAAAAAAACTTTGCATTAACAAGGCAGTATATCCGTATAGATAAAGCCGTTGCGGGTGACGGTTTCTCCCGTACAAACATTAACTTGGCTCTTGAACATGGGACCGTCGTAAACAAAGCTGTGGAATTCACCGTTTTCCCCGCAAGGATCAACAGAGTCTGGAATCTGCTCAAGAAAAGCCATGTCAAAGTCATGGCCGGCAAAATCAGCAGAGAGATATTTAGGGTCAACGGAAGTAATTTTTGCCCGCAGGCCGCCTTCGACCATTTCTGTTGACAATTTTCTTGTCTCCATGCCCCAAAGCGGAAATATTGCAGCAATACCTGTTTCCGCCAGGTTGGTTTTCCGGTAGTCGCGTATCCATTCCAGATAAAGATCACCGAAAGCAATAGTGTCAATTTTCCGGGATTTTGCCCCTGCAACAAAATCTGCCATGATTTTTTTGTAGTCAGAATCACTGCAGGGATCCGGAATTGGAATAAGCTGCAGAGGGAGGTCTATTTTTGCCGCCTGCTGTTTGATAAGTTCTGTTCTGACGCCATGCATTGCGCCGCGTTCAAATTTTTCATTATACGTGCAGAAAAGGCCGACAACTTCTATGTCCTGCTTCTGTTGCAGGACATGGAGGGCCCAGGCGCTGTCTTTGCCGCTGCTCCACGACAATAATGCTTTATTTTTCATTCACTCTTTCAGCTTAATTTTTTTTAATCTTGTTTCATTTGCTGATAATCCAAAATCATCATTGATTTTGGAAGTGGGCTTAGGAGATAAAGGCAAATTCTTCTACTTTTTATTTACATATTATTTATCGAAAAAAAACTTCCTGTATATCGTCCAAAGGATGATTTTTTGCGTAAGCAGAATATTTTTAAGTACAGAGTATTTATTGGATACAGCCATCAGTAATATTGTTTATTTATTAACAAATTCAATAAGTTATGGAATTTTTCAAAAGCCTCTTTCCTTGTATGAATGCAGCAACATTGCTCTTAACTCTTTTGGGCCAGGTGTTTACGCATTCTTCCGCCAAAAATAAACCTTCAAACATCAAAAAATAACTCTGAATATAGTGAAACTTTTCCAGTAAACAGGTTTTCCCTGAACTTATCCCGGAGTAGCACAAGCCTCCGGTTTTGACGTCATCTTTGTCTTTTTGACACCCTCAGCAGTGGTTCGCTTGCGCTCGCCTCCTTGAATCCTACCTGACCCCGTCATGCAAGGCCTTTTCCTTAACGCGCACCACCCCTGGCTCTTTACCAGCGCAGTTTTGGTGGTTTGATGCCTCTCCTGCATGACGGCTTCGAAGGCCCTACCCTCATCTCTTGTACAGCACTGCACTTTAGGGTATAACCCTTTGGTGCGTTCGGGGCACACATGTGGCAAGACATCTTGACTTAGTTTCCTGTTTCAAAGGATAGTTCATCACGGAGGATACGCCTTGCCGATTGACAATAAGAAAAAAACTAAATGGCCGTTTTATGCCCTGCTCGCTGTTTTGGGAATGGCTGTCCTTTGTTTTTCTTTCGTAAATACCTGTCCTTTAATTGAAATAGTTCTGCCCTCAATCAAAATAAGCAAAACCACCATAATCAGTTTCATCCGTTCACTTGGTGCCTGGGGTCCATTAGGCTCAATCGGACTTATGATCATGCACTCATTTGTCCCCTTTCCGGCAGAGTTTTTGACAATTGCCAACGGCATGGTATTCGGACCTTTCTGGGGTGTCGTTATTACCTGGAGTGGCGCCATGCTCGGTGCTTACGCGAGTTTTGGTCTGACCCGGGTATACGGGCGGCCTTTTGTTGCCCAAAAAGTCAATTCATCAAAGTTGAAAAAACTTGACGGCTGGGTTCAACAACAAGGAGCAATATCTCTTCTTCTGAGTCGGTTTATTCCTTTAATATCGTTCAACCTTATCAATTATGGTGCAGGACTGACAAAAATCTCCTGGTGGACTTTTACCTGGACCACCGGGATTGGTATCCTGCCTATCACGATAATAATGGTAACCATGGGGAACAACTTCAATATGTTTCCTTGGTGGGTCTGGCTGATTCTACTGACTACAATTATTGGTGTTACATACGGTATTAGTTCCTTAAGAAAAAAAAACACGGAAAAATAACTTTCAACTTGCCTCTAAGTCAGATGTGATTCAATTCGAAGAAGCTTCATCACAAAAATATTACCACCGTGAACGTTTTTTTCTCCATCTTAAAATGGATCTCAATCCTTCCTGCGCGACTCTTCTCCCATGAATTTCAAAGGACAGTGCATAATTCACCGCATTTATTGCATCACCGTCTCTCTGTCTATTATCCTCAAATGCTTCCCGATTATGCACTTCACTCAAAATCGTTCTAAATTTCAGGAGCCTGTTTTTTTAAAAAATTTTCTGAAATAAAACTTTAGGCTGTTCCGCACCCTCGAACTCATCAAGACGTTTCACTATATACGTAAGCGTTCTGACGGTCGGCTTGGAGCCAAAAGTTTAAGATACGCTTCGATTCTCTTGATATCTGAAAGACGGAGACAGATAAGCCTAATCCCAAGCAAATCACCCACCATTTTCTGAAAAATTCTTATGCGTGATTGGTGCTGCATCAGTCTTGGCATGTTTGTTTTGTTCATCGATTTTATCTATGAGCCTCATATTGTCTTTTATGCGATATGTAATTGTATGAAGACTTTCTCTCGGAGACGATGGATCCTCCCTGATAAGTTGGATAATATACTCCGCAAGTTTCTCGTATTTCTCCTTTTCCCTGAAGTACGAGACTAATATTGCTTCCTTCTGACGTTTTCTCATGTATCAGTCTTCCTTTAGGGAAATTAATAGCGAGGATACTTTTCGCAGTCCTGTTTCATCATTTCTGCAGAGTGAAACTGAAAGTGCTGCCCTCTGAGGGAGTGCTTTGGACCCATATCTTCCCCCCATGCACTTCTACTATTGTCCTGGTAATGGCTAACCCCAGTCCCGAACCCTTTACGCCTCTCTCAACACGGTAGAATGCATCAAATATATACGGCAAATGATCTTTCGGAATGCCTGTCCCTGTATCCTTAATATTTACGAGTAATTCGCTGCCTCTATCAGTTACTCTGACTGTTATGACTCCCCCGGAGTCAGTGTGTTTTATCGCATTGTCAAGGAGGTTCCTGATCACACGGTTTATCATTGCTGCGTCAGCATTAACAACAGAATTTGCGGAGTCCGGCGGCTCAAGGGATATGGTGATTTGTTTCTTTTCAGCCTCCACCATTTCTGCTTCAATATTTTTTAGGATTTCCGCCTGTATATCGACTGGTACAAAATCAGGTTTAAATTCTCTTGCCTCAAACTTCGAGAAATCAAGGAAATCAGATATCAACCAAGATACTTTACCAAGCTCCGAATGGGCAATTTTAATATAATTCAGTTGTTTTTCCGTCAGGGATCCTGCCTTCCCCCGGATAATTCTTGCCAGAAACCCTTTAGAGGTTACAAGAGGATTCTTCATATCATGGGCAAACATGGAAAGAATATTTCTCTTCTCCCGCTCCAGCTTTCTCATCCCTGTAATATCTTCAATAGCGAGGAGTATCATTCTCCTGCCGATCTCTTTCTGAAAGATTTGGCGGGCATTAAGAATCATGATTTTATATCCTATGGATGGAAAATCATGCTCAACCTCAAAATCGTCGAAGTGGGTGTCCCGTGGGAGAATACTCTCAAGCAATAGCCGAAGTCGGGGAATATCCCACTGCCTATTTCCAAGGTCATAGATATAGCTTCCTACAGTTTCTCCTGGATTTACTTTAAAGGTTGCATAGAAGGAACGGTTGGCGGAGAGTATTTTCAGGTCTGCATCCAAGACCAGAAGCGGTTCCCGCATTGTTTCGATAATGTTTTCAGTATAGATGCGGGTGCTCTGCGCTTCTGCTTTAGCGAGCTTGAGCTCGGTTGCCAATGATTCAGCATCATTGAGCATATATCTCAATTCTCTTAGCTCGCTGATCAATTCAGCTTTGGTTTTACCCTGATCTGTCTTCATATAAATCTCTACATTTCATTTCAATCCCTCCAGAGAATGACATTGGCCTCAAGAGGCACGGAAGCCTCCGCATGATATATGGGGGGTATAACTCGCCTAGTATAATCACCTTGCGGGCAATACCGTGAAGACAGTTGCATGGTAACGGGAATCGACGCTGGTCCGTCAGCCTTTTAAGATCCGAGGGCCCAGGGAAGGTGGCGTTCAGGATTCGGGCATGGTCTCATGAAGCTTTTTTAATAATTTGAAGGCTGGCAAACCCGTTCCAGGATCTTTTCGAAATGAAAACCATGGATGGCAAGTTCGACGGCAATGGGCAATGCCCTGCGATTGACGAAAAAGGTTTTCACCAGCAGTTTCCAATAGCGGAACCGGGCCTTTGATACTATGCCGAGCCGCCAGGCAGCCCGGAGGAAAGCGAGCAGGTCTTCCCTGGTTAGACGGGTTTTTGCAGTCGGCGTGTAACTCTTGAGAAAGGTGTTTATTCTCATGTAGTAGTTTTTGGGAGAATACAGGGTGGTGAGGAGATTCTGATACCCTTCGATGAGCTTCTTTTTGTTCATTACGGGTTCGAAGTTCAAACCTCCGTCCGTATTTTCCCCCGAGGCATCACTCAAGAGCCTGCCCTCGGCCTTCAGGCGGTGCCAGAGACGGGTCTGCGGCAGCGCGGTCAGAATGCCCACCATGGCAGTGACAACCCCGATCTGTTGGATAAAGCGCACCTGCATGTCGAAGATGTTCTCCGGGTCCTGGTCAAAGCCGACAATGAAGCCACCCATGACCTGCATGCCGTGCCTATGAATCGTGTTCACTGCCTCTGCCAGGCTGCCGGTAGTATTCTGATTCTTGCCGCACTCAACCAGACTGTCATGGTTCGGCGTCTCAAGTCCCATAAAGACTTTTAAAAAATTAGCCGCACTCATCAATTGCATCAGTTCCTCGTCGCTTGCCAGGTTGACACTGGCCTCGGTGAACAGGGCAAAAGGAAACCGATGCTCCCGCTGCCATTCGATCAGGGCGGGCAGCAATTGCTTCACCTCATGTTTATTGCCGATAAAATTGTCATCAACGATAAAGACTGATTTCCGCCAGCCGGCATCAAACAGGGCCTGAAATTCTCTTTGCATCTGGGCCGGCGATTTTTGCCGCGGAATTCTGCCGTTCATGATGATAATATCGCAGAATTCGCAATTAAAGGGGCAGCCGCGTGAATACTGGATTGACATGGAGGCATAATTTTTCTGATCGATCAGCGACCAGAGAGGCACCGGCGTTTGCCTTATATCGGGCCGCTCGGCGGATGTGTATAGGGGTTGCGGCTTACCTGCCGCCAGGTCGGCAAGGAAGAGGGGTAAAGTAATCTCCGCCTCGTTCAGGACAAAATGGTCAACGCCGGCAAACTGCTCGTGCTGCGTAGTAAAAACCGGGCCACCGGCAACAACTTTTTTGCCGAAGGCCCTGCACCGTTGAATGACCTGCCGGACGCTTTTCTTCTGCACGATCATGGCGCTTATGAAAACAAAGTCAGCCCACGCAAGATGCTCATCTGCGAGCGGTTCGACATTCATGTCCACAACTTTTTTCCCCCAGTCGCCCGGAAGCATCGCGGCTACGGTCAACAGACCCAGGGGAGGGAAGGCGGCTTTTTTTGAAATAAATTTAAGAGAATATTTAAAACTCCAGAAGGTGGGCGGATATTCAGGGTAAACAAGCAAAATATTCATAACAGTTCCTTTCGAAGCACTGTCTGTTTTAGCGTCCATGTTTCTTCAGAGAGGGCAGGATCACTTAGTCTCTTTCTCTTCAACATCATCTTCATCCTCATCTTCATCCTCTTCCGGAAGCGGATCGGCTTCTTTTTTTACCAGCATGATGGAACAGGGCATCTTTCGGACCAGTTCATCGTTGCTGCGGTTGAACAAAAGATCCTCCAGCCGTCCCTCTCCATGGGCAAGCATGACCAGGAGGTCTATCTGTTCCTCCTTGATGGTTTTCAGAATCTCCGTGGTGGGTTCTCCTTCCAGGACAAATTCCTTGATGGCCATGCCCTTTTTCTTCTCCGATTCAACAAGCTCGGACAACTGTTTCTTGGTATCTGTAAGAATTTTTTGATACTCTTTTTTAAGGGACAGGGTCCCAACGCTCCACCCCCTGAGACTGAAGGGATTGTAGATGGAATGAATGACATAGAGCTTCGCTTTATATTTCTGGGCCAGTGAAACCCCGAATTGAATGGCTTTTCTGGATGACTGGATCATCCTGCTGACAACAAGAATGCGTTTGTATTCGTTCATGATGAACCTCCAATGTTTTATTATTTCATATCATCGTAAAGGTGAATTCCCTGCTATCTTCGGCATTGTCGCTCTGGGTTTCGCTTTTGACAACATATGTCCCTTTCTCGACATCGACGGGAAGATGCAGAGGAATTGAGGAAGTGTAGGTCCTGTCGGTGCGGGTCACCTTTACTTCCGGCCTGCCGACAATTGTGCCGTTATACGTAATTACCCTGCTTTCCGTGATGTTTGTCTGTACATCGGGAGATGGATTCAGGATTGCATAGGTCATTTTGAGTTCCAGTGTATGCCTTATTATATTAAGAGTATCAGCAAAAGCTATGCCATTAAACATTGTAGTCAGTGAAATTTGGGGAAATCCTATAATAACAACTTGTTGAGGTTGGAAGGAAAAGTAGATGACTGTGCTGGCGGAAGCCGCCTTCCCTCAATATGCTGCGACGCCTCAAAATATTGAGGGTTGCTCAACGGCCCAAGATCACATCAGCCGATGTCTTTTCATCACGAATGAAGAGAGGTCTAACATTACCTGAATTGCTTCACATCATGTCTTCATGTGAATAGAAAAAGGGCGGTTAAACTATCTAACCGCCCTTTACTTCTAAAAAAGACAAATGTCTTATTTCATGGTAATGGTGACGATGTTTGCCACAACCCTCCGGTTCATCTGTCTGCCTGCAGCTGTTTTATTGCTGGCAACTGGCTGGGATTCTCCGTAACCAACCGTTGAAAGCCTGGCTGCATCAATACCGAACTTCTCGACCAGATATTTTTTGACACTGGCAGCTCTTCTCTGGGAAAGCTTCATGTTGTAATCGTCGTTGCCCATGCTGTCGGTATATCCTTCAAGCTCACCGGTGGTTTTGGGATACGCCTTCAGGAAGTTCGCCACCTTTTCAAGGTCTCCGTAATATTGCGGTTTGACAACAGACTTGTCAAAGTCGAACTCCATCAACAGGGTGATGGATACTTTCTCGGGAATCGGCACCGGACAACCGACTTTATCAACCTTAATGCCCTTGGGTGTGTTGGGACACTGGTCCAGACTGTCTGTAACGCCGTCCCCGTCGCTGTCGCCGTCAACTTTCTTCATGCCTTTTTCCAGGAAAACAGCGGTGACAAAATCCGCCATGCCGTCAGCCGATCCTGTCATTGAACCGTCGGAAAGCATCCTGGCATGCAGGTTGTTGGCTTCGGTGGCAAAACCGCACTCGCCTGCTGCCGCTATCTGCTCCATGGTCATTCTGCCCACCGGGTCATTGCCGAGAAGAACCGTATAGATGCAGACGTTATTGCCGAACATGTCTTTCATCGTTGCAGCGGCGGCCACAGGGTCGGCATCCACATTATTGATGCCGTCGCTGAACAGGATGACCGCTGTCTTGCCTGGATTATCCATAAGCCCAGGGGTGTCCAGAAGATCGTTGGTGCCGTAGATCAGGGCATTGGAAATGGGGGTAATGCCTCCGGTTTCGGTTACGGAAAGGACTGCATTGTCAAGTCCGGCGTTGGTGTAAGGGGTCATGCCGTAAATCAGGCCATCGTCAGCATATACGGGTCCAAATATCCGCATTCCCGCTTCAGCATCGTAATCATTGGGCAGGGTGTTGTTCATGCATCTGACCAGGTCTTTGGAAAGTGCCAGTTTCGAGGGTTCATTGGTAAACGGTTTGCCGAGTTTGTCACTCATCGAAGTTGATGCGTCCTGGATGACCAGAAAGTTATCAACCTTTTGTTGGTATTCGCCGCTTTTGAGCATGGCATTTACGTCCTTGGTTGTACAGGTTATATCTGCCGTGCTTTTTGTAGATATACCGGCGCAGCCTGTCAGGACAAGACCGAGCAGCAGCACCACAAGACTTGCCGCAATTTTTCTAATTCTCATAACGTTCTCCTTTATTTTATGGTTAGTTTTTTTGTGCAAGGATTCATATCAGCGAGCAAGAAGGAAAGAAATGAATCACCTGATGCCATATGAAAAAAAGAACGACATTTCATAGTTCATAAAATTACGTCCCATAATCTTTTCTCCTGTTCTGTGGAATAAGTGATGATCCCATGTATATTTATATGAGCAAAAGGCATGCCGTTATGCGAAAATGTACGAAAATATCCGTTGAGCCCTTTAATGACAAGGCAATTAATCGAAAGGCTGATAAAGAAGATGCGGTTGATTGGAGCGATTTTCCCTCAATATATGGAGAACCCTCAAAATATTGAGGGGAACAGATAAGGCCGCCCTGTTTCATGTCCCTGATTCAATGGAAAAATTAAAATTTTGCCGGGACAGGGTAAAATTTCTCAAAGCCCTCGCAGGGACGCGCGCAAATATGATCGATCACCCATCCTGTGCAATAATGGACCATGCCGTTCCATTTCCATAATGCTGACAGCGGCAACAGGCATGCCGATGCGATCGCGGAAGCGTCCCACGTCGATGCCCAGAAGCGAGCACAGCATAATCCGGATCGTGGCCTTGTGGGAAACAACGAGGACATTTCCCGTAGTGCAGGTTTTCTCAATTTCCACAAGTGCCAGCGAACCACGCCGGGCAACATCGATGCCCCTTTCCCCTCCGGTTGGCGCATTCCACCCCGGATCGGCCAACCAGCGGACAAAGTCATCATGGAATTCACGATCAACATCTGCAGGCATCTTGCCCTCCCATTGACCATAGGCAATTTCCTTCAGCCCTTCTTTGCGCTGCATTCGCATGCCTGTCGTAGTGCAAAGCGGTTCGGCCGTGGCTACAGCGCGGCGTAGCGGGCTGGAAAAAACGGCGGCCCATGGCAGCGATTTATGCGCCGCGGCAAAATCTTCCGCCATCAGATAACCGGCCGTGGTCAGGTCCGGGTCGAGAGTGCCGCAATAACCGCCGGTCCTGCTGGCCGTGGTTTCTCCATGTCGCAGAAAATAAATGGTTAAACTCATGCAATAACCCCTCTCTTCTTTTTCATGGCACGAGACAGATCCATGTTCTCCTCGCCAGGCACGCCGAAGATGTATTCGACACCGTCGTTTTCCAGACATTTCACTATGAGTTCAGTGACTTTCATGGTCATGTCGCTAAGCTTCGCCCAGCCACCTCCGTGCCTCGTTGGCGTTTGGGTGATCGAAGTATCGGACCGCCGCTTTGGTGAATGGCTTGCAGAACGTCGCCATACCATGCTGCCACCTCTTTTCTCCGACCATGGCGATCCGCTCGATGTCGGTAAAGTGGGCGATGCCAAACTTAAAGTCCTCCCAATCCGCGCTGACTTCCCAACCATGGAAGTCGGTCATATCGAACAATACCCGCAACTTTCCGTGCTGCCGGACGAGTCGCTCGAACTCGGGTACAAAGTATTCGTAATCCGCCTTCACCAGTTTGCCGCTAACGTGCACGGCAAGCACCTTGCCGTCGTTTTCCTCATTGAGTTGAATAGTCATTTTGAACCCCTTTGATAATTATATTACAGGCTGGATTACTTTCATCCATCGCCGGGGCGATTGACAAGCTTTTCGTCCCAAGCTGGGTAGTTACATTTCACCTATAAATAATCAGCACCGCGCCACTCGACAGCACCGAACCTGGCTTTGCCAAGCAAAGTGTAAACAATGCTGACGGTTCCTGCCGACTGGTGACTGTCAGCTCGATCGGGATACTGCGCATCCCGGACGGACGCGATGTATTTGAGCCCCAGGGCGTGGCGGCCATAAATGCGCACGGTGAATCCCGTGTCCAGTCGTTCGATGGTCTCCCTTCCCCCCGGGTCATCGCCACCCACGCCACTCAAATAATACGCCCGCCCTGTTAAGTCAAACATGGTTCTGTCGCCAAGGATGAGACGGAGCCCGATGAGCCCCTGCGGGGCGACGCCGTAATGATAGTCACGCTCACCCAATTGCCTGACATTACCTGCCGCAGCGTAACCGACCCCCCCGAGGACCGAACCCTGGAGCGCTACCGCGCGGGAAAGCCACCATTGATAAGTAGTACCGAGAGAGACAGAGGTGCTTGAGACGCGGAAAATGTGCGGCGATATATAGTCATAGCCGCCATAGAGGCCCCATATTCCGCGATAGGAGTTACCGAACTCATAGTCCTTTCCAAGGAGAAAGCCGCGGATCATGACATCATCAAACGGGTTATCCTTGTTGCCGAGACTTGTGAATTCAAAATGGAAGTAATCGAAAGGACGCATGTAGCTATAGCCGGGCTTCCCGGGGAGTCCGTAGGCCATGGTGAAGCTCGCGGTCGCCTCGGTATGGATGATGTGGTCTATAGAGGACTTGTCGTTCTCGTTCGCCTTTAGAATTGCACCGAGCTGCACGCGCGAAAAGATAGCCGGATTATGGCTCGGGAATATGGGCTTGAAACGGTTTCCAAAGGCAAGGCGATTGATACCTGTGGGTGGCGAAATAATCATTGCGCCCAACTCTTGCCAGAATCCGGGTTTGCCGCCGTCGCCCTCAAGGATCAGGCCGGCCATCCGGAAGAGCGCCTCCCCGAAAAAGCTCCCGCCAATGCCGCTGGCGAACTGGTCATTGATGGAGGGGTTTGTGGTCTCCCCGCCCGTTTCCCAGAGAAAGCTGCCCACGTTGGTGTAGAGGAGCGACTCCCAATAGTTGAGACCCGCCGATCGGGCAAATCCATGGTACATGGACCCCTGATACGGATGCGCAAACTGATTTATGTTGAAGGCATCCGTGTCGACTCCCCAGGGCCCGTCGACGACGTGATCCCAGAAGGTGGAAAGGCTCGAATCGTAAACTTCTACCCCATTATCTTTAAGGTTTGGGTACGCGAGCCGGTCGTACCCGTTGAGGAGAAGAAGAAAGGCGGGAATTTCCAGGGCTGGGATGATGTAGCTCTTGCCGGCACCAGTTTCCCAGGACATTGCCGATTCCGGAACATCAGGGTCGTACGCCAACCACTCTTTTCCGCCCATAGTGAGATTGACGATTTGCTTCGGGATCGTATCGGAGATCTCAATCAAATCCGGCGCCGTCACCTTGTCATATCCATATCCACGTTTTGACGCTTCGAGGCTGTAATTACCCGGGTCTGGAACAGCAACTGAATAGTTTCCCTCCGCATCAGTAACTCCGGTTGCCGCCACCTTGCCGGTAGTTATATCCTTTACCGTGATGAGTACCCATTGAATCCCGAAGTTGCTGACGTGGTCCTTTACAGTACCTGAGATTTCTCCAGCCCGGGCAAAGGCCAAGCTGCTGACACCGATTACCATGCCAACGTGAATCGCCACAAAAATAGCCTTGAATATTTTTCTTGCGCAATGCATAAATTTTCTCCTTGCATTCTATTTGTTAAAGAAAATGCCCGGAATAGACGGGCTATAAACTCGCAGCCTTATTTCGCGTATCCGGAGTCTCCCTACGGTCGATTACCTGCGTTACTGTTGGTTAGATACTCGTTCATATCCTTGGAGCACGACTTTGCTGAAATATGTGTATGCACGGTCAACGACTACAACTGACCTCTGTCCCCGCTCCCCTAAGGCGCCAGTCTCATGAGCTCCCTGACCTTCTTAACATCGAGTGATTCCAGGAATGTTGGATTATAAAACCATATGGCATTGAAGCGGAAATCATACATCTCAACAATTGCGTCATTCGAGTTCCATCCTTCAAACACCATTCGATATGTTGCGATGCTATATCCAGTGCGGTCTTTGCCTGCTGAGCAATGAATGAACACCGGCGAACTATCCGGGGCTTTCAATGTTCTCTCAAGCACTTTCATTAGTATGACGAGCTGTGCCTGGTCGGGATCCCAAGGACGCATTGGTATGCGCAGGTATTTGAGGTGCGTGCCGCCCAACATTGAGAAATCTTCGTAATCATCGCTGTCCTGTCGAAGATCAATTACGGTTTTAGCCCCGGCCCTCTCCAAATTACGAAACCCTTCTTCTGTCGGCTGTGCCCCACGCCAGAGTACTGGAGAGTTACCTTTGCAAAATTTTCAACGCCAGAGATGCATGTGTCGCATGGCTGCGGCCAGTTCTGAGTAGGGAGTGTAGTCGGGCGTATTGCGCATCCGGCAAGCAGGATCGTGCTCCAGACAAGAAAGCGA
Source organism: uncultured delta proteobacterium (assembly GCA_963783905.1). Taxonomy (GTDB): domain Bacteria; phylum Desulfobacterota; class Desulfobulbia; order Desulfobulbales; family BM004; genus BM004. The sequence goes on along the minus strand of CAWAPG010000001.1, from coordinate 109,201 downwards.
CAATTTATTACGAAGATGTTCATGTTTTATTAGCTGATTGAAATGAGGTTAATAATCAATAGTGGACACCAAATTTCATGACCGCCCCTGCATATTGCATTGCATGACTCCACTGTTTGGGGGCGTAGGGTTGTCAAAAGGAGAGACCCCAGCGCAGACCGAGAAAATTGGGCCCGATAATCGGTGCCGGTAGGTCGCGTTTTCCGGCGTTACCGTGAGCATGGCCACGCCATACGCCAACACGGTGCTGGCAATGACATCGCGCCGCCAATGATGATGGTCATCTTCAACTCGCGCATAGGCGACGTAGGCACCCGCCAGGTAGGCAGGGGCGCCCCACTTCCAACCGTAACGCTTGTGCAGAAAGGCCGCGCCAGACATCACGAAAGCCACATGACCGGAAGGAATACCATAGTCATTGCCATTTGGGCGTTCACCCAGGCTGGTTTCGTTGAATCCGAGCCGGAGGGCCGACGTGAGGACCTGGTTCACAGCGATGATGCGGTGCAATTCACCGAGCAGTTCCGGCGTCACCTGCTCCGGTTGGCTGTGCGTCATGCCATGCACCACCCGGTGCCCCACTGCCTGGACAGTTTTGAAACTGATCTGCTCTTCGAGCCAGGAAATCAGGAAATTCGCTGCCGATTTGTGATTGCCGGTCTCGACGGCGAGACTTTCCTGCGCTTTTCCGGTTGAGTCAGTAAAGGTCAGATTCGTACCGCCCAGGCCGATGCGGTCAATCTTGCCGTAAAGCCTGCGCTTCAGATCTCCACCTGCCTGATATAGTGCGAACCTGATGCTCGACGAGCCGTCGTTGATTGCCAGGATGTGGGGGGCAACTGCTTTCATGGATGGCTCCTGCATCAATCAGATCATCGCTGCCAGAGTATACGACTGTTTTCCAGCGGGATCGCAACGGATTCGTAGTGCGGTATGATGCGCGCCGTATAGTCTCCTGCAGGCCGGGCCGCAGAAACAGTTGCGCTGAAGACGTAACCGCCAGCGGTGCCGACCAGTGGACGAACGCTCTTCATCTCATGCCGTATCGTACTCTCGTCGTTTATTCCTTCGGCAAAAAGCTCAACGCACACCGCCTTCCGGTCGAGGTCATCGAGATACACCTGCACTTCAAACAAATGCTGCCCGCCGCGGGTCTCAATCTTCACTTCGCCGAAGCGCAGCCCGCCCCATTCCTGTTCCAGGATATGGTGCCAATCGACTATTTGCCTGCCGATAGCGCCTTTATCGGTAATGCGCTCACGATAGGCTGAAGCAGCAGGGAGATAATGTTGTTCCGTATATTCGCGCACCGTGCGGTTGGCGGAGAATCGCGGTGTCAACCGTGCCATGCTTTCCCGCATCCGCGCCACCCAGGCCGTAGGAATACCCTGTTCGTCACGGGCAAAAAACTCAGGGATCACCTCCTGTTCGAGCAGTTCGTAAAGCCTTACGGCTTCGGCTGCGTCCCAGGCTGGGTCGTCGCCATGCTCACGGCCGTCTCCCAGGGCCCAGCCCACTTCAGGGGTGTATGCCTCGGCCCACCAGCCGTCCAATTCCGATAAATTGATGCCGCCGTTGACGAGCACCTTCATGCCGCTTGTCCCGCACGCCTCCCAGGGCCGCCGTGGCGTATTGATCCAGACATCCACGCCCTGCACCAGGTGTTCGGTCAAATGCATGTCATAGTCGCTGAGGAAGATTACATGCGGGCGAACCTCGGGCTGCCGGATGAAATGCGTCCATTCCTGGATCAGGGCACGCCCTGTCTCGTCTGCCGGATGGGCCTTGCCCGCAATAATGAGTTGCACCGGACACTCACGATTGCTTAGCAGATGGAGAAGCCGATCCGGGTCCTGCAGAAGCAGGTTCGGCCTTTTGTAGGATGCGAAACGCCGCGCAAAGCCCAGGGTCAACGCGTTGGGATCGAACAGATGTTTTGCGCCGGCAACCTCATCTATCGATGCGCCGGAGCCGGCCAGCTGCCTGGACAAGCGCTCGCGGGCGTAGGCAACAAAAAATTTGCTGGCAGCGATGCGAAATTGCCAGAGGCCGGCGTCTGGGATCCGGCGAATGTCCTGCGCCATGGTTTCCGTTGTCCCCAACCAACGGTCCTTGCCGCAGGCTTCCGTCCAGAGATCATCGGCAGGGGCTGAGTCCCAGGTGGGCATGTGGACGCCGTTGGTCACGTGTCCGACAGGCACTTCGTCCGCAGGCCAGCCGGGGAAAAGAGGCTCAAAGAGGTGCCGGCTGACTTTGCCATGCAAGCGACTCACGCCATTCACCGCCCCGCTCCCGCGGATTGCCAGATAGGCCATGTTGAAATTCTCCGTCGAATCATGCGGATTCCGGCGGCCCAAGGCCAGCAGATCGTGAAGTGGTATTCCGAGCTGCTGCTCAGCATAACCACCGAGGTATTGCTCAATAAGGGCCGGAGCAAAACGGTCAAAGCCGGCGGCCACCGCCGTATGGGTGGTGAAGAGATTCCCCGCCCGCGTGGCGGCCAGCGCAACTTCAAAGGGCTGCGCATTTTCCTGCATGAAACTGCGGGCGCGTTCCAACACGGCAAAGGCCGCATGTCCTTCATTGAGATGACAGACTTCCGGTTCGATGCCAAGCGCACGGAGCAGCCGCCAGCCGCCGATCCCGAGGAGCAGTTCCTGCTTGAGGCGCAGCTCCGGCCCGCCGCCATAGAGCTCACTGGTTATCCCTCGATGTGCAGGAAAATTCGCCGCGTCATTGCTGTCCAGCAGATAAAGCTTCACCCTGCCAACCTGTACCTGCCAGGCGCGCAGCCAGACCGAGTAACCGGGCAGGGATATCTGCAAACGCAGCCACTCGCCGTCCGCCCGGCGCAAAGGCGTGATCGGCAGCTGTCCGGGATCATTATAGGGGAAGAGCGCCTGCTGAGCACCGTCCTTGTCAAGCACCTGGCGAAAATAGCCCTGCTGGTAGAGCAGTCCAACGCCGACCACCGGTACGCCCAGATCACTTGCCGCCTTGAGCTGATCGCCCGCCACATTGCCGAGTCCGCCCGAGTAGATGGGCAAAGCCTCGCTCAACATAAATTCCATGCTGAAATAAACGGCGCGGGTCAGGGCCCCCTGGGCATAATTCTCCTGAAACCACCCGGGAGCCTCCCCCGCCTGCCGCCTGATCTGCACAAGGTCATCAACGCTTTTCCGGAATACGGGATCAGCCAGCATGCGCTCGATCCGGTCGCGCGAGACCGTCTGCAGGACACCCCAGGGATTTTGCGTAATTTCCCACAGTTCGGGATCAAGCTGCCGCCACACTTTGTCAGCCGCATGATTCCACGACCAGCGCATATCCAGGGCCAGCTCCGCCAGGGCATCGAAGCCCTTGATTTGCATGGGCAGAAGGCTGTGCACAGGGCTGCAAACGCGTGCTTTTTTGTTCATGATTTCTCCTGCAGTTGTGGTTGGTCGTATTTCCTTAATGTTCCAGGGACCCCGAAGCCGCCAGTGTCGTTGATATTTCTGCCCGGCGCTTCTCCGGTCCATTATCGGAAATCTATTCCTTTTTCTTTCGCTGCCCTCGCGGACAGACGAGTTTCGGATTCGAGTCTTTCGCGCAGGTGGGTCAGCCGCCTTATGTTCCTTGGACGGTCATGACGGCGGCTCGATGGTGCGATCGGCAACATACAGCAGTTCATTACTCGACCGCTGCGCATCATGTCGCTTCCATGCTGAGCGATTCGTATCCGGAGATGACATCGAACAGTTCCTCGTCGATGCCGCGCTGGCGCAAACTATTGAATGACCCGTTGAGGTCTTCCAGCAGTTCGTCAATGTTTTTCTCGGCACGCTGCATCGCCGCCAGACGGCTCGCATTTTCAGCGGCAAGCGACTCGGCGCAGGCCTTGTACATCGAAACAAAAAGATATTCGCGGATGAGGGCCTGCAGGGTTGTCATGTCATTCACCAGGACCTCTGGCAGGTTTACGGTCGGCCAGCTGACTTTGGTCAGCTTGCGGCGCCATTTTTCGTCGAGCGGCAGCAGCCTCTGAGTGACGGGCTCATAAATCGCTCCTGATTTGGGGCGGTTGTAAAAAAGGTAAATTTGTCCGACCTCGCCTTTCTGACGCTGCAATTCGCACGTGCTGAGAATATGACCGACCAGCGGCGTAATGGCGGTAACGGAATTGGGCACTACGAACACACCCGCCGGCGGCAGGCCGTCATCCTTCAGGCGCGCATGGACCCGTTCACCGACCGCCCATACTTTCTTTTCCCCCGGCAAAGCGCCAAGTGTGTCCACGGTGAAATTCACCAGCATCTCATTAAATTTACCGACAAGACCCTGATCGGAACCGAACACGACAGCGCCAACTGCGTTTTTTTCCATGCGATCCGGGCGCTCCTCGCCGGCGGCCTCCCCTCCAAGCCGGAAGAAGGCAACCAACCCCAGTTCCACGGTGCGATCATAATCGGCCAAGGCACGCACCGTGCTCTCGTACTGGCCGATGTTCGATGCGGCAAGGGCTTTCATGGTCCGGACCACGGATTCGAGTTTCCCGGCTACGCTCATTTTCTGGCGCAAATTTTCCAGGGTCTCGCTCATTGTTTCTCCTGATATGGCGCAAGCACCTTGCCGGCGACCTGCAGAACCGTCCCGCGGTCCTCATCCGTCAATTTGTCAGCCGAAAAAAATCGGCGGCGGACCTGCTCCGGAATTTCAGCAACGGCCTTGCGCAGGGCGAGTTCGGCCTCCTCCATCCTGTCGAGTGGCACGCTATCGAAGAGGCCGGATAGCAGGGCCAGCAGCATTATAATTTGTTGGGCCACGGATACAGGGGAATATTCAGGCTGCTTGAGGCAGGCGCGTATTCGCTGACCATGGGTGATAATTTTACGGGTATGTTCGTCAAGCCGGGCGCCGAACCTGGCAAAGGTTTCCAATTCCTCGAACTGCGCATAGGCAAGCTTGAGAGAGCCGGCCACCGCACGGTAGGGTGCCAGTTGTGCCTTGCCGCCGACCCGCGAAACTGATTTGCCGACATCGACTGCAGGGAGAATACCAAGTTCAAACTGTGTCGGTGACAGGTAGATCTGACCATCGGTGATGGAAATGAGATTGGTTGGAATATATGCGGCGATGTTCTGCGCCTCGGTCTCGATAATAGGCAGAGCAGTGAGAGAACCGCCGCCGAGTTCTTCCCGCAGATGGGTGGAGCGCTCCAGGAGCCGCGAGTGGATGTAGAAAATGTCGCCGGGAAAGGCTTCGCGGCCGGGCGGACGGCGCAGCAGCAGAGAAAGCTCGCGATAGGCCCTGGCATGGTGAGTGAGATCGTCATAAACAATGAGCACATCGCGCCCCTTTTCCATGAAATACTCGGCAATGCTGGTGGCGACATATGGCGCGATATAGGTGAGACCCGGAGGGTCGTTGCCCTCGGTCACAACGACGATGGTATAAGCCATCGCGCCTTTTTCACGGAGATCGGCTACGACCTTGGCTACGGCTGAGGCGCGCTGCCCGATGGCGCAATAGACGCATATCATATTTTGATCACGCTGATTAAGGATGCTATCTATGGCAATGGCAGTCTTGCCCGTCTGCCGGTCACCGAGAATCAACTCGCGCTGACCGCGCCCGATGGGAATCAGCGCGTCAATGACCTTGATGCCGGTTTGCAGCGGCATGGTAACCGGAGCGCGGTCCATTATGGGAGTTGCACCGCGCTCGATGGGCAAACGACTGGAGCAGATTACAGCCCCTTTGCCATCAAGCGGACGGGCCAGCGGGTCGATGACCCGCCCCAGCAGTCCTTCACCCACTGACACATCCATGACCCGCCCCGTGCGCTGAACCTCATCTCCCGTGTGCAGGAACCGGTATTCACCAAGAAGGACGACGCCGATCTCGTCCTCGTCGACATTGAACGCGATGCCGGACAAATCGCCAGGGAATTTCACCAGCTCCTCAAAACCCACGCCGGGAAGACCGGAAACCCTGGCAATGCCGGTGGAAACAGTAGTGATGGATCCCACCTCCCATGATTTCATTTGCGGTATGAATGTTTCCCGGGTTTGTTTTATTCCGGCAAACGCGTGGTCGAGAATCTCCTGCAGGCTCTCAGGCTCCATCTTTACTGACTCCATATCCTTCATCAAATACTTCGGTGATACTCTTTTCCAGCCTTGTGACATAATCCGAGATGCTCCATGCCACTTTGTGTCCATTCATCGCAAGCTCTATGCCGCTGACAATCTCCGGCGCCGTTTCGAACCGGAAGTGCGGCACGACGGCGAAGGTCTCCTTGACCGCGCTTTCAAGCGCTGTGCGCTGCGCCGGCAACAGCTCAAAGGCGCTGCGGATAAGCGCCTCCGCGGGTGAGGACCCTAAGGCTGATGCCAGGTGTTCTTGCTCCTCGCTGCTCAACGTACGCAAACGGCGTATAAACATCCCGGCCATACGCTCTTCAAGGCTTTCGTCAGCAAGATCCGCCAACGCTTTCCGCGTGATGGCAAAGACTTCCTCCCGGGTCCGCCGGGTGATTTCACGACTCAGGCCAAGCTGCTCGTCTTGCAGCGTTTCCAGGCGCTTGGCACGCAGCAAGTCGGCATCCTCTCGCGCTTCGTCGAGGAGACGGCGCCGTTCAGCCTCCACTTCCTCCATGGCCTTGCTCAGGCGCGCTTCGTGATTCTCGGCAAATTCTTTATTCCGGCGCTGAAAATCATCACGCTCCTTTTGAGCTTCGGTCTTTTTCGCATCGGCGTCCGCGAGTTCCGCGGCGATCCGCTTCTCCCGTGCATCGATGGCGTGGAGGATGGGCTTGTAAAGAAATCGTTTCAGCAACCACACCAGGATCAGAAAGTTAAGCGCCTGGGCACCAATGGTGAACCAATCGATTAACATAGTTTTACTTCCCGGCAGCGAGGGCGATAACGTAGTTCCAGAACGGGTTGGCGAAGATGAGAATCATCGAGACCACGAAGCAGTAAATGGCCGTTGATTCGATCATCGCCAGGCCGACGAACAGCGTCCGGGTGATGGTGGCGGAAGCGTCGGGTTGTTGAGCCAGTGAACTCAAGGCGGTCGAGACTGCCTTTCCCTCGCCCAGAGCCGGACCCATGGTGCCGAACCCGGTGGTGATGCCGGCAGTGACAATCGATGCCACTGCAATGATAGTCATGGTATCCATAGTGTCTCCTTTTGTTGTTGCAGTTCATGCTCCATGTGCTACATCAGTCTCAGGTTCCGCCTTACGGACCCGCGTGGCCGCCGCGATGTAAACCGCTGCCAGAATACTGAAAATGTACGCCTGCACCATACCGGTGAGCAAACCGAGCGCCGTCATGACGATCGGGAAGATGAAGGGTGTAATAGTAAGCAGGATGCCGATAATCATCGCCCCGCTCATCATATTGCCGAACAGGCGTACCGCCAGCGCCAGGGTGCGTGACATTTCGCCGATAATGTTAAAAGGCAGCATAATGAACGTCGGCTGGGCGTAGGACCTGATGTAATTGCCCAATCCCTGCTCCTCGATTCCGAAGAGGGGCACGGCCACAAACACGCACAACGCGAGGGCCGCAGTGGTCGAGAGCGAACCGGTCGGAGGCTCGTAGCCGGGAATGACGGTGCAGAGGCTGGCTGTGCCGACAAACAGGAAGAGCGTACCCAGAAAGCCGAGGTACTTGTCCGGCTGTCTCAGTCCCACCTCTTCAATTTGTTTGACGATGCCGGTAACGACGATTTCCAGGAGGTTCTGCCAGCGGGAACGTTTCAGGCCCTTGGAAAGCCTGCCCGTAATGATTTTTGCACCGACGGCCAGCACGAACATCAGCCCCCACGTGAAGACAATCGTGGCGTTGAGCTTGACAAACCCATGCTGCCAGAAGATTATCTCGTCGGGACTAAGGCGCATTTCCTGCCTCCTTCGCTGGTGAGTGTTGGCGTTCCACCGGTGGTCCGGACAGTCGCGTCACCATGTAACGCGCCATGACAAACCCGAGGAGACACGCCAACAGCTTTTGCCATTGACCATCCGCCACAAGATAAAACCCGGCCAGGGCAATGCATAATCGCAGCAGCAGACTGCCGAGGAACCAAAAGGCCGGCCGTGTGGATAAAACACCCTTGCGCACCGTCCACCAAAGACCGCCGAAGAAAATTGCTCCGAGTAAAGCACCCGCAGCCAACTGAGGCAGAAAACTCAACGTTTCAAGCATCGTTCCCCTCCTGCTCATCCCGCATGGCTTTGTCTTCCTTGGCCACCCAATGCCACGCATTGTAACAGCCGATCACTAGCCCTGCCACCAGCAATGCCAGCGTCCAGGAATGTCCCCCTGGATAGCGCTTGTCCAGCCAGAGACCCAGGGCCGCGCCAAGCAGGGTCGGAATAGCCACCGACCAGCCGATAAGCCCCATCATGCCCAGGCCGAACCAGACCGTCCGTGTGGAATTGCGCCGCGCCTTCAGCTTGCGCGCTTCCTTTTCGCCGATCTGCCGGCTGAAGGTCGTCAGGTCTTTGTCGCTCTCTATTTCCGATTTTTCACTCATGGTGAAGCTCTATAAAACGGCGGATAAAACCGCTTTCCATTGTTGCCAGCAATGAGCGGACACTCTGCTCCCGCTCATTGAGGACCAGGAACTCCCGTTCCACCGCCGCGCGTAATTCACCGAGGCCGGTTCCGCTGATTGCTTTGCGAACGGAGACGAGCACGTCCGGGCCGGCCTTGACCAGTACGCCTTCATCAACGGCCATAAAAACCTCGCCCTCCTCTTCAGTTTCGTAGATCAGAATTCCGGGTACGAGCGATGCAACACAGTCCAGACGGCGCGGCAGGAGTCCGAACGAGCCCTCACGGGTCTCCACGACGATGCGCAGCACGCCGGTTTTCTCGGCAAAAATCCGAAACGGCAGAAGAATCTTAAGATTCATGCGTAACGACACCATGGTCAACCTCCGGTTGCGATTTGGGTCCGGTTTTAGGATCGCCCGTGCCTCCGGGTTTGGCCCCGGGTTCCGATGGGGATGCAGGCGTTCCGTTTTTCACTTTATCCTTTGCTTCGTCAATTGTGCCAATCATGTAGAGCGCGCTCTCCGGGTAGTCTTTGAAATCGTCGCGCAGGATGCGCTCGCAACCGTCCAGCGAATCCTTGAGACTGACGAGTTTTCCCTTGAGACCGGTGAACTGTTCGGTCGTGAAAAAAGGCTGGGTGAGAAAACGCTCCAACAACCGGGCACGGGCAACCACATTGCGATCCGCCGGCGAAAGCTGCTCAAGACCGAGCATGGCAATGATGTCCCTGAGTTCAGCGTATTGTGCGAGCGTTCGCCGGATTTCCTGCGCCAGGTTATAATGCCGTGCACCGATAATTCCGGGCGTGGCCATCTTTGAATTGGATTGCAGCGGGTCGATGGCCGGGTAAAAACCTTCACTCGCCCGCTTGCGCGAGAGCACGATAGACGCGGAAAGATGCGAGAACGTATGCACCGCTGCCGGGTCGGTGAAATCATCCGCCGGTACATACACCGCCTGGATTGAGGTGATGGCGCCGGTGTCAGTGTTGGCGATACGCTCCTCCAGGCTCGACAGTTCCGTGCCCATGGTCGGCTGGTAGCCGAGACGCGACGGCATTTGCCCCATGAGACCGGAAACTTCGGAGCCGGCCTGGATAAAGCGGAAAATGTTGTCGATAAGCAGCAACACGTCGCGATGCTCATCGTCGCGAAAATATTCAGCCATGGTCAATGCTACGTGGCCTACGCGGAACCGGCTGCCCGGCGGCTCATTCATCTGGCTGAACACCATAACCATATTCGGCAGGACGCCGGCTTCCTTCATGTCGCGATAAAGCTCCTCGCCCTCGCGACATCGTTCGCCGATGCCGCAGAAAAGACTGACTCCCTCGTGGTGGGCAACCATATTGTGAATCATCTCGGTGAGCAGCACCGTTTTACCCACCCCGGCGCCGCCAAAGAGCCCTGCTTTGCCGCCACGTTCAAGCGGCGCCAGCACGTCGATAACCTTGATACCTGTTTCAAATATTTCGGTCTTGGTGGAACGCCGGGCGAGGGGCGGAGGCAACCGATGCACACCCCGCAATTCAACTCCCGAAACCGCCCCTTGGCGGTCGATGGCATGCCCGAAAGTGTCGAACATGCGCGAGAGAATCGCCTTACCCACCGGGGCTTGCAAAGGTCCGCCCGTGTCTTCCACTACCATGCCCCGGGCTAGGCCTTGCGTGGGCGTCAGGGCAATGCCGCGCACACGACGCCTGTCAAGCTGCGACAGCACCTCAATGGCGATTTGTCTCTCCGGCCCCGCGTGCAGCAACGAGTAAATGGGCGGCAGGCAATTCTCAAACCGCACATCCACCACACTGCCCCGAACGGAGACAACCACGCCGGGATTCGAAGGGCATGTCTTGTTTTTCAAGTCTGCATCCATCCATCAACCCGTCACATTAATAAAACAACAGATAACCAATCCTTCGCCATCCATGTAAAATTTCAGGCCTGTTTTCACCCGCTCAAATACATCAATGCTGATATTATCCTCGGTAGAAACATTTTTTAAATTCGTACGGCATGGCTCATTTAACATCTCAGGTTACGTCATTATTAGGAATTCTCGTTATCGGTAAAGGTCTCTCACCGTCTTTCTTGAGTTTTTTCATGGCGCCTGACAGCCGGCGGCCTTCGGCGGAATGCTGCGGGTAAGGCAGAAAGCTGTATATCGGGTGGCAGACGCTTGCTCTTTTGTTCATGGTTTCTCCCGCGGCTGGGGCACCTCCTGTTGTGGCTTTAACTGCCATCGCTCCCGCAGGGCAGACATATTTTTGCTGTGCGTCAGGATAACAATTTCGTCGCCCGGACGGAATTTTGTTTCTTCATCGGCATGGAAAAATTTGCCGTCACGGTAGTAGCAGATGACCCTGGCACCGGCAGGCAACTTCAGATCCTTTGCCACAACAGCATCTTCCTCTTTTGCAGTCAAGGTGAAAAACCGGGCCTCATCCTTGATGACCGTTGATAGTTCGACATTTTCATCGCCTGCCGTCATGTCCTCCAGGTAACGGCCGATTGTGCGTGATGGAATGATCGTGTCCTGCAGCCCCAGCTCACGGCAGATGGGCTCGAACTGCGGATCACCGATGCTCGTCACGATACGCTTGAAACCGAGGGAACGGCCGACGAGACTGGCAATGACGTTAGCCTGATCGCTGCTGGTGAAGCAGAACAGGAAGTCGGTATGTTCGGGATTGACTTCCCGCAGGATGTTCGGCTGGGTGGCATCGCCCTGCAGGAAGCTGCAGTCCATTTCTTCGGATAATTCTTCGATCCTGGCCTTATCGATCTCGATGATGACGACCTCGTGGTTCTTTTTGATGAGCGCCTTGGCTGTTTCGACGCATACATTTCCGGCTCCAACAAAAACAGTTCTCATGTTCCCTCCATTCTTCTGCCAAACCATGTTCCTGGATATAAAATCACCAACCATGCGATAATTTCAAGTCTTCCCATCAGCATGTCAATGCATAAAATTCCCTTGAGCCATCCGGGTAACGCTGCACTTGTAATCCCCACGGAAAGCCCCACTGTTCCTGTAGCCGAAACCACCTCAAACAGGGAGTCGAGGGGGCTGTATCCCATTACCACAAACGGCAACCATGACAAAGCGACGACAGCGACGAACAGCACGATAAGCATGAGAGCCGTGTGAATTTCCTCGTTCTGTAGTTTGCGGCCTGCCAAGCGTGGCTCGCTGACGGCGTGTTTCGCCAGGCAGGTTCGCAGAATGATCAACCGCAACACGCTCGCCGCGATCAGCAGGCGCAATACCTTTAATCCGCCTGCTGTAGATCCTGCACCGCCGCCCACAAGCATTGAAAAGATCAGGACCAGTTTCGAGCCCATATCGAGCTGAGCACACGATATCGATGAAAAACCAGCAGTTGTCTGTGCGGAAAAGGCGAGCAAGGGCGCGTGCTGGAGCACCTGTGACCAGTTCATGCCTCCATTCAGCCGCATGACTGCTCCCAACGCCAGCGAAGCGGCCAGGGCAGCGATAATAACGGCACGTGGTTGCAGAAAATCAACGGCAACGCGCCGCTTCTCCCGTATCATTTTGTGATAGTACGTTAGCGGGATGGCACCGCCAAGGCAGAGCAGAGTAATCCATACCTGGGCGGGCGGGCCTAACGTCGCGAGGCTGCCGTCACTCGGGGCAAAACCACCGGTTGAGACCGCCGCGAATGTATAGAGCACCGCATCGATAAACCCAACTCCGACCAACCAAGCCCCGATGATGCCCAGAACGGTTAAGACACTATAAACTTTCAGGACTCGCCGCGTGTGGGCCCGCGTGCCACCGACCAGATCATCGGCTTCGGTCTCCGTGACAGACAACCCCTTAGCCACCAACCCCTGTTGCATGACAAGCGCCAGTGAGAATACGACGATGCCCAGTCCGCCGTACCACTGCATCCAGGCACGGGCAAAAAGAAATGTCGCCGGTGCGCCAACAAGCGTTGCCTTCGTGCTCAGGCCCGTGGTCGTTACCCCGGAGACCGCTTCGAAGAAGGCATCCGGAAAACCCAAGCCAGAACCCATCATCGGGTATGACATTACGAGCGGGGTGAAGAGAAACATCAGCGCGACCAGCACCATGCCTTCATTGGCCTGCACCCTTGCCGGAGAACGCAGACGGGACAGTCCGGCCCCAAGAGCTGCGAGCCCGATGATAACAACGACATACCTCCGACTGATGAGCGTATCGCCGAAGATCATTGCCATTACGAGCGGTACCAGGGTCAGTGCGGCGAGTACGAGGCACAGTTGCCCGAAATACTTGAAGATCACATGAAACCGGACAGCGTACCTGAGTTCGGTTGCCTGTTTAACCATCCTCGAATTCTATCTTCTTTGCACCCGAGGGGCAAGAGATCATTGCAGCAACGGATAACCGTAATCTTCATTTTTTTGAGCAAATATGGGGAGCCGTCCATCATAACTATGAAGAAAATTATAAACCCGGGACCAGGTAATATAACATGCCAGGCAGCTGATTATGCGATGTTTTCCCTCGCCTTGGGCCCCATATACAGGCAGGTTGGCTGATCGCCGACAGCCTTCAACTCCGGCAACTGAAGATTCTTGGGGAGTAGCTATCAGTGGTTGAAGGCTGCCGGCAGATCAATATCATCAGCGTCGGTTATCGTGGCCCCTGTCACGGTCACCATTGTCCCGGTTTCCGTCCCGATAATCATCATCTCGACCCCTGTCATGGTAATTATCATCCCGGCCCCTGTCATGTTTCCAGGTTTTTCCTTTGTATCTGGTCTCTCTGGGATAGTGGTCTCTCGGCAGGTCAGCCCAGGGGCCCCTCTTAGACTTCGAGTAGTACCACCGATCATTGTCGTAACGATAGTAATAATTATTGTGATGATAGTAGGGTTCCTCCTGCAGCACCACGACTGACGGGAGAGCGGGGATGGTCACTACGACATCCACACCGGGACCGGGGCCGCGCCGTCCCATTGCCATTGCCGTGCCGGCCGTCAGCAACACCACTGCGATAAGCATTAAAACCAATATCCTTTTCATATTGCCTCCTAACTAGAAGAAATTAAGCCATCCAAATTGATGGCAGGCTGTTATTTTTTGTATCTATCACGGTAAATCTTCTCATTTTCTTCAGGGGAAACCGCCTCGCCTTCTACAGTGGAACCCTCCTCATATTTAAGAGAACTTTTTTCTTTCTCGGAGGGATGCTGCTTTTTCACTTTTTTCTGCTGCTCAGGCGTAAGCGTCGGCCCCTCATCCCTCGTTCCTTCTTTTGTTCCGGCTGGGGTCGGCTGCACCTTTTCTGTCGAAACCCTGGGCCGTGTTGACTGCTTTTCCTGACGTATGCCTTCTCTGCCGCGGGTTGACTGCTCGTCTTTCTTCACCTCAGCCTGCCCCCTCTGCCTGTCCTCCCGCCTGTCCGCCGGCGGCGATACTTGTTCAGCAGGAGCCGTCCGTGCATCTTCCGTCTGAGTGCCGGATTTGGTTGCGCGTTGAGGTGGTGCCTGCCTGCCGCGTTCATCGCGGATTGACTGCTCGTCTTTCTTTACCTCAGCCTGCCCCCTCTGTCTCTCCTCCCGCCTGTCCTTCTGCACCGATTCTTGTTCAGCAGGAGCCGTCCGTGCATCTTCCCTTTTCTGCGGTTCGGTTTTCCGGCTTTCACTTGCTGTTACTTTAGTTTTGCGGGGGGCTCTTGCCTTGGGCTCTTTTTTTTCTTCGATTGTCAAAGCTTGCGGCTTTTTCTCCGGCAGGAACACTGATCTGTCCTTCTTTTTTACAAGATGACGTTGTTTTTGCAGTTCCTCCACCCTGTTTTCCCTAACCCTTTCGGGCGGCCTCCTGGCCTGTGGTATCTCCCGTAAAGACGGTATCCGGGTCGCCCTCTCAGGCTTTATCCGCGGTTGGCCCACGCTGATCTTTTCCTTCAGAAATGGGTTTCCCTTGACTTTGAAGTCAACCTCCCGCCCCCGGATAAACGTATCGTTATGGACTGTGGTTACCGAATTGTTGACATGGACATTCTGATAGACAATCTTGATGTTCACTTGATTGACATTGATTTTCCTGGTGTCAACACTGTTCGGACCGTAATACCCATGGCCATAGTATACTTCCCTGGGGGCAAGAGGCACCCAGGCGACATAGGTCGGGGTACGAACCCAGCCGACATATCCAGGTCCCCAGTAGACTTCATGCCTGGGCGGCGGCACCCAGAACCATCCATGCCTGGGAGCAAAAGACCACCTGCCATAATGGTAGGGTGCCCAACCCCACGATTCACGGGCTATCCAAACGTAATCATCACCTATCCATACCCACCGGCCATTCCGGTACGGTGACCATCCGATCTCAATCTGTATACTTGGTCTCCAGACATAACCATATGACGGCAAATTCACCCATTCGCCGTTATCATCAAAGTCTCTTGAATAGCCTGCCAGTTCCTCCGGCAGATAGCGTTCGCTCCTCCTTCGCCCCTCAACAGCCTTATCCTGGTCTCTATTCCATCGTTCCCACGCATCGGGCCGTCCCAGGGGCGAGAGATCGGCATAATGTCTTCCCAACGACAGCATTGTCCCGGCCCTGACCGTGGTTTCGCCTCTCCGGCTTTCCGCCTCGACCGAGCCCTGAAATACGGAAATATCAGTCTGGTCGTCGTCGAGTACGTCCGCGCTGAACTTGGCCCGCTCATAGACCCGGATTGAAGAATTCGGTGTATCCAGCTGGAGGGTGGTGCCTCGCGCTCCTCTGGCATTCACATAGGCATGTCCCATGTCCAGATAAAACTGCAGGGCGTCATTGTCCACCGCAAGGATATCGAGGGCGCTACTCTCATCAAGCCGTATGATGCTGCCGCGCCGCGATTCAATTTCAGCCAGCCCGTCTTCCGGGACCCATAACTGGTCTCCGTCTCTGAGTGGGAAATTGATTACGGCCGGGCTCCATTCGTCGGTCTCAGCGGTTCTTATCTGGACATCACCTTCAATGTCGCTTAAACGCAACTCGCCAAGTCCTGCTGCGGCAGCATAGGCCGGAAGAAGCAGGATTAACAGCAGAAATATTTTAACTGGGGTTCCCGTTTTCATTGTCGCTTTCCTTTTCGATTCTTTACTGACCCGGATCAACCAGGCGGTTTCGCCGTACGCTCCATTCCCACCTTTGTGCAATTCTCAGGGCGGGGCCTGCTCATTCTGCCCCATCCTCGGAATCATCCGCCATGGCTCACTTAAACTTAGCGGCTGCATCATGAAAGGCACTCTTGGCCTCGGCCCAGGCTTTCTCTGCACCTGTCTTGAGATCTTCCCACGCCTCATCGCCGGCAGCCTTTAACTCCTGCAGCTTAGTCCCAGCCGTATCCCGCTTATGCTGCAAGGCTTCGCTTTTTGCGTAGTACTCTACTTTTGCTTCGGCCTTGGCGGTATCAGCCTTTGCCTTGAGTAAAGTGATCTGGGCATTCCATTCCTTTAATTGCGCATCGAGCTTTTCTTCGTACGCCTTGCGCTTGCCCGTCATGGCAGCCTCCTGTTGGTTGCAATGATTTACCACCTGTCAGGCCCTCTTCCTGCCCATGACCAGCAGCGCTATGCCACCGACGAGGGCAACAGCCCCCACGATCGGCGGCAGCGGCAGGGTTCTCGTCCTGTCGGCGGACACCTGGATGGGGCCGATATCGACGACATTCTCCCGTGAAGTGTATGAGATGCCCTGGTAGGCGAAGGCCACGATCCCTATGGCGATGAGAATTATGGCCGCTATTGTGTATGTTTTCATCCTGTTCCTTTTACGTATCACAATCCCCTTGCATAATTTTTTGCAGACTACGAAGCTCTGCGGCCCCCAATGACGTTGATCAGCACCACGATAACCGCCAGCACCAGCAGGACATGTATAAATCCGCCCATGGTGTAGCTGCTGACCAGTCCCAAAACCCACAAAATTAACAGTATAACTGCAATTGTCCACAACATACGTTCCTCCTTATTTTTTCCTTGTTTTTTCCGACGGTCTCCCGTTTATCCAGGAGCCATCGCATGGCAGCGTCACAGAGACGGCTGCCCCAATCAACGCGCCAATACGCGCAATAGGCCGGTCCCATTCTTAAAGGTTGTCATCTCCCAATACGGATATTCGAAATGTCGCCTATCAGTCCGAAAACACTCAACAGCCAGATAATGACTGCAATAATCACGACGAGATTAAGAATTCCCTTTATGGTGGACTGCATCGGGATGAAGCTGTTAATCGCCCAGAGGACCACCCCAACGACAACCAGAACAATTATTAATTGAATAAGCGGCATAATATATCTCCCTTTACGCCCGTAATTTGTTTTTGCTGCGAGTTGATTCACAGCCTTTTTGTCATTAATGAAACTTGCCGGTAAATAATTTCCATCCATTGAGGAAACTTCGACTTTTAAAGTTGCCGGTTTTATTCTCCGTGTTTCTTTCATAATTCGGCCAGGTTTGCAGCATAGTGGCGCAGCTCGAAAACAGGGCCAATCCGGGAACCGTTACAACCGATAACAAAATAATCTTCATCATTTCTCACCTCCTTTACTTTTGGAACTCTTCCCGGACTTTTATCATCTGGTGCTCCGTCATTGTGTCAACGCATGTTTCCAAAGCCTCGACAAGTCCACAAAACCAGCAGCCTGCGAGAGATTTTTTCAGTTCACTTTTTGCTTCTGCAGACCCAAAGAACAAGATATCTTCCACCCTCCGAATAGCAGCAACAACCTCATCGGAGGAAGTGTTTGGTTGGCCCACATCTGTTCTTCTACGGCTATCATCACCAAAAACCATTTGAGATTTGCAGGGGGCAGTCAGACCCACCCCGGCAGACAGTTGGGGTTGTTTTTCAGCATTTGGCCGGATAACCGCTGTATTCACGCCTCTGTAGAAATTTTCCTCAATTACTGCCTTGCGATAATCAGACCCCAAACCTACGGTCGGTTTCATGTTTTTCCCCTTGCCGTATTGGCTTTCTACGGCAATCTGCTGCCGCACATAGCTTCAGGCACCTTTCATATGGAGTCATTTGGCCCCCGTTATATAATACGGGGGCCAAATAACAGTGTGCAGGTTTGCTACTTATTTAACCTGCATATCATTTTTGACCGAGGTTACTCCCTTAACTTTGCGTGCGACTTCGACCGCCGTGTCGATATCGGCCTGGGAATTGACAAAGCCGCTCAGCTGAACCACTCCTTTGAATGTTTCAACATTGATCTCGCTCGACTTGAGCGAATCGTTCTTGAAAATTTCCGTCTTTACCTTGGCGGTGATGACGGAGTCATCAATATACTCGCCGGTTCCCTCTTTGGTTGATGTTGAAGCGCAGCCCAGAAAAGAAACCAGCATAATGACCAGTAAAAACGGGACGAACAGATTGAGCAGTTTCATAATGATCCTCCATTAGTGTGACGCTTTTTGATTTTAATTTTCTCTCTTCCACGCCTGGTTTGCAGAAACCGTGCGTTGCCTTTTTATATCCGTCCCAACAGCAGCAAGATGATCAGGATCAGCACGATCAGACCCAAGCCGCCGCTGGGGTAATACCCCCACTTCTGGCTGTGAGGCCAGGTGGGTAATGCACCTATCAGCAAGAGAATCAGGACGATGAGCAAAATTGTTCCGAGCATAGCATTTTCCTCCTCTGTTTTGTAAATTCAAGCTGCCGGGTCAGGTCGGGGCCCGCGCCAGACCCGGTGCTTTTCTCCTGTAAAGTCGGTCTTTGACCCAGGACTATTCGATGGTCATGTTATTGACTACGCTTTTCACCCCGTAAACATCCTGGACGTATTTGGTGGCTAAAGCCTTTTCGGCCTTATTTTCTGCCTTGCCGTCCAGGGTTACCAGGCCATCTTTCGTCTTAACTCCGGTATCGAGGGTACTGGTCGAGCGATGATAGAGTAATGTCATTTTGACCAGGGCAGTGATGGAAGCATCATCAATTGATCCGCCTATGTCACGCACCTTCTGGCCCAATGTTTTTTCGTCCGGATTCACAGGTTCATTTGCCACGGTCATTTCATTTTGAACCCCTGTCACCCCTTCGACATCCTTGACGTATTCCGTCGTCAGGTCCTTCTGGGCCTGACTGGCTGCATCGCCCTGCAGGGTCACGATTCCGTCCTTGGTGCTCACCTCTGTCATGGCGCTCACGTTCCGATGAAACAGGAGCGTGGTTTTCACTTTCATGGTGATCCACGAATCCGAATTTTCTTGGCCGCTTTCGTCTTTTACCTCCAGCTGGTTGTCCACGCTTTTGACTTCAGGCACGTTGGCCACGGTTTCCTCGGCCAGTAATTTATGAGGCTCTGCGGAGACAGTCCCGGTCAAGGTGACATCACCATCCGTGGACTGGATTGTAATGTCATCGTCCTTGAGGTATCTCTGGAACACATACGAATTCTTGGCCGCTGTTTCGATGCCCTCATCTGTTTCGGTCGCGGCCGCCAGAACAGGAACACTGGACACCAGCAGCACTGCTGCTAATACCATCAAAGCCGTCTGATACATTGTTTTCATGCTGTCACTCCTTTATTGTTAATTGTTTTGTTTTATTTCAATTCCGTCGCCCAGCAGTTTTTCAACAGGGTTAACAGAACTTCCGTCGCCCAGCAGTTCTTCAACAGGGTTAATCGGACTATAAAAAATAATTTCACATGGCTCTTCCAGAAGGTTCATCGCTCCCTGCAGCACCCTGTAACTCTCAGACTTGCGGTGTTTTGCATAGTTTTCAACGGTCTCCCATTCTTTGAACAGACAGAAAAAATTCTCGTCTTCTATGCCGTTAAAGAAATCACAACGGATGCATCCTTTTTCAGACCTGATAGGGCTGAGCAACGAAGTAATCGCCTGGGATAGCTCCTTTCTATTCCTGGGAGGCACCCTCATATGCATGACAACCATAATCATACTTCCATTAGAGCAAGAAGCATGCCGACATGAAGAGGCAGGGGGTATTATACGGCAAAATCCTTTACTACCAATGTTTTAGAGGGAACAGAGAAAGGAGAAAGAAAGGCCGACGGGCCATGGCCGGCCTCAACATGTGGTGGAACCTCACATTATTGAGGGCTAGATAGGAGGAGTGAGGGGGTATCAGCAGCAAAAGGCATTCTCTTAGACCAAGGATATTGCCGCAGTTCGGTTTGCTATGATGTACCTGACAAAATACACATATATTTCATCCTGCCAGGAGCGGCAATCTCAGGCGCCACTTTACTGTTGCCGATCCTTAAGCTTAGCATTTAACGCGTTGAGAGCTGCTTCGGTATTTTTGAGAGCGGTAATATCTTCGAAGGTGATCACCACGCCGTCGATGACATTGTTCACGGTGCGATAGGGCCGGATCCGCATGCGGTAGAAGGCGCCTTCCTTACTTTGCACTTCTTTTTCCTTCAGGCCCAGGTTCTGCAGGATTTCGTGCGCATCCGAAGCCAGGTCCGTATCAATCAGGGCGGTGGCAAAATGCTTGATGGGGCGCCCAAAATCGTGGGAGGTCAAAGGGATGAACTCCACGGCTTTCGGCGTAAACCTCCTGATGCAGAGATCGAGATCGAGGAAAATGGTGGCAATCTGGGTGCTGTCGAGCAGGTTTTTCATGTCATCATTGGTCAAGGACAGTTCGTCGATGCGGCTCTGCAGCTCAGCATTGACCGTGGCAGCCTCCTCGTTCAGGGATTGAAGTTCCTCCCTGGAGGTCTCAAGCTCCTCATTGGTGCTTTGCAGCTCCTCATTGGTGCTCTGCAGCTCCTCGTTGGCGGATTGGAGCTCTTCATTGGAGGTCTCCAGCTCTTCGATGGTGGTTTGCAGATTTTCCCTCGTGTGGCGTAAATCCTGTTCGAGTTTTTCGACAGTGGAACTTTTTACTTCTTTCCGTTCCTGTTTCGGGGCGCCCTTGTTCTTCGCGGGAGGGTCTATTTCCTTGAACATAACAATCATCATACCGCGCAGGGCACTGTGCGCCTTGACCGGTTTTACGGTCAGATCAATGAATATATGACCGCTATTTTGTTCGATATCCACCCCTTTACGGACATATTCCTGGTTGTGGACTGCGACGCCGCGGATTGCGGCCGCCAGGTCCATCTTGAGACCGGGACGGGCCATCTCCAGGATATTGACACTGATCTTGCCTACGACCGGTTCCAGGTACCTGCCGGTGCGGCCATGGAGATAGATGATATTGCTCGACTCGTCGATAATGGCGCAAGGCGGGGCGTCCATTTGTTTAAGGATCGTCTCAACCAGCTGGAAAGCACTCAATTCTTTCACCTTTCTGATGGACTCCGGCTGCTCCAATGGTGCGCTCTTTTTTTTGACGGGAATCGTGGGCAGTTCCAGCACCTGGCGGGCTGTGAACGACGCCGGCCTGCGGCTGTAAATTTTCCATTTCTTGTCCAGCGCGACAAAAAGGTCACCGGCCTGGCCGATGGTCTCCGAGGAACCGAGAAAAAGAATGGAGTCCGGCTTCAGGCTGTAATGGAAGATGGGTATGAGCTTCTTCTGCAGTTCCGGACCGAGGTAAATGAGCAGATTCCTGCAGCAGATCAAATCGAGCTTGGTGAACGGCGGGTCCTTGATAATACTATGCACGGCAAAGACCAGCATCTCGCGGATCGATTTTTTTATCCGGTACTGATTATCCTCCTTCAAGAACCAGCGGTTCAGGCGCGCTTCGCTTACGTCACCGGCGATGCTGGCCGGAAAAATCCCGGCCCTGGCAGTATTTACGGCTTCCTCGTCAATATCGGTGCAGAATATCTGGACATTGATCCGACGCCCCTGATCCTCCATGACTTCCTGCAGGAGGATGGCAACAGAATAAGCCTCCTCGCCGCTGCTGCAGCCGGCAACCCAGATACGCATGGTATAGCCCTCCGGCTTATCTGCCAGCAGTTCCGGCAGAATTTTTTCCCGGAGCGCTTCAAAGGCTTTGGGGTCACGGAAAAAACTGGTCACCCCGATCAGGAGTTCCTTGAACAGGATGTCGAGTTCGACCTCGCTTTTCTGGAGATAGTGGACATAATCCTTTAGCTGGTCAATCTGGTGGACGTGCATCCGCCTTTTTATGCGCCGCAGAATGGTATTATTTTTGTAGAGGGAAAAGTCGTGTCCGGTGCGGGTGCGCAGCAGGATACAGATTTTCTGCAGGACGTCGGACATTTTCCCATCATCGGCGATGATCGCAGTCGATGTTACATGGAGTGTATGGTGCAGGTATTTGATCAGTTGTCCAGGCATTTCGGCGGGAGGCAGGATATAGTCGGCCAGCCCCGTAGCAATGGCATTTTTCGGCATGCCGTCATATTTGGCGGACTCTACGTCCTGCACCATCACCATGCCGGCCTCGCCCTTGATTGCCTTTACCCCCTGGGTGCCGTCGCTACCGGTGCCGGAGAGAATAATGCCGACTGCGTTTGGCCCCTGGTCCCGGGCCAGGGTCCGGAAAAAACTGTCGATCGGCAGATTGGCGCCTCGGTTCCTGCTCTGTTCCAGGAGCTGCAGGCTGCCGTTCAGGACGGAGAGATTCTGGTTGGGCGGGACGACATACACCGTGTTCGGCTCCACCAGCAACCCGTCCTTTATCTGCAGGACCTGCATCCTTGTGCGCTTCTGGATCAGTTCGGGCATGATGCTGATATGGGTTGGATCGAGATGGGAAACCAGAATAAAGGCCACGTCCTCGTCAGGCGGCATGGCGCTGAAAAAAGCTTCAAAGGCCTCCAGGCCGCCGGCCGAAGCGCCAATACCGACAATCGGCAGTGTTCTCCTGGTTTGGGCAACGTTTTCACATTCAGCCGCCAGGGGTCTGACGCCCGTTTTACTTTTCCGGGATGTGGATTTTTTGTTCCCGGTATCCACCGTGCGGTTGCTGGTTTTTGTTTTTTTTTCTTTTCTGGCGGGCATGGTTCAACTCCGGCAATGAAATCTACCTACAGTCTTTTTTGCATACCTCCCGAGATTTTTCTGTTTAACGGAAAATCTTCGGAGGTCAGGATTCCTGCGGAACTCTCTGCCTGTTACCTGCGGGAAGATAGATGGTGACAGTCGTTCCGGTGTCCGGTTGTGATGCAATATCAATGGCTCCACCATGTTTTTATATTATGGAGTAGGAAATTGTCAGGCCCAGGCCCAACCCTTTTTGTTTCATGTATCCTTCGATGTTAAATAAGGATCGAATACCCTGGGTAGAATATCATTCGGTATACCCAGACCTTCATCCTCCAGTTTACGTTGGTCCATAAATACAATTTTCCCCTTTTATAATTATTAGCATAGTAATTATAAAATATTTAGCAAGAAGCATACCGAAATGAAGAGACAGGGAAAGAAATATAACAAAGCCTTATTAATCAATAATATAGATAATATAGTGAGATCTGGAAAACGTGTGACCGAGCAGACCAGGCCTCAGCATTTGGCGGGGCCTCATGTATCAGGGCGCAAGGTGGGGAGATCAGCAGGCTAATCCGACGCCTTTTTCTGCGGCCGAACTATCCCGAGTTTATGCATCCTGGCCCGCAGGGTGCTCGGATGAAGCCCCAGGATCCGGGCTGCCCCGTCATTCCCCTCGATGCGCCACCCTGTATCGGAAAGCACATTGAGGATATGCTGGCGTTCCATCTCTTTCACGGTTCCTCCCGTGCCAGAGACGGGCGAGGATGGTATCTGCAGTTTATCCACAAGCTGCAATCCCGGGCCCGGGCTGAGAATCACAGCCCGCTGGATGATGCTTTCCAGCTCCCTGATGTTCCCGGGCCAGGCATAATCCTGCAAGGCCTGCATCGTTTCTTTCGGGATCGAGGTGATCTGTTTCCCCAGTTTCCTGGCATAGCGCACCACGAAGGATTCAACGAGCAGAGGAATGTCCTCTTTCCGCTGCCGCAACGGCGGCACCGTGATGGGAAAGACGTTCAGCCGGTAAAAAAGATCCTTGCGAAATTTGCCGGCATCAATCTCTTCCTCGAGGTTTCGATTGGTCGTTGCCACGATGCGCACATCAACTTTGATGGTCTTTGACGAGCCCAGCCGTTCGAACTCACCATGCTGGATGACGCGGAGCAGTTTGGCCTGCATGGAGAGCGGCAGCTCCCCTATTTCGTCAAGACACAGGGTGGACCCGTCCGCAATCTCGAAGCGGCCCACCTGCTTGGTGTCCGCCCCGGTGAAAGCCCCTTTTTCCCGGCCGAACAGTTCGCTTTCCAGCAGATTTTCTGGAATGGCGGCACAGTTAACGGTTATGAGCGGAAGCTTCCTGCGGGGACTTAAATAGTGGATGGCTTCGGCAATAAGCTCCTTTCCGGTTCCTGTTTCACCGAGGATAAGGACCGTTGTGTCGATGGGAGCAACCTGCTCGGCGCGATAGAGAACATACTTCAAGCCATCGCTTTGCCCGATGACATTTTCAAAAAGCATTTTCGTATGAATCTTCTGGCGAAAAAAGGTATTCTCGACCACGAGGCGCTCCTTCAATACCTTGATCTCCTCCAGGGCCTTGCGCAGGGAGTCCTCTGCCTGCAGATGTCCCTGAATCTCCAACTGCAGTTGATCTCTGGTCTTCCTTGAAGCCGCCCGGCGCTCCCCCTTCCGCTGTTCGGGGCCGTCCTGAACCTTCTGCCCGGTCCCGGGTAAGAGTTTCCGGGTGGTGATATCTCGGATATTGCACTTGATCACCTTTTTATGATTAGCCTGAAAGGTGGTACAGATGAATTCTACGGTTATTTCCCGGCCTTTCTTGGTCTCAAGCTGCAGGTCATCGTAGCGCAGATATCCCTTTTTCTCCAGTTGCCCAAATGCCTTCTTCGACGCGCCGATATCTTTAAAGCTGCCGATCTCCCAGAGTTTTTTCCCCAGCAATTCCGCCTGGGAATAGCCCACCATTTCAGCCAGAAAGGGATTGACATCGGTTATCCTGCCGGTCTCGGCATTAAAAAGCAGTATCCCCTCCCTGGCTTCTTCAAAGAGACGACGGTACCGGGCTTCCGAAACCTTCAGCGCTTCCTCCAGTTCCTTGCGTTCGCTGATGTCGGTGACCGCGGTTTGACAGAGCGGGGTTTCACCGGATGCCGCTAAAGAAGGAATGGAGTCAAGCTGGACGTAGAATGGTTTGTCGTTTTCCCGAAAAAGGGTGAGGGCGCAGGTCTGTTTGCTGCCGGTGGTAAATACTTTTTTAAGATGCAGGTAAAACAGATCACTGTCATCCTGGTTCATTAAGGCACTAAAAGCTTTTTGATGCAGGTCCTCTTTTTCAAGCCCCAACTGCTGGCTGCCGGTAAGATTTACCGCTAAAATATGGCCTTTTTCGTCAAAGGCAAAATACCCGACTGGCGCAAATTCATAGAGGTCGGTGAATCGCTGCCGGGATTGTTCAAGTCCTTTCTGGGCATTGCGCAGGTCCTCATTCTGCAGTTCCAGCTCGACCTGATAGGTGTCGAGTTCATGAACCAGGGCCCTCAGGTCTTCCGGCATCGTAACCGGCGTCCCATTCTGGTGCGCTGCAAGAAATTCCTGGGCCCGTCTGCGCAATTCAGCAAACTTATTTTTACTGCTGCTTTTCATCACTCACCTTACAGGAGAATTAGCCAATTCAGCACAGTTTCTCTTTGGTAAATCCCAAAACTGCTAACCAGCCCTACTAGTGGATGACTCGGTCTGGCCCGTTATAATTAAAATGGGGATATGTACCTATGTATACATGGTCGCATAATTTCTTAGATATATCAAGCCATTGGCCTTGGCCTTGGCCTTGACCTTGACCTTGACCTTGACCTTGACCTTGACCTTGACCTTGACAAATAAAACATATATATAACTAAATATACAATATAACAATACAATATCACTTAAAATTTTTCTGATTCGAAATTATTTTAATGGTTTCATAACTAGACAAGTGAACGTTATTGCAAAATGTCTCAGCACGTCCTGAATTGCAGCCACCCTGCCAATGTCATAGGCTGACTTTTCAGACAATGCTGCCACGACGATATTCATGACCCATATCAAGTTTGGCGGGCAGGCCCTGGACTTCAGATGCCTGCTGATATGTCTGACAGTGTCAAGCAGAAAAGACTTATCCATTGTCCCATGACTTTATCTATGGCTTCAGTCGTGTTTTGATGGCTCCATAATGCCTGACTTCTCCCTTGCGTCCTTCATCGGCAATGGCAACTGAAATTGTTTTAGAATGAACATCCAATCCGATGAATAACGATTACCACTGCAATGAGTTTTTCGGCTCATGCCGGCTTTTTATACACTGTTGTCACTATTTGTGTCTTTGCCCTACTCTGCTTGATAACATTTGTTTTCTTTATCGAAGGAGAGAAATTTATTTCCTCTATCGGAGAGAGTGCCATCAAGGTGATAACCCGGCTCATGGGTTTGATTCTGGCCATTGTTGGCACCCAGATGTTTATAGAAGGGGCAGGCGCAGCGGTTAAAATGTATAATTAAGGAAAGTCGCGAATAATTCTTAGCGTATCCAGATGTCCACTGGACATGATAACCCTGCCCTTCCCGGCGGGGTTTTTTATTTCGTTTGCTTACGTGGTGCTTACGTGAAAAAATACAAAAAAAGGCCCCAGACCGGAACCTGAAACCCTTGCTTTTGGAGCCACCTGTCAGAATCGAACTGACGACCTACGGTTTACGAAACCGTTGCTCTACCGACTGAGCTAAGGTGGCTACATGCTGGCTACATATTACCTTTTTGTGTCTCCAAATATCTTATAAGTATTTAAATTTATATACTATTCCTAAAATTTTAAACTGATTACGAATCAATTGCTCTACCCCTGAGCTACGCCGGCAATACTGAATTTCCCCTATTGTCATCAGACAACCTCGGAATCGGTTTTCAGCTATTAGCAATTATACAATACGGTGTCAAGAACTGTATAGAAGAACTGCTGCGGATATTTTTTCTTTTTTGCTTCCCGAGCCCCTTCTTAATTTTTAATCCTGCTGCAAAATGTAATTCCATAAAAGCAAAAACCTGACGCTTCATTTTGTCATCTTGCCTTTGATCATAAAATGTTTACCATTAAAACATTACATTTATTGCAGGTCTTATATCATTTCCATATTAAAATTTTTCTTTTATTGAAAAATTTCAACAACTACAAGGAGGACCAACAATGGTTCATGCACTTCACACCAGAAAACAGTTATCAGTCCTGACAGTATTTCTTTTCATGGCTGCAACCATGCTGTTTTTTACCAACAGCATTGCAAACGGGGCTACGCCGCCGGATTTTACCGATCTGGCCGAAAATCTCAGCCCCACGGTAGTCAATGTATATACGACTCAGCGAGTTGCGATCTCATCCTCACCCCATCAGTTCTTTTTCCCGGACCAACGGGAAATGCCTGAACCTTTCAGACGCTTCTTCGGCATGCCGGAGATGCCGGAGCAGGCTCCCAAGAAGGAAATGGAACGGACGAGCCTCGGATCGGGCGTCATTGTTTCCGCCGACGGCTATATTCTTACCAATAACCACGTGGTCGAAGATGCGGACGAAATAAATGTCACCATGTATACCTTTGAAGAATACAAGGCAACTATCGTCGGCCGTGACCCTAAGAGCGACCTTGCATTGATAAAAATCGAGCCGCAGAAAAAGCTGCCGTTCGTCAAGTTCGGTGACTCCGACAAACTGCGGGTCGGTGAATGGGTGCTTGCCATCGGCAATCCCTTCGGGCTGCAAAAGACCGTTACCGCAGGTATTGTCAGCGCTAAGGGCAGAGCCATCAACAACGAATCCTACGGAAACTTCATCCAGACTGACGCCTCAATCAATCCCGGCAACTCAGGCGGACCGCTTTTCAATCTTCAAGGTGAGATGGTCGGGGTAAATACCGCTATTTTCAGTCGTTCCGGCGGCAATATAGGCATCGGTTTTGCCATTCCCGTCAACATGGCCAAGAACGTATTGACCCAGCTTAAGGAACACGGCAAGGTAACCAGGGGCTGGCTTGGCGTCATGATCCAGCAGGTCACCCAGGAACTTGCTGAAAATTTCGGCCTTTCGAGACCGATCGGTGCCCTGGTCGGCCAGGTAGTGCCTGACAGCCCGGCCCAAAAGGCAGGCCTCAAAGCCGGAGATGTAATCCTCGAATACAACGGCAAGGAAGTTACCCAGATGAGCATGCTGCCGGCAATGGTTGCCAATACGGATGTGGGAACAAAAGCAGATCTGGTCATTATCCGTGACGGCAAAAAACAGAAAATTACTGTTGAAATCGGCAAGATGGAAGAGGAAGAATCCGTTATTGCCGGAGCCGGAACCGGCACCAGCAAAAAACTCGGCATGACGGTTCAGGAACTGACGCCCAAAATTGCCGAATCCCTTGGAATTGAAGAAACCGAGGGAGTTATTGTTACCGATATAAACTCCGGTTCCGCTGCCGCCGAAGCCGGCCTTCTGCGGGGCGATATTATTCTGGAAATCGACCGGCAGAAGATTGAAAGCATTGCCCAGTACAAGAAAGTGCTGCAGGCAGTGCAGGAAAAGAAAAGTATACTGCTGCTCGTTAAACGTGATCAGCATACCCGGTTTGTTGTAATAGACCTGAAAGACTGAAAACCTAGTCTATAGAGCAGCATTAAACGTGATCTGATATAATCTCAACCAAGGAATGGGGTGCCGGCCTTAGTCGCCTGTTCATCAGCCTTCCAGACCTCAGAGGCGAAGCTTCTGAGCTTGTCGGTATCTTTCCGGCCCGGCTGGTACTCCACTCCGGAATTAACATCCACTGCAAACGGCTTAACCTGCCGGATCGCCTCCCCGACATTTTCAGGGGTCAAACCGCCTGCAAGTATAACCGGTCCAGGTGGTTTGACCTGCGCCACAAGCTTCCAGTCGAAAGTCAAACCGGTGCCTCCCGCCATATCCTTATGATAGGTATCGAGGAGAAAGCCGCTGACAGCATAAGCGTAAGCCGCGAGCTCCTCGTTTTCGGACTCCGGCCGCATTGAAAAGGATTTGATCACTCTGCAGGAGACATTTCTGCAATATTCCGGCGATTCCGAGCCATGGAGCTGCACCAGTGAAAGCTTGCAGTAATGAACGATTTCCTGTACCACCTCAATCTCTTCGTCACGGAATACCCCGACGCTGTCCACAAACGGCGGCAGGCTCACGGTGATTGCCCGCACCATTTCCGGCTGGACCAGCCGCGGACTTTGGGGTACAAAAATAAACCCGAGGCCGTCGGCGCCTGCCGCCACGGCCGCCCTGGCATCTTCCTGGCAGGTAATCCCGCATACCTTGATTCGTGTTCGAAACGCCATTTTCACTCCACTTCCTGTTATTGTCCGCCTCTTAACCGTCTTAATGCTGCGGCCCGGTCTCCGGAACGCATCAGGGTCTCGCCGATCAATGCCGCCGTAACCCCGTTGTCCTGGAGTATTTTCATGTCTTCATGATTCTTTATTCCAGACTCACTGACCACCGGGATAGCAGCGGGTATTTCCTGCCGCAGCCTTAATGTCGTCTGAAGATCAACGCTGAAATCACGGAGATCGCGGTTGTTTATCCCGATCAATTTACTCCCGGCTTCAAGGGATTTTTCCAGTTCTTTTTCATCGTGCACCTCAACAAGAGCATCCATGTGCAATTCCCGACTCATCTGCAGATAATCCCTGATCTGCACCTGGTCCAGAATGGCGGCAATGAGCAGAATAGCATCGGCCCCGTAATTGGAGGCCTGACCTATCTGCAGTTCATGGATGATAAAATCCTTGCGGATAACAGGAATATTTACCGTCTGCCGGACCAGAGCAATATAATCCAGGCGGCCCTGAAAAAACCTCTCATCGGTAAGAACGGAAATCGCCTCCGCCCCACCCGCTTCATAATCGGCGGCAATTTCCCCGGGATCAAAATCAGGAGAGATGACACCCTTGGACGGAGATGCCTTTTTCACTTCAGCAATCACGGCAATCTCAGGTGATTGCGTCAGGGCCCGGATAAATCCCCGGGGGGGATCCACCGGCCGGTCCGGCACGGTGGTTCCAGCAGCCTTTAACTCTACAATCTCCTGTTTCTTCCGGTCGACAATGGTATCAAGAATTTTCATTCGATCCGCTTCCGGTAAATTTAATCAGGGCCTCAAGCTTGGCCAGCGCCGCCCCGGAGTCCAGTATCTCGGCAGCCCGGGCAACACCGCTTTTTAATCCAGGCGCGATGCCGGCTGCATAAAGTGTTGCCCCACTGTTTAAGAGCAGCATATCGCGCCTGGGGCCGGCTGTACCGCCCAGAACATCACGCAAAATAACGGCAGACTCTGCCGGGGTGTCACCCCCCTTAAGATCAGACAGAACGCACCGGTCAAAGCCGACCTCCTCGGGCTGGACGGTAATGGTTTTAACTTCACCGTCTGCCAGTTCCGCCACCCGGGTTTCTCCGGTTACGGTGAGCTCATCTAAATTCCCCGTCCCACAGACGACAAGGGCCCGCAGGCTCCCGAGCCGGCCCAGAACCCTGGCCATTTTTTCACACAGGTCAGGAGAATAGACGCCGAGAAGCTGAACATTGGCTCCTGCCGGGTTAGTCAACGGTCCCAGAATATTAAAAATTGTCCGGATCCCGATTTCCCGGCGCGGCTCAATGGCATACTTCATGGCACCGTGCAGCATGGGAGCAAATAAAAAGCCTATGCCGACCCTCCTGACGCAATTGCCGACCTGCTCCGGGGTAATATCCAGGTTTACCCCCAGGGCCTCAAGCACATCGGCACTGCCGCACCGGGAAGATATGGACCTGTTGCCATGCTTGGCCACGGGGATGCCGGCGGCGGCCGCAACAAATGCCGTTGCGGTTGAAACGTTAAAGGTGCCGGAGCTGTCGCCCCCTGTACCGCAGGTATCAACCAGGATTTCTCCCTTGTCGACCGCCACTCCGGTTGCAATCCTGGTCGCTTTTTCGCGCATAACAATGGCAGCCCCACTGATCTCCTCAATGGTTTCTCCCTTCATGCGCAAGGCTGTGATAAAAGAGCTGATCTGGGCCGGGGTTGCCTCACCGCTCATAATCTCATGCATTACTCCGATCATCTCTTCTTCTTTAAGATCCTTTTTTTCAACTACCGTACGTATGGCATCCCTGATCATTTGTCCCCTCTTTTCTCTACTGTATTGCTGTAAATAATATTGCGGCGCGAAAATATTCTCCGGCCGGAAGGTAATTTCCGACGCCGGCTGCCCGATTTATTCCATATTCTCCGGCTCTCGCCGCTGAATCACAAAACTCACCGGCCCTGCGGGCCCCTGCAGATCGAACATTGCCGGCAAGGCATAACCTTCATCATTACTTATTCTCCCGAAGGTCGAAGCAGTTTCTCATAATCGACATCCAGAAAATTTTTCAACAGCTGGACCCCGTCAGGGGTCATGATGGATTCCGGATGAAACTGGACACCCTCCACCGGCAGTTCCCGATGCCGTAATCCCATGAGCTCTCCCTGGTCGGTCTCGGCGGTGATCTCCAGGCATTGAGGCATCGGAGCATTGCTGACTACCAGGGAATGGTAGCGCATGGCGTCAAAGGGGTTCGGCAGGTTTGTGAACACGCCTCTGCCGTCATGCCTGATAGGGCTAGTCTTTCCATGCATAAGCCTTGCGGCGCGTATGGTTTCACCACCGAAAGCCTCGCCTATTGACTGATGTCCGAGACAGACGCCTAGAATCGGTATCCTGCCGGCAAAATACCGAATAGCCTCTATGGAAATTCCCGCCTTGGCAGGGGTGCAGGGTCCCGGTGAGATCAGCAGCCGGTCGGGATGCAGAGACTCGATAAAGGAAATATCCACCATATCGTTTCTGTATACTCTGACATCGGCCCCGAGACCGCCGAGGGTCTGGACAATATTGTAGGTAAAGGAATCATAGTTATCGATTATGACAATCATCCCTAAAGCCCTTTTTCCGCCAGTTCAACCGCACGTCTCAGTCCCCTGGCCTTATTCAGTGTTTCCGCAAATTCCTTCGCCGGATCGGAATCCGCCACTATTCCCGCTCCGGCCTGTATCCACAGGTCATTATCCCGCATGATGAAGGTGCGGATGGTAATACAGAAATCCATGTTGCCGGAAAATCCGAAATAACCAACAGCACCGGCATATGGTCCGCGCCGTTCCGGTTCAAGCTCCTCAATGATTTCCATGGCCCTGATTTTCGGAGCGCCGCTTACCGTACCGGCCGGGAAACAGGCTGCCATCACATCAAACTGGTCCTTGTCGCCGGCCAGCAGCCCATGCACGCCGGAAACAATATGCATGACATGGCTGTAGCGTTCCACCACCAGGAGATCACGCACCTCGACCGACCCTGGAAGGGCAACCCGACCGGCATCATTTCTTCCCAAATCAACCAGCATCAGATGCTCGGCTCTCTCCTTGGGATCCGCCAGAAGTTCCTCTTCCAGTTCCCGGTCTTCCGCTGCCGTCTCGCCCCGATGTCGCGTACCGGCGATGGGGCGCAGCTCGATCTCCCCGTTTTCAAGCCTGACCAGTATTTCCGGCGACGACCCGATCTGGATGACATTGCCCAGCTGCAGATAAAAAAGATACGGACTGGGATTGATATGACGCAGGGCACGGTAAAGGGCGAAAGGCGACAGGTCCGTTTTGGTGTGAAACCTCTGCGACAGAACAACCTGGATAATATCACCGGCCAGAATGTATTCCTTGGCGGTTTCAACCATCGATTTGAAACTGTCCGCATCCATGTTGGATGTAAACCGGTGTTCATGGTCTCCCGTAGGGCTGTCAACAAAGTCATACGGCAGGGGCTGCTTCAACTTTGCGGCAATCTCGTCAATACGGCGGCACGCCTCCCGGTACAGTTCCGCAACATCGTCGCCTTCATTAATTTCAACGCAGTTGACTATATGGAGCTTCTGCCTGAAGCTGTCATGAATCAGGACGATTTTAGGCACCATAAAAGAGCTGTCAGGCAGATCAAGGGGGACGTGTGTATCGGGAAGTCGTTCCATGAACCTGACCATGTCATAACCGAGATAGCCCACCAGCCCCCCGAAAAAACGCGGCAGATGTTCCGAAGGATGGGCCCGGAAAGAAGCGAGCAGGTTACGCAGCTCCAACAGCGGATTGCCGGACCTGATTTCAGACTTGCCGCCCCGGTTGATTTCCATCTGCTCCAGCGAACTGGAAAAGGTCAAAAGAGGATCAAATCCGATAAATGAATACCTGCCCCATTTTTCCCCGCCCTGGAGGCTCTCAAACAGAAAGGCATGGGAATCTGAAGCCGCTGTCTTGGCAAATATCGCCAGCGGCGTGTCCAGATCAGCCACTATTTCCCGGAAGACAGGGACAAGGCCGGCATTGGCCGCCAGGTTTTTGAATGTATCCAGATCAGGTTTATGCATGACCATTTTTACTGCAGTGCTGGTATTGCCTGTTTATCCTGCTGTTACCGAACAAAAAAAGCCATGGGAATAAAAATATCCCATGGCTCTTGTTTTCGGTTATCACTTTTGTTATCCGGGCGACCCCTAAGCCGCAATTCATATCAGGCGGAAGACTCCTTGCTTTTGGCAAAACTGTTCACCTTCCTGGTGAGCCTTGATACCTTTCTGGAAGCGGTTTTCCTGTGATATGCACCTTTGACGGCAGCACGTTCGATTATGGGCACGGCAGCAATTAATGCCTCCCTGGCCTTTTCCACGGAATCTTCAACTTCGATGGCGGCCTCGATTTTCCTGACCGCGGTTTTAACTTTAGACCGGTTCATTCTATTGCGGTCACGGCGGATGAGACTCTGCCGGTTTCTCTTCAGTGCCGATTTATGATTAGCCAACTCAGGATCCTCCTCAATATTTCTTTCAGCAAATACTATTATAATTCAATTCTGCCTGGAAAAGCAGCGGTTAATCCGGATAAAAACGAAACGGACTATATAGCCTAATATCATTTATGTGTCAAGCAGCCAATAAAAAAAGAGATCAAGCGGCCAGGGAAAAATTTCAGATGGGAAATACACGTTGCAAAGAGTTTATTTATGTTGCCTCATTTTTCCGGTCCCAAACCGGTTGATTGTCCTGGATCCATCGGCCAATAATCTTAAACTTCATTCCTCTGCATTCTCTTTGCGCAACCTCTTGAAGATCCGCAGCCAGTCTCTTTCATCAAGCCGGTACAGCCCCGCATCCCGGGCCAGTTTCATCGCCTCCTGATATTCATCGTTGGTCAGCGGCCGATCAAGCGGGGGAAACTGGGATGCCTTACCGCATGGCCGATACTGGTCCATAACATTAATATAGGTGTCAGCCGACACCTCCCGGGCCAGATAATTCAGAATTTCCCGGGTCTCATCCAGCCCACCCGGCATGACAAGATGCCGCACCAGGAGCCCCTTGACCGCCACACCATGGGCGTCCAAAACAAGATCGCCCACCTGCCGGTGCATTTCAAGGACGGCATTGCGGGCTGCTTCCGCATAATCTGCTGCCCTGGCATAACGTTTTCCCGATTCCTCAGTCCAGAATTTAAAGTCCGGCATATAAATATCAATTATATCTTCCAGCAGCTGCAGGGTTTCAACCGAATCGTAGCCGCTGCTGTTATACACCAGCGGGATGGTCAGCCCATTTTCTATGGCCTTTGGCAGAGCCGCCATAATCTGGGGAACCACATGGGATGGTGTGACAAAATTAATATTGTGGCATCCCTGGCGCTGCAGACTTACCATCATCGAAGCAAGCTGGACTGCATCCGTAGCCATTCCCTGCCCCAGGTGGCTGATCTCGTAATTCTGGCAGAAGACGCAAAGAAGGTTGCAATGGGTCATAAAAATCGTCCCCGATCCGCCGGAGCCCACGAGGGGGCTCTCTTCCCCAAAATGAGGGCCATAGCTCGAGACCACCGCCCTTGCCCCGGTCCGGCATATGCCCTTTTCCTCGGCAAGCCTGTCAACTTCACAGAGACGGGGACATACCCTGCAAGGCGTCAGTCTTTTTTGCGCCTCAACAATGCGGTCGGCCAGTTTTCCCTCTTCATGAAGGACAAGATATCCAGGTCGGGTCATTTTTTCTTCTCAATTCAGTGACAAAAGGCTTATAGTGCTCCAGGGCAATTGCAAAATCTTGTTTTTTGCAAACAACTTTGTTACTTTAGCTACCTCGTATTTCTACTGGTTTTATATATAGGGCGTGGCCATAAATTATTTTCAGCTGAAAAACCGCTGACTGAAGGCAAAAGAAGCTTGCCGCCGGCTGGAAATTTTAAAAACCACGGGACAGAATAAACATATTTTAAAACATACTGCAGCAATCATCAGCAAGAAATATCGGTATCACCAACTGCATGAGTCAGGTGATATACCGACAGCAAATCGACTTCATCGGGTTCTGTTAGTGGCTGTGAGATTTTTACCATGCCGGCAAATTCTGATTAAGAGGGCATTATGACCTGGGTTGGCTCCCTGTATCGTTCATCCATTGGAAAAAAAAGCATCATGGCGGCAAGCGGTCTGCTGCTGTCTTTGTTTCTTTTGATCCATCTCCTCGGCAACTCCTTCAGCTTTTGGGGACGCGACGCCTTTAATGCCTATGCTGAAAAGCTGCATTCCCTCGGGGATTTTATCTATGTATTTGAGGCCGGGCTGCTGACCCTGTTTCTTATTCATATAATTACCGGGGTCATCCTCTATTGGGAAAACCTGCAGGCCCGGTCGTCACGCTACTCCGTCAATACCTCGGAGGGCGGGCGCTCCTGGGGGTCGCGCACCATGCCCTATACCGGCATCATCATCCTGATGTTCATCATCGTGCACCTGATGAATTTTCATTTTACCGATAAAAGTGTGCCGATCGCCGACCTGGTCCGGGGGCTTCTGAGCAGGCCGGGACTGGGTCTGTTCTACATTTTTTCCCTGCTTGCGGTTGCCCTGCATTTAAGTCACGGGGCCTGGAGCCTGTTCCAGTCCATAGGTCTGAATCATGAAAAATACAACCAGCTGCTGCTCAAAGGCGCCCTGGCCTTCAGCATCCTGGTGGGCGCTGTTTTTATTCTCATCCCTTTACTGGCGCTTGTTTCCAGGAGTTTTCTTCTCTAGATAATGTGCCGATGAAATCAACGACCCTGGAAAATGTTTATTTGCACCCGTTGGAAGTTGTTGCTGCCGGAAAGGATTATCAACGGCGCCATATGCCCGCAGCCGACCACCATTGCCCCAGTAACCGGCGGCCGGCAGACGGTCCTGGATATGATTGCGGAATTTTAAAAATTGATTCAAGGATTAAAGGATGAAACTGGATTCAAAAGTTCCCGACGGACCCCTGGCTGAAAAATGGGACCGGCACCGGTTCGAATGCAAGCTTGTCAACCCGGCCAACAAACGAAAATATGAAATCATTGTTGTCGGCTCCGGCCTGGCCGGTGCCTCCGCCTCTGCTTCCCTGGCGGAACTGGGCTACAACGTCAAAACCTTCTGCCTGCAGGACAGCCCCCGCCGCGCCCATTCCATTGCGGCCCAGGGCGGCATTAATGCTGCAAAAAATTACCAGAATGACGGCGATTCAGTTTTCCGCCTCTTTTATGATACCATCAAGGGCGGCGACTTCCGGGCACGGGAGGCCAATGTCTACCGCCTTGCTCAGGTGAGCAACAATATCATTGACCAGTGTGCGGCTCAGGGTGTTCCCTTTGCCCGTGAATATGGCGGGCAATTGGCTAACCGCTCATTCGGGGGCGCCCAGGTCTCACGTACCTTTTATGCCCGCGGCCAGACAGGACAGCAGCTGCTTTTGGGTGCCTATGGCGCCCTCATGCGCCAGGTCAGGAAAGGCAAGGTCAAGATGCTTCCCCGCCGTGAGATGTTGGATCTTGTTGTGGTTGACGGCCGGGCCCGGGGCATTGTCGCACGCAACATGCTGACCGGAGCAGTTGAAACCTATTCGGCCCATGCCGTGGTTCTTGCCACCGGCGGTTACGGCAATGTCTACTTCCTCTCCACCAATGCCATGGCTTCAAACGTCACCGCTGGCTGGCGCGCCTATAAAAAAGGCGCCTATTTTGCCAATCCCTGTTTTGTGCAGATCCATCCCACCTGTATCCCGGTACACGGCACCTATCAGTCCAAGCTTACCCTGATGAGTGAAAGTCTGCGCAACGACGGACGCGTCTGGGTCCCAAAAAATCCGGGCGATACCAGGCCGCCGGCCTTGATTCCGGAAGAGGAGCGGGACTATTACCTGGAAAACAAGTATCCCAGTTTCGGCAACCTGGTGCCGCGGGATGTAGCGTCACGCAACGCCAAGGAGCAATGCGACCAAGGTAAGGGTGTCGGGCCCACCGGACTTGCAGTTTATCTCGACTTCAGCGAGGCGATCAAACGGGACGGGGTTGAGCTCATCACCCGGAAGTACGGCAACCTTTTTCACATGTATGAAAAAATTACCGCAGCCAATCCCCTGCATGAACCCATGATGATCTTTCCTGCCGTCCATTACACCATGGGGGGACTCTGGGTGGATTATAACCTGATGTCCACCA
The DNA here is from genome assembly GCA_963783905.1 of uncultured delta proteobacterium. Classification (GTDB taxonomy): domain Bacteria; phylum Desulfobacterota; class Desulfobulbia; order Desulfobulbales; family BM004; genus BM004. The sequence continues at coordinate 72,133 of CAWAPG010000001.1, read as the reverse complement.
TTCCCGGCCTGTTTGTCTTGGGTGAGGCCAACTTCTCAGATCACGGCGCCAACCGGCTGGGGGCAAGCGCCCTGATGCAGGGATTGGCGGACGGCTACTTTATTCTTCCCTATACCATCGGCAATTACCTGGCCGCCATGCCGGCAGGTGTCCACACTCCGGACCAAGGGCCTTTCAGACAGGCTGCAGAAGAAGCCGAGGCTAAAATTAACAGGCTGCTTGCCATAAAAGGCAATAAAACCGTTGATGAAATTCATCGGGAACTTGGACTTCTGCTGTGGGACACCTGCGGCATGGCCCGGAACGAGGCCGGATTACGGGAGGCCCTGGCAAAGATTCCGAAAATCAGGGAAACGTTCTGGCAGGATATAACCATCCCCGGCAGCGGCATCGAACTCAACCAGTCCCTGGAACGGGCCGGAAGGGTTGCTGACTTTATTGAATTTGCCGAGTTGATGGTTATCGACGCCCTTGACAGAAAAGAATCATGCGGCTGTCACCTGCGGGAAGAAAGCCAGACCGATGAAAATGAAGCCAAGCGTGACGATGAAAACTATTCCCATGTTTCGGCCTGGGAATATACCGGAGACGACGCAAGCCCGAAGTTTCACAAGGAACCACTGGTTTTTGAAAACGTACAGCCCTCGCAGAGGAGTTACAAGTGAGCGACATACAATTGACTCTGAAGATCTGGCGCCAGCAGGGCCCGGAGGTGCCAGGCCGGTTTCAGACCTACAGCAGCGGCCCTATTTCCACGGATATGTCCTTTCTGGAGATGCTCGATGTTCTGAACGAGCGATTGACCAGGGAAGGAGAAGAACCTGTTGCCTTTGATCATGACTGCCGCGAGGGCATATGCGGCATGTGCGGCGCTGTGGTCAACGGCCATCCCCACGGTCCGGAAAAGGAAACGACCCTCTGTCAACTGCACATGCGGCACTTTAAGGACGGTGACACCCTGGTGATTGAACCATTCCGTGCCAGGGCCTTCAGAATTGAGAAGGATCTGGTTGTCGACCGAAGCGGGTTGGATAACATGATCACGGCCGGGGGATATGTTTCGGTGAACACCGGCGGTGCACCCGATGCCAACACCATTCCCGTTCCCCAGAAAAAAGCCGAAGAAGCAATGGATGCCGCGGCATGTATAGGCTGCGGCGCCTGTGTGGCCGCCTGCCCCAATGCCTCGGCCATGCTCTTTGTTGCTGCCAAGGTTTCCCAACTCAGCCTGCTGCCCCAGGGGCATCCTGAACGTGCCCGCAGGGCCCTTGACATGGTCAGAAAAATGGATGAGCTGGGCTTTGGCAACTGTTCCAATGAACGTGAATGTGAAGCGGCATGTCCCAAGGGAATTTCCATCCGCAATATCGCCAGGTTGAACCGGGAATTCTTAAAGGCCGCCATTTTCTCGGATGAGGAATAATATTGGGCGCACCTTCCGTTCTGACTTCTCTTCTTCCTGTTTTCCTTATCATCATCTGCGGGTACGTTTTCAAGAAAAGCAGCTTCCCGGATGATATATTCTGGCCCGGCGCGGAACGGCTGGTATATTACTTCCTTTTTCCGGCCCTCCTGTTTTCCAGTACGGCGAAAGCATCCTGGGAACTTTACAGCGTTGTTTCCATGGTCTGGGCCCTGCTCGGATCGACGTTTGTTATATGCATACTTCTTTTCGCCCTGCGCCGGTATCTGGCAAAAACCAATGCCGCCTTTACTTCGGTTTTTCAGGGTTCCATCCGCTTCAACAGCTATATAGGACTTGCGGCGGCGTTTGCCCTTTTTGGTGATGCCGGCCTGCATCTTGCCGCAGTATACCTCGCCCTCATGATTCCGGTGGTCAATGTTCTCAGCGTTATGGTGCTGGCCGGCTACAATAACAAGAAAAACGGCTGGTTCTGGATTTTCACCAGCGTCGTTAAAAACCCGCTGATCATTGCCTGTCTGGCCGGTATGTCAACAAATCTCATTGGACTGCAGTTACCCGAGGTGCTGGAAAAACTGGCAACCATACTTGGTCGTGGTTCTCTGCCCCTTGGTTTACTGGCAGTCGGGGCCTCCCTGCAAATTGCCACATTCAGGGAGGCCGGCCGGGAGGTTCTTTACACCTGTTTTTTAAAGCTGCTGTTGTTCCCGGCCCTGGTATGGGGCGCCTGTGTTCTGTTCCGCGTCGACATCATGTCAACGGCTATCGCCGTTCTTTTCACGGCGCTGCCGGGTTCCCCGGTGTCATACATCCTGGCTAAACAACTGGGCGGCGACTCCAGGCTCATGTCTTCCATTGTCGCGGTGCAGACAGGTATATCAATGATCACCCTGCCGATATTTATCGCCCTGGTGACGGGGCCTTAAATCCGAGGCGCAGATTGTCCGAGATGCTGCTGCAGAAAGATAAAGAGACCTTTTCCCCGGTTTTCCTCATCGGGGCCAATCTCATTCCCCTGATCGGTATTTTCCTCTTTGACTGGGATGTCAGGTATATTGTTCTTCTCTACTGGGTCGAAAACCTCATTGTCGGGTTCTACAATATTCTGAAAATGATACTCCTGAAAATCGACCGGACCGCAAAAAGTCTGAGAAAACTTTTTATCATCCCTTTTTTCTGTATCCATTATGGGGGATTCTGTGCCGTTCATGGGTTATTCCTCACCGTTTTTTTCAAAATCGGCAACGGTTCATCTCCCTTTGACGGCAGCAGCAAATGGTGGGGGCCCTTGATCTTCGTCCAGCTCCTCTTTTCCGTCATCGCTAAAATTTGGAGCAGCAGGCCGCCTGAAATGATCTGGGCCGTGAGCGGCCTCTTCATCAGCCACGGGGTATCATTTGTGGAAAATTACATCCTGGGAGGTGAATACAAGAGAAGCAGTCTGAAAAAACTGATGCACCAGCCGTACCAGAGAATTATCGTCATGCACATCGCCATCCTGCTGGGAGGAGTAATTGTCATGCAGCTTGACTCCCCGCTGCCGCTGATGATCATTCTTATCCTGCTGAAAATATTCTTTGACCTCCGCCTGCACAAGAAATCCCATGCAGAGAAACAACAGAAAAATAAGGAGAAAACCAGCAGCCCGGCGCGTGGAAAAATGAGAATTCCGGACTGAAAAGAAACGCTGATCGCACCGCCGTGTTTTCCCTTCTCGGCCCAGATGTAGAAATTAAACCTTTTTCAGAACGGAAAAAGGTGATGATTTAATCTCCTGCCGGCAGTCACAGGTGTCCTCGTTGAGCTTGGCACCGCACATGGGGCATAATCCGCGGCATGACACCCGACAAACATGTTTACCGGGAATCATGAGAAAAACCTGCTGGATCAGAATTTCAAATACATCGATCACCGGTTCATGCAGATAGATCACGTCCATTTCGGCAGGACTTATCTCATGCTCGGACGGCTCAAGTTTGTAGCTGGCGGCATATTCAAGATCAAGCCTGAAACTGTCGTCAAGGTCCATGGTATAATCTTCCAGGCAGCGGTCACAAGCAAATGTAATGGTGGTTTTAAGCTCACCTGTTAGCAGTACTCTGTCCAGGCCGTTGGGCTTCAGAACAACTGTGGCATGAATCGGTGCGCTTCGCTGCAGTTCATGATCCGGGAACCAGGATTCATCCTTTATTTCAAACCGCAAACCCTCCGCTGGTATCTCGTTAAATCGTATCTTCATATTCGCACCAATGGTCACATGATAAATATTACCCGGCAATTATCCGATTCTTCAGGGAAGTGCCCCCAGCCATCGATCAACCGCTGTTCTCAGCAGGATGTAAAATTTTTCCGAACCGCCAAGTCCGCTGCGCCCGAAAGTATAATTTATCTCCAGGAAAAAAGGATCATTCACCCCGACCGGAAAAATCAGGTCAAAGGCTGCCAGATTAATACCTGATCTCCGGCAGAACTGCCAGACCCTCTCCCTGCCGGCTGCCTGCAGGTCCTGGTCCGAGGTAGCATCTATCCCGCCTCCCCGGGCAACATTGTGCAGAAACCCCTGGCCGGTGCGCCAATAGCTGAACAGCTGATCGCCGATTACTACCACCCTGAGATCTCTTTCCCGGGCCCCGATATACTCCTGGATGACAAAACCGCTTCTGCCATGCAGTTCAAACTGCAGCAGGGTCTGCAATTTTGCCTCAAGCTCCGCACCATTTTCAATCAGCCACACCTGTCTTCCCTCTCCTCCCCTGGTTCCTTTCAGAACAAAGGGATACGGGGGCAATTCCGGCACCTCGTGACCCATGGATGGATGTTCGCCAAGCAGGGTTTCAACCTTGGGAAAAATCAGGGTGTACGGATGCCTGACGCCATAGGCCCAGAAAGCCAGGGTATCGCCGACCTTGCCCTCCCACTGGAAGCGCAGATCATAGTTGGGAAAGACATGCCGGCCCATTTTGGTACACAGACAGTATAGCTCCCTTTCCACGGTCTGCGGCAGGATAACGGCCCCGGCCTCTTGAATGGCGGACACCAGATCTTTATCCCAGACTCCCCGGTCCCAATAGAAACCATCCCCTTCAATCACGGGGTGCATCGACAAAACATTTTTCCCCGGCATACGCTGTCCGGTCCGTTTTTTTGTGTCAGCTTTCAGCATGATCGGTTTCGATACTCTTTTATTGCACTCTCAAAAACAATCTCTCTCTGGCATGAACACGGATTGACAAGAGAGGTTGATCCCGCGCTGGAACCTGCCGGCCAGGTAAAATTTTCATCCATCTGTCATGTTGCAGCCAAGGGTGAAATCAAAATTCCTTAAATACCTTGGCCAGGGAGTCACCCGCAACATGGATTTTAAATTCATTAAAATACCCGAACGGTGTTACCAGCATCTTATAATCCGTTCTCTCAAGCCGTTCGAGGGTCTCGTCCAAAACCCCCTTGGAAAATTCAGGGTCCGCCTTGCTGGCGGACAGGTGATTAAACGAATGCAGCACCACCTTCCTGGTTGCAAATTTGCCGCACAGCCATTTCACGTTCTTGACAAACTTCTGAACGACCTTGCTTTTCTTATCCACGTCTTCCGCCTCAACGTGAAAAAAAACAACCACGGCTTCGGCAACGCTTTCTTTTTTCTTTACCTCGGGAACATCAGCCAGGCTTTTGACCGCTGTTTCATAGGAAAAAGAGTGGGCATAAAAGAGCAGCAGTTTCATGGTCCTTCAACCGTCATTGATTAACCCGCAAATAAAAGACCAGGCTTTTCAGCCGCGGCCGGAAATTGTCCGGGGGTGCGGCAATCAGCCGGATCATATCCCATAAATTGTCTTCTCTCTGCTTGCGGGAGCTGAAAGGGCAAATTAAATACTTATCAAACACCGTTACCGCGGTTATTATAGTAACTCGGATCCGCCGGTTGCCATAATAAAATTAACCATGGTATATAGCCTATGCAAATGGTCTGGCTCATGACAATGTTTGTTTTTTCCGCCGCCTTTTTCCTGGTTTTCTTTGCAGTCTATTTTTTCAGACCGAAAAAAAAGGATAAAATAATACCCTTGACCCGGGAAAAGGAACTTCTCGATCCCGAGGAGATTACCCTTCCCCATCGGGCGGAACCGAATTGGCCCGCCCTCCTGGAAACAGCGGCCGGGGCATCCGGAGATGCCACTATAGTACATTTAACCCACGGCAGCGCCTTTATTACAAGCACCATGAAGCTGGCAATAGGGGAAAGGTTTCAGATCACTGTTCTTTTGCCGGACCGTCCGCACCTGAAGCTGCGGGCGGAAGTCACCTGGTCCAATATGCACCTGTCGCCGGAAAAAGTGATGAACCGCGGGATGGGTCTCCGGTTTATTGAGGCTGGAGAAGATGCCGTCTGCCTTATTAACGATACCATCAGCCAGCATGCTGCAGCCCTGATAAATACTGCGAATCCCAGGGCGAAATGAGACGGCATTATTAACCTAGCCCGGGGGCCAGCTGAATGCCCGTCCGGCCAGAAGATGAAAATGCAGATGCATGATTTCCTGGCCGGCGCCTTCACCGTTGTTAAGCACCAGCCGAAATGCATCAGCAACCCCCTCTTCTGCTGCAATCTTCTGTGCCACCAGCATAAGATGTCCCATCATCTCCCGGTCGCCGCTTTCCGCTTCATTCAGGTTTGGCACCGTTTTTTTGGGGATAATAAGAAGATGGACAGGAGCCTGCGGATTGATGTCTCTGAATGCAAGGCATAGATCATCCTCATGGACAATATCCGCCGGTATTTCTTTGTTGATGATCCTGGTAAAAATTGTCTCTGACATTGGTCACGATCCTCCTTTTGGGGATTCTTTACTCCTTCTTATTTATATATAAAATGAATTCATTGCAAGGCAACAGATTATTCTGTCGGTATATCATCCTGGCCGCATCAGCCTAATGGCTTGCCGCAGGTCTGTGCCGCGACGGCAGATAACAGAGGTGAGAAAATCGGCATTGACTGACCAGTCGTTTTCTGCGTCTCTGAAACGGCATCTATTCTTTAGCGATTATAACCCTATTATTTTGCCATTTGACCCGGGGCGCATATTTCAGGTAGACTCATAATATAAAGATGCATTCGGGACTGTAAATTTTCGGCTGCAGCTGATTGCATTACATACGGTTGCGCCACGGGCCGGAAGGTTTCTGACAAACCTCTGATCAATTGAAGCTCCCCGCATCAAGCTGCTGGGAATCTTCTTACGTAAGGAAGATGACTTTATCAAATTCGCTCGCTAACCCCGCGGCAAGCCGCGAGGAATGCGCTCGCTGATCGTGTTCAAATAAAATGCAACCTTCCTGCCTGAAAAAACCGTAAGATTTACATTCTAAATCAATACCTTATAGTGGAGGAACATATGAACACATTATTCGACCAGACAACCATCAACTCCATGACCCTGGCAAACCGTTTTGCCCGCTCGGCGACCTGGGAGGGTATGTGCGATGCCGATGGCAAGCCCCAGCCGAAACTTATTTCACTGTATCGTGATCTGGCCCGCGGCCGCGTAGGGCTCATTATAACCGGATTTGCCTTTGTAAGCCCCGAAGGCAAACAACTGCCCGGCAAGATGGGAATTCACACGGATGATTTTGCCGATGTCATGAAAGTTATGACCGGGACCGTGCATGCTGAAGGCGGCAAAATATGTATCCAGCTGGTCCATGCAGGAGGCCAGACCGATACCGCCACCGCCGGCCGGCAGCCCATAGCCCCATCGGCGGTAAAAATTGATCAGTTTCCGGAGATGCCGGCAGAAATGACCCAAAAGGATTTTACCCGACTTATAACCGCCTTCGGAGATAGCGCCCGCCGCGCCAGGGAATGGGGTTTTGACGCCGTCCAGCTTCATGGGGCGCATGGCTATCTGATCAACCAGTTTCTCTCGCCGTTGGCCAATCAGCGGCAGGACAAATATGGCGGCTCCATTGAAAACAGATGCCGTTTTCTTCTGGAAGCCTATAAAGCGGTGCGCTCATCGGTGGGACCCGACTTTCCGGTCATGGTCAAACTGAACGGTTCGGACAACCTGGCCGGCGGACTCAGTCTCGAGGATGCCGTTTTTGCAGCAAAGGCCCTTGATCAGGCCGGTATAGATTGTATCGAGGTAAGCGGCGGCACCCCGGCATCAGGCGACCGGAGTCCCGTCAGATTGAAAATAGATACCCCGGAAAAGGAGGCATACAACCTTGCCCTGGCCGCGAAGATCCGAACGGCGGTCAACTGCCCCATCATGGTCGTGGGCGGCTTCAGGAGCTATGAGATCGCCGAAAAGACAGTCCGTGAATCAGCAGATTACATATCCATGGCCCGTCCTTTTATCCGTGAACCCGGCCTGGTAAAACGCTGGCAGAAGGGCGACAGGGCCAGGGCCCGCTGCATTTCCTGCAACGGCTGTTTTAAGCCGGGCTTGAAGGAGGGCGGCATATACTGTGTGGTTGAAAAAAAGGAGCAGGAAAAAAAGTAGGGACAGACGCAGCTGTTCGCCGACTGCCGGAGCGGATTCGGCGAACAGCTGCGGAGCCGGCATTAAAAGGTATACTGCAGCCCGATAATCGAGGTAAAATCGTCCTCCTTCACATCCGGGCCCGGATCGGAATTACGCTCCCAGATATTGCTCAGGCGCAGGGCCCAGCTGGCCCCGATATCGGTGACCAGGGCCGCCTCATTGCGCAGGGTATATACACCGGTATCATCCAGGTTTGGATAGATGACAAACTGATCCGTAAACACGACCTTCTCAAATAATCTATAGAGGAAATTCGCCGCTATTCGTGCGGCCACCCAGTTGGTGTCTTCTTTCATGTCCCGATCCTCCGAGGTATATGAAACACCGGCTTCCAGGCTCAGAGACTTATCTTCCCCCTCCCATATCTGGTAGCCCACACCGGGCCCCACCGAGGTGCGTAGATTGATATCCTGGAAATCATCGGAGAGCATATCGATATTAAGGTAAACGTACCATTTTGGCTTCCAGAAATAGTCATATTTCAACTGGCCGTATGTATTTTCCGCCGTCCGTTCGCCGTCATCCTCCGTCATGTTGTAGAGGAAATTCATCAAAAACCGGTCCTTTTCCGACCTGCGTACCGCCGTGGCCCCGGCTGAAATATTTCTCGATTCCGTGTTGCCATCCTGCCAGTTGACTCCCAGGGTTATCTTGCCCTTCCAGGTTAACGGTTCTTTCGGGGGGGGATTTAGGGCCGCAATATTGTCAAGCCCGACTCCGACTGCGCCCCGCTTAGAAGCGGCCTCAACCTCAATCTTTCCTTCCCCGCGCGAACTGATTTTGCCTTTCAGGATCTCGCCATCGGTTAATCGGAGTTCCACCGGCTCGGTGCTGCTCATCTGCCGGACCGCTTCAAACTTCAGCTTGACCGGCTCTGAATAACCGGTTTCCAGGGTCAAAATCCCATCCTTCAGTTCAATAATCTTGCCGGTAAGTCTGTCGCCGTTGACGAGATTTACCTCGTCTGCTACGGCATACCGGCTGCCGATACATAACAGAATCAGAACAAGGCACACACTCCGGAATGCGACAAGTATCCTCTTTTTCATGTGTTCTTCCCTCCTGTGAGATGGTTCATATATGCTTTGTCGGGGCAATTACCGATGATGAGTAGACCTTAGTCAGGTATCAATTCATTTTGCAAGATTGCGGGGTGAAAAATAAAAAAAACCGCCGGTGACCGGAAGGCCACCCACGGCAAAGGCAGAGTTATGATATCTTGACTACAGGTTCAAAACAGTAAATCGATCGGAATCGTTATTGCATAAAACGGATGAGCAAAGAAGTTGAAAGCCAGACAACCCATATGGCCAAAATGCCTAATACGCTGCCATTGCAGATATCTGTCATTTTGGTTTGTGCGACCCGGTCCTTCCCAAGTTCATGCCTTCTTTTTTTCTTCATAACGACTCCTTGTTATTGACAATTATTATTCCAAAAACTGATTATTTATCGTACGAGACTCACTCAGCACCGCCGGTTTCCCATCCCCGATCGGATGCAATACCGAAGACAAAAAATTCACTTAACATAAATTTGTAAAATTTTTAACATGAATTTACCAGAATTTTTTTTTGGGGGCAGCCAGCGCCGGGTAATGGCTGCACCAAGCCAAGAAATACCGGATTAAATCTTAACCCAGGGAGGTAAAGGAACATCCAAAGCGTAGACCAGCAGCCGGAAAAATTCCGCCTCCTGCATGGTTATCCGTTTATCATGGACGAGGCTCTGGAATGCAGCCGTAATCAGTGTCTGTTTTGCCTTGGGATTGAGTTCGGCCAAACTGTTTAACACGCTGTCAAGTTTTATTGCTTTGCATTCCTGTTTTGTCAGAAAATGAAATACCCCTTCCTGCTCATTAAAGATCGCTAACGCTTCGGCAAAGGCCCGGGCAGCCTTAGCATCATTATAGCCAACGTTTGCAAGCAAGGACAGAATGGCGGAAATTTCCGGGGCAACCTCGAGGAAAGAATTAATTCTTCTAACAGAGCGGTGCGCTGTCACAAAATTTTTCTCCAACCGTCTGACCACAACATGCTCCAGGGTAAACTCGAATAAACTGACCTTCTTGTCAACCCTGACCAGATTAGCGATATTATCGGCAAATTTTCTAAACTGAGGTAGTGACATGGAACGCAGGGACGGCATTGTCAGGTCCATAAGGGGCAGCCGCGCCTCTTCATCAAGATTCAGAATAAGGGGGGAAATCTTCTCGGTAGCCTCGAAGACCGCCTGGTCGGCAGAAAGTTTAAGGTGTTCCATCTGTTGCTTACTAACAGCGTCTTTCTTATCAAGCAGCAGCCCATAAATCACCGCTCTGGCTCCAAAAGGATCACTTGCCGTTGCGCGGACCTGCTGCGGCAAGGAATCAAGCAGTCTACGTGCATGCTCCATATGTTCGCGCAGGGGAGCGCCGATATCCCTGGTTACATTCCGGGGGTCTGCTGCCAGAACTGCCAAGGCCAGCATGGCGGTTCCCTGGGAAATTTCCTCTCCGGGCCGCTTTGCTGCTGCTTCAATCTCCTCCGGAGCGGGAGCGCGAAGCTGTCGGGCGATTACCTTTGGGAAAGTGCCGTCAAAAGCAGGATCCAGCCGGATAATACGCGCCGCCAATGGGGGATGGGTGGAAAAGGCTGACAACCAGCTGGGCTTGAGGCCGTTGCTGAAAAACATATGACTGACTTCCTCGGCCCTGTTGTTCTCTATCAGGGAACCCTTTGCCAGGCCGCCGATTTTCTTCAGTGCCCCGGCCAGGCCCGGAGGATTACGGGTAAACTGCACTGCCGATGCATCGGCAAGATATTCACGCTGCCGGGAAACCCCGCTTTTTATAAGTTTGCCGCAAAGGACACCGATATAGCCAAACACCAAAAGAACAAGGCCGAAAATAACGGCACCGCCGCTGTTTTTGCTGTTACGGCTTCGACTCGATCCCCGCAGGATCGATTGCCCTATCAGGGCGATCAGCAAAATTCCGTTCAAAAACCCGACAAGCTTGAGATCAAGCCGCATATCGCCGTTTAAGATATGACTGAATTCATGGGCAATAACCCCTTGCAGCTCTTCCCGGGAAAGGATTTCCAGCGCTCCTCTGGTAACTCCTATAACGGCGTCTTCCGGGGTATATCCTGCGGCAAAGGCATTGATGCCTTCTTCCTGGTCCATCAGGTATACAGGAGGAACCGGCACACCCGAAGCAATGGCCATTTCCTCGACAATATTTAACAGCCGCTTCTCAAGAAAATCACTGCTGCCGGCAGGAATAAGCCTGCCGCCGAGCATTTCCGCCACCCGGGCCCCGCCGGATCTGAGCATGGCAATTTTGTACAGGGAGCCGCTGACAACGACCAGGAGAACGACACCTGCCACTGCAATAAACAATTCCGGGTCCCAGAGCCCGCCGCCACTGAACCGGCCTGTGCCGTTCTGCTGATAGACAAAAAGAAGTGTCAGCGCCAGATAGATGACGCCAATTATGAGAATGACCGCCAGCCCCAAATACAAAAGAAGCAGGCTGGTTTTTTTACGGGCGGCATCTTGACTGGCAAAAAAATCCATGGTTACAGCAACAGGCGGCCCGAAAATTAAAAGGAAACCTTCGGCGCTTCCCTTTCGGCCTCACCCTTTATTTCAAAAAGCTGGGCCTCTTTAAAATTAAACATATTGGCAACGATATTGTTGGGTAAGATTTCCCGGGCGGTATTATATGTCATCACGGCATCGTTGAAGGCCTGCCGGGCAAAAGAGACCTTGTTTTCCGTGGAGGTAAGCTCCTCGCTGAGCTGCATCATATTCTGATTTGCCTTTAAATCCGGATATGCCTCAACCAGGGCAAACAGGCGGCCAAGTGTTCCGGTCAAAGTGCCTTCAGCGCTGTTCAAACTCTGCATTGCTTCAGGGTTTCCCGGATCGGCCGAAGCCTTTTCCATGGCATGTGAGGCCTGGTTTCTGGCCTTGATCACCCCCTCCAGAACTTGACGCTCATGCTTCAGATACCCCTTTGCCGTTTCCACCAGGTTTGGAATCAGATCATAGCGGCGTTTAAGCTGGACATCAATCTGGGCAAAGGCGTTCTCGAAACGATTCCTGAGCTGGATCAGCTTGTTGTAGATTGCCACAAAAAAGAAAATAACAAAAACAGCAAGGGCCAAAATCACCAGCAGCACTATAGTTCCTATCCCCATTTCTTCCTCCTGCTTTTTTAATGGTCAGGTGCAATCCTGTTTCCCGTAATGCCTGGCGGCCTGATTGCGCTGATGAACCATGCCGCCGGGCCGATTCAGTCGCAAACGACATCAGATTCCTTGGGCAGCGAGCTCAAACAGGCGATTACCTTGTTTTTCTCATCCGGGTTCAATTGGGCTCCCTGTTTCAGCATGAAATTTATGGTCTTGCGCCAATCACCCAGGCTCTTGGTGCCAAGAGCATAACAGATTCTTGTCTTATAATGGCATTTAACGCATTTATCATTAACAATAGATCTGCAGACCGCATCCGGTGGGGTTTCTATTTCAGCCGGACCGCTGCAGGATGCCATGAGCATTGAGGCTGTTATTGCCATGCACAAAAAAATTGCGGGTTTCATCAGGATATCCACCATGATCCACCTGGGTTCCGTCAGGCCATATATAAGGTAAACGTTTTAACAGCCCGATTTGCTTCCTCTTTATCATATTCTGCAGACATATTGTACATTTTCCAACATTTTTTCGATAAAAGATTTTCCCGCTAATTATTTATTTCTCCGAAGAAATACCCCTGTCCATAAGATCTTTTTCTTTTCCTGTCACGATAAATTCTTCAGGTTTATGCCGCCTCTGGTCTCAGCCCGGCTGCAGATTATACCGCCAGGTATTCCGGAAAAGAGGTATTCGGAAAATTTAGCTGTTTATTCCATACCTGCCACCTGGTAAAATTGTAATGTCTTGCAACTTGACACAGCAGCAAGGGTACTTATGATAGGCTATGAAAACAAACTAACCGTTATCTTAACCTGGAGTTCTTCCATGTCCGATAAACTGATTTTTGTTGTAACCTGTGCCGATGAAAAGCCTGACAAGGCAACGTTTCCCTTTGCCCTTGGAAATTCAGCCCTGGCAATGGATGTCGAACCTATTATAGTCTTGCAGTCTACCGGGGTTTTTTTAGGCAAGAAGGATTATGCCAGACATATTCACGCCCCCGGTTTTCCCCCATTACAGGAGCTCATGAAAATTTTCAGTGAGGGCGGCGGCAAGCTGTATGCCTGCGAACCCTGTATACGGGCCCGTAATATTTCCGCCTCCGATCTGCTGGAGGGTATTGAGATAGTATCGGGACCCACCCTGGTTGACGGATACCTGGAAGCCAAAAACGTGGTGGTATACTGAGACTGACGAAAACCATGCTGATAAGGGTTATTTCTTATAACATACACCGTGCCATCGGCGTCGACCGTTTATTCAGACCGGACAGAATCGCCAAGATCATCAACCATCACCAGGCGGACATCGTACTCCTGCAGGAAGTTGATGTCGGCGTACCGCGTTCGAGAAATCTGGACCTTGCCGAGGAAATGGCTGAAGCTGCAGGTTATCCCTATTATGCCACCGGCCTTAATGTCCAGCTTTTCAAAGGCAAATACGGCAATGCCACCCTGAGCAAATTTCCTATCATCCGCTCCAGAAACATAGATCTGACCGTCGGCAGACGTAAATCAAGGGGATGTCTGCATTCCACCATCAAGATAAGCAATTCCTCTAATTTCAGCCGCAATATTGAAGTATTTAACCTGCATCTCGGACTTTCATCCCAGGAAAGGGTGCGCCAGGTTGGCCTCCTTATCCATTCCGCGGAATTTAATGCCCTGGCCCCTGATACTCCCTGCCTGGTCGGCGGAGATTTAAATGACTGGCGAACACGGCTGGCGCCGATCTTTACCGATATCTTAAACTTCGAATGCGCCACCAATCACAGCAGCGGTTATCACAATGCCTACCTTACCTACCCCTCTTTTTCGCCCACCGGCGGTCTTGATAAGATCTTCTACCGCGGTCCCATTGAATTGCTCAAACGGAAACGCTGCTGGATGGGAATAACCCGGCTGGCCAGCGATCACCTTCCGGTTATTGCGGAATTTGAGCTGCAGGAAGCCACTAAAAGGAGTAAACAGGATGAACCTTCTCCTGAAAATATCCATTTTATAATATAATGGAAACATTACATGATCGGTCCAGGCAATTCTGCCTGAACACGGTCAGCAGGCCCATTCCCTTTTGGTTGGCATGGGTAAGCGGCCGGCGGCAGCGGCAATCCCGCCGACTGCAGGTTTTTTAAAATAAGCGGCAGAATTTTCAATTCATGCAGCTTTGTGACCCTTTGCCGTGATTTTGCTGAAAGGATGACTTCCTCATAAAATGTCCGGAAAAACATTAAAAAAACGAAAAGACAAAAATATTTCCGGTACTGCCACAGAAACCGCCAACCAACTGTTGGAAATAGTCCGGAACCTGTTTATTGAACTGCACCCGGACCAGAAAGATGTCTTCAAACCCGTCCTGGACAGTTCCCTCCATAGAGACCTTGGCCTGGACAGCCTCAGCCAGGTCGAACTTCTGGCACGCATAGAAAAATCCTTCAATATCTCCCTTTCGGAACAGATCCTTGCAACCGTAGACACGGTTCGTGACCTTCTGCGGGCGGTCCTGAGTTCCGAAACCGGAAAGCCTGAAACAGCGGCGCAGGAAAGTAACGCCATAAAACTCGAGGAAGTTGAAGAAACCCCGCTTATGGCCAAAACCCTGGTGGATGTTCTCGAATGGCACGTGAAAAACCATCCGGACCGGCCGCACATAAGGCTTTACCATGATCAGCAGGGGGATGAGGTCATCTCTTATCAAAAATTATGGCGTGAAGCGGAACGGGTGGCTTCCGGCCTGCAGCATTTCGGGCTGGCGCCCGGCGAATCCGTTCTCATCATGCTTCCTACGGGGCCTGATTATTTCTTTACATTCTTCGGGGTTCTGCTTGCCGGCGGCATCCCGGTGCCGGTTTATCCTCCGGGCAGACTCAAACAGATAGAAGAGCATCTCCTCCGGCACAGTGCCATAGCAGATAATTGTCTTGCCAGGATCATGGTAACCGTGGGTGAGGCAAAACGGTTTGCCAAACTGATGCAGACCCGGGCGGTCAACCTGCGCCATGTTGCAACCATATCCGATCTGCTCCGGGCTGGGGACGAATCTGCCGCCGTTTTCAGAAGACCGGCGCTCGCGGGGGAGAATATTGCCTTTCTGCAGTATACTTCAGGCTCCACCGGCATGCCCAAAGGTGTTGTCCTGACACACACAAACCTTTTGACGAATATCCGGACCATGGCAAGAGTCCTCGGGGTAACCTCGCAGGATGTTTTCATCAGCTGGCTCCCCCTTTATCATGATATGGGTCTTATCGGGGCATGGCTCGGCAGTCTGCATTTTGCCTGTCAACTGGTAATCATGTCGCCCCTGGCCTTTATTGCAAAACCGCAGCGCTGGCTGCGGGCAATTCATAAATACGGCGGCACCCTATCAGCGGCGCCGAATTTTGCCTATGAACTCTGCCTGCGCCGCATTGATGACGAGGACATGGCCGGAGTTGATCTGAGTTCATGGAGAATTGCCTGCAACGGTGCCGAAGCGGTCAACCCGGTAACCTTAAATGGGTTTATTAAAAAATTTTCGGCATATGGCTTCAAACCGACATCTATGCTGCCGGTCTACGGCCTGGCGGAATCATCCGTTGGGCTTGCCATTCCCAAACCCGGCAGCACCGTTAAAATCGACCGGATCAAACGGCATCCGCTCATGAAATCCGGTTCGGCTGTGCCGGCGGCCGAGGAAGAACGGGATGCCTTGGAATTTGTCTGTTGCGGCGAGCCGCTGCCGGGGCACCAGATACGAATCGTGGATAGTGCGGACCGGGAGATTCCGGAACGCAGGGAAGGACGGCTGCAGTTCAAGGGGCCTTCAGCAACAACAGGATATTTTAAAAACCCGGCAAAGACAAGGGAACTGTTCCACGGCGAATGGCTGGACTCCGGCGACAAAGCCTATATGGCGGCAGGCAGTGTCTATATTACCGGACGCGCCAAGGACATTATCATTCGGGCGGGCCGTAATATCTATCCGGTGGAAATTGAAGAGGAGATCGGCAAAATTGAAGGAATTCGTGCCGGCAATGTGGCGGTATTCGGGTCAGCCTCATCTGAGAGCGGCACTGAAAAGCTGATTGTTCTGGCTGAGACCAGGAAGAAAGAACAACGAGACCTTGCAGAAATAAGGGCCGCGATCAATACCATTGTTACCGGCCTGGTCGGAGATCCGCCGGACGAAATCATTCTGGCCCCGCCCAATACGGTTCGCAAAACTTCCAGCGGCAAAATCAGGCGCAATGCCAGCCGGGATATTTTCGAACAGGGCCTCATCGGTAAACCGCAGCCGGCTGTCTGGCTGCAGCTTGCCCGCTTCACCCTGAAAGGGCTGGGACCCGGATTTCGCAGCCGCATCAGGCAGTTGCGGGCAATACTCTATGCCTCTTGGTGCTGGCTGCTCTACGGCCTTCTTGCTCCCATTGTAGCTCTTCTCATTCTCATCCTGCCGACCGAAAAACTCAGAAGGTCGGTAATGCGCCATGGTGCCGGAATTCTGGCCCGGCTTACGGCCACAAGAATTATGCTGCACGGCACTGAAAATCTGCCCGATATAGCCAGTCCATGCATCTTTGTCTCAAATCATGCCAGTTATCTCGACTCGTACGTGATCGCAGCGGTTCTCAACCGACCTTTCAGCTTTATTGCCAAGGCTGAACTCAGGAATACGATTATTATCCATACCCTTCTCAAGCGCATAGGCACCATGTTTGTCGAGCGTTTTGACCGGCAGAAAGGATTGCAGGATGCAAAGGCAGTCACGGAAAAAGGCGGGGCCGGACGCTCCCTCTTTTTCTTTCCGGAAGGCACGATCATGCGCATGCCGGGCCTGCTGTCCTTCAGGATGGGGGCATTTGAGGCTGCAGCCCGGATCGACATCCCGGTGGTGCCGCTGGTGATCAGGGGAACCCGCTCCATCCTGCGGCCAGGCTCGTGGTTTCCTCGGTACGGCACAATATCAGTGAAAATCGGCCGGCCGATACATCCTGAAAGTTCCCCTTCCGGCCAGGAACAGCAAATCTGGACAACCGCCCTTCATCTGCGTGATAAAACAAGGCAGTGGATCCTCAAATATTGTGGCGAGCCGGATCTCACTGACGAGGGGCCGCTTCTGCATCCCCCGGGTTCAGCCTTAAACCGGTGAGGTCGATCAAAACCCACCCATTCCGGCATATCCTCTCTTTTTGTAACAAGGCCTTTCCGGATGATCCTGCAATCTTAAAGGTTCTTTATATTATGCCCTGTTTCGGGGTTGTCTGCCGGTGAGAACCGCAATAACATCCCGGCATACGGAGGATATGACCCGATCCTGTCCTTCTGCCGTGAAAGCGGCGATGTGGGGGGTCAGAATAACATTATCCATGTCAAAGAGCGCATCCGCAGGAGGGGGCTCAACCTGCCTCACATCAAGGGCGGCTCCGGCTATTTTCCCTTCGTCGAGTGCGGCAATCAGACCTTTTTCATCCACAACTTCCCCCCGGGAGGTATTGATAAAGTATGAAACCGGCCGCATCATGCAGAACTTTTCATAATCGAATAGATTTCTTGTTTCAGGAGTCAGGGGCAGATGGCAGGAGACAAAATCCGACCCGGCAAGCAGATCAGGCAGGGAGACCAGCGGCACCCGCAGTTCTGAAACCATAATACCGTCAGGGTTGGCATATTCATCGTGGGCAATAATATCCATACCGAAAGCCCGGGCCCGACAGGCAGTTCGATACCCTATCCGGCCCATGCCGACGATACCAAGAGTTTTTCCGTATAATTCAATTCCGGTAAAACGATGGCGGTCCCATTTGCCCAGCTTGGTATCACGGTCTGCCGGCCCGATATGCCTGGCAAGATTCAGCATCATTCCCAGGGCCAACTCGGCAACTGAAATAGAATTCTGTTCAGGGGCATAGACAACGGCGATGTCGGCATCTCTGGCCGCCTGGACATCGATGTTATCAAGGCCGGCGCCGGCCCGGCCGATTACATTCAAATCAGGTGCCTTGGCTATCAGTTCCCGGGTGATTTTTGTCTGGTTGCGGACAATGACCGCTTGACAGGTTTTTAGTTTTTCCTCAAGCTCTGCAGGTGATTTCCAGAGTTCGGGCTCATATGCCACGTCAAACTGTGCTTTAAGCTCTGCAAGTCCTGCCGCTGAAATTTTTTCAGTAACCAGTATGTCTGTCATTTGTCATGCACCGGGAAAATCTTACAGGGTAAAGTGAACATCATACTCATCACATAACTGTTTTATTTCATTTAATGTTTCGTCACCTATTAGAATCCCGTTCCGGCGATTCTTCACTGCTCTCCGGTGGGAGCGTTCCCCCGGAACCAACACCTCCTCCACGCCTTTCTGCCGCGGATTTGCCTTGATCGCATCGACCATGGCATCGATCCGTCCTTTAAATTCATCCACAGCCATGAAGGCCTCAATGTCAAACAAACAGAAAAAATGGCCGACATCCTGCTTCCGTTCCATGTCCTTATACATCGAACCAATATCCGAACCCACGGCGGCTCCGGAAAGAACCCCGGCAAAAACTTCGACCATCAGGGCCAGGGCATATCCTTTGTGGCCGGCCATGGTCAGCACGGTGCCGACCAGAGCCCTTGATGCATCGGTGGTCGGATTGCCTTCCTCGTCAAGGGCCCAGCCAAGGGGAATCGGTTCCCCCTTTTTCTGGGCCGCGATTATATTGCCCCGTGCCACGACCGAAGTGGACAAATCGATTTTTATCGGAAATTCTTTCCCGGTGGGAAAAGATACCCCGAGAGGATTGGTGCCGAAATATGGTTCGCGGCCGCCGGCAGGCGACATTGACGGCTCACAGTTTGTGGTGGCGAATAGAATCATGTCCTGCGCCGCCGCCTTATTGCAGTAATATGAAAGGGTTCCGAAATGCTGGGAATTACAAATAGTTGCGGCGGCAATTCCACTGTCTCTGGCCATGGACATCAGCTTTTCCAGAACTTTCATCGCCTGCACCTGCCCCAGGCCATTCCCCGCATCTGCAGCCAGAACCGATGAACGGTTCTTTTTAAAGGTAAGTGAGGCCTGCGGGTTGATGAGCCCCTTCTGAATACGGCGGATATATATATTCAGGCGTGAAACGCCATGGGTCGCTGCACCATGGACATCCGCTTCCACGAGAGCGTCGGCAAATATCATGGCATCCCCGCCCGGCAGGCCGGCCGCAACCCCGATGCTCCTGATTAATTCTTTTACCCTGTCAGGCAGATAGCCCTGTTCCATTGCATGATCCCCATAAGATACAATTTTATATTCCGTCTGTATGCAATTGTACCTTATTGCCAATATTTTTTACCAGGCAACGGTTTTTATTGCGGCAGCTGCAACCCCGCCCGCACAGCTTACGGACACCTTACCTGCAGCCCGCTTCGCCGTAAGCCTTGACCCGTATCCCGGCAAACAGCTGACCTGAATCAGGCCAGCATAGAGTTTTTCAATCACGCCCGGGTTGTTAACTGATGCCCAATTTCCTGTAGATCTCAGGCAACCTTCTTTTTGCTTCTGCTTTTACATCAGCATACAGATGTTTTCCATAACTGTCCATGGCAACGGTAAGCGGCCCGAAGTCCTTGACCCGAAACTTGTATAAGGCTTCGGGATGCAGATGCTCCCAATATACATCCTCGACCTCCTCGATCTGCAGGGTCTCCAGAGCAGCTGATCCTCCGACGATAGCAAGATATACGGCGCCGTATTTCTGCATGGCCTTCAGGCTGCCTTCATACAAACCGCCTTTACCGATGATTGCCCGCACACCATACCTGCCGATGAGATCCGGGGTGAATCGCTCCATACGGGTGCTGGTCGTGGTGCCGACACAGATCTTCTCCCAGCGGTCACCTACTTTTCGGAGACTGGGGGCTGTGTGTATACAGGGCATTCCCTGCAGGCTGACGGGTGGTTCATGGTTCTGATCAAACATATATATCTGGGTAAGATCCCGGATACCGAAAAGAGTACCGCTGAAGTATACTATATCACCAACATGAAGATCCCGGATCTCCTCTTCTGAAAAAGGCGTTTGTAAATATTTTTCTGCCATTGCTACCCCCTAACCCTGACAAACAGGAATATTTCTATTTTTTACGATATTCGCCCACTCATTTTTCCGGAACAATAAAACGGATGCGGAGCAGGGCGGACGATTAATATCCGTATTCAACACGGCCACCGGGAAATATTTTGGCCCTGGCCCTGCGGGCCGGCCAACACTGGGTGTTAACCGCCACCGGATTCTGGGTAATGTGGGTAAAGGCGGTTTCAATATGCACGGCCAGGGTGGTAATATCACCGCCAAGACCCATGGGGCCTCTTCCCATTGAATTTATCGCATCTTCCAATTCAACTTCCATTGCAGCAATCTGGGGATCAGGATTTCTCCGGCCCACCGGCCTGACAATTGCCTCCTTGGCTAATCTCATTACCAGATCCGCCGTGCCGCCGATTCCCACCCCGATAATTCCGGGGGGACACGGATTTGCCCCTGATTCAAAAACGCTGTCCACCACAAATTTTTTCAGGGCGCCGATGCCATGGGCCGGATAAAACATTTTCATTGTGCTCATGTTTTCCGACCCCGACCCCTTGGGGACCATCAATATATCGAGATATTCCTCATTTTCCAGAAAATCGAAATACAGCACCGGCAGTCCTTCGCCAATTGAAGTCTGAGGATTTATCCTGGTCAAGGGGTGAGTCGAGCTGCCCCGGAAGGGAAATTCCCGGGTGGCTCTTTTGGCGCCGGCAGCGAGGCTTTGCTTAACGGCAAAGCCGTTCCAGGGAAACGCCGAGCCGATTTTGACCATGTAGATGGGCAATCCGGTATCCTGACAGATAAGGGTCTTATTTTTATCTGCAATTTCAATTGTTTTGAAAATAGTCTTAAAAACCTCCCTGGCAGTCGGATTCGTTTCCTTATCATAGGCTCGTCTTAAGGCGGCACGTACATCCGGCGGCAAATCGATTAGGGCCCGGATGTATAATTCCTTCGCCGCTTCTTCCACTATTGTGTAGTCAAAACCGTTACGTTCCACAAAAACCTCCTCTACCGGAAAAATATACGGATTATTGATGAGATACTGCTGGAATCAGAGGAGCGAGCCAATCTGTTCATCAGCCCGCTCCTCCCAATAATGGCCGGAAGGGGAAATGCGGCCATTATTATATAAATGTCCCTTTGTTAAAATTAATCATGCACTTTCATACAGTTTCGTAAAGATATACTCCTCATGTCCCAGCACTTCCTGGGCGGTAAGACGCCCCTCGCAGGTGCGGATGAGCATCTTGATCAGGTTGTCGCCGGATTCATCAAGGGTCATTTCCCCTCTGAGAATAGCCGAACAGTCGTAATCGATATGCTCGGACATATCCCCTGCAGTACGCGGATTGGCGGTTAACTTGATCACCGGCTCAATCGGATTGCCGATGATGTTTCCCTGGCCTGTGGGGAAGAAATGCGCCACAAAACCGGCTGCGGCCCAAAGGGTTACAGCTTCCGCCGCGGCGCTGGAAGTGTCCATATACCAGAGGCCGGAATCCGTCGGCCTTTCCGCTTTATCCAGCACCCCGACATAACTGGTTTTCTTGCCTATCTTCTGGATATTGCCGAAGGCTTTCTCCTCAATGGTGGTGAGTCCGCCGGCAATATTACCCTTGGTCGGCTGGCTGCCTGAAAGGTCATCGGTTTTATACCGGTCAATCATTGCCGCATACTTGTCAAAAATGGCTATGAACTGCTCGCCCACTTCCGGGGTTGCCGCGCGCTCCTTGACCGTCAATTCGGCGCCGGTAATTTCACTGGTCTCGCCAAAACAGCAGGTTGCACCCATTTCCACCAGTTTTTCAAAGGCATTGCCAACACTCGGGTTGGAGGCCAGTCCGGAGGTAGTATCCGATTCACCGCACTTGGTGCTGACCCAGATTTCATTTAAGTCACATTCCTCCCGTTTCAGTTCACTGGCCCAATGCATATATTCCTTGGCCTTCCAGCTTGCCATTTCCACCGTCTTGATTTCACCGTGTCGTTCGATACTGAAACCGGTGACCGGTTTTCCGGTTTTGGCAACGCCTTCAACGACCCGGTTTGTCCAATCGGGTTCTATGCCGATGACGACAACGGCGGCCACGTTCGGGTTGGCGCCGGTACCGATCAGGGTCCGGAAGAAAAGCTCCAGATCCTCGCCGAACTGCAAGCGCCCATAGGCATGGGGCAGAGCCTTGCATCCCTTGATATTGAAGGCCACCTTTTCACAGGCGGAATTGCTCAGATCATCAAGAGGTAAAATTATGACATGGTTACGAATGCCTACGCGTCCGTTTTCGCGACGATAGGCCATTACTTTCGGGTTGCTCATTGTTACCACCTCCGGGTTTTTAAATTATGTATATGTACGTGTTCTCCAGTTTTAATTTCAGCCTTGACCTCTCCAATATCGGCACCGTACTTGATGACGGAACCGCCAACCGGCATATCACCGAGGGCTATTTTATGTCCCAGCGGGATATCCTGGAGCACCTTGACGGTAGTCTTTTCCTGGGTGTCCATATAAAGCCCCTCGACCGCTTCGCCTGCTTTGATATCGACGGTGGCGACACCGACGTTATCACTTTTTTCATGAACAAGAAATTGAATCATTGTAACTGCCTCCTTTGTTTAATTAATTGCGGTTATACAAAATCTCCGCGGATCCTGATGCAGATCACATACACTTCCGGGATACTGTTTTAAAACAAAATTTATTCAACTTTCAAGGACTCGACTTCTTCCCGGGGAATTATTTTCATTTGATCGTCTTTAAAATTCAAACCCAGGATAAAATCCGCCAGTGCCTGCAGGGATGCTTCATCCAGGTCATACTTTGGCATTGCCGCCCAACGGCTTACTGACTGCGGATCTTTTATAAACTTCATCAACTCCTCCCGGGTCCTGTCTTTGGCGACCATATTTGCCAGATCCGGTCCAAGGGCTCTGCCGCCGCGGCCATTGATAGTATGACAGTAGGAGCAGTCTCGGGCGGCAAACAACCGCAGGCCCTTCTTTTCAGATACACTCAGAGGCCGGTCCGGCACGGCGAATATCCGGCCGTACGGCCGTACTCCGGAAAATCCAATCAGGCTCAGATAGACAATGGCAATGAGCGCCGTAAAGCCGATGGCCGTAGCAATAGGCCGGTTGGCCATGCTGCGCCATCTGGCGCGACTGAGCCAGGGAACGCTGAAAAGCAAAGCGAGACCGACAACCGGGATGACGAGACTGCCGATAACCTCCAGGGCCCCTGGGAAAAATGTTAAAATCTGAAAAAGCCACATGTAATACCATTCCGGTCGAGGCAGGTATGAGGGGTCGAGAGTTCCCGCCTTCTCCTCCAAGGGGACATGCGCAAAGAATGCGAGCAGAAAAACAAGGCTGAGAATAACCGCAAAGGCGATTGAACTTTTAAAAAGATGTTCAGGATAAAAGCGGTAAAGCGGTTCGGATGAGGACTCTGTTGTCGTTTGTCTGCTGTCGGCCTTTTCAGGTGGGGGGGCAATTCCATGGATCCGCACCAGGTAGATATGGAACGCTGCAAACCCGAGCAGCAGGCCGGGAAGCAGAAGCATATGCATGGAATAAAAACGGGTGAGCGTCAGGCCGGAGACACGGTCACCCGCCAGCAGCAGCCTGGAGATGAATTCTCCTGCCAGGGGTATGTCTTTGGTGATGTTGGTTGAAACCACCGTCGCCCAATAGGCCTTCTGGTCCCAGGGCAGGAGATACCCGGTAAAGCCCAGGCCGAGGGTCAGCAGAAAAAGGAACACCCCGGCCAGCCAAGTCATTTCACGGGGTGATTGAAAATTCCCGGCAAAAAAACTATGCATCATGTGGGCAAAGACAAGAAGCACCATGGCCCCGGCACCCCAGTGGTGTATGCCCCGCAGGAGACTGCCGAGCTGCACGTCCCCCGTGATATACCTTATTGACTCGTAGGCTTTATCCGGCGACGGCACATAATACATGGCAAGAAAAATTCCGCTCAGGGCCATGACCATGAATATCAGCACGCAAAGACTGCCGAGGGTTGTGGACCAGCCCAGCCCGGACGGCAGCCTCTTGTATAGAAACGGCTTCAGATACTGATCCCAGCCGACACGGTCCCGGATAAATTCGCGAAAATCAGACATTTCACACCACTTCTATAAATAAATAGCCGTTTTCAATTTTGAAATTATACCGCTCCAGGGGCCGGGGGGGAGGGCCGGCCGTAACATTTCCCCTGGCATCAAAAGTGCCACCGTGACACGCACAGAGAAACATGTCCTTGGCTTCGTCCCAATGGACCGTACAGCCAAGGTGGGTGCAGCTGGTATTAAAAACCACTAAGTCTTCCTCCAGTTTACGGGAAACAATAACCGGCCTGACTACCTCGTCTTTGTGAAAACCACTTGTCACCACATAACGCAGCGGTTCAGTGGTCACGGTTCCGGGCTTGAAATTTTCCATTGTGCCAAGTTTGACCCATTGCCTAGCAGATTTCTGCAGTGACGGCCCGATAACAGATGTTGCCGCAACCCCGCCGACGGCCAGGGTGCCCAATGCGCCAATTCCCAGGGTTACTTGCCTGAGAAAATTGCGCCGCGCCGGGTTTTCAGTACTTTTCTCCCGCTCGGGACCCGGGGCAACATCGGTTTTTTTGTCTTTCGGTCCGGCCGTGATTTCTTTGACCTTTTCAGGCTTAAACCGCGCCAGGTGTTTCAATGACTGACTTTGTATATACTTTATTGCCCGGGTGGGACTGATATCTTTCGGGCAGACGGCCGTACAGTTAAATTCAGTCCTGCAGTAATAACAGGAGCCAAGCACCCTGGAAAGACGCTGATCAAACAACCCGTCGCGGCTGTCGGCCAGAAGGGTAAAAGCCCGGTTCAGGGCCGCCGGGCCCGCATAGCCGTCGTGATAATTGACCATGGTACAGCTGGAAACACAGCAACCGCACTGGATGCATTCGGTGGACAGACCTATGGCGACACGTTCGCGGGAATCCGGCCTGATCTGATCCGGCTCATCCCTTTCCTCCGCCGGATGAAAATAGACCATGGACTGTTCATACTTTTTAAAAAAAGGAGCCATATCCACGACCAGATCCTTGACCACCGGAAAGTGGTTCAGGGGGCGGATAACAATTTCTCTGCCCGGGGCGAGGTCACTCACATTGGTTTTGCAGGCAAGCCTTTCTCTGCCATTGATCACCATTCCGCATGAACCGCACATGTTAACCCGGCAGGCATAACGAAAAGCCAGGGATGAATCCTGCGCCTTCTGAATCCGGAGCAGCACATCCAGAATAGTGGTGGTGGTTTCATTCTCCACCGCGAGCTGAAATTCATCAAAATACCCATCCCCGCCGACCGCCGGATCATAACGGAATATTTTGACTTTTCTTAGTGATTTGGGGGGTTGTGCCATCTTCGCTGCCGTCCTCCACTAATAAATCCTGATCCAGATGACCAGCATCAGGATCACTGCCAGAAGCAGCAGTCCGGCTATCAACAGCTTCTGATACTTAACGTTTACCAGGTTAAAATCAAGCAGGATCACCCTGAGACCCAGAGCCGCATGAAATACAACGGTTATCAGAAGTAAAAACTGAATAATCGGCTTATAGGTCAGGGTGAGATGGAGCCCTAAAAAAACAATGATGGCGAGAGCTGATATCCGCTGTAAAATCCAGGCCCACATGCCAATGGGCGTATTCAGGTTCCGTTGGGGATCCATTTCTCCCCATTGTAACGGTCCCCGGTAACCGGCATTTATTTTGTCCTCCACTCGTTCCCTCCAGTCAAAAAATTAATCCGCTTCAGTTTTCTTCTTTTTCCACGGCCTGCGGCACCTTTTTGGCATAAAGCCGGCATTCATCCTTGCTTTTATATTTGAACACAACATCGCGCCTTGAAAATTTCGGCTTGCCGTCAGCGCCCCGCCGTAAAAAAATGTTATAGAGGAACTCCTCGTCATTTTGTTCCGGATAGTCCATCCGGAAATGCGCCCCTCTTGTTTCCCGGCGCTGCAGGGCGGAACCGGCAACCATCTGTGAAACATCAATCATATTCAACAGGTCAATATACTGATTCCAGAACATGTTGAACGTCTTATCGCCTTCGACATGAACCTTTTCCACCGCCGCACTCATCTCGGAAAATTCGTTGATGGCCTCCAGCAGATCAGTCTCATTCCGGCCGACCCCGACCTTATTCCAGTTCGTTTCCCTGATCTGGTCCCGCAGTTCGGGGACACGCAAACTCCCGGTGGAGTTGAACGGCCTTACATATTTTTCAATCAATTCCTCGACCTGATTCGGCGCCGTATCAGGAATTGCAGCTGTTTCCCCCGCCAGGTATGAGGCTATGGCCCTGCCGGCCTGGCGGCCGAATACGCAGGAATCACATATGCCATTGCCGCCCAGTCGATTGGCCCCGTGGACCCCGCCCGTATCTTCACCTGCAACAAATAACCGCTCATGGGAGCTGCTACAATCCCTATCGATGTCAGCGCCCCCCATAATATAGTGGGCGGTCGGGGATACCGGCACTTTGCCGTGCGCCAGGTCATACTTAAACTGCCGGCAGCGGGCGACCATCCCGGGGAAGTTCTTTTCGACAAACTCCGGACCAAGATGGGCCGCATAGATATGGACACCGCCCTCTTTTACGCCCCGCCCTGCCTGCATCTCGAGGTAAGAGGATCGGCTCATGATATCTCTGGTGGTGCGCTCCATCCTTACCGGATCATACCGCTCCATGAATCTTTCGCCGTTACCGTTCAGCATATACGCCCCGGCGCCGCGGAGCCCTTCTTCGAGCAGGGCTCCGGCCACAACGCTGCCCGGAACTATCAGGCCGGTCGGGTGAAACTGCAGCATCTCCATATCACGCAATACCACGCCGGCCCTGTAAAGCATGCCCAGACCGTCAACGGATTTTTCCGGGCCGGGCGCATGGAATCTGTATTGCGTCGGGCCGCCGCCGGTGGCAATCAGCGTTGCTCGGGCATTAACCTGGATAAATGCACCGTTTCTTATGTTGAGCAGCAGGGCGCCTGTCACCTGCCTGCCGGTAACATCGGTTAAAAGGTCAACGGCCCGGTGTTCCTCCAGGATGGGAATATTTCTTTTGGCAACCTGCTCGGTTGTCCGGCTGATGATCTCGATGCCCGTCAGGTCACCTTTGTGGACGGTACGGTCAAAGCTCTGCCCCGCAAAAGCCTTCTGATGGATGGTGCCATCGGGATTACGGTCAAAAAAACAACCGTATTTCGTCTCCATCTCCTTGATGGTCGGGGTGGCCTGTTCGACAAGGGTCTTTGCCAGCTCCTGGTCATTTATATACTGCCCGCCCTTTAAGGTGTCCATCAGGTGCATCTCATGGGAGTCGTAATGGCTCAGTACCACGTTAAATCCACCCTGAACCATGCGACTGCAGCCGCCTTTGCCCCTGAGAGCCTTGGTCACGATCAGTATATTCAAATCCGGATCAGCATCGTAGGCATTCAGCGCCGCGATCTGTCCCGCGGCACCCATGCCGATTATCAGGACGTCTACTGTAAATTTATCCATCATAATGTCCTAAAGTTCCAACTGACTGCAATTCCGCCACCGGCGACACGATCAGTCAGATTCTGTTGCCTCTTCCTCGAAGCTTTCAAGGATACTGGTGCGCACACTTGCAATATGTTTGCGCATCAGGTCTTCAGCCATTTCCTCATGACCGGATGCGATTTCCTCGAGAATCTGATAATGCTCCTGGACCGATTTCCTTGCCCTCCCCGGAACAGCCACTGTATTAATGCGTATCAGCTGGAGATGGGTGATGACTGTGCCCATTATCATTTCAAGCATTTTGCTTTTGCTGGCTGCAAGCAGCAAGGCGTGGAATTCAATTTCCGATTCATTGTACCTGCTCCAAAACCGGTCATCATCGGGTAGCCCATTTATCCTGTCCAGAATTTGTTTAATCTTTTCAATTGATTCCTGCTGGAGATGACGGGTTGCCAGCCTGACAACTAGCCCTTCCAGAATCTCACGGATTTCGAGAATTTCCAATGCCGCACTTTTTTGTTGTCGGCGGACAAATGCTCCCCGTCTGGGCAGAATGGTGACAATTCCTTCCTGTTCCAATTGGCATAAGGCTTCACGCAAGGGAGTGCGGCTGATCCCGATTTTCTGCGCCAATTCCTCTTCAACAATTTTTTCACCCGGTCCGATTTCCCGCCGCAAAATCATATTTTTTACAATTTTATACGTCTGGCTCCTGAGATTGACCGGCTGAATACACTTCTGCATTTTGAATTCTCCATACCGAATGATGTTTTTGTATATCGTATACAAAATACAATGTCAAACAAAATTTTCCATTCCCCTGTTCCACCTGAACATAAGCATGGCTGAGAAATTAAGCCGCATTATGAGAGGGGACAAAATCGATGATCAGCAATGTCGAAAAAATTAATGGAATGGGGGCCAAAAGAGAAAAACAACTGGCTGATTTATAATTTCGCCGGATGGAATCGGCAAATTGACCGCTTGAATTATGGGGACGGATTCCTTTTAAATCATTTTGTGAATATTCTGAATCGCAAAATCGCGCACACTGGCAATATGTTTTCGCATCAGATTTTCCGCCTTTTTGACATCCTTGTTTTCGATAGCAGTAATTATGTCATAATGTTCGAAGACCGTTCTCTTGGCACGGCCCGGAAGCACAACCGTACGCAGCCTGATAAACTGGAGATGCGTATTAATCATTGCCATGATATTTTTGAGCATATCATTCTGACAGGCATTCAGAAGAAGAGCATGAAACTCTTCATCGGCATGGGTAAACCTGATCAGATTTTCTTTTTCATCGGGCATATCCCGAATGGAGTCAAGTTTGTTTTTTATTTTTTTCAGGGTCGCACTGTCGATATTATGGGATGCCAGCCGCGTGACCAGTCCCTCCAGAACTTCACGTATTTGGAGAACTTCAATAATCTGTTCCTTTGATTTTTCACGGATAAAGGCCCCGCGGCGGGGAATAATCTGGACAATCCCCTCGCTTTCCAGGCGCAGGAGAACCTCACGCAATGGCGTTCGGCTGACGCCGATTTTTTTGGCCAGGTTTTCTTCAACTATTTTATTGCCGGGGCCAATTTCGCGGCGCAAAATCATACCACGGATAATCTCATATATCTGATCCCGTAAATTTACATTGGAAATTATTTTTGCCATCGGCGTTGTGTAAGTTGATCATTTAGATGCATAACATGTGTTTCAACCTCAGAGGCCCAAAAAATTTTATTGAATCTGCCTTCCGACCATTTATTATAAGAAAAATACATGCAAATAAAAAATTCGTGCCTCCGCTGATGGAGGCCGGTATGTTCAGGCCTTCAGCAAAACCAACTGAACCTTCTCAAAAAAATCAATTACATCTGAAAACCTATTTAATCTGAGATGTTATGAAATTCAAGTTATTATGAAACGGACCACGAATAATTACAGGCTTTTTCCGTTCCGTGATTGTTCTTCCTGCATGCGGTCGGCATGATATGGAGAAAAAAGACGACAGGGATAATTGCAAAATCCAACGGCACCCAATAATGCATTTTACCCGGCCAGGACTTTAAATTTTTTTAAATAAACATTTTGTTTGACTTTGTATTTTGTATACGATATACAAAAAATGACTGGATCCCCAATGTTTCACGATGTAGCATAATTTAGACAGACAAGAATATTATTATAAAATAACTAGCTGAAGTATATCGCCTCTGTTTATGCTGTACGGTACAACTGAATCACACGATAAAACGAAATATATTTATGCGTTTTTCGTTTTGGGGGGGAATCCTTCATTCACAAAATGAAGGACGCACAGATAAAATCAAAAAAGGAGGACGACGTGAAAAATTTCTTGCTAAAGCTCAGTTGCATTATGACGCTTACTCTTGCTGCTACTTTATTCAGCGGAGCCAACAATTATGCTTCTGCAGAAGTAAAGGAAGTAAGCCTGGCAAAACAGTTCGGCCTGAGCTATTTGCCGCTTATCGTAATGGAAAATCACAAACTGATCGAAAAACATGCAAAAGCTGCCGGGCTGGGCGACATTGAAGTTAAGTGGTACACATTCGGTGGCGGTGCCGCTATGAATGACGCCCTGCTTTCAGGCAACCTCGATTTCCCTTCCGGCGGAGTTGGACCATTGATTAAACTCTGGGGCAAAACAAAGGGCAATCTTAATGTCAGAGGTGTTGCCGCCATTAACGCCATGCCGCTGTATCTCAACTCCTCCAATAAGGATGTAAAAACAATAGCTGATTTCACCGACAAGGACAGAATAGCCTTACCAGCAGTGAAAGTATCCATCCAGGCTGTGATTCTGCAGATGGCCAGCGCTAAAATGTTCGGCGAGGAAAACTACGACAAGCTTGACCACCTGACGGTTTCAATGAAACATCCCGATGGCATGGCAGCTCTGATATCCGGCGGTTCAGAAATTACGGCCCATCTAACCAGCCCGCCGTTTATGTTCCAGGAACTGGATCATCCAAACATTCACCGGGTCTTCAGCTCTTTTGATGTTCTGGACGGCCCCCATACATTTAATAATGTCTGGACCACTGCCAAATTCAGGGAAGAAAACCCCAAAACCTATGGTGCGATTCTGGCAGCACTTGAAGAGTCCATGGATATCATCAACACAGACAAACGTGCAGCTGCCGAACTTTATGTCACCGCAGCGAAATCAAAGCTTTCGGTTGATGCAGTATACAAAATGCTAAGCGATCCTTCCATTCAGTTCACCACGGTGCCGAACAACACCATGAAATTTGCTAATTTCATGGCAAAAATCGGAGCAATTAAGGTAAAACCAGACACCTGGAAAGACATGTTCTTTTCCGATATTCATGACAAACCGGGGAGTTAATAATGTCACAGCAGTCCATACAACCCGCAACGGATCAAGACCTTTCAAGTACTGTACTTCTTGACGTCGAAGGCGTTACCCTGCAGTACAAGACGAAGGATCACCTGGTTACGGCAACCTATAAGGTTGATTTTCAGGTGTTTAATTCCGACCGGTTTGTTCTTCTTGGCCCATCGGGATGCGGAAAATCAACCGTATTAAAGGCGGTTGCCGGTTATTTAAAGCCGGTTGAGGGAAGTCTCTCTCTGAAAGGCCAGAAGATCACAAAACCGGGTTCGGACCGCGTCATGGTCTTCCAGGAATTTGATCAACTACTGCCATGGAAAACGGTCAAGGCGAACGTTATGTTCGCCTTGACCGCCAGCGGTAAAATGAACCGCCGTGATGCGGAAGAACAGGCCATGATCTATATAAAAATGGTCAACCTGGATAAATTCGCCGACACCTATCCCCACATGTTGTCAGGCGGCATGAAACAAAGGGTGGCCATTGCCCGGGCCCTGGCGATGGAACCGGACATTCTATTGATGGACGAACCTTTTGCCGCTCTCGATGCTCTAACCCGCAGAAAAATGCAGGAGGAAGTTCTGCAGCTCTGGGAAAAGTGCCGCTTTACCATACTGTTTGTGACCCATTCCATCGAAGAAGCAATTATCATTGGCAACCGCATTCTATTGCTGTCACCACACCCTGGGCAGGTGAAAGCGGAATTCAATGCCCATATGCACGGACATGACAATCAGAGTGACGGTGATTTCAACCAACTTCTTGGAAAAATTCACGGCATGTTATTCAGCGATGCCATAGAGGTAGAGGATTTAGCCACCGATGAATAAAGAAATAACCACCTGCCCAATGGCGGATGAACAGGCGCCGGGAATGCCTCCAATCCGCCCCGAGTTCACAAAGGATGTTCTTGATGCAAGCAGCATCGGCGAAATTGTTCAGAAGCTGACGCTGTGGGATAAAATCCGCAATAACAATTTTGTCCGCAAGCTCTTTATCCTGGTTATCCTTGCTGTCATTTGGCAGCTTTACTCGATCAACCTTAAAAATCCCCTGATGTTTCCGACCTTCAGTTCAACCATTGCAGCTCTCTGGGACGCTCTGCTGACCGGCAGTCTGCTCTTGAAGGTCTGGGTTTCCATCAAGGTTCTGATGATGGGATACGGTGCCGGTGTATTGACGGCTGCCATATTAACAATACTTGCCATCAGCACCAGATTTGGCTCTGATCTGCTGGAAACATTAACCGCCATGTTCAACCCTCTGCCCGCCATCGCCTTGCTGCCTCTAGCACTGCTCTGGTTTGGGCTTGGCAATAAAAGCATGGTATTTGTCCTCATCCATGCCGTGGTCTGGCCCCTGTCCTTAAATACGCACGCCGGCTTCACCGGCGTCAGTCCGACCATGCGCATGGTCGGCCGCAATTACGGCCTGACCGGACTCAAGTATGTTTTTAAAATTCTCATCCCGGCAGCATTCCCCAACATTCTCACCGGTCTCAAAGTCGGTTGGGCATTTGCCTGGCGTACTCTTATCGCCGCTGAACTGGTTTTTGGCGTCAGTTCCGGCTCAGGCGGCCTTGGCTGGTTTATCTACGAAAACAAAAACGAACTTGAGATCGCCTACGTTTTTGCCGGCCTTTTTACGGTTATCATTATCGGCATCAGTGCCGAGAATTTCATTTTCAGAAGAATAGAAAAGATGACCATTCAAAATTGGGGCATGAGTTCCTAACCGTGTTTGGATGTTTGCCGGACCGGTGCAGTAATAGAATGTCACCCGTCCCTTTCTTTTTTTACAGGCAACCCATAAAACTTTACCGGTTCATCTTTACTTAATGAGTACTTCTCTGATCGTAATCCTGATCCTGGTTGCTTTTGTTGCCGGCGTGCTTAAAAGCGGTTTTGCGATAGGCGCCGGGATCTTCCTGACCCCGATTCTCGCCCTTATCATGAATCCCAAGGAGGCAGTCGTCCTGGTTGCCCCCATGATGCTTTTTACCGACATTGTGGCAATTTGGCAGTACTGGCTGAAATGGAATAAACACGACATATTCTATCTGGCTGTACCTTGCCTGCTTGGGGCTGTATTTGGCGCCTTTTTATTAAACTGGTTTACCCCGGAAATCGCCAAACGCGCCATCGGCATCATTGGCCTGCTTTACATTGGCAGTGAACTGTACCGGATTTTTCTCAAAAAAACTTCATCCACGCCCAATATCCTGTGGAGTACCGCCATAGGTGTCCTGGGCGGTATAACTTCAGCCCTGGCGAACTCCGGCGGCGTTTTTATTTCCACCTACCTGGCTGACCGTCTTTCCAAACAATATTTCATCGGCACCTTGGTCGTGGTATTCCTGGGGCTTAACATCACAAAAGTAAGCATGTTTACCGGACTGGGGCTGCTGAATCAACATTTATGGATAATCGACCTGTCCCTAATTCCTCTCATGTTTCTCGGGGGACTGGTCGGCAAATGGCTCAACAACCGGATAAATGAAAAACAGTTTAAACAGTGGATTTTTATCTTAATTGCGGTCGCCTGCCTGAAGCTGCTCTTCTTTTAATCCAAACCTGCCGGCGAATCGATAGATTTGCTTTTTTCCTGTCCTAAAGCCTTTTTTATATTGCATGTCGCAAACCAAGAGGGTTACACGCAGAAGTTTTGTCTTTCCCTGACCTGTCGGTACCCAACTGAAAAAGGCTGCTTCCTGGAGAATGATTCGAACGGAACTCGTCAAAACCGTTATTTAATCAGCCGCCGCTTCATGGCTCCCAAGGCCAGGTACCCGAAAACCAGGGTAAAGAGCAGCAGATAGATGAGATTGAAAACCGGATTGGACTCCATGGCACCGATACAGAGGAAACGGATCAACTCTACCAGGTGATAGAGAGGAAAGACGAGTGAAAAAATCCCGGCCCAATCCGGGATGCCTGACACCGGAAAAAAGGTGCCGGAAAAAAGAAACATCGGGGTGATAAACAGAAAAATCGGCAGATTGAACATGTCGATGGTCGGAATCATGCCGGTAAAGAACATGCCGATGGAGCCGAAAGCCAGTCCTCCCAGAAATGCAAGCGGAATGCACAGCAGGGCGCCCGGAAAATTCGCAAAACCGATGGGAATGAGTACAGCGAGCATCACGGTAACCGCAGCCATGGCCTTGGATGCAGCCCAGACGATCTCGGCGACGATGATTTCCTCGAGACTCACCGGTGTAGCCAGAATGCCGTCAAAGGTTTTCTGGTAGTACATCCGCACGAAAGAAGTATAAGTCGTCTCGAAGAATGAGTTCCACATGCAGGCCGTGGCCACCAGGGCCGGAGCCATGAATGCGGTATACTCCAGCTGCATGCCGGCGTAGCTCACCCGGCCGACGAGTCCGGAGAAGCCGAGCCCGAAAGCCAGGATATAAAAACCAGGTTCGAGCAGGGGCACCAGGAAGTTGATCTTCCATATGCGGCGGTAGGTGATCAGGTTTCTGAACCAGACGTGACGGAAGCGCAGGGAAATGTTGCTGAGTTTGGGCCGATTCATTCGCGCAGCTCCCTCCCCGTAAGACGAAGAAATACGTCCTCCAGGTTGCCGGCGCGAAAACGGCAGGATTCCACGCAGAAATCATCCCGTATCCGGCTCTCCAGCTCGCCGCGCGGTTCGGCATAAATGATGATCCGCGCTCCCAGGTTATCGTACTCGATGTCATGCTCCTTAATGTATGCCCTGAGTTCATCGCTCGGCCCTTCGATTTCGATAACGCTCTCGGCCGCATATTCGCTGATCAGTTCACGCGGCCTTCCCTCGATGACAATTTTGCCGTGATCCAGAATCACCAGCCGGTCGCATAGATTTTCTGCTTCATCCATGTAATGGGTGGTGAGCACCATGGTCAGGCCGCGTTTCTTGAGAGCCAGGAGCCGGTCCCAGACCTGATGCCTTGACTGGGGATCCAGGCCGGCGGTTGGTTCGTCGAGTATGAGCAGTTCAGGTTCGGCCATCAACGCCCGCGCCAGCTGCAGGCGACGTGCCAGCCCGCCTGAAAGTTCCATCACCTTGGCGTTGCGCTTGCCGGTCAGGGCGAAAAAATCGAGCAGCTCCTCGGCACGCTTGGCGGCAACGGCCTTGTCCATTCCGAAATAACGGGAGTAGAGCAGGAGATTCTGCGCCACGGTCAGGTCGGGATCCAGGGTGTTCTCCTGCTGACAGACACCAAGTCGCGAGCGAATTTTTCGCCAGTCGTCCCGGATGTCCATACCGAATATTTCCATCCGTCCGCCGGTTAAGGGGGAAAACGCGTAAATCATGCGGATGGTAGAGGTCTTGCCGGCACCGTTCGGACCGAGCAGGGCAAAGAATTCACCCTGCTCCACTGCAAAATCGATCTTATTTACGGCGGTAAACTCACCGAACCGCTTAACTACCTGTCGGGCCTCAATAATGCTCATCTCTTGTTACTGAAATGGAAAGACTTTGTCTGTTTTCCGATTGACATCATTCCCTACCAATACGTATCTTTTTTACTTTTTCATCGAATTGTGGAGACTGCATTTATTTCCCTGGTTGTCAAGACAGACAAAAGTGGTGTTGGTCGTAAAAATAGGTTTGCCGTCACCGCTTTTAATATCATGACTGTATACTTCAACATGATACTGCACTGAAGTCTTGCCTTCACTGGCCTTATTGACCTCCAGCCGGAGAAGATCGCCCTGTTTGACGCTTTTTCTGAACTCCACTTTGTCCATGGCAATGGTGACGAAATTGCATCCCGGATAATCAAGACTTGCCGCGATCCAGGCCACTTCATCAACCCACCTCAGGAGATGGCCGCCAAAAAGATAACCATAGTGGTTCAGATGTTCAGGCAGCACCAGCTTGTAGTTTTCCATTCTTATTTCCCGAAATTTTTTTCGGTTGAAATTATGCGTTTGTATCGGGATATTATCCCGTAAAAAGTCTGGATCAGCCTGATCGCCGGTACGATCAAAGGGAGCAGCCCATATTTTCACCATGCTATGAGAATTTACGATCTCTCTCCCGGCGAACATCCCTTTCAGGATCTTGCTGCAGGATCGCCAGATCCTGGCATTCAGACTTCATAAATGATATATGTAAAGCAAATTTTTATAAAACTGAAGAATTATTATGCTCCGATCACCCCATACGCGATATTCCAGAATATATACGTATCATCTTGACAGGACCGGATTTTCCACAGTTGATGATCCTGACCTCATCGGCGTCTGGGAGGAAGACGGCAAAACCGTGTTATTATTTCATGCGCCAAAAGATCAACTGGTTGCAGAGCTCTGCCGACGGAATTCATGCCGACTCTTTTATCAGGCGGACATCGATTACAATGACTGGGAAATGGGACGGGAGGTAGTTCCCTTCACCGTCGGACCTTTGACCGTTGCACCGATCTGGAATTCAGCAGAAGGTGCGATCAGGATCGATCCCAGCGTCGTATTCGGCAACGGTTTCCATCCCTCCACCCGCCTCTGTCTTGAAACCCTTGTCAATATCCGGGTAAGACTAACTTGCGGGTTTACTGCGCTCGATTTGGGATGCGGCTCAGGCCTCCTTGCAATCGCCGCTGCCAGGCTCGGCGCTGCCGCGGTAACCGCCGTTGATCACAACCCCTTGGCATGTGCGGTGGCAAAACAGAATGCTGCATACAATGAGGCAGAAAATATTATCCAGGTCAAACAGATAGATCTTAGAGAGGAAATGCCTCCGGCAGAGGTGAATCTCGTCATGGCCAACCTGCACCATGAACTGCTCGCAGCCTTATTCAGGAAGAAATCCTTCTGGCAGGCAGGATTTTACATTCTGTCCGGCTTCATGCCTGAAGCTGAAGAACAACTCCTGGCCTCTCTGCCGTCTTTCCCGCCCCGGTTTCTGGAACGGCGCAGAGTGGATAAGTGGTGCCTGTGGATGCTGGAAAAGCTGTAAGTTCTCAGCGCAGCATCAGATAACAGCCCAGCAGCGCATATTCAGCAATGATAGAGGCGATGTAGAGAAAATTGTTCGCCAGACGTGAATCCTCCTTCACCTGGCCGGTGAGGGCGACTTCATCCGGAACAACGCTTCTGGCATAACTGCGGACCCAGAATGGTACCTTGTTTTCCTGCAGATACAGGACAAAAAACTTTTCTATCTGTTTTTCCGGAACCTCCTTTCCATACCAGGACGTATGGGCATCCTTGAATATGGTAAATTCGCTCACTTCTAAATAATTGGCGGCACTGACTACACTATCGGTGTCGGCGGGGTCATATACGGTGGTTTCCATGGTCTTCACCCCCTACCGTTTAATCTTTATTCTGTTCAGCACGGACCTGCTGAAATGACCAGCCGGCCCTGCCTGTCTTACTTAAAATTTCTGCACTGAAAAATTATTGTCAAGCCGATGAACTCAGATTTTCCTTGCTGGAATCAGATATTTTCGAGAGCAGCGGCGTCAACCACATGCAGATGCATGCGATCGTCTCTGTCTGGATAGGAAGAAAAATATTGATGCACTTCTGTTTCGACCTGATGCCGCCCGCCGTCTACGGCCAGTACCGCCCTGAAGCGGTTTAACCCGCGCGCATCTCTTTCCCGGCGTCCCGCTGCCAGCATGGCGAGAAGATTCTCACCGAGATTGTCAGAGCCCTTAACCTTCCAGATATAAACAAGCAGCCTGTTGCCTATGGTGATGCTTCTGGTATGGGGTGAAACGGTGGATAATACCTGCCGGTCCTCAATCTGCTCAAAAACTTTGTCAGGACAGGTGCATCCGAGAGTATGCCGCACAAAATCTTTGATCTGAAATAGTCTGTTCATGCTCAGTCAGAATGATTCATTGTCAGCTTCAATGAAGCAGTAGGGATCTTTTTGGATGAAAATTTCGCGTCCATGGCTATAAGCAACCGCGAGGCAACCGCCGCACGCGGGCCTTACTGCGCATTCCCGGCATTCCACGGCGCCGTTCCTGTATTTTTTGGCACTATCCGAGTGATATATTTCATTCAGGGAACGATGCAGGATATTACCCAGGGGTGATGGGAACTTACGGCAGGCATGAACCGAGCCGTCCGGCAATACTGCAATGAAATTGAAAGCCGCCCCGCAGCCGAATCCGGTGCAGCCGCCGAACAGGGAACGCTTCTGCCTGTGGTAGAGGATATTTATCAGGTTGTCTTTCAAGCCGAGAGCTGGATTCGAACGGGCCGCTTCGTCATAATGCCGGAGAAAACCGGGATATTTTTCCACTGCCGCCGTAACCAGGTTCGCACCTTCTCCAACTGCGGATAGTCTGTTGAAGGTGAACAGGTCTGTTTTATTGCGAAGTATTTCCCCCAACGGCAGAACCTGATCCATATTATCGCGGGTCAAGGTAAGCATGACCATGGAAAAGATCCTCTGCTGCCGCAGCAGTTCCAGAAAGGCCATAACCCTTTTGAAATGCCCCCGGCCGCGCATGAAATCATTATGCTCCTCAAGCCCCTCCAGGCTTATCTGATAATAGGCTGGCGGCTGGATGGCAACCAGCCGCTCCATCTGTTCCTTGTTTGTTGGATTTCCCAGGATGGCTGTGAAAAATCCCCGGTCCGCCGCCTCCTGGTAGAGTTTTTCAAAGTTCCTATGCAGCAGCGGGTTGCCGCCGGTAAAAACTACCTGTCCCTGGACATTATGGGCGGAACAGAACCGGGCCAGGTTATCAAGGATTTTTATTTCCTGCTGCAGCGAGAGGCTTTTATAGCGATTGCGGTCGTAACAGTGGCGGCAGTGCAGATCACAGTTCTGGGTGATGTGCCACTGCAGCGTGAAAGTCCTGGCAGTTAATAAGGATGGATCAATATTTTTATATTGCCCAGAATGGTAATCTCTTTTTATCTTGGGCTCCGGTCCGATAACCACCCCGTCCTGCAGTGCCTGGATCAGGGCTGATGCAACCGTGGCGGCATGAACCCTGCCCTCTTCTGCTGCTGCCTGTACAGATAATTCCTCAAGGGCCATTTTCATGGCCAGCAGATCTGCTGCACTTGCCGGTTTAGCCTTGATCCTGCCATTGTGAGGATGACGCCAAACGAGAGTATACTCTTGACCTTTTTCCGGGTCGGGACATCCTGCATCCCCGTCAAGGTAGCCGGACAGATTTTTCCAGGTATTGTCAAAAAGCTGCAGGGTGGGATTGAGGCACAGCTTCTCTGCATATTCCGCCACCGTAATGTCTTCCGCCAGCAGGCGGAAAACATATAATTCCATGCGGGCAAGATCGCCCAGATACTCCGGCAGACCTGATATCCCGACATGTGACCTCAGCAGATCACTGAAAAGTTCTACAGAATTGCAACATGCCACAAGGTGCTGCCAGATATTTTGGGGAACCAGCCTGCTGCATTTCGGATACATCCGGTGCAATAACTGGGATTTTTCTTCGGTATCGTTCTGCATGGCGGTAAAATCCATTAAAGCCTCCACAGCCGCCTGTCCAGGCGCGTCAAAATCCACGATGCTTCACCCGGAAAGAGATGATTCATTGCAACAGACCAGCCCGCCATCCCAGCAGCAAGACAGCAAGGCATGCCCGCAGTTTCCTTTCAACAAGAATATCACAATCAATCAGGGCGAACAATGACGCAGAAGGCATTCAGGAAATTACCGGGCCGGGTTTCATCCTGAGGACTTGCGGCCATACTCCAGCAATTTCCGCTTTCCGCTTCTGAATGTATACGGTAAAGGGATTACACAATCAAAATTGACCGGGATGAAGAGGATGAAAACTACCCGGGCAATGGCAACATGTATCTCACTGTCGACGCAGCTGGATTAAGAAAAGATATGGAGCTTCTGCCGCCGGTTTCAGGCAATTATCCTTCAATCCGGAGTCTCGTCAGCGCAGCTCCGCCGGCCAGTATTGCCTGTCCAGACCGACCAGAAAGTCCTGATAAAAATCCATTTGTTTTTTCATCAGATTCTGTTCGATTTCCCTGATAATACCCAGGTATGGAATTCGCAGGCCGTGATAGTTGACGGGCTCGCCAATCTGGCGAAAAATAAGGTCAAATCG
This sequence comes from uncultured delta proteobacterium, assembly GCA_963783905.1. Classification (GTDB taxonomy): domain Bacteria; phylum Desulfobacterota; class Desulfobulbia; order Desulfobulbales; family BM004; genus BM004. Next base: position 31,975 of record CAWAPG010000001.1, on the reverse strand, counting down.
TTTCAAGGCATACCAGAGCTTCTTCTCCGTTATCATATACCAGTGCGTAATGCCCAGTTTTTTGCTTATCTGATACAATTCCTTGAACAGTCCCAATATGAGGTATGGTTGTATTCTGACCTTGTCATTCATGGAGCCGTCCGCATCGGATATACTATCACCTCCACACGCCTGGTGGTAAGATTTGACCCCGTATAGACCGTCTCCCTGGCGGCGGCGGTATTCCCTGCTGATCGCCAGGCGGGAAATTTCGGCAATTTTATCAACCGCCGGACTTTTTCTCATGAAATCCAGGGGGACAGCATTTTCTATGGGAAAACCATTTTCTGAATGAAGAATAAGCCTGATGGTGCCGATAACTTTCTGGATTTCGGCATTTACCTGCTCAATTGCTGCTAATTCAACGGAATGATGATCATAAATATCTTTTTCCAGGCCGGATGGATGGTGTTCTTTTTTTTCAAAGCCGTATTCACTCACATAAACATCATAGCGCAGTTTATAGATTTCCTTTTTCAGGTCTTCTGAATCAACTTCAATAAACTTTATCCTTTTCATTTGCTCATGCATTCTTCCCATCCTTAATCATATATATCAGAAGTTATTTATTTATTAACGTTGCAAGGGGTTCCCATGCAAACGTTGTTTCATGAATAATTCCGGCCAAAACTGTTGCTTTGCCGGTTGGTCGCTCTCTCCCACACGCTTTACCTCTTATAAAAGTGCAAGCGGGCTGGTACAGTATCGGGAGGTGTCCACCATAATAAAAATAATCAGGGATCGCACCATGAAAAGTTAACAGATCAGGCAACAAAAAATCCCTTATTGGGCATGAAGCAGTTGTTCCAATCTTATTTTTCCTATGGAATTAACCAGTTCTTCCTCGGAAATAATCTTCTTGGCAATCAGGATGTCGATCAGGGCCTGATTAACAATGATTTCAGTCCTTATAACTTCTTCTGCTGAGAAAATTGCTTGTGGTTCGATACGTTCCGCCATTTGCAAACCTCTTTGCTGGTCTAATATTAACCGGAAATATTACTCCTGACTCCTCCATGACACCTGCCCTGTTTGCTGCTTACGATTCCAATAGTTGCCTGAACGGCATGATTCCATCTTAATCAGAATCTCGCTGCTGCTTCAACAATAGCAAAAATTATGCCAATTGAAGGATTTTTGATAACTGGCTGATCTGTTGAAAAAAAATGGCAGCCGGGAAAATTGCGTCTTCATTCGGCGCCGATTTGTGTATGAAATTGACTACAATTTGTTAAAAAATTTGTACCTGGATTACGCCGCGGAACATTGCTCTCGTATTTCAGGGATACTTTTATCCATCTCTTCTTTCCTTCCTTGCCATACAGCTGGATATCACACTGAACCGCTTAATAGCCGCTGTTTGCCGCCTGATCTCCCGTTCCGGTAATCTCAGCTTTGATGCAGCAATTTCCACTTTAGCCGCCGCTGCAAAGTATTAATCTTTGGGGTCTTATTTGATGAAAGAATGCATTCCACCGGTATTGGCCGGAGAGAAAAAGAGTTAAGGAGGGATATGAATAAAAAACCCCCTCCGAAAAAATTTGGAAGGGGTTAGGGTATATTGGTTGCAGAAATCAGTCGACCGTATCTTCAATCACCTTTTTTATATCATTTCTTAACGTCTCTGACGGGGTTACTACGACCTGTTTGTCATTTATTGTTGTCGAATAACGAGGTTCTTCCTGGTGTTTAATATAAATCGATTTCAGACGATCACTCAGCTTTTCAAGGCTGATAATCGAAAGGCCCTTTTCTTCAACCAGACTTTTAAAATTGATAATCTTGCCGTCTTTTCCGGCCCAGGCAACGCCAAATTTCTTGGGTGGTTTACCGATGAAAATGAAGGCTGTTTCATCGCCGGGAACCACTTCGATCGGATCCTTGATTTCTGAAATAAGTTTTTCCACTGGTTGCCGCAAATCATCTAATTTTTTCGCTGCTGGATCTTCTTTATTCAGAGGGGGATACTCTTTTGACGAACCGAAAAGCTTGTCCATGAAACCCATAAACTCCTCCTTTTTATGTTGCGGCGAGCCATGTGTTATGAACACGTGTCGTGGCAATTTCAGCGACCAGGTCATTGCCATGACTCAACCATTGTTCTTGTTTCTGGTCGCAAAAAAGCTATTATTAATTAATATCATCCTCATGTCGGATTGTCAAGATAGATGCATGGATAAGTCAGGAAATAATTCACGCAGAAGACGATTTTCGGCAACTATTGAAAGCAGTGCACTCTGCAGTATAAACAAACGATAAACCGGTTTTTTCATACCAGATCACGTTACCTTCTGCCGTGTAAAAACTCTTCCGCCTCATTTACATCATAGCGGCAGCCTATAATCAGCGGTACTCTCTGATGCAGCTCTTCCGGTTCAATTTCCATTATTTCCCGGCCATCACCGGTGATCGCCCTTCCCCCCGCCTGTTCAACAACATAGGCAAGCGGGGCCGCTTCGTAGAGCAGCCGCAGTTTGCCGCTGGGTTTGTTCGGGTCTTTTTTATCCTTGGGATAGAGAAATATTCCTCCTGAAATGAGATTGCGGTGAAAATCCGCCACCAGGGAACCGATATACCTTGAACTATAAGGCCTGCCGGTATTTTTGTCCTGCTCCTTGAGATAATCTATATAACGCTGCATGTTGGCATTCCAGTAGCGGTAATTTCCTTCATTAACGCTGAAATACTTACTCTTCTCCGGGATTTTTATATCAGGATGGGAAAGGTAAAATTCGCCGACGCTGGGATCGAGGGTAAAGCCGTGTACGCCTTCCCCGGTTGTAAAAACAAGCATGGTACTGGAACCATAGATAACATAGCCCGCAGCCACCTGTTTGCTGCCCTTCTGCAGCATATCTTCCGCCGAACCGGGACGCCCCTTGGCAGGCAGCCATTCTTCACCCGGATCCGTGCTTCTTCTGCCGGAAGGCGAGACCCCATGATCAGATTTGCGGCGGTGAATGGAAAAAATTGTCCCGATGCTGACATTGACATCGATATTTGATGAGCCGTCCAGCGGATCAAAGGCCAGGGTGTATTTGCCCTCAGCCCCTTCAGTTGCCAGAATTATACCTTCCTCCTCCTCCGAGGTCATGACACAGAGATACCCGCAGCGGGCCATCCTTCTCTTGATGGTGTTATTGGAAAATTCATCCAGCTTTTGCACCTCCTCGCCCTGGATATTTGTTTTCCCGGACATCCCGAGAACATCGGCCAGGCCCGCCATGTTCACTTCTGCAGAAATAGTCTTCGCCGCTACGATCAATTCATTCAGCAGTCCAGAGAGATCGCCGGTGGCTTCAGGATGCAGGCGCTGCAAATCCATGATATGTCTGCTGACAGTGATTCCAAGAGGCCGGTGCATAATACGCTCCTTTGTTAAAGATTTTTCTGGACATTCAAATATACAATATTATTTAACAGGAGAATACTATTAAGGAATAAAATATGATGCAAATGTAAATTATCCTGCTTCCACCCGCGGGATATGCTCTGCCTTGGTCGCATGCCAAATACCCGCCCCGGAATTTTTCCGGGGGACAGAATCATTATCTCCTTGTCAAACAAAAACGATACCGGTATGAACGGGTGGAAAAATAAAATTCCCTGATTCAAAAAATAATGAAAGCACCGCAAATTCCAACCTCGGAGGAACAGACTAAGCCCTTTCTGGCTGTCGGCCGTTTCCAGTCTTACAAAATCCTTTTCACAACCAATCACAGATTCAGGCGGTTCTGGCTCGCCGGCGTAATAAGCAATCTCGGCAATTGGTTCAATTATATTGCAATTTTTGTTTTGCTGACAAAATTAACCGGATCAGGCGGAGCAGTCAGCTGGTTCCTGATAGCCAAGTTTATTCCAACGACCTTCCTCGGGCCTTCCGCCGGTGTGGTTGCCGACCGTTTTTCACGCAAAACCATCATGATCACTTCGGACCTGCTGCGGGTCTTTATTGTGCTCGGTTTTCTGCTGGTCCGCAGTCCTGAACAGGTTTGGCTTGTTTATGTTCTCGCCCTGGTGCAGGAATCCTTCTGGTCATTCAATGATCCGGCCAGGAAGGCATCGGTCCCCAACCTCTGCAGCAATGAGGAACTCATCCTGGCCAACGCCCTGAGCGGCGCCACCTGGTCCGTCATGCTGGCATTCGGCGCCGCCCTTGGAGGATTCGTAACCCACCTCTACGGCTGGGAAACAGCGATAATTATCGATGCCTCAACCTTCCTGATTTCGGCCCTGATGCTTGCCGGGCTCAATCTGCCCCATAAACCGCCGCAAAAAAAAGATAAACCGACATGGCGTGATTTTACCGGTTTTTCCGACCTGCAACAGGGTTTAAAATATGTATTCCACCACCGGGAAGTTGCCACCCTTCTGCTGGTAAAAAGCGGCTGGGCCCTTTCGGGCGGCATTCTGGTCCTGTTGACCGTTTTTGGAGAACAGGTATTTTCAACCGGAGGCCAGGGAGGGAAAAGCGGTGTCCTTTATTCGGTGCGGGGTCTTGGCGCCGCCATCGGTCCCATATTGGCCTGGCATTATTTCGGAGAAACAAGAAAAGACATGTACCGTTCCATCAGTCTCTCTTTTTTTATTGCTTCCGGCGCCTATATCTTATTCTCCCGGGCCCCGAACCTTCTCTGGGCCGTCCCCTTTGTCCTGCTCGGACATATCGGCGGCTCCATCCAGTGGGTATTCAGCACCACCCTGCTGCAGCAGATTGTACCGGACCGGTATCGCGGCCGGGTCTTTGCTGCAGAAATGGCCCTGCTTACCCTGATCATGAGCCTTTCAACCTATTTCACCGGCCTCGGGCTCGACCAGGGTGTTGACCCGCGCCTGCTCGCCCTGCTGCTTGCCCTTATTTTTCTGGTGCCGGGCACATTCTGGATGATTTATCTGCGGGTAAACAAAAAGGATTTATACCCGGGATGAGAAGAGATATTACTACCTATAAAAGGGCTCGCATTATCAGGATAAAAAAGAGGAGAAGCGGGATATAATAGATTAAGGCCCCGACAGCCAATTGTTTTTTTTCTTTTGCCAGCAGGTCATTGCTGTCCAGAATGTTCCGGACATAATTTCGCACCCAGAAAGGGACAACATCGCGGCCGAGAAAATTGACAAAATAGGGTTCGATTCTTTTTTCCGAAGGTTTTTCATTATACCAGGCATGCCAGGCATCACAAAAGACCTGGAACTCGCACACCCCAAGCCAGACAGCTGCCTTGTGCACCTGCTGGACATCCGTCGGCTTGTTTTTCCTGAATAGTACCTTCATCCCTGCTGTTTAACTTTTGATAAGAAATTATTCTGGCGGTAATCATTCTGCGGTGCCGCTGATTTTCAACACCGCGGCCCCGTGTTATAAAGCGCACAACGGTACGGCAATCATATGGCCGTTGTTCCATGGCACCGGTTTGATAAATTTACCTGTCCGATAAAATTATAATGGTTTAAGCGACCAGAGGCCAGGATTATTGTTCATTATTTCTTGTTCTGCAGAAAGTATATCCTGGACAGGATGCCTTTGCTTCCTTGTTGACAAATTAGTTTCACTCATTACAGTATGCATTATATGATAATGATTCCCAACTAAACCGATATTATCCTTAAAAAATAAGAACTGTGAAACATGGAGGAAACAATGGCAAAATACGAATGTCCCTGCGGCTATGTTTATGATCCGGCGGAAGGTGATTACGAAAACGGGATTGAACCCGGCACCGCTTTTGAGGATCTGCCAGATGATTGGGTCTGTCCCAAGTGTGGGGCGGAAAAGGAATACTTTGACAAGATTGACTGATATTTCCTGGCAAAATCAGGTATAAAAAAAGCAGAACCATTTCTGGTTCTGCTTTTTTTATGCAGGTCCATAATTTTTTGAAGACCCCCGCAGCCGCTTGCGCATGCGAAGCATAAGCCCGCGAGGAATGCGCACGCTGATCGTGTTTAAAAACAACCCGCATATAAACGCATCTATCCGTTGTTCGCCATCCCGGACCTTCTGCTGCTTGCCGTCCAATGCCCTTTCTGCCAGTTTTCCCTGGCAATTCTCTATCATTTTTTTTCATTGAAAATAAGTGGTTATATGCATTACAAGGCAACATACACGTGTGCCGGCACACTTCTCTGAGAGAATACATAAAACCACTGAATTTACGAAAACGAACGGAGGAGAATGTAATGAAAATGCGAAAACAAACCATACTTGCCGCTGCACTGCTGCTGCTGGCATCAACCCCGGCCTGGGGCGGCGACAAGGCCAAGCTCGGGCCCTGCGTCCGGCAGTGCGTGCAGGCGTATAACCCGTCCCTGGCGGATTCCGGCGCTGATGAATTCATGGCCGAGGATTTCCGGGCCCGGGAATGCGTCCGGCAGTGCAAGGAAAGCCTTTACCAGGGTGAATGCACTTCCGCGGCTGACGGCTGCTGCCAGCCGGATTATCTTGACATTGATCCCGACTGTTCCAATGACCCGCCTTCCGATCCGCCGGATCCTCCGTCAAACGACGGCCTGCCGCCCGACCCGGGTGAAGCGGGCAAGGCAACGCTGCCGGGCATTGACGCGGACGGGGATGGCATCCGCGATGACATCCAGCGCTATATCGCCCTCACCTACCCTGACTCCCAAAAAACCAGGGCGGCACTGCGGCAGTTTGTCCGGGCCTTGGACAAGGCGGTTCTGCAAAGTCCGAATGAACAGAGTGCGCTCAACAACACCGAAGGCATGCATCGCGCAAGTGAATGTAATTGGTATATCCATTCCGAAAATTCTATAAAAATGACAGATTTACTCATGGCGGAGTATTTGAACACTATTGAGCGAAGCCGGGCCTACCTGGACTATAACGACAAGCTGGGCGGCCATGTTTTCGGCGGCAAGGATTTCGATGAGTACAGGTCATCCTGCACCTTTGACCCTGACCAGATGGAGGACTGAGAATGAAACATATTATCTGCATGGTTATTTCGGGTCTCATGGGGGTCGTGCTGCTGGCCGGCACCTGTTCCGCCTCCCTCTGCGACCCCAAGGAGACCGTTGTTTTTTTTGGTAATGGCATAAAAACAGAGAAAAAAAGATGCCTACGACTCAAGAAATATAATTAAAAAACGTCTAAAAGAAGAACTGCCCCCGGAGGATTTCAAGGTCCTGGAATTCGATATCGCCTACAATGAAACCCACGGCCTCCACCGGGATCTGCTTGAGTCCTCGGTGCAGATCCTGACCGGCAATATCAGCCGGTTCTGGCGCATTTTTGGGGGCCTTGAGATCATGCCGGACTGGTTTGCCGACAAAATGATCCTGCTGACAACCGCGTTGGACCGCAGCGCCCTGGTGACCACCGACAGCCTGCATGGCCATGTCAGCACTTACCGGACCAAGATCGCCGAAGGCAAGAAAGTTCTGCTGGTGGCGCACTCCCAGGGCAACCTGTTCGGCAACCAGGCCTACAGTCTGTTGAACAGCCGCGAGCGCCAAAGCTTCGGCATGGTGTCGGTCGCCACCGTGGACAACAACGTCCTCGGCGCCGGTGGACCTTACACGACGTTGAAGAGCGACAAGGTCGTTGCCGCCCTCATTGCCGCCCAGATCCTGCTGCCCACCAAACCGATGCCCCCTAACACCGAGAACCTGGAAGAATCGGGCGACTTCCTGGGGCATTATTTTATCGACTCATATATGACGGCGGGAAGCAACAGTGAAAAACAGATCGTTGCCGACATTATCGGGGTTTTCGACAGCCTGGCAAAACCAACGCCGATCGTCGAATCCGGGATCATTACCGTTTCCCTCACCTGGGGTTCGGCCCCGGATGTTGACCTGCATGTTTATGAACCAAACGGCATGCAGGTTTTCTGGTACAATCTCGAGGGCTATTCCGGCTTTCTTGACCGCGACGACCGTTCAGGCTATGGCCCGGAACACTACACCGTACCTGCCTGTGAAACCCTGGAACGGGGGGTCTACCAGGTTGCCCTGGATTATTACAAAGGAAGCAGCCCGGAAGTGGCTACGGTGCAGATTACCGCCGGTCTGGTTGTCAGGACGATTGAAATTCCCATGCCTTCAGAAAATTACGGTAGCGTCGGGTATCCGGTGTCAATCGCCTCCATTCTGGTGAATACCACGGAAAACGGCGGCCTCGACTTTAAAATTTACCAGTAAAACCCGATTCATATTCCTTCCGGAAGTCTCGCGGGATTTTCATTTTCCCGGGAGGCTTCCGGGTTCTGCAATAATGCAATTCCCCCTTTTGACACTGCAATTAAATCCCGTATAAAGTATAATAAAACCCGGGTGAAAACAAATCGCCGGGTGCCAATTTTCGGCTGGAAAACAATACCCCGTGAGGACAATGAAGCTTCTTTTTGCAAAATTCATGGCAAATTCCCGCAAGCCTGTAATTTTCTCCAATCATTCATTCTGTCTGGCGTACTGTATGGTTCTGCTCCTGGCGTCAGTCGTTTTACCGGGCTGTTCCCATGAACCCGGCGGACCGCTCTACAAGGTCGCGGACAAATCATACAAATCCATAACTGCAGCAGTGACCGAAACCATCGACTCCCAGATTTTTCTTGTCGGGGAACATCACGACAATCCGCGCCACCATGCCCACGAGTTGGAACTTATCAGAGAAATTCATGAGAAGGCCGAAAAGCCTCTGGCCATCGGGCTGGAAATGTTTGAAACCGGTTACCAGGAGCAGCTTGACGAATGGGTGCATGGAAATCTGGGCCTGGATGACTTTATAAAGATTTACTATGCAAACTGGGACCAGCCCTGGAGCTTGTACCGTGATATCTTTTTCTATGCCCGTGAACACGGGATCCACCTCATCGGCTTGAATATTCCCCGCAAAATTGTCCACAAGGTGGCTCGCAGCGGCTATGCCTCCCTGACCGCGCAGGATATGTCCAGCCTTCCCGCGGGGCTCGCCTGCGATGTCACCCCGGAATATGAAAGTTTCATCCACAAGGTATTCGGCTGGCATAACGATACCAACGAGTCCTTCACCAACTTCTGTGAAGCACAGGTGCTGTGGGACTCGGTCATGGCCATAAATCTCCTGAAATTCAACCGGGAAAACCCCGCAACGAAACTGGTTGTTCTCGCCGGGGACGGACACTCCTGGAAACCCGGCATTCCCCGCCAGATTTCGTTGCGACAAGACCTGTCAATGGCCATTTTTCTTCCTGAATCGAGGAAATTGAACCGAGGTAATGTGTCGCCAAAGGAAACCGATTATCTCTGGCTGATCAGATCCATTTAATGAGACGTCCCCGACAGCTTCGGGGTTCGGCATGCAGACTACAGGGCCGGGATCTGAAACCTGAAAGCAGGATAGGTTTTTCCCGGACGCCGAAGTATCCAATGATGCCGATGCGGCATCATCTCCACCCGGGATGGTGTTTTCATCGGATTCACGGCTGGACCGGCAGCAGAATTCCTTGAGACAGCCGTTTTCTGATCATGAACGCTATTTTTTAGGATTTTTTCCGGATTTTGGCCCAGGTATCGCGAAGGGTGACACTCCGGTTGAACACAGGTTTTTCATCCGTGCTGTCATACCGGTCCAGGCAAAAATAGCCCAAACGTTCAAACTGGTATATGCTTTCCGGCGCTGCATCAGCAAGGCCGGGCTCCACCCGGCAGTTTGGCAGGATCTCGAGGGATTCAGGATTGATACATTCGGTGAAATCTTCTCCCGGTTCCGCATCACCGGGATTTTCCTTGATAAATAGATGGCTGTAGAGCCGCACCTCCGCAGGCAACGAATGATGGACGGCAACCCAGTGTAGGGTGGCCTTGACCTTGCGGCCGTCAGGTGCATTGCCGCCGCGGGTTTCAGGATCATAGGTACAGCTGAGCTCCAGGATCTCTCCGGTTGCGTCGTCCTTTTTTATGCCGACACAGGTAATAAAGTAGCCATAGCGCAGCCGGATCTCCCGGCCGGGCGCCAGGCGGAAAAATTTTTTCGGCGGCTCTTCCATAAAATCATCCTGTTCAATATAAAGCTCCCGGGCAAAGGGTATTTCCCGGCTGCCGGCTCCAGGATCTTCCGGATTATTGACCGCCTGAAGATACTCCACCCGGTCTTCCGGATAATTTTCCAGGACTACTTTAAGGGGTTTCAAAACAGCCATAACCCGCGGCGCCCTTTTGTTCAGGTCTTCCCGCAGACAATGCTCCAGCAGCGCCATATCCACCATACTGTCTTTTTTGGCGACGCCGATCCGGTCGCAAAAATCACGGATCGACTCCGGGGTAAAACCGCGGCGTCTCAACCCTGATATGGTCGGCAGCCTGGGATCATCCCAGCCCCGCACATGTCCATCGGTCACCAGTCGCACCAGCTTCCGCTTGCTCATAATGGTATACGTAAGGTTGAGCCGGGCAAATTCAATCTGCTGCGGATGGCAGTCAAGTTCCAGCTCCTCGATAAACCAGTCATAAAGCGGTCGATGATCTTCAAACTCCAGCGTACAGATGGAATGGGTGATTCCTTCTATGGAGTCAGACTGGCCATGGGCAAAGTCATACATCGGGTAAATACACCAGGCGGAACCGGTTCTATGGTGACTGGCATGCAGTATCCGGTACATGACCGGGTCACGCAGGTTGAGATTAGGGGCCGCCATATTAATCTTGGCCCGCAGAACATGGGCCCCATCGGGAAACTCCCCGGCCTTCATCCGCCCAAAAAGATCGAGATTTTCCGCTACGCTTCTGTTTCGATATGGGCTTTCCCGTCCCGGCCGGGTCAAAGTGCCTCGATATTCCCTGATATCATCAGCATTGAGACTGTCGACATAGGCCTTGCTCTTTTTGATCAGAAACCGGGCAAATTCATAAAATTTTTCAAAATAATCCGAAGCAAAGTAAAGCCGGTCTTCCCAGTCGAATCCGAGCCAGCGTACATCCCCCTTGATCGAATCAATATACTGCTGTTCTTCCTTGGTTGGATTGGTATCATCAAAGCGAAGGTTGCAGACGCCGTTAAAATCGGCGGCCAGGCCGAAATTAAGGCATATGGACTTGGCATGGCCGATATGCAGATAACCGTTTGGTTCCGGCGGGAAACGGGTCATGACCCGGCCGTCATTTTTATTGGCCTTGATATCGGCGGCAACAATAGCGGCAATGAAATTAGCGGCTTTAACTGTATCTTTTTCCGTCATCTGTCTGCTGCTTTTCTATCGTGTTGAAAAACCTGCCTTCAAGAAGAACATCTTCTCCATAGCGCCTGGTTTTAATTATTTTAAACTGCGGCAGATCATCCGGCTGCCGCTTTCCGGAAAAAGCGGCCAGCGGCACGCCCTTCTCGCCCAGAAATTTCGGGGCCACAAACAATAACAGCTGATCCACCAGGCCTGACTCCAGAAACGATCCGTGCACCCTGCTGCCGCCCTCGACCATGAGACTGGTTATTGCCGCCTCCCCGAGCATCGTCAGTACGGCAGAGAGATCGAGAAAACCACCGGCGGCAAGGGGAACTTTTTTTATAACAGCTCCAGCCGCCTCGAGCCGGGTACACATTTTATTATCCGTTTTCCGTCCACAGAAAATCCAGGTCGGACTGGCCGAATCCTGCTGTAATATCCTGGCTGATGCAGGCAGCTGCAGTTTTGCATCCAGAATCACCCGCAGTGGATCCCGTCCCTGCCGGGCTCCGGACAGACGGGTAGTCAGGGAAGGATCATCCGCCAAAGCCGTACCCAGTCCGATCAGGATGGCGTCAACCTGATCGCGCAGGACATGGACCCGCTGCCGGGACTGCTTGCCCGTTATCTTCGTTGCCTGTCCCGGAAGTGCTGCGATCCTGCCGTCAATGCTCATGCCGGCCTTTAATATGACCCAGGGAAGACCCGTGGCTGAATGCTTGATAAACGGCAGATTTATGGCCCGGCATTCCTGCTCCAGGACTCCTGAAACAACCGATAATCCCTGGGCGGCCAGGTAGTCGGCCCCGCCCCCGGCAACCTGGGGATTGGGATCTTTCATGCCGATGACCACATGGACAATACCGGCCCGTAAAATGGCCTCGGTGCATGGCGGCGTTCTGCCGGTATGATTACAGGGTTCAAGGGTTACGTAGAGGGTAGCGCCTTTTGCCTTTTTGCCGGCGGTCTGCAGGGCAAGAATTTCCGCATGGGGGGTTCCGGCCTTTTTGTGATAGCCTTTACCCAGGATCTTACCGTTTTTGACCACCAGGGCGCCGACACTGGGATTGGGCGAAGTCCTGCCGATACCCTTTTTTGCCTCCCATATAGCCATGCGCATATAATTGGGGTCAATATCAGCCACTCTGTTCTTTCCTGGTGTCGAGCAATCCTTTCAATTCGTCCATGAATTCGTTAATATCCTTAAATTGCCGGTACACGGAGGCAAACCTTACATAGGCGACCTCGTCGAGCTTTGCGAGGCCCTCCATCATTTTTTCCCCTATCCACTGAGTCGGCACCTCGCGTTCCCCCATGTCCTGAAGCTCCCTTTCCAGCGAATCGACAAATTCGTCGATCTGGGCCATGCTTACCGGCCGTTTCTCGCAGGCCTTTTTCAATCCTGCCACGACCTTATAACGGTCATAGGCTTCACGTCGACCGTCTTTTTTGATCAGCATGGGCATCATGACCTCCAGCCTTTCGTAAGTAGTAAAGCGCTGTTGGCATGATTCGCAGGAACGGCGGCGGCGAATAATCGTATTTTCCTTGTTCAGCCTGGAATCGACAACCCTGTTTCCTAGATGACCGCAGTATGGACATTTCATGATATCTTCCCCGGTTTATTCCTGGTCTTTTATTTTGGTTGATGCGCCGGAATTATTCATGACATATCAGATCCTGCTCGAATGATCTATAGTACGTCGAGGTTTTTGTCGCTATTTTCGTCATGTCTTATGCTGATGCCAATTGCCGGTAAAATCCGGTACCGGTTCAACCGAGTTTTTTCGGGATAATACCTGCTTCAGCGAGCATATCAGCGGCAAGAGAATCAGGGTAGCCCTCCATGTAGCAGATTTCAACAATCCCGGCATTTATCAGCATTTTGGTGCATATGGAACAGGGCATATTGGTACAGTAAAGGGTTGCTCCCTGGATGGAAACGCCATGGATGGCTGCCTGAATTATGGCATTTTGTTCGGCATGCAGGCCGCGGCACAATTCGTGGCGTTCGCCGGAAGGAATCCCCATCTGTTCACGCAGGCAGCCCACATCCAGGCAATGCTTTATTCTGGCGGGCGCACCGTTGTATCCCGTGGTAATTATCCGCTTTTCCCTGACAAGTATAGCACCGACTTGACGCCGCAGACAGGTGGAACGCTGGGCAACAAGTGTGGTAATGCCCATGAAATATTCTTCCCAGGATGGGCGTACAACTTTTTTCATGAAGTATACAATGGTTTTGTTTTATATTGCTGTGCAGGAAGCAGTTAATTCCGTAAAAATGACCGCAGGAAAAAACTACTCGTTATCAGCATAAAGATCGGGATAAAGCGGAAACTTCTGACATAATGTCCTAACCTCTGCACGTATCCTACTCACTTCCTGTTCATCCCCGCGGTGGTCTATTGCCCGGTTCATCCATGCGGCGATCTGTTTCATATCGTCTTCCTTGAGGCCGCGGCTGGTTACCGCCGGGGTTCCAATCCTTATGCCGCCGGTGACGAAACGGCTTTGCGTGTCAAAGGGAACGGCATTCTTATTGACTGTCATGCCTGCCGACTCCAGGATCTCTTCAGCTTCCTTGCCGGTAATGTCCTTGTTGGTCAGATCCACGAGTAACAGGTGGTTGTCGGAACCACCGGATACCAGCTTAAAGCCGTAACCGATCAAGGCGGCCCCGAGGGCCTGTGAATTTGTTACAACCTGCTTCTGGTAGAGCCTGAATTCCTGTGACATCGCCTCTTTGAAGCTCACTGCCTTGGCGGCAATGACATGCATCAGGGGACCGCCCTGAATACCGGGAAAAATTTTGGCATTCAGGCTTTTGCCGTACTTCTCTTTGGCCAGGATCAACCCGCCTCGCGGACCTCGCATGGTTTTATGGGTCGTGGTTGTTACATAGTCGGCATAGGGTACCGGAGAAGAATGGACGCCTGCCGCCACCAGACCGGCGATATGGGCCATATCCACCATTAAAAGCGCATCAACCTGGTTGGCGATTGTTCTGAAGGCGGCAAAATCGATGAGCCGCGGATAAGCGCTGGCGCCGGCAACAATCATTTTGGGCCGGTGTTCATGCGCTACCCGCTCCACCTCCTCCATGCTGATCGTGCCGGTTTCCTTGTCAACACCATAGGAGATGAAGTTGAAGAGCTGGCCTGAAAAGTTGACCGGACTCCCATGGGTAAGATGCCCGCCATGGGCCAGATCCATGCCCAAAACCTTATCACCGGGATTCAAGGCGGCAAAATAAACAGCCATGTTTGCCTGACTGCCGGAATGGGCCTGGACGTTTGCGTATTCGGCCTGGAACAATTCCCGGGCCCGGTCAATGGCAAGATTTTCTACGGCGTCGGCAAAATCACAGCCACCGTAATAGCGCTTGCTGGGATAACCTTCGGCATACTTGTTGGTAAAAATTGACCCCTGGGCCTCAAGCACTGCTGTACTGACAATATTTTCCGAGGCAATGAGTTCGAGGGTGTACCGCTGCCGGTCCAATTCGTTCTTTATGGCATTGTAGACTGCGGGATCTTGATTTTTCAGAGTTGACATCGCTCCTGTGGACCCGAGAAGTAAAGAATTTGTAATGGTATAGGACAACCTAAAACATATCAATCCGACGCTGATGCCTGCCGCCGGCAAACTCTGCGGTCATCCAGGTTCGTACTATTTCCGCTGCCAGACCCGGGCCTATTACCCTTGCCCCGAGGCAGAGAATATTCGCATCGTTGTGTTCCCGGCTCATCTTGGCGGCAAACATTTCATTGCAGAGTGCCGCCCTGATTCCGGGGGTGCGGTTTGCAGCCATGGACATGCCGATGCCGGTGCCGCAAATAAGGATGCCGCACCCGCATTTCCCTTCCTTGACCAGTGAACTTACCGATTTGGCAAAATTGGGATAATCGACCGAATCAGCTGAGTGGCAGCCCTGATCGTCAATCTCATGCCCCAGTTCAGTGAGCACAGACAACACGGTATCCTTCAATTCAATGCCGCCATGATCACAACCTATGGCTACCTTCATTACTGTCACCTCAACACTAGAACAGATTTTATACCGCAAATCTCTTCATAACCAGGACTCCATTCGTGCCGCCGAATCCGAATGAATTGGAAAGAGCAGCCCTGATAATGGTCTCTCTTGCCGTGTTAGGCACATAATCCAGGTCACATTCCGGATCGGGATTTTCCAGGTTTACCGTTGGCGGAATAATCTGGTTTTTAATGGCCAGAGCAAGAAATGCCGACTCAATCCCCCCGGCGCCGCCAAGCATGTGACCGGTCATGGATTTGGTGGAACTGACGGCAAGTTTATACGCATGTCCGCCGAATACTGTTTTTATCGCCCGGGTTTCCACCACATCGTTCAGCGGGGTGGAGGTGCCATGGGCATTAATATAATCAATATCCTCCGGAACCATGCCGGCGTCATTCAGGGCCATCTGCATGCACCGTACCGCTCCGTCGCCGTCCTCCGGGGGCGCGGCCATGTGAAACCCGTCTCCGGACAGACCGAAGCCGACGACTTCGGCAAATATATCGGCGCCCCGCCTGTGGGCGTATTCCAGTTCTTCCAGGATCAACATACCGCCGCCTTCGGAGATGATGAACCCATCCCGGTCCCGGTCAAAGGGCCGGCATGCCTTTTCCGGATTTTCATTTTGTCTGGACAGGGCTTTCATGGCGTTAAATCCGCCGACAGCCAGCGGACAGATGGTTGATTCGCTGCCGCCGGTAATGGCTATATCGCAATCGCCCCGGCTTATGGAACGGAAGGCTTCGCCCACCGCATGGGTTCCGGCGGCGCATGCCGTGGTTAGCGAAAGATTGGGCCCCCTGGCACCATGGACGATGGAAATCTGCCCGGCGCTCATGTTGGATATGACCATGGGAATAAAGAACGGGGTAATCTTCCTGGGGCCTCGTTCCATTAAAATCTGGTGATACTTCTCAATGGTCGTCAGGCCGCCGATGCCGTTGCCGGTGAACACACCGACACGATCAGCATTGGTCTCGTCAATGATCAGACCGGCATCCCTTACGGCCTGGCCTGCCGCCGCCAGAGCATATTGCACAAAAAGATCAAGATGCCGGGCCAGTTTTGGCTCAATAAAATCCTCGGCATTAAAATCTTTGACCTCAGCGGCAATTTTGACGCCATAATCACTGGTATCAAAGCGGGTAATAGGGCCGATGCCGCTCCTGCCCCGGCACAGGTTACGCCAGGTTTTTCCGGTTCCGACACCCAATGGGGTGATGAGGCCCGTACCCGTCACTACAACTCTACGTTTCATTCTTTTCACCCTTCAGAACATATCTTGTATTCCGTCGTACCTCGGGAGGAAGAATGGAAAAAGACACAGCCAAAGAAGGTGTCATTCCCTCTCTCAAACTCCCCGGACGGTTATCGGAACGGGTTTTCTATGAAACTTTATTGACGTGATCAATGGCATCCTTGACTGTGGTGATTTTCTCCGCCACCTCATCAGGAATTTCAATGCCGAAAGCCTCTTCCATTGCCATGATAAGCTCTACAAGGTCCAAAGAATCCGCCCCTAGATCATCAACAAAAGAAGCGCTCGGCACCACCTTGTCCCGATCAACACTCAACTGCTCAACAATGATATCAATCACTTTCTCTTCTGCCGACATGTTCAATCTCCTTAAGTATTTGTTGTCTCATTAATGATTATATATAAAGCATATTTGCCCCAATAAAGAAATGAAAGTTGGAATATTCGGCACAAATAGCTGCGCTTCATAAATCATCCCATAAACATTCCGCCGTTAACATGGATGGCCTGACCGGTTATGTATCTGGCGTCCTCGGATGCCAGATAGAGCACCGCACCTGCTATATCGCCAGGTTGACCCAGGATGCCCAGAGGTATTTCCGCCAGGATTTTTTCCTTAACCCCTGCCGGCAGTTCAGCCGTCATATCAGTATCAATGTATCCCGGTGCCACACAGTTGACCGTAATGGAACGGGATGCCAGTTCCCGGGCGGTTGAGCGGGTAAGGCCGACCAATCCCGCCTTGGCGGCAGAATAATTCGCCTGGCCGGCATTTCCGGCAAAACCGACAACCGAGGTGATAATGATTATCCGCCCCCACCGCTTCTTCATCATCGGTCTGCATCCGGCCTTGATACAGTTAAAGGCGCCTTTCAGGTTAACCGCCATGACCTGATCCCAGTCCTCTTCCTTCATGGTTGCCAGAAGCCCATCCCTGGTTATTCCGGCATTGCAGACCAGGATGTCTATGGTACCGCATTCCGCGGTTATCTGCTTGAAAGCTTCCTGCACCTCGGAACTTTTGGCCACATCGAATTTTACTACAAGACATTCAGCGCCGGCAGCTTCAACCTGCTTTTTGGTCTCTTCCGCAGCCTGTGGCCGGTTGACATAGTTTATTACCACCTTGGCACCCTTTTCAGCAAGATGCAAACAGATGGCTCGGCCGATTCCTCTGCTGCCGCCGGTGACAACCGCTACTTTTCCAGCCAGACTCATTGTCCCTTTTTCTCCTTGATCTTTTCAATCAATTTCGGCACCACCTCAAACAGATCCCCCACTATACCATAGGTGGCAACGTCAAAAATCGGAGCATGGGGATCTTTATTAATGGCAACGATGGTCTCTGAAGACTGCATCCCTACCACATGCTGGATAGCACCTGAAATACCACAGGCAATATAAAGTTTCGGGTTGACCGTTTTGCCCGTCTGCCCCACCTGGTGCGGATAGGCGATCCATTCCGAGTCAACCGCGGCCCTCGAGGCTCCCACCGCCCCACCGACTGCTTCGGCAAGCTGCCTAATAAGCTCAAACCCCTTTTCATTATCCAGACCGCGTCCTCCTGCTACAATAATATCACCCTCGGTAATGTTAACCTGATCCTGCTCTTCCAGGATGTTACTCAGGACCTTGACCCTGGAGTGCAGCCGTTCGGGCTGCGGTTGATAATCGATTATCTCACCCTTTCTGTCAGGTGCCGGCGTAGCGGTTTTCATGACCCGCGGCCTGACGGTTGCCATCTGCGGTCTGGTATACGGGCACTCGATTGTGGCCATGATATTACCGCCGAAAGCGGGTCTGGTCTGCAGCAAAACCCCGTCTTCAGGTCTTATTGCCAACTCGGTGCAGTCTGCGGTCAGACCTGTTCCCAGAGCAGTGGCTACCAGGGGAATAAATGAACGTCCGATGGCAGTGGCGCCTGCCAGGACGATTTCGGGCTTCTGCTTTCGTATGACATCCTCCAGGATATTACCGTAAATTTCATCCGTAAAGAATTCCAGGGCCGGATCCTCAACCCGGTAGACAGTATCAGCTCCGTATGCCACCAGATCCTCGGCACCATTGCCCAAGTCCGCGCCGAGAATAACAGCGCTCAAGGTTGCTTCCCGCTGGTCGGCGAGCTGCCGCCCGATACCGAGCAGCTCATAGGATACAGGCGCCACTTTTCCGTGCCGGTATTCGGCAAAGATCATAATGCCGGACCAGTCGGCAAGATCTTTCTGGACGGCTTTCTCCTCGGCCTCAATACTCAGGGCTCCCACTTCGCAATTCTCCACACAGGATCCGCAGAGGGTGCACTTTTCATTGACCAAGGCAACACCGTCAACAACCTCAATGGCGCCGAAAGTGCAAACCTCTTCACAAGCACCGCAGCCTATACAGGTTTCTATATCAATTCGCAGCATAATTACAGATACGGCTCAAGTTTTTTTACCAGTTGTTCAACCTGTTCATCAACCGTGCCCTGGAGCAGAGCTCGTTCACCTTTAAATTCAGGGGAAAAGACCTTTACCACCTGGGTGGTGGAACCGGGAAGCCCGATGCTGCCGGCCTCGGCTCCGATATCTTCGGCACTCATGGTTTTAATCGTCAAACTTTTTGCCTTCATTTTCCCCTTCAGCGACGGAACCCGCGGCAAATTGATCTCTTTGACCACGGTAAGCAGCCCCGGCAGCGGAATTTCGACAACATCGTAACCGTCATCCATCAGACGGTGCAGGGACAGAACATTGTTTTCAAAACCGGTTACCTTACGAACATAGCTGACATAGGGGATACGCAGCCGTTTGGCCAAACCAGGACCTACCTGGGCCGTATCGCCGTCTATGGCTTGCTTGCCGCAGATAATCAAATCAAACGGCCCGATCTTCTCGATGGCCTTTCCCAGGGTGTAGGTTGTAGCCCAGGTGTCCGCCCCGGCAAAAGCACGGTCGGAAACAAGAACCGCCTCGTCCGCGCCGCAGGAAACCGCCTCCCGCAGAACAGCCTCCGCCTGCGGCGGTCCCATGCTGATAACGGTTACGGCACCGCCATGCTTCTCTTTGAGGCGGACTCCCTCTTCCACCGCATGCCGGTCAAAGGGGTTCATAATGGCCTGCACACCTTCGCGCGCCATGGTGTTTGTTTTAGGGTCCAGGCGTACATCCTTGGCGTCAGGAACTTGTTTTACACAAACAATTATGTTCATTTTAACGTTTACTGCTCATATTGTAATTTGAAAGCGTACCGGCTTTTCCTGCCGGCAGGGACTATCAGGTATATTCCTTGTTTAATTCCTGGCCGACAACATTTCTCTGGATCTGATTGGTGCCCTCATATATCTGGAGGATCTTGGCGTCACGCATCATCTTCTCCACCGGATATTCACGCATATAACCATAACCGCCCAGGACCTGAACCGCATCGGTGGTAACTTTCATTGCCATGTCCGTTGCAAAGACCTTACACATGGACGAGGCTTTAGACATATCCTTCGGATGGGCGGCTATATGCTTGGCGGCGGCATATACCAGGGCCCGGGCCGCCTCAATCTGGATAGCCATATCAGCCAGCATGTGCTGGAGCGCCTGAAATGAAATAATCGGCTTGCCGAACTGGACGCGCTGCTTGGCATACGTCACCGCCTCATCCAGTGCCGCCTGTCCCAATCCCACCCCCAGAATCGCTATTCCCGGCCGGGAAAGATCCAGGGTTTTCATAACCGTTATGAATCCCATCCCCTCACGACCGATTAACCGATCCTTGGGAATACGACAATTTTTAAAAATCAATTCACAGGTGGAGGAGGCCCGGATACCCATTTTTTTCTCTTTGGGTCCGCAGGAAAATCCCGGGTCGGTGTCTTCAACAACAAACATGGAAGCGCCTCTTGCTCCCTTGTTTCTATCGGTAATTGCCACCACTGAATAAATTTGCGCTTCCCCGGCATTGGTTATCCACTGCTTGGTTCCGTTCAGCACCCATTCGTCACCATCAAGAACAGCGGTGGTCTGGATCCCCGATGCATCACTGCCGGCATTTGCCTCGGTGAGGGCAAAAGCGGCTTTTTTCTTGCCACTGGTAACGTCCGGCATATATTTTTGTTTCATTTCTTCGGAGCCGGATAATAATACTGGATAAGCCCCCAGGGCACTGGCGGCAAAGCTTGTCGCAACTGCAACACACCCGCGCCCGAACTGTTCCAGTGCCAATACTATTTCAAAACAGCCGCCACCGAATCCGCCATATTCTTCAGGGATATAAAGACCAAAAAGATCCGCCTGGGCAATATCATTCAGTATGTCGGTGGCATACTCTTCACTTTCATCCAATGCCGCCCGCTGCGGGATAATTTTTTCATCCGCTATCTGCCGAGAAATATCGACGATCATCTGTTGTTCTTCTGTTAAGAAATAGTCCACGATATTCTCCTTAGGTTGACCTACGCTCCACCATTGATCCATTCATAAAAAAACTCGCAGTCAGCAGCAGGGCTTCATAAGATCATCCGGGTTACAGGCGAAAAATCTGCCAGTCGAGTGCTTTTGCGAGTACTACAATATCAGAAATCAGAAATAACCAAAATTTATACTCTTTTCTTTGCCCTGCAGGCAAGCGCAAAACTAAAATTTCTTCAGTTCTGTTAATCTACTGCCAACTCCAAAGCATGACCCCCCAGGTAAATCCGCCGCCGAATACGCTGAATAACACCACATCTCCCTTCTGCAAACGCCCTTCCCGGTTTGCCTCATCAAGGGCGACCGCCAGACTGGCAGCTGAAGAATTACCATACTTTTCTATGGTGGTATATACCTTTTCAAAGGACAGGTTTACCCTTTCCGCCAGACTTTTCAGAATCCTGATATTTGCCTGGTGGGGAATGAGAAGGTCGATGTCATCCACGGAGATTCCCTCCCGGTTGAGCAGATTTTCAACAGCATCACTCATTTCCCGGACAGCATGTTTAAAGACATCCCTGCCTGCCATTTTGAGTGCCGAACCGTCACAAAGGGCATCGCGGTCTGGGATCGTTCCATAATCCACAACCGGGCAGTAGCGTCGCGGGGCAGTCTCCAGACTTAACAGCTGCCAGAGGCGCCCGTCACTATAAAGCTGGCTGGCAAGAAGCCCATCGTCGGATTTACTGCCGGTGACGATACAGGCGCCGGCACCATCCCCGAAAAGGACACAGGTGTTGCGGTCCTGCCAATCCACCCGGGCCGAAAGGGTTTCGGCTCCAATTACCAGGATTTTCATGTCAGGCGCGTTTTTCACATACCTGTCAGCTATCTCCAGGGCATAGACAAAACCGGAACATGCTGCACTGACATCAAAGGCGAAAGCGTTTTCAGCACCTATTTCCTTCTGTACCAAACAGGCACAGGAGGGCATTATCATTTCAGGAGTGATGGTGCCCACTATTATCATGTCCAGCTCCGGGGCGCCAAGGCCTGCCATTTCCATCGCCTTGAGGGCTGCCCTGGTCGCCATAATTGAGGTTTCCTCGCCGGCACCGGCTATTCTTCTGCTTTTGATGCCGGTGCGGGTGGTTATCCACTCATCACTGGTCTTGACAATTTTTTCCAGATCATTATTGGTCAGGATGCGTTCCGGCAGATACGATCCCGTCCCAATAATGCTGCTCCTGACGCTCATGCTTCTTCCCCCGACTGTAACGATGCTGCGGTTCCATTCCGCTTTTCGCTGCTGGAGCTCTGATCAGAGTCGGATAGAAGCTGGATTATATGATCATTTACCTTGCTGCGAATCATTTCTGCGGCCACTTTGATGGCATTCTTAATGGCTTTGGAGTTGGAGCGGCCATGACAGACAATTCCCGTACCGGCAACCCCCAGTAAGGGAGCCCCGCCGTATTCTGCGTAATCCACCTTTTTACCGAAGTTGCGGAAGGCCTTTTTAGCCAACAGATAACCCATTTTTGCCATAAAACTCTTTGCCATTTCGGTACGCAGCATGGTGATTATTGCTTCCGCCAATCCCTCGCTGACTTTCAAACAGACATTACCGACAAAGCCGTCACAGACAATAACGTCGACATCGCCCTGAAATATATCCCGGCCTTCCACATTGCCGGCGAAATTGAGCGAACTTTTTCTAAAAAGTTCGTGGGCGTTCTTGACCAGAAGGTTTCCCTTGCCGCCCTCTTCCCCGATACTGAGCAGGCCTATGCTCGGCCTTTTGATCTGGAACAGGTTATCGGAAAATGCCGCACCCATAACGCCGAATTGGAACAGATGCTGCGGCCGGCAATCAACATTAGCCCCCACATCCATGATTACCAGCGGCTTTTTCAGGGTCGGGAATATGCTGGCAATTCCCGGTCTGGATATATTTTCCAGACGACCCAGCGACTTGATGGCTGAAGCCATGGTCGCGCCGGAATTCCCGGCGCTGACAACACCATCAGCCGTACCATTCTTGACGTAATCAAATGCTCTGACAATGGATGAGTCCTTCTTTTTTCGTATCGCCTCAAAGGGCGACTCATCCATGGAAACAGTTTGGGAGGCATGCAGAACATGCAGTCTGGAGGCGACGGATGAATGCGGCAGCAGTACCCGGTTGAGAACGTTCTCGTCGCCGATGAGCAGAACATCGAGATCAGAATCCTCAACAGCCTGTATCGCCCCGGCAACCATTTCTTCCGGGCCCAGCTCGCCGCCCATGGCATCCAGGGCAATACGCAATGTCACGTTTTACTCCAGTTCTTCTTCGAGTTTGATTACAGTTCTGTCATTATACGTGCCGCAACCGCCGCAAAGCCGGTGCGGCATCTTCGGCTCGCCGCATTTGGGACAGTTTGAAACCGATGCCGGAGTTAACGCATCATGGGAGCGTCTCTTCCGTGTACGAGAATGAGAATGTCTGCGTTTGGGTAATGCCACGTTCTAACCTCCGAATATATATACAATTTATCTTTAAAGTATATTTTATGAAGAACATAATACTTCTTCCTAAAAATCTACCTCCCAATTATCTGATACTAAACAGCGGAGACTATAAAAAATTATCTATGGTTGTCAAGTCAATTTTCCGGTCAAACCGCTCTTTATTGCACCTTGTACGGCTTTTTCCATCCATTGTCAGCTGACTCAACCGGAGGGATGAAAGTTGGTAATTTCTTTCTCAAGGGGGATATATGCCTCTGTATTTAGGGACATCGACCTGACCGCATTTATTGCCCGTTTACGAACCTGATGCGCACCTTTCATGCTTTACCCGGCGATCGGCAGGATCGTTTCCAGCTTCCGGCAGCGGGAAACAGGCAAAACAACCGTGATTTGAAGCTCCCCGCAGCCGTTTGCGCATGCGAAACATAACCCGCGAGGAATACACTCGCTGATCGTGTTCATCTCTTCCATGCAGAATTGTTTCAGGATCAGAAACAGCAGCAGGGCTCGGTTCTGATATTGCGCAGCCAGCTCAATACGGCAAGTACAATAAAAAAATTAACCGAAAAAAGGCTATACTGCCCGGCCATACCCGGCATGCCCCAGAACCTTTCCATTACATATCCCAGCGGATAACTGACGATCAGGGATGAAAGGGCGAGATAACCTATGACATGAGCAAAAAACAACAAAAAGGCTGTTAGGAGTTTTCCCATGGCAGAAAACATATATATCTTCAATTCGCCTAACAGACGTTCCATCACCAGAAGAACAAAGCCCAGGAACGCCCCCGGGGGCAGGGTCCAGAGAACCAGAGAGTAAGTCATATTGTGAAGATATGAAAACACCAGAGAGATTGTCGCGGTTATCAACAGATAGGCCAGGGCCATTACCGTGACACTGTACACCCCTGTCTTTAAAGGATGCCCGTCAAAAATCCTGGTCCGGGATATCCGTCTAACTCTCCTTCTTTTCCTTCTCCCTGCCGCTAAATGCATGGCTGATATTTCCCGCCCGGTTTATTTTGTGGTATTCTCCGCCGATCAATGCCGGCCAACTTTTTACTGCTTATCCAATAATCGTCGGAGCAGCTGACAGGAGCAGACCGATGCCTCCGGGAGACCGCCGAGGACTCTCTCCCCCCTGATAAGGTTAACTTTGGGATGATCGCGGGGAATAAGGTGTCAAAGCAATTCAGAAATACGGTCACTCGCCTTTCTTAATCGTATACTCATGATATACAGCATGCGTTTCATAAGCTTGATGGCCAGTAAGGAATTATTCAAAATAAGCTCTTCCATTTTCGGAGCTGAAAGAGTGAGAAGCTTGGTTGGTTCAATGGCGACGACGTCATTGGAGCGGGGCCCACTTTCTATAAAGGCGCCTTCGCCCACCATGGCACCATTTTCAAGGATGGCAATGATTATATGTTTGCCCCAGTATCCTGTCTTCTTTTTAACTGCCATTTTACCTTCAAGTAAAAACCCGACATAATCTTCAAGGGCTCCCTCCTTCATGACCAGGGTATCGGCTTGCCACTCACGCAGTTCCAGATAGGCGCAAAGTTCCTCAATCTCTTCATTCGAAAGAAAGTTGAAGGCCCGTTTTATATCTTCGGCCCGGGCATCACAACAGACACAATTTAGCGATTCCATGGCAACAAACTAGTTTGACGTTTCTGATTTTTCAAGCTGTTTCGTGATCTTTTCCACCAGGCCCGAAAACTGCTCCTTTCTGATAACGGAGTCAAAATCCCTGCGGTAATTGACGATGAGGCTGACATTTTCAATCTTCATATCATAAACCAGCCACCTGCCATTATTTTTCTCCAACCGGTAAATAATGGGAATTTCCTGATCCTTGTCGACAATTGCCGTATAAATCATGGCCCGGTCATCCCGGACAAGCTGTTTCTTATAGATGACTTTCTGGTTTTCATAGGAATCAATCTTGCCGATATAGCGCTGCTCGACAAGACTTGTAAACAGTTTGACAAACCTGTCCTGTTCTTCCGGTGTAAGCGTGTTCCAGCTTTGCCCCAGAGAGCTTCTCGCCATCTCCCGGAAATCGAACATGCCTTCAACAACATTGAGAACACGCTCGTGCCGCTCTTCTTTTTTCCCGGGGCCCTGCAGCTCTTTCGACTGAAGAATCTGCAGAATTTCATCAACTGTTCCCTGCAGCTCCTCCATTGGACCTGCGGCTGCAGCTGCAGATATTCCTGCACCCAGGACAAAGGCCGCCAGGGTCAGACGCAGAACGACAATCAAACCTTTCCGTTGTATAGTATTCTTTATCATTACAGCCAATTCCATTTCCTGCAAAAATTATCAGTGAAAAAAGTTATTTGTCTTCTATGAGGCCATTTCTGTACTGCTGATAAGCGTCTTTTACCGCGGTATAAGGATCAAGTGCCGTTTCAGTAAAATTTTCATAGTCTCCCAGGGTAAGCGCGGTATAGTTCACTCTTTCCAGGATTTCGCCGGCGATGACTACATCCCTATCAAGATCAAACAGAAAAAAGGGATGCAGGTAACCGTCCCCAACCTTGCCAATGGAATCACGGAAATTGGATGGTCCCAGGAAAGGCCAGTTAATGTAAAAACCTCCGCCGGCGCCGTAAAATCCAAGGGTCTGCCCCAGGTCCTCGTCCGGGGCATGCAGGCCCAGCACATCCCCGGCAAAGTCCCCAAACCCGATAACCCCGACTGATGAATTAAGGGCAAACCGCGCCACCTGCACCGATGAATCCCGTACCTTTCCCTGCAGCAGACTGCTGACCACCCTTATCGGCGATCGCAGGTTGTCAAAGAAATTTCTCACGACAATCTGCAGGTCATCCGGCATAAGTCCTGAATAGACCCTGGCAACCGGTTTCAAAACCCAATAATACATCTTGTCATTGAAATGGAAAAAGAGCCGGTTGACGGGTTCCAGGGGATCGGCCAACGGTTCCGCGACCGCATCCCACTCATTCTCCCATTCGGCCTCAGGCAGGGAATCATCTGCCCCGGTATTGACCGCAAGCAAAGATCGGGCCGGTGTCGAACCGTCAACCTGACCTGGGTCATCGCCGGCCCAAACATGGGAAGGAAGGAACAGCAAACATCCGATGACCAGCGCCCGGAGCACAAGCCGCCTTTTCAAATGCAATTTCTTAATAACCATCGGCATATGATCCTGTAAACTGTTAGCCCGCCAGGCATACATTTAATTATCAGACTCAAAGATATATTTGCTGACCAGCGCCTCAAAATCAATGGCGGATTCCGTATCAAAAATCTCGTCGCCTTCTTTCAGCATCTCCTCGTCTGCTCCCTGCGTTATTTTTATATACTTGTCTCCGATAAGCCCCTGGGTTCTGATTGAGGCAATGGCATCGGTGCTGATTCCGATACCCTGGTTTATCAGCATGGTTATTTTGGCAAGGTCATGTTCCCCCAGACTGATATCAGAGACCTTGCCGACGTTGACCCCGGCTATCTCAATGGAGGCGCCGGCCTTAAGGCCTGAGACATTATCAAACCGAGCCATGATGCTGTAGTTTTTTCCCAGGTTGAAAATGGAGAACTCACCCATCTGCAGGGAAAGATAGCCAAAGGCCAGAAAACCTGCCACCATGAACAGGCCGACAATCAATTCCACATTAATATTTTTCATTATTCGTTTTCCATGCTGCTTTTATAAATATGTCCCATTGTCATCTGGACAAAATCCTTGATTATCGGATCATTGCTCCATTGTATCTCTTCTGAGCTGTCGAATACCTTGGCCATGCCTTCATGCATCACCACAACCTGGTCAGCAAGATTGAATATTTTGGGAATGTCATGGCTGACAATCACGGCTGTATAACCCATTTCCCTTTGAATTTTATAAAACAGCCGATAAATTTCCAATGATCTGGCTGGATCGAGCCCGGTAGTCGGTTCATCGAACAGCATGATCTTGGGCTCAAGCTGCAGTGCCCGGGCCAGGCCTACCCTTTTCAGCATGCCGCCGCTGAGCTGGGCCGGAAATTTATCTTCATGACCGCTGAGGCCGAACTGCTCCAGTGAATCCATAACCCGCTTCCGTATTTCCTGTTTACTGAGCTTGGTCTTTTCCTCCAGCGGCAGGGCAACATTTTCATAAACCGTCATTGAATCGAAGGGGGCCACTCCCTGAAACACAACGCCGAAATCAGATCGTATTTCATTCAGCTCCTTGGTGCCCATTACCGTAACATCTCTGCCTTCAACCAGAATCTGCCCGGAGTCCGGCTTCATCAACCCGAGAACAAGTTTAATCGCCACGCTTTTACCCTGGCCGCTTGCTCCCCCGATGACCGTGGTCATTCCCGGCTGAATACTGAGATTAACCCCCTTTAAGACCTTTTGTATGGCACCGTTTGCCGCTTTAAAGGATTTATGCACATCGACAAACTGAATAATCGGCTGGCTCATAACAGCATTGCCGTTAACAAGTAATCCCAAAGCAAAACAGTTATAGACGACAGCACCACTGCTTGGGTGGTTGCCCGGCTGACACTCCCCGCCCCGAACCCCGAGCGGGTCCTGTACAACAGAAATCCCCGGCCGGTGCAGATCCAGACAATGATTACCGCAAAGACAAACGACTTGATAATACCCAGATGGATATCCTTGTTTAGCACGCTATTTTCCATGCCGGAAAAAAAGGCGCCTGGATTTACCCCCAGAAGCTGGACACCCGAAAGATATCCACCTAAAATTCCCACCACATCAAACATCAGAGTAAGCAGAGGGACGGCAACAAGCGTTGCAAGAAATTTCGGGGTAATGAGAAATCTGAACGGATCAATGGTCATACACTCCAAGGCATCAACCTGCTGGGTGATCCTCATGATTCCCAGTTCAGCGCACATGGCTGACCCGGCCCGGCCCGTGACCATCAGGGCCGTCAACACCGGCCCAAGCTCACGGATCAGGCTCAGGGCCACGGCGGAACCAAGAAGCCCCTCGGAACCGAATTTACTGAGGGTATAGTATCCCTGCACCCCTAAAACCATGCCGGTAAATGCTGCGGTAAAAAAAATTACCACAAAGGAATTGGCCCCGATATTTTTGATTTCCTTGAGCAGGGCCTGAAAACGAAAGGGTGCTTTGAAAATACCGCGTATGGACTGCAGGAGGAACAAACCCATGGAGCCCAAATCAGACAGATAATACAAGGTGCCGCTGCCGAGGCTTTCTATCTGTTTCAGAATGAATTGCATACAGTCCTTGTATTATGCTTTTTAATTTTGCTGCTGCTGCCCGGGTCCGGTATCCATTTTTTCTATAAAAGGATTCCCGGCTGTCTTTACGCAATCTTTACCCGTGCCTTATTCCCCTTTAACATTGATGCCCTATACTTCCCTGAGCTGCCGAACCCTCAGTATACTTAGTTATAGCATTATCATGCACAAAAAAAGAATTATGCCGCCGACTAATAACATCGCAGCCGTCGATTCAAAATAAATTGTTCTTTGCAGTCATATCTTGTACTTTCAAGCCGTGTCGAATAAATTAATATTTATTCATATAGAGTTCAACCAGTTATTATTTTTTCCATTTTTTTATAAGAAAGCAGAAACTGACCGAGGTATTGCATGGAAACATATTATCATCCTAAGGATTTACCGAAATTTTCTGAAATACGTGAAGGCGCACCTGAACTTGCTGAAAAGTTTTTTGACTATTATTCAGCCGTATTTGCTGAAGGAGAACTGTCCCAGAGGGAAAAATCCCTCATCGCCCTGGCTGTAGCCCATGCGGTACAGTGTCCGTATTGCATCGATGCCTACACCCAGGATTGTCTGGAAAAGGGTTCAAACGTTCAGGAAATGACCGAGGCAATCCATGTCGCTACGGCAATAAGGGGCGGGGCTTCACTGGTTCATGGGGTCCAGATGCGTAACGTTGCCGGAAAAATATCACTATAGGCAGATAACCGATGACTCATCTGCAGACAGTAAAAAATCTGGACAGTAACCTCTATCAGGTGCCGAACCTGGAGTCATTCAAGGATAATCTTGCCAACTGTGGGCTGGATTTTACCAGAAAAAATTGTACAACCCTGCAGATCAATGTGGGACGGCTCTGCAACCAGAAGTGCAGGCACTGTCACCTCGAGGCCGCGCCAACCCGCCGCGAGATCATGAATGAGAAGACCGTTGCCGAAGTCATAAGGCTGGCTGAAAAATTCAAATTTGCAACCATAGATATCACCGGCGGCGCCCCGGAAATGAATCCGCACATCCGGACGCTGGTGCGTAAACTGGCATCTCTGACCGAAACCCTGATACTGCGGTCAAATCTCACTGCCATTGCCGCGGAAAACCGCCGGGGTCTTCTTGAGCTACTCACCGACAACAGGGTTACGATAATAGCCTCCCTGCCCGCCTTAAATGAAGTCCAGACAGAATCCCAGCGGGGGAAAAACTCATTCGCAACCTCCCTTAAAACGCTGAAGATGTTAAACGGACTTGGTTACGGTCATCCCGGTTCGGACCTTCAGCTCAACCTGGTGAGCAATCCGACCGGCGCATTTCTGCCTGCCCCCCAAGCGCAGATTGAAAAACGTTTTCGCCAGATGCTTGCCCGGAAATGGGGGATAACATTCAACAATCTCTACGTCTTTGCCAATGCTCCCATTGGCAGATTCCTTGAATGGCTGCAGGATTCAGGTAACCTGGAAAGCTACATCCTGAAGCTGGCGGCGCAATTCAATCCCTGTACCCTGGATGGCCTGATGTGCCGTTCCCTTATGTCCGTATCCTGGGACGGATATCTCTATGACTGTGACTTTAATCAGGCTCTCGGGCTTTATATGAGCGGCAGAAAAAAACATATTTCTGAACTCCATAACCTTCCCGGGCCGGGCGACAGGATCGCCGTATCCGAGCACTGTTATACTTGCACCGCCGGTTCCGGGTTTACCTGAGGCGGCGCCATCAATGCCTGAGTTTCAGGCATAACGCTATTGCCGGTATAAAAGATGCTGCCGCCGCAGCTGATAGAACAAAATAACAAGTGAACCGCAAAGTGACGCAAAAATGATCCGGAGATTTGCAGATCTCAAACTGGCGAGCAATACGGCAGTCAACCATATCATGGATCTAACCATATCTGAGGTTAGGGATAAAGGCTTCTGCACTATTGTTCTGGCGGGAGGATCAACCCCGCAACTGACCTATGAACTTTTGAGTCTACCGGACAATGCCCGGCAAATGCCGTGGCAGCAATGCCATTTTTTCTGGGGTGATGAACGCTGGGTGGCATCGACCCACCCTGCCAGCAACTTTAATCTGGCGGACCAATACCTGCTATCAAAGGTACCTGTCCCGTCCCGGAATATTCACCGGATGACCACCGAACATATGAATCCTTCCGTTGGGGCCGAGAATTATGAAAAACATCTGCGTGACTTTTTTCAAACAAGGCTGCCGGCCGCAATGAATAGCAATGGATCTGAGATCCCCATTCCAAGTTTTGATCTGATTCTTTTGGGAATGGGAGAAGATGGACATACGGCCTCCCTCTTTCCGGGATCGCCGCTTCTGGAGGAAAAGAAAAAATGGGTTGTGCCTGTTCCGGCAGGAGCAGGCTCACCCCCCGTTGCCCGTATTTCGCTTACCCTGCCGGTTCTCAACGGGGCGCAAAACGTTCTTTTCCTTATAGCGGGAAACAAAAAAATGAAAATACTTGATGATATCCTGGCCGAATCAAAAAAGGCTGAACACCTCTACCCTGCCGCCCGCGTAAAGCCGGTCGGCAATCTGGTCTGGCTGGCGGCTGAAAAAGAGTAACGCTTAAAAAACGCTAGAGGTTTTTAATCGTTTCACTCAGGGGCTGGCCGTTAGGGGCGGCGGCATTCGGGTTGATTTTGAGCAGGCTTCCCAGGTCTGAATCGCTCCCTCCTTGTCATGCAAATCATATAACAGGACGATTCCCTTGTTGAGCCTGGCCTGCTCAAGGCCGGGGGCAATGGCGATGGCCTTGTCAAATGAAGCCACGGCCTTTTCCGGCTCACCGTTGCGGCGGTACATGACACCCAGGTCGGTCAGGACATTGGCATTGTTCGGACTCAGTTCAAGGGATTTTTCATAGGCGCGAATGGACTTGGTATAGTTATCGGTATCAAAGTAAACGTTGCCCAGCTGTATCCAGGCATTAACATTTGTCGGGTTTGTCGCCACCTCCTGCTCCAGCGCCAGAATCTGTCTGGCCTGTTCGCTTGTGAGGTCCGATTGCTGCTGTTGCTGCGGTGGCGGAGATGCAGTCTGTATGGTTCCAGCCGGCCCGGATTGAATAGCGCTGTAAAAAACTCCGCCCAAAAATCCCACGACCAGGGCAATAAGGGCAACGACCAGGGTGGTTTCTTTTTTTATAAAACCTTCAGGATTTTTCTGTTTTGCCATAACTCCTCCGATTCATGAACACGTTTCTCTGATGGACGCGGAAATGTTCTACGGCGGAATTTTTTCCGCGTCACAGCCCGGCATTTCACCTACTGCCTTGTATAGTTTCATATAATTTCTGC
Source organism: uncultured delta proteobacterium (assembly GCA_963783905.1). Classification (GTDB taxonomy): domain Bacteria; phylum Desulfobacterota; class Desulfobulbia; order Desulfobulbales; family BM004; genus BM004. The sequence goes on along the minus strand of CAWAPG010000001.1, from coordinate 40 downwards.
CATTGTTTAATAATCTAGACTGATAATACACATAGTGCCA